>NZ_JBHVJW010000001.1:1155560-1455393 GCF_042798735.1 Microbacterium sp. NPDC057741 | reverse complement strand
GCTCTTCCTCGCCCGCAAGGAGGTCCGCACCCTCTCCCGGCGCATCGCCTGGCCGACCGCCGACGCCGTCTACCGGCTGAACGGTGACCTGGAACCCGTCCGGAGCCCAGTCGTAGACCCACTTGGCGGCCGAGATCGGCATGTTCACGCAGCCGTGGCTCATGACGTGCCCGAAGTTGTGGTGCCAGTACGTGCCATGGAAGGCCTGGTCGCCGTTGAAGTAGGTGACCCATGGGACGTTCTTGGTCAGGTATCCGGCGCTGGCGCTGCCCATGTCCTGCTTCGCGATGTGCGCGCGGATCCGGAAGCTGCCGGTCTCGGTCTCATGTCCGGGGCGGCCGGTCGAGACCGCCCAGTCGCGGACGAGCTTGCCGTTCTCGTAGAAGTAGGCGTGCTGCTGCGACAGATCGACGACCGCGTGGCGGTACAGCGGCGTGGTCTGGAACGGGGTCTCGTTCACCGTCAGCGCGTATGCGCCGTTGCCCTGGCCGAGCTGAGCGGCGAAGGCCGCGGCGATGCCGGCGGTGTCGCCGAGGGCGCGGCCGGTCTGCCCGGCGGTCAGGGACCGCAGCACCTTGCCGTTCGAGTCCACGACGGTGGTGGCGTTCACGGCGGCACGGTCGACGGCCTTCGGCAGCGTGGCCACAGTCTTCTGGATGGCGCCGGCGTCGGCGTCGATCACGAGGTCGCCGTCGACGGGGGTCACGGTGAGCCAGGTGGCGGCCACTGCCGGGGCGACCGGCACGGTGCGCTCCTTGCCCACGTAGAAGCCGACCGTGCCGAGCATCTTGTTGAGCTTCTCAGCAGCCACGTTCGCCTCGTCGGTGGTGATGTCGGCAGCGACCGGGATGCTGGCGGCGTCGAACTTCGCCGAGGACTTGCCGTCTGCGACGGCCGTGACGAACGCCTTGCTCAGCGCATCGAGGTCGATGCCGGTGCCCTCGACCGCCGGGGTGACGGTGTAGGCGCCGGTCTTGGCATCGAAGGCGACGACGGCGTCGGAGCCGTCCTTGAAGGCGGCGGGCACGGCGGCGCGCAGCGAGCGGTCGGCTGCGGCCGGGTCGAGCGTGATGTCGGCGTTGACCGGCTGGCCGCCCCAGGAGCCGAGGTTCCACATCGGGTGCGCGGAGAAGGCTGCGTCGGCGAGAGCCTTCGCGTCGGCCTCGACACCGAGCGATGCGCCGTTGACGGTGGCATCCGATCCGGAGCCGGTGAGCACGATCTCGGTGTCGGCGAGGTGTGAGCTGATCGCGTCAGCGGCCATTCCCACGGTCATTCCGCCGACCGGGATGCCGGCGACAGTGGTGCCGGGTGCGATGAGGATCGTCGACGCGCCCGCGGCGGCGAGCAGCAGCGCGCCCGCACCGATTCCGATCCACAGTCCGAGCCGGCGCTTCTTCGGCGCAGGTTCGTTCGGCGCCCACTCGACGTGCGCGGAGCCGTCCGACGGCGGCAGCGCATCGGTCAACGGCACAGTCGGTGCGGCCCCCTCGGCCACGACGTTCTGCGCCCCTGTGTTCGGCGCGGAAACAAGATCAGTCACCAACTCACCCCCGTGTCTTTGGACAACCCTCCAGGATCAATGATAAGGGACGGATTGTAACGAGGTGGCAACGGTCGAGGGCGGATGCCGCGTGATGCGACATCCGCCCTCGAGTGGGTCGGTTCCGGCTCAGGCCGTGCAGAGCTTGGTGAGAGCCTTCACCGAGTCGTTCAGGTCTCCGGTCAGCGTGCTGATGTCGGATGCGGCCGAGGTGTCCTTGTCGACGACGACCTTCTTGAACACGTCGCGCAGCTGCGCGTAGGAGTCGTGGAAGTCGGTGACGGCGGCCTTGACCTCGGGGTTGGTGACCGTGTCGGATGCCTCGCCGAGGCTGTCGACGAGGGTGGTGAGGGCATCGATGGTGCCCTGCGGGTCGCTGGCGGCCTTCGACATGTCGAGGTCCTGCAGACCGCTGGTCGCGGCGGACACCTTGTCGGTGGCGACCTTGCAGGCCTCGGCGACCGACTGGTCGGACTTGGGAGCCTCCTTGGAGGCGGAGCTCGACATGTCCGAGGACGAGTCGGATGCGGGCGAGCCCGAGCACGCGGTCAGGCCCAGGACGGCGACGGCGGCGATGGCGATTGCGGCGATTCGGCGGTTCATGAGTACGTTTCCCTCCCGCGCGAGGAGTCTCCCC
The DNA here is from genome assembly GCF_042798735.1 of Microbacterium sp. NPDC057741. NCBI lineage: Bacteria > Bacillati > Actinomycetota > Actinomycetes > Micrococcales > Microbacteriaceae > Microbacterium > Microbacterium sp. NPDC057741. The sequence goes on along the minus strand of NZ_JBHVJW010000001.1, from coordinate 1,453,213 downwards.
GCGCAAACGAACGGCGCCAAGTCAACCACAACTCGCGCGGTGAACGAGAAACCGGGGGGCCAGTAGCGTTGTCAGATGCCTCCTCTCACTCCTCTGAGCGCCGCGCTGTCCGCCGTCGGTGAAGTCCGGGTGTTCCGCACGGTCACGCTGATCGACGGGACGGGCGCGCCGCGCTACGTCGCCGATGTCGCGGTGGAGGGACCGCGGATCGTCGGAATTCGCAGGCCGGGCGACGACGACCCGTTCGTGCTGCCGGACGGGGCTGTGGAGACGGATGCCGCAGGGCTGGTGCTCGCACCCGGTTTCATCGACCTCCCGGTGCCGCCCGGCGCCGCGCACGGGAGCCTTCGACGCGGGGTGACGACCGAGGCCGTCGAGCAGAGCGCGCAGGATCCCGCCCACGGCGAGGTCGCCGCCGGCAATGTCGTCGGGCTGGTGTCGCTGAGCGCCCTGCGCGAACGGGTGCTCGGGAGGCAAGAGCGTCCGGCGACCGGCGCCGAGATCGCGCACATGCAGCGGATGCTGGGAGAGGCGCTGGATGCCGGTGCGGCAGGCGTGTGCGGCGACGCGGGCTCCGCGGCCGAGTCCGAGGCGCTGCGCCTGGTCGTCGAGGAGCGCGGCGTGGTGTGTCTGCCGGACGCACGCCGCGGCGACCAGCCCGGGTCCGCACTGGAGCGAGCGGTGCATGCTCGCACGGGCGTTCCTGCGCAGGTGCTCGGACTGCACCTCGGCGATCGTCCTCGCGGCACGATCGCCGAGGGGGCCGCCGCCGACCTGGTGCTGCTCGACCCGCTGGCCCTCACGGGATCCGATCCGCTCGAAGACCCGCGAGCCCTGATCGCTGCCATCCGTGAGGTGCTGGTGGCCGGCGTGCCCGTGCTCGCCGACGGCGAGCCGACCGGTGCGACTCCGGGACGGCTGCTGCGCAGGATGCCGCCGCCGCATCGTGCGACCGTGCCGCGCACCGAGCACTCGATCGACACCGATGCGGCGCCGTTCGTGCTGCAGCAGGGCACCGCGGTCCTTCCGCAGGACGGGTTGGAGTCGGTCGCGGCGCTGTTGCGCGAGACTCTCGGCCTGCGGCATCCGGATGTCGCGCAGCCCGGTGTTGCGCTGCGCGTCGACTCCGAGGTCGGCGGTCCGGAGGCGTTCCGCATCCGAGTCGATGCGTCCGGCGTCGAGATCGCCGGCGGCTCCGCCGAAGGCGTGTTCCGGGGCACGACGATCCTGCGGCAGCTCTGTGATCCGGAGCATCCGCTGGGCAGCCGCATCCCCTCGGGAACCTGGCGGGGCGAGCCGGCGTTCGGATGGCGCGGTCTCATGCTGGACGTCGCGCGGCACTTCCGGCCCGTGCAGGACGTGCGCCGGATCATCGACCTGCTCGCCGCGCATCAGTTGAACGTGCTGCATCTGCACCTCTCCGACGATCAGGGCTGGCGCTTCGAGGTGCCCGGGTATCCGCGCCTGACCGAGATCGGCGCGGTGCGGCACGCCACGCAGCGCGGCCACGGCCCGCTGGCGACTGTGGAACCGGGCGAGCATGCGGGCTTCTACCGTCCCGACGAGATCCGCGATCTGGTCGCCTATGCGGCTGAGCGGTTCGTGACGGTCGTGCCCGAGGTAGAGCTGCCCGGCCACGTGCAGGCCGCGCTCGCCGCGTACCCCGAGCTCGGCAACACCGACGTGTCGCCGCCGCCGGAGGGGCCGTGGGAGCGCTTCGGCGTGAACCGGCGCGTGCTGGCCCCCACCGAGGCGTCTCTGTCCTTCGGCCGCGCCGCGATCGACGCCCTCTGCGATCAGTTCGGCGCGGAGTGGATCGGCATCGGCGGCGATGAGGTGCCGACCGACGAGTGGGCGGCCAGTCCCGCCGCGCAGGAGCGGATGCGCGAGCTCGGACTCGCGTCCCCGCGGGACGTGCAGCCGTGGTTCACACGGGCCTTCGTCGCTCACGTCCGTTCGCGCGGCCGCACCGCGCTGGCCTGGGACGAGGTGCTCGCGGGTGACGTGCCGGAGGGCGTGCGGCTGCTGGCCTGGCGCGGCCCGGTGGCGATGGCCGAAGCGCTGCGTCGCGACATCCCCGTGGTGGCCTGTCCCGATCTCGAGGTCTACCTCGACTATCCTCAGGCGGACTCCGAGGACGAGCCGATCCGGGTGGGTCCTCCGCTGCCGATCGAGCGCGCTTACGCGCTGCGGGTGCCTGACGGAGCCGTGGGCGGGCAGGCGAATCTGTGGAGCGAGCACCTGCCCACCCGTGACCGAGTGGACTTCGCCGTCTTCCCACGGCTCTCGGCGATCGCGGAGCGGCTCTGGGAAGGGGGAGAGGCGCCGTCGTTCGACGACTTCGCGAGCCGGCTGCCGGTGCACCTGCGCCGCCTCGCGGCGGCCGGTGTGCAGTACCGTCCACTGGACGGTCCGATGCCCGCGCAGCGGCGACCAGGCATTCCCGGCAAGCCGATGACCCTGGCCCAGCGTGAGGCGATCGTCGCGGATCTCGTGGCAGATCTGTCGGGCGGATCCGACCCTGGTGGCGACCGGTCGGAGTAAAGTAACGTTTCGGTAACCCTGATTGTCCTCGCCGGGGGCATGGCTTGCATAAATTTTGTTCGTAAGGTCTACTAACAAACATGTCCGAATCGGATGAACTGCGTACACCGACGTCGATGGATCACCTCGGCGCACCGACGCACGCCTTCGGACCCGTGCGGCGGCTCCGCTCCCGCGCCAAGGTTCTGCCCGAGCACGCCCGCGGGCACAACCGCGCCCTCGTCCTGCAGACCCTCTACCACTCCGGCGCGATGAGCCGTGCGGACCTGTCCAGGGAGACCGGTCTGACCCGCGTGACGATCTCCGACCTGGTCGCCGAGTTCATCGCCGACGGCATCGTGATAGAGATCGGCGTGCGCGAGACCTTCGGCCCAGGCAAGCCCCCGATCCTGGTCGACATCGATCGCGCCGGGCACCAGATCATCGGCATCGACCTCTCAGGGCCGACGCACTTCGAGGGCGCTGTGATGGGCCTCGACGGCGACGTGATCGAGCGCCGCACGGTCGCCCGCCCCGGCGAGGACGACGGCGACGCGTCCTACGCCGTGACGCTGCAGCTCGCCCGTGACCTCATCGCGGCATCCGACCGGCCGCTGCTCGGCGTCGGCATCGGCGCCCAGGGAATCGTGCGTCCCGACGGCGTCGTGCTCAGCTCGCCCAACATCGGCTGGCACGACTTCCCGCTCGAGTCGCGCCTCGGCCTCGATCTCGACCTGCCGATCATCGTCCGCAACGACGCCAATGCCGCCGTCCTGGCCGAATACACCTTCGGCGAGGAGCGCAGCGACTTCATGCTCATCAAGATCGGCCGCGGCGTGGGCGCCGGGCTGATCACCGGCAGTCAGCCGCTGCTCGGCAGCCGCTTCGCCGCCGGTGAGATCGGCCACGTGGTGGTCGGCACCGACGGCGGCCCGCGCTGCGTCTGCGGCAAGGAGGGATGCCTGGAGGCGTGGCTGAACGTGACCCGCCTCTGGGCCGCGATCGAAGCCGATCCGTCCGCTCGCGATGAGGTCCTCCGCGATGCCGGCGCCCGCATGGCGATCGGCATCGCCCCGATCGTCGCTGCACTCGATCTGTCCGACATCGTGCTCTCCGGGCCGCCGGAGCTGCTCGCCGACGTCTTCATCGACGCGGCGATCGCCACTCTGCGCGCCCGCACCCTGGAGGGGATCTTCGAAGATGTCGCCATCCGACTCACTCATCAGGACGACATCGTGCTGCGCGGTGCCGCTGTGATGGTCCTTTCCGGTCAGCTGGGAGTCTCGTAGATGGTGGCAGGAATCGCCCGGCTGGACGGCCGGGCCATACGAGTGGGCCTGGACGTCGGCGGCACGAAGACGGATGCCGTCGCGATCGACCACTCGGGGGAGATCCTCGGACGCGTGCGCCGACCGACGGGCTGGGGTGCTGACGCCGTGGTGCGCGGCATCCTGGACACCACGTTCGCGCTCGCCGAAGAGTCGGGCTTCGCTGCCGCCGACATCCGATCCGTCGGCGTGGGCATCCCGGGCATGGTGGACAGCGAGACCGGCCGCGTGCTGCACGCGGTGAACCTCGGCGTCGAGTCTCTCGACATCGCCGAGCGTGCCCGCGGAGTGATCGACGCTCCGTTCGCCGTCGAGAACGACGTCAAGGCGGCCGCACTCGGAGCGGCCTCCCTGCGTCCCGACGAGGCATCCATGGCCTATCTGAATCTCGGCACCGGGGTCGCCGCCGGCGTCATCACCGACGGCCGGATCTGGCGCGGCAGGCACGGCAGCGCCGGCGAGGTCGGACACATCTCGGTCGACCCTCACGGCCGGGTGTGCGGCTGCGGCCAGCGCGGCTGCGTCGAGACGCTGTGCGGTGGCGGAGCACTGGCTCGGGCGTGGGGACGCCCGGGCGAGCTGCCCGTCCTCGACATCTTCGACGCGGCCGAAGCCGGCGACCCGGTCGCGGCAGGGCTCCGCGCGGACCTCGCCAGGGGCGCGGCGGCGGCCGTGCGCATCCTCGTGCTCTCGGTCGACGTGGAGACCGTCGTCATCGGCGGCGGCCTGACCGCGCTCGGCGAGCGCCTGCAGCGCGATCTCGAGCAGGCGCTGCGCGCGGATGCCGAGAACTCGGCGTTCATGCGCTCGCTGCACCTCGATGAGAGAATCGAACTGCTGCCGACCGGTTCGCCGGTCGCGGCCCTCGGCGCCGCACTGCTCGACGCGGCACCGGCCGAGTGCCCCATCCCCGTGAAGGAGACCGCCGCTCATGGCTGAAGTCGTCATCGTCGAGAACGCCGCAGCCGCCGGTGCGCTGGTCGCTCAGGAGATCGTCGAGCTGCTGGATCGCAGGACGGATGCCGTGCTGGGCCTGGCCACCGGCTCCACGCCGCTGGGCGTGTACCAGGCGCTCGCGCAGCGGGTCGCCGGGCGTGACCTGTCGCAGGTGCGCGGCTTCGCGCTCGACGAGTACGTCGGCCTCGACCCGGCACACCCCGAGAGCTACCGCTCCGTCATCACCCGCGAGGTGGTCGAGCCGCTCGGACTCGACCCGGCGCGCGTGCAGGTGCCGAACGGCGCCGACGAGACCATCCAGCACGCGGGTGCCGACTACGAGGCCGCGATCGACGCAGCCGGCGGCGTGGACCTGCAGATCCTCGGCATCGGCACCGACGGGCACATCGGCTTCAACGAGCCGGGTTCGTCCTTCGCCTCGCGCACTCGCGTGAAGACGCTCACCGAGCAGACCCGCGAGGACAACGCGCGCTTCTTCGACTCGATCGACCAGGTGCCGCGGCACTGCATCACCCAGGGGCTCGGCACGATCCTGCGCGCCAGGCACCTCGTGCTGCTCGCCTTCGGCGAGGGCAAGGCGCAGGCGATCGCGGATGCCGTCGAGGGGCCGGTCTCGGCCATCCTGCCGGCATCCGCCATCCAGCTGCACGAGCACGCGACCGTCGTCGTCGACGAGGCCGCGGCCTCGAAGCTCAGGCTCGCGGACTACTACCGCTACACCTACGCCAACAAGCCCGCCTGGCAGGGCATCTGACCCGCGCGACACGCACTCCGGCGGCCGCATCCCGACATGGAGGCGGCCAGTGCCGGTCCGGCGCGGGGGATCAGCCCCAGGCGATGGGGAGCAGGTGCTCCTCGCTGAGCGGCGCCAGCAGCAGCGAATCCTGTTCGGCCTCGGTGATCCAGCGCAGCTCGGCGAGCTCGGCCTGCGCGACGACATCCTCGGGCTCGGCGCTCATTGCGAAGGCGGTCGCGACGACGCGGTGACCGGGCTCATTCGCCGCGTCCGACACGAATGTGCCGAGCGGACGCAGCTGGTCCTGGAACACGACGAGGCCGAGTTCCTCGCGCAGCTCCCGCACCAGCGTCTCGGCGGCGGTCTCGCCGGCCTCGGGCTTGCCTCCGGGCTGCATGAAGCGCTCGGTGCCGATCTTGCGCACCAGCAGGGCGCGCCCCTCGCTGTCGGTGATGACGGCCGCGCTCACGTGGATGTCAGTCATGGGGAGCGAACACCTTTCCTGGGTTGAGAATGCCCTGCGGGTCGAAGACGCGCACGATCTGCCTCTGCAGCTCCCACTGGTCGTCGCCGAGCTCCTCGGCCAGCCAGCGCGCCTTCAGGGTGCCGATGCCGTGCTCGCCGGTCAGCGTGCCGCCCAGGCGCAGCGCGGCGCGGAACAGTTCACCCGCCGCGTCCCAGATGCGCGGCGGCACCTCATCGCCGTCGACGATGAAGTTCGGGTGCAGGTTGCCGTCGCCGGCGTGCGCCACGGTGGGGATGCGGATGCCGAAGGCCCGCTCGATGCGGGCGATCTCGTCGAACATCTCGGGCATCGCGCTGCGCGGCACCGAGACGTCCTCGATGAGCGTGGTGCCGAGGCTCGCCATCGCGGCATGCATCGAGCGGCGGATCGAGAGCAGCCGCTCGCCCTCTTCGGCATCGGCGCTCCAGCGCACGTCTCCTCCGGCTCCGCGGAGCACTTCGGCGATCCGTTCCGCCTCGGAGCGGGCGGCCGGGCCGTCGGTGCGGATCGTCAGCTGTGCAGCGCCGAGGACCGGCGCGGGGAGAGCGAGCAGGGCGTGCACGGCCTCGAGGCTCGCGGCATCCATCAGCTCCATGATCGCCGGCTGCACGCCGGCCGCGGTCACGGCCGCCGAGGCCGAGGCGGCCGCGCGCACGTCGGGGAAGGTCGCGGCGAGCGTGCAGGCCTCGCCCTCGACCCGCCTGCGCAGCCGCAGGGTCGCGCCGACGATCACGCCGAGGGTGCCCTCCGAGCCGATCACCAGCGAGGTGAGATCGAGGCCCGTCACCCCCTTCACGGAGCGGTGACCGAGCTTCAGCAGCCGCCCGTCGGCGAGCACGAGATCGATGCCGAGTACGGCGTCCCGCACGACGCCGTACTTCGCGCACAGAAGGCCGCCGGCGCCGGTGGCGATGTTGCCGCCGACCGTGGAGATCTCGCGGCTGGCCGGGTCGGGCGCCCACCACAGACCGTAACGGTCGAGTTCGGCGTTCAGGTCGGCGTTCAGGATGCCGGGCTCCACGACCGCGAGCAGGTCATCGGGGCGCACGTCGAGGATGCGTGTCATCCGCGCCGTGGAGAGCACGATCTCGCCGGTGCCTGCGTTCGCCGCACCGGCGAGGCCGGTGCCTGCGCCACGCACGACGACGGGCGTTCCCGTGGCACTGGCGATGCGCAGTGTCTGCTGCACGTGCTCGACCGTCTCGGCGTGCACGATGGCGAGCGGAGCGCCTTCAGCGGCGTGGCCCGAGCGGTCGGAGCGAGCGGCCTCGAGTGCGGCGGGGTCGGTGTCGACCAGCCCGCCCAGCACCTCGAGGAGCAGCTCCAGAGGCGTCATGACAGGGAGCGGCGCCCGGCGATCAGTCCTGCGCCGACAGCGACGACGGCGAAGGCGATGCCCGCCCAGCCCTGGCCCATCGCCCACCAGGCGAGAGTCACGCCGACGTAGATCAGCAGTTCGACGACGGCCCGCAGGAACGGATGCAGCCGCAGCACCGGCTTCGGCGAGAGGAACAGAGCCCACACCAGCAGCACGACGACGGGCAGGGCGATGCCGAAGACGATGTTGATCGGCACCGGCCAGGACACGAAGCCCCACAGTCCGAGGGAGAACAGGGCGACGATGAGCACGATGGCGCGGACCACGTCGAGCGGGGTGAAGTTCGGGCGGTTCACGCCCGGAACGGCGGCGGAGTCCTGGGGCATGCCTCAAGTCTATGCGGTGCCTCACTCCTCACCCGATGACGGCTGACGCGTCCGGTCGGCACGCGTCAGGGACGTCCGGCGCGTTGTCCTGCTGCGCGGCGCGGAGGCGCCTTTCGCCGTGCCTGACGACCTCGAGCGATGGGACGTACGGGTCCCGCGCGTCCTGGTCCGCGTCAGCGCGCGTCTGCGGCTGCTTCCGTGGTCGCCGTTCCGACGGGGACGGCGGCTTCGGAGACGTCCTCGACAGGAGCTGACTCAGCTGCCGGTTCGGCGGGGCCGGGCACCGGATCGGCGATGGGTGCGGACTTCTGCGCCGGGACACCCTGGCTCTGCTCGGTGTTCTGCCGCTGTTCCGCAGGCGCCGGCTGCGCGCGGGAAGGCTCTGCGGCAGGCGCCGCCGCCGGAGCGGGATCGGGCGCGCCTGCTGAGTCGCGGGGGGACTCCTGCGAGGCAGGAGCGCTCGAGCGCGTCGCAGCAGCGTCATCCAGGAGCAGCCCGGGAAGATGTGTGGTGGTCCACTCCCCGAGTACGCCGTCCGTCACATAGCGGAATCCGAGGCTCACGCCCTTGGCCACCTGCCACAGGGACGGGCGGAGATCCACGACGCCGTTCCCGTTCGAGTCCAGGGTGATCTCGTCACCTCGAGCGCTCTTGCCGTCCATCCAGGCTTGAAGGGTGGCGTTCGGGGTGCCGTGGACGGGGACGCTGTAGTGCGTCTTGCCGTTCTCGAACCAGACGCTGTACTCGTCCCAGGTGATCGCGACCGGAGCCGGTGTGCCGGGATCTGTTCCGGGGTCTGTGCCCGGGTCGGTTCCGGGATCTGTGCCCGGATCTGTTCCGGGGTCTGTGCCCGGGTCGGTTCCGGGATCTGTGCCCGGGTCCGTCCCCGGGTCGGTTCCCGGGTTCTTTCCCGGATCCGTCGGGTCGACGGGCTGAGCGGGCTTGGAGGGCGTGACGGGGGGAGCCGGTGCGGGGGCCGAGGACGACTCGGGAGCCGGTGCGGTGGGCGTGTCGGCATCCGCCGCGGGCGGCTCCGTCGGCTTCGGAGCTTCCGGTTGTGCCTGGTCCTCGACCTCGATCACGATGGGCTGCTTGCCCAGCACCGAAGTGTCGGGGGCGACCTCGGACGAGATCGACGACGGGTCGTCGTCGCCTGCCGACGGTTGTGAAGTGGCGGGGGAGCCGTTCAGCATGCCGGGCACCACCGCGACCGCGGCGACGACACCGGCGACGAGCAGTGCGGCGGAGCCGGCTCCGACGAGCGCACCGATGCCGGTGAGGGATCCGCCTGATGCCGAGGAGCCGCCTGCCGTGCCGGCCTGTCCGGACCCGGCGAGGCCGGTGCCCGCGCCGACCGCGCTGCCGGCGACCACGGCACCCTCGACGACACCGGAGGGCATCGCCGCGAGGGCCACGATCGGAGTGCCGCCGCCCTGCAGAGAGGCGAGATAGCCGCCGGCGCCGGCGATGCCGAGCACGAGCGGGAGCAGTACGAGGGCGAGGCGGCCCGAGACGTCCTTCGCCTCAGCGGCGACGATCATGCAGCGCGCGCAGTCGTCCAGGTGCGCTTCGAGGCGCTTGCGGTCGCGCACGCCGAGGTTGCCCCGGGAGTAGGCACCGAGGTGCTCGATCGTCCACTGGCAGTCCGAGCCTGGCTCGGCGCTGCGCAGATGCGCCTGGATCCATGCCTCGCGCAGACCTTCACGGGCGCGGAAGGCGAGCTGCGAGACGGCACCGGCCTTCATGCCGAGGAGCGGCGCGATCTCGCCCGGCTTCATCTGCTCGATCTCGGAGTACCAGAGCACCTCCTGCCAGCGGGAGGGGAGGCTGCGGAACGCCTGCGCGGTGAGGCCCCGATCGAGCGCCTCCTCGGCGGCCTGGTCGGTGCTGGACGGGTCTACGACGGTGTCGAGCTCGTCGATCGCCGTCTCGCGACGGGCGCGCCCCCAGGCCGCGGCGGTGTTCCGAATGCTCGTGAAGAGGTAGGCGCGGAACGAGCCGTTCGGCCCGCCGCCCTTGAGGATCGCCTGGTAGATGCGGGCGTAGGACTCCTGTACGAGGTCGTCGGCGTCGATCGTCGACGTGATCGACCGGGCGACCGCCATGCCGGAGGGGTAGTGCCGACGCCAGAGTTCGCCGAACGCCTCGGCGTCACCCGAGCGGGTGCGGAGGACGAGATCGGCGTCTGCCGTCAAATCGTCAGTGGTGTCGTCGTGCACAGATCTTTCCAAAGCTGTCGGGCTTCCCGGTCCGCGGGAGCGGTCTCACAGGAAGAGACGCATGAACTTCGGAATCGTCACGCGCCTCATCCATTCTGACCCTTAGTCCACGATTCGGAAAGCCCTGGGGACAACTCCCGGCGACTGCTGACCGATCTCCCGGGAAAGTTTCTGCAGAACCCGCGTAATGAAACGCGTGGACCGTCGTCTCATCCATAGAGCATGTCGCACGTGCCACCGGGGGGCGGTGCGGACGACAGCCGGTGCAGGGGTAACGCGCCGGTCGGTGGGCTCGGGGTCCTCGGGGGAGGAGCTCCCGAGCCCCACCGGCTCTCAATTTGGGGACCTGGCCCGAACTGGGACTGAGGCCGTCGCATCTGGGGTGCGACGGCCTGTTCCGTCTCCGGGGTCAGCGCGCGGTGCGCGCTCCGGTCCACACCCGCACGACCTGCAGGTCCGCATCCAGGAGCACGGCGTCGCCGAGCATCCCCGGACGCAGCGCGCCGAGCTCCTCATCGAAGCCGATGGCGGCTGCCGGGGTCTCGGTGAGCGCGCGCACGGCCTCGGAGAGCGTCGCGCCGGCGGCGACGGCGTTGCGCAGCGCGGCATCCTGCGTCAGCGTCGACCCGGCGATCGAGCCGGAGTCCACGCGCGCGACGCCGCCCTGCACGGTGACGTGCAGCCCGCCGAGCGAGTACTCGCCGTCGACGGAGCCCGCCGCCGCCATCGAATCGGTGATCAGGGCCACCCGGCCCGGCGCCTCGTCGAAGATCAGCTTCGTCACACTCGGATGCAGGTGGATGTTGTCGACGATCGCCTCGATCGTCACGCGGTGGTCGGCGGCTGCGGTCAGCACCGGCCCCGGTTCGCGGTGGTGGATCGGACGCATCGCGTTGAAGGCGTGGGTGAGGATCGACGCACCGGCGTCGATGGCCGCCCGCATGGTGTCATCGTCGGCGTCCGTGTGCCCGATCGCGGCGGCCGCGCCGCTCGCGACCACGACGCGCACCGCGTCGAGCCCGCCGGGGAGCTCGGGTGCGATCGTCATCTGCCGAACGGTGCCGCGGCCGGCGTCGAGCAGGCGCTGCACGTCACCGGCGGTCGGCTCGCGCAGCAGCTCCGGGTCGTGCGCGCCCTTGTGGCCGGGATCCAGGAACGGTCCCTCCAGATGGCTGCCGAGGATGTCGGCGTCCGTCTCGCGCAGGTCGGCGATCTCGCCCACCCGCGCCGCGAGCGAATCCAGCGACCCGGTCACCAGCGAGACGACGGCACGGGTGGTGCCGTGCGTGCGGTGCATGTCGCGGGCGGTGCGGATGGCGGCGATGCCGTCGTCGAACGTCGCGCCGGCGCCGCCGTGGCCGTGGATGTCGATGAACCCGGGCGTGAGGATCGCGCCGGCGCCGGCCACCACGGTCGCGTCGACGATCGTGTCGGCGTTCGGCCGGTCCGAGCCGATGCCGAGCTCGGCGACCAGACCGTCCTCGATCAGCACCCAGGCGTCGTCGGCGATGAGGCCGTCGTTCACCAGTCGCGCGGAATGGATCAGAAGCGAACCCTGTGCGGAGCTCTCCGTCATGCCCATGCGATCTCCTCCGAACGGGTGAACTCGATACCCGAAGCCTCCCACGCAGGGGCGAGGCCCGCGACCCTGGTCCGGAACGACTCCCAGGTGCGCTCCGCGCCCTCTCGCGGTGACCATGCGGTCTCGGCGTGCGCAGCGATGCGCGGGAACACCAAGGTGTCGGCGGCGGCGATCGTGGTGACGGTCTCGGTCCACAGCGGAGCCTCGACGCCGAGGATCGCGTCATCGGCCAGGCCGGGTACGACCGCGGTGGGCTCCCACTCGTACGCGGTCCGCACCGGCACGATGCCCGCCCAGACCAGTCCAAGCGGGAAGTCCGGCGTGGGCTTCATGTCGAGGTAGGTGCGGTCCGAAGGCGACATGATCAATGCGCCGCCGCGCTCCACGAAATGGGTGGCCTCCTCTGCGTGCGATCCCTTCGGCTCGACGCTGCCCCAGTACTGCCCGATCGTGCCCTCGGCGATCCCGGCGACCGCGCCGGCCTCGTGCCAGGCGACCGGGGTCTTGCCGGTGTCGGCCGCGATCCGGGTGACCCGCTCGAAGAACAGTGCGAAGTCGGCCGCGGGGGTGCCGAGGCACTCGTCGCCGCCGATGTGCAGGTACGGGCCGGGGGTGATCTCAGCCACCTCGCGCAGCACGTCGGCGATGAAGCCGTAGGTGCGCTCCTCATGGATGCGCACCGAGGAGTGCCCCACCGCAGCACCGCGGTAGAACTCGCCGTGCACCGGCAGCGGGATGCCGAGCGCCGCCTGCTCGGCGATGGACTGCTCGCTCAGCCAGGGCTCCTCGACCAGATCGGGATAGGCGATGCCCACCGCGTGCGTGTGGCCGGGCAGGTCGATCTCGGGCACCACCGTGACATGGCGGTCCGCGGCGTAGGCGAGGATCTCGCGGTACTGGTCCTTCGTGAAGAAGCCTCCCTCACCGCCGGTGGTGTCGCTGCCGGACGCGCGTTCGGTGAGCAGCGGCCAGGAGTCGATCTCGAGACGCCACCCCTGGTCGTCGGTCAGGTGCAGATGCAGGTGGTTGAACTTGAGGTCCACTGCGCGGTCGATGTAGGCCTTCACATCCTCCACGCCGAAGAAGTGACGTGCGACGTCGAGCATCACGCCGCGGTAGGTGAACCGGGGGGCGTCCTCGATGCGCACCCGGGGCACGACCCACCCGGCATCCGACTCGTGCAGCAGCTGCAGCAGCGTGCGGGTGCCGTAGAAGAGGCCGGCCGCGTCGGCGCCGGTGATGCGGATGCTGCTGCCCAGCGCATCGAGCACGTATGCCTCGGCCCCGCCCGCAGCGGGGTCCAGGGTCAGCACGATCTCGGCATCCGTTCCGACGCCTGTGACCTGCGAGCGGATGCCGGTGCGTGTGGCGATGCCGTCGCGCAGCTGCTCGGCGACGACGGAGTCGCCGGCGATCCGCGCGGATGCCAGGGGGATCACGCCCTCCTCTCTGCGAACGTCTGAGGGGTACGGGACGAGCGGCGGGGAATCAGGAAGGGCCATGAACAAAACCTATCCTGACGGCGCGTCGTAGGGGGAGCCCCCAGGGGCAGGCAATCCATGGAATTCCCGGCATCCGCGACGGCGCCCATCCGGTAGGCTCTTCCTCGTCGCGACTGGCGTCTGGGTGGGTCACCACCGGGGAGCGACTTCTCATGGGAATCGACCGCGCGCCTGGGCCGATGCGAAACCATCCCCTTTTCCCGTGAGAAAGCAGGAATACGCCATGACCGACCGCTTCTTCAACGCGCCTCTCTCGGAGGTCGACCCCGAGATCGCCCAGGTCCTCGACCGTGAGCTGAAGCGCCAGCAGACCTACCTCGAGATGATCGCGTCCGAGAACTTCGTGCCGGTCTCCGTGCTGCAGTCGCAGGGCTCGGTGCTGACCAACAAGTACGCCGAGGGCTACCCCGGTCGTCGCTACTACGGCGGCTGCGAAGAGGTCGACGTCGCCGAGGAGCTGGCGATCGCCCGTGCCAAGGAGCTGTTCGGCGCCGAGTTCGCCAACGTCCAGCCGCACTCCGGAGCCACCGCGAACGCCGCCGTGCTGCACGCGATCGCCCGCCCCGGCGACACCCTGCTCGGCCTCTCGCTCGACCAGGGCGGTCACCTCACCCACGGCATGAAGATCAACTTCTCCGGCCGTCTCTACGACATCGTCGCCTACGGCGTGAACCCCGAGACCTCGACCATCGACATGGACGAGGTGCGCCGCCTGGCCATCGAGCACAAGCCGAAGGTCATCATCGCCGGCTGGTCGGCCTACCCGCGCACCCTCGACTTCGCCGCGTTCCGCGCGATCGCCGACGAGGTGGGCGCGCTGCTCTGGGTGGACATGGCGCACTTCGCCGGCCTTGTCGCCGCGGGCCTGCACCCGAACCCGGTGCCGCACGCTCACGTCGTCTCGTCGACGGTGCACAAGACCATCGGCGGCCCGCGCTCGGGCTTCATCCTCACCAACGATGCCGACATCGCCAAGAAGATCAACTCGGCCGTGTTCCCGGGCCAGCAGGGCGGCCCGCTCATGCACGTGATCGCCGCCAAGGCGACTGCGTTCAAGATCGCCGGCACCCCGGATTTCAAGGAGCGTCAGGAGCGCGTGCTGCGCGGCGCCGCGATCATCGCGGACCGGCTCTCGCAGCAGGACGTGAAGGATGCCGGCATCGCCGTGCGCTCGGGCGGCACCGACGTGCACCTGGTGCTGGTCGACCTGCGCGACGCCGAGATCGACGGCAAGCAGGCCGAGGATCTGCTGCACGACATCCACATCACCGTGAATCGCAATGCGGTGCCGAACGACCCGCGCCCGCCGATGGTGACCTCGGGCCTGCGCATCGGCACGCCTGCGCTCGCGACCCGCGGCTTCGGCGACGACGAGTTCACCGAGGTGGCCGACGTGATCGCCCTGGCGCTGCAGCCCGGCGCCGATGTGGACGCCCTTCGGGCACGCATCGACGCGCTCGCGGCGGCCTTCCCGCTGTACCCCGACCTGCAGCAGTAATCCGCCTGCGAGATCCGCGCGAGACCCTCACCCCTCCGCGAGATCCGCGCGAGACCTCCGTTTCCGCGTGAGACCCACGTTCACCGCATGGGTCTCACGCGGAACTCGGGGTCTCGCGCTTGGCGCCCCTCACGAAAGGTTTCAGACATGACCGCGAAGATCCTCGGCGGTAAGGCCGCTTCGGCGGCGATCAAGAGCGAGCTGGCCGAGCGCGTCGCGGCTCTGCGCGAGCGCGGCGTCGTGCCCGGCATCGCGACCGTGCTCGTGGGCGCCGACCCGGCATCCCAGCTGTACGTCGGGATGAAGCACCGCCAGTCCGAGGCGATCGGCATGAACTCGATCCAGCGCGAGCTGCCGGCGGATGCCACGCAGGAGCAGGTCGAGGCTCTGATCGACGAGCTCAACGCCGATCCGGCGTGCCACGGCTACATCGTGCAGCTGCCGCTGCCGAAGCACCTCGACACCGATGCCGTCCTGGAGCGGATCGACCCGGCCAAGGACGCCGACGGCCTGCACCCGACCAACCTCGGGCGCCTGGTGCTGAACGTCAACGGGCCGATCCACACTCCGCTGCCGTGCACGCCGCGCGGCGTGATCGAGCTGCTGCTGCGCAACGACTACGACCTGAACGGCAAGCATGTGGTGGTCGTCGGCCGCGGTGTGACCATCGGCCGCCCGATGGGGCTGCTGCTGACGCGTCGCGTCATCAACGCGACTGTCACGCAGGTGCACACCGGCACCCCCGACATGTCGCCGTACCTGCGCATGGCCGACGTGATCGTCGCCGGCGCGGGCGTGAAGCACCTGATCCGGGCATCCGACGTGAAGCCCGGCGCCGCCGTTCTCGACGTGGGCGTCACGCGCGAGACGGACGCCGAGACCGGCAAGTCCAAGGTCTACGGCGACGTGCATCCTGATGTCGCAGGCGTCGCGGGCTTCATCTCGCCGAACCCGGGAGGCGTCGGCCCGATGACCGTCGCACTGCTCATGACCAACGTGGTCGAGGCCGCGGAGCGGGCGGCTGCCGAGGGCTGAGCGCACTTCGTACCGCATTCGACGCCTCGGCACGCACCGCGCCGGGGCGTCGATGCGTGTGCGGGAGGGGTCCACACCGCTGGGCTGACCCGAATCGCGCCGTTCGCGTCGGGGGAGCCGTCCTGGCCGCCGGCATCCCGCTCGGGGTGCAGTCGGATGCGTGGGCCGGTGGCTTCGCCGGCATCCACGTGCTGCCGAAGAACGGCTCGCAGGTCGCGGCGGCGAAATTCGACACCTCGGGCACGACCGAGATCGGCACCGAGCTCGTCGACCACTCGTCTTCCTGCCGTCGCTGATCCTCGCGGTGAAGCCGATCACGGCCGGTTCGCTGGTCGGACTGCTCTCGAGCGGGTGACCGCCGCGGGTCACGCGTCGCGGTAGAGATCCCACGCGAGCCGGCAGGATGCCGCGACGGCGTCGACGTGCGCCGGGTCCTCGGCGATCCAGTCGCTGCCCGGCCGGTGCAGCTCGTCGACGGCCGCCTCGCCGAGCAGGTACTCACGCAGGAACTCCGCCTGCACGGCGTCGAGCTCGAGCCCCGCCGCTCGGGCCTGCTCGCCCACCTCGCGGAAGCGGGCTCCGGCGGCGCGGATCTCCTGGCTGCCGAGGTAGGGCTTGTTCAGGGCGACATCCGCCGGGTCCTCGACCCTGAAGCCCTCGCGGTGCGCCTCGGCCAGTCGGCGCAGCCGGGCGGGGTCCATCGTGGGCGGGTCGTCGGCGGTGCGCTCCTCGCCGCGGCCGTCGCCGCGGTTGGAGAGCGCCACCACATGCGGCAGTCGATCCTTCTCGGTGCGCGCGACGTTCACCGCGCCGTCCCGAGTGGTCGTGGTGTTCATGGTGTCGTGGAAGGAGAGCCGTGTGAAGCGGCCGCCGCCGTCGAGGCCGCGCGCGAGGAACCGCTCTGTGAGGTCGTCGCGGATGCGCTCGTAGACGCCCAGGCCGCGCTCGGCGACCTCGACGAAGGTGTTGACGAGGCTGTGCAGGTCAGCCTCGGCGCGAGGCACCTCGAGGATCGGGAAGAACGAGAACGTCACAGGGCGGATGGCATCGACTCCGGTGAGGTCGACGCGCTGCCGGGCGCCGGCCTCGGCCGTGCGGGCGATCGCCGCGGACAGGTCGGCGGCGACGTCGGCGGGTTTCGCGCGGTTCGGGTCGCGCACCAGACGCGGATGCGGGTTGAGCACGGCCACCACCCGCGGGTCCTGCGACGCCCAGCTCCGCACGATCGCGTCGGTCGCGACATCCGTGAAGTCGTACTGCAGTCGCCTGGTGAGCGCGGGGGAGAGGAACTCGGCGATCTCCTCGGGGATCGCCGCCCCCGCGTGCGGTGCGCTGATCAGCAGGTCGGCGCCCCGGATCGCCTCGTCGAGCGTGCGGTTCTCGCGATCGGCGTAGACGACGATGTCGTCCTGGGTGAAGGTCCTGCCGGCGGGGATGAGATCCAGACTGCTCATGGCGTCACTCTAAGGTCGGCGGAAGCGGACTGTCAGACGGAGGGCACCGTAGGTGGGAAAGCGCGCTCGACGGCGTCGAGGACGGCGTCGTAGACGGCCTCCCAATCATCCACCTCGGGCGCGACTGCGGCGAGTTCGAGGCTGACCGCGCCGTGCACCTGCGCCCACACGGTCATCGCGGCAGGCATCAGTTGCGCCTCGGGCACCCGGAGGGCGAGGACGCGCACGAGGGGAGCCATCGCACCGGCGGCGGCGTCCGTGTCCGTGGCGCAGTCCGTTGCGGCGGTGATCGCTCCGCCGAACATCAGCCGGTACAGCGCGGGATTCGCCTTCGCCCAGGCCCGATAGGCCCGGCCGAGGGCGCGGAGTCCGGTGGACTCGGTCTGCGCCTGTGCGGTGCCGAAAGATGTGAAGCCGTGATCGATCACAGCGACGAGCAGCTGCGACTTGCCGCCGAACAGGGCGTAGACCGCTGAGGTCGACGTGTCGGCAGCCTGTGCGATCTCGCGCAGGCTGATGCGCTCGGGGCCCTTCTCATCGACCATGTCGGCGGTGACGTCGAGGAGGCGGTCGCGGAGCTCCGCGGTGTGTGCGATGGGTCTTGCCATGGACGTCATCCTATCGTAACGTTGTTGCATAACAGCGTTACATAATTCTGGGAAGAGGAGACACCATGGCTCAGCACGTGCACCCCGGACGATTCACCGCAGCACCCGATCGCACGGACATCACTGTGTTCCTGATCGGCATGCGCGCCAACCGCTGGTGGCAGGTGGGGAGGGTCGGGTGGACCGCGAGCAGGATGGCGCCCATGCTGCGTCATCTCGCCACGCATCCCGACGCCGGCATGCTCGGTGCGCACAGCTGGTTCGGGCGGACCACGCTGCTGCTGTCGTACTGGGAGAGCCCGGAGCACCTGCAGCGATTCGCCGCCGACCGCGATGCGCCGCACCTGCAGCCCTGGCGCGACTTCATGCGCACTCTGCAGGGCACGGGGAGTGTGGGCGTCTGGCACGAGACCTATCAGGTTCCCGTCGCCGACCTCGAAGCCGTCTACGTCGACATGCCCGCGTTCGGCCTCGCAGCGGCGACGACGCACGTGCCGGTCGGGCCCGGCATGAAGACCGCACGTCAGCGACTGGGGCGCGGGTCCGGAGTGAAGGCGGCGTGACCGCCGCCGGACTCAGAGGTCTTCGAGCATCCGTCGCTGCTCGGGGGTGAGGCCGTCGTCGAGCTCCTCCCGGCCGGCCTTCGTCGCGGGCGAGTCCGGCGCCGTCGGCGTCGCGGGGGCGGACTTGCCGGTGATCTTCGCCGAAGTCGCGTCGTAGACCTCGGCGGCCTTCGCCCGGATCCGGTCATCGAAGCGGTCGTAGATGACCCAGCCGATCAGCAGCACGATCGGCGGGAGCACCCAGCCCCAGAAGAAGCCCCGCACGGAGACGCCGCTGAGCAGCACGGTGGCCACCCAGACGATCAGTTCGACGAGGAACACGATCGCGTACTGCACGAGCTTCTCGCCGAAGCCGGATCGCTCGCCGGCGGACTTCGCCGCAGAGGAGCGGAAGCGCTTCAGCAGCCACGGCTTCAGCGCGAGCGCCGCGACCGTGAGGATGACGGCCGCCCAGAGGGCGTTCCAGCCCACCCGCACCGAGGGCAGCACCAGGCCGAGCACGAGCAGCACGGCGACGTTGAACACGTAGAGCGCCGCGAAGCGGACGATGGCGTTGCGCATGCGCCCAGCTTCGCACACCGGCCCCTCGCTGAGGGAGTGGTCAGGCGGCGGCGAGGGCGCTCTCGATGCCCGCGATCCGCGCCTGCGCATCGAAGCGGAAGGTCGCCGAGCCCGTGGCGTCCGTCACGGTCGCACCGGTGAACGCGTCATCGGTCCACTGCAGGTTCCATGCGGCGAGCCGTGCGAGATCCCACACCGAGGTGCGCGGGTCGGGCAGCTCGGTCGACGCGAGGATCCGGGGGAGTGCGACCACAGCGTCGGCGACGGTGAGCGGGCCCAGCACTCCGTCGAGCACGAAGACCGCGCGGGTGCCGGCTCCGGCATCCGCGGCGAAGTAGGGGGCGCGACCGGTGAGCTCGCCCGCGACGCCGCCCACGACGTGCGCGGCGTCGATCACCCAGGCGTCGATGTCGGCGATGCCGGCGGGAAACGGCGTCTCGCCCTCGGCGAGCGCGGGCAGCCCGTACTGGGATCCGTAGTCGCGCAGCTTCACGGCGATGCCGTCTGGGGCGCCCATCGGGTGCGCCCAGCCCCACAGCACCGAGCGGGCCTCGGGTGCGACCGAGGCGATCAGGTGCGCGGTCGCGGTGATGCGGTGCGCCGGGTCGGCGACCGAGATGAAGGTGATCGTCCCTGCGTTCAGGTCTGCGTCCCACCGGTGCTCGCCGAGGGCGTCGACGGCCATCACGAACTGGTCCTGGCGGAGTGCGGAGAAGAGTGCCGCCCGGGCGGCGAGCGGGCGCAGGGCATCGAAGGTCATGCACTCAGTGTGCTCCCGGACGCTATGAATCGCACCCTGCGCGCCTTTGAACGCGCCCGGGAACCGCTATGAGTGCGGCGCGATCGCGCCCTCGGCGCGCCCCATCCGCCAGACGCTCGGCACCGCGAGCGCCGACAGCGCGATCACCGCGTACAGGATGCCGGAGGTGACGAGCACCGTCGCCGGGTCGGCGCAGGTGATCAGCCAGCCGTACACCAGCGTTCCGACCGGCATGACCACGAAGCTGCCGAGCATGTCGTAGCTGGACACGCGGGAGATCTTGTCGCCGGGGATGTTCTCCATCATGGCGACGCTCCAGCCCGTGCTGAAGATCTCGCTGCCTGCGCCGGCGAGGAACGCAGCGATCGCGAGCAGCACCACGACAGGATGCACGCCGAGCACCGTGAGGGGGACGGCGAAGACCGCCATGCCGATCATGCCGAGCCGCAGTGGCCGGCGCAGCGGGAAGCGCATCAGGATCAGTGTCATCAGGAGCACGCCGAGCCCTTCGGCGCTGACCACCCAGCCCCAGCCGGAGATGCCGAGCCTGTCGTCGTTCTTCGCGATGTACGGTCCGACCACGCCCCACGCGCCCACGTGGATCGCGTTCATGATCATGAAGGCGAGCACGATGGTCCACAGCCAGGAGCGGCTCCAGAACTCGGTCCATCCGGTGCGCAGATCGGCGAACAGCGAGAACTCACCGGTGCCGGACGGCGGCGGCAGCTTCACCATCGCGAGGATCGGGATGGCGGCGAGCCACCCGATCACCTGCACGACCATCGCCCACGCGGGCCCGACCGTCGCGACGAGCAGTCCGGCGATCACCGGGCCGCCGATCGTGACGGCGGACCGCACGAACGACAGCATCGCGTTGGCCTGCTGCAGGTGTGCCGGCGTGGTCAGCTGCGGGATGAGCCCCTGCATCGCGGGCAGCACGAACGCGGTCGAGGCGCCGTTGACCGCAGCCAGGCCGATCATCGCGGGAATGCTCGCGGCGCCGGTGAACAGGAGCACCGCGACCGTGCCGATCGAGAGGATGTCGAGCACGTAGCAGACCTGGATCACCAGTGCGCGAGGCAGCCGGTCGGCGACCACGCCGCCGAACAGCACGAACACGATGTTCGCGATCGTGAACGCGGCGAGCACGTAGGACAGGCTCTCCGGATGATTGTCGATGCCGAGCACCGCGAACGCCAGCGCGATCGACGACATCGACCCGGTGATCAGCGTGATCGCCCGCGCGAGGAAGAACCAGCGGAAGTTGCGGTCGCCGAGCGCCGCGAGGCCACGGCTCATCGGGCGGGTCTCAGGTGCGGCATCCGTCGATTCTGGCACGTGCGACGCGCGTCAGTACGACGCGCGCTGCGCAGAATCGGATGCCGGGATGAAGCGCGCCGCCAGCGCCTCGGAAGCCCGGGCGAGCAGTGCGACGTCCGCGCCGACCGCGATGAAGTCGGTGCCGTGCGCGATGTACTCCTCGGCGGCGACGGGGTCGAAGGCGTTCACGCCGACCGGCTTGCCGGCGCCCTTCACCGCGGCGAACGCGCGGGCGACTGCGGCGAGGACGTCCGGGTGCGTCTGCTCACCGAGGTGCCCCATCGACGCGGCCAGGTCGCTGGGACCGACGAACACGGCGTCGACGCCGTCGACGGCGGCGATCTCCTCGGCGGCATCCACACCGGCGGCGGTCTCGATCTGCACGACCAGGGTGGTGTGCGAATCGGCGTCCTGCAGATAGCCGTCGACGCGGTTCCAGCGCGCGCTTCGCGCCAGCGCGCTGCCCACGCCGCGCACGCCGGCGGGCGGGTACCGCACGGCGCGCACCGCGGCCCGCGCCTCCTCGGCGGAGGACACCATCGGCACGATCAGGTTCTGCGCACCGAGGTCGAGGACCTGCTTGATCATCACCGTGTCATTGAACGGCACGCGCACGACGGGTGTGATCGGGTAGCCGGCGGCGACCTGCAGCTGCACCAGCACGGAGTCCAGAGTGTTGGCGGAGTGCTCCATGTCGATCAGCAGCCAGTCCAGCCCCGACCCCGCGGCGATCTCGGTCACCAGAGGTGAACCCGTGCAGGCCCACATGCCGACGAGGGCGCGGTCGCTCTCGGTCAGTCGCGCGCGGAAGGTGGGTGCGAGCTGCAGTGCCATGGATGCTCCTCTGTCGTCTTCGATGGGTGGGTCAGGATCGTGTGATCGCGGCGCGCAGGTCGGCGGCCGCCGCCGCCGGGTCGGAGGCCTCGGTCACGGCGCGCACGACGACGACGCGGGTCGCGCCCGCGGTGCGCACGTCGTCGAGCCGAGGGCCCGCGCCGATGCCGCCGATCGCGAACCACGGCTTCGCGGAGCCGGCCGCCGCGCGCAGCGGCTCGAGGCCGATCGCCGCCCGGCCGGGTTTCGTGGGCGTCTCCCACACCGGGCCGACGCAGAAGTAGTCCAGGCCGGGGTCGGCGTCGGCAGCGGCGGCCTGCTCGACCGAATGCGTCGATCGGCCGATCACAACATCGGCGCCGAGCAGCGCCCGCGCCTGTGCAGTGCTGAGGTCGCCCTGTCCGACGTGGAAGACGTCGGCACCCACGAGCGCGGCGATGTCGGCGCGGTCGTTGCACGCGAACAGCTTCCCGTGCCGGCGGGCGACATCTGCGAGGACCTGGAGCGCAGCGACCTCCGCCCGCGCCTCGAGCTGCTTGTCGCGCAGCTGGATAATGTCCGCGCCGCCGGAATAGGCCGCCTCGAGGAAGTCCTCCAGATCGCCGGTGTCGGTGCGCGCGGTGGTGCACACGTAGAGCCGGGCCGCCTCGAGACGCGCGAGCCGCTCGGACCGGGACAGGGACGGCACTGTTACGACGGGGTGCGGATCGGCGATGGTCACCCCTATAGGGTAGAGGCGTCCGCGGGAGCCTGCTGAAGGCTGAGAGGGCCACGTGCCGACCGCTGAACCTGATACGGGTCATGCCGTCGTAGGAAAGGGCACGCAGATGCGCATCGCTGTGATCGGCGCGGGGATCATCGGCTCGGCGACCGCCGCCGAACTGGTCGGCCGCGGCCACGATGTCACCCTGTTCGACCCCGAGCCCGGGAACGGCGCCAGCCGTGCGGCTGCCGGGATGCTCGCGGCCACGGCCGAGACCGCCTGGGGGCAGGACGATCTGCTGCCGCTCGCGAGAGAGTCCGCCACACTGTACCCGGGATTCGTCGCCTCTCTGGAAGCGGCGAGCGGGCACGATGTGGGGTACGGAGCCACCGGCACACTCGCCGCAGGCGTCGATGCCGCTGATCGCGCCGCTCTCTTCGAGCTCGCCGAGCTGCAGAGCTCGCACGGGATGCCGGTGCAGTGTCTCACTGGCAGCGCGGCGCGCGAGCTCGAACCGGCGCTCGGACCTGCGGTGTCCTCGGCGGTCCTCGCCGACGGCGACCACCGGATCGATCCCCGCCGAGTCACCGGCGCGCTGCGAGACATCCTCGGCGAGCGGGTGCGCGCCGAGCGGGTCGGGGGTGTCGTCCGTCGAGACGGCCGTGTCATCGGCATCCGCCTCGAGGCGGGGGAGAACGTCGAGGCCGACGTCGTGATCGCGGCCGCCGGACTCGGCGTGACCGACATCGACGGGCTGCCCGCACTGCCCCTGCGGCCGGTATGGGGCGACATCCTGCGCCTGCGCGTGCCCGCTGCGCTGCGCCCGCTGCTCACCCGCACGGTGCGCGCGCTGGTGCGAGGGCGCGCCGTGTACCTGGTTCCGCGCGACGACGGCACGGTCGTGCTCGGCGCGTCCGTGCGGGAAGGGGGAGTCGCGGGTGTGCAGGCAGGCGAGGTTCTCGCCCTGCTGCGCGACGCCGAGGCGGTGCTGCCCGGCATCTCGGAGTGCGAGATCGTCGAGATGCTCGCACGCCCGCGCCCCGGCACGCCCGACGCGCTTCCGCTGCTCGGCCGCCCTGAACCCGGGCTGGTGATCTCCGCCGGCTATGACCGGCACGGTGTGCTGCTCGCGCCGTGGGCGGCGCGCCTCGGCGCCGATCTCGCCGAGGGCGTTCCCCTCGACGGGGCGACGGCTGCGATCCTCGACCCGCTGCGTTTCCCGGATGCCGGGAACAGGCCCGTGGCCGCATCCGAGCACCTCACCCCACCCGCGGTCGCCGAACTCGCCGGCGTCAGGAAAGGCTGATCATGACCATTGCCATCCGAGTGAACGGGGACGCGACAGCCGCAGTCCCCGACGACACCCTGCTGGATCTCGTCGCGCGGCTCACCGGGCACGACCTGCAGTCCGACGGCTCGCGCGTCGACGGCGGGCGCCTCGGCGTGGCCGTCGCGGTCGGCGGCGCCGTCGTGCCGCGCAGCCGTTGGTCAGCCCGCCGCGTCGCCGAAGGCGACGAGATCGAGATCGTCACCGCTGTCCAGGGCGGCTGAGAAGGAGCACCCATGAGCATCGTCAGTACGCAGGACCTCGCCGACCCGTTCCTCGTCGCGGGGGAGTCGTTCTCGTCCCGCCTGATCATGGGCACCGGGGGTGCGACCAGTCTCGCCCTGCTCGAGGACGCTCTGGTCGCCTCCGGCACCGAATTGACCACCGTCGCGATCCGCCGGTTCTCGCCGCAGGGCCGGGACTCGGTGTTCGCGCTGCTGGAGCGCCTCGGCATCCGCGCCCTGCCGAACACTGCCGGCTGCTACACGGCGCGCGACGCGGTGCTCACCGCTCAGCTGGCCAGGGAGGCGCTGGAGACCGACTGGGTGAAGCTCGAGGTGATCGCCGACGAGGAGACCCTGCTGCCCGATCCGATCGAGCTGTTCCGCGCCACCGAGCAGCTCGTCGCAGACGGCTTTCGGGTGTTCGCCTACACGAACGACGACCCTGCGCTGGCGCGCCGATTGGAGGATGCCGGTGCGAGTGCCGTGATGCCCGCCGGGTCACCGATCGGCAGCGGCCTCGGCATCCTCAACCCGCACAACATCGAGACGATCGTGCAGCGCGCATCGGTGCCGATCGTGCTCGACGCGGGCGTCGGCACGGCGTCGGATGCCGCGCTCGCGATGGAGCTCGGTGTGGATGCCGTGCTGCTGGCAAGCGCGGTCACCCGGGCGCACGACCCGGCGGCGATGGCACGGGCGATGCGCGGCGCGGTCGAGGCCGGTCGACTCGCACGCGGGGCGGGGCGAATCCCCCGGCGCCCGCTCGCTCTCGCGTCCTCGGCCGTGGACGGCCTGATCGCCGCTCGCCCCTCCGAGGCGGATCTGTGAGTCTGCCCGCCCTCGTGGAACCCGGGCCGCCGCTGTCGCAGGTCAGGGCGGCGCGCTTCGCCCGCCATGTGACTCTGCCCGGCGTCGGCGGGGAGGGCCAGCGGCGCATCGCCGCCTCCCGTGTGCTCGTGATCGGCGCGGGCGGGCTGGGCGCCCCGATCATCCAGTACCTCGTCGCCGCGGGGGTCGGCCGGATCACGGTGATCGACGACGACCGGGTCGAGCGCAGCAACCTGCAGCGCCAGGTGCTGCACGGAGAGGCCGACCTCGGCCGCGCGAAAGCGGTGTCGGCACAGGATGCGGCCGCGCTGCTCGACCCCTGCATCGAGGTGACGGGGACGGTCGGCCGCCTCGACCCCGGCAACGCCCTCGAGCTGTTCTCCGCACACGACCTGGTGCTCGACGGCAGCGACAACTTCGCCACCCGTTACCTCGTGAACGACGCGGCCGAGCTGACCGGGACGCCCGTGGTGTGGGGAGGCATCCATCGCTTCAGCGGGCAGCTCAGCGTGTTCCTGCCCGGGCACGGGCCGATGCTGCGCGACCTGTTCCCCGATGTCCCCGAGGCCGACGCGATCGAGTCCTGTGCGGTCGGCGGAGTGTTCGGGGCCCTCTGCGGCGTCGTCGGTTCGGCGATGGCCGTCGAGGCGCTCAAGCTCATCTGCGGCATCGGTGAGCCGCTCATCGGCCGGCTCGCGCGGTACGACGCCCTCGGCGCCCGGTGGGATGAGCTGCGCTTCTCCGCCGACCCCGGACGACCGCCGGTCCT
The DNA here is from genome assembly GCF_042798735.1 of Microbacterium sp. NPDC057741. Classification (NCBI taxonomy): domain Bacteria; kingdom Bacillati; phylum Actinomycetota; class Actinomycetes; order Micrococcales; family Microbacteriaceae; genus Microbacterium; species Microbacterium sp. NPDC057741. The sequence goes on along the minus strand of NZ_JBHVJW010000001.1, from coordinate 1,427,673 downwards.
GAGTCTCGCGGAGGTCGCCGTCCTGTGCGGCGCGCCGACAGGGCGCTCCGATGACATCTCGGCGGACGAGGTGGTCGCACGGCTGGGCGGACCAGGTCTGACGGTCATCGACGTGCGCACGCACGAGGAGCGCGGCGCATCCGCGATCCCCGGCTCCGCGCACCTGCCGCTGGCCGACATCCTGGACCGCGGCTGGCCGGCGGTGGCAGGGGTGCTCGACGCGGTCGGCGGGGACATCGTGCTGGTGTGCCAGGCCGGGCTGCGGTCGGCCCGTGCGATCGACGCGCTCGCCGGGTCGGCGCCGGAGGATGCCGCGCTGCGGAACCTCGCCGGTGGGATGAACGCCTGGGAGGCAGCGAGTCGGACTCGCTGAGACCGACGGATGGCGGACAGCCCGGGCCGGGCATCGCCGCCGGACGCGGGGGTCAGCTCCGTTGGCGGAGGAACGCGCCGATGAGCTCGGCGGCCCGATCGGCGCCGCCCTCTTCGCGCATCCGCTCGCCGAGCGCCGCGGCGGCGTCGCGGAAGCGCGGCACGTCGAGGGCGGTGCGCACGGCGACCCGCAGCTCGTCGGCCGGAACCGGGCGGCCGGACAGGTTCTCGCGCAGTATGAGGGCGGCGTGCTGATCGGCGAACGCCTGCCCGATCAGGAACTGCTCCACCTGCTGCGGCACGACGACGAGCGGTACGCCGGCGGCGATGCCCTCCAGCGCGCTGTTCATGCCTCCGTGCGTGACGAAGACGTCGGTGCGAGCCAGCAGGTCGGTCTGAGGAACCCGGGGAAGAGCCAGGATGTTGGCGGGCAGCGCGGTCGCGAGATCACCCCGCCCTGTGGCCAGCACGACCCGCAGCGGCAGATCGCCGAGGGCCGCCGCACACGTCTCGAAGAACTCCTCGCCGGCGGCGTGCAGCGTGCCGAGCGAGACGAGGGCGACCGGGGCCGGCCCGTCGATGAAGGTGCGCAGCTGCTCGTCCAGGTCGGCCGGGCTGCCGGCATCCGCCGTCGGGCCGACGAAGACGCACGTCTCGTCCAGTCGGTCGTCCGGACCCTGCAGGTCGCGTGGCACGGGGAAGATCGTGAGGTCGCCGCGCAGCGGCAGCATCGGCGTCGGCGGCACCAGGTCCTTGCCGAACATCCGCACGACCTCGCGCCGGCCGCTCACCGCGGCGGGCAGAGACCGCATGGTCGGCCAGGTCTCGGCCATCGACTCACGCAGCGAGAGCGCCTTGATCGCACCGGGGCCGATGAGGATCGTCGTCATGAACGACACGGTCGGCAGCTGGGCCAGACGCGCGCCGATGCGGCCCCAGAGCGCGTTCGAGTCGTGCAGGATCGCCGCGGCCGACGCGTTCTTCGCCTGCTCGGCGACGAAGGGCGCGAAGGTCTCCGTGGCCTTCAGCACCTTCACGATCACGGCGACGCTGCTGCCGCTCTGGGTCGCCTCGGCGATGTCAGAAGACTCCAGGACGCCGGCGGGATAGGGCACGAACTCCGCTCCCGTCGCGCGTATCCGCTCGGCGAACTCCTCGGTGCCCGCCGCCACCACATCGGTGCCCGCTGCGGTGAGCCGGGAGAGCACCGGCAGCAGCGGATTGACATGGCCGGAGGCCGGCATCGTGGCGACGAAGAGCACGGACATGGTTCGACGCTACGCCCCCGGCACTCAGGTCACACGAAGCGGCAGGCGATCGTGCCCATCTCCCGGTAGTCGCAGAGCACCTCGTCGCCCTTCGAGACCCACATCGGGCGGGTGAAGGATCCCGCCAGGATGATCTCGCCGGCCTCGAGCCGCGCGCCGTGCTGGTGGAACTTGTTCGCGAGCCATGCCACGCCGGTGGCGGGGTGTCCGAGCACGCCGGCCGCGACACCTGTCTCCTCGATCTCGCCGTTGCGGCTGAGCACACCGGGCACCCAGCGCAGGTCGATCTCGTCGGGCCGCAGGTGCACGTCGCCGAGCACCATCGCGCCGTAGGCGGCGTTGTCGCTGATGGTGTCGACGATCGTGCGCCCCTCGAGCTCGATGTGCGAGTTCAGCACCTCGAGTGCCGGCACGGCATAGTCGATCGCCGCCAGCGCGTCTTCGAGCGTGCAGTCCGGACCCTCCAACGGCGTCTTCAGCACGAAGGCCAGCTCGACCTCGATGCGCACGTTCGAGAAGTCGTCGAACCGGATGTCGGAGCCTGAGGCGTACACGGTGTCGTCGAACATCACGCCGTAGTCCGGCTCGGTGATGCCGGTCGCCTGCTGCATGGCCTTCGAGGTCAGTCCGATCTTGCGTCCGACGAGGCGCCGGCCCGCTGCGAGCCGGCGGTCGCGCCAGACGCCCTGGATCGCGTAGGAGTCCTCGATCGTGGCATCCGGATACCGCGCGGTGATCCGCGGGATCAGCACGCGCGTGCGCTCGGCTTCGGCGAGCTCCTCCGCGATCGCGGCGATGGTCTCGGCGGGGAGGGTCACAGCTGGTGCCCCAGCTTGTACTCACCCTGCTTCCACTCGGGCATCGCCTCGTCGTCCGCGGAGCGGGTGTAGCTGAACCCGTCGGCGCCGATCGTGACGGCCATCTCGCTGCTGTCGGTGCGCGAGTGCACCGTCTGTGGGTTGCCGTCCAGGTCGAGCACGAGCGACGCGTCGGTGTACCAGGACGGCACGACCGGATTGCCCCACCAGTCACGACGCTGGTTGTCGTGCACGTCCCAGGTGATCACCGGGTTGTCCGGGTCGCCGGTGTAGTAGTCCTGCGTGTACACCTCGACCCGGTGCCCGTCGGGGTCGCGCAGGTAGAGGTAGAACGCGTTGCTCACGCCGTGGCGGCCAGGGCCGCGCTCGATCGCGTCGGAACGGCGCAGCGCGCCGAGCTTGTCGCAGATGGCGAGGATGTTGTGCTTCTCGTGCGTTGCGAAGCAGACGTGGTGCATGCGGGGTCCGTCGCCGCCGGTCATCGCGGTGTCGTGCACGGTGGGCTTGCGGCGCATCCAGGCGGCGTAGACGGTGCCCTCCTCGTCCTGGATGTCCTCGGTAACGCGGAAGCCCAGGTCCTGCATGAACTTCACCGCGCGGGGCACGTCGGGGGTGACCTGGTTGAAGTGATCCAGGCGCACCAGCTCGCCGGGGATGTGCAGGTCGTACCGCCAGGACATGCGCTCCTGGTGCTCGGTCTGGTGGAAGAACTCGTACGGGAAGCCGAGCGGATCGATCACGCGCACCGAGTCGCCGATGCCCTTGACGAAGCCGTCGGGGTTGCGACGCACATCGCAGCCGAGCTCGGTGTAGAAGTCGACAGCGCGGTCGAGGTCCTCGGGGGTCCGCACGCGGTACGAGAACGCGGCGACGGCGGCGAGCGGGCCCTTGCGCAGCACCAGGTTGTGGTGGATGAACTCCTCGGTGGAGCGCAGGTAGATCGCCTCGTCGTCCTCGCTGGTGACGTACAGGCCGAGGATGTCGACATAGAACTGCCTCGACGCGGCGAGGTCGGTCACGACCAGCTCCATGTACGCGCAGCGCAGCACGTCAGGCGGAGTGCTGGTCGGCGTCGGAGTGGGGTTGTCAGTCTGGATCGGCGCCTCCTGGCTCACGTAGAAGCCCGAGGAGGTCAGCGTCATGTCTTCACGGTTGGTCATGTCAGCGTCCTTGCTCGAATTCGGGTGCCAGGTCAGCGGGGGTCCGGGTCGTCCAGGTCGGGAGCGGCCGGAGGCAGCTGCTTCCCGAACGTGGGGTTGTGCGGTGCGCCCAGCGTGATGTGCACGCTCTGCTGGTCGGTGTAGAAATCGATCGACCGGTAGCCGCCCTCGTGGCCGAGGCCGGAGGCCTTCACACCGCCGAACGGGGTGCGGAGGTCGCGCACGTTGTTCGAGTTCAGCCACACCATGCCCGCCTCGACGGACTGCGCGAAGTTGTGCGCCCGCTTGAGGTCGTTGGTCCAGATGTAGGCGGCGAGGCCGTACTTCGTGTTGTTCGCGAGGCCGAGCGCCTCCTCCTCGGTGTCGAACGGGGTGATCGCGACGACGGGTCCGAAGATCTCCTCCTGGAAGATTCGGGCGTCGGGAGCGACGTCGGCGAACACCGTCGGGGCGACGTAGTTGCCGGTGGGGAAGCCCTCCGGGCGGCCGCCGCCGGCGACCAGACGGCCCTCGGTCTTGCCCAGCTCGACGTAGCTCATCACCTTGTCGTAGTGCTCCGGGTGCACCAGCGCGCCGATCTCGGTGGCCGGGTCGTGCGGGTGGCCGACCTTCACGCGCTTCGCCTGCGCGGCGTACTTCTCGACGAACTCGTCGTACACCTCGCGCTGGACCAGGATGCGGGAGCCCGCGGTGCAGCGCTCGCCGTTGAGCGAGAAGACGCCGAAGATGCAGGCGTCGATCGCGATGTCGAGGTCGGCGTCGGCGAAGACCACGGCGGGGCTCTTGCCGCCGAGCTCCATCGACAGGCCCTTCAGGAAGGGCGCGGCGTTGCCGAAGATCAGCTGTCCGGTGCTGCTCTCGCCGGTGAACGAGATGAGCGGCACGTCGGGGTGCTTGACCAGGGCGTCACCGGCGTCCTCGCCCAGTCCGTTGACCAGGTTGAAGACGCCCTTGGGGAGCCCTGCCTCCTCGAAGATGCCCGCCCACAGCGAGGCCGACAGCGGCGTGAACTCGGCGGGCTTGAGCACGACGGTGTTGCCGGTCGCGAGCGCGGGGCCGAGCTTCCAGGACTCGAGCATGAACGGGGTGTTCCACGGCGTGATGAGACCCGCGACGCCGATCGGCTTGCGGTTCACGTAATTCATCTGCTTGCCGGGCACCTTGAACGCGTCGTCGGCCTGGGCCACGATCAGGTCGGCGAAGAAGCGGAAGTTCTCGGCGGCGCGGCGGGCCTGGCCCAGCGCCTGCGTGATCGGCAGACCGGAGTCGAAGGACTCCAGCTCGGCGAGGCGCTGATCGCGGGACTCGACGATGTCGGCGATGCGGTGCAGCACCCGGGAGCGCTCGCGCGGCAGCATCCTCGGCCAGGGGCCCTCGGTGAACGCGCGGCGTGCGGCGGCGACGGCGCGCTCGATGTCGGCCTTCTTGCCGGCGGCGGCGCGCACGTAGGTCTCGTTGGTGACCGGGTTGAGCACCTCGAAGGTGTCGCCGTCGATCGAGTCCACGAACTCGCCGTCGATGTAGTGCTGGATCTTGTCCGGCAGGTCGGCCGGGACGTATGCGTCGGTCATCATCATCCTTCGGGGGTCAGGCGGTCTTCGGATGCCGCGCATCGAGGAAGGCTTCCATCGTGCGCCAGCGGTGGTTGCGCGCGGCCAGCTCGATCTCGAGCGGGTCCGCGCCGGTGCGGATCAGGTGCAGGATCTCGACGTGCTCGTCGACGGAGTGCTGCGCACGGCCGGGCACGAACGCGAACGTCGTGTCGCGGATGCCGGACAGCCGCGACCATCCGCGGTGCACGAGATCGAGCAGGTGCGGGTTGGGGCAGGGCTCGTAGAGCACGGAGTGGAAGTCGCGGTTCAGCGCCGTGAAGGCGTGCGCGTCGAAGTGGTCGAGCAGATGCCGCATGCGGCCGTTGATCTCGTCGGCGCGCTCCAGGTCGTCCTCGAGCAGCAGCGGGGCGGAGAGCGCGGTGGCGGCGCCCTCGACCAGACCGAGCGTCTGCATCGTGTGCACGTACTCGCTCTCGTCGACCAGGGTGACGCGGGCGCCCACGTTGCGCTCGAAGGTGACCAGCCCCTCGGCCTCGAGTCGCCGGATCGCCTCGCGCACGGGCACGACGCTCATGCCGAGCTCGTCGGCGATCGCGCCGAGCACCAGCCGGTAGCCGGGGCCGAACGCGTGGTTCGCGATGCGCTCGCGGATCCAGGCGTAGGCGGCCTCGGACTTGCTGGTGGGCGGGGCGGGGATGCTCATGTTCGGTCCCGCTGGTCGTACTTCGCGCGCCATTCGGCGTTCATCGGGAACAGACCGTCGACCGGATGCCCCGCAGCGACCTGATCGGCGATCCAGGCATCCTCGTCCTCCTGCGCGAGTGCCGCGTCGGCGACCTCCTCGGCGAGGTTCGCGGGGATGACGATCACGCCGTCGCCGTCGCCGACGATGATGTCGCCGGGCTGCACGGTCGCGCCGCCGCAGGCGATGGTCACGTCGACGTCCCACGGCACGTGCCGGCGGCCGAGCACGGATGGGTGCGCGCCCTGCGAGAAGACGGGCAGACCGATCTCGGCGACCGCGTCGAAGTCGCGAACGCCGCCGTCTGTGACCACGCCGGCCGCGCCGAGGGTCTTGGCGCGCAGCGCCAGGATGTCGCCGAGCGTGCCCGTTCCGGCCTCGCCGCGGGCCTCGATCACGACGACCTCGCCGGGGCGGATCTCATCGAAGCAGCGCTTCTGCGCGTTGTAGCCGCCGCCATGGATCTTGAACAGGTCCTCGCGGGCGGGGACGAAGCGCAGGGTCTTCGCGGTGCCGACGATCTTCGTACCGGGGAGGTTCGCGGCCACGCCGTCGATGAAGCAGGAATGCAGCCCGCGCTTGCGCAGCTGGCTGGAGAGCCCGGCTGTGGGGGCGAGGTCGAGCTTGGCGCGGAGGTCCGGGGAGAGTGCTCCCGCATCCGCCGGAGGCTCGGCGACCGGAGGCAGCCCGGCCTCCTCGCGGGACCCCCAGGCCTCCGTGCGCTGCAGGTCGTCGACGGCGGGCAGCGAGCCGAGCGACTCGTCGAACGGGGCGTCGCCCTCGGTCACGGTCGTGGTCAGCCGGCCGGAGGAGAGCCCGGCATCCGGAGCATCCACCTCGATCTCGACGACATCGCCGGGCACGATCACCGACGAACCCGCCGGGGTGCCGGTGAGGATGACATCTCCGGGCTGAAGCGTGAAGTGCTGGGAGAGGTCGGCGACCAACTGGGCGAGCGGGAAGATCATGCCGGCCGAGGTGTCGTCCTGGCGCAGTTCGCCGTTCACCCAAGCGCGCACGCGGAGCGCGTTCGGGTCGACGGCACGCGCGTCGAGGTACTCCGGGCCGAGCGGCGTGTAGCCGTCGCCGCCCTTGGAGCGCACGTTGGACCCCTTGTCGTTCGCGCGCAGGTCGTAGAGACCGAGGTCGTTCGAGGCGGTGACCCAGCCGACGTGCGACCAGGCGTCCTCGAGCGTCACGCGGCGGGCCGCAGTGCCGATGACGAGCGCGATCTCCCCCTCGAAGGCGAGCAGCTCGGTGCCTGCGGGGCGCTCGACGGTGCCGCCGGAGGCGCCGACCGAGGAGGTCGGCTTGAAGAAGTAGGACGGGGCGGCGGGGCGTCTGCCGCGCTGATCCGCGCGGGAGGCGTAGCTCAGGTGGATGGCGATGATCTTGCCCGGGTGGGGGATCGGCTGGCTCACGGGCGCCTCCTTGCGCGGCTCTTGTGCGTCGTATTCGAAATCGTATATCATCCTGATACCCGGCGGCAAGCATCGGATTCTCCGGCAGTCGCGACAAGGACGTCACCCTCGAAGGAGAGAGAATGAGCGGCACAGATCAGGACGGGTTCACCCCGACCGGCACCATCGCATCACCCGGCGACAGGCGTCGCGTCGTCTTCGCCACCGTCGTCGGCACCACGGTCGAGTGGTACGACTTCTTCATCTACGCGTTCGCCGCGGCGACCGTGTTCGCGACCCTGTTCTTCCAGCCGATGGGCGAGGAATTCGCCCAGATCGTTTCGTTCTTCACGGTCGGCGTCAGCTTCCTGTTCCGCCCGCTCGGTGCATTCCTGGCCGGGCACTTCGGCGACAAGATCGGCCGTCGCCCCATGCTCGTGCTGACGCTGCTGCTGATGGGTGCATCGACCACCCTGGTCGGTCTGCTGCCCACGCACGCCGCGATCGGCGTGTGGGCGCCGATCCTGCTGATCTTCCTGCGCATCGTGCAGGGCATCTCGGCGGGCGGCGAATGGGGCGGCGCGGTGCTGATGGCGGTGGAGCACGCACCGAAGAAGAAGCGCGGCGTGTTCGGCGCATCGCCGCAGATCGGCGTGCCGATCGGCCTGCTGCTGGCCTCGATGATGCTCGCGCTGATGGCGCAGATCGCCCCCGGTGACGCGTTCCTGGCCTGGGGCTGGCGCGTGCCGTTCCTGCTTTCGTTCGTGCTGATCCTGGTCGGCTACTGGGTGCGCCGCCGCGTGGAAGAGTCCCCGGTGTTCACGGAGATCGCCGAGCGCAAGGAGGAGACGCGGATGCCGATCGTGCAGCTGTTCCGCAAGCACGCCCTGCTCGTGATCATCGCCGCGCTCGTCTTCGCCGGCAACAACGCGGTGGGCTACATGACCACCGGCGGCTACGTGCAGCGCTACGCAACCGACCCGAAGGGTCCGATCGGCCTCGACACCGCCCCGGTGTTCTGGATCGTCGCTCTCTCGGGCGTCACCTGGCTGGTGTTCACCTGGCTCGGCGGGTGGCTGAGCGACCGCATCGGTCGCCGCAACACCTACATCGCGGGATGGATCCTGCAGCTGGTCGGTGTGTTCCTGCTGTTCCCGATGGTGAACGTCGGCACAGTCGGATCGCTCGCCGTCGCCCTCGTGGTGCTCACGGTCGGTCTCGGCTTCACCTATGGCCCGCAGGCGGCGCTGTATTCGGAGTTGTTCCCCGCGTCGATCCGGTTCTCCGGCGTCTCGATCTCGTACGCGATCGGCGCGATCCTGGGCGGCGCGTTCTCGCCGCTGATCGCGCAGGCGATCTTCCAGAACACGCATTCCACGACCGGCATCACCTGGTATCTGGCCGGAATGACGCTGGTCGGACTCGCCGCCACGCTGCTGCTGCGCGACCGCAGCGGCATCCCGCTCGGCCCGGATTTCGAGGCCGAACAGGCGAAGAGCCCGATCTACGGCATGTCGAAGGCCTGACCTCGGTACGTCCACTCGCGCCGCTCACGCTTTGAGTCGCCCAGCGGGTCAAAGCGTGAGTGGCGCGAGAGGATCGGCGGAATCCCGGATGCCTCTCCTTGGGGGCTCCGGGATTCCGCATGTCGGCGTGACGCGATGGATGGCGTCAGTTCGAGGCGCCGCGACGCTCCTCGAGCAATGCCGCCACGCCGGCGAGGATGCGGTGCACGCCGAACAGGAGGGCGTCGTCGCGGGAGCCATCCCGGCCTGCCTCGGCGAAGGCGGCGACCGCGCGCGGATACTGCTCGGCTCGCGCGGCGAGGACGGGGCCGAGCCGCGACGCCAGTTCCTCCTCCGGGGCTGACGAGCCCGCCTGCTGGCGCACGAGCGAGAGTGCGTGACCGGAGAGCAACGCCAGGAGGTCGAGTCGCTCGCCCGCTGTCAGCGACAGGCCGTCGGTGGCTTCCAGTCCGCGCTCGTACCAGGTGAGTTCCTCCGGCCCCGGCACGTGCGGTCTCTGGGCCAGCTCGACCGTCCACGGGCTCTCGAGTGCCCGGGAGTGCAGGGCGCGGGTCCAGCCGGTGAGCGCGTCCTCCCAGGTCGCTCCTGAGTCCGTCGGCGGGGCGCCCAACGCGCGGTCGAGGATCACCGCATCCAGATCGGCGCGACCGGCGACATAGCGGTACAGCGCCATCTTCGTCGTGCCGAGGCGCTGGGCGACGCGCTGCATCGTGACGGCATCCAGCCCTTCGGCGTCGGCTATCGCGGATGCGGCCTCGGCGATGCCGTCGAGGGTGTGCCTAGGCTTCGGTCCTCGGCGTGCCGGCGCAGGGGTGCTCCACAGCACGCCGGCTCCGGCGGAGTCGTCCTGATCAGCCATCCGACCTCCTCGAAGAAGTTATTGCGTCCAGCGTACGCGATTAGTTATTGTGTCCCAAGGACGCAATTATTTCTGACGAAGGAGCTGCTCATGAGTACGAAGAAGATCCTCATCTCCGGGGCAAGCATCGCCGGCCCTGCACTGGCCGGGTGGCTGGGGCGCAACGGCTTCGACGTGACCGTCGTGGAGAAGGCGCCGGGCGTACGGCCCGGCGGTCAGGCCGTCGATTTCAAGGGACGCACCCATCGCGAACTGCTCACGCGCATGGGCATCCTCGACGAGGTGCACGCCCATCAGACCGCCAAGACCGATTGGCGGATGGTCGACGAGCACGACCGCGTGAACGCCGTCGTGCCGGGGGAGTTCATCGGCGGCGACGTCGAGATCCTGCGCGGTGACCTCGCCGGCATCCTGCATCGCCGGTCGGCGGAGGATGCCGAGTACGTGTTCGGCGACGAGATCACATCGATGGTCGAGACATCCGGCGGTGTCGACGTGTCGTTCGCCTCCCGAGCGGCGGAGCGATTCGATCTGGTGATCGGCGCGGACGGCGTGCACTCCGCAGTGCGCCGATTGGCCTTCGGCCCGGAAGACGAGTTCGTCGAATCGCGCGGCTATTACTACGCCGTCGCGAGCGGGCACGTGCCGATGGACGGGCTCGAGACGGCGCTCCCGAGCGGTCGGGCGGTGGCATACGGGTACAACACCCCGGATCGCCTCGTGCTGCTGGGCGGGCAGAAGGCGCCGGCACTGTTCGTCTTCCGCGCTGCGAGCGCGGACTACGACCGCAAGGACCTCGAGTCCCAGCGGGCGTTCCTCGAGTCGGCGTTCGCTGACGGCCGGTGGCGGACTCCTCAGGCGCTGAAGGCGGCGCGCACCGATCCGGACCTCTATCTGGACGCGCTGACCCGCACTCGGATGTCGACTTTCACCCGCGGTCGCACCGCGCTCGTCGGCGATGCCGGGTACGCGAACACCCTCGGTGGCTTCGGCACCGGACTCGCCCTGCTCGGCTCGTACGTGCTGGCGGGCGAACTCGTCGCGGCAGGCGGGGATCATGAGGCGGCGTTCGCGGCCTATGACAGGCGGATGCGCAAGCCGACGAAGATCGCCCGCGCGGGTAACGCCGGCCCGTTCCTCGCGCCGCCGTCCGAGCGCCGCATCCGGATGCGGAACTGGACGTTCTCGAACCGCCTGATGTACCGGAGCATGCTCTGGATGACGGATGTGTTCGCCACCGACGACAGTCTGCCGGACTACCGGCTGGTCTGAGGGGGCATCCCGTCGGAGATCTGCACGATCTCGGAGGTCTCCAGGGGGGATCCGAGATTCTGCAGTTGTCCACGGTTCCGCTGCGGCGGATGCCGGGTTCAGCCGCCGAGCGACTCGCGGATGGTCGCCGCGGAGCGCTGCAGGCGCTCGGCGATCTCGGCGTCGCTGAATCGGGAGGCGACGTGCACGACCGCGAGGGCCGCGGGGCGCTTGCCGCGCAGCGGGAGCGGCACCGCGACCGACCGCACGGTCGGGATCACCTCGTCGTGGCTGGTCGCGTATCCGCGCCGGCGGGCCTCGGCGATCTGGGTGCGCAGAGTGTCGTCGACTGCCGGCCACTCGGCATCCGGCAGCTGCGCGAGGACGGTCTTGCCGGGTGCGCCGACGGTGACCGGATGCCGGGCTCCAGGCCGCTGCGCGACATTCGCGACGGAGTGCCGCGGCTCGACGCTGGTGAGGGTGATGCACTCGTCACCGTCGAGCACCACGAGGAACGCGGTCTGGCCGAGCTCGTTGGCGACGGCCGTGAGCTCGGGGAGTGCCTCGGCCTGCAGGTCGTGCGCGACACCGGCGGCCAGCGCGGCCATCCGCGGCCCGAGCGCGACCTGCCCCGCGGCGTCCCGCGACACGAGTCCGTGGTCCTCCAGGGTGCGCAGCAGCCGGTACGCGATCGAGCGGTGCACCTCGAGCTGCGTGGCCACGTCGTCGATCGACAGGGCGCCGGGGCCGTCGGCGAGGATCTCCAGGATCCGGATGCCGCGGCTGAGGGTCTGGGAGGCGGGGGTGGCCAAGGAGTCTGCCTTTCATATACGATCTGTTCAATAGTAGAACTCTGTGTTCGAATATAGAACACTTGGAAGGAATCGACGACGATGCAGTTCCATCACCACGGCTACGTCTCCGGCGACCCGCGGGTGCTTCCGGCATCCGGCACCGGGATCGAGCGTCCCGCCGACCTGCCCGACGAGGTCGACGTGCTGATCGTCGGCTCGGGCCCAGCGGGCATGCTGCTGGCGGCGCAGATGTCGCAGTACCCCGACGTGGTCACGCGCATCATCGAGAAGCGCGAAGGTCGCCTGGTGCTCGGCCAGGCCGACGGCATCCAGCCGCGCAGCGTCGAGACCTTCCAGGCGTTCGGCTTCGCGGAGCGCATCGTCGCCGAGGCGTACAACATCGGCTGGATGAACTTCTGGGGTCCGGATCCGGAGAACCCCGAGAACATCATCCGCACCAGCCGCACCGAGGACTACGGGTACAAGATCAGCGAGTTCCCGCACCTGATCGTGAACCAGGCCCGCGTGCTGGACTACTTCGCCGAGGCCGCGCTCAACGGCCCAGGGCGGATCGTGCCCGACTACGGCGTGGAGTTCACCGGGCTCACGGTGCACGAGGCGGGGGAGTACCCGGTCGAGGTGCAGGTGCGCACGGCGACCGGCGACCGCACCATCCGCGCGAAGTACGTCGCCGGCTGCGACGGGGCCCGCAGCGGCGTCCGCGAGGCCATCGGCCGCAAGCACGTGGGCGGCATCTCCGCGCACGCCTGGGGCGTCATGGATGTGTTGGTGAACACCGACTTCCCGGACTGGCGCACCAAGTGTGCGATCAACGCCGAGGCGGGCAACATCCTGCACATCCCGCGCGAGGGCGGCTACCTCAGCCGGATGTACATCGACCTCGGCGCCGTCGCCGACGACGACAACCACCAGGTGCGCTCCACGCCGATCGAGGAGATCATCCGCAGGGCGAACGAGATCCTGCACCCCTACACGCTCGACGTGAAGGAGGTCGCCTGGCACAGCGTCTACGAGGTCGGTCACCGGGTCACCGACGGCTTCGACGACGTGCTCGAGAGCGACCGGCATCCGCGCGTCTTCCTCACCGGCGACGCCTGCCACACGCACAGCGCAAAGGCCGGCCAGGGCATGAACGTGTCGATGCAAGACGGGTTCAACCTGGGCTGGAAGCTCGGGGCCGTGCTCACCGGGCGCTCGCCGCAGGAGCTGCTGGAGACGTATGCATCGGAGCGCCGTCCCGTCGCGCAGCAGCTGATCGACTTCGACAAGGAGTGGTCCTCGCTGATGGCGCGCAAGCCGGAGGAGATCTCCGACCCGCAGGAGCTCGCGACCTTCTACCTCGGCACCGCCGAGTTCCCGTCCGGCTTCATGACCGAGTACCAGCCGTCGATGATCGTCGCGGATGCCTCGCGGCAGGAGCTGGCCACGGGCTTCCCGCTCGGCCGACGCTTCAAGTCCGCCGAGGTGGTGCGGGTCTGCGACGGGAACGTCGTGCACCTCGGGCACCACGCCAAGGCCGACGGCCGCTGGCGCGTGTACGGCTTCGGTGACCGCTCCGGCGCTGCCCTGGACGACTGGGCGGCATGGATCGGCGGCGAGATCGCGAAGTTCACACCGGCCGACGCAGACCTCGATGCGGTGTTCGATGTGAAGGCGATCTACCAGCAGGCCTTCGAGGAGATCGACCTGCCCGATGTTCCCGACGTGCTGCAGCCGAAGACCGGCCCGCTCGGCCTGACCGACTGGGAGAAGGTCTACTCCGCTGCGCCGAACGCGTGGTGCCGCAGCGACATCTTCGACGAGCGCGGGCTGTCCCGCGACGGTGTCGTGGTCGTCGTGCGACCCGACCAGTACGTCGCGGCGATCCTGCCACTGCAGGCTCGCGACGAGCTGGCATCCTTCTTCGAAGGAGCATTTCTCGCGGCATCCTGAATCTCTTTATGCGGAATCGGGTTCTCGCATACCGGAATATCGGTTACGATAGGCAAGTCGTCGCAGAGAAGGGACCCGTGCATGTCGCACACCACCGAAGACCAGGATGCCGGAGCGGTGTCGCTCGACCCGACCGGTGAGCACTACGACCTGGTGATCCGCGGCCAGCGTGTGCTGACCACCGCAGGCATCGTCCCGCGCGAGGTCGGCGTCCGGCACGGCAAGATCGTGGCGATGCAGCCCTACGGCAACAACCTGCAGGGCGCCGAGATCATCGAACTCCAGGACGACGAGACGCTGATCCCCGGTCTGGTCGACACGCACGTGCACGTCAACGAGCCCGGCCGCACCGAGTGGGAGGGCTTCGCCTCGGCCACCCGCGCCGCAGCCGCCGGCGGCGTCACCACCATCGTGGACATGCCGCTGAACAGCATCCCGCCGACCGTCAGTGTCGATGCGCTGAACACCAAGCGCGCGGTCGCGCGCGACCAGGTGCACGTCGACGTGGGCTTCTGGGGCGGCGCGATCCCGGGCAACACCGACGACCTGCGTCCGCTGCACGACGCCGGCGTGTTCGGCTTCAAGAGCTTCCTGCTGCACTCCGGCGTCGACGAGTTCCCGCCGCTGGACCCGGACGAGCTCGAGAAGGACATGCGCGAGCTGAAGAAGTTCGATTCGGTGATGATCGTGCACGCCGAGGACTCCCGCGCGATCGACCGCGCGCCGCAGCCCGAGGGCGACGATTACAGCAAGTTCCTGGCATCCCGTCCGCGCGGCGCCGAGAACCTCGCCATCGCCGAGGTCATCGAGCGCGCCCGCTGGACCGGCGGCCGCGCGCACATCCTGCACCTCTCGTCGTCGGATGCTCTGGCGATGCTGCGCACCGCCAAGCACGACGGCCTGAAGATCACGGTCGAGACCTGCCCGCACTACCTGACTCTGACGGCCGAGGAGATTCCGCACGGCGCGACCGCGTTCAAGTGCTGCCCGCCGATCCGTGAGGCGGGTAACCGGGAGCTGCTCTGGCAGGGGCTCGAAGACGGCACCATCGATTTCATCGTCTCGGACCACTCGCCCTCGACCCTCGACCTGAAGGACCTCGAGAACGGCGACTTCGCCGTGGCCTGGGGCGGCGTCGCGTCGCTGCAGCTCGGCCTCTCGCTGATCTGGACCGAGGCGCGCCAGCGCGGTCTGTCGCTTGAGACCGTCGTGGAGTGGATGAGCGAGAAGCCCGCGCAGTTCGCCGGCCTCACCGGCAAGGGCCGCATTGCGCCGGGCTACGACGCCGACTTCTCGATCTTCGCTGCCGACGACGCGTACGTCGTCGACGTCACGAAGCTGTACCACAAGAACCAGCTCACGCCCTATAACGGCAAGGCCCTGGCAGGCAAGGTGCGCAAGACCTGGCTGCACGGCGAGGTCATCGACTTCGAGACCCCGCGCGGTCGCCTGCTGCGCCGCGGCATGACGACCGAGGACTGACGTCTCGGCTCCTGAGCGAGCGAAGCGAGCGCCGTACTGAGCGAGCGCAGCGAGACGAAGTGACGAAGGAAGGATGCCCGGACTCACCCCTGCGGGGCGGGTCCGGGCATCCTTCCGTCTCGGCGACGAAGCGTCAGGAGTTCACGCGGATGATCTCGTGCTGATACGGCGCGATCACGCCGCCGGAGACGCGCAGGTCCAGCACGAGGAAGCGACGGGATGCCGGGTCCTCGGCCGTCCAGCTCGCGAGGCGATCCAGGTCGGCGAGCGTGTGCACCGCGACGCCCTCGGCGCCGACGGCCGCGGCGAAGGCCGCGAAGTCGACCTGGGGGATGAGCATCGGCTGCTCGGCGAGGCCCTTCAACCCGTAAAGGTTGACCTCGGCACCGTAGGCGGCGTCGTTCCAGACCACGGCCACGCCGCGTCCGCCGGCGGCGCGCACGGCCGACTCGAGGTCGGCGATCGCCATCAGTCCACCGCCGTCGCCGCTGGTGAGCACCACGGTCGACTCGGGCCGGGCGCGGGTGGCACCGACGACGCTCGGCCAGCCCTGGCCGATGGCCTGGAAGGCGGTGCCGATCATCATCATGCGGTCGGGCGATGCGACCGGCCAGTACATGTTCGCCCAGCCGATGAAGTGCCCGCCATCCGAGACGACCACGCGGTCCTCGGGCAGCAGCTCGGCGATGCGCCGCGCTGCGGAGCGGGGGTCGAGGCGGCCGTCGGCTGCGACGTCGTCGCCCGGGTCGTAAGCGCGTGCGGCTGCGACGTCGACGGTCTCGCGCCAGGGATGCTGGCGCGCTGAGCCTGCCGAAGGGGCGTGGCGCGTCTCGTCTCGCTCCGCTCGCTCGACGACCGGCAGAGCGCGCACGCGCTCGACGAGCGACTCGGCCGCGACTCGGGCATCCGCCCGCACGAAGCCGCCGACGTGCGCGTGGGTCGCGGCGGGCGCGACATCCACCTGGAACACCCGGGTGCCGGGCGCGAACAGCTCACCGAATCGCATCGTGAACTGGTTGAGGGATGCTCCGAACACGACAGCCACGTCTGCCTCGTGCACCAGAGCCATGGCGCCGTCCGCACCGAAGCCTCCGGTGACGCCGAGGTCGTACTGCTGCTCGGGGAAGATGCCGCGGCCGAGCGCGGACGAGGCGGTCAGGGCGCCGGTCAGCGCGGCGAGCTCGCCCAGCGCCTCGCCGGCGCCGGCCAGCCAGGCTCCGCGGCCGGCGAGCAGGAACGGCCGCTCGGCGCCGGCTAGGGCGGACGCGATCTCGTCCAGCATCCCATCGGCGAACTCACCGCGCGGCGCGAGCGGGGCGGGGATGCGGGGGCCGTCGCCCTCGGGCACCTCGCCGGCGTCGAGTGTGGCGACGTCGTAGGGGATCGCGAGGACGACGGGCACGCGATAGGTGAGGGCGTGCTCGATCGCGATGACGACCGTGGCCGCGGCATCCGCATGTCCGACGGTGTACGTGCGCGCCCCGACGCCCGAGGCGAGGGCGATCTGGTCGACGTCCCAGGGGCGCGGACCCGAGGTGGGCTCGTCGCCGACGACGAGCACGAGCGGGATGTGCGCCTGCACCGACTCGGCCAGCGCGGTGAGCGTGTTCGTGAAGCCGGCGCCGTAGGTGGTCGTGGCGGCGGCGATGCGGCCGGAGGCGCGGAAGTGCGCGTCGGCCGCGACGACGGCGCCCTGCTCGTGACGGACGGCCGTGTAGGTGGCATCCGTCTGCTTCTCGAGCGCGTCGAGGAAATAGGCGTTGCCGTTGCCCATCACGCCGAAGACGTGGTCGATGTGGCGGGCGATGGTGAGCGCGACGTGCGCGGAGACGGTGGGCATGACTGAGCCTTTCGAAACAGGACGGATGAGGATTCCGTATGTGTCTCGCCACTCGTCTGGGCCGCGGAGTGCTTCGTGCCCCTTTTTCGGGCACCGGCTGCGCAGCCGGACTTTCCGATTCTAAATGCACCACAATGGGTTCATGACGGATGCAGTGATCGAGCGCGAGACGCTCACCTGGGACGGATTCGGTGAGGCGACGCGGGATCTCGCCCGCCGCATCCTGGACAGCGGCTTCGAGACCGAGGTGGTCGTGGCGATCGCCCGCGGCGGGCTGCTGCCGGCCGGCGCCATCGCGTACGGCCTCGGTGCGAAGAACTGCGGCGCGATCAACATGGAGTTCTACACCGGCATCGGCACGGTGCTGGACGCTCCTGAGGTGCTGCCGCCCGAACTCGACATGGACTATCTGAACGGGCGGCGCGTGCTGCTCGTCGACGACGTGGCCGACTCCGGTCGCACTCTGGCCCTGGCCGTGCAGCTGCTGCAGGACAAGGGTGCGGATGTGCGATCGGTGACGATCTACACGAAGCCGACCACGATCATCCAGCCCGACTACGCCTGGAAGGACACCGATCTCTGGATCGACTTCCCGTGGTCGTTCAAGGGCACCGTGCGCGAAGAGGATCTCGGCCTGCCGCCGACCGCCTGACCTGTGGACAACGCGGCACTCGTGTCGGCGCAGTGCGGCAGGGTGGAGGCATGACCTCCTCCGCCACTCGTGATGCAGCCCTCGCCGCCCTGCGCGACCTCGTCGGGCGCCCCGATGCCGACTTCCACGACGGGCAGTACGAGGCGATCGAGGCGCTCGTCGCCGAGCGCCGACGCGCGCTGGTCGTGCAGCGCACCGGGTGGGGCAAGTCGGCGGTGTACTTCGTGGCGACGCTGCTGCTGCGACGTCAGGGCGCGGGGCCGACCGTACTCGTGTCGCCTCTTCTCGCGCTGATGCGCGACCAGATCAGCGCGGCCGAGCGCGCCGGCGTACGCGCGGTGGCGATCAACTCCACGAACGCGCACGAGTGGGACGACGTGCTGGCCCGGCTCGACCGTGACGAGGTCGACGTGCTGCTGGTCTCACCGGAACGGCTGAACAACCCGGCCTTCCGCGAGCAGCGTCTGCCCACGCTGGTGCAGCGGATCGGCATGCTCGTGGTCGACGAGGCGCACTGCATCAGCGACTGGGGCCATGACTTCCGGCCGGACTACCGGCGGCTGCGCGACCTGATCGCGCAGATGCCGGCCGACGTTCCGGTGCTGGCCACGACCGCGACCGCGAACAGTCGCGTCGTCGCGGATGTCGCGGAGCAGCTCGGCGGTGCGGACGTGCTGACGATCCGCGGTCCGCTGGCGCGTGCCTCGCTGCGCCTCGGCGTGCTGCAGCTGCCCAATGCGGCGAGCAGGCTGGCATGGCTGCTCAGCCATCTCGACGACCTGCCGGGATCCGGCATCATCTACACGCTGACGGTCGCGGCCGCGGTCGACACCGCGCGACTGCTGCGCGAGCACGGTCACGACGTGCGCGCCTACACCGGCCAGACGGATGCCGAGGAGCGCGAGGAGTCCGAGGGTCTGCTGAAGCGCAATGAGGTGAAGGCGCTCATCGCCACCAGCGCGCTCGGTATGGGATTCGACAAGCCCGACCTGGGATTCGTGCTGCACCTCGGTGCGCCGTCGTCGCCGGTGGCCTACTACCAACAGGTCGGCCGAGCCGGTCGCGCCAGTGACAGCGCCGACGTGCTGCTGCTTCCCGGCGTGGAGGACCGCGACATCTGGCACTACTTCGCGACCGCATCGATGCCCGATCGCGAGCGAGCCGAGCGCGTGATCGCGGCTCTCGGCGATGAGCCGATCTCGACACCAGCGCTGGAGGCGAGGGCCGACATCAGGCGCACGCCGCTCGAGCTGCTGCTCAAAGTGCTCGACGTCGATGGCGCGGTCCGGCGCGTGCAGGGCGGTTGGGTCGCAACCGGCGCGCCGTGGACCTACGATGCCGAGCGATACGAGCGCATCGCCGCGGAGCGCCGAGCCGAGCAGCAGCACATGATCGAGTACCAGCAGACCGGCGGATGCCGGATGGAGTTCCTGCAGCGCTCGCTGGACGACGCCACGGCCGCGCCGTGCGGGCGGTGCGACAACTGTGCGGGAGTGTGGTTCCCGACGGCTGTCGCAGCGGATGCCTCGACGAGTGCGGCCGAGTCGCTCGACCGGGTAGGTGTGCCGATCGAACCTCGCAAGCAGTGGCCCACGGGTGCCGACCGGCTCGACGTGCCGGTGCGGGGACGGATCGGAGCGGAGGAGCAGGCCGCCGAGGGGCGGGCGCTGGCGCGGCTGACCGACCTCGGCTGGGGCGGCACGCTGCGGGAGCTGTTCGCGGCCGGCGTGCCCGATCAGCCAATGCCCCCGCAGGTGCTGCAGGCTTGCGTACGAGTGCTCGCGGGGTGGGGCTGGGACGAGCGCCCGGTCGCCGTCGTCGGGATGCCATCGCGCTCCAAGCCTCAACTGACCGGCTCCCTGGCGCGCGGCCTCGCCGAGATCGGCCGGCTGCCGTACCTGGGTGAGCTCGGCTTCGCGAACGGGGGCCCGTCCGGTGCGCCCGGCGGGAACAGCGCCTTCCGGCTGGCGGGCGTCTGGGACCGGTTCGCCGCCGATGGGCTGGATGTCCCCGCGGGCCCGGTGCTGCTGGTCGACGACCTCGCAGACAGCCGCTGGACCCTGACGGTCGCCGCGCGCACCCTGCGCCAGGCGGGCGCTACGGCAGTGCTGCCGTTCGCACTCGCGCTGCGCGGGTGAGTTCAGTCGCGGTGCGCGCCGATGGATCTGGCCGTCGACTCGACCCAGCGTCGCTGCCGTCGCGTCTCGACGGCCCGCCGGTGATAGTGGGTGCGGGCCCACGACACGGCGTGCTCGGGTCGGATTCCGCTCATCACCGCCAGGAGGGCCACGGCTGACCCGGTTCGTCCGACGCCGCCTCCGCAGGCGATCTCGACACGCTGCTCACCCGCCCGCTCCCACGACTCGCGCAGCGCAGCCAGCGCGTCCTCGGTCGAGTCGGGCAGCCGGAAGTCGCGCCATAGCACCCAGCGGTACGCCCACCCTTCGGGCGCGGGGTCGCGACCGAGAAGGAAGACCGCGAAGTCGGGAGGCGACACAGGGCCGCGCGGTCTGCGCGACCCGGTGCCGCGGATGCGTCGGCCATCCGGCAGTTCCACAACGCCCGGTTCGTCCGTCCATGCGCTCACGAACTCGACGCTACTCGCCGAGCGGCCCGGTGCGGCCTCGGTCACAGTCTCCCGAAAGCGCGGAGCGGATGCTCGATCAACTCGGTCACACGGCGCAGGAAGCCCGAGGCGTAGCCGCCGTCGCAGACCCGGTGGTCGAAGACCAGCGAGAGCTGCGCGATGCGGCGAGGCACGATCTGCCCGTCCACGACCCAGGGGCGCTCGATCATGCGGCCGACGCCGAAGATCGCGACGTTCGGCGGATTGATGATCGCCGCCGAGCCGTCCACGCCCAGGCTGCCGTAGTTGTTCAGGGTGAAGGTCGAGCCGCGCATCCGTGACGGCTCGAGCGTGCCCGCGCGGGCCGCGTCGGCGGCGTCCCGCACCGCGGCGTCGAGGGCGTCGAGATCCATAGCGTGCGCGCGCGGGATCACCGGCACGACCAGACCTCGCGGGGTGTCCGCGGCGATGCCCAGGCTCACGCCGTCGAACACCGTGAGCTCTGTGGCGTCGGGGGACAACCGCGATGCCAGGATCGGGAAGTCCTCCAACGCGAGCAGGGTGAACCGGGCCACCAGCGCTGTCATCGACGGCGCACGGCCGCCCTCGGGCGCCATGTCGCGGCGGGCGTTCCAGAGCTCGGTCGCGTCGACGTCGAGCCACACGGTGGCCTCGGGGATCTCTGCCCGGCTGCGGCTCAGCGTCGCGCTCGCTGCTCGCCGCAGCGGCGACAGCGGCTCCTGCGAGCGGATCGCCAGACCGGAGGGATCGGATGCGGCGCCCGTGGACGCCGCGCCGGCGGTTGCCGCATGAGCAGCCGCTGCGTGATCCACTGCCTTGTCCACCGCGGCGCGCAGCACGTCGGCTCGGGTGACCGCGCCGTCCACGCCGGTCGCGGCGATCGCGCTCACGTCGAGCCCGAGGTCGCGAGCCAGGCGGCGGACGATCGGGTTGCGGACGGCGACCGGGGTCGAGCGCGTGCCCGGCTTCGGAGCGGGCAGCGCTCCTGCGGCGTGTACGGGGGCGACGCGCGGGCCGGGTGCGCTGAGCTCCGAAGTTCGGTTCGGGGAAGCAGCCGGCCGTCGGGTAGCCGTCTCGTCGGCGGCATCCGTTGACGCGGGAGCGGCCGACTGCCCGGCATCCTTCGGGGCCGTACCCATCTTCGGAGCACGACGAGTCTCGTCGGCGTGTCGCAGCGCGACACCCGCATGGATGGCGTTGGGGTCCGGGGTCGGGGTCGGGGTCGGGGTCGGGGCCGGGCGGACGGAAGGACGACGGCGCCGGCCCGAGGCGGCGCGCTCCGGCGTGCCGTAGCCGATCAGGACGTTGCCGGAGCCGGCCTGCTCCTCCTGCCGGTGAGCTTCGAGGAGGGCCGAGTCTGAGCGTCCTTCGTCTCGCTCCGCTCGCTCAGGACCCGAGGCAGGCCCCGAGGGAGCAGGACCGGAGGTGGCAGGACCCGAGGCGGCGGGCCCCGAGGTGGCAGGACCCGAGGGAGCAGGGCCTGAGGGGGCGGGGCCCGAGGGGACAGCGCCCGCGGCATCGGCGACCTCCAGCACCGGTGCGCCTACGGCGATCGTCTCGCCCTCGGTGCCGTGCAGGGCGGTGACGACACCGGCGAAGGGCGTCGGAAGCTCTACGACACTCTTCGCGGTCTCGACCTCAGCGATCGGCTGGTCGACGCTCACGGTGTCGCCGACGGCGACGAGCCATTGCACGAGGCCGGCCTCGGTGAGGCCCTCGCCCAGATCGGGCAGCCGGAAGATCCGGGCGGTGGCGACGCTCATTCGTCCTCCCAGTGCAGGGTGTCGATCGCGTCGAGTACGCGGTCGACATCGGGCAGATACCAGTGCTCGAACTTCGGCGGCGCGAACGGCACGTCGAACCCGGTGACCTTGCGCACCGGCGCCTGGAGGTGCTCGAAGCAGCGTTCAGACACGCGCGCCTGGATCTCGGACGCCACAGACACGTACCCCGGTGCCTCGGCGATCACGACAGCGCGGCCGGTCGAGCGCACAGCCGAGGTCACGGTCGCGTCGTCGAACGGCGAGAGCGAGCGCACATCGACGACCTGCACGCTGCGGCCCTCTTCTGCTGCGGCATCGGCCGCCTCCAGCGCGACCGGCACGGCGGTGCCGTACGCCAGCAGCGTGACATCCGTGCCGTCGCGCACAATGCGCGCGGTGCCCAGCTCGGTGCGCCGCGAGGTGTCGACCTCGCCCTTCATCCAGTACAGCTTCTTCGGCTCGAGGAAGATCACCGGGTCGGGCGAATCGATCGCCGCGCGCAGCAGCGAGTACGCGTCCTGCGGGTTCGACGGCGTGACGACCGTGAGCCCGGGCGTGTGGGCGTAGTAGGCCTCGGACGAGTCGCAGTGGTGCTCGACGCCGCCGATGCCGCCGCCGAACGGGATGCGGATCACCATCGGCAGCCGGATCGCGCCGCGGGTGCGGTTGCCGAGCTTGGCGACGTGGCTGACGACCTGTTCGAACGCGGGGTATGCGAACGCGTCGAACTGCATCTCGACGACCGGGCGCATGCCGTTCATCGCCATGCCGACGGCGGTGCCGACGATGCCGGACTCGGCGAGCGGGGTGTCGAAGCAGCGGTCCTCACCGAACCGGGCGGCGAGACCGTCGGTGATGCGGAACACCCCGCCGAGCTTTCCGACGTCCTCACCGAACAGCAGCACCTCGCGGCTGTCGGCCAGAGCGTAGGCGAGAGCGCGGTTCAGCGCGCCGGCCATCGTCATGGTCTGAGTGGCGGCGGATGCGGCATCCGTCGTCCGCACGTCGGCGATCGTCATCGTGCGCCTCCTTCGGTCGTGGCCATCTGCGCCCGCTCGATCTCGCCGCGCAGCAGTTCCCACTGCTCCTCGAGCTGCGGCGACCGCTGCGCGGTCACCCAGCGGAACATGTCCTCCGGGTCGATCTCGGGATCGGCGTTCATCGCATCGCGCAGTTCGGATGCCATGCGCTCGGCGCCCTCACGGATCGTCTGCTCGACATCGTCGTCGAGTGCTCCGGATGTCCGCAGGTGGGCTTTCATGCGGATCAGCGGGTCGCGCTCGAGCCACTGCTGCACCTCTTCACGCTCCCGGTAACGGGTGTCGTCGTCGGCGTTCGTGTGCGGCTGCATCCGGTAGGTGTGCGCCTCGACGAGCGAGGGGCCGCCGCCCGCGCGAGCGCGGTCGATCGCGTCGGTGAGCACCGAGAGCACAGCGGCGACGTCGTTGCCGTCCACCCGCTGCCCGGGCATCCCGTAGCCGATCGCCTTGTGCGCGAGCGAGGGTGCTGCGGTCTGCCGCGCCAGCGGCACGGAGATCGCGAAGCCATTGTTCTGCACGAGGAACACCACGGGCACGTGGAAAACGGCGGCGAAGTTCATCGCCTCGTGGAAGTCGCCCTCGCTGGTGGCGCCGTCGCCGCAGAGCGCGAGCACGACGGTGTCCTCCCCGCGCATCTTGGCGGCCTGCGCGAAGCCGACTGCGTGCAGCAGCTGGGTCGCCAGGGGAGTCGCCTGCGGGGCGACGCCGTAGACCGCGGGGTCGTAGCCGGCATGCCAGTCGCCGCGCAGCATGACCATCGCATCGGACGGGCGCACGCCGCGGCCGACCACCGCGACGGTGTCGCGATAGGTGGGGAACAGCCAGTCGCCGTCGCCGAGCACCATCGACGCCGCGACCTGGCAGGCCTCCTGGCCGTGCGAGGACGGATAGACCGCGAGGCGGCCCTGCTTCACGAGCGCGGTGCACTGCTCGTTCAGGCGCCTGCCTTCGACGAGCATCCGGTACGCCTCGCGAAGCGCGTCGGATGCCGGCATCCGATACTGCTCGTCGGCATGGGCCGCACCCGTCTCATCGATGAGCTGAACCGGGGATTCCCGGGGGAGCATGTCTGTCATCGCTCCGCCTCCTTGCCGAACGTCTCCTCCCGCCAGCATGCGCGCTGCCCGAGCGATCATCCAGACTGCAGGGCTATTTCATGGACGGATGCTTCTCGCGGGCGCGATCGGATGACAAACTGTCACGAGAACTCGACGAATCGGAGGCGCTCATGGTGGAGCTCGACGAGACCGACCTCGCGATCCTGCGGATGCTGAAGAAGGACGCCCGAGCGTCGATGACGGGCATCGCCGACGCCGTGCACATCTCCCGGGCCGGCGCGCACGCGCGCATCAAGCGGATGACGGATGCCGGCGTGATCACCGGCTACACGGTGCGCACCGACCCGATGCTGCTCGGGCACCACGCCTCGGCCTACGTGATGGTCGCGATCGAGCAGGCCAGCTGGCAGGAGGTGCGCGACAGACTGCACAGCATCGCCGAGGTCGAGCACATGGCCCTCATGGGCGGCGACTTCGACGTGCTGCTCCTGGTCCGCGCGCGCGACAACCGGGACCTGCGCAGGATCGTGCTCGAGGAGATCCAGGCGATCCCGCAGGTGCGGTCGTCGCGGACGTCGCTGATCTTCGAGGACTGGGGCGGGTAGTCCCCGGGCCCCGGGCCCCGGGTCCTGAGCGAGGGAATCTCCCCGGGTCCTGAGCGAGGGAATCTCCCCGGGTCCTGAGCGAGGAGCGCCAGCGACGAGACGAAGGGCGCCAGTCCCAGGGTGGGCGCGGGGCGAGATGTTCCCTGCGCTCGCAGAGTGGGACCCTCCCGCCAGCCGGGGCGGGCAAGCCCGCCCCGGCTGGCGGGCCCTCCCAATGCTCGCTCCGGGAACACCTCGCCCCGCGCAGGTGGGGAGCAGCGGGTCACGTGTGGTGTGGCAGGAGTGTGCCGGCATCCCATCGAGGGATGCCGGCACACCCGCCGGGCCGGCTGTGGCGAGCGGTCTGCGGTGCGGAGATGGCTCGGGTCGAGTGACGGATGCAGGCAGGTCGAACGGATGCCCGTGGTTGGGGCGGCGTGTCCGCCTGCAGACGTTCGACCCTGCCTGCATCCGTGACGGGGTGGCGGGCCTGCGCAGCCTAGTCGTCGAGCAGGGCGGCGGCGTACATGGGGCGGGCGGCGTCGACGCTCGGCGGATGGAACAGGCCAGCGGTGGCGTCGCGGAACAGACGGCTGGCCTCGTGGGCGTTGCCGAAGCCGGAGCCGCTGGTGCACATCAGGGCCACTTCGGCAGTGCGGCGGGCGGCAGTGGAGGCGTTCAGACGGGCGCTCACCAGCCTCAGCGGCCATCCCGCGCCGTGATCGGCCAGGTCGTCGAAGTCGCGGCAGTACGCCTCCAGCTGGGCGGGGACGGCCATGTACTCCATGTGCGCGTCGGCCAGACGGATGCGGGTCTCGGGCACCTCGGCATAGGTGGTGCCGGACTTCGCCGACTTCCTGGCCTTCAGCCCGGCGACCGCCAGCTGCAGCGCGCGCTGCGCGACGCCGGCGTAGACCGAGCCGATCAGCAGCTGGAAGTTGCTCGTGATCGCGAAGGTCAGCAGGTCCGGCACTCGCCCGGCGGGGATCCGCCGGGCGACCCGCTCGGGCCGCATCCGCACGTCCTTCAGGATCGTGGCGCGGCTCTGCGAGGCGCGCATGCCCATGACGTCCCAGTCGTCCGAGACCGTGATGCCGGCGGCATCCCGCTCCAGGAATCCGTAGATCAGCTGGGTCTCGTCCGAGGCATCCGTGCCGTGCACGATCAGCCGCGTCCACACCGGCGAGAGCGAGGTGAAGATCTTCACGCCCGAGATCAGGTAGCCGCCGTCGTCCTGCGGCACGGCGGTGGACTTCGATCCCTGCAGCACCCAGTCGTTCGAGGGCTCGCTGATGCCGAACGCGAAGATCTCGCCCGCGGCTGCCTCTTCGAGCACCCAGTCCAGGGAGTGATCGCCGCGCTCGCGCATCGCGTGCACGACACCGGTGCACATCAGGTGCATGTTGATCGCGAGGGCGGTCGCGGGAGCGGCGGTCGCGAGACGTTGCTGCAGCTTCGACACCTCGTTGAGGTTCAGCCCGGCGCCGCCGAGGTCCTCCGGCACGAACAGTCGCAGGTATCCGGCATCCTTCAGATCGGCGAGATCCTCGTCGAAGAACCGGTTCTCGCGGTCGTAGACCGCGGCGCGCTCGCGGAAGCGCTCCAACAGCGCATCGGGAAAGTACTGCTCGGCCAGCGCGGCGTGCCGAGCAGGGGAGTTGTCCGTCATGGGGTGATCCCTTCCGCGCGCCGCAGCACGAGCGCGCCGTTGTGGCCGCCGAACCCGAACGAGTTCGACAGCACCGTGTCGATCGGAAGCCGTCGGGCCTCCGTCACGATGTCGACGTCGCCGAACTCCGGGGCGTCGAGGTTGATCGTCGGAGGCAGGATGCCGGTGAGCAGGCTCTGCACAGCGAGCACCGCCTCCACCGCTCCGGATGCTCCGAGCAGATGCCCCGTCGACGACTTCGTCGCCGTGATCGGGATGCCGGGGAGTCGATCGCCGAGGGCGGCGCGCAGCGCGGACAGCTCGGCGGCGTCGCCGGCGGGCGTTCCGGTGCCGTGAGCGTTGACGTGGTCGACATCGGTCGCCGAGATCCCGGCATCCGTCAGGGCCGTCGTGATCGCGAGGGCCGCGCCTCGCCCGTGCGGTTCGGGGGCTGTGGGATGGTGCGCGTCGCTGGACTCGCCGAACCCGGCGACCTCGGCCAGCGGTGTCGCGCCGCGGGCCTCGGCGATGTCGGCCGCCTCGAGAAGCAGCGCGGCGGCGCCCTGGGCCATCACGAAACCGCGGCGGCCGCGGTCGAAGGGTCGGCTCGCGCTCGCCGGGTCGTCCTCATAGCCGCTCGCGAGTGCACGCAGGTTCGCGTTCGACGCGAGGTTGACCGGATTCAGGCAGTCCTCCATGCCGACGACGAGCACGGCATCGGCATAGCCATGGCGGATGCGGCGCAGCGCATCCCCGAGGCCTATCGCGCTGCTCGCGCAGGTTGCAGTGACGCCGTGAGCCGGGCCCTGTGCGCCGTAGCGCTGGCTGAGCAGCGCGGCCGCGGCATCCGGAGCGCCGTAGACGACGAGAGTGAGCGGAACCCCGCGCGGCCCCTTCGCGTCGAGCGCGCGCGTGGCCTGCTGCATCGCGTCGATCGGGCCGGATCCCGTCGCGGCGAGGATGCCGAAGCGGGTCGCGTTCCAGGGCGGGGCGCCCGCGCCGGCCTGCGCCATCGCCTGGTCGGCTGCGGCGATCGCCCAGTGCTGCACAGGGCTGAGCCGGCGTGCGAGCGCCGGTTCGAGGACGGATGCCGCGTCGAAGCCGCGCACCTGCCCACCGATGCGCACCGGGAGGTGAGCGAACTCGGGGGCGCCCAGCGCGGTGATCGCGCTGCGGCCGTTGACGGCGGCGTCCCAGAGCGCGGGAACGTCGAGCCCGCTCGGGGTGATCGCCCCGAGCCCGGTGATGACGACGCGGCGGCTCACAACCGCACCGCTCTCGATTCGGGCGCGAGGACGAGCTCCGTGGTCTCGCCGCGGCGGATCTTGCCGCCGGCAGTGCGGGGGAGCGCCGCGACAAGGTACCAGCGTCGCGGCACGAACTGCGGTGCGAGTCGTTCGCGGCTCCAGGCGCGCAGAGCGTCCTTGTCCGCATCGACCCCCTCGACCACGAGCGCAACGACGGCCCCGAGTCGCGGATGCGGAAGCGCCACCGCGCAGACGGCACCGAGCCCCGGCATCCCGTCGAAGGCACGCTCAACCTCGGGGAGCGAGACCTTGTGTCCGCCGGTGACGGCGATGTCGCCGGCCCGGCCGAGCAGTGCGAGTCGGCCATCCACCACGCGGGCCTGGTCGTGCACTGTGGCCCAGCCATCCGGGCCGCGCAGGACATCCGAAGCCGTCCCCGCGAGGTACCCGTCGGAGCAGGCCTCCGCGAGCACCCACAGCTCGCCGACCTCGCCGTCCGGAACCTGCGCTCCGGCCTCGTCCCGCACGGAGACGTCGACGCCGGCATAGACGTCGATGAGCGTGCCGTCGCCTCCACGGCTGTCACCGATGAACCCGATCTCCGCGGCACCGTAGTAGCTGATCAGCCGCACTCCGGGCAGCACATCTGCGAGACCCGTGCGGATCGAGACCGGCAGATTCGCGCCGCCGGTGACCACGAGTTCCAGCCTGGCGAAGGCGGAGGAGTCGCGCCGCGCAGCATCCGTCAGGGCCTGCACGATCGCGGGAACCGCGACCACCCGCGTGATGCGCTCGGCGCGCACGCGCCGGGCGATCGCCGCAGGGTCGAACGAGTCGGCGAGGTGCGCGCCACCGCCGGATGCCAGGCATTCGATCAGCGCGTACAGGGTGAGGCTGTACGAGAGCGGGCCGGGCGCGAGCGTCGCGACACCGGGGAACGGCTCGAGATGCGCGCTCGAGATCGCGAAGTTCGCACGGTACTGGGCCCGGGTCTTCAGGAACGCCTTCGGGTCGCTCGTCGTTCCGGACGAGAACAGCAGCAGGAACGCTTCGTCGCCATCCCGCACGGTCGGCGGTTCAGCGGGCGCGGCCGCCGCCTCGAGCGCGAGGAACTCCTCGAGGCCGATCACCGTTCCCTGCCACCCCTCCGTCGTGAGGGCCTCGGCCAGATCGGCGGAATCGCTGATCACGACCCCGATCCCGGAGCGCACGATCACGCGCACCCGGTGCGCGAGCGGCCAGAGCGGATCGATGGTCGCCGACACCGCCCGGTATCCGGCGAGCCCCGCGACGATGCGCGCGGCGTGGAACGCCGAGTCGATGCTCACCGCCGTGATCGGCATGCCGCCGGTCTCGGGCGCAGGCGCGACGGGATGTTCGCGGTGCAGCGCGTCGACGACTGCGAAGGTGTGCCGCGAGTCCTCGACCAGCCCGGCGTAGCTCAGTGACGCGTCAGGACCGGCGATCGCGATCCGGTCCGGATGCTCCTCCGCCACGGCGAGCACGGTGCGTGTGATCGGCACGATGTCCTCCCCGCAATCCGCACCAGTCTATGGCCCGGTGCCCGAGGCGGCTCCGGTCGCTCGCCCGTGACCCTGCCCGCGACGCAACGAAGTTCTCGTGCCGACCGGCGCGGTCACAGCGGCGTGGCGCGTGCAAGGAGATCTTCGCAGCTCGGCCGGGGCCCGCAGCTGCGTTCTCCTCCTCGCATCCGGGCAATGAGGGCGCTCGCGCTGTGATTCGTTGAGCGGGTCACAGCGCGAGCACGCGCAGCGACGAAGGCCTGGGGAGTGACGCCCCGGGAAGACCTACGGCGTCTCGATCGTGAGGGTCAGCCCCTCGGCATCCGCCTCGATCCGGATGCCCGTGAGATCGGCGACCACGAGGTCAGGGGCGTGCGCGGCGGATGCCGCGCCAACGCCGACCACGCGCATGCCTGCCGCCCGCGCCGCGGCGATGCCGGCCTCGGAGTCCTCGAACACCAGGCAGTCGGCAGGATCGACGCCGAGTCTGGACGCCCCGAGCAGGAACCCCTCGGGATGCGGCTTGGACGCTGTGACGTCCTCGGCCGTGATGTGCAGGGCAGGGATCTGCAGCCGCGCCTCGTTCATCCGCGCCTGCATCAGTCGCACATCGGCCGAGGTCACGATCGCGTGCGGGTGCGGCAGCAGGTCGTGCAGCAGCTTCTCGGCGCCCGGCACCGCGACGACGCCGGTCACGTCGTCGGCCTCTGTGGCGAGCATGACCTCGTTCTCGGCGATGTTCTGCTCGTGCGGGCGGTCGGGCAGCAGGATCGCCATGCTCTCGTAGCCCTGCCGGCCGTGCACGACCTCGAGCACGCGCGCGGGGTCGAGACCGTGCGGTTTCGCCCAGGCCAGCCAGGTCCGCTCCACGGCCGCCGTCGAGTCGACCAGGGTCCCGTCCATGTCGAGAAGCACGGCACGGATGCGGAAAGACTGGGTCATGTACACACCCTAACGGGGCATCCGAATCGGGTTTCTTAACATCTCGTGCGCATCCGCCGATCTTGAGACCCGAATCCTCAGGGTCTCCGGTATACCGCCGCGTACCCTGGAATCACGGGACGGATCCGTCCCGATCCACCCCGCCGCCGTCCCACCCTCCGGCGCGCACGCATGCAAGGACGCAGATGAACGATTTCGCCGCCCGCCACGACGAATGGGCTTCGCGAGAGGAACTGGCCGAGCGGATGATCCCGCTCATCGGATCGCTCCGGCGTGAGCGGGACGTGGTGACGTCGCTGCACGGCCACCGGCTGCTCGGCCTGTCGACCAAGGGACTGCTCGAGGTGCACGAACGGGTCGCCCAGCTCGGCCACGCGCAGCTGCGCGTCGAGGACACCCTCGCCGTGCTCGAAGGACTTCGCCGTCTGAATCCCGGTGCCTCGTCGATCGACGTCGCCCGCCTCGTCGAGGGGCACGCCGCAGGCGACCGCGACCTCGACGAGTACCTCCGCGAGGTGCTCGCGCCGGCACTCGGCGCCGAGGCCGCCGAGCCGACGGATGTCGTGCTGTACGGCTTCGGCCGCATCGGGCGCCTGCTCGCCCGCATCCTCATCGCGCACACCAGCGGCGGCAGCGGGCTTCGCCTGCGCGCCATCGTCGTGCGCCGCGGCGCCGAGAACGACATCGTCAAGCGCGCGTCGCTGCTGCTGCACGACTCCGTGCACGGCCGGTTCGAGGGGTCCGTCGAGGTCGACGAGGCGAACTCGCAGATCATCGCCAACGGCACCCGCATCCAGGTGATCTACTCCGACGACCCGACATCCGTCGACTACACCGCCTACGGCATCCACGACGCGATCGTCGTCGACAACACCGGCCGCTGGCGCGACGCGGACGGCCTCTCGCAGCACCTGCAGGCGAAGGGCGTCGCCCGCGTGCTGCTCACCGCACCCGGCAAGGGCGAGCTGAAGAACATTGTGCACGGCATCAACGACAGCACCATCGAGGACGGCGACCGCATCCTGTCGGCGGCATCCTGCACGACCAACGCGATCACGCCGGTGCTGAAGGCGATGGACGAGGCGTACGGCATCGTGCGCGGCCACGTCGAGACCGTGCACTCGTTCACGAACGACCAGAACCTCACCGACAACTTCCACAAGGGCGACCGTCGCGGCCGCAGCGCCGTGCTGAACATGGTCATCACCGAGACCGGCGCCGCCAAGGCCGTCGCGCGAGCGCTGCCCGAGCTGGCGGGCAAGCTCACCGGCTCGGCCATCCGCGTGCCCACCCCCGACGTCTCGCTCGCCGTGCTGCACCTCACTCTGGAGAACCCGGCCGACCGCGAGCAGCTGAACGACTACCTGCGCCGCGCATCGCTGCACTCCAAGCTGCGTCAGCAGATCGACTACGTGGAGAGCCCCGAAGTCGTCTCGACCGACTTCGTCGGCTCGCACCGCGCCGGCATCGTCGACGGCCTCGCGACGATCGCCACCGGAAACGACGTCGTGCTGTACGTCTGGTACGACAACGAGTACGGCTACTCCTGCCAGGTCATCCGCGTGCTCGAGACGATGGCGGGCTCGCACCCGGTCGTCATCCCGACGCGCCGCGAGGTCACGCTGACGGCCTGATCCGTCCACCTTGCGCTCCGGTCTCACTCGTTGTGGGTGCTCCGGCCGGCGGACCCGCATCCGTTGGGACCGGAGCATCTGGAGGTCGGCCTTCCCTTTGCTCCGGTCTCACTCGTTGTGGGTGTTCCGGCCGACGGACCCGCATCCGATGAGACCGGAGTCGTGTCCGCGGCATCCGGCATGATGGGCCAGGTGAACACGAAACGCCTGCTCGCGGAACGACTGCGCTCGCATCGGCTCACGGCCCCGGCGCGCACCGTGGCGGATGCCGCCTCGCACCTGCTTGCGGTGCAGAGCCAGGACTTCGTCGCCGGTCGCTGGGCGCTGGGGGCGCGCACCCGCGGAGCGGCGACCCTGTCGCAGGTCGATGCCGCGCTCGCCCGCGGCGAGATCGTACGAGCCTGGCCGTTGCGCGGCACGCTGCACATCGTCCCTGCCCGGGACCTCGGCTGGATGCTGTCGGTCACGGCGCCGCGACAGCACCAGCAGGCCGCGAGCCGGCACCGTCAGCTCGGCATCGACGACACCGTCGTCACGACAGCCGAGCGGGCGCTGCGCGAACGGATGGACGGAGGAATGACCCGTGCGCAGGCGTTCGAGGCCTTCGCGTCCGTCGGCATCGACCCGAAGGATCAGCGCGGCATCCACCTGCTCTTCGTGCTGACGATCAACGGCGTGCTCTGTCAGGGGCCGGTCGCGGGCAAGGACCAGCTGTTCGTGCTCGCAGAGGAGTGGATCACGGATGCCGCACAGCCGGACGACCCGCTCGCCGAGCTGTTCGTGCGGTACGTCGCCGGTCACGGTCCCGCCGGCGCGGCGGACCTCGCCTGGTGGGCCGGGCTCACGCTCGGACAGGCCCGCGAGGCAGTCGAGCGGGGTCGGCATCGGGTGACGGAGGTCGAGGACGGAGTGTTCGTCGCCGCCGAGTCGCCGCGGCGGGCCGCCGGGGCGGCATCCGTGCACGCTCTGCCGGCGTTCGACGAGTACTACATCTCCTACGCCGATCGCACGCCGGTGTGCTCCCCTGAGCACGCCATGGCGGTCGGGCCGGGCAAGAACGGCATGGTGCGTCCCACGATCATCGCCGGCGGCCGTGTCGCGGGCACCTGGTCTCACGCCGGGGCAGGGGGTCGGGCCCCCGAGCCGCAGTTCTTCGCGCCGCCGTCGGACGAGGTTGCGGATGCCGCGGCATCCGCCCTCGCCCGCTTCGCGGCCTTCCGCGCCGGCTGACGCGGCATGCTCGGCGGGCCGGGCCGGGCCGGCGCGTCGGGTGGGTGCTTGTCCGGAACAGGAGATTCGGCGAGAACAGGACGGATGCTGCTGATTCGTCCTGTTCTCGCGTGCTCTCCTGTTCTGGGTGACGGGGAGCGAGGCCTGCGTGGTGTCCGAGAGCCGGCTCAGCCGGCGGCGTGGCGCTCCAGGAAGTCGTAGACCTCGGTGTCGTCGACGCCGGGGAACGCTCCGCGGGGGAGAGGAGAGAACATGTGCGTGTGCACGCGGGCGCTCGGCCAGGCGCGGCCGCTCCAGCGGCTGACCTGATCGGCGTCCGGGCGGCGGCAGCACGCCTCGTCAGGGCAGGTCGACTGCGCCCGCGTCGAGGTCTCGCGTCCGCGCCACCAGCGCGCATCGTCGAACGGCACGCCGATCGTCACGGAGAACTCGCCCTCGCTCGACGATCCGGTCTGCGTCGCGCACCAGAACGTGCCCGCGGGAGTGTCGGTGTACTGGTGCTGCTCGGTGGTGCGGTTCTGCTGGCCGAACGCCGCGCGCGCCTGGAACTTACGGCACACCGGCTGCCCCTCGACGGAACCGGTGACGTCCATGGGCAGCGGCAGGTCGTCGTTCTCGTAGACACGGGTGATCGCGCCCGACGAGTCGACGCGCAGCATGTGCAGGCGCATGCCGAGGTGCTCGGTCATCAGATTGGTCATGCGCAGGGCCGCCGCCTCGTGCGTCACGCCGAACGCGTCCCGGAAGTCCTCGACGGCGAGGTTGCGATCCTTCTTCGCCTGTTGCAGGAACGCCACACCGGCGGTCTCGGGGATCAGGCAGCACGCGGCGAAGTAGTTGATCTCCAGCCGCTGCTGCAGGAAGTCGGCGTAGTCGGTGGGCGGGGTGTGCCCGAGCAGGCGGTGCGCCATCGCCTGCAGAGCCATCGACCGCAGGCCGTGGCCACCGGGGATGGATGCCGGCGGAAGGTAGATGCGCCCGTTCTCGAGATCGGTCAACGACCGTGTCGAGTGCGGCAGATCGTTCGCGTAGATCAGCTCGAAGCCGAGCTTCTCGGCCATGATGCTCACCGTGCGGTGCGTGAGGGCGCCCGAGGTGTGGCCTGCGGCCTTGAGCTGCTTCTCGGCGAGCTTCTCGATGTCGCCGCGGTAGTTGTTCTGCGCGCGCATGCGCAGACGCAGCTCGGTGTTGGCGCGGCGGGCCTCCTCCGGGGTGGCGATGGCCTCGCGCTCCCGGCGCTGCAGTTCGTGGTGCAGACCGAGCACGGACTCGATGGTCTCGTCGCTCATGCCCTTCGTCACGCGCACCGGCGCGATGCCGAGCTGACGGAATACCGGCGAGCGCTGCGCACGGTCGAGCTCGATCTCCAGCGCCGCACGGCGGTTCGGCGGCTCGCCGGAGATGAGGTCGGAGACCTCGGTGCCGCATGCCTCGGCGATCGCCTGCAGCAGCGAGAGTTTGGGCTCGCGCTTGCCGTTCTCGATCAGGCTCAGCTGCGAACCGGCGATGCCGACCTTGGCGCCCAGTTCGTCGAGGGTGAGACCGCGCGCCACCCGATGGTGACGGATGCGGTGCCCGAGGGTGGTCAGTTCCAGTCCGGTGCTCGCCATGTCTTGATCATAGCGAAAGATTTGTGGTTCTTTCTCGCCAATTCCTCGGAAAGTCGCCGCGTTTCGAGAAGAAGATGGATGTACAGCACACCGCTTCGAAGGAGCAGACATGGCTATCGCCGAGACGTTCACCCCTCACCTCTCAGCCGTCGCCCCCGCACGGAGCTACGGCTCGGCCCCTGGGTACGACACTCCTGCCATGGCGGAGCTGCGCGCATGGGTCGACGGCATCGCCGCGCTGACGCAGCCCGCGCGTGTGCACTGGATCGACGGCTCGGCCGCCGAGAACGACGCGATCATGCGCGAGCTGGTCGACGAGGGCAAGATCATCAAGCTCAATCCCGAGTGGCGGCCGGGCTCGTACCTGGCCCGCTCGCACCCCAGCGACGTCGCGCGCACCGAGGCGCGCACCTTCATCGCCTCCGAGAAGCAGGAGGATGCCGGCCCCACGAACAACTGGGCCGACCCGGCGGAGATGCACGCCACCATGGACCGCATCTTCGAGGGGTCGATGCGCGGACGCACCATGTACGTCGTCCCGTTCTCGATGGGCCCCGTCGGCGGCAAGCTCTCGCACATCGGCGTCCAGGTCACTGACAGCGCCTACGCCGTGGCATCCATCGGCATCATGACCCGCGTCGGCGACGCGGTCACCCGCCAGATCGCGGAGGGCGCACCGTGGGTGCGCACCGTGCACTCGGTGGGCGCGCCGCTCGAGCCCGGGCAGCAGGATGTCGCCTGGCCGTGCAACGACGAGAAGTACATCGTGCACTTCCCCGACACCCTCGAGGTGTACTCCTACGGTTCGGGCTACGGCGGCAACGCGATCCTCGCCAAGAAGTGCTTCGCGCTGCGCATCGCGTCGGTCATCGCCCGCGACGAGGGCTGGTTGGCCGAGCACATGCTGCTCATCAAGGTCATCTCGCCCGAGGGTCGCGCCTACCACGTGGCCGCCGCGTTCCCCTCGGCCTGCGGCAAGACCAACCTCGCCATGCTGCGTCCGACCATCCCCGGATGGAAGGTGGAGACCCTCGGCGACGACATCGTCTGGATCCGTCCAGGCGAGGACGGGCGCATGCACGCGATGAACCCCGAGGCGGGCTTCTTCGGCGTCGCGCCCGGCACCGGTGAGTCGACCAACGTCACCGCGGTGGAGACGCTCTGGGGCAACACGATCTTCACGAACGTCGCTCTGCGTTCCGACGGCGACGTGTGGTGGGAGGGCCTCACCGACACCCCGCCCGCCGAGCTGATCGACTGGGAGGGCAACCCCTGGACGCCGGACTCCGGTCGCCCCGCCGCGCACCCCAACTCGCGCTTCACGGTCTCGGCCGCGCAGTGCCCGCAGATCTCCGACGACTGGGAGGACCCTGAGGGCGTGCCGCTCGACGTCATCCTGTTCGGCGGACGCCGCGCCAGCAACGTGCCGCTGGTCGTCGAGGCGACGGACTGGACGCACGGTGTCTTCCTCGGCTCCACGATCTCGTCCGAACGCACCGCGGCGGCCGAGGGCACCGTCGGCGAGCTGCGACGCGATCCGTTCGCCATGCTGCCGTTCTGCGGCTACAACATGGGCGACTACTTCGGCCACTGGCTGAAGGTGGGGCGCACGCTGCGGTTCGATCGAGCTCCGCGCATCTTCCAGGTCAACTGGTTCCGCCGTGGCGAGGACGGCCGCTTCCTGTGGCCGGGCTTCGGTGACAACTCGCGCGTCATCGATTGGATCATCCGTCGCATCGAGGGCAAGGTCGCCGCCGTCGACAGCCCGATCGGCAGGCTCCCGATCGTCGCGGACCTCAATCTGGACGGACTCGACATTCCGCAGGCCGACCTCGACGAGCTGTTCGCGGTGGACACCGCCGCGTGGCTGGAGGAGGCCGACAAGACGGAGGAGTTCTACGCGATCTTCGGCGACAGGCTGCCCGCGGCTCTGCGCAGCGAGCTCTCCGCGCTTCGCTACCGGCTCTCCTCCGCGAGCTGACCCTTCGTCTCGCCGCGGATCCTGAGCGAGGAGCGCAGCGACGAGCGCCGTACTGAGCGAGCGGAGCGAGACGAAGTGACGAAGGGCGCTCAGGGGCCGAGAAGAGCCACGGATGAGGGA
The DNA here is from genome assembly GCF_042798735.1 of Microbacterium sp. NPDC057741. NCBI lineage: Bacteria > Bacillati > Actinomycetota > Actinomycetes > Micrococcales > Microbacteriaceae > Microbacterium > Microbacterium sp. NPDC057741. The sequence goes on along the minus strand of NZ_JBHVJW010000001.1, from coordinate 1,391,036 downwards.
TGCCGGTGCGCCGGCATCCCGCATCCGGCCCGGGTTCTAAGCTGAGCGCATGAGTGATCGACGGTTCCCGCGGAGCGTGTACGGCGTGGGCGAGGAGCCCGACCCGCGCTTCTCGCTCGCGAACGAGCGCACCTTCCTGGCCTGGATCCGCACTGCACTGGCGCTGGTCGCCGTGGGGATCGCGATCGAGGCGCTGCAGCTCGACATCCATCCTGTGCCGCGCTTCCTGGCTGCGGTGCTGTTCGTGCTGCTGGGCGTCATCGCGACTGTGCACGCCTGGCTTTCGTGGGCGCGCAGCGAGCGCGCGATGCGGCAGCACCTCGCGCTGGCGGGGCCCACGACCGGCGTCGTCATCGCGGCCGGGGTGATCATCGCCATCCTGCTGCTCGGCGCGGGGCTGTTCCTGTGACGGATGCCGCGGAGCAAGCAGCAGATCGTCCGTTCGATGTCGGGCTGCAGACCGAGCGCACGCTGCTCGCGTGGCGGCGCACCTGCCTCGCACTGGCGGTCGGCAACGGTGCCGCGATCAAGTACCTCTCCGACGCTCTGGGGCTGTGGGCGACGCTCATCGGCTTCCTCGGACTCGTCCTCTCGGTTGTGGCGTGGGTGCTGTGCAGCATCCGCTATCGCCGGGCGCACGGCGGACTCGTGCGCGACGAGACGCTCATCGTGAGCGGGCGACTGCCGGCGCTCGTGACCGCCGCCGTCGGCGCGGCGGGAGTCGCCGGACTCGTGGTGCTCTTCGTGCAGTGGCGCCCTTGGTAACGTTTGGTCTACCAATCTGAAGTTTGGTACGCCAAATTCTTGACTTTCGGTGAACTCGGCGCATAGTCTCTCCTTCGCATCCATCGTTTGTGGAATATAACTTCCACGAAGCGAAATCAAGGGAGATTTCCAATGTCAACATCGCTGAGTCGGGCCGCCGCCCCCGAATCCGCCGAGCGCGTCTACCGGAAGGTGTTCTTCCGGCTCGTCCCGTTCCTCATGCTGCTGTGGGTCGTCGCCTGGATCGACCGCGTCAACATCGGCTTCGTGAAGCTGCGGATGCTGGACGACCTCGGCTGGAGCGAGACGATCTACGGCATCGGCGCCGGCATCTTCTTCATCGGCTACTTCCTCTTCGAGGTGCCCAGCAACCTGCTGCTGCAGAAGATCGGCGCGAAGAAGACGATCATGCGCATCACCCTCGGCTGGGGAGCAGTCAGCATCCTGATGATGTTCGCGACCACGCCCGAGATCTTCTACACCCTGCGTTTCCTGCTCGGTGTGTTCGAGGCCGGCTTCTACCCCGGCATCATCCTGTACCTGACCTACTGGTTCCCCGCGAACCGTCGCGCCAAGGCCTTCGGCATGTTCATGTCGGCCTCCGCGTTCGCCGGTGTCATCGGCGGCCCGCTCGCCGGCTGGATCATGAACACCATGGACGGCGTCGCCGGCCTGGCCTCGTGGCAGTGGGTCTTCATCATCGAGGGCATCCCGTCGATCATCCTGGGTATCGTCACGTTCTTCTACCTGACCGACCGTCCGAAGCACGCCAAGTGGCTGACTCCGACCGAGCGCGAGTTCGTGCAGGCCGAGCTCGACAACGAGGTGCACGCCGAGGAGAAGCAGCACAGCATGCTGGGCGCGCTCAAGGGCAAGACGATCTGGCTGTTCATCCTCATCTTCTTCTGCATCATCGCGGCGAACTCCTCGCTGACCTTCTACGGCCCGACGCTGATCGCCGAGGTCGGCTTCGGAGACCCGCTGGTCGTCGGCTGGATCATGGCCGGCATCAACCTGCTCGGCGCCGCCGGCATGATCTCGGCCGGCTTCATCTCGGACCGCACCGGTGACTCGCGCATCCAGACATCGATCTCGGCGGCACTCGGAGCCATCGGCCTCGCCGGTGCCGCACTGCTGATCAACACCAGCCCGATCGGTGCGATCTCCTGCCTGGCTCTGGCTCTCGTCGGCACGATGTCGGCGATCCCGGTCTTCTGGCAGATGCCGAACCGCTTCCTGATCGGAGCGGCCGCCGCCGGTGGCGTGGCGCTGATCAACTCGATCGCGAACCTCGCCGGCTTCTTCGCCCCGACGCTGCTCGGCAGCCTGAAGGACAGCACCGGCAGCCTGGCTCCCGGTCTGCTGATCGTCGCCGGCGTGGAGATGCTCGCCACGATCCTGATCATCGCGCTGGTGCCGAAGTTCAAGGAGTCTGCGAAGACCACCACGATCAGCGTCCCGATCGTCGAGACCGAGGCCGAGGTCGCGCAGGTTCCGATCAAGGACGGCGGAGAGGTCAAGGCGTGACCACCCTGAACGAGATCAACGAGCTGGACAGGGACGCGTTCGTCGAGGTCCTCGGACCGATCTTCGAGCACTCGCCCTGGGTGGCCACCGCCGCCTGGGAGTCCCGCCCCTTCGCCGACATCAGCGAGCTGCACCGGGCGATGTTCGCCGTCGTCGAGGCGGCGGACCGGCAGACGATCCTCGACTTCCTGAACGGCCACCCCGCCCTCGCGGGCAAGGAGGCCGTCGCCGGGGAGATGACCGACGAGTCGGTCGGCGAGCAGGCGAGTGCCGGGCTGAACTCCCTCAGCTCGGAGGAGTTCGCCCGCATCACCCGGCTGAACACCGACTACCAGGCCAAGCACGGGTTCCCGTTCGTGCTCGCGGTGCGCGGGCACGACAAGGACTCGATCCTCGCCGAGTTCGAGCGCCGCAAGGACAACGCGACCGAGGCCGAGCTGCAGGAAGCCCTGGGCCAGATCGCCCTGATCTCGCGCGGGCGCCTCGACCGGGCGCTCACGGTCTGACCGACATCGACACGACACCGAGGAGACACACATGACGAACCACGAGGACCACGTCCGCCAGGCACTCGCGCAGGCGCGTATCGCCGAGGCAGCAGGGGATCACCCCTACGGCTCGGTCATCACCGGACCTGCGGGCACGCTGGTCGTGCGCAATCAGGTGGAGACCACCCACGACGTGTCGGCGCACGCCGAGCTGGTCGCGGTCCGCGAGGCGGGGAAGCAGTGGGGCCTCGGCCTGTCGGATGCCACGCTCATCACGACCTTCGAGCCCTGTGCCATGTGCCTGGGTGCGATCGTCAACTCGGGCGTGCGCGACCTCGTGATCGCCATCCAGTCGGTGCCCGGCATCCAGGCATCCGGCGACTACTCGGTCGAGAATCTGCTCGACCTGCTGGGTGTTCGTGACGAGTTCACGATCACCCGCGGCGTACTCGGCGACGAGGTCGCGGAGTACTACACGGGGCTGGCTGCCTGATCCACAGCTGAGCGAGCGGGGGCGGTGCCGGAAGGCGCAGCCCCCGCTTCGTGATGCCGCCGCCGCAGCGGAAGTCTCGTGGGTCGCTCAGACCAGCAGTTGGTGTCGCGCCAGGTCCCGATAGAGGGGAGTGGACTCGAGCAGCTCGTCATGCGTGCCCTGGCCGACCACGGTGCCGTCCTGCAGCACCACGATGAGGTCGCTGTCGACGACGGTGGACAGTCGGTGCGCGATCACGACCAGTGTGCGGTCTGCGGAGACCGCGTCGATCGCCTCGCGCATCCGCTGCTCGTTGACGCCGTCCAGCGACGAGGTCGACTCGTCGAGGAGCAGGATCGGGGCCTCGGTCAGCAGTGCCCGCGCGATCGCGAGTCGCTGGCGCTCGCCGCCGGAGAGCATCACACCGTCCTCGCCGACCGGGGTCTCAAGGCCCAGCGGGCCGCGCTCCAGCACGTCGCCGAGGTTCACCGCCCGCAGTACGCGCTCGCAGTCGGCGTCCGTGGCATCCGGCACAGCCAGACGCAGGTTGTCGGCGAGCGTTCCGGCCAGCGTCGGAGCATCCTGCTCGACGTAACCGAACTGCGCGCGCAGCTCGTCGCGCGGGTAGGTGCGCAGATCGTGCCCGGCGAGCCGGATCGAGCCGCCGGTCGGGTCGTAGAACCGCTCGATCAGCGAGAGGATCGTGCTCTTGCCGGCGCCAGAGGGCCCGACCAGCGCGACGCGCGCGCCACGCGGCACGGCGAAGGACACACCGCGCAGCACCTCGCGCACCGCTCCGCTCGCTGAGCCGGACGACGTGTCCGTCTCAGCGGCCAGGTGCGCGTCGGCGAGCAGGTCGTTCGCGGCTTTCGCGGCCGCCTCGCGAGCCGCCACCACGTTCTCGGGGTACTGGAAGCGCACGTCGCGGAACTCGATCGCGGCGGAGCCGGCGACCGGCGCAGCCGTTGCCGCGGCATCCGGTTCGTCGGCGTCGGTCTCGGCCGGCAGATCGAGGATCTCCTGGATGCGGCCCAATGCGCCGAGCGCCTGGTTCACCGACGTGATCGCGCCGAACGCCTGTCCCAGCGGCATGATCAGCATGAACAGGAACATGATGAACGTCACCAGTGACGCGATCGTGATCGCGCCGGATGCCACGCGGAAGCCGCCCACTCCCAGCACGACCAGCAGCGACAGCTGCAGGGCGATACCGGCGATCGGCACCACGAGAGACGAGATCTTCGCGATCCGCACGCCGATGCCGTAGGCCTCGGTCGCGAGGCCCGTCACGGCCTCGGTCTCGCGCTCGGTCGCACCGGAAGCGCGCACAGTGCGGATCGACGACACCGCGCGCTCGACGCCGGATGCCAGCTCGCCGACCTTCTGCTGCTGTGCGGTCGACGCGGTGCGGATGCGGCCGCTGAGCAGCACCACCACGATGACGGATGCCCCGATCACGAGCACGATCAGCATCAGCAGGATCGGGTCGATCACCAGCATCGCGATGAGTGCTCCGACGAACAGCAGGGCGCTGCCCACGGCATCCGCGAGTCCCTGGGTGAGCACGGCGTAGAGCAGCGTGGTGTCGGTGCCCACGCGCGAGACGAGGTCGCCGGTGCGGCGTGCGTCGAACTCGCTCACGGGCAGATGCAGGATGCGGCCGATCAGGCGGCGCCTGCTGGAGAGCACGACGGCGGTGCCGGTGCGCTGCAGCAGGTAGTGCTGGTAGCCGGAGATCACCGAGGACAGGATCACGAACGCGATCAGCGCCCAGATGAGCATGCCCAGCGGCAGGCTCTCCTGCACGCGCTGGATGACCTGGCCGACCAGCAGCGGCTGCACGAGCGAGGCCGCCGCGCCGACGATGCTGAGGATCGTGACGACCACCAGCACCTTCTTGTGTTCGAACAGGAAAGGGAGGAGCTGGCGGAACGAGGCGCGCGGACCGTCCTGCTGCGCGCCGCGCCCGCGTCGGCGTGCTGTCGCCGTGCGAGACATGGAGAGACCTTCTTCGATGGGGGCTGATCCATTGTGCTCCGGACTCCTTATGGGCCGCCTGTTCGTTTCACGCGGGTGCCCATTCGTCAGCGAATCCACTACCGTGATGCGGGTGCCCGCACCTGTCATCGCCGCCGAGGGTCTCGTCAAGGCGTACCGCTCCAAGGGGAAGCCCGATTTCCTCGCCGTCGACGGCCTGAGCTTCGAGGTCGCGCCAGGGGAGTCGTTCGGACTGCTCGGACCGAACGGTGCAGGCAAGTCGACGACCATGAAGATGGTCGGAGCGGTGTCGGCCCGCACGGGCGGCGAGCTCAGCATCCTCGGGCTCGACCCCGACCGGTACGGGCCCGAGATCCGCTCCCGGCTCGGCGTCGTGCCGCAGCAGGACACCCTCGACGGCGAGCTGAACGTGCGCGAGAACCTGTACATCTACGGCCGCTACTTCGGGCTGCCCGCGAAGGTCTGCAGGGAGAAGGCGGCCGAGCTGCTGGAGTTCGCGCAGCTCGAGGACAAGGCGTCGTCGAAGGTCGAACAGCTCTCCGGCGGCATGAAGCGCCGACTCACGATCGCCCGGGGGCTGATCAACGACCCTCGCATCCTGCTGCTGGACGAGCCGACGACCGGCCTCGACCCGCAGGCGCGGCACGTGCTGTGGGACCGGCTGTTCCGGCTCAAGGAGCAGGGCACCACGCTGGTGCTCACCACGCACTACATGGATGAGGCCGAGCAGCTCTGCGACCGGCTCGTCGTCGTCGACAAGGGCCGCATCATGGCCGAGGGCACGCCGGCCTCGCTGATCCGCGAGCACTCCAGCAGGGAGGTTCTCGAGGTGCGTTTCGGCTCGGCGCACAACAAGGAGGCGGCGAAGCGGATGCAGGGCATCGGCGACCGCGTCGAGGAGCTGCCGGACCGCGTGCTGGTCTACGCGCAGGACGGCGAGGCCGCGCTCGAGCAGGTCAGCGCCCGCGACCTGCATCCGATCACCTCGCTGGTGCGCCGATCGAGCCTGGAGGACGTGTTCCTGCGGCTGACCGGAAGGTCGCTGATCGAATGAGCACGTCTCATCCGGTTCCTGAGCGCCCTTCGTCTCGCTCCGCTCGCTCAGGATCCGCGGGAGACGAAGGACCCACGATCGACGAGCTGCGGACCGAGGCGATCGCGGCGGCGCGGCTGCCGCGACGGCACGGCTCGCTGTACGTGGCCGAGCACATCATCCGTGCGATGCGCGCCTACGGCTGGACCCTGGTGGTCGGCGCCGTCGGGCAGCCGGTGCTGTACCTGGTCGGCCTCGCACTCGGCCTGGCCGCACTGATCCAGGCGCCCATCCAGGACGGCGGGCAGCAGGTCGGGTACGTCGTCTTCGTGGCGCCCGCGCTGCTGATGAGCGCTGCCATCACCGTGGCATCCGAGGAGTTCAGTTACCCGGTGATGGCCGGCTTCAAATGGCGCCGCTTCTTCTACGGGTTCAGCGCCTCGCCGCTCTCCTCGGGGCAGATCGTGAACGGCGAGGTCCTCGGCGTGACGGCCCGCGTGGTACTGACGGCCGGGCTGTACTACGTCTTCCTGCTGCTGTTCCCGGCAGTCGAGACGCCGGCGACCGGATGGATCATGATCCTGGCGGGCATTCTTGCCGCGCTCGCCTTCGGCATCCCGATGCTCGCCTATGCGGCATCCCTCGAGGAGGACACCGGGCAGTTCGCACTGGTGCAGCGCTTCGTGTTCATGCCGATGTTCCTGTTCTCGGGCACGTTCTATCCGCTGGACACGCTGCCGGTGTGGCTGCAGTGGATCGGCTGGATCTCGCCGCTCTGGCATGCGACCGAGCTCGGGCGTGACCTGTCATATCCCCGCGAGACGAGCGGTCTGATGGTCGCCGTGCACCTGGTCGTGCTGCTCGCCTTCGCCGTGGGCGGCTACCTCGCCGCCCGGCGCATCTTCGCCAGGAGGCTGGCCGCATGACGACGACGGAGGCGACGGATGCCCCGCGCGTGCGAGCCGGGGGAGTGCGGGCGCTCTGGGCGGGCAACCCCTGGTCGGTGGTGCTGCGTGGGCTGATCGCCGCGCGATCGTCGAGCTTCGTGGTGATCCTGTCCGGCTTCTTCGAGCCTGTGCTGTATCTCGCATCGATGGGCATCGGCCTCGGTGCGCTGATCGGCGACGTGCAGACCGAATCCGGGGCATCCGTGCCCTACGCGGCCTTCATCGCACCCGCGCTGTTGGCGGTATCGGCGATGAACGGTGCGATCTACGACTCCACCTGGAACGTCTTCTTCAAGCTGAACTACGGCAAGCTCTACGAGGGGATGCTGGCGACCTCGCTCGGCCCGCTCGACGTGGCGCTCGGCGAGATCATCTACGCGCTGCTGCGCGGCCTGGTCTACGCGAGCGGCTTCATGATCATCATGCAGATCTGGGGCCTCAACCTGTCGTGGACGGCGATCCTTGCGCTGCCGGCGGTGGCGCTGATCGCGTTCGGCTTCGCGAGCTTCGGCATGGCCGTGACCAGCTACATGAAGGCGTTCCAGCACATGGACTGGATCCAGTTCGTGCTGATGCCGATGTTCCTGTTCTCGGCGACGTTCTACCCGATCACGGTCTACCCCGAGTGGGTGCAACGGGTCGTTCAGGCGCTGCCGCTCTGGCACGGCGTCGAACTGATCCGCGGGCTGACCACCGGGGCGCTGTATCCGGGGATGCTGTGGCACGTGCTCTACTACGTGGTCATGATCGCGATCGGGCTGGTCTTCACGACCAAGCGACTGAGAGCGCTGTTCCTCGGCTGAGCCGGCTACTGATGTCCGTACCGCTTGTGCGCGGCCTGCTTCGAGATGCCGAGGGCGCTCGCGATCGCCTGCCAGGAGTATCCCGTCAGGCGCGCGCGGCGCACCTGCGTCTCTTCCGCGCGCGCGAGTTCGCGACGGATGCCGGTGAGCCGGTGCAATTCGGCGAGCGGCTCGCCCTCGGGCTCGGTGGAGATCGCAGTACGCGTGGTCATGGTGTCAATCTAGGTTGACGATTCGAGTTTGTCAACCTGGATTGACGCTGCTCGTGGAGGGGTGTCCCTGTCCGGCAGTGCGCAGCACGTTGATCACGTCCTCGAGATCGGTGCCGGTCGCCGCTGTCTCGTCAGCGAGATCACGGATGCGGCGGATCACCGACGTCGGCAGCAGGCCTGCCGACTTCGACACCCTGGTGCCGGCCGCGGTTCGCGTCACGACCAGTCCGTCCTGCTCCAGCATCCGATAAGCCTTGGCGGCCGTGCCCTGGGCGACGCCGAGGTCGGCGGCGGTCTGGCGGACAGTCGGAAGCCGCTCATCCGCGCCCAGTTGACCCGTGACAATGAGTGCACGCAGCTGGCGGTAGATGTCGACGGCGGAGCCGCCGTCCTCGTAGGCGGCGATGAGGGGGCTGGCGGTCATCGGAGTGCCGCCGTCGCGATCGGCGCGTCAGCCTCCGCCAGTGCGTCGGGGCGGGCGCGCCGGAAACCTTCGCCCGCGACGACCAGCACAACGACGAGCCCTGCGGTCTCGAGGATCGGCGCGAGCCAGCCCGCCGCGACGGCGAGCTCGGCGTAGCGCCAGGTGGCGTCGTAGTGCCCGTCAACGCGGTCTCCGAGGATGGTCAATGAGGTGCCGGATCCCGCGCGCGCGATGAGCCACCACGCTCCCGACAGTGTGAGAAGCATGGCCGCTGTCGCGACCTGCGTCACGCCGGCGGCGATCGTTCGGCGCGCGGCCCGTTCGGCGGCGATCGTCTCGGGGCGCGAGAATGGGCGCGCCGCGTTGCGGTCCAACGCGGCCCAGGCGAGGGCGCCGAGGGCTGCCGTGCAGATGAGGACGGGGACGCCGTAGCTCCAGCCGTAGAACAGCGCGAGGATCGGGCGGATCGACGGCTCGTTGGCGATGGGGATCTCAAGCCAGACGTACAGGCCTTGGCTGTTCGGGGAAGAGGCGAAGCCCGCGGTCAGGGTGGTCACGATGAGCGCGAGCGAGACGACGGACGCCGCGACGATGGCGGCTGGGGTGCTGAAGCTGGTCCACGTCCGGCGTCCGGGCGTTGCAATCGGCTGCTCCGGGCGCTGGCTGCCCCTGGTCAGGATCATCGCCAGGACGACGCTGATTCCGACGGCAGCGGCCGCCAGGGGAGTGGCGAATCGCCACCAGTGGATGAACTCCGAATCGGTGATGATGTATCCCCGCTCGATGAACTCGGCGATGAACAGGGCGACGATCGCGAGCGCGACGACCGAGATGGCGCGACGTTCGGCGGTGTACTTCCGCGGAGCCGCGGGACTGCTGTTGTCGTCCGTCCGCGGCCTCGGGCGGAACAGCAGGATGCCTCCGGCGATGACGATCGCGGCGAGGAGCGCGATAGGTGGGAAGAAGAGGATTCCGGAGAGGAACGTGACTGGGTCGAACGCGGCTGCGCTGCTCGGCATGATGCCTCCTGAACTGTTTGTGTCATATGTCTATCACAACTTGTGTCTCGATCAAGGTACAAGATGTGTGGCAGGGTGGGCGGATGCTGATTCCGCCGAAAGCCCGTCCCGGTGATCGTGCCGCCGTCCTCTCGCCGGCCTTCGCCGCGCCGGCGGCCTCGGCGGCGATCCACGAGCAGGCGATGCGCCGGCTGAGGGACGAGACCGGGCTGATCCCGGTGGAATACCCGACCACACGGCAATTGGACGCGAGCCCCGAGGCCCGCGCGGCCGACGTGAACGCGGCCTTCGCCGATCCGAGCATCCGAGCGATCCTCGCAACCATCGGCGGTGATGACCAGATCCTCGTCACGCCGCACCTCGATCCGGTGGTCGCTCAGGCAGACCCGAAGCCGTTCCTCGGGTACAGCGACAACACCAACATCCACAACTGGCTCTGGATGCACGGCATCGCGAGCTTCTACGGAGGGTCCACTCAGGTGCATCTCGGGGCGGGGCCGGGTATCGACGACGTTCATCTGCGCTCTCTGCGCGCCGCGCTGTTCGAGGGCGGCGAGATCGAGCTCACCGAACCGGGGGAGTCGGAGGACTTCGGTCAGCGCTGGGATAGCCCCGAGTCACTCACCTCGTTCGGCGAGCGCGAGCCGACCGAGCCGTGGGTCTGGGCCGGGCCCGCGCGACGAGTGGCCGGGCAGACCTGGGGCGGATGCTTCGAGGTCATCGACGAGCTCGCCATCGCCGGTCGGCTGCCCACCGTCGAGGCTCTCGAGGGCTCGATCCTGCTGCTGGAGACCAGCGAGGAGCTGCCTCGCGCGGACTGGGTGCGCCGGTGGACGCGCAGTCTCGGCGAGCGCGGCATCCTCTCGGCTGTGGCGGGCGTGATGGTCGCTCGGCCCGTGGTCAGCAACTTCGATGTGCGACCGTCGCCGACGGAGCGGGCCGAGCTGCGCGCCGCCCAGCGTGACGCCGTCATCGGCGAGGTCGCACGGTACAACCCGGATGCCGTCGTGTGCGTCGGCGTGCCGTTCGGGCACACCCGCCCGCAGTGGATCCTGCCCTACGGAGGCACGGTGGCACTCGACGGAGCCGCCCGCACCGTGACGGCGCAGTACTGAACGTGGCGTGACGGCTGCGGAGCTCGCGGACTGAGCGCTACTCCAGCCCGTGCTCGGCGAGCCACGCCTTCGCCACCGTGCGAGGGACGCGGAGCAGCCAGGCATCCGTCAGTGTCTCGCGCAGCAGCTGCTCGTCGATCACGTCGAGCCTGGTGAGCACGGCGGGGAAGCCGTCGAAGTGCGGGATCGTGAAGAACACGTCGGGATAGGTCTCGAGCAGCGCGGCCTTCGCCTGCTCGCCGTCGACGCGGATGCCGACGATCACGCCTCCCGGCCATTCGCGGCCGAGCGCGTCCAGCTGCTCGAGATCGTGCTGACGAGGCGGGCGCTCCCAGGCCAGCATCCCCGCGCCGGTGCGCCAGGAGGCGCCGCCGCCGTGGCCCTCCACCTTCTCGGAGACGCGAGGGAACTCCAGAGCGATCCTGCGCACATCGTCGAGCGTCGCCATGCGGCCAGCGTAGACGCGAAGAGCCGCCGATGCACGGGCATCGGCGGCTCTTCTGACGATGCGGCTACAGCTGCGGCTGCGCCGCGATGCCGAGGTCGTCCTCGTAATCGCGATCCTTCGTCTCGGGCGAGAGGATCAGCGCGATGAGGGTCAGCACGGCCATCACCGAGAGGTAGATGCCGACCATCCACGACGATCCATCGGCCGAGGCCCAGAGCCACACGGCGATGAGCGGGGCGACGGCGGCGCCGAGGATCGACGACACGTTGTACGCGATCGCCGACCCGCTGTACCGCACATTCGTCGGGAACAGCTCGGGCAGCAGAGCGCCCATCGGGCCGAAGCTCAGGCCCATCAGCAGGAAGCCGAGGATCAGGAACGCCTGGGTCATCGCGACGCCGTTGGGGTCGCTCGCCACCGGTCCGAGGAACCAGGGGAAGGTGAGGCCGAACAGGATGATGGCGATCGTCACGCCGATCAGCAGCTTGCGTCGGCCGATCCGGTCGGCCCACGGCCCGGACACCATCGTGAAGATGCCGAAGAACACCACGCCGACGATCTGCATCAGCACGAAGTTCGTGTAGCCGAAGCCCTGGCCGGGATAGAACTGCGCGGCGAACGTGGCCGCATCGAAGGGGAGGCCCTTCGCCTCTGCGGCGGCCTGCGCGGCGGCGGACGCAGCCTCGAGCGTCGCCGGCTTGGTCCCGTAGCTGAGCGTGAAGTTCGTCATCAGATAGAAGAGCACGTAGGTCGCCAGCATGATGAACGTGCCGAGGATGAGCTGCTTCCAGTAGTGCCGGAACACGGTGGCCAGCGGCATCTTGCGGATGACGCCCTTGTCCTCGGCCTTCTTGAACGTGTCGGACTCGACGAGCTTGAGACGCACCCACAGTCCGATGATCACCATCACGGCCGAGAACAGGAACGGGATGCGCCAGCCCCAGTCGAGGAATGCCGCGGACTTCAGTGCCGGGTCGGACTGGTGCGGCAGCGCGAAGTTGATGATCAGGAACAGGCCGTTGGCGATGATGAACCCGAGCGGGGCACCCAGCTGCGGGAAGGTGCCGTACCAGGCGCGCTTGCCCGTGGGCGCGTTCTCCGTGGCGACCAGCGCGGCCCCCGACCACTCACCGCCGAGCGCGAAGCCCTGGGCCAGGCGCAGCAGCAGGAGCAGCAGCGCCGCCACCCAGCCGATCTGCTGGAACGTGGGCAGCAGTCCGATCAGGAACGTCGCGATACCCATCGTGAGCAGGGACGCCACGAGCGTGGCCTTGCGGCCGTACCGGTCGCCGAAGTGGCCGAACACCATCGCGCCGATCGGCCGTGCCACCATGGCGGCGCCGAAGACGGCGAACGAGGCGAGCAGGGCGGTGGTGTCGTTGCCGGTGGGGAAGAACAGGATCGGGAAGACCAGCACGGCAGCCGTGGCGTACGCGTAGAAGTCGTAGAACTCGATCGTCGTGCCGATGAGGCTCGCGAGTATGACCCGTGATCGGGGGTTCGCGGGCGCGCTTGTCGTGGTCATGGTGATCCTCCGGTCGTGCGTTCCCAGCGCTGGATCGGAGTCTAGGGGATGGCCGCCCCCTCCGGGGCAGCGCTACCGCGCGGCTCGGTGTCTGACGAAGGCTCAGTGCCAGAAGAAGCCGAGCGCGGCGTTCAGAAGTGCGAGCACGCCGACAGCCCAGAACGCGCCGGCCGGCACCGCGTCGCCGCGCTTCTGCTTCGCCATGCCCATGCCGATCAGACCGCCGATGATGATCAGGACCACGAGCTTGACCGTGATCTTTATGTAGAAGCTCATACCGGGAGTCCAGTCGATGCCCCACGGAGCAGCGAGTGCCAGGCCCGCGACACCCGCGATCGCCAGCCCGACGTTCATCAGCTGCGTGAACTGGTGCTTTCCGCCGACCGCCTGCGCGAGCCAGGCGCCGAAGAGCGTGGCGAAGCCGAGCAGATGGATGAACACGACGATCTCGCGGAGGGTTTCCATGGCTTCAGGCTAGCGGAGCGGGTGCCGGTACATCCACGGGTCGTCGAGCATCCTTCGTCTCGTCGCTGCGCTCGTCTCTCGTCGCCGCGCTCCTCGCTCAGGAACCGGGGTTTCCGGGTCCTGAGCGAGCGCAGCGAGACGAAGGACGTCAGCCGCGCAGCTCCGCGACGACGCGGGCCATACGCAGCGCGGCATCCGCGGCCTCGGCGCCCTTGTCCTCCTTCGAGCCGGGCAGACCTGCACGGTCGATGCCCTGCTGCTCGTCGTCGAGGGTCAGCACTCCGAAGCCGACCGGCTTGCCGGCATCCAGCGCGACCCTGTTCAGGCCGTCGGTGGTCGCCGCCGAGACGTACTCGAAGTGCGGGGTGCCCCCGCGGATGATCACGCCGAGCGCGACGACCGCATCGGCACCACCGGCGAAGGCGGCCTGCGCGGCGAGCGCCAGCTCGAATGAGCCGGGCACGCGCACCAGCGAGTGCGTTGCGCCCGCGGCGTCGAGCGTGCGCTGCGCGCCCGCGATGAGTCCGCCGGTGATCACGTCGTGCCAGGTGCCGGCGACGACGACGACGCGAAGGCCGGTGCCGTCGATCGGGGCCTGCTGCGTAGGTGCTCCTGCGCCGCTCATGCGTTGTCCTTTCCGTGCGCGAGGGCCTCGGCGAGTTCGGTCTCGCCGATGATGTGGCCCATGCGGTCGCGCTTGGTCTCGAGGTACTGGTGGTTGTTCGGGCCGACACCCACGATCAGCGGGACCTGCTCGACGACGTCGAGGCCCAGCTCGCGCAGCTGCTTCACCTTGTCGGTGTTGTTGGTCAGCAGGCGAACCTTCGAGACGCCGAGGTCGGAGAGGATGCCGGCGGCGGCCGCGTACTCGCGGGCGTCGGCGGGCAGCCCCAGGGCGAGGTTGGCGTCGACGGTGTCGAGGCCCTCCTCCTGCAGCGCATACGCGCGCAGCTTGTTGATCAGTCCGATGCCCCGGCCCTCATGGCCGCGCATGTAGATGACCACGCCGCCCTCCTGCTCGATCGCGTCGAGTGCGGCCTGCAGCTGCGGCCCGCACTCGCACTTGAGCGAGCCGAAGGCCTCACCGGTCAGGCACTCGGAGTGCACGCGCACCAGGGCGGTCTCGCCCGGCTCGCCGGAGACGACCGCGATGTGGTCGGTGCCGGTGATGCGGTCCTTGTACGCCAGGAAACGGAAGGTGCCGTGCTCGGTGGGCACGGTGGCGTCGGCGCGCAGGCTCACCCGGCGCTGCGTCTTCTGCGCGACGCAGTCGGCCTCGTCACGAGGGTCGGTCTCGTTCAGGTGGCGGATGAGCTGCTCGATCGTGATGACCGGCACACCGTCGCGCTCACCGAGCTCCATCAGTGCGGGCAGGCGCATCATGCTGCCGTCCTCTGCGACGACCTCGGCGATCGCCGCGACCGGCTGCAGGCCGGCCAGCCTCATCAGCTCGACCCCGGCCTCGGTGTGGCCGCCGCGCTGGCGCACGCCGCCGTCGACCGCGCGCAGGGGCAGGATGTGGCCGGGACGGATGACGCTGGTCGCGGTCGACTCCGGGTTCGCCAGCACGTTCAGCGTCAGCGAGCGGTCATGGGCGCTGATGCCGGTGGTGACACCCTCTGCGGCATCCACGCTGACCGTGTAGGCCGTGGAACGGGCATCCTCGTTCGTCTCGACCATCGGCGGCAGGTTCAGCCGGTCGGCGAGGTCGGCGGGCATCGGTGCACAGATCAGACCCGAGGTCCAGCGCACCATCCACGCCATGGTCTCAGGCGTGGCGAGCTCGGCCGAGATGATGATGTCGCCCTCGTTCTCGCGGTTCTCATCGTCGGCGACGATGACGGGGCGGCCGGCGCGCAGAGCGTCGACGGCTTCGGTGATGGTGGACAGGCTCATCGCGAGCCTCCTTCCGATCGGAACGCGAGCAGACGCTCGACGTGACGGGCCAGGATGTCGGTCTCGAGGTTGACGCGGTCGCCGACGGCGAGCGCGCCCAGGATGGTGGCGGTCAGGGTCTCGGGGATGAGCGAGACCTCGAACCATGCGGCGGAGGCACCCGCGGGGCTCACCGCGCTGACGGTCAGCGAGGTGCCGGCGACGGCGATCGACCCCTTGTCGACCACGAGCGGGGCGAGGTCGGCGGGCAGCGAGATGCGCAGCACGCTCCACTGATCGCCGGGGCGCACCTCGAGCACCTCACCGGTGCCGTCGACGTGCCCCTGCACGATGTGGCCGCCCAGGCGGGCGCCCACCGGCATCGCCTTCTCGATGTTGACGCGGGTGCCGACCTGGACGGATGCCAGCGCCGAGACGTCGAGCGTCTGCTTCATCACGTCGGTGTCGAACGTGTCGGCGGTGGAGCCCACGACGGTCAGGCACACACCGCTGACGGCGATCGACTCGCCGTGCACGGCATCGGATGCGGCGCCGGGCGCGCGCACGGTGAGGCGCCAGCCGTCGCCTGAGGGGGTGATCGCGGTGACCTCGCCGATCTCCTCGATGATTCCGGTGAACATCAGTCTCCTTCTTCCACGAGATGTGCGATCGCGAGCAGGTCCGCACCGAGCGGGCGCCATTCGTCGACCACGAGTCTGCGGGCGTCGGCGATGGTGCCGACGCCGATGTCCGTGAGCGCGAGCCGGTCGCCGCCCAGCAGCACCGGTGCGACGTAGGCGAGGATCTCGTCGGCGAGGCCCTGCGCCAGGAAGGCGCTCGCGAGGGTCGGGCCGCCCTCCACGAACACGCGCTGCACACCGCGCTCGCGCAGGTCCTCGAGCGCGGCCGCGAGGTCGCGGCCGTAGAACAGCGGGGCGTGCGGATGCCTCCGCACCGCCGCATCCGCCGGCGTCTCGCGCGATCCGATCACGACAGGGACGGGCTGGTGCGGGTGGAGCGCGTCGCCGTCGCGTGCGGTGAGCGAGGGGTCGTCGGCGAGCACGGTCCCGGTGCCGACGACGATCGCGTCGGATTCCGCGCGGCGCGCGTGCACATCGGCGCGGGCGACGGGTCCGGTGATCCACTGGCTGGTGCCGTCGGCTGCCGCGGCACGTCCGTCCAGGCTCTGCGCCCACTTCACCGTGACGATCGGTCGGCCGAGCCGCTGCACGGCGAGCCAGTCGCTGATCAGGGCCTCTGCGGCGTCGCGCTGCTCGCCGGAGAGCACATCGACGCCCGCCGCGCGCATCCGCTCGGCGCCGCCGCGGGCCTTCTCGCTCGGGTCGTCGAGCGCGTACACGACGCGGGCGACTCCCGCGTCGATGAGCGCCTGGGAGCAGGGGCCGGTGCGTCCGGTGTGGTTGCACGGCTCGAGGGTGACGATCGCGGTCGCGCCCTGCGCGGCGCCGGGCACGAGCTTCGAGAGCGCATCGACCTCGGCGTGCGGGGTGCCGGCGCCGTGATGCCAGCCCTCGGCGATGATCTCGCCCGCCGGCGAGAGGATCACCGCTCCGACCTGCGGGTTCAGACCGCGGGGGCCGTTCGCTGCCAGTGCGAGCGCGCGCGACATCGCATCGCGTTCCGCCTCGGTCACTGTCATCCGCCGTCCTTTCCGGACTCCGGGGGTGCCGAGGCGCGCTGGTGCGCGCCGTGCTTCCTCTCATCCGGACTACCTGGGAGTCGCCTCCCACATCACCGTCGGTTCCGGAGTTCCACCGGATCGGCGCCCTGACGGGCGTTCGCGGACTTTCACCGCCGGTTCGGATTCTCACCGACCCCGGAGCACGTTGATGCTCTGAGTCTAGTCAACGCGGCATCCGTCGATTCATTCCCGTGAAGCCGCGTTACTTCAGCAGCCGCGACAGCCGGCGGTCGGCGAGCACCTTGCCACCGGTCTGGCAGGTGGGGCAGTACTCGAGGCTGCGGTCGGCGAAGAACACGGATCGGATGGTGTCGCCGCACACCGGGCATGCCTCGCCGCGGCGGGCGTGCACGCGGAAGCCCGACCGCTTCGCGTCCTTGAGGCTGGCGGGCGGCTTGCCGGACGCCTCGGCCGTGGCATCGCGCAGCGTGGTCTGCATCGCGTCGTAGAGCCGGTCGATCTCGGTGTCGTCGAAGCTCGCGGCCGGCGCGTACGGCGACATCTTCGCGGCGTGCAGGATCTCGTCGGAGTAGGCGTTGCCGATGCCGGCGATCAGCCCCTGATCGCGCAGGAGGCCCTTGATCTGCGTGCGCCGGCCGGCCAGCAGCGCGGCGAACGCGTCGCGCGTGAACGCGGGGTCGAACGGATCGGGTCCGAGCCGGGCGATGCCGGGCACATCCTCGGGATCACGCACCACGTACACCGCGAGCGACTTCTTCGTGCCCGCCTCGGTGAGGTCGAAGCCGCTGCCGTCGTCGAGCGCCACGCGCAGCGCGATCGGGCTCTTCCCAGGCTTGATGAGAGTGGTCGGCAGCGCGTCGTACCAGCGCAGCCAGCCGGCCTTGGCGAGGTGGAAGACCAGGTGCAGATCGTCGCCGCAGGAGAGATCGACGAACTTGCCGTGCCGGGCGGTGGACGTGATCGTCGCACCGTGCAGTGCGGTGTTCGGCGGATCGTAGGTCTTCAGTGCGGCGATCTCGCCCACGCTCGTGCGCGTGATCGCATGACCCACCGCCCGCTCGCCGAGATAGTCGACGAGCCCCTGCACCTCCGGCATCTCGGGCATGCGTTCATCCTGTCACCGGGATGCGACATCCGGCCAGGGGTGCCGCTATCGCAGCAGCAGCGACAGGAACTGCCGCGCTTCGGCGACCATGTCCACGGGCTCTGCGTCCTCGTCGGAGAGTGCCAGCAGCCACTGCACCTGCAGGCCGTCGAGTGCCGCCATCGTGATGCGCGCCGCGCTCTGCGGAGAGACGCCCTCGCGCAGCATTCCGTCGTCCCGCAGCTTCGCGAAGTCGGCGGCGAGCTCGGCGCCGACTCGCGCATACCGGCGCTGGAAGTAGGCGTGCGCGGGGTGGTCCTCGCTGGTGGCCTCCGCCGAGAGAGCGGTGTACAGCTCGATGATCGGGCGCTGCCGCTGGTTGCGCTCGACGAGCAGGATCAGGGCGTCGATCACCGAGCTGCCCTCGCCGAGGAACTCCGAGATCGCTGTGAAGTCCGCACTGTCGCGCTCGTCGAGCACGGCCTCGAGCAGTGCGACCTTACTGGGGAAGTGATGCAGGAGTCCGGTCTGGGTGACGTTCGCGCGCGCGGCGATGTCGCGCAGCGACGCTCCGTTGTAGCCGGACTCGCCGAACGCGGCGACTGCAGCCTCGAGCAGTGCGGCGCGCGTGGCCGCGCTCTTCGCGTACGGTCCGCGGCGGCGGGAGGGGGCTGCTGGCACAGCCCGATCCTACTTCGGCACTCACGAATACCGAGCACCTGGTATATTTTCGACAACGGGTGGCGAGGACGCACCCTGCATACGAGGGAAGGATCACGGATGACTTCGGAGACCGGGAGCGAGCGGGTCGAGCGGCTGCTCGCAGAGCTCACGCTCGAGGAGAAGCTCGGCCAGCTGACGCAGTACTTCTACTTCGGCGCGATCGACGGAGGGGCCGAGACCCCGGACGGCGCACCGTCGCAGGCCGACCTCGTCGAGGGCGCCCTGGCGACCGGCGGTGCCGGCGCCCTGCTGTTCGTGAACGACCCGGCCGAGACCAACCGCCTGCAGCGTCAGGCGATCGAGGGCAGCAGGCACGGCATCCCGGTGCTGTTCGGCTTCGACGTCATCCACGGTCTTCGGACGATCTTCCCCGTGCCGATCGCGCTCGCCGCGACCTGGGACGCCGACGTGATCGAGCGCTCGCAGGCGGTCGCCGCGCGCGAGGCGCGGGCCGTCGGCATCAACTGGGTGTTCGCGCCCATGGTCGACATCGCGCGCGACCCGCGCTGGGGCCGCATGATCGAGGGCGCGGGAGAGGACCCGCTGCTGGGCGGCATGGTCGCCGCCGCTCAGGTGCGTGGCTTCCAGGGCGAGCGCATCGGCACGCCCGAGCACGTCATCGCCGGCCCGAAGCACTTCGCCGGCTACGGCGCAGCTCTCGGCGGCCGCGACTACGACGAGGCGAACATCTCGGACCAGGAGCTCTGGAACACCTACTTCCCGCCGTTCCATGAGGCGATCAAGGCGGGCGCCGGCAACATCATGGCCGCCTATCAGGACCTCAACGGCGTGCCGGCATCCGGCAACCGGTGGCTGCTGCACGACGTGCTGCGCGAGGCGCTCGGGTTCGAGGGCTTCGTCGTGAGCGATGCGAACTCGGTGCGCGACCTCGAGACGCACCACTTCGCCGCAGACCTCACCGACGCAGGCGCCCGCGCGCTGAATGCCGGGATGGACATGGAGATGGCGATCTTCGATCCCGCGTTCGGCCACCTGCAGGCGGCCGTCGAGGACGGGCGCGTCGACGTCTCGCGAATCGACGAGAGCGTCCGACGCATCCTCACGGCGAAGGAGGCGCTCGGCCTGTTCGACGCGCCGTTCGTCGACGAGGATGCCGCAGCGACCGTGCTCGCCGACCCGGCGCACCGCGTCGCCGCGCGGGAGGCCGCCGAGGCGTCCGCCGTGCTGCTGCGCAACGAGGGCGTGCTGCCGCTGGATGCCTCGGCGCTGAAGCGCGTGGCCGTGATCGGGCCGATGGCGGACTCCGCTCGCGACACGATCGGCCCGTGGGTGTTCGACTACGACCTCGACGAGACCGTCACGATCGCGGCCGGCCTGCGGACCGCACTGGGCGGCCGGGCCGAGGTCACCTACGCCTCCGGCGTGCCGTTCGACCGGCGCGAGTTCCCGTCGATGTTCGAGATGTTCGGCGACAGCGGTCCGTTCAGCCCGGCAGATTTCGACGCGGATGCCGAGTTCACCCGCGCCGTCTCGGATGCCGCGGCTGCCGACGTCGCGATCGTCGTGCTCGGCGAGCGGCAGGACATGATCGGCGAGAACGCCTCACGGTCGAGCCTCGAGCTGCCCGGCGACCAGCTGCGGCTGCTGCAGGCCGTGGCCGGGACCGGCACGCCGATCGTGCTGGTGCTGATGAGCGGGCGCCCGCTCGACCTGCGCTGGGCGTCCGAGAACGTGCCGGCGATCCTCGAGGTCTGGTACCCGGGCACGCAGGGCGGTGCGGCGGTCGCGAACCTGCTGCTCGGCGACGCGACACCCGCCGGCAAGCTGCCCTTCACGTGGCCGCGCACCGTCGGGCAGGTGCCGATCCACCACGCCGTCACGCGCTCGCACGACCCGCAGTCGCAGGGGCGCCGGTACTGGGACGAGCAGAGCACGCCGCTCTATCCGTTCGGCCACGGCCTGAGCTACGCGGCGTTCGTCTACGGCGAGGTCTCGGTCTCGGCTGCCGAGTGCGGCATCGAAGGCGAGGTCACCGTCTCGGTCGACGTGACGAACGCCTCGGATCGTGACGGTGCCGAGGTCGCGCAGTTGTACCTGCACCAGCGGCACGGCAGCGCGTCGCGGCCGCTGCGTCAGCTCGCCGCTTTCGAGCGCGTCGAGGTGCCGGCAGGCCAGACGCGTCGGCTGCAGTTCCGGATCGGCGCCGAGCAGCGCCGGTACTGGAGCGCTGCGACCCGCGACTGGACTCTGGACGCCACGACCTTCGACATCTGGGTCGGCGGCGACGCCGCGGCATCCGCTCATGCCGAGTTCACCGTGATCGCCTGAGCCGACGACCTCCCTCCCGGGGCCGGGCGTGAGCCCGGCCCCGTATTCTTGATGGGCGGTCGGATGCCGCGGAGAACGGAGACCTTCGTGGCGGTGCGGCACTCGTCGGCGCGCGGCGTGCTGACGTCGATCGCGGCGTCGTTCCTGTTCGGCGGCATGTTCCTGCTCGCCGGTCTCGTCTCGTCCTCGGCCGAGGTCGTCTTCGCCTGGCGCGTTCTGATCGCGTTCGCCTGTTACGGCGCCGCGCTGCTGCACCCGGCGGCCCGTCGCGAGCTGCGCACG
Source organism: Microbacterium sp. NPDC057741 (assembly GCF_042798735.1). NCBI lineage: Bacteria > Bacillati > Actinomycetota > Actinomycetes > Micrococcales > Microbacteriaceae > Microbacterium > Microbacterium sp. NPDC057741. The sequence continues at coordinate 1,369,879 of NZ_JBHVJW010000001.1, read as the reverse complement.
CTGTGGCGCCGGCTGTGCTCGCGCTGGTGGATGCCGCTGCTGTCGCTGCTGCTGACCGCGATCGTCGGTGTGCAGCTGTGGCTGTTCATGTGGGCGCCGCAGAACGGGCACGCGCTCGACACCTCGCTCGGATACCTGCTCCTGCCGATCTGCCTGGTGCTGTGCGGACGGTTCCTCATGAAGCACCGGGTGAGCATGCTGCAGTGGGTGGTGGTGGGTCTCGCGGCCGTGGCCGTGGCCGTGAAGCTCGTCGCGACGCCGGAGCTGTCCTGGGTGACGCTCGCGATCTGCGTCCCGTACTCGGTGTACTTCGTGCTGCGGCAGCGGTTCGGGCTTGACGGCCCGATCGTGTTCGGCTGGGAGATCGCGCTGATGCTGCCGGTCGCCGTCCTGTTCCTGCTGACCGGGGCCGGACCGTCGTCGGGCGTCGAGACCGTCGCGCTGCTCGCGATCGGCTTCGCGAGCGCGATCGCGATGACGCTGTACCTGGCGGCGTCGTCGATGCTCACGATGCCGGTGTTCGGCCTGCTCGGCTATGTCGAGCCGATCCTGCTGGTCGTCGTCGCGATGCTGCTCGGCGAGCGGATGCAGGGCGCGGACGCCCTGGTCTACGGCATCCTCGCGGTGGCGCTCGCCGTGCTCGCCGTCGACGGCTTCCGCTCGGCGCGCCGGGTGCGTTGACAGGGCGGGTGCGTCAGACGGGCGTTCGCGATGTCGATCACGGGCGCATTCCTGCCCGAGCCCGGGACACCGGCCGATCGAGTCACATCGTCCAGAGTCGGAATACGAAGTAGCCGATCGGCAGCACGGCGAGCAGCAGCTGCATGATCATGGGGACCAGCACCTCCAGCACGAGAGCGGATGCGGCGAGGATGATCGCCCAGATCGCGGGTCGTCCCCCTCGGCGTCTGCGTAGCGCGCAGACGCCCATGACCAGTGCGATGACGCTGAGAAGGGCGACGACCACACCCAGTCGTCCGGATGGAGGGTCCTCATACAGTGCGAAGGAGAAGCCCGAGGCGACGTAGACCTCGATGACTTCCCATGCATCCACGATTCCCAAGGCCACCGAAACGGCGGCGAGGCCGACCGCGGTCCAGCCGAGCGGCGACGATCCGCGTTCTGTGACCGCTTCGGCCTCTGCGCGCTGTGACATGCCCGCCACAGTATTCGCTGGGAACGAGACGCCGTTCACGGCCTGTGGACAACTCTTGACGGAGATCGGCGCTGCCGCTCAGAGCACCGGCCATCGCACTGGTGTGCGGTCGTCGGTGGCCAGCAGGCCGCCTACCCAGCCGTCGTCGCGGCCGCGCTCGCTGGTGAGGGCCTGCCGCTGCATCCCTTCGTAGCGGAAGCCGAGCGCGCGGGCCGCGCGGGCCGACGGGACGTTGCCGACCACGGCCCGCCAGTTCAGGCGCGCGAGGTCGAGTTCGGCGAAGGCCCAGTCGACGGCGGCGCGCGATGCCTCGACCAGGTAGCCCCTGCCGCGCTGCGGGGCGGCCATCCAGTACCCCAGCTCGGCGTGACCTCCGCCGACGCTGTCGGTGATGTGATGCAGCCCGACGACGCCCACCAGCGCGTCCTCGGCGTAGATGCCCCAGATCGCCTGGCTGCCGTCGGCCCACCACTGCGCGATCAGCTCGACGAAGCCCTCAGCGTGATCGCGCGTGTACGGGCTGGGCTGGGCACCGTCGTCCAGCGCGGGATCTCGGGATCCTGGCACGCCGCGGTGATCGCGTCTACGTCTGCCTCGGTCGGTGCGTGCAGGACGAGGCGGTCGGTGCGCAAGGTGACGGCTTCCATCGGGCAACCGTACCGGCCGGGCTGGGCGCCCCGCATGTCGGCGGTCCGCAATACACTTGTCCGGTGACTGTTCCGGGGATTCTGCGCGCCTTGGAAGAGGCGAACCTGTACCGCGATGCGCTCAGCTGGGCGTCCACCGACGCCGACATCTCGCTGGTCGACGGCCTCGACGCGCCCGTCATCGCCGGCCTGCTGCAGAAGCGGGCGGATGCCGGGCATCCGGCCGCAGTGCTCGTCGTGACGCCGACCGGCCGCCGCGCCGAATCGGTGGCGGCCGCGCTGGACGCCTACTTCTCGGATGCCGAGATCCTCACCTTCCCGGCCTGGGAGACTCTGCCGCACGAGCGTCTCAGCCCGAGCCCGGACACCGTCGGCCGCCGGCTCGAGACGCTGCGCAGCATCAGCACCTGGGACGGTGCGAAGCCCCTCGTGGTGGTCGCCTCGGTCCGCGCGGCGCTGCAGCCGCTGGCCGCCAACCTCGGCGACGCCGCACCGCTCGAGCTGCGCGTCGGATCCAGGGGCCTCGAACTCGAGGACGCCGTCGAGCAGCTCGTGGAGCGTGCCTACTCGCGCGTCGACATGGTCTCGCGCCGTGGCGAGTTCGCCGTGCGCGGCGGCATCCTCGACGTGTTCCCGCCGACTGCCGAGCATCCGTCCCGGGTGGAGTTCTTCGGCGACGAGATCGATCAGATCCGCGCCTTCTCGGTCGCCGACCAGCGCTCGCTGCCCGGCGAGATCCCGGTCATCGAGCTGCCCGCGAGCCGCGAGCTGCTGCTCACAGCCGAGGTGCGCGAGCGCGCCGGCGAGCTGGTCGGACGCTACCCCGCGATCGCCGGGATGCTCGAGAAGATGAGCGAGGGCATCCCCGTCGAGGGCATGGAGTCGCTGCTGCCCGCCGTCGCCGGTCCGCTCGTGACCCTCGCCGAGTACCTGCCCCCGGGGTCCGCCGCCGCCATCGTCGACCCCGAGCGCGCCACCGCCCGCGCCCAGAACCTCGGCGAGACCAACCGCGAGTTCCTCGACGCCGCGTGGAGCGCCGCGACGTCAGGAGCATCCGCTCCCATCGATCTGGGCGCCGGTGACTTCCGCACGATCGCGCAGCTGCGCGACGTGGTGCGCGACCGCGACGGCGTGTGGTGGCGGTTGAGCGCCTTCGCCACCGACGACGCGGATGCCGCGAACCTCGACTCCTCGGTGATCCCGTCGTTCCACGGCAACGTCGACGGCGCGATCTCGTTCGTCGAGGCGCGGCTGCAGGACGGCTGGCGGGTGGTCGTCATCGCCTCCGGCCAGGGCCTCGTCGAGCGCGCCCTTGATGTGCTCGGCGACCGTGGCATCGCCGCCCGCATCATGGAGGACCTCGTCGCGGAGCCGGATGCCGGTGTCGCGACCCTGGTCACCGGCACTGTCGAATCAGGGTTCCAGGTGCCCGACGCTCGGCTCGCGGTGCTCACCGACAGCGAGTTCTACGGGCGCACCATCGGCGGTGACCAGCGTGTCGTCAAGAAGCTCGCCTCGCGGCGCAAGAACGTCGTCGACCCGCTGCAGCTCAAGCAGGGCGACTACGTCGTGCACAACACGCACGGCATCGCCAAGTTCGTCGAGATGACCAAGCGCGAGGTGTCCTCGGGGGGACGCAACGCCGTCAAGACCACCCGCGAGTACCTGGTGCTCGAGTACGCGCCGTCCAAGCGCGGCTACCCGGGCGACAAACTGTTCGTGCCCACAGACCAGCTCGACCTGCTCTCGAAGTACGTCGGCGGTGAGGCCCCTGTGCTGTCCAAGATGGGTGGCAGCGACTGGGCCGCGGCCAAGGGCAAGGCCCGCAGGGCCGTGCGCGACATCGCCGTCGAACTGGTCAAGCTGTACTCGGCGCGGATGAGCGCCAAGGGGCACGCGTTCGGTCCGGACACGCCCTGGCAGCGCGAGCTGGAGGAGGCGTTCCCGTTCGCGGAGACGCACGACCAGCTGCAGACGATCGACGAGATCAAGGCCGACATGGAGCGGCCGATCCCGATGGACCGCCTGCTGTCCGGCGACGTCGGCTTCGGCAAGACCGAGGTCGCCGTGCGCGCCGCGTTCAAGGCGATCCAGGACGGCAAGCAGGTCGCGATGCTCGTGCCGACCACGCTGCTGGTCAAGCAGCACCTCGAGACGTTCACCGAGCGGTTCGCCGGCTTCCCGGTGAAGGTGCGGCCGCTGTCGCGGTTCCAGACCGACAAGGAGGCCCGTCTCACCCTGGCCGGCCTGGTCGACGGCACCGTCGACATGGTCATCGGCACGCACCGCATCCTCACCGACCAGGTGATCTTCAAGGACCTCGGGCTCATGATCATCGACGAGGAGCAGCGCTTCGGCGTCGAGCACAAGGACACTCTGAAGAAGATGAAGACCAACGTCGACATCCTCGCGATGAGCGCGACGCCGATCCCGCGCACCCTCGAGATGGCAGTCACCGGCATCCGCGAGATGTCAACGCTGCAGACCCCGCCCGAGGACCGGCATCCGATCCTCTCGTTCGTCGGAGCGCGCAGCGACAAGCAGATCGCCGCGGCGATCCGCCGCGAGATCCTGCGCGAGGGACAGGTGTTCTTCGTGCACAACCGCGTGCAGTCGATCCAGCGCGTGGCCTCCGAGCTCGCCGAGCTCGTGCCGGAGGCGCGCATCGCCGTCGCGCACGGACGCATGGCCGAGCACCAGCTGGAGCAGGTCGTCGACGACTTCTGGGAGCGCAAGTACGACGTGCTCGTTTCGACCACGATCATCGAGACCGGCCTGGACATCTCCAACGCGAACACGATCATCATCGATCGCGCCGACAAATACGGCCTGTCGCAGCTGCACCAGTTGCGCGGACGTGTGGGCCGAGGCCGCGACCGCGCGTACGCGTACTTCCTCTACGACGACATGAAACCGCTCAGCGAGACCGCCGCCGATCGCCTGCAGACCATCGCCGTGAACAACGACCTCGGTTCGGGCATGCAGGTCGCGCTGAAGGACCTCGAGCTGCGCGGTGCCGGCAACATGCTGGGCGCCGAGCAGGCCGGGCACATCGCCGGCGTCGGCTTCGACCTCTATCTGCGCATGGTCGGTGAGGCCGTGGCGACGTTCCGCGGCGAGGACACGTCGTCGGACGTCGAGCTGCGTCTCGAGCTGCCGGTGGATGCCCGCATTCCGGAGCACTACATCGACAGCGAGCGGCTGCGTCTGGAGGCGTACCAGAAGCTGTCCGCCGCGGCGGGGCCGACGGCATCCGACGATGCGATCGATCTCGTGGTCGAGGAGCTCACGGACAGGTACGGTGCCCTGCCCGACGAGGTCGGCGGGCTCGTGGCGGTGGCGCGGCTGCGACGTCGCGCGGCGCGCGCCGGGCTCTCCGATGTCGTCGCGATGGGGTCGAACCTGCGGATCGCCCCGGCGAACCTGCCCGATTCGATGAAGGTGCGCCTGCAGCGGCTCTACCCGAAGGCGAAGTTCGTCGCCGGGGGAGAGGCTCTGCTGGTGCCGATGCCCGAGGACATCGAGCTGATCGAATGGGTGGGCAATCTGTTCACGGCGCTGTTCCCCGAGCCGGTGAAAGCGGAGGCGTCCTGAGACGGGTCTCCTAGGCTCGAGGCATGACGGGCATCCTCGAGCGCGGCACGGCGACCATCCACTACGTCGACGGGGGCGGCACGGGCCGCCCCGTCGTGTTCACGCACGGCGCGGGCATGGACGGCGAATCCTTCGCCGCACAGGCGCAGGCGGTGCAGGATGTCGGGTACCGCGGCATCCGCTGGGATCTGCGGGGGCACGGGGCCTCAGCGCTCGCGGCGGGCACCCGCTTCACCGCGGAGGATGCACTGGCCGACCTCGGCGCTCTGCTCGACGAGCTGCGACTGGAGCAGCCGGTGCTGGTGGGGCACTCGTTGGGCGGGAATCTCTCGCAGGCATGCGTCCGCGCGATTCCCGAGCGGATCGGCGGCCTGATCGCCGTCGGCACCACGTGGAGCACCGGACCGCTCACTGGCGGCGAGCGGCTCGGACTGCGGATGGCTGCGCCGATGCTCCGGCTCATCCCGGCCTCGCGGCTGCCGGGCCTGATGGCGGACGCCTCGGCGGTGACACCCGAGGCGGTCGAATCCATCCGGGCGACCTTCGCCCGGATGCCGAAGCCCGTGTTCCTCGACGTGTGGCGAGCGACCGCCTCGTTCGTCGCACCCGATCCGGCCTATCGCACGCCGGTGCCGCTGGGTCTGGTCGTCGGCGAGGAGGACCGCACAGGCAACATCCGCACTGCTATGCGGGCCTGGGCCGATGCCGAGGGCGTGCCGCTGCACGCGATCCCCGGCGCCGGTCACGTCGTGATGGCGGATTCCCCGGATGCGGTGTCCGAGACGATCGTGGAGACGCTCAGGGCGTGGTTCAGCACGGCACCCTGAACACCTGGCGTCAGCGCAGCGCGAAGCCCCCGTCGGTCGTGAGCACCTGGCCGACGACCCACGACCCGGCATCCGTGCACAGCCAGCCGATCAGCCGCGCCGGATCGTCGGGGCGGCCGAATCGCCCGAACGGCGTCTTCGCGAGGAACTCCGGCAACCAGCTCAGGTCGCGGTCGGTGGTCGCGGGATCCAGGTATCCGGTGTCGACGGGTCCGGGGTTGACCGTGTTCAGCACGATGCCGTGGTCCAGCAGCTCGGCGGCGACGGTCTTCGTGACGCCGGCGAGCGCCGCCTTGCTGGTGGCGTAGGCGACCTCGCCACGCATCGGCCCGTCGCCCTGCCCCGACGTCATCCAGATGACGTGCCCGGTGGGTTTCTCGAACGGACCGGACTCCACGCGGTCGCCGGGGCGCTGCGCGGCGGCATCCGTCCCGGCCTTCCGCTGCGCGAAGCCGGCGGTGAGCAGCATGGTCGCGCGGGCGTTGGTCTGCCAATGGGCGTCGAGGCGCTCGGCGGTCATGTCGAGTATTCCACCGTCGCCGCCGCTCAACGCCTGGTTGCAGACCAGGATGTCGAGTGACCCGGTCAGCCTTGACGCCGCATCCAGCAGCGGTTCGATCGACGCGGGGTCGCGCAGGTCGGCGTGCCGGTCGCCGGCGACGGCGCCCGGGATCAGGGCATCGGCGAGGCCGGTGCGCACGGCGTCGAGGTCGTCACCGCCCCAGGGCTGGTCGACGTCGTGCGGACGGTAGTGATGGAGGAACACGTTCGCGCCGAGTGCGGCGAGAGTCGTTGCGGTCGCGTAGCCGATTCCGGCGCGACGTGAGACACCGGTCACGAGTGCGGTGCGACCCGCAAGAGGATGCTGCATGGTGAGTCTTTCCTGTCGAAGGATGCCTGGGCGCGCAGGACGGCGCCCGAAGGCGGGGACGGAGGCGACTCACCGGCATTGCATGCCCCCGACCATAGCAGCGCGTCAGGCGTCGGCGAGCACCTGCTGGACGTAGGGCTGCAACTCGAGCCCAGTGACCTCGTCGCGGCTGAACCAGGCGACCTCGAGGATCTCGTCGAGGTCGGGACGTGGTTCGCCAGTGAGCTCGCAGGAGTAGACGGTGGTCACGTAGGCGACGCGGTCGCCGTTCGGATACTCGACGACGAGGTCTTCGCCGCCGTAGGCGCCGACGATTCCGAGCACCCGGATGCCGGTGCCGATCTCCTCGAGGACCTCGCGAGCCACGGCGTCTGCGGGCTGCTCGCCCGGCTCGATGCTGCCGCCGACAAGGCCCCACAGCCGGGTATCCGAGTGCCGGGCGAGCAGGAACCGGTCGCCGTCGCGGATCACCGCAGTGACCGCCGGGATCAGCAGCAGATCGTGCCCCACGTGAGCGCGGAGCGAGGCGATGTAGGGCGAGACCGGCATCCTGTCACGATAACGGAGCATGCGAGGATCGAGAGATGGCCGACACCTTTGACGAACTCATCGCAGACGCCGAAGCAGCCGACGTCACAGGCTGGGGCTTCGACTGGCTCGACGGCCGAGCCACCGAGGAACGTCCGCCGTGGGGATACGCCCGGCTGCTCGCGGAGCGCTGGGCAGCAGCACGCGCCGCGCTCGACCTCGACACCGGAGGGGGAGAGGTGCTCGCCGAGGCCCCGCTGTTCCCGCCGGTCGCGGTCGCCACGGAGGCCTGGCCACCGAATGCCGCGGAGGCCACCGCGCGACTGCACCCCCGTGGGGTGGCCGTCGTGCGGACCATGCCCGGCGGACCGCTGCCGTTCGCGGACGACGGCTTCGACCTCGTCACCAGCCGGCATCCGGTCTCGCCGGACTGGGTGGAGATCGCGCGCGTTCTCGCACCGGGCGGAACCTACTTCGCTCAGCACGTCGGCCCCGCGAGCGGATTCGAGCTCATCGAGTTCTTCCTCGGGCCGCTCCCCGAGCAGCGGCGCGGCCGCGATCCCGAGGCGGAGGCGGATGCCGCGCGCGCTGCCGGGCTGGAGATCGTCGACCTGCGCACCGCACGACTGCGGATCGAGATCGACGACATCGGCGCGGTCGTGTACCTGCTGCGCAAGCTGGTCTGGTGGGTGCCCGGCTTCAGCGTCGACAGGTACCGGGATCGCCTGCGTGACCTGCACGAGCAGATCCTGCGAGACGGTCCGTTCGTCGATCATTCCTCGCGGCACCTGATCGAGGCACGCAGGATCTGATCCGCGGGTCAGCGCCAGAGCCAGCGCAGTGCGTCGGGCAGCAGCACGCCGCCGTGGTTCGGGCTGTGTCCGCCGTCGCCGACGACCAGCCGCAGGTCGTGGCCCGAGCGGGCCAGAGCCGCTGCGGTCTCGAGTGACTCCGCGAACCAGTTGTTCTCGCGGTCGTTCCAGCCGATGTCGTGGTGTGCGGCGTGCAGGAAGGTGCGGATGCGGCGGGTCTCGCCGTCGGCGAGCAGCACCGGGTACGGGTTGCCGCCGGGCATCTGCGCGAAGCTCGGGTTGAACGCGATCACGCGGGCGATCGCGTCAGGGCGATGCCAGGCGGCGGTGAACGCCGCATTCCCGCCCGAGCTTCCGCCGCAGATCCCCATTCCGCCGCCGAAAGTCAGCCCTTCGGTGGCACGGGGAAGCACCTCCTCGAGCAGGAAGTCCACGTAGCGCGTATCGCCAGGGTCGTACTCGTTGTTGCGGTTCTTGGGCATGACTGACCCTGCGAACACGCCGGGGTCGACGAAGACCCCGATCATCGGCGGGATCGCATGCTGCGCGGCGAGGTTGTCCAGCACGATTCCCGCCCGCACATCGCCGTCGGGGTCGAGGTACCACCATCCGTCGTTGAACAGCATCACCGCCGCCGGCGATGACGGGTCGTGTCCGGCAGCCGTGTGCACCCAGACGCGACGCGTGGTGCCCGGATAGGTGCCGCTGTCATCGATCACGAACTCTCGGATTCCACCGGGGCGGACACCCGATTGCTGCTCCGAGTCGGGGCCGTGCGTGTACGTCACGGCCTCCTGATCCGAGGCGAGGGCGGAGAACGGAACGACGGGCATGCCCCCATCCTCTCTCATCGGCGCAACGGGTGCGGCTAGTCTGACGGCATGATCTACGAGCACCTCGGGGCTCGGCCCCGGATCCACGACACCGCAGTCGTCGCCCCCACGGCCGTGATCTCCGGCGACGTCGAGATCGGACCGAACTGCCAAGTGCTGCACGGCGCCGTGATCACCGCCGAGGGCGGCCCGATCGTGCTCGGCGAGCACGTGATCGTGATGGAGAACGCGCTGATCCGCGCCACGGCCGCCGATGCGGTGCACATCGGGCGGAACAGCCTGCTCGGCACGCTGTCGTCGGTGGCAGGGGCGGATGTCGCGGAGGAGTCGTTCCTCGCATCCGGCGCCCGCGTCTTCAACGGCGCCCGCGTCGGCGCACGCTGCGAGATCCGGGTGAACGCGATCGTGCATCGGCACTGCGTGCTGCCGGACGACGCGGTCGTGCCGATCGGCTGGGTCGCCGTCGGGAACCCGGCGAAGCTGCTCTCGCCGGATCGGCACGACGAGATCGCCGCCGCGCAGCCGGAGCTCGACTTCCCGGGCTACGTGTTCGGCGTCGACCGGGACACCCCTGACCTCATGGTCCAGCTCACAGAGCGCTACGCGCGATCGCTGGCCCGGCACGCCGACGACCGGGAGGTCGGCGCGTAGCGGCATCCGTCCGACGTCGCGCGGCGCCGGGAGCCCGCGTGCGCGCGGTGCCCGACTGGTCGCGCGGTGCTTTCCTGCTCATGCGGCGCTTATCTGCGCCGCGCGCGCCGAGAAGTGCAGCGCGAGCGCGGGCGGATGCCGAGAAATGCAGCGCGAACCGGAGTGTGCAGCGTGACCGGGGGCGGAGGTCGCTCTTCGGCGTCTCGCCCGGTGTTCGTGCGGTGCTCAGCGGCTCGCGCGGCGCTTTCCTGCTTGCGCGGCGTTTATCTGCGCCGCGTGAGCCGAGAACTGCAGCGCGGGCGCGGGCGGATGCCGAGAACTGCAGTGCGAGCGCGATAACACAGCGTGACCGTAGGCCGAACGCTGCGGCGCGTGCACCAGGACGCAGCGCGGGCGGCACCCTGGAAGGGAGCCGCCCGCGCGAGAGTGCGGATGCGTCAGATGACGCCCTGCTCCAGCATCGCGTCGGCGACGCGCTCGAAGCCGGCGATGTTGGCGCCTGCAACGTAGTCGCCGGGAACGCCGTAGCGCTCGGCGGCCTGGAACGACGCGTCGTGGATGTCGGCCATGATGTCGCGCAGGCGCTGCTCGCTGTCGGCGAAGCTCCAGCGCTGACGCGCGGCGTTCTGGCTCATCTCCAGCGCAGAGGTCGCGACACCACCGGCGTTCGCGGCCTTGCCTGGCGCGAACAGCACGCCCGCCTGCTGGAAGACACCGACGGCCTCGGGGGTCGAGGGCATGTTCGCGCCCTCGGCGACGGCGCGGACGCCGTTCGCGACGAGCATCCGCGCGGAGTCCTCGTCGAGCTCGTTCTGCGTCGCAGACGGCACGGCGATATCGACCGGGACCTCCCAGACGTTGCCGCCCTCGACGAACGTCGCGCCGGGACGACGGTTCGCGTACTCGACGATGCGGCCGCGCTCGACCTCCTTGATCTGGCGCAGCAGGGCCAGGTCGATGCCCGCCTCGTCGAGCACGTAGCCGGTGGAGTCGGAGGCGGTGATGGCGCGGGCGCCGAGCTGCTGGGCCTTCTCGATCGCGTAGATCGCGACGTTGCCCGAGCCCGAGACGGCGACGCGCTTGCCCTCGAGGTTCTCGCCGTGCACGGCCAGCATCTCCTGCACGAAGAACACAGCACCGTAGCCGGTGGCCTCCGTGCGCACCTGCGCACCGCCCCAGCCGAGCCCCTTGCCGGTGAGGATGCCGGACTCGAAGCGGTTGGTGATCTTGCGGTACATGCCGAACAGGTAGCCGATCTCACGGCCGCCGACGCCGATGTCACCGGCGGGGACGTCGGTGTGCTCGCCGATGTGGCGGAACAGCTCGTTCATGAACGACTGGCAGAAGCGCATGACCTCGGCCTCGCTCTTGCCGTGCGGGTCGAAGTTCGAGCCGCCCTTGCCGCCGCCGATGCCCTGGCCGGTGAGCGCGTTCTTGAAGATCTGCTCGAAGCCGAGGAACTTGATGATCGAGATGTTGACCGAGGGGTGGAAGCGCAGACCGCCCTTGTACGGCCCGAGTGCGGAGTTGTACTGCACGCGGTAGCCGCGGTTGACCTGCAGCCTGCCCGAGTCGTCGATCCACGGCACCCGGAAGATGATCTGCCGCTCGGGCTCGACGAGGCGCTCGAGAACGCCCTTGTCGAGGTACTCGGAGCGGCGCTCCAGCACGGGCCCGATCGAGTGCAGAACCTCGTGCACAGCCTGGTGGAACTCCGGCTCGTTGGGGTTGAGCGTGCGCACGGCGTCGAAGACGGGCTGTGCGGCAGTGGAGAGCGGATGGAAGTCGGCTGTGGTCTCGATGGTCACGCGGGTGCTTTCTGAAGGGGGATGAGGTGTTGGGGGCGATCGTGTCGCGTGAAGATTCGCCGGATCGGGCGGAGTTTCACTGTACAACGACTGCTAGGGTGCCCTTGTTTCTGCGTCAGCCGGTGTTCTGCAGACCGGCGGCCACTCCGCTGACGGAGAGTAGCAGCAGGCGCTGCAGTTCGGGTGATGCCACGGGCTCAGTGGTCGCGGTCGTGCGCAGCGCGCGGAGCGCCCGCAGCTGCAGCAGCGACAGCGCGTCCACGTAGGGGCTGCGCAGCTGCACGGCGCGCTGCAGCACCGGCTTGTTCGCGAGCAGGCGGTCGCCGCCGGTCAGGCGGATCACCCAGTCCCGAGTGAGCTCGAGCTCGTCGAGCACCAGCTTCGCGAGGTCGTCGCGGTCGCCGAGGGCGAGATACTCGCGGGCGATGCGCTCGTCGGTCTTCGCCAGGCTCATGGCCACGTTGTCGACCATGGTGTGCAGCAGCGGCCACTCGCGGTACGCCTCGATCAGCGCCTGCTCGTCGCCGACCGCCTGGAGCGCGGTGCCCAGGCCGAACCAGCCGGCCAGGTTGATGCGCGCCTGCGTCCAGGCGAACACCCACGGGATGGCGCGCAGGTCTTCGAGAGACTCGACGGACAGGCCTCGGCGGGCCGGGCGCGAGCCCAGCGCGAGCAGGCCGATCTCCTCCATCGGGGTGACTGTGGCGAACCAGGGCGCGAAGCCCTCCGCCGCGACCAGCGAGAAGAACCGGTCGCGCGAGGCGGTGTCCATCACGTCGGCGATGTGCGCGAAGCGGGATGCCGCGCTGCTGGTGCGCTCTTCGACCGTGGGCGAGGACGCCAGCAGGGTCGCCGCAGCGACCTGGTCGATGTGCCGCATCGCGATCGCGGGCTCGCCGTACCGGGCGAAGATGACCTCGCCCTGCTCGGTGAGCTTGAACCGGCCGTCGACTGAGTGCGGCGGCTGGGCGAGGATCGCGGAGTTCGCGGGGCCGCCGCCGCGGCCGAGCGCGCCGCCGCGACCGTGGAACAGAGTCAGCTCGATGCCGGCATCCTTCGCCCACAGCGCGATCTCGCGCTGCGCCTCGTAGAGCGCGAGGTTCGCGGCGACCGGGCCGACGTCCTTCGACGAGTCGGAGTAGCCGAGCATGACCTCGAGCCTGTTGCCGGTCTCGGCCATCCGTGCGCGGAACTCCGGCGTCTGCACGGCGGTGCTCATGATCGCCGGCCCCGCCTTCAGATCGGCGAAGGTCTCGAACAGTGGGACAACGTCGAGCACCGGGACAGCGTCGCCGAGCGCATAGCGCGCGAGCCGGTGCACGTTCGCGAGGTCCTCGGCCGACTGCGTGAACGAGACCACGTAGCGGCCGGCGGCGCGCAGGCCGTAGCGCTTCTGGATCTCCGCGATCGCGCGGAACACCTCGAGGACTTCCTCGGTCTGCGTTCCGATCGGGCCGCCGGCATCCAGTTCCGCGAGCGCCTGCCTGTGCACCTTGGAGTGCTGACGCACCTCGAGCTCGGTGAGGTGGAAGCCGTATGTCTCGACCTGCCAGATCAGGTGCTGCACACCGCCGAAGGCGTGGCGCCGCGCACCGGCATCCGCCAGCGACTGCTGTACCGCGCGCAGGTCGGCGAGCAGCTCCTCGGGGGCGCCGTAGGCGCCGCGGCTCTCATGCCGGGTGGCGCGCACGCGGTGCGCGAGCACGAGCAGTACGCGGCGGTGCGGCTCAGCGGGGGAGCGGGTGGCGACCTCCTCGGCGAGCGCGGGGTCGGCCTGTGCGAAGGCATCCCAGATCGCCTGCACCTCGGTGCTCGGCGGGGTGCCCTCGGCATCGAGGGTGAGCGTGCGACCGATGCGCTCGATGGCGCTCTCCAGCCCGCGCAGCACATGCTCGGCCGCGATCGCGGACGCCTCCCGCGTGACGGACGAGGTCACGAACGGGTTGCCGTCGCGGTCACCGCCGACCCACGAGCCGATCCGAACGAAGGGCGGCACGACCGGTGCGGAGTCGCCGGACTCCTCGCCGCGCAGGTCGTCATCGATGCGGCGGTAGATGTGCGGCACGGTCGTGAACAGCGTCTCGTCGAACACGCTCATCACCGTGCGCACCTCGTCGGTGGGTGTCGGCTTCTGCGCGCGCAGCGGCGCGGTGCGCCACAGGGTGTCGACCTCCTCCAGCATCCGGCGCAGCGCGCGGCGCTGCTCCGAGCCGCCGTCGCTGGTCGCATCGTGCTGGGTGAGCAGCTCGGCAAGGCGGCGGATGCTGCCGGACACGGCTCGCCGGCGCGCCTCGGTCGGGTGCGCGGTGAAGACCGGGTGGAAGCGCAGTGCCGCCAGACGACGGCTGGCCTCCTCCTCGCCGACCTCCGTGCGCAGCCGCGCGAACGCGGTCGCCACTGTGTCGGCGGCGGCCTCGCGGCCGGGCTTGCCGGCGCGCTCGCGAAGGATGCGCACACGCTGGTGCTCCTCGGCGAGGTTGACCAGGTGGAAGTAGCAGGTGAACGCCCGCGCCACCTCGTCGGCACGCTCGATCGTGAACTCGTCGGCGATCTCGGCAGCGCGACGGAACGCGGCATCCGATTCCTCGTCGTAGGCCTGGATGGTCGCCAGGCGCAGCCGCTCGACGTCCTCGAACAGGCCCGGCGTGCCGGACTCGCGCAGAACCTGGCCGAGCAGCCCGCCCAGCAGGCGCACGTCGGCGCGCATCTCGTCGGGAAGGCCGCTGGACGCCTCGAATCGGGTGATGACGCGGATGGCCTCGGTGGGGGTGGGCTCGGGGGTCATTCTTCGAGAGTATCCCGGCGCGAACGAGCGTCCTGACCGCGTGACATCCGGCCGGGATGAGAGCATGGAGGGGATGCGCATCTCGGTGAAGGCCCTTCGCGGACAGCAGTTCCCCGCCGTGCTCCTGCTCGTGGCAGCGGGACTCGGACTCCTGCTCGCCAACCTGCCGACGCACGACTCGATCGCGGAGGTGCTGAACTTCCATATCGGAGTGCCCGGCACCGACATCGATCACTCGATCTCGGACTGGATCGCCGACGGACTGCTCGCGATCTTCTTCCTGATGGTCGCGATCGAACTGCGTCACGAGCTCACGCGCGGCGAGCTGGACAGTCTGCACAAGGCCGCGCAGCCCGCGATCGCGGCGGCCGGCGGCGTGCTGGTGCCGATCGCTGTCTACCTGCTGATCGCCGGCCCTTCGTCGGGCTCGGGGGCCGTCACGGCAGCCGGCTGGCCGATCCCGACGGCGACGGACATCGCCTTCGCCCTCGGTGTGCTGGCCATGTTCGGTCGTGGACTGCCCTCGGGCGTGCGGGTGTTCCTGCTCGCGCTGGCGATCCTCGACGACATCATCGGCATCATCTTCATCGCCGTTCTCTTCGCGCACGACGTGCAGTGGGGCCTGTTCCTGCTGGCGGTCGTCGCCGTCGGCGCGTTCGCGATCCTGAGCCGGATGCTGGGGCGCAGCGGCCACTGGTTCATCGCGGTGCTGATGATCGTGGTGGGCGTGGCCACCTGGGTGCTCGTGTCCGAGTCAGGTGTGCACGCAACGATCGCCGGCGTGATGCTGGGACTGGTGATGTCGCCGGCGCCTGCCGAGCGCACCCGGCACGCGCTCGAGCCGTGGGTGAACGGCATCATCCTGCCGGTGTTCGCCTTCGCCGCGGCGTTCGTCGTGATCCCGCAGCTCGGCGGCGAGGGCCTGTCGCCGGCGTTCTGGGCGATCCTCGTCGCACTGCCCGTCGGCAAGGTCATCGGCATCACGCTCTTCGGCTGGATCGCCATGCGCTTCCGCCCCAAGGGCCAGGCCCCTGCGCTGGTGCTGCCCGACCTGATCGCCGCGGGTGTGCTCGGCGGCATCGGGTTCACGGTCTCGCTGCTGCTGGCCAACCTCGCATTCGCGTCCGATGCCGGCGTTCGCGATCAGGCGATCCTGGGTGTCCTGGCCGGTTCGCTCATCGCGCTGGTGCTGTCGGGCGTCGTCGTCTCGGCGCGCGCGCGTCACTACCGATCACTGGCGGGCGGTCGAGCATGAGCGCGTTCCCCTGCTCACGACCCGGGCGCGTGCTGCATGTCGCGTGGACGGTGACCGTCCTGCGGCGGCGGCGGCGACCGGCCGAGCGAACTCGAACCCGCGCGGGAACCTCGGCCGGCGGCGGAAGGCGAGGGCGATGACCGATCCGCTGCGGGATGCCGCCGAGGTGATGCGCCGAGTGCGGGCCGAGTGCCCGTGGTCGCAGCGCATCACGCACCGCGACCTCGTGCCGTACCTGATCGAGGAGGCGCACGAGGTCATCGACGCGGTCGAGAACGGCACCGCGGACGAGCTGCGCGAGGAGCTCGGCGATCTGCTCTGGCAGGTGCTGTTCCACGCCGCGATCGCCGCCGAGGCGTCGGAGTACGACATCGATGGCGTCGCGCGCGGGCTGACCGAGAAGATGGTGCGTCGGCATCCGCACGTGTTCGGCGACGCGGTCGCGACGACCCCCGAAGAGGTGCTCGTGCACTGGAACGCCGCGAAGGCCGCGGAGAAGCGCGAGCGGCGCAGCGTGCTCGACGGCGTGCCGCGGGGGATGCCCGCGCTGGCGCTCGCGCAGAAGCTGCTGGGCCGGGCATCCGCCGTGCTCGCATCCCCGGTTCCTGGGCGCCCTTCCGTCGACGTCCCGGTTCCTGAGCGAGCGGAGCGAGACGAAGGACGCTCTGGAACCGCGACGTCTCGCAACTCGGACCCGGAGCGACGAGACGAAGGGCCGGCCTCCGAAGCCGAACTCGGCGACGCCCTGCTCGCGCTCGTCGCGCACGCCCGTGCCAACGGCTGGGATGCCGAGCGCGCGCTGCGCGAGCGGCTGCGCCTGCTCGAGGACGACGTCCGCGTGGCGGAGTCCGGCGCCTGACCGACTTCTCCGGTTGACTGCCGCGTCGGGGGAAGGACGCCGTCGCCCCGGGTCTGCGGGCGATCGCGCCCGATTCCGTACGCTCACGCCCTTACCAGCGCGGCGACTCGAGGCGTGAGCGTACCGACGACGCCGGGAGGTCAGGCGGCAGGAGCCGGGTGCGTCGGCACCCAGTAGCGGCGCTTGACGCCGCGAGTGTCCTCGTACACGCCGCCGTTGCGCTCGATGGTGCGCGCCGAGCCGGCGTTGTCCTCGTCGCAGGTGATCAGCACGCGCTTCAGGTCCAGCGCGGATGCCTCGCCGAGCGCGTCGTGCAGCGCGCGGGCTGCGTGTCCCTCGCGGCGACGGGACGGGCGGATCGAATAGCCGATGTGCCCGCCGTACTCGCGCAGGAGGTCGTTCAGGGTGCGCCGCAGCGCGAGGAAGCCGATCCACGCGCCTGCGTCATCGACGATCCAGTACCAGGAGCTGTGCACCCGGTCGGGAAGCAGCGGAACCGACTCGTCGGCCTCCTCTTCGAGCATGGTGAGCCACTCGGCATAGCCGGCCTCGGTGAGCACCGGTGTGCGCGGCTCGCGGTTGCCGTGGAAGCCCGAGCCCGCGATCTCGGTCGACTCCGGACCGCCGTACTCCTCGATCAGTTCCACCCATTCGGTGAAGCGGTCACGGGACGGCAGGATCAGCGGCATCCGACCATTCTGCTGCCTCGCCTCGCGCGCTCAGAGATGCTTTTCGCGGGTCGGAAGGCCTCGGACCCGCGAAACCCATCTCTCAGACGCGGACTCGGCCACGCGGTAGGTCGTCCCGGCAGGGTCGCGGGTGAGGATGCCGTAGTCGACGAGCATCCTGCGCAGCAGGGGGACGTCGTCGGTGAGTTCAGCGAGTCGCGCGTTTCAGCGCAGGCTCGGGGAGCGTCTCCGCGGCGGCGATCTCGAGAGCGGGCATCCGACCACTATCGCAGGATGTGCGCGCCGGCCCGGGCGAACGCGGCGGGGGAGTCCTCCGGCCGAACGGCGAGGAAGTGCCGGCCGATCGCGAACGTGAAGGCGAGGATGCTGCGCGCCTCGACCTCGTCGGGATCGTCGACGAAGGTGCCGAACTGCTCGCGCAGGTAGTCCAGCCGGGCGCCGTCGACGCGGAGCAGCCTCTCCTGCACCGCGGCGTCCGATCGCGCCCAGTTGCGGACGGCGAGATCCACCGGGAGCAGGTCGTCGGCGAAGGTGAGGCCGCCGGCGACGCGGATGTTCTTCGCCGCATCCGCGTCGAGCGCCTGCACTCGCTCGCGCACGTCGTCGACGCTGCGACGCTCCCAATCGTCGAGGACGGCCTCGAGGAGCTCCTCGCGAGCGCGGAAATGCGTGTAGAACCCGCCCTTGGTCACGCCGAGGGATGCCGCGATCGACTCGACGCGTACGGCCTCCACGCCGCTGTCGCCGAGCACGCGGGCGGCTTCGGCGACCCAGCGGTCGCGGGGGGTGCGCAGTGCGGCCGGCATCCGTTCCTCCTCAGCATGGACAGCGAGTGATCCATACGCTACCGTATGAATTCATCAATACGGTGACGTATGAATCGAGGCGGATACATGAGCACGGTGATGGCCCTGGCGCAGGGACTGTGGATGCGTGGGCGGATCGAGATGCTGCCGCCCGCCGCGGGCCCGACCTCCGGTCGCAGCGGCGAGGGGACGCAGACGCTGCGCATCGGCATCCTCGGCGAGTCGACCGCGGCGGGATGCGGCGTCGACAGCCACGAGGACGGCTTCGCCGGCGCGCTGGCCCGCGACCTCGCCGGACCCGACCGTGCTGCGGAGTGGACAGTCGTGGGGCAGCACGGCGCGACCGCCCGGCGAATCCGCCACCGGCTGCTGCCGGAGCTGGGCGGCGAATTCGACGTGGTGGTGCTGCTGGCCGGGGCGAACGACGTCATGGCCCGTCGCTCGCCGGCCGATTGGGGCGGCGACCTGGGTGCGATCGTGTCGGATCTCAGTGAACGGGCCGGACTCGTGGTGGTGGCGGGGACGCCGCCGTTCGCCGCCTTCCCGTCGCTTCCCCGAGCGCTCGCCAGGTATCTCGCGGCCCGAGCGGCAGCGCAGGACGACGCGAGCAGGGCCGTGTGCGCGGGCATCGTGAACGCCGAGTTCGTGCCCTCCCCGCCCGCGCTCGTCGACGACTCCTTCTTCTCCCGCGATCGATTCCACCCCGGTGCCGAGGGCTATCGCCGCTGGGCGGAGCTCATCGCCGACGGGATCGCAGCCGTCACGGCGCGGTGACGGGTAGCCGGCCCAGACCTGGAAAGATGGACCTGTGGCAACCGTGAACCCGCCGCGCGGAATGCGCGACTTCCTCCCCGCTGACAAGGCCCGTCGCGAGCGCGTGCTCGCCGTCATCCGTGAGCGCTACCGCGCGCACGGCTTCGACGAGATCGAGACGCCCGTGGTCGAGGAGTACGACCGGCTGCATGCCGGCATCGGCGGCGACAACGAGAAGCTCTCGTACAACATCCTGCGCCGCGGCCTCGACGCCGACGCGATCCGGCAGGGCGCCGACGATCCGGCCTCGCTGAGCGACCTCGGCCTCCGCTACGACCTCACCGTGCCTCTGGCGCGCTTCTACGCGACCAACCGCGGGCAGCTGCCGACGGTGTTCCGGTCGATCCAGATCGGGCCGGTCTGGCGGGCGGAGCGCCCTCAGAAGGGCCGCTACCGCCAGTTCGTGCAGTGCGACATCGACATCATGGGCGACGACTCGGCCCGCGCCGAGGCCGAGCTCATGACCGCCTCGCTCGACACGATCGATGCGCTCGGTCTCGACGGCGGCATGGTGCGCGTGAACGACCGCCGCGTGCTGGACTGGATGCTGGAGTCCTTCGGCTTCTCGATCGACGAGCGCCCTGGCGTGCTGATCACGATCGACAAGATGGACAAGGTCGGCACGGACGGCGTGATCGACGAGCTCGCCGCGCGCGGCGCGACGCCTGCAGCAGTCGAGGCGCTGAACACCTTCCTGCACCGCGTGCAGACCATGGAGTACAACCCCTACGGCGAGCGCCAGATCCGCAAGGCGCTGCCGGCGGACGCTCCGGACGACCTGGTCGCCGAGCTCGTCGCTCTCGGGGACGCGGTCGCTGCCGCCCGTCCGGGTGCGGGGGAGGTGCCGCTGGTCTTCGACCCGTTCCTGGTCCGCGGCATGGGGTACTACACCGGCACCATCTTCGAGCTCGCGCACCCCTCGGTGGACTACTCGCTCGGCGGCGGCGGCCGCTACGACGGCATGATCGGCAGATTCCTCGGCCAGCAGGTGCCGGCGGTGGGCTTCTCGATCGGCTTCGAGCGGATCGTCGACCTGGTGGCATCGCTCGAGGCGGACGCCACGGCATCCGTCGTCCTCGTGCATGACGCCGACGTGCCGCTGCCCGAGTTGCTCGCGCACAAGGCCGTCCTGATCCAGGACGGCGGGCGCGTGCGCCTGGAACGCCGCACGAAGAACTTCAAAGCGCTGCTGGAGCGAGCATCCGCCGACGGTTACACGGCGTTCGCGACGGTGCGCGCCGGAGACGCGCCCGGCTCGCTCGAGGTCAAGCCCCTGGGCTGACCAGACCGCCTTTCGCTCCGGTCTCAACGGATGCGGGTTCCTCAGTCGAGCACCCGCATCCGTTGAGACCGGAGCTGCGTGGGCAGTGCCTCACTCCGCGGTGAACGACGCGGCCCACTCGGCGACGCGACGCGCGCTCTCCTCTTCGCTGATGTCCTCGACACGGGTCAGAATCGACCAGCGCACCCCGAACGGGTCGCGGATGCTGGCGAAGCGGTCGCCCGACACGAAGTCGGACGCCGGTTCCCGCACCGTGGCGCCGGCGGCGACCGCCTTCTCCACGACGGCGTCGACGTCGGGCACGTACAGCCCCATCGAGTAACAGTCGTCCTCGCCGGACGGTGGGGCGACCAGGTGATACTCGGGGCTGGGCTCGCCGAGCTGCAGCAGTCCTGCGCCGAAGTCGAGCCCGGCGTGGGCGACGACGCCGTCGAATTCGGTGACGTCGGTGATGCGCGCGCCGAAGATGTCACGATAGAACTCCATCGCGGCCCGCGCGTTCGGGATGGCGAGGAACGGCGTGAGCGAGGTCGCGGTGTTCGGTCGGCCGTTCGTGGTGTGCTCTCCGGTCGCGCCGGTTCTGATGTCGGTGTTCATGCGGATCACGGTACGGAAAGTCGGACCCCGCGCGCTTGAAGATCCGCGACAACCTCGCCGCTACGCTGAGCGGATGGTCGATCCCACCCGCGGCGTGCTCTACCCGGCGAGACTGCCAGAGTTCCACCGCGTTCCGGCCCCGCCGGAGATCGCGGATCTCGCCGTGTGGTTCTGGATCCCGGAGTGGGACGTCCAGCCCGGACGCTCATCCCGCCAGGACGTGGTCGCCTATCCGGCGCTGAATCTGGTGGTCGAGCAGGGCGGCGTCTCCCTGGTCGGAGCCACGACGCGGGCGACGCATCGCGACCTCGTCGGCCGCGGCTGGGCGGTCGGCGCGCTGCTGAAGCCCGCGGCGGTCGCAGCGCTCACCGACGCTCCGGCCTCCCTCCTCGACCAGGAGGTCCCGCTCTCCGAGCACTCGCTGCACGACGCCGTCGCCGCGGCGATGGCGAGTGGCGACGGCCACCGGGAGCGTGCCGTCACACTGTTCTCCCACTGGCTGCTCGAAAGGGCAGTCGAGCCGACGGATGCCGCGCGGCAGGCGAACGTCGCCGCTGACCTGCTGATGGCGAGCGATGTGCGCTCGCCGGAGGAGGCGGCGGCGCGCCTCGCCGTCTCGGTGCGCACGCTGCAGCGGCTCCTGCATCGTCATGTCGGACTCCCGCCTGCGGCGATGATCCGCCGTCGGCGCCTGCAGGAGGCCGCGGAACGGGTGCGCACCGACCCGGCGGTCGACCTCGCGACGGTCGCTGCGGAGTTCGGCTATGCCGACCATGCCCACCTCACCACCGACTTCCGCACCGTGCTCGGCTTCACGCCGTCGGCATACCGGGCGGCGTCCAGATCCTGATCGCCCTTCCGGATGTCCGCGGCCGCCGTTAGCCTCGCGTGATGGACCAGGAACCCACTGTCGAGCAGCATCTGGACGGCAAGTCGCCCGAGGTCGTGGCGCTCTACGACCGCTTCATCGAACTGGCGGAGGCGTGCGGACCCTTCATCTACTCGGTCAACAAGTCCGCGATCACGATCAAGGGCGAGAGGCGAGGGTTCGCCGGCGTCATCCCGGGCGCTGATGATCTGCGCGGCTACCTCGACCTGACTCGCGCGCTCGACGCCGACTCCCGCATCCGGCGCTCTGCTCCCTACGAGAGCCGCCTGTTCGTGAACTACTTCCGCGTCACGTCGCTAGACCAGCTGGACGACACCTTCGCGCAGTGGCTGGCCGAGGCCTACGAAGTGGGCCGGGGAGCGCACCTGGCCGGCCCGAAGCAGAGATGAGGGCGCTCAGCCGCGCGCCTCGGTGACGCGGCGCTTCTCGCGCACGTACACCTCGCGACGGACCCTCGCCACGACGTCGCCCTGACGGTCGGTGATCTCGGTCTCGAACCACTCCAGCACCTTGGCGCCGCCGCGGGCGCGCTCGCGCAGCTCATCGGCCTTCTCCTTCGGCACGGAGAACTCCGCGGTGAGCACCCCGCGCCCGGGCTTGACGAACTCGATCTCGCCGCGGGTGTCCCAGACGACGTGATCGCGGCCCAGCTGGTGCATCACCAGCATGAAGAAGTACGGATCGGTCATCGCCGACATCGATCCGCCGAATGCCGTCTTCACGTAGTTCCTGGTGAACACGTTCACGTGCAGCTCGACGGTGGCGTGCGTCCAGTCCTCCGAGAAGCGTCGTACTCGGATGCCGCTGAACAGATTGGGGATCCACAGGGACATGCCCACGGCGAGGCGGCGGGGAGTGATGCGCATCGCGTCAGTCTGCCCGGCAGTCTCGTGCGGAACCGGATCGGCTGGATCCTCTCGACAAATATTGTTCTAGTTGTAATAGAATAAGTGCGCAGAGGAGGTGGCATGCTGATCCGAATCGATCCCGAGAGCTCTCGGCCGCTGTTCGAGCAGATCGCGGCATCCGTGCGCGGCGAAGTGCTCTCCGGGCGACTGCGTGTCGGTGACCGCCTGCCGGCCGCGCGCGAGGTCGCAGAGGCGATCGACGTGAACGTGCACACGGTGCTGCGCGCCTATCAGGAGCTGCGCGCCGAAGGCCTCGTCGATCTGCGCCGCGGACGCGGGGCGGTGGTCGCCGCGACCGCGGAACCCCTCGCCGAACTCGCCGACGACATCACCGACCTCGTGCGCCGGGGCGCGCGCCTCGGCCTCACGCCCGCGACCATCGCCGCACTCATCAAGGAGACGACGCCATGACCGAACAGCCCGCCGACCGTCACGTCGCCGCGGTGCCCGCGACGGACCTGCGCCGCGCACGCCGCGCCCTGCTGCTGGTGGGCGTCGTCGCCCCGATCGTGATCACCGCGATCGCCGCCGCCCTGATCCTCGCCTGGCTGCCCGAACTGCCTGACCCTGCCGCCACGCACTGGGGCGTGGGCGGCGTGAACGGGTTCGGTGCGCCGAGCACCTACCTCTGGCTGGCGATCGGCATCGGGCTCGGACTGCCGCTTCTGCTCGTGATCAGCACTCTCGCGGTGGCGCGCCGGCAGTGGGGCGGGGCCGCTCGGCTGCTCGGCGCGATGGCGCTCGGCCTCTCCGGCTTCAGCGCCGTGATCAACGCGGGCTCGGTGGCGATCCAGCGGGGCCTGCAGGATGCCTCGCAGGTCGGTGGCATCGGTGGCGTCGTCCTCCTCGGCTTCGTGGCGCTGCTGGTCCTCGGGCCGGCGGGCTGGTTCGCGCAGCCGCACGTGCATCCGACGCCCGCCGCGCCCCTCGAGCCGGCGCACCTGACCTCCATCTCGGCCGGCGAGCGGGTGGTCTGGATGGCGACCGCGACGATGTCGCGCACCGCGATGATCATCATCGGAATCGTCGTCATCCTCGTCGTGGGCATCACCGCGGTGCTGGTCGTGCAGGCCGCCGAGGCCGCATGGATTCCTGTGCTGACGCTGCTCATCATCGGTTTCGCCTTCGCCTCGTCCGCGTCGTTCCGCGTGAAGGCGGGCCCCGACGGACTGTCGGTCCGCTCGCAGATCGGCGTGCCCCGCACGAACGTGCCGCTCGACGAGATCGTCTCCGTGCGCGCCGTCGAATGTCACCCCTTCGGCGAGTTCGGCGGCTTCGGCTGGCGGCTCGGGCTGGACGGCCGCACCGGCATCGTGCTGCGCACCGGCCCCGCCATCGAGGTGGAACGGCGCGACAAGCGCCCGCTGGTCGTCACCGTAGACGGGGCTGAGGTGGGCGCCGCCGTGCTGCAGGCGTATCTCGACCGCGCCGGCCGCCCGGCGCCGCGCGATCGGAACGAAGGAGACGCATCATGACGACGCAGGAACCCGCCCACGAGACGGATGCCCCGGTGCGGATCGACCTCGGCGCAATCATCGCCTACGTGGTGCTGGCCTGCGGCCTGGCCTGGCTGGTGGCTCTGCCGCTCTGGTTCGGCGACGGCCTCCGCGCCCCGTTCGCCGGGCTGCTGCTGCCCGTGGTGATGTACACCCCGGCCGCCGCCGTTCTGATCGTCATGCTGGTGATGCGCCCGGTGCCGCGCGGGCAGCGGCTGCGCTTCCTGGGCATGTGGCCGCTGCGCCCTGCGTCGCGCGTGATCTGGATGAGCGTCATCTCCCTGTTCGGCACGGTCGCGGTCGTGGTGCTCGCCATGCTGATCGCGATCGGGTTCGGATGGATGAAGGCCGACTTCGTCGGGCTGTCAGGATTCGAGGAGACGATGAGGGCGGCGGTGCCTCCGGGGACCGAGCTCCCGCCGGCGATCGTCCTCGTCGCCGCGCAGATGGCGTCGCTGCCTGTCGCCGCCGTGACCATCAACGCCTTCGCCGCCTTCGGCGAGGAACTCGGCTGGCGCGGATTCCTCGTCCCGGCTCTGCGTCCCTACGGAACCTGGACCACGCTGCTCGTGAGCGGTGCGATCTGGGGGGTGTGGCACGCGCCGATCATCCTGCTCGGCTACAACTTCGGGCGCACCGACCTCCTCGGCGTACTGCTGATGGTGGTCGGATGCATGGCCGTCGGCGTGCTCTTCGGCTGGACGCGCCTGCGCTCCGGTTCGATGTGGCCGGCGGTCTTCGCACACGGTGCACTGAACGCCGCAGCGGGTCTGCCGATGGTGTTCCGCGCCGCCGGCGCCCCGCTCGATCCCGCCTTGTCGATCGTGCTCGGCGTCTCGGGCTGGATCGCCTGCGCGATCGTCATCGTGATTCTGCTGCTCACCGGCCAGTTCCGGAAGCAGCCCGCGCTGGCCGCCGCGGAGGGTTGACGCCTCCTCGACCGGCGGGGTTGGCTGAGAGCATGGAACCCACACCCCAGAACTGGCGCGCAGCAGACGAGTACCTCTCCGAGACGCTGGTCGGGCACGACCCCGCTCTCGAGGCAGCGCTCGCCGCGCAGCAGGACGCCGGGATGCCGGCGATCGAGGTCGCCCCGGTCTCCGGCAAGCTCTTGAACCTGCTGGTGCGGATCAGCGGCGCGCGCCGAGTGCTGGAGATCGGCACCCTGGGCGGGTACTCCACCATCTGGATGGCCCGCGGTGTCGGCGAGGACGGCCGGGTCGTCACCGTGGAGGCGGAGGCGGCCAACGCCGCGATCGCGCGCGCGAGCATCGATGCGGCCGGCGTCGGCGAGCGGGTTGACATCCGTATCGGCCGCGCCGCTGATGTGCTGCCGACGCTCGTCGGCGGGTTCGATCTGGTCTTCATCGACGCCGACAAGGAGTCGAACACCGTCTACCTGGACTGGGCGGCGAAGCTGGGGCATCCGGGCACGGTCGTCGTGCTCGACAACATCGGCCGCGACGGCGAGATCGCGAACGCGGACAGCTCCGACTCGATGGTGATCGGTACCCAGGACGCGCTGCGGATGCTGGGTGAGGACCCGCGCTTCGACGCCACAGCTCTGCAGACCGTCGGCCTCAAGGGCTGGGACGGCGTCGCGATCGCCGTCGTGGTCTGAAACGTCCTCGGTGCGCCGACACCGCACGGCTAGACTGGCCGCGGACCGACGCCGCTCCACACACCCCCAATTCCTCTAGCAAGGAGCTCTTCCGTGGCATTGATCGAGGCTGTAGGCGCTCGCGAGATCCTGGACTCGCGTGGAAACCCGACCGTCGAGGTGGAGGTGCTCCTCGATGACGGCATCGTGCAGCGCGCCGCCGTCCCCTCCGGTGCATCCACCGGAGCCTTCGAGGCGTACGAGCTGCGCGACGGCGACAAGAGCCGGTACGGCGGCAAGGGCGTGCTGAAGGCCGTCGAAGCCGTCATCGACGAGCTCGGCCCCGCCATCGAGGGCGTCGAGGCGAGCGAGCAGCGCGTCATCGACGAGATCCTCATCGACGTCGACGGCACCGACAACAAGAGCCGCGTCGGCGCGAACGCCATCCTCGGCGTCAGCCTCGCGGTCGCGAAGGCCGCAGCCGACTCGGCCGACCTGCCGCTGTTCCGCTACCTGGGCGGCCCGAACGCGCACCTGCTGCCCGTTCCGCTGTTCAACGTCATCAACGGCGGCTCGCACGCCGACAACGGCATCGACATGCAGGAGTTCTTCCTCGCACCGATCGGCGCCGACACCTTCTCGGAGGCCCTGCGCTGGGGCACCGAGGTATACCACGTCCTCAAGGGCGAGCTGAAGGCCGCCGGCTTCGCGACCGGCCTCGGTGACGAGGGCGGCTTCGCCCCCGACCTGCCCAGCAACCGCGAGGGCCTGGAGTTCCTGGTCAAGGCGATCGAGAAGGCCGGCTTCACCCCGGGCACCGACATCGCGCTCGGCCTCGACGCGGCAGCCACCGAGTTCTTCAACGAGGGCGTCTACCGCCTCGACAACAAGGACTGGGACGCCGCCGCGCTCACCGAGTACTACGTCGGCCTGGTGAACGACTTCCCGATCGTCACGATCGAGGACGCCCTCGCCGAGGATGACTGGGACGGCTGGAAGGCCCTCACCGAGAAGCTCGGCTCGCAGATCCAGCTCGTCGGTGACGACCTGTTCGTCACCAACCCGGAGCGCCTGCAGAAGGGCATCGACCTGGGCACGGCGAACTCGCTCCTGGTCAAGGTGAACCAGATCGGCACCCTCTCCGAGACCCTGGACGCGATCAACCTCGCGCACCGCTCCGGCTACACCACGATGCTGTCGCACCGCTCGGGCGAGACCGAGGACACCACGATCGCCGACCTCGTGGTCGCCGTGAACTCGGGCCAGATCAAGAGCGGCGCGCCCGCTCGTTCGGAGCGCGTCGCGAAGTACAATCAGCTTCTGCGCATCGAGGAGGAGCTGGGCGATGCCGCGGTCTTCGCCGGCCGTTCCGCCTTCCCGCGTTTCAAGGGCTGATCAGCCGATCTCATACTGCTGAACGACGAAAGGGGAGCCATGGCCAGACGACCGGCTCCCCTTTCGCCGTCCCCGAAGACGGCTTCCGTGAAGACGGCTTCCCAGAAGTCCAAGGTGGATGCCGCGAAGCCTGCGGCATCCGGTTCTGCAGCGCGCGAACGGCGCGGCACGCGCAGCCGTCGCGTCGACGTGGGGGAGTGGACCAGCGGCATCCGGCTGTCCGCCTTCTCGGCCATCATGCTGTCGCTGGTCGTGCTGGGTGCGTGGGTTCTGGTGCCAAGCCTCGGCACGTACCTCGACCAGCGGCAGAAGATCGCCGCGGTCGGTGCCTCTGTGCAGGTCACCAAGGATCAGATCGCCGCGCTCGAGCAGGAGCGCGAGCGCTGGAACGATCCGGCGTACATCAGTACGCAGGCGCGCGAGCGCCTGTACTACGTCAAGCCCGGCGAGGTGCCCTACCTCGTCGACAACGACCTCGATCCCGCCGCGCTGCCGAAGGAGCAGGCACCGGTGAGTGACGAACTGGTCGAGCGCAAGGCCGACTGGATGCCGCAGCTGCTGCGCAGCATCGCCGGCGCGGGGCTCGCCAAGAACGTCGTCGAGGCGCCCGCCCGCTGAGTAGCGCCCTCGGGCTTCGCCCAGCCGGGCTCCTCTACGCTGGACGGGTGACGACTCCGCCCTTCGCCGCCCCCACGCCCGCCGAGATCGCGGTGGTCTCCGCGCAGCTGGGCCGCACGGCACGCGGTGTGGTGGGCATCGCCGCCCGCTGCGTGTGCGGCAACCCGACCGTGGTCGCCACCTCGCCGCGGCTGGACGACGGCTCCCCGTTCCCCACGTTCTACTACCTGACGCATCCTGCGGCGACGACGGCGATGTCGACGCTCGAGGCCGAGCACGTCATGCCCGAGCTCGCCGCGATGCTCGAGGACGAGGACGTCGCCGCGCAGTACCTGCGGGCGCACGAGGCGTTCCTGGCCGATCGCGCGCAGTTCGGCGACGTGCCGGAGATCGCCGGCGTCTCCTCGGGCGGCATGCCCACACGCGTGAAGTGCCTGCACGCCCTCGCCGGGCATGCCCTCGCGGCCGGCCCAGGCGTGAACCCGATCGGCGACGCCGCACTGGCGCGCTCGAGCTGGTCGCCCGAGCGCTGCGCGTGCGACCAGCCGGGGGCCGCGCGTGGAGACGCCGCCGGATGAGGCCGGTCAGGATGCTGCGCGGCATCGTCGCGATCGCGACGGTGGCGGCATCCCTCACCCTGCTCGCGGTGGCCCCCGCATCCGCCGCGACCCCGGTGCCGGTGCCAGAGGTGGCCACTCCGGAGCCCTCGCCGCCGCCGGTCGCAGACGACCCGAAGGATCCGGTCCGGGCCGCGGAGTACTGGCTGGACGGGGCTCGCATCCGCGAGGCCTGGCACACCACCCGCGGCAAGGGATCGACCATCGCGATCATCGACACCGGCATCGGACGCCCGCCAGGGACCTTCGACGGCGCTGTCACGGATGGCACCGACGTCTCGGGCAGCGGAACACCGGACGGGCGCACGCCACTGGGCACCAAGGACAAGAACCACGGCACCTGGGTGGCATCGCTCGCCGGCGCCCGTGGCACGAAGGAGGGCACCGGCATGATCGGTGTCGCTCCCGAGGCGAAGCTGCTGTCGATCTCGATCGGCTTCGAGGCTGCGGCCGTGGTGCCGTTCACCGAGCAGATCGCGAAGGCCATGCGCTGGGCGGTCGACCACGGTGCCGATGTGATCAACCTGTCGCTGACGACGAACACCCTGGACTGGGATGAGAGCTGGGACGACGCGTTCCTCTACGCGTTCAAGCACGACGTGGTCGTGGTCGTCGCGGCCGGCAACCGTGGCAGCGGCACCTCGATCGTCGGCGCACCGGCGACCATCCCCGGGGTGCTCACGGTGGGCGGCGTGGACCAGCACGGCAACGCCTCGGTGGAGGCGTCGACGCAGGGCATCACGATCGGCATCTCCGCGCCGAGCGAGGGCCTGGAAGGTGTGTCGGCCGACGGCACGGTCGTGACGTGGGACGGCACCAGCGGTGCCGCGCCGATCGTGGCCGGTGTCGCGGCGCTGGTGCGCTCCGCTCATCCCGACCTGGATGCTGCGAACGTGATCAACCGCATCATCAAGACGGCGATCCCGGTGCCCGGTGTGAAGAAGGTCCCCGACCCGCTCTACGGCTACGGTCTGCTCGACGCCCAGGCCGCGGTGTCGGCGTCGGTGCCGAAGGTCTCGGCGAACCCGATGGGCGACCTCGAGGAGTGGATCCGGCTGTACCGTCGTGCGAAGAGCGACCCGGCGCCCGAGCCCACGGTCACGCCGATCGCGGTGCCTCCGCTGCCCGCGGCCGATGCGCCGACGAAGCCGGGGTCACCGCTGCTGCCCAGTGCTGAATCGCTGCGGTACGGTACCCTGCCGCTTCTCGCGCTCACGGTACCTGGTATCCTGGTCGGGCTTGGCGTCACCGCAGCTGCCCGGCGCATCCGTTCGGCGCGCGATCGACGCGCGCCTTCCCCATGACGACGAGGAGTTGTCCCTCTGTGCCTGAGAATCGCACTGTCCCCAAGATTCTGATCGTCGGTGGTGGTTACGCGGGCTTCTACACCGCCTGGAAGCTCGAGAAGCACCTCCGCAAGGGCGAAGCGGATGTGACCATGGTCGATCCCCTGCCCTACATGACGTACCAGCCCTTCCTGCCCGAGGTCGCGGCCGGCTCGATCGAGGCGCGCCACGCGGTGGTCGCGCACCGTCGTCATCTGAAGCGCACCAACGTCATCACGGCGAAGATCACCGGCATCGACCACGCCAACAAGGTCGCCACGATCACCCCGCCGGTCGGCGACCCGTACGAGTTCGCCTACGACCAGATCGTGGTCACCGCCGGTGCCGTCTCGCGCACCTTCCCGATCCCGGGCATCGCCGACAACGCGATCGGGCTGAAGACGATCGAAGAGGCCGTCGCGGTGCGCGACAAGCTGATGTCGAACTTCGACAAGGCCGCCTCCGTTCCGGCCGGTCCCGAGCGCGACCGCCTGCTGACCACGGTCGTCGTGGGCGGTGGCTTCGCCGGCATCGAGGCGTTCGCCGAGCTCCGCTCGCTGGCATCCGCCCTCGTCGCGAAGTACCCGCAGCTGTCCTTCGAGGACACGCACTTCCACCTCATCGAGGCCATGGGCCGCATCATGCCCGAGGTCTCGCTGAAGACCAGCGAGTGGGTGCTGAAGGACCTCGCCAAGCGCGGTGCCAACGTGCACCTCGACACCCAGGTCACCGGTGCCGTCGGCGGCAACGTCGAGCTCTCCACCGGCGAGGTCATCCCGACCGACCTGATCATCTGGACCGCCGGTGTCATGGCGAACCCGACCGTCGTGCGCGGCGGCGACCTGCCCGTGGAGGAGCGCGGTCGCATCCGCACCCGCGCGGACCTGCGCGTGGGCACCCCGGAGGAGTTCGTCGAGGGCGCCTGGGCCGCCGGTGACGTCTCGGCCGTCCCCGACCTGACCGGTGGTGGCGTCGGCGGCTACTGCGTGCCGAACGCCCAGCACGCCGTGCGCCAGGCGAAGCTGCTCGCGAAGAACCTCGTGGCCGTGCTGCGCGGCGAGGGCACGAAGGACTACTTCCACAAGAACCTCGGCGCCGTCGCCGGCCTCGGCCTCTACAACGGCGTCTTCCAGTCCGGCAAGATCGCGCTGAAGGGCTTCCTCGCCTGGGTCGCGCACCGTGGCTACCACGGCCTGGCAATGCCGTCGTGGGAGCGCAAGTGGCGCGTGCTGTGGGGCTGGTGGCACAACCTGTGGCTCGGCCGCGACATCGTCAACCTCGAGACCGTGCAGAACCCGCGCTACGTCTTCGAGGAGTTCGCGGCCCGCCCGCGTCCGGCGGCGGATGCTCCGGCACCCGCGCCTGCCCCTGCCAAGGCGCCGGAGGCCCCGGTCACCGAGAAGCCCGCCGCCAAGACCGAGGCTGTGGCGGATGCCGCTGCCGACGACAAGGCGACGGTCGCTGCTCCGGCTGCGGACAAGCCGGCCAAGAAGGCTCCGGCCCGCAAGCCCGCCGCGAAGCGCCGTACTGAGCCTGCCGAAGTGAAGCCGGCCGCGCCGAAGGTCTCGGCCGATGCCGCGGCCGCGGACGACGCCACGGTGAAGAAGCCCGCCGCCCGCAAGCCCGCGGCCAAGCGCCGTACGGAGCCTGCCGACGCGAAGGCCACTTCCGCCGCGAAGTGATCTGATCGTCAGAACGCCCCGGTCCGCGAGGACCGGGGCGTTCTGCGTGCCGTGGGGATGCCGGGGCCGGGTGCTAGGGTGACGCGCATCCGCGCGGCATCCCGGTGCGGACTTCGAGAGGTGCGACACCGTGCCGCGCCGATGAACGGAGGGCACATGTCCGAAGAGCGCATCGACGTCAACCCGCTGCATCGGCGTGCGGGTGATGCCAGGTCAGTGGACAAGAACCGGCTCCCCGAGCGCAGCATGGATCCGCTCAGCGCCTATCACATCGTCCGCGACGAGACGATGCTCGACGGCAATGCGCGCCTCAATCTCGCGACCTTCGTCACCACGTGGATGGACGACGAGGCGCAGCGGCTGTACTCCGAGGCGTTCGACAAGAACATGATCGACAAGGATGAGTATCCGCAGACCGCGGCCATCGAGGGGTACTGCCAGCGGATGATCGCGGAGCTGTGGCACGCCCCGGATCCGGCGTCCGCGCCCGCGACCTCGACCGTCGGGTCGTCGGAGGCGTGCATGCTCGCGGGGATCGCCCTGAAGCGGATGTGGCAGGAGCGGCGGCGTGCGGCGGGAGCGGACGCGGGCAGGCCGAACCTCGTCATGTCCAGCGCCGTGCAGGTGTGCTGGGAGAAGTTCTGCAACTACTTCGAGGTCGAGCCGAGGTACGTGCCGATCAGTGCCGAGCATCCGGTTCTGGACGGAGAGGTCCTGGGCGGGTACGTGGACGAGAACACGATCGGCGTCGTCGCGATCCTCGGCGTCACGTACACCGGCGCCTACGAGCCCGTCGCGGAGATCCAGGCCGCTCTGGACGCGATCCAGGCCGAACGCGGTCTGGACGTGCCCATCCATGTCGACGCGGCATCCGGCGGCATGGTTGCGCCGTTCCTGGACCCGGACCTGGAATGGGATTTCCGGCTGCCGAGGGTGGCGTCGATCAACACCTCGGGCCACAAGTACGGGCTGGTGTACCCGGGGCTCGGCTGGGCCGTGTGGCGTGACTCCGAGGCGCTGCCGGAGTCGATGGTGTTCCGGGTCAGCTACCTGGGTGGTGACATGCCGACGCTCGCGCTGAACTTCTCCCGCCCGGGAGCGCAGGTGCTGCTGCAGTTCTACCTGTTCCTCCGACTCGGGCACGAGGGCTACGCCGAGGTGCAGGCCGGATCCCGCTCCGTCGCGGTCTATCTCGCGGAGGGTATTCAGGCCATGGATGCGTTCGAGCTGATCAGCGACGGCACCACCATCCCGGTGTTCGCCTGGCGTCTCGCCGACGGGCACTCCGGAGCGTGGACGCTGCACGACCTCTCGGATCGGCTGCGGATGCGCGGCTGGCTGGTGCCCGCGTATCCGATGCCTGCCGACCTCGAGCAGGTCATCGTGCAGCGCATCGTGATCAGGAACGGTGTGACCAGGGATCTTGCGGAATCGCTGCTGTCCACGATCCGTGAAGAGGTGGCCTTTCTGGAATCCCTGGATGCCCCGCTGCCGCGATCGACGAGGGGCGACGGCTTCCGGCACTGAAGGTGCCCCCACCGGGATTCGAACCCGGACTGCAGCGTGTTTAAGACGCCTGCCTCTGCCGTTGGGCTATGGGGGCCTGTCGTCAGCCTAGCGACGGCGACCATCGGTGCGACTCAGTGCCATGAATGCTGAATCCGCGTTCCGTTGGCGGCGTCGACACCGTAAGGTGGGAGAGTGCTCGATCTCATCGACGAACTGAGCCCTGAACGGCAGACCTGGCAGGAGCCCGCGCGGTTCTGGCGCGCGCTGACGGAGGCGACCGCACACCTGCCCGCCCCTGTCGGCGTGATCGAGCGCGAAGCGCTGCGGCACAACGCCATGGACCTGCTGGTGCGCTCCGGTGGCATCCCGATCCGCGTGGCCTCGAAGTCGGTGCGCGTGCGCGGAGTGCTCGACGCGGTGCTGCGCATCCCCGGCTTCCGCGGCATCCTCGCCTTCACGCTCGCCGAGGCCCTCTGGCTGGCCGAGACGCATGACGACATCGTCGTCGGCTATCCCAGCGTCGATCGGGCGAGCCTCGAGCGCCTGCTGCGCGACGAGACACTGGCCTCGCGCGTGGCGCTGATGGTCGACGCGACCGAGCACCTCGACCTGATCGACAGCATCGTCCCGCCAGGGTCGCGCCCGGAGATCCGCGTCGTCATCGACGTGGATGCCTCGTACAAGGCGCCAGCGCTGGGGCACCTGGGTGTGCGCCGCTCGCCCCTGTTCACCGCGGCAGATGTCGCGGGCTTCGCCGCAGAGGTCGTGAAGCGCCCCGGGTTCCGCCTGATCGGCCTGCAGATGTATGAGGCGCAGATCGCCGGGCAGCCCGACAACGCCGGCGCGGATGCGCCGGTGATCCGGCTCATGCAGGCGCGTTCCCGTGAGGAGTTGCGGGTGCGGCGCGGGGCGATCTCCGCCGCCGTCCTCGACATCGCCCCGCTGGAGTTCATCAACGGCGGCGGCACCGGCTCTCTCGAATTCACCGGCAGCGACGAGGCGGTCACCGAGGCGACCGCCGGCAGCGGTCTGCTCGCCGGGCACCTGTTCGACGGGTACCGTTCGTTCCAGCCTGCACCGGCGACCGCATTCGCCTTCGACGTGGTGCGCAAGCCCACCGCCGACATCGCGACGGTGCTCGGAGGCGGCTGGATCGCCTCCGGTCCCGCCGTGGCATCCCGCCAGCCGATCCCGGCGTGGCCGGCCGGCCTGCGCACGATGCCCCGAGAAGCTGCTGGAGAGGTGCAGACGCCGCTGCAGGGCCCCGAGGCACGTGCGCTGCGCGTCGGTGACCGGGTCTGGTTCCGGCACTCCAAGAGTGGCGAACCGGCCGAACGCATCTCCGAGTACCACGTCGTGTCCGGCGGCGCCGTGATCGACGAGATCCCCACCTATCGAGGCGAAGGAAAGGCCTTTCTGTGACACGACCCGGCGGAACCTGGCAGAACTGGGGGCGGTCGGCGTCGGTCCGCCCTGTCCGCGTCGAGCGTCCGCGCACGCCCGAGGGCGTGCAGCGCGCGGTCAAGGCCGCAGCGAAGCAGGGCCTCACCGTCAAGGCTGTCGGTGCCGGGCACAGCTTCACCGGCATCGCCGTCGCGCCCGGAGTCCTGCTCGAGCTCGACGACATGCAGGGCCTGGTCTCGGCCGACCGGAAGACGGGTCTCGTCACGCTGCTCGCCGGAACCCGGCTGCACCGTATCCCCGGGCTCCTCGCGCCCTACGGGCTCGCGATGGAGAACCTCGGCGACATCGACCGGCAGTCGATCTCCGGAGCGATCTCGACGGGCACGCACGGCACGGGCGCGCAGTTCGGGGGCATCGCCACCCAGGTGCGCGGCCTCACGCTCATCACCGCCGACGGCGAGTTCCTGCGCATCGACGGCGAGCAGAACAGCGAGCTGCTGCCCGGCGCCGTCATCGGTCTCGGCGCACTCGGGGTGGTGGTCGAGGTGACGCTGCAGTGCGTTCCGGCGTTCGTGCTGCGGGCGGTCGACGCTCCGCAGCCGCTGGAGCAGGCGCTCGACACGATCCACGACCAGGTCGCGGCATCCGACCACGTCGAGTTCTACTGGCATCCGCACACCGACGTCGCGCTCACCAAGACGCAGGCCCGGCTGCCGGAGTCGACCCGTCGCGAGCCGCTGCCGGCGTTCGGGCACTGGGTCGACGAGACGGTGCTGACCAACGGCGTGTTCCGGGTGTTCTGTGCGGCCAGCCAGGTCGCACCGGGGATCATCCCGCCGTTCAATCGGCTCGCGGTGAAGCTGACCGGCGACGCGAGCTACTCCGACCAGTCGCACAAGGTGCTCATCCATCAGCGCAACGTGCGCTTCCGTGAGATGGAGTACGCGATCCCCGCAGAGCACGTCGTGCCGGCGTTCCGCGAGGTGCAGCAGCTGATCTCTGATCGGGGCTGGAAGGTCGAGTTCCCCGTCGAGGTGCGCTTCGCCAGGGCCGATGACCTGTGGCTGTCCACGGCGTCCGGACGCGACAGCGCCTACATCGCCGTGCACCGGTACTGGCGGGCAGACCCGCGCGAGTACTTCGACGCCGTCGAGCAGATCATGGCCGGCTACGGCGGCCGCCCGCACTGGGGCAAACTGCACTCGCTCACCGCGGATCAGCTGCGCGAGCGCTATCCGCGCTTCGACGACTTCGTCGCGCTGCGCGATCGGCTCGACCCGGACCGGATGTTCGGCAACCGGCACCTGGAGCGTATTCTCGGCGCCTGAACGGTGTCCGCGCTGCGGATGCCGCGCCGCTGCATAGGCATCCAGCAGCCGCGCAGTCGGTCGCGCTTAGGATTGACAGCACACGTCTGGAAAGGTTCTGCCCCATGGAATGGCTCGTACCGGTACTGATCGTCGTCGGCGTGCTCGTGCTCGTCGGCATCTATCTGTGGTCGACGTACAACTCTCTCGTGCAGGCGAACGTCCGCGTCGACGAGGCGTGGAGCGACATCACCGTCCAGCTCAAGCGCCGGGCCGACCTGATTCCGAACCTGATCGAGACGGTGAAGGGTTATGCCTCGCACGAGAAGGCGGTCTTCGAGAGCGTCACACGCGCCAGGGCCGAGACCCTGTCGGCGACCGCGCCGGGCGCGGCAGGCGTCGCGGAGGGGCACATGCAGCAGGCGCTGCGCGGCCTGTTCGCAGTAGCCGAGGCGTACCCGCAGCTGCAGGCCAGCCAGAACTACCTGCAGCTGCAGTCCTCGCTGGTCGACACCGAAGACAAGATCCAGGCGTCCCGTCGGTTCTACAACGGCGGCGTGCGCGAGCTGAACACCAAGATCAAGGTCTTCCCGAACAATCTGTTCGTCCGTGGTCTGGGCTTCACCGAGCGCGAGTTCTTCGAGGTCACCGACGGCAGCGCCATCTCGGAGCCGCCGCGCGTGCAGTTCTGAGCCTGAGAGCACGAGCCCGTCGGAACGAACCGGCGGGCTCTTCTCATGCCTCCCGCGGATGCCGGTGCCGCTCGACGGCCACCACACCTCCGTGCAGAGCGCGCGCAAGCGGTTCAGACGCATCGCCCCACCGTGACACACTGATGCGCTCCAGCCCCTGCCAGGAGGCCGCACGCACCAGCTCACCGGCGACCTGCTCCGAGTCGGACGCACGAGCCTGAGGCTCCCACCAGGCGGACTGCACCATGAGCACGGATGCCGCTCTGTCGGCCTTCAGGTCGACGCGGGCCACGATCCGGTCGCCCACCAGCATGGGCAGCGAGTAGTACCCGTAGCGGCGCCTCTCGGCCGGCACGTAGATCTCGATCCGGTAGTCGAGATCGAAGACGCGCAGGGCCCGGTCGCGGAACCACACCACCGGATCGAACGGGGTCAGCAGCGCCGCGCCGTCGATGCGACGGGGGAGCGCCGCGCCGGCGTGCTGCCACGCCCGCATCTGCCTGCCGCCGCGCTCCCATCCGCGCACTGTCACGGGGGCGAGTTCGCCCGACTCCGTCAGCTCGTCGATCGCCCGCTGCACTGCCGCGCGATCGCGGATGCGATGGTAGTCGGCGAGGTCGGCGGCCGTGGCCACGCCGTAAGAGCGTGCGGCCCGCAGGACGAGCTCGCGGATCGCGGCTTCCCTCGCCACCTCGCGGGCGAGCGCATCGCCGGGAATGACGTGCTCAGCGAGCGCGTAGCTGCGCTCGAAGCCGCGCCTGCCGGACACGGCGACATCGCCCAGGCGCCACAGATGCTCGAGCGCCATCTTCACGTCGTCCCAGTCCCACCAGCCACCGCGCTCGCGCGGCGCGTCCTCGCGCAGGTCCGCCGGTCGCAGCGGCCCGCGGCTGCGGAGCTCGTCGCGCACCCAGTCGAGCGTGCGTCCGTTCACGTTCAGCCAGGAGTCGGCGTCCCGCTCCCACTTGGCCCGGAAGTCCTGCATCCGGAACCGCCACAGCGGCCAGTCCTCGGCGGGCATGAAGGCGGCCTCGTGGGCGAGGTACTCCACATAGCGGCTCGACGGTGAGAAGAAGGCACGGTCGAACATCGCCGTGTCGTATTCGCCGAGCCGGGCGAACATCGGCAGGTAGTGCGAACGGGCGAACACGTTCACCGAGTCGATCTGCAGGACCCCCAGGCGCTCCATCGCGCGGTGCAGATGCCGCGATGAGACGGCGTCGGGCCGGCGACGGGAGAGCCCCTGCGCCCCGAGCGTCATGCGGCGGGCTTCGGCGGCGCTCAGGCTGACGGTCATCCGGCCAGCGTATCCGCGGCATCCGACACGCCTTCAGCGCGCCCCGTAAACTGAGGCGATGAGCGACGAGCGCAGGCCGCGATTCCGCAATCCGTTCCGTGCCGAGACGCCCTCCACGGAGCGCACCGTCTCCACGCCGGTTGACGACTACGTGCCGATGCCGCTGCGGGTGACAGCAGGGTATTCCTGGCGCATCCTGGTGA
This sequence comes from Microbacterium sp. NPDC057741, assembly GCF_042798735.1. NCBI lineage: Bacteria > Bacillati > Actinomycetota > Actinomycetes > Micrococcales > Microbacteriaceae > Microbacterium > Microbacterium sp. NPDC057741. The sequence continues at coordinate 1,332,124 of NZ_JBHVJW010000001.1, read as the reverse complement.
TCGTCGCGGTCATCGCGGTGTTCATCTGGCTCGTGATGGAGCTCAAGCTCCTCGTGGTGCCGCTGATGGTCGGCATCCTCGTCACCGCCCTGCTGTGGCCCGCCTTCGACTGGATGCAGCGGCATCATTGGCCTCGCTGGCTCGCCGTCACGACCTCGTTGGTCGGCCTCGCCGCGATCGTCGGCGGCCTGATGACGCTGGTGGTCTGGCAGGTGCGCGAGCAGCTGCCGGATGTGCAGGAGAAGACGGCCGGAGCCATCGAGCAGATCAGACAGTTCCTGCTGGACGGTCCGCTGAACCTCGATGCGAAGCAGCTCCAGGAGTGGATCGACAAGGGCATGGCCCTGGTCAACGACCCGACATCGGTGCTGTGGTCCGGGGCCTGGGGCGTCGCCACGACCACCGCTCATGTCATGACGGGCGCCGTGCTCTCGGTCTTCATCCTGATCTGCCTGCTCGCGGACGGCGGCGGCATCTGGCGCTGGACAGTCAAACTCTTCCCTCGCGCCGCCCGTCCCGCAGCCGACGCCTCGGCCCGTGCCGGCTGGGCCACCGTCATCAACTACGCGCGCACACAGCTGCTCGTCGCCGCGATCGACGCGGTCGGCATCGGCGTGGGCGCGGCGCTTCTCGGCGTGCCGCTGGCGCTTCCCGTGGCGGTCCTCGTCTTCCTCGGCTCGTTCGTGCCGATCGTGGGTGCGGTGGTCACCGGTGCGATCGCCGTGTTCCTCGCCCTGGTCTACAACGGCCTGTGGATCGCGGTGGCGATGCTCGCCGTCGTGCTCGGTGTGCAGCAGATCGAGGGGCACCTCCTGCAGCCGCTGCTGATGGGCTCGGCCGTCAAGGTGCATCCGCTCGCGGTGGTGCTGGTCGTCGCGGGCGGCGCGATGATCGCCGGCATCCCCGGCGCCCTGTTCGCCGTGCCGCTGGCGGCCTTCGTCAACGTCGTCGCGGTCACGCTCGGCTCGGGGTCGTGGAAGACTGGGAAGACACCCGACGCAGACCTTATCTGGAGCACAGTGCCGCGCGAGCGGCGACGGAGGAATCGATGAGCGCAGTCCCCACGCTGGCGGAGTTCGAAGAAGCGGCTCGAAGCCTGTCGGGGGTGATCTCGCACACGCCCACCGAGCTTTCCCGCGCCCTCAGCGACGTGGTCGGGGCACCCGTGCTGCTCAAGCTCGAGAACCTGCAGCGCACGGGGTCGTTCAAGATCCGCGGGGCGAGCTACCGGCTGGCGCAGCTCACCTCCGAGGAGCGCACGCGCGGCGTCGTCGCGGCATCCGCCGGCAACCACGCCCAGGGCGTCGCCCTCGCGGCGCAGGCCCTCGGCATCCCCGCCACCATCTTCATGCCGCTGGGTGTTCCGGTGCCCAAGCTCCTCGCCACCCGCGGTTACGGCGCGGAGGTCGTGCTCGAGGGCGAGACCGTCGCCACCTCCCTGCGCCTGGCCGCTGAATTCGCCGAGCGCACCGGCGCCGTGCTCATCCCTCCCTTCGACCACCGTGACGTCGTGATCGGTCAGGGCACGCTGGGTCTGGAGATCATCCAGGACGTCCCCGACGTCGACACCGTGCTCGTGGGCATCGGCGGCGGAGGGCTGATCGCGGGCGTCGCCGCCGCGGTCAAGCAGGCTGCGGCCGCCGCCGGACGCACCGTCCGCGTCATCGGTGTGCAGGCCGAGAACGCGGCCGCGATGCCCCCGTCGCTCGAGGCCGGGCACCCCGTAGAGATCGCCACGCACCCCACGATCGCCGACGGCATCCTGGTCGCCAAGCCCGGCGGGATCCCGTTCCAGATCATCAGTGAGCTCGTCGACGAGGTGGTCACGGTCAGCGAGGACGACATCGCCCGCGCCCTGCTCGTGCTGCTCGAGCACGCCAAGGTGGTCGTCGAGCCCGCCGGAGCCGTCGGGGTCGCCGCGATCCTCGCAGGCAAGGTGCGCGGCACCGGGAAGACGGTCTCGATCCTGTCCGGCGGCAACATCGATCCGATGCTGCTGCAGCGCGTCGTCTCGCACGGACTCGCGGCATCCGGCCGCTACGCGACGGTGCGCATCCCGCTGCCCGACCGCCCCGGTCAGCTCGCAAGAGTGTCCGAGATCCTCGCGCAGGTGGGCGCCAACGTCATGGAGGTGCTGCACACGCGGCACGGGCAGGGACTGCAGATCGACGAGATGATCCTGCAGCTCTCGATCGAGACCCGCGGCCCGGAGCACACCCAGCTCACGCTCGACTCGCTGCGCGCGGCCGGCTACGAACCGCAGGTCGTCGCCGAGTAGCGCGCGGCGCCTGAAGACAAGAAGACGGCGGGATGCCCCATGAGGAGCATCCCGCCGTCTCTGAATTCCGGTGTCAGCCGGTGAAGGTCTCCACGCCGGTGACCTCGACCGAGATCGCGCGGCCGTTGGGCGCCTCGTAGCTGGTCTTGTCGCCGACCTTGAGGCCGATGATGGCCTGGCCGAGCGGGCTCGCCTCGCTGTACACGTCGAGGTCGGTGCCGCCGGCGATCTCGCGGCTGCCGAGCAGGAAGGTCTCCTCGCCACCGGCCACGAGGGCGGTGACGACGGTGCCGGGCTCGACGATGCCACGGCTGGCCGGGGCCTCGCCGACCTTGGCGGTCTTCAGCAGCTGCTCGAGCGTGCGGATGCGGGCCTCCTGCTTGCCCTGTTCGTCCTTTGCGGCGTGATAGCCGCCGTTCTCCTTGAGGTCGCCCTCTTCGCGTGCCGCTTCGATGCGCTTCGCGATCTCGTCACGGCCGATGGTGGAGAGGTGCTCGAGCTCGGCGACGAGCCGGTCGTAGGCCTCCTGGGTGAGGAACGGCACCTGGGTGTCAGCGGACACAGCGTGCTCCTTCGTTCGGGCCCCTTCAGGGGCATGGTGCGGCCCGCTGGGGGCCGGGGGATATGCCAAGACGCCCCGGCACTGGCCGGGGCGTCGGTTGTCTGGCACCGAGTCTAAGCGACCCTGCAGGAGTTCACCAAACCCGTCGTGGCCTGCGCGACGGTCGGCACCACGGTCGTGATCGCCTTCGAGTGCTTCTCGATCGCCGGGATCTCGACGACCTTCCAGCCCACGATGCCGAACTCCTCGTCCAGCGCCTCGACCACGCAGATCACGTCCTGACCGCGCGGCGGAGTGATCTGATAATGCACGGTGACGGTGTGCTGATCGGTGAGCTCGAAGCCCAGATCATCGGCGCCGACGGAGTTCATCTCGTTCACCACCGTCATCCAGCCGAACGCGCCGACCAGCAGCGCGGCGACTGCGCCCGCGATGATCCACGGCAGCCGGCGCTTCCGGGTGCGACCGTAGCGCTCGTCGAGTTCCTGGGCGGTGGTCACGGCTCTCCTGCGGCGTCGTTAGGCTGGTACATACAGGCTATTCGACCTGCCTATGAAAGGCGCACACATGCTCCCGTTCGCGGACACCCCGATGCCGACGCCGACCTCGACGGTCAACCCCGAGCTGGTGACTCCGGGCTTCGTCGGCTTCGCGATCGTGGTGGTCCTGGTGGTCGCGGTCATCCTGCTGATCTGGGACATGAACCGTCGCATCCGCCGTGTGCGGTATCGCGAAGAGGTGCGCGAGGAGCTCGACGCCGAGGAGGCCGCGGCACGCGAGGCCGAGCAGGGCGACAAGGACGCCTGAGTCAGACCCCGACGCGCTCGAACGCGTCCAGGCTGATGCCCCGGTCGAGGATGAGCCGGGCCCACTCGCGGGCGCTGTGCAGGCTGTGGTCGCGGTAGTTGCCGCACTCCACGGCCGAGACGCCGGGCACATCCGCCCACTCCGCATCCTCGGCGATGAACCGCAGGCTCTCCCGGATGCCGGCGACGACGTCTGCGACCGCCGGCTCGCCCCACACGATGAGGTGGAAGCCTGTGCGGCATCCGAACGGCGAGATGTCGATCACGCCGTCGAGGTGGTCGCGCAGCTGCGCGGCGATCACGTGCTCGATGGTGTGCAGCCCGGCGGTGGGGATCTCACCCTCGTTCGGCTGCACGAAGCGCACGTCGAAGTTCGAGATCGCGTCGCCGCGCGGACCCCGCTCGACCGAGATCAGTCGTACGTACGGTGCCTTGACGGCGGTGTGGTCCAGCGTGAAGCTCTCGACTTCGGCCATGGGGTGCTCCTCTGATCGGATCCGGGGATTCCGATGCTACCGAGGTCAGCCGGGCAGGCCGAGCGACGGCGAGTACGGCTGCAGGGAGATGAGCAGGCAGGCGGTCCAGTGGCACAGGAATGCCAGCACCGTGCAGACGTGGAAGATCTCGTGGAAGCCGAAGTGCCCCGGCCACGGGTTCGGCTTCTTCATCGCGTAGACCACGGCGCCCGCGGTGTACAGCAGGCCTCCGACGCACACCAGCACCATCATGGCGACGTTCGCGTGCACCAGGTCGACCATGTACATCACGGCGGCCCAGCCCAGCAGCAGGTAGAGCGCCACGTACAGCCAGCGCGGCGCGTTGATCCAGAACACCCGGAACAGGATGCCGAGGATCGCTCCGCTCCACACGACGATGAGCAGCAGCGCGCCCTTCTGCGGCGGCAGCGCAAGCACGGCCAGCGGCGTGTAGGTACCGGCGATCAGCAGCAGGATGTTGGCGTGGTCGATGCGCTTGAGCACCATCTTGGTCTTGGGACCCCAGTTGAACCGGTGGTACAGCGCGGAGTTGCCGAACAGCAGCATCGATGTCGCCATGAAGACGGCGGCCGCCCACTTCGCCGGCGTCCCCTGCGCGAGCACGATCAGCACGATGCCCCCGGCGATGGCGACGGGGAACGTCGCGGCGTGGATCCAGCCGCGCCAGGTCGGCTTGATCTCGACGGCGGCGTCCTGCTCGGCCTCTGCCAGCAGCGGAAGCTGAGGCATGTCGGCGGAGGGAGAGGGTCGGGTGCTCACGTGCTCACTCTAGGCTCAGCCGTATTCCGCGCGCCGTACATGATCGGCTCTCACAGCCGACGGCGGTAGCGTTGAGACGTGAACGCACGCACGAGTGATGGCCGGGGCCCGCTGTACCGGCTGTACGGCAACCGGCTGCGCAGGCAGCTGGATGCGGCATCCGTTCCGCACCACGTCGCGATGATGATCGACGGCAACCGGCGCTGGGCGCGGCAGCTGGGCTACGGCTCGGTCGCAGAGGGGCACCGTGCGGGAGCCGCGAAGATGCGCGAGTTCCTGGGCTGGTGCGACGAGCTCGGCGTGAAGGTCGTCTCGCTCTACCTGCTCTCCAGCGACAACCTGATCAAGCGCGACTCCCAGGAGATCGACGATCTCATCGAGATCATCGCCGAGCTGGCCGACTCGCTCTCGCGCGAGAAGGACTGGCGGGTGCAGCACGTCGGCCGCGCCGACATCCTGCCGCCCGAACTGGCGCGCGTGCTCGCCGAGGTGCAGGAGCGCACCAAGGACAACAAGGGGCTGCACGTGAACCTCGCCGTCGGCTATGGCGGACGCAACGAGATCGTCGACGCCGTGCGCAGCATCGTCGCGCAGCACGAGGCTTCCGGCGGCACCCTCGAGGACCTCGCCGAACAGCTCACTCCCGAGATGATCGGCGAGCACCTGTACACCGGCGGCCAGCCCGACCCTGACCTGGTGATCCGCACCAGCGGCGAGCAGCGGCTCAGCGACTTCCTGCTCTGGCAGAGCGCGCACAGCGAGTTCTACTTCGTCGAGGCGCTCGGCCCCGATCTGCGCCGGGTCGACTTCCTGCGCGCGATCCGCGACTTCGCCGACCGCGATCGCCGCTTCGGGCGCTGACCCCGGTTGTTCGGCAGGGACGCACGCGTTCCGGTCGCGATCCCGCATGGTCTTCGTGCTCGGTACTGTGCTCGTCTGCGACGGGAACCGTTGCCCAGCCGGCAGCGCGGCGTTCCCGTCGCGATCCGGCACAGTCCCCGGGCGCAACACTGTGCTCGGTTGCGACGGGAGCCGATGACGCGGATGTCTCGCGCGCGACGTGAGCGGCAGCGACCCCGTGACCCGGACCCCGAGCGAGCGAAGCGAGACGAAGGGCGCCTCTCGGGGTGCCAGACTGAGGCGATGAGCGCTTTCGACGAGTACGTGGCATCCTTCGGCAGCGGGGCCGGCTATCTGAACTGGGCGGCCTTCGGGCCGGTCTCCCCGGCGGTGCGTGCCGAGAGCCTCTGGGCGGTCGACCAGCTCTCCCAGGCGGATCCCGCCGCACACGCGCCGGTCTTCGCGCGCGCTGCGCAGGCGACGGACGCGATCGCCGAGCTGCTCGGCGCGGGATCCGACGAGGTCGTGCTGCAGGCGTCCTCGACGCACGGGCTCGCGCAGGTGCTGTACGGCCTGTCCGGCACCGTGATCTCCTCGACCGCCGAGTTCCCCAGCGTCAGCCTCACCGTCGAGCGCGCGTCGCAGGCATCGCACGGCGCGCTCACGCCGCGCTGGATCACCCCGGCAGGCGGACTCGTCACGACGGATGCCGTGGCCGAGGCGCTCGACGACGAGGTCACCGCGGTCGCCGTGAGCCACGTCGACTTCCGCACCGGTTACCGTGCGGACCTCGCGGCGCTGCGCGAGCTGATCGGCCCCGACCGGCTGCTCATCGTCGATGCCGTGCAGTCGTTCGGGGTCGTCGACGTGGACTGGGCGGCCGCGGACGTCGTCGCCGGCCACGGCTACAAGTGGCTGCGTGCCGGACGGGGCACGGGCTTCGCGCGCTACTCGGAGCAGGCGCGGTCCCGCATCCGTCCGGTGCTCAGCGGCATCACCGGCACGACCTCGGACGGGCTCTTCCTCGACGAGCTGCCGGACCCGGCGGCATCCGCCCGGGCGTTCACCGTGAGCCAGCCCGACCACTTCGCCGCAGTGCGCCTCGCCGCCGGGGTGGACGAGATCCGCGACGCGGGCGTCGCCGCGATCGAGGCGCGGATCGCCGAGCACCTCGACCGCATCATCGCTCTCGCCGACGAGCACGGCATCCCGGTCGCCTCGCCGCGCGAGCGGGAACGGCGCGCCGGAATCGTCTCTCTCGCCCCTGAGGACCCAGGCGCACTGTCGGCCGCGCTGAAGGATGCCGGCGTCGCGGTGACCGCCCGTGGCGGCGCTGTGCGGGTCGCCGCCCATGCCGGCACCGACGACGCCACCCTCGGGATGTTCGGAGCGGCGCTCGCCGCGTTCTGACAGGTGCTGTTCACGCGGACGTAACGATCTCGTCGCGTGTCGGTCGCAGGAACGCCCGTCGCGCAGTCGTACCTTCAAGTCATCGGACACCGCGTCCGGTCGGGTCGGCCACCAGGTCAGCGACTCGTGGCCCCTGGTCGACTCGCAGCAGAGCCGGGTTCAGCCCGGATCGGGGGATCGATCGTGACCACACGCACCGCGCCGCAGCAGTCCACCCGCAGGGCCACCGCCCGCAAGCAGGACGACGACACCGCCCTCCGCACGTACGTGCTCGACACCTCGGTGCTGCTCAGCGACCCGCAGGCGCTGTTCCGCTTCGCCGAGCACTCGATCGTGCTGCCGGTCGTCGTCATCACCGAGCTCGAGGCCAAGCGGCACGACCCGGAGCTGGGCTACTTCGCCCGCCGGGCGCTGCGCCATCTCGACGAGCTGCGCATCGAGCACGGCCGGTTGGACTTCCCGGTCGAGGTCGGCGACGGCGGAACGCTCCGGGTGGAACTCGGCAACGTCGACCTCACGGTGCTGCCGGCCGGCATCCGGCTCAGCGACAACGACAGCCGCATCCTCGCCATCGCCGCGCAGCTCGCGCAGGACGGCCAGGACGTGACGATCGTGTCGAAGGACCTGCCGATGCGCGTTAAGGCGGCCTCGCTCGGGCTGAACGCCGAGGAGTACCTCGCCGAGCAGGCGGTCGACTCCGGCTGGACGGGGATCGCGAACGTCGACCTCTCCGGCGACGAGATGAGCGACCTGTACGAGAGCGAGATCGGTCTCAGCGACGACGTCCGCGGGGTGCCGGTGAACACCGGCCTGATCATCCACTCCGAGCGCGGATCGGCCCTTGGTCGCGTCACCGGCGACGGCGAGTACCGGCTGGTGCGCGGCGACCGCGACATCTTCGGGATGCACGGCCGCTCAGCCGAACAGCGCATCGCGATCGACCTGCTGCTCGATCCCGAGGTCGGCATCGTGTCGCTCGGCGGACGCGCCGGCACCGGCAAGTCCGCCCTCGCCCTCTGCGCCGGCCTCGAGGCCGTGCTGGAGCGCCAGCAGCAGAAGAAGATCATCGTCTTCCGGCCCCTGTTCGCCGTCGGCGGGCAGGAGCTCGGCTACCTGCCCGGCGATCGCGAGGAGAAGATGAACCCGTGGGGCCAGGCGGTCTTCGACACGCTCGGCTCCGTCGTCTCGGGCAACGTCATCGAGGAGGTCGTCGAGCGCGGGATGCTGGAGGTGCTGCCCCTCACGCACATCCGCGGTCGATCGCTGCACGACGCCTTCGTGATCGTCGACGAGGCGCAGTCGCTGGAGCGGAACGTGCTGCTCACCGTGCTCAGCCGGATGGGGCAGAACTCCCGCGTCGTGCTCACGCACGACGTCGGCCAGCGCGACAACCTGCGGGTCGGGCGCCACGACGGCATCGCCTCGGTGATCGAGACGCTCAAGGGACACGAGCTGTTCGGGCACGTCACGCTGACGCGATCCGAGCGGTCGGCGATCGCGGCGCTGGTCACCGACCTTCTGGAGGGCACGGAGCTCAGCTGACCGGCATCCGTCGGGGGTGGCGCTAGTGTCTGACGTAGCGCTGGGGCCCTGACGATGGAGTGAGAGCTGATGAGTGAGAACGCGGGTACGACCGTCGACGAGCGCGCGCTGCCGCCCGTGTCCGTCGACGAGAAGCCGAAGTGGACTCCGCTGAAGATCGTGATCTGGGCGGCGATCGCACTGCTCGGCGGCGTGGCCTGGACCATGCTGGCGATCGTGCGCGGCGAGACCGTGAACGCGATCTGGTTCGTGTTCGCCGCGGTCTGCACCTACCTGATCTTCTACCGGTTCTACTCGAAGTTCATCGAGAAGCACATCGCCAGGCCGGACGACCGGCGTGCGACGCCGGCCGAGTACAAGGCCGACGGCAAGGACTACGTGCCCACCGACCGGCGCGTGCTTTTCGGCCACCACTTCGCCGCGATCGCCGGCGCCGGCCCGCTGGTCGGTCCGGTGCTCGCGGCGCAGATGGGCTATCTGCCCGGCACGATCTGGATCATCATCGGCGTCGTGCTCGCGGGGGCCGTGCAGGACTACCTGGTGCTGTTCTTCTCGATGCGCCGCGGCGGTCGCTCGCTCGGGCAGATGGCCCGAGACGAGCTGGGCCGGTTCGGCGGCGCGGCGGCGATCCTCGCGACGCTGCTCATCATGATCATCATCACCGCGATCCTCGCGCTCGTCGTGGTGAACGCCCTCGGTGAGAGTCCGTGGGGCGTGTTCTCGGTGGCGATGACCATCCCGATCGCCCTGTTCATGGGCGCGTACCTGCGCTGGATCCGCCCGGGCAAGATCACCGAGGTCTCGATCATCGGTTTCGTGCTGCTGATGGCGGCGATCATCGGCGGCGGGGCTGTCGCCGCCACGGACTGGGGCCAGGCGATCTTCACCCTGGACCGGATCACCATCGCCTGGGCGATCATCATCTACGGCTTCATCGCCGCGGTGCTGCCGGTGTGGATCCTGCTGGCTCCGCGCGACTACCTGTCAACGTTCATGAAGATCGGTGTCATCGCCGCGCTCGCCGTGGCGATCATCTTCGTGCGACCCGAGATCACGGTGCCCGCGTTCAGCAAGTTCGCCTCGGGTGAGACCGGGCCGGTGTGGGCTGGGTCGCTGTTCCCGTTCCTGTTCGTCACGATCGCCTGCGGCGCGCTCTCGGGCTTCCACGCCCTGATCGCCTCCGGCACCACGCCGAAGATGGTCGAGAAGGAGAAGCAGACCCGGTTCATCGGCTATGGCGGCATGCTGATGGAGTCCTTCGTCGCGATCATGGCGCTGGTCGCCGCGGTGTCGATCGACCAGGGCATCTACTTCGCGATGAACTCCTCGCCCGCGGCCACGCAGGGCACCGTCGAGGGCGCGGTCGCCTGGGTGAACAGCCTCGGCATCACCGGGGTGAACCTCACGCCCGACATGCTCACCTCGACCGCGGCCGCAGTGGGGGAGGAGACGATCATCTCCCGCACCGGCGGCGCACCGACGCTCGCACTGGGGCTCGCGCAGATCATGCACCAATGGCTCGGCGGGCCGTCGCTGATGGCGTTCTGGTACCACTTCGCGATCATGTTCGAGGCGCTGTTCATCCTCACCGCTGTGGACGCGGGCACCCGCGTCGCGCGGTTCATGCTGCAGGACTCGATCGGCAACTTCGTGCCGCGCTTCAAGGACACCTCGTGGCGGGCCGGGGCGTGGATCTGCACGGCGATCATGGTCGCCGGCTGGGGCGCGGTGCTGATCATGGGCGTCACCGATCCGCTCGGAGGCATCAACACCCTGTTCCCGCTGTTCGGCATCGCCAATCAGTTGCTCGCCGCGATCGCGCTCGCCGTGATCCTGACGATCGTCGCGCGGCGGCGCACGTTCAAGCAGCTCTGGGTGGTCGCTCTGCCGCTGGCGTTCGTCACGGTGGTGACGGTGACGGCGTCGCTGGAGAAGATCTTCTCCTCGGTTCCGGCGGTCGGCTACTGGGCGCAGCATTTCGCATTCAAGGCGGCGCTGGATGCCGGCGAGACGAGCTTCGGCACGGCGAAGTCGGTGGAGGCGATGGAGGCCGTCGTGCGGAACACGTTCGTCCAGGGTTCGCTGTCGATCATCTTCCTGGTGCTGTCGGTGATCGTGATCATCGTGTCGCTGATCCGCGTCGTGCAGGCGTTCCGCTCCACCGAGGTGATCGACCACGAGGATCCGGCGGTGCCCTCGCGGCGCTACGCACCCGCGGGCCTGTTCGCCTCGCGGGCCGAGAAGGCCCTCGAGAAGGAGTGGGACGAGCTGCCCGCCGACATGAAGCCCGTGCAGGGGCACTGACATGCTGCGTCGCGCGTGGCGAAAGCTGGCCTGGTACGTCAACGGTGTGACGGGCCAGTCGAAGTACGCCTCCTACCTGGAGCACGAGCGGGTGAAGCATCCCGATCGTGAGCCGTTGCCGGAGCGCGACTTCTGGCGCCGGCACTACGCCGACCAGGACGCGAACCCGGGCGCCCGCTGCTGCTGAGACGTCCACACGGAGAACGACGAAGCCGCGACCCCGTTCGGGATCGCGGCTTCGTCGTGTACGGCCGGGCGTCAGCCCGCGTGGGTCATGGAGAGCAGGTCGAGCTTCTGGTCGAGCACCTCTTCGGTGATCTCGCCGCGCTCGACATAGCCGAGGTCGATGACGGCCTCGCGCACGGTGATGCCCTTGGCGACCGCGTGCTTGGCGATCTTGGCCGCGGCCTCGTAGCCGATGACCTTGTTCAGCGGGGTCACGGTCGACGGGCTCATGCCCGCCAGGGCCGCGGCGCGCTCGACATTGGCCTCGAGGCCGTCGACGGTCTTGTCGGCCAGCACGCGGGTGGCGTTGGCGAGCAGGCGGATCGACTCGAGCAGGGCTGTGCCCATCACCGGGATCGCGACGTTCAGTTCGAAGGCACCCGAGGCGCCGCCCCAGGCGATCGTCGCGTCGTTGCCGATCACACGGCCGCAGACCATCAGCACGGCCTCGGGGATGACCGGGTTGACCTTGCCGGGCATGATCGACGAGCCGGGCTGCAGGTCGGGCAGGTGGATCTCCGCAAGACCCGTGTTCGGGCCCGAGCCCATCCAGCGCAGATCGTTGTTGATCTTCGTCAGCGAGACGGCGATGGTGCGCAGAGCGCCGGATGCCTCGACGAGGCCGTCACGGTTGGCCTGGGCCTCGAAGTGGTCCTTGGCCTCGGTGATCGGCAGCTCGGTCTCGGCGGCGAGCAGCTCGATGACCTTCTGCGGGAAGCCGAGGGGCGTGTTGATGCCGGTGCCGACGGCGGTGCCGCCCAGCGGGACCTCGGCGACACGGGGGAGCGCGGACTGCACGCGCTCGATGCCGAGGCGCATCTGGCGGGCGTAGCCGCCGAACTCCTGGCCGAGGGTGACGGGGGTGGCATCCATCAGGTGGGTGCGGCCCGACTTGACGACGCTCTTCCACGCCTCGGCCTTGGCCTCGAAGGCGACGGCGAGGTGGTCGAGCGAGGGGATCAGGTCGTCGATGAGCGCCTGCGTCACGGCGACGTGCACCGAGGTCGGGAAGACGTCGTTCGACGACTGCGACGCGTTCACGTGGTCGTTCGGGTGCACGGCGGAGCCGAGGATGCGCGAGGCCAGCGTCGCCAGCACCTCGTTCATGTTCATGTTCGACGAGGTGCCGGAGCCGGTCTGGTACACGTCGATCGGGAACTCGCCGTCGTGCTTGCCGGTGACGACCTCATCGGCGGCCTGGGCGATCGCGTCGGCGATGGCGCCGTCGAGCGTGCCGAGCTCCTTGTTGGCCAGGGCCGCGGCCTTCTTGATGCGCGCGAGTGCAGCGATCTGCGCGGACTCGAGCCCCGACCCGGAGATCGGGAAGTTCTCGACGGCGCGCTGGGTCTGCGCGCTGTAGAGGGCGTTGGCGGGCACCCGCACCTCGCCCATGGTGTCGTGTTCGATGCGGTATTCGGTCATTCCGATCCCTCCTTGGTCGCGGGGTTCGTCCCGTCGTCGATGCCCACCGAGACCACCGGCACTGCAGTGCCCTCGGCGAGGCGGTAGTTGGCGCCCACGATGCCCAGCCGACCTTCGGCGACGGCCTCGCTGATCAGTTCGGACGATCGCAGCAGGTTGGCCACGGTGTTGCGCAGGTGCTCACGGCCGACGAGCTCGGCGTCGATGTCGGCGGGCGTCGAGCCGCCGGTCTCGGCCAGCACCTTGCGGGCGGCGGGCACGATCGGCGAGATGAGCTTCCAGATGGCCGGGGGCAGCGGGGCGGCATCGATCGCCGTGCCCTCGATGGCCGCGCGCACGGCGCCGCAGGAGTCGTGCGCGAGCACGATGATCAGCGGCACTCCGAGGATCTCGACCGCGTACTCCAGGCTCGCGACGATCGACTCTCCGATCACCTGACCGGCATTGCGGACAACGAACAGATCGCCCAGACCCTTGTCGAAGATGATCTCGGCGGCCAGGCGCGAGTCCGAGCATCCGAACAGGGTCGCCATCGGCGCCTGCCCGTCGGCGAGTTCATGACGCTTACCCACGTCCTGATGCGGATGCTCCGGCGTGCCGTTCACGAACCGGCGATTGCCGTCGAGCATCTCCTGCCATGCGGCGGACGGGGTGAGGGTCACTGTGCCTCCTCGAGCTTGTTGATCTGCGGGACGAGAGTCTTGGCGAAGTCGGCGGTCTCGTCCGCGCTGCGCGAGCCGTAGAGCAGCACGTAGTCGGAGCCCGCCTGTGTGCCGAGCGCGTAGGAGATGTTGCCGGATGCCGCGGGATCGGCGATCTTGTACACGTCCCACTCCACGCCGCCGGCGTCGACGGTGCCGGTCGGCTGCGCGCCGCGCAGCGGCGTGGCGGCCCACATCCTGTCGGCATCCGCGGCCTGGGCGAGCTTGAGGAAGCCGCGCTCGTCATCGGCGGTGGGTGCGAGGGTGACGTTCCAGACGGTGACGGCGCCCCCGGTGACCTCGGCGGCGGTGACGCGCCAGTCCTGGGGCGGATCGGGCACGAGCACCGGACGGTCCAGCGAGGTCGACGCGTTCTTCGCGATGCCAGCGAGGTCGATCGGCGGCTGCGCCATGGGCTCGCCGCGCGGCACCGAGAGCACGATGACGATGACCACGCCGATCGTGACGAGCAGTGCAGCGATGAGATTGCGGAAGGTCTGGCTGGAGCGGTAGACGCGACTCGACTCGGCCTTGCGGTCGGCGGTCTCCTGCGCGGTCTCGGGGCGGCCGAGCTCGGCGACGATCGGGGCGCCCTTGCTCATGACTCGTCCTCGGATGCCGCGGGGCGGGCGGCATCCAGGCGGCGCTTCGCGCCGAGGAGCCATTCCTCGCAGCGGTTCGCGAGGGCCTCGCCGCGCTCCCAGAGAGCCAGGGACTGCTCGAGGGTCGGCGCTCCCTGTTCGAGTTCGGCGACGACCTGCACCAGCTCATCGCGCGCCGCCTCGAACGACAGCGATTCCACGGGGGTCTCGGACGCAGTCACGCCCTCCATCCTACCGGCGTGTCCTCTCCCCGCCGTCCTCGTCGCCTGAGGCCGGAGCAGAGCCTCAGTTCCGGTCGCGACGGATGCGGGTCCAGGCGGACTTGCACCCGCAACGGATGTGACCGGAACGTGTCGTGTTCTCCGTTTCGGTCGCGATGGATGCGGGTTCGGGCGGACGTGCACCCGCAACGGATGCGACCGGAGCCGGATGCACTCTCCGTTTCGGTCGCGATGGATGCGAGTTCAGGTGGAGTTGCACCCGCAGCGGGTGAGAACGGAGCCGGGAGAGTCGAAGGAGAACCAGAGGTCAGTCGCCCTCGGAGATCTCGCCGTCGGAGTGAGCGGCGACAGAGCCGCGATCGACGGTGATCGTCAGAGCAGTGCCGGCAGGCGCATCCGCGGCATCCCGCAGGATCGTGCCGTTCTCGAGATGCGCGATCGCGTAGCCGCGGGCGAGAGTCGCGGCGGGCGACAGCGCACGCAGCGAGGCGCGCAGCTCGGATGTGGTCCTGCTCGCGGCATCCAGCCGGCGCGCGACCGTGTCGCGGCCGCGGGCCGAGAGCAGCAGCACCTCCTGCGCGCGGGAGTCGATGATCGGGTCGGGGGAGCGCAGCACCGGCCGGGAGCGCAGCTGCGCCAGCTGGGCAAGGTCGTGAGACACCCGCTGCGTGAGGCGTGTGGTCGCCCGAGCCCGCAGCTGTCCGATCAGCGCGCGCTGCTCGCCGACGTCAGGGACGACGCGCTTCGCGGCATCCGTCGGGGTCGAGGCGCGCAGGTCGGCGACGTCGTCGAGCAGCGGATGGTCGTTCTCGTGACCGATCGCGCTGACGACGGGGGTGGACGCCGCGGCCACCGCCCGCACCAGCCGCTCGTCACTGAAGCCGAGCAGCGTCTGCGGGTCGCCGCCGCCGCGCGCGATGACGATCACATCGACCTCGGGGTCCGCGTCGAGGCGCTTCAGCGCGGCGAGGGTCTCAGGCACGCACCGGTCGCCCTGCACTGCGGCGTACTCGGTGCGGAAGCGCACCTGCGGCCAGCGCAGCTCGGCATTGCGATGCACGTCCTTCTCGGCATCCGACTTCTCGCCGGTGATCAGGCCGATCAGGTGCGGCAGGAACGGCAGCGGCTTCTTGCGCGCCGGGTCGAACAGGCCCTCGGCCCGCAGCTGCGCTCGGAGCTTCTCGAGCCGCTCCAGCTGGTCGCCCAGCCCGACGTGCTTCATCGCCGACACCTGGAAGCTGAAGTCGCCGGCCTTGACGAAGTAGTCGGCCTTGACCGCCGCGATCACGTGATCGCCGACGCCGAGGTCGGACGGGATGCGGCCCCGCACGCTCGACCAGATGCGCAGCGAGATCTGCGCGTCGGAGCGGCTGTCCTTCATCCGGGCGAAGACGTTGCCTGCACGCTGGTTCCACGAGGTGATCTCGCCCTCGACCCAGACCGTGCCCCACTGCGCGACGAAATCGCGGATCGTCGCGTTCAGCCGGGCCACCGAGGTCGGGGCATCAGCCGATGACTCCCGCGGCGAGACGGAGTCGGGCGGGGGAGCTTCGCCGGGGACTGCGGCGGCTTCGAAGACGGTCATCGCTTCGATTCTCGCATCCGCCCCCGCCGTGGCCCTCCGACAGCTCCGGTCTCACTGGTTGCGGGTGCACACCCGCAACCAGTGAGACCGGAGCAGAGGAACGGTCAGTGCTTCTCGACGAACACCACCGCGGTACGGGCGGGGATCGTGACCGTGCCGGTCCTGGCATCCCAGGTCGCCTTCGCGGCGACGGCATCCGCACCCTTCGCCTGCACGGCGTTCAGCGCGAACTTCCGGCCGGACAGGCCGTCGAGCTTCTGCACCATCGGGGCGGGCGAGGAATTGAACACCACCAGGGCGCCGTCCAGCTTCCGGTCCGCGTCCTTGCCGACGGTGTCATCGATCAGCATCGCGATCAGGCCCGGCGCGGCATCCTTCCCGCTCGCGGGGAACGAGACCTTCTGCTCGATCAGCTTCGCGTCGCCCAGTCGCAGCAGCGGCACGGACTTCCGCACCTTGAGCAGATCGAGGGCCGCGCCCTCGGCTGCGGAGATGTCGGATGCTCCCGGCTTGAGCGCCGGGTCGGCGAGCAGCGGCGCCATGGCGCCCCACTTGTCCTTGTTGTCCGCAGCAGGCGGCAGCCCCGATCCGAACGTGGACTGCGTGCCGGTCCAGTCGATCCGGTTGAACCAGTCGCCAGAGTCGTAGCTGTTGCGGTCCAGCGACTTCGACCGCAGCAGCTCGGTGCCGGCGTGCCAGAACGCGGGTGTCTGCGCGAAGGCGACGGTCGCCAGCTGCAGCGTGTTCATGCGCACCCGGTCGGCCATCGGCGTGCCCACCGGCAGCTTCATCGTCGACAGGTCGTACAGCGTCTGGTTGTCGTGTGCGTCGACGTAGGTGATGACCTCGTCGGGCTGATCGGCGTAGCCGGCCGGAGCGCCGCGGTAGTCGAGCTGGTCGCCGCGCACCGCCTTGCCGTCCGACCCGGTGAACGAGAAGTCCCGCAGGTTTCCGGCCAGGCCCAGCTTCACCAGATCGGTCTGGTGGGCGAGGTCGGTCAGCTGATCGGCCGGAGTCGCCGTCCCGGGGCGTCCGTTCGGGGCGGTGCCGAGTCCGGTGCCGAAGCCCTGGGTGAACGTGGAGCCGCCGTCGACAGGGCTGCCGCCGTGCACGGCATCCCGCAGCCGGTCGCTGAAGGTGCCGATGCCTGTGCCGCCGAGCTGCCCCTGCGTGGCCTGCTCGAACAGGGCGTTGTCTGCGACCTCGCCGAAGTTCCAGCCCTCGCCGTACAGGTAGATCGACTTGCCGTCGACACCGTCCTTCTTCAGCGTGAGCTCGTCCAGTGCGGCGCGCACGGCGAGCATGTTCTGCTTCGAGTGGTGCCCCATCAGGTCGAACCGGAAGCCGTCGACGTGGTACTTCGACGCCCACAGCACGAGGGAGTCCACCATGAGCTTCTGCGCCATCTCGTGCTCGGTGGCGACGTTCTGGCAGCAGGTCGAGGTCTCGACCGCACCGCCGGCGTTCAGCCGCTGGTAGTAGCCGGGCACGATGCGGTCCAGCACGCTGCGCTGACCCTGGCCCGCCTCTGCGGTGTGGTTGTACACCTGGTCGAGCACGACCTGCAGGCCGTCGGCGTGCAGCGCGCCCACCATCTCGCGGAACTCGCTGACGCGCGCTCCGCCCTCGGCGTCGGTCGCGTAGGAGCCCTCGGGCGCCTGGTAGTGGTACGGGTCGTAGCCCCAGTTGAAGCCGTCGCCCGCCGCCACGGCCGCGACGCACGCCTGCTGCTGATCCGAGTCCGCGGGCATCGAGTCGAGATCGCAGTCCGGCACCTTCTGGGCGGAACGTCGCTCCTCGATCGTGGCGATGTCGAAGGTCGGCAGCAGGTGCACGGTGTTGATCCCCGCCGCGGCGAGCTGGCGCAACTGCTTCGTGCCGGCCGAGTCGCGCGTGAACGCCTTGTACGTGCCGCGCTCGGATGCCGGGACAGTGGTGTCGCCGATCGAGAAGTCGCGCACCTGCAGCTCGTAGATGGCGCGGTCCACCGGACGGTCGATCTTCGGAGCCGGCGTCCTGCCCCACTCCTTCGGCGCCCACTTCCTGTCGTCGAGGTCGATCGCGACCGACCGCTCCGAGTTCGTGGTGAGTGCGACCGAGTAGGGGTCCGTGACGGAGTTCTGCTCGATCTTCCCCGTGGTCGGCGCGTAGACCGAGAGCAGCCAGCGGTACTGCGCGCCCTGCTTCAGCGGCTTGTCGCCGAACTTCGGCTTCGCGACTGTCCAGACGCCGGACTTCCGGTCGAACGAGGCTGGCAGCGCGGTGGCCTTCCCGTCGGCGCCGAACACCTGCAGGGCAGCGCTCTGCACGGTGGGAGCCCACAGGGTGAAGGTCGGGCGGCTGCCCTGCCACGTCACTCCGAGGGTCTTCTTCGCGCCGGCGGTCGCGTACAGGTCGTCGAGGACGCCGGGAACCTGGATGCCGGTGAAAGCGGTGAGCGTGTCGCCGGCGCGCTGCGCGACCGCGAGCTGCCCGGTCAGAAGCGTGTGAAGCCGGTCGCGGCCGAGTTCGCCGACCTTCAGGGCCAGGTACTTGTCGCCGCCGAGGGCGGGGAAGCGGGCGATCTGCGCCTTCGTGAGCTCGCCGAGCGTCAGCGCGACCGGGTCGGAGCCGCCGGTGACGGCGCCATCGGCGACCTTCAGCGAAGCATCTGCCGAGCTCTCCAGCGTCCAGGACAGCGCGCTCGCGGCATCCGTGCCCAGCAGCGTGCGCGGCCAGGCGATGGTCTTCGCGTCGATCCACTGCGCGCGGGACTCGCCGGTGCCCGACAGCGGCGGGTCGGCTGCGGCGATCTCGAGCACGTGCGTGGCGAGGGTGTACCGGAAGGACACCTGCTTGCCGTCGGTCGCGCTGAAGGAGTAGTTCGCTCCTCCCGGTGCGCCGTCCACGCCGTAGTTCTCATCCCAGCCAAGGCCATGGGCGACCTTCGCCTCGTAGGCGCCGGTCGGGATCGACGAGGTCGAGTACTCGTACACGCCGTCCTTGTCGGAGTCGAACATCATGGTCGTCAGGCAGTCCGGCGCCCAGTCGCCGGGGCAGCCGGCGGCCTTCTGGAAGGAGCCGGGGATCGTGATGATCGGTCCCTCGGCGCTCGTCGTCATCTGGTGCGTGCGCGGGTCCCAGTAGAACGTGATCTTGCCGCCGGTGTGGTGGTAGGTCGCGTTCGGGCCGTCCTTGACGCCACCGGCGCCGTAGTTCACGTCCCACGATCCGTTCAGAGCGACCTTGTACTCGTAGTCGCCTGCGGGCAGATCGAAGGTGCCGGTGTAGACGCCGCCGGCCGCCAGGGTCAGCTTCGCCTGTTCGCAGCCGGGCTGCCAGTCGCCCGCACACCCCATGGCCGCGTTGTGGCTGCCGGGCACCGTGACCAGATCGATCGGGGTCTCCGGCTCGGGCGCCGCGACGAGGTTCACCGCGTTGCCGACGCTGGCGTAGGAGGATGCCGCGACGCGGCGACCCTCGGCATCCGTCGAGACCGCCCGGTACTCGACGAGCGTGCCCTTCTTCAGGCCCTTCGTGTCATGGAAGATGCGGGGGCTGGTGTCCTCTGCGGTGCCGAGCTCGTGCCATTTGCCGCCGGCCACGCGCCAGGCGAACGAGGTCTCCGACCAGGCGTCCGGAACCGTCGCCGAGACGGCGGAGGTGCCGGAGATGCCGGCCCCGGCCGCCGGGGCTGCGAGAGTGAGAGCGCCCTCGGCCGGTGCGGTCACCTTCCGGTCGGCGCGCAGCACCACGGCGCCGAGCGCGGGGACGCTGATCTTCGCGGTACCGTCGGCGGCCGCGGTGACCGTGGCATCTGTGCCGTAGAGCGGCGAGAACACGCCGGACGCCGTGAGCGTGGGCACCGTGACGCTCTTCGCCGCCTTGGTGTTGTTCACCGCGACGAGGTGCTCGATCTTCGCGTCGCGGTCGACGCGGCTGAAGGCGTAGACGCCCGCGCCGCTGTCCGCGTAGCGCTCGATCTGCGCGCCGCTCTGCAGCGCCGGGTTCGCGGCCCGAAGCGCAGCGAGTGCGGCGATGCGGGTGTACAGCGCCGTGTCGGTGCTGTAGCGGTCGACGCTGCCGGCGTTCGTTCCGTCGACCAGCGGCTGGTTCGCGTAGTCGGCGACCTGGGTCGCGAACATCGTTTGCCGGGCGTCCTTGTCGCCGCCGGGGCCAGCGAAGCCCTGCTCGTCGCCGTAGTACACGACGGGCTGGCCGCGGGTCAGGTACATCAGCGCCTGCGCGAGTTCGTCGCGCTGCAGCGGAGCATCCGTGTTCTTCAGGAACGAGCCGATCCGGCCCATGTCGTGGTTGCCGAGGAACGTCGGCAGTGCGCTCGCCGAGGAGTGCGGTGTCGTGTAGTAGTCGTCGCCGGCGAACAGGGCCGAGAGGCCCTTCGCCGAGTTGCCCGCCGCGAAGCTGGTCGCCTGCGACTGGAAGGTGAAGTCGAGTACCGAGCTCATGTCGGTGTCGCGCACGTACGGAGAGAGCTTCACCGGGTCGGCGTCGTAGACCTCGCCGAAGGTGAAGAAGTCGTCGTTGCCGATGCTCTCGGCGTGCTTCTTGATCGCGGTGGTCCACTTCTGCCAGAACTCGAAGTTCACGTGCTTGACCGTGTCGATCCGGAATCCGTCGATGCCCATGTCGACCCACGGCTTGTACACGTCGATGAAGCCGTCCACCACCTTCGGGTTCTCAGTCATCAGGTCGTCGAGGCCGTCGAAGTCGCCGTAGGTGACCGACTCGCCCGACCAGGTCGAGTTGCCGCGGTTGTGGTACAGCGTGGGGTCGTTCAGCCAGGCCGGCACCTTGAGGTCGGCATCGGACGCCGGGATCACCGGGGTGTACGGGAAGCTGGTCGCAGCATCCAGGGTGGGGAAGTCCGAGGTGCCGGCGTAGTCGGCAGGGTCGAAGTCGGCGCCCGCGGCGTCGCGGTACGGGCGGTCCTTCTGCTCGACGTAGTCGTACTTCTTCTGCTCGTTGTCGATGACGTCGGCGGTGTGGTTGGTGATGATGTCGAAGAAGACCTTGATGCCCTTCGCATGGGCTTCGTCGATCAGCGCGGCGAGCTCGTCATTGGTGCCGAGGTGCGGGTCGATCTTCGTGAAGTCGGTGATCCAGTAGCCGTGGTAACCGGCGCTCGCGTTCGCGCCCTCGCCCTGCACCGGGCGGTTCAGGAAGCTCGGCGTCAGCCAGATGGCGGTCGTGCCGAGCCCTGCGATGTAGTCGAGGCGATCGCGCAGGCCCCGGATGTCGCCGCCCTGGTAGAAGCCCTTGTCTGTGGGGTCGAAGCCGGTTGCGAGGCGGTCGCCGTCGAGGCCGCCCTTGTCGTTGGAGGTGTCGCCGTTGGCGAACCTGTCGGTCATCGCGAAGTAGAACGTGTTGTCGGCGCCCTTCTCGCGCACGGGCGTCTGGGCGAGTGCGGCGTCTGTGGCCTCGTCGTAGGCGCCGCGGGTGCTGAGCAGTTCGAGTCCCACGCGATGCTGCGCGTCGTCGTAGACGACACGCACGCGGCTGTCGCCCTCGAGCACGAGCGGGATGTTGTCGCCGCCGCCGTTCAGCCCGTAGGCCTCGTCCCAGGAGTCGTTCACCGCGACCTTGTAGTCCCAGCTGCCCGCGGGCACGGTGAACTCGGTCGCGAAGACGTTCGGGTCGTCGGTGGCGGCCAGCTCGGTGGTCTCGCAGTCGGGCTGCCAGTCCTCGGTGCAGCCGAGCTCGGACTGCAGGCTGCCGACCAGCGCGAAGGTGCGGTCTGCGGCGGACGCCGGCGCAGGGGGAAGAGCGACCAACGCGGTCACCGCGAGGGCGCCGAGGGCCGTCGCTGCGAGGACGCGCGCTGCGCGGGAACTCAAGGTCATCTTCGACTCCAGGGGTCGGGCACGACGGCGTGCCGGGGTCCGACACGGATGCCGGAGGGTGCTCGTGAACCGTAGCAACGGACGCGCCTGTTCTGCAAGCGTTTACAGGAATCACGAGAGAGAGTGCCAGAGAACTAGACTGGCTGGCTCGCAAGCGCTTGCAGTTCGCGGCCTTCCCGGCCCTCGCCAAGTCGCACGCCGATAGACTCGACCCCGTGAGCGCCGTATCCCTGTCTGTGTCCCGCATGCCCCGTCCCCAGCGGTCCGAACCACTTCGCGACCTGCCCGTCGATGGGCCCAAGCGGGTGCTGCTCGCGGCCCCGCGCGGCTATTGCGCCGGCGTGGACCGAGCGGTCGTCGCGGTCGAGAAGGCGCTCGACCGGTTCGGTGCTCCGGTGTACGTGCGCAAGCAGATCGTGCACAACATCCACGTCGTGACCGAGCTCGAGGCCAAGGGCGCGATCTTCGTGGACGAGGTCGACCAGGTGCCCGAGGGCGCGCACGTCGTCTTCAGCGCGCACGGCGTCTCGCCGGCAGTCGTGGATGCGGCCTCCGCTCGTGGCCTGAACGCCATCGACGCGACGTGCCCGCTGGTGACGAAGGTGCACCGGGAGGCGGTGCGCTTCGCGCGGGACGACTACGAGATCCTGCTGATCGGCCACGAGGGGCACGAGGAGGTCGAGGGCACCGCCGGCGAGGCGCCCGGGCACGTCACGATCGTGAACTCGCCCGACGAGGCCGACACCGTGCAGGTGAAGGACCCGTCGAAGGTCGTCTGGCTGTCGCAGACCACGCTCTCGGTCGACGAGACGATGGAGACCGTGAACCGGCTGCGCGCGCGGTTCCCCGAGCTGCACAATCCGCCGTCCGATGACATCTGCTACGCCACTCAGAACCGTCAGGTCGCGATCAAGAAGGTCGCCGCGCAGGCCGACCTCGTGATCGTGGTCGGTTCGGCGAACTCGTCCAACAGTGTGCGTCTGGTCGAGGTCGCCCTCGAGCACGGTGCGAAGGCCGCGTACCGGGTGGACTACGCCGAAGAGGTGAAGCAGGAGTGGCTGGACGGTGTGAGCACCGTGGGCGTCACCAGCGGAGCATCCGTTCCCGAGGTGCTCGTGCAGGAGGTGCTCGCGCAGCTGTCCGTCGCCGGCTACAAGGACGTCGAGCAGGTGCGCACCGCGGAGGAGGACCTCATGTTCTCGCTCCCCAAGGAGCTGCGTCAGGATGCCGCGGGCCAGCGCGACGCGCGCGCCCTGGGCGGCCGCGCGACCGCCGGTGACGCATGAGCGGCGACCGTCCGCAGTACGGCGAGTACGCCACCCCGGAGGAGCAGCGTCTGGCCGCGGGGCTTCCCGCCGTGCCACCGCCCCCGCCGGCGGCACCCGCTCCGGCCCCTGAGCCCCAGCCGGCCACCGCCCACGCGGCAGAGGCGCCGAAGGCGCGCCCTGTGGACCGTCTGCTGACGATCGCGATGCTCGCCTACGGCGTGGTCAACGTGTTCTCGACGATCCCGCAGTTCCTGAACATGGGGGAGGCGCTGAACCAGGCGATGAAGATGCTCGGCATCCCCGGCGAGTTCACCAACCTGGGGCCGGCGCGCACCTGGGGCATCGTCGCCATCGTCGTGATGCTGGTCGGCTTCGCCGCCACCGTCTACGTCGCGTTCCGGCGCATCCGAGCCGCGAAGCTCTCCTGGTGGGTGCCGCTGGCCGGATTCGTGATCACGATGTTCTTGGTCTCGATGTGCATGATGGTGCCGATCATGGGCGACCCGGCCTTCATGAAGGCATCGCTCGGCGGTTGAACCCGCTTCGATCCGAACGACAGAACCCGGCCCGCACGATGCGGGCCGGGTTCTCTGGTTCTCAGCGGAGAACGATCAGCGGGCGTTGCCGTTGTTGAAGTGGCCGTTGCCGTGGCCGTTCGCGTTGCCCTTGCCGTTGTTCACGCCGGGGCCCTTCGCGTCGGTGCCGGGCTCGACGTGGTTGGTCTTGGTGTGCACGATGTCGAAGTAGACGTCCGGCTGCGCGGCGTTCGGGACGACGCGGTAGGTGAACGTGTTCTTGTCGAGCTGCGTGATCGGGGTGACGCGGGTGAAGAGCACGTTGCCCTCGGCGTCCTTCGCGACGATGGTGCGCGCCGAGCCGTCCGCCGGCACGGTCCAGTCGCCGTGCATCTTCGGGGTGTTGTCGAGGTTGTACATCGTGAAGGTGCCGTCGGCCTTGAAGTACGCCCAGCCGACGAAGTTGGCGACATCGGCGTCGGTCAGTGCGACGCGGTTGCCGTCGGCGTCCAGGGCGCTCGTGGTCTTCCACGGGGTCGAGGACAGCAGCTGCGAGGGGGTCAGCGTGGTCTTCGCGAACGAGTTCGCCGAAGCGGTCGCGGCGGGAGCGGCGGGGGCCTCGGCGGCCATCGCGCTGGTCGGGAGGATGCTCGCGGCGGCGATCGCGATCGCGGAGGCGGTGAGCACGGAACGGCGGGAGATTCGGGTGATGTTCATGTCTTCAACGCTACGAATCGGGTCGGGGGTGCCACATCATCCGATCGGCTACTGCTCGGCGGGCTGAAGGGCTGATCAGATCCCTCCCCAGACGATCCGCGCACCGGCATCACCGGTCAGCACGGTGACGATGATCGTTCCGGCGGACGCGACCAACGCGGCGGTCGGCACGAGGAGGCCGAGCACGCGTGCCGTCGTCGGATGCTCGCGCTGCAGTCGAGGCCGCGTCCGATCCCACCAGGCGGCGGCGACGGCGGCGATCAGCAGCGCGATCGTCCACGGGATCAGCATGAGGCCGAGCGCCTCGTGATGCAGGATCGCCGGTGTGTAGCCGACGGTGGCCGCGAGGTTCTGGCCGGCGAGCACGGTGATCGGCACCAGTCCCGCGACGATCGCCGCGGCGATGGGCGGCGCCCAGCCCAGCCGTCGGCGCGCCGCTGGCCACACGGCGGCCAGCGCGACGGCCAGCGCCGTCAGCGGAGTCAGCACGACGACAGCGTGCACGAGCAGCGGATGCAGCGGCAGACCAGCGATGCGGAACCCGTCATCGGCGAGGAAGATGTCCATAGGTGAAGAACGGACTCCGGAGCGTCGGGGTTCAAATGAACCAGTCAGCGCCCTCTGAACCACAGAGCGCTCCGCCTCGTTACCCGGGTGAGGAGGGATCCGTGAGCGAACAGGACGACGAACGACTGACCGCGCTGTACGAGCTGCATGCCGGCCCCATCCGGCGTTATGTGACGAGCCTCGGCAGCCGGGCATCCGCCGACGACGTCGTGCAGGAGACGCTGCTGCGCGCCTGGCGCACGCCGCGGGTGCTCGAGCAGGACCCGGCGACCTCGCGCGCATGGATGTTCACGGTCGCGAGGCACATCGTGATCGATGACGCGCGCAGCGCCCGGCACCGGCACGAGAACGCGGTCGCCGAGCCGCCGGAGCGCGCCACCGACGACGAGACGGATCGGCTGTTCGACGCCCTGCTCATCCAGGACGCGCTCGCCGCGGTCAGCCCCGAGCACCGCGAGGTCGTCATCGCCGCGTACTATCGCGGCCGCAGTGTCGGCGAGCTGGCCAAGGAGCTCGGGATCCCGGAGGGGACCGTCAAGTCCCGGATGCATTACGGACTGCGAGCCCTGCGGCTCGCGCTGCAGGAGAGAGGGGTGACCCGGTGAGCGTCGATCACGAGCGGTACGCCACATGGGATGCGGCCTACGCGCTGGGCGCGCTCTCGGCCGCGGAGCGCGCCGAGTACGAGGAGCACCTCGCGCACTGCGCCGCGTGCCGCGCCGCAGCGGCGGAGCTCGGGCCGACGGTGTCGCTGCTCTCGCGGCTGAGCGCAGAGGAGGCGCAGTCGGTCGCCGACCAGGATGCCGGGGATGCGGGCCCCGTGCGGGTGCTCGCTGCCGCGCGGGCGCGACGCAGCCGACGCCGGAGGATCGTCACCTGGGCAGGCGGGATCGCGGCAGCCGTCGTGATCGGGGTCGTCGTGTCGTTCGCGATGTTGATGCCCCGGCCCGCGGAGGCGATCGCCCTGGAGCCGGTCGGCGGCGTCCCGGTGTCGGCCGAGGTGGCGCTGACCTCCGTTCCGTGGGGGACGAAGCTCGATCTGGTCTGCGAGTACGACGGCTACGGCTCCTCGGTGGCCAAGTACGTGCTCGCCGTCACGGGCGTGGACGGGAGGACCACCACCCTGTCGACGTGGAACGTCAAGCCGGGCGCTGCGGCGAAGCTGTCGGCGGGGACGGCGCTCGCCGCGTCCGACATCCGGTCGATCGAGATCCTCGATGCCGCGGGAACGGTCATGGTGCGGCACGAGTTCGACTGAACCATCTCCCTCGCTCTCTCGTTCAACGAGGAGAGGCCTCGCCGAGGCCGGATGAAGGGACGACATCATGCGCAAGGCATTCGCGATCGGCGGCATCGCCCTCGCACTTCTGCTGGCCGGCTGCTCCGGCGGGACGGGCGGATCGTCCGGCTCGACCTCCGGCACGGGAACGGACTCCGGCTATGGGGCCCCCTCGTCCGAGGCGTCCGCGCCCGCGGCCTCGGGCACCGATCTCAAGGTGTCGAGCACCTCGCTCGGCGATGTCGTCGTCGACGGCAACGGGATGACGGCCTACATGTACGACAAGGACACGCAGGGGACGACCACCAGCGCGTGCACCGGTGAGTGCCTGGCGAAGTGGCCGCCCATCCTCTCGGCGCAGGCCGCGCCGAAGGCGGATGGAGTCACCGGGAAGCTCGGCACGATCGACACCCCCGACGGCAAGCACCAGGTCACCCTGGACGGCTGGCCGCTGTACACCTTCGCCGGCGACTCCGCGGCAGGCGACGTGAACGGCCAGGGCGTCGGCGGCATCTGGTGGGTGCTGAAGGCCGACGGCACGCTGATCCGCGGCTGATCCGGGAACGACGGATGCCTCGGACCGTGTGGTCCGAGGCATCCGTCTTCGTGCTGGTGACTCCGGTCAGCTCTTGGACTGGCCGTAGGAGCCGAGCTGGCGGGTCGACTCGATCACGCGGGCGGCCATCGCCGTCTCGGCGACCTTGCCCCAGGCGCGCGGGTCGTAAGCCTTCTTGTTGCCCACCTCGCCGTCGACCTTGAGGACGCCGTCGTAGTTCTTGAACATGTAGTCGGCGATCGCGCGGGTGTACGCGTACTGCGTGTCGGTGTCGACGTTCATCTTGATGACGCCGTTCGCGACAGCGAGCGCGATCTCCTCGTCGGTCGAGCCCGAGCCGCCGTGGAAGACCAGGTCGAGAGGCTTCGCACCGGTGTTGTACTTGGCAGCGACCTGCTGCTGGATGTCGCCGAGCAGTTCGGGGCGCAGCTTCACGCCGCCCGGCTTGTACACGCCGTGCACGTTGCCGAAGGTGAGGGCGGCGATGTAGCGGCCCTGCTCGCCGAGGCCCAGGGCCTGCACGGCCTGGTCGACGTCGGCGAAGGTCGTGTAGAGGGCGTCGTTCGAGCCCTCGTGACGGACGCCGTCCTCCTCGCCGCCGACGACGCCGATCTCGACCTCGAGGATGGCGTTGATCGCCTTCATGCGGGGGAGCAGGTCCTTGGCGATCTCGATGTTCTCGGCGAGAGGCACGGCCGAGCCGTCCCACATGTGCGACTGGAAGATCGGGTTGCGCCCGGCCTTCACCTCTTCCTCGGATGCCGCGATGAGCGGCTCCACGAAGCCGGCGAGCGCGTCCTTCGGGCAGTGGTCGGTGTGCAGCGCGACGGTCACGGGGTACGACTTGGCGACCTCGGTGGCGAACTTGGCGAAGGCGAGGGCGCCGGTGGCGCGGGCCTTGACGGTCTGGCCGGCGAAGTAGTCCGCGCCGCCGGTGGTGACCTGGATGATGCCGTCGGAGCCGGCCTCGGTCAGACCCTGGAGGACGGCGTGGATCGTCTGCGAGCTGGAGACGTTGAACGCGGGGTAGGCGAAACCGCCGGCCTTCGCGCGATCGAGCATCTCGGCGTACTGATCCGGGGTGGCAACGGGCATGAAAACTCCTGCGATCGATGAGCGGGTTCAGCCTCACTTTAGCCGGGGAGGAGCGCGGATGCTTTCCCTGTGAAGCGCTCGGAAATCGTCCCGCTCTTCATGGATGTTAAGAACGGAGTTTCCTTCGCTTGAGAGAGCGTGAAACTCGCCGATTCTGCCCGTCCGCGTGGTTATGCTGACCGGCATGGTGAGCCTCACTGCTGATCTCAGCCCCCTTCGTCCCGACCGCAACCTCGCACTCGAACTCGTGCGCGCCACGGAGGCCGCGTCGATCCGCGCGGTGCCGTACATCGGTCGCGGCGACAAGGAGGCTGCAGACGGTGCGGCCGTCGACGCGATGCGCGCGTTCCTCGGCACGGTGCACTTCCAGGGCCGCGTGGTGATCGGCGAGGGCGAGAAGGACAACGCCCCGATGCTGTTCAACGGCGAGACCGTCGGCACCGGCAGCGGCCCGGAGTGCGACATCGCCGTCGACCCGATCGACGGCACCTCGCTGACCGCCGCCGGCCGGCAGAACGCGCTCTCGGTGATCGCCGTCTCGGACCGCGGCACCATGCTCGACGCCTCCAGCGTGTTCTACATGGACAAGCTCGTCACCGGACCTGCCGGAGTCGGAGTCGTCGACATCCGCCTGCCCGTCGGCGAGAACATCCGTCGTCTCGCAGCGGCGCTCGACAAGCCCGTCGACGAGATCGTCGTGTCGGTGCTGAACCGTCCGCGTCACGAGAAGCTCATCGCCGAGATCCGCGAAGCCGGCGCCGGAACCCGCCTGATGAGCGACGGCGACGTCGCCGGCGGCATCAACGCGGCCCGCCACAACGCGCGCACGGACATGTGCATCGGCGTCGGCGGCAGCCCGGAGGGCATCGTGACGGCGTGCGCCATCAAGGCGCTCGGCGGACACATCCAGGGTCGGCTGTGGCCGCGCGACGATGCGGAGCGCCAGCGCGGCATCGATGCCGGGCTCGACATGGACAAGGTCTATGAGGCCGACGACCTGGTGAAGGGCAACAACACCCTTTTCGTCGCCACGGGCGTGACCGACGGGCAGCTGGTCTCGGGCGTGCGTCGCGAGGGCGGGTACGTCTACACCGAGAGCGTGGTGCTGCGTGGAGCGTCCGGAACACTGCGCCGGATCTCGTCGGAGCACCTGGTCTCGAAGTGGCTCTGAGCGTCTGACACGACCGCCGGTACGCACTTTTCCAGGTGCGCCTGGCAGAATGGGCGGGTCACGATCGCCCGTTCGCGGTCGGAACGAGGAGGACGCACGATGACATCGCAGAAGGATCAGACCGACAAGGCTGCCCCTGCCGCCACCGTGACCACCGAGACCGGTCGCATCCTGCGGGTCAGCGATCTGCCCGAGGGCACGGTGGTGAAGCTGTCGACGCCGTCTCCGGCTGCGGGCGGCGCGGCCGCAGTCGCAGCCCCCGTCGATCCCGCACGTCGTGCCGACGTGCTGTTCCGCAAGCGCCGGGACGAGGGGCACGAGGTCAGCGTCTGGTGGATGATCGGTGCGTTCCTTGCGACCTCCGGCATCGTGGTCGCCCTGCTGTGGTGGGTGCCGGGCGGAGCCTGATCAGGGCTCGTCGGCGTCAGCCCTCGCTGTGATCGAGGCGTGCGCGGAGCTCTCCGATGTCTGAGCGCATCTCGGCGTCGTCCTCTGCGCCTTCGATCAGCTCTTCGGCGGTGAACCGACGAGCCGGCGTGAGCACCGGCTGCGCCGAGGCCACCAGCGTCGATTGATCGATGCCGGGGAACTGGCGCGCAGTGACCAGCACTCGGCTCTCCAGCGAGCCGGCGAACTTGTTGTAGCTGTCGACCGTCCGTTCCAGCGCGCGGCGCAGGTTGTCGGCGTGCCCGGCGAGCGTGCCGAGCCGGTCGTACAGCTGCGTGCCCAGATTGAGCAGGGTGCGCGCCTCATCCGACACCTCCTGCTGCGACCACGTGTAGGCGACGGTCTTCAGCACCGCCCACAGGTTGACCGGCGAGGCGAGGGCGATCCTCTTGCCGAAGGAGTACTCGAGCAGGGTCGGGTCCTCATCGATCGCGGCCGCGAGCAGCGACTCGCTGGGCAGGAAGCAGATCACGAACTCAGGGCCGGCCTCGAGCCCCGACCAGTACGCCTTCTTGGCGAGGGCGTCGATGTGGGCGCGCAGCGCCTTCACGTGCTTCTGCATGAGCGCACGCCGGGTGCCCTCGTCGGCGTTCAGGCCGAGGGCGCTCGCCTCGAGATAGGCGTCCAGCGGCACCTTCGCGTCGACGGCGATCGAGGCTCCGCCGGCGAGGCGGATCACCATGTCGGGACGGCCCTGGCCTCGATCGGACGAGATGGTGGTCTGCAGGTCGAAGTCGACGTGCCTGGTCAGGCCGGCGGCCTCGACCACCCGGCGCAGCTGCGTCTCGCCCCACACTCCGCGCGTCGCGGTCGAGCGCAGGGCGCCGGCGAGGGTCTCGGTGGTGGCGCGCAGCGCCTCGTCCGACTCCTGCGCCAGGCGCAGCTGCTCGCTGATCGTGCCGAACTGCACCTGGCGGTCCTGCTCCAGCGAGGTCACCGTCTGCTGCATCCGATGCAGGCTCTCGCGCACCGGCGCTATCGCGGTCAGCACGGCGTTCTCACGCTGTGCGCGTTCGGCGGCGGCCTGCTGCTCCGCGCGCGAGTGCTCGACGGCATCGCGGTAGAGGTCGTACTGCCGGTCGCGGTCATCGCGCAGCGCGGCGACCTCTGCCTCGGTGCGCGCGAGCGCGGCCGCTGATCGAGAGCGCGCGACGAACCATCCTCCGGCGGCGCCGGCGAGCAGCGCGATCAGCGCGAGGGCGACAGCTGAAGCATCCATGTGTTCATGGTGGCCCAGGCCACCGACATCCGTCGGCAGGTCCACGACGGTGCGGCGCCCACGACGCGAGCGGACGCCTGTCGTCTCTCGAGTCGCCGTTCGTCGCGCTCAACCGCGGGTGATACGGTTCACGTCGCGGTTCGCGCCACAATTCCGGCGGGGGAGCGCGACCGACTGCGACTCGGATGCGGGAACGAACCGCAGAACGGGACGAAGCGCGGCCGGGACCGGCGCGCTCAGGCCGCGGCGCGCTCCGCGATCAGCGGAGCGAACTCCACCACGGGAATGCTCAGCGCCCCGGAGAGCGCCTCGATGTCGACAGCGCCCGCACGCTGGGCGGCATCGATGACGATCTGGGCGCAGGCCCTTGCATCCGCCAGTGCGTCGTGGTGAGGGAACTCGCCGAACCCGGCGGCCTCGGCCGCCTTCGGCAGCCGGTACGACTCGAGCGTGTAGGTCTTGCGGGCCACGGCCAGCGAGCACAGCGAGCGGTACGGCGGGGCATCCAGTCCGGTCGCCTGGCAGGAGCGGCGCAGCACGTTCAGATCGAACCCGGCGTTGTGCGCGACGAGCACGTCGCCGCCGGCGAAGGCGTGCAGGCGGTCGATCTGCGCCTCCCAGGTGGGGGCGCCGATGACATCCTCCGGACGGATGCCGTGGATGCGGACGTTCCACTCCTGGAAGTCGTCGTAACCTGCGGGCGGGCGGATGAGCCATCCGGTCTGAGCGACGACCTCACCGTCGCGGACGCGGACGAGTCCCACCTGGCAGGGGGAGGCCGGGCTGGAGTTCGCCGTCTCGAAGTCGATCGCAGTGAAGTCCAGTGCCACATCTTCACTCTCTCCTCCCGCCTCTCGCGCGCGCCCGAGGCGCGCCGTAGGCTGGCGAGATGAGCATGAGCGAGCGCGCGACATCCTTCGGAACGGCGGCGAGCAGCTACGAGGCCGGACGCCCGGACTACCCCTTCGAAGCGGTCGCCTGGATGCTCGAACGACTTCCCGATGGCGCACGTCGGGTCGCCGACGTCGGCGCCGGAACCGGCAAGCTCACCCGGGTCCTCGCTGACGCGGCGGACGGCGAGGTCGTCGCCGTCGACCCGGATGCCGAGATGCTGGCCGCCCTGCACGTGCAGTCCCCGCAGGTGCCGACGTTCATCGGCACCGCCGAATCGCTGCCGCTGCCCGACGCCTCGGTTGACGCGGTCGTGATGGGGCAGGCCTGGCACTGGGTCGACCCTGTTCCGGCATCCGCCGAGATCGGTCGGGTCGTGCGGCCGGGAGGGGCACTCGGACTGATCTGGAACGTGCGCGACGAGCGAACGCCCTGGGTGCGCCGGCTGACCCTGATCATGAGCGGCAGCCCTGCCGAGGAGATGATCTCTGGCGACGGGCCTACGATCGCTGCGCCCTTCAGCGGCGTCGAGGCTCAGCGCTGGGAGTGGACGCGCACGATGAACCGTGAGCAGCTGCTGCACATGGCGCGCTCGCGCAGCTACATCATCACTGCCTCCGACGAGAAGAGGGCGAGCATCGAGCGGGGCATGCACGACCTGTTCGACGAACTGGGCGTCGTCGGCGAGAGCACGATCGAGCTGCCCTACGTCACGGCGGCCTTCCGGGCCGTGCGCGACTGAGCGGCGAGCCATGAAGCTCCTGCTGACCTCGGGCGGAGTGACCAACCCGCGCATCCGTGCCGGCCTCGTCGAGATGCTCGGGAAACCGATCGAGGAGTCGACCGCGCTGTACATCCCGACGGCGCAGTACGGGCATCCGCAGTGCACGCCTGAGTTGACTCTGCGATGTGCCGGAGGAGCCGACTCGATGACGGCGCTCGGCTGGAAGTCGGTAGGGCTGCTCGAGCTCACCGCGCTCCCGTCGATGGGGGAGAGATGGATCCCCTGGGTGGAGCGTGCCGACGCGCTGCTCGTGGACGGCGGCGACGCCACCTATCTCGCGCACTGGATCCGGGCATCCGGGCTCTTCGCCGTGCTCCCGCGGCTCTCCGAGACCGTCTGGGTCGGGATCAGTGCGGGAAGCATGGTGATGACGCCGCGGATCGGCCCCGAGTTCGTCCGCTGGGGCGGCTCCGAGACGGGCGACCGCACGCTCGGTCTCGTGGACTTCACGATCTTCCCGCACCTCGACTACCCGGACTTTCCCGAGAACACCCTCGCGCACGCGCGGAGCTGGGCGGAGGGGATGGACGGTCCGGCGTATGCGATCGACGATCAGACGGCCATCCGCGTCGTGGGCGCGGACGTCGATGTGATCTCGGAGGGCCACTGGGAACGGCTGGAGTAGCGGCCCCGGTAGAATCGTCTCCCGTGGCTCTCACTATCGGTATCGTCGGCCTGCCCAACGTCGGCAAGTCCACCCTCTTCAACGCGCTGACCAAGAACGACGTGCTCGCGGCGAACTATCCGTTCGCGACGATCGAGCCGAACGTCGGCGTGGTGAGCCTGCCCGACCCGCGGCTGAACACGCTCTCGGACATCTTCGGCAGCGAGCGCATCCTGCCCGCGACGGTGTCGTTCGTCGACATCGCCGGCATCGTGCGCGGCGCGAGCGAGGGGGAGGGGCTGGGCAACCAGTTCCTCGCCAACATCCGCGAG
This sequence comes from Microbacterium sp. NPDC057741, assembly GCF_042798735.1. Lineage (NCBI taxonomy): Bacteria > Bacillati > Actinomycetota > Actinomycetes > Micrococcales > Microbacteriaceae > Microbacterium > Microbacterium sp. NPDC057741. Next base: position 1,299,085 of record NZ_JBHVJW010000001.1, on the reverse strand, counting down.
GCCGACGCGATCGCTCAGGTGGTGCGCGGGTTCTCCGACGATGACGTGGTGCACGTCGACGGCGCGATCAACCCGCAGAGCGACCTCGAGACCATCAACGCCGAGCTGATGCTCGCCGACCTGCAGACGCTCGAGAAGGCGATCCCGCGCTTCGAGAAGGAGGTCCGCGGCAAGAAGGCCGATCCGTCGGTGCTCGAGGCCGCGAGTGCTGCGAAGGACGCCCTCGAGCGCGGCCAGCTGCTCTCGACCAGCGGCATCGACCTCGCTCCGATCAAGGAGCTGGGCCTGCTCACCTCGAAGCCGGTCATCTTCGTCTTCAACGTCGACGAGGCCGTGCTGACGGATGCCGCGCGCAAGGCCGAGCTCGCCGAGCTCGTCGCCCCCGCGCAGGCGATCTTCCTCGACGCGAAGATCGAGTCCGAGCTGATCGACCTCGACCCGGAGGATGCCGCGGAGCTGCTGGCCTCGACCGGCCAGGACGAGTCCGGCCTGGACCAGCTCGCCCGCATCGGCTTCGACACCCTCGGCCTGCAGACCTACCTCACGGCGGGGCCGAAGGAGGCGCGCGCCTGGACGATCCACAAGGGCGACAAGGCCCCGCAGGCGGCCGGCGTGATCCACACCGACTTCGAGAAGGGCTTCATCAAGGCCGAGGTGATCTCGTTCCAGGACCTGGTCGACACCGGTTCCGTGGCCGAGGCCCGTGCCAAGGGCAAGGCCCGCCTCGAGGGCAAGGACTACGTCATGCAGGACGGCGATGTGGTGGAATTCCGCTTCAACGTCTGATCGTCGGTTGGGAATGGCGCAATTGGATTACTGACTGGTGACGGCAGTTGCACGGTCATGGCTATGCGGGTTCCGAGCAGGTTGGCAAAGTCTGTGGCACGTGGTAGACGTGACATATGCCAGACGTAACCCTGGAGAATCCCGCCGAGGACGACGACGAGACCGGTGAAGACGCCGCGCCCTCCGAAGGCGGCATTACACGCCGGACGCGGAGAACGACGCTGTTCCCCGCCGGGACCCTTGAGGAGGCTCTGGGTCTCGCTGAAGCAATCATTCAGGCCGCCCCTGCGGGATCCATACGCCGCTTGACATTGTTGGATCAACTAGGGAGAAGCCCGTCGAGTGGCACCACTCGGCAGTGGATCACTAACAGCAACAAGTACGGCCTCACAACCGGGAACTACAACGCGGAGACGCTGGCACTGACCGTGCTTGGGCGCAAGGCGGTCGACGAAACCGACACCCTTGCGGCCAGGACGCGGGCCAGATTCCAAGCCGGGATCGACGGCGTTGAGGTGTTTAAGCGCTTGTACGAGACAAACCTGGGGAACCGCCTCCCTCTGCAGGCAGTCCTTATGGACCAGGCCAAGGAGTTCGGCATACCTGACGCCGACCTGACTGAGTGCATTGAGACATTCACGGTCAACGCAAAATTCGTCGGAGTGCTTCGCACTCTGTCTGGAGCTGAGCGGCTCGTCACGCTGGACGCACTTGTGGACGATTACCTGCCGAAAGTAGACAAGGGAGGTGATCGCGGCATATCCAACCCACCGGTTCGGCTGTCGGCTACTTCTTCATCGAGTTCTGCCCCGAAGTCAGCGGAAGGCGATTTCGAGCAGATCTGCTTTTACATCACGCCGATCGGCAGCGAGGAAAGTGATGATCGCAAACACGCCGACCTCTTCATGGGTTCGTTGGTCGAGCCCGCTCTAAAGGAATTCGGGCTGCAAGTGGTACGGGCCGACCTCATCGGTGATGCGGGGATGATCACCCGCCAGATCATCGACTACATCGTCCACAGCAAGCTCGTCATCGCCGACTTGTCATTCCACAATCCGAACGTCTTCTATGAGCTCGCGCTGCGGCACGCGGTTCGAAAGCCGATCGTGCAGATCAGTCGTGCGGCCGATCGCCTGCCGTTCGACATCGGTCAGGTACGGACCGTCGTCGTCGACACAACGGACATCTTCACTCTCGTCCCTCAGTTGGATTCTTTGCGGGCGCAGATATCGGCGCAGGTGAGGGCGACGTTGGCCGAGGGAGCCGAGGTGGAGAACCCGCTCAGCATCTTTGCGCCGGATTTCTGGGGTCACTTACCGCGCTCAGGGCGACCTGACGGCGGCGACTCCTAGTCCTAGTCATGCAGCGGCCCACGTCATGGCTGGGAGCCGCTCGAGACGCCTAACGTCAACGTAACTCGGTGGAGTTCCGGTTCAACGTCTGATCCGCCCCGGTCGTTGAGCGAGCGCAGTGAGATGAAACGCGTGCGCGACTCCGCGGTGGCGATCCTTCGGGCTTGCCGCTAGATTTATCTTGATGTCGAGATAAATCGGAGGCCGATTTGAGGCTCCATCACGTGCAAGCTTCGATGCCCGCGAGTGAAGAAGACGAGGCGCGCCGTTTCTACGGAGAAGCGCTGGGGCTCCGGGAAGTTCAGAAGCCGCCTTCTCTGACCGGGCGAGGCGGCTGCTGGTTCCGCGCCTACGATGCAGATGCCATCGTGGCCGAGATCCACATCGGAGTCGAAGCCCCCTTTGCCCCTGCCCGAAAAGCCCACCCTGGACTCGTCTGCGACTCGGTGTCCGAGTTGGAGGCGGTGGCCGCGCGGATCGAGGGCGCGGGCTACGAGCTCTCATGGGCGGAGCGGGACACGTTCGAGGGGTTCGTTCGACTCCACACGCGCGATGGCTTCGGCAATCGTGTCGAGATCATGGCTCCCATAGAGCCGTAGGCGGCTGGCAGACCGGTGTCGGGGGTGCTGCGTACCCTCGATGCATGGCCACCCTCGACGATCTGCGTGCCCTGGCCGCGCGGCTCCCCGGCAGTGAGGAGCGTGCGACGACGGGCGGTGCGGCGTGGTTCGTGCGCAGCAAGTTGTACGCGTGGGAGTGCCACCCGTGGCCGAGCATCCCTGATCACGTCCGCGCGATCGTGGCATCGGAGCTCGTGGTCGGCGTGAAGATCGCCGATCCGGACGACGCGCTCGCCCTCCGGGAGATGGAGCCGGGCGTCTTCCTTCCCGCGACGACCCGCTGGGGCGAGCCCAAGATCGCGTTCCGCATGGCGGCGATAGACCCCGGGCACTTCGCCGAGCTCGTGACGGAGGCATGGCGGGTGCAGGCGCCGAAGTACCTGCGCCGCGAGTTCGACGAGTCCATCGAGTTGTGATCGCCGGCGGCGAGGTGTCGGAGGCAACGCTCGACGCGGCATCCTCCGATCACGTCCGGCCATGAGCACCATGTCGGCGCGGTTCCGCCGGGAACAGCAGCTCGAAGCGCTCGCAGACCACGAGCATCCTGGTGTCGAACTCGTACCGCGTGTGGGCGAGAGTGCCTCGCCAGGCCCGCTCGTGCTCGACTCGCCAGTAGTCCAGTGACAGGTCGCCCTCTCCTTCGAGTGAGGCGTGCTCCGCGGAGACTTCTTCGAACGGGACGACCACGACTGCGGTCGTGCGGATGAGAGCGCGCGGCTCGCCTGCACCGTCGAGCACGATCGCGAGGTCGCCGGGCTGGGGAAGAGGGTCACCCTCTGCCTCGAATTCCCACAGAGCGCTCGCCATCGCCGTCTTCTCGCCTCGCAGCGCGAGCTCGAGCAGCTCATCCGCGAGTGCTGGAGAATCACCGAACGACCACGCAGGCGGTGTCGCGGCGCCGACGCCCGCCCCGGACGATCGCCAGAACCGTTCGATCCGCTGAGCCTGATCCACAGCACCATCCTGCCGCGTCCCGGGCGGAGCGGATCTCGCCCGCGCGGGCGAGGCGTGCCACCCGCGCGGAGGATCCCCGAGCCCGGCCACCCGCTCAGCCTGGATGGATGGACACCACCACGGAACTTCTCACCCGCATCCCGATCACCTCGTTCTCCCGATCCCGTCGGGTCGCAGGCGGTATCAGCGCCCTCGCTCTGACAGGGCTGGGCGTCGCCCACACTGCGACGAACGCCGTGGGCTTCGCCGCCGACACGGATGCCTCCTGGTCTCTGTTCCTCGTGTTCGGCGTGGGTATCAGCGTCGTGCTGTGGGCGTTCGCGGTCGTCGTCTGGCGTTATGCACGACGCGGCGCCGGTCCGGGCGCACGCGTCGTCGTTCTCGCCGCCGGCATCCTGTGCTGTGCACTGGCGCTCATCGTGCTCCGCGGGCATCCCGAGCTGGCCCTCATCCCGGCCGGCCCGGGTCCGTGGGCGCTCATCGGTGGACCTGCGCTGCTGGTCACGGCGGCCCTGCCGCCGCGAAAGCGGCCATCCGGACGGAGTCGTTAGGCGCACCGGCCCTTCCGCTGCGGCATCCTGGACCCGGATGCCACAGCGGAGACGAGGTCGAAATGGACAGCCTGTACGAGGAGCACCATCCCGATTCGCCCGTTCTCGAATGCGTCTGGCAGGCACGCGCGGCGCGGGACGAGCGCTACCTCGTGCCGGCCGTCGAGTACTGGGATCTGTGGTTCGCCCGCGAACGGAGCGGCGAGTTGCGCGCCGGGATCTCCGGACCGACCCTGGGACACCGATGGATCCGCTCGACGATCGGAGAGCACAGCTGGGGCATACAACTGAAGGCGCACGTCGTCCTGCCGGGGATCAGCAAGCAACTCCTGCTCGGGCGCGAGCAGGCGCTCACCGTCGAAGCCGGACGGGTCGTGATCCGGGAACGGGCGGTGCCGTTCCCGGAATATGACGACCTCGGCGCGTTCACCGACCGGCTGCTCGAACTCGACGTGCTGCGACACGACGACGACGTGCGGCGAATGGTGTCGGGTGACGACGCGGGCTACTCCGAGCGGCACAGGCAGCGGCGGGTCCGCGAGGCGACGGGGCTCACCCGCAAGCGGATCGATCAGCTCTCGCGGGCGAGGGAGGCCTTCGCCCTGCTGCTCCAGGGGATGCCGCCGAACGAGTGCGCGGCGCGATGCGGGTTCGCCGACCAGGCGCATCTGACCCGCTCCCTGAGGGTGTTCCACGGGCAGACGCCGGCGCAGGTGCTGTCCGGCCGGTGATGGCGGAAACGTTCAAGACAGTGAGGGCGGTGCGGTGCTGGACTGGGATCAATCCCCGTCACCCCAGCACAGGAGCACCGATGCCCGCACCAACCGCCCCGGAGGGCTACGCCACCGTCAACCCGTTCATCATCACCGACGGCGCCGATCAGTTGACCCGATTCGTCATCGAGGTGTTCGGCGGTGAGGAGCGCGGCGAGGCGCGCACGATCGACGAGGACGGACTACTGCTGCAGGCGGAGGTGCGCGTCGGCACGACGACGATCATGCTCGCCGAGCGCAAACCGGACTGGCCGTTCACGCCGAGCCTGCTCCAGGTCTACGTCGATGACCTCGACGCGGTGCTCGAGCGCGCCCTGGCGCGAGAGGCACGACTGGTCACCAGACCGACTGACTTCTTCGGCACGCGGTTCGCCCGCATTCAGGATTCGAGTGCGAACCTGTGGTGGATCTGGGAGCACGGCGAGGCGGCAGGGGGCGAGGAGGCGGCAGACCAGGACTGGACAGTCGATGACGGCGGGGAGTGGGGCGAAGCGTCGCCGGAACTCGCCTACATCCACGACACGCTCCTCGAGGCGATGGCCTCGCTGCGGGATCCGAGGGCATGACGCCGCGGGGTCGTTTCTCGTCGCCGGGCCGGATCGTGCCTGGTGGAGTGAGCCCCCTCCATTTATCTTGATATCAAGATGAATCGGAGGCGGTCATGAAGCTCCACCACGTTCAGGTGTCGATCCCCGCGGGCGGCGAGGACGAGGCGCGCCGCTTCTACGGCGATGCGCTCGGACTGCAGGAGGTGCCGAAGCCGCCGTCTTTGGCCGGCCGCGGCGGATGCTGGTTCCGAGCGTTCGACGGCGAGGCGGTCGTCGCGGAGATCCACCTCGGCGTGGACGATCCGTTCACACCTGCCAGGAAGGCGCACCCGGGCCTCGTCTGCGGAACCCTCGACGAGCTGGAGGCCGTGGCCGCGCGGATCGAGCAGGGCGGTTACGACCTGTCATGGGTGGAGCGGGACACCTTCGAGGGATACATCCGCTTCCACGCCCGCGACGGATTCGGCAATCGCCTGGAGGTGATGACGCTCGCTGTGAGTCCGGAAGCAGCAATCGAGCGCGACTGACCCGGGGCCCTCTCGACGCCTACGCCGTCGCGTCGGTGAGCGCCGCGGCGTAGTTGCGCATCGAGCGCTGGTAGCGCGGCAGGTCGTCGATCTGCGCCTCGATCGAGACCCGCAGGGCCTCGTCTTTCCGACCGGCGCTGTGCAGCGCCAGAGCCAGGACGATGCGGGGTGCGGAACCCGTCGACGCGTGGGTAGGTGCAGCGCGCAAAACCTCGATCGCCTCGTCGAGACGCCCGAGGTTGCGCAGGGTCGATCCGTACTGCACGGCGAGCTGCGCATGGCGTGCTTCGTCAAGGCCGAGCTCGAGCGCGCGCTCGTACTCGACGCCTGCCTCGGCCTCGAAGCCCATCGAGTCGTACATGCCGGCCAGCTCGAACGCCGCTCGGCCGTCGGCCGCAGGGCACGACTCGGCCAGTTCGCGCATCGCCGCCACACCCTCCTCACGACCGAAGTCGTCGAAGCGTTCCCAGAGGCTCGCGACGGATGCCTCCCATTGCTCGATGGTGACCGTCATGATCCCCATCCTGTCAGGCCGATCGGCACGTCGTGGCAGACTGCCGTCATGACGATCGACCTGGAGTCGTGGGCCGCCGAATGGTCATCCGACCTCGGACCGGCCCTGGAACAGGCCATGGCGGCGGTCGCCGCACAGCGACGGCCGGGGGAGATCGCGGGCATCGGCATCGCCACTGACGCCGACGCCACATCGATCGTCGCCTTCGCGAACTCGCGGTCGCATCTTGCGCAGATGATCGCCGACGAACCGGAGTACGAGATCGATTCGAAGTGGCACCTCGGCGAATGGGACCTCGACATCACCGGCAGGGGAGTCGACGATCCTCTGGACCCGATCCGTGAGCGCGCGGCGCAGATGATGGGGCAGGTCTCACAGTCCGACGCCGCCTCCCCACTGGTTCAGGAGCTCCGTCTGACGATCTGGCAGGCGATCTCGCGGGCCATGGTCGCCTCCGCCGCGCGAGGGTACTTCGACGCATGGCCGAATGCGGTGCGGGTGTTCCTGCCCCTGGATGCCGATGTGCCCGAGCAGCAGATCGCCGCGTGGAACACCGGAATCCACGACTCCTCTCAGCACGAGGAGTTCCGCGGGTTCCTGCTGCTCGACGGCGAATGACCCCTGACCCGGTCGATGCAGGTCGAGCATGCCAGGCTGGGGCCGTGGCATCTCCTCGGACGCTGACGCGTCGTCTCGTCCTCGCGACGGCCGCGCTCGTGACCGTCGCGGCCGGGCTCGCCGTGCACCTGCTCGCGCCGCCAGGTCTTGTCAGCGATGCGGCCGGCGACATCCTCTACGCCGCGCTGATCACATCGCTCGTCCTCTTCGTCGCGCCCCGCGCGCGCTGGTGGGTGACGGCGGCGATCGCGCTGGCATGGTGCTTCGGCGTGGAACTGCTGCAGCTCACCTCGCTGCCCGCCCAGTGGGCGGCATCCTTCCCGCCCCTCCGACTGGTCTTCGGACTCGGCTTCTCGCCGTGGGACCTGCTCTGGTACACGGCGGGTGTCACGCTCGTCGTCGCGATCGACGGTCTGCTGACCCGCGGCCGACGTGCAAGGCTGGATGCGTGAACATCCGCCCGCTCCGCGATCCCGACGAGTATCCGCGCCTCGTGCAGATCTGGCGCAGTGCCGTCGACGCGACGCATGACTTCCTCTCCGCAGAGCATCGCGACGACATCGAGGCGCACCTCGCCTCGGACTATCTGCCTCACGTCGACGTCTTCGTCGCAGAGCGTGAAGGACGCATCGTCGGGTTCGCCGGGATCGCGGATGACAGGCTGGAGATGCTGTTCGTCGACGCGCAGGAGCGCGGTCGCGGCGCCGGCAGCGCACTGCTGTCCTTCGCTCTCGGCCACGGCGTGACCTCGGTCGACGTCAACGAGCAGAACACGCAGGCAGTGGAGTTCTACCGGCGCCGCGGCTTCAGCGCCGTCGGGCGCAGCTCGCTCGACGATCAGGGCCGCCCGTATCCGCTGCTGCACCTGAGGCACGGCGTACCGGCGGGGGAGGACGTCCCGACCGCAGAACTGCTGCGATCGCACTGCGAGGCGATGCACGACGCGATCGAGCGCGCGTTGCAGCGGGGAGGCGATGACTGGGCGGAGTGGCGGCTGCCCGTCATCGACCGTGGGCGGCACGCGATCTTCCCGCTTGCGAGCGCCGACGTGCGGGATGACGACGCCGGTGGGCAAGGGGCCGCGCTCTCCGACGTCATCGGAGAGCTGCGTACGCACTGGGGCTACCTGCACGGCGGTCACGACTACCGGGTCGGACGCCTCGACGAGAGCGAGGGATATGGCCGGAAGCTCGCCGAGGCGGGGGCATCCGGGCGGAACCCTTTCTGGTGGAGCGTCAACAGTCACGCGGTGATCTTCGTCCACTCCGCGGGCGACGGCGTCGAGACGCTCGCGCTGCACGTCGTGCCGGTGGACTGGGTGCGGTGGCATCCGAGCCAGACCACGGAGAAGGGGCGCTCGCGCGCCCGTCGTGCGCAGCGGCAGAGCGAGGCGGCCGTGGCGGCCTGGTCCCCGTCGGATGTCGTTCTTCCTGACAGTGGGAAGGCGGAGGCGTGGCATCCGTCCAGACCCTGAGCGAGACCGACCGTCGTGCTGTCGCCCGCTGGGCGCTGGCGTGCGCGGAGCGCGTGCTGCCCCTGTTCGTGGCGGATGCCTCGGCAGAGGAGAGCATCCGCGACGCGGTTGACCGAACGCGCGCGTACGGCGCCGGTGCGGGCAGCAGCGCGGAGGAGATCAGGAAGCGCCTGATCGCGGGAAGGGCGGCGAATGCCGCGACGACCCCGGCCGGAACTGCGGCGGCCAGATCGGTCGCTCAGGCGGCAGCCGTCGCCCACATGGGCGCGCACGCGCTGGGCGCCGCGGCCTATGCAGTGAAGGCGGTCTCGCTGACGGATGCCGCCACGCCGGAGCGTGTGCAGGAGGAGATCGACTGGCAGATCGCGCAGCTCACCGCGCGCGAGCGGGAGGCTCTCCGGATGCTGCCGCGCCTCGGAACGGACAGCTCAGGACCGCTCGGCGAGGGCCTGCTGGCGCGCGGCATCCTCGGCGACACGATCCGTCAGCTCCAGGACCGGATCGCCGGCCGGTAGCCTCGATCGAGTGAGTCTCATCGATCCCCGTGACGCGGAACTGCGCAAGACGCTCGACTATCGGGGTTCGTCCGCCGCCCTCACAGCCACGCTCCTGTTCGGTCTCGGCGCCCTGCTGGCCATGGCCGTACTCGGATTCGGCGCCGGCGGGGTGCTCGACCAGGTGCGCCTGGTGAGTGTGAACAGCGTGTTCAGCGACTGGGAGACGAACATCCCCGTCGTCGTGCGGGACCTGGCGATCCCGCTGGGCATCCTGGCGACGATCCTGTGCCTGGGGCAGTACAACAAGTGGAACCACCGCTACACCGGCCGCAGCGATCACTTCGTGATCCTCGGCCCGCTGACCATCGCCCTCATCGGCCTGACCCTCGGGGTCTGGACGTCGACGATGCTGTGGGTCGAGCCGGATGCGGTCGGCGTCGTCCTCGACCCGAAGTTCGGCGAGGACGAGCCCTGGGATGCCGGCACCTGGATCCTCTACACGGCGAAGTGGTGGCTGCCCGGGATCCTCGCGGTCCTCACGATCCTCAGCCTGGTCGCGCGCTTCATCGGGCTGCGCGCGCGAAAGAGGGATGCCGCCCGCTGACAGGGAGATCCACGATGACGACACTGACCCTCGAGGACGCGCGGCGAGTGCTGGCGGCGCAGCCGTTCAGCGTGCTGCTCGGCACCGTCCTGACCCGGTTCGACGAGGGCGGGATCACCCTCGAGCTCGAGGTGGGCCCGCAGCTGCTGCAGCAGCACGGTTACGTGCACGGCGGCGTGCTCTGCTACCTGGCCGACAACGCGCTCACCTTCGCCGGTGGGCTGGCGCTCGGCCCCGATGTGCTCACCTCGGGGGTGAACCTCACCTATCTGCGCCCGGCGCAGGGGGAACGGCTCATCGCGCGCGCGACCACGCAGGGCAGCACGTCGCGGACCGCGGTGACGCAGGTCGAGATCCACGTGCAGGGGTCCGAGGGCGAGTATCTGTGCGCCGTCGGCTCCGGCACCATCAGCGCCATGAAGCGCTGAGCCCTCAGTAGACCCGGCGCACCTGCTGGGGCCAGCCGCAGGCCTCGGCGATCCTGCCGCCCCACATCCGAGCCGTCTCCACGTCGGGGACGTCGACGAGGGTGAAGCCGCCGATGTACTGGTCGCCCGGGGCGTACAGACCGGTGCCGAACTCCAGCGCGCCGCCGGTGTCGTCGGCGATGATCGCCGAATCGACGTCCTCGTCCACCCCGGCGGCGAAGATGAGCACGCCGGCATCCCGCATGTCGTTCACGACGGCGTTGCAGAGCCGTCCGCGCTCGTCGAACCACGCCTCGGGGTGGTCGCCCACCCACTGCTGGTTGAAGTAGATGATGTACTGGCTCATCGTCGTTCTCCTTCTGTCATCGACGGGTGAGGGTCAGGTGCGTCACGCCGCTCGGCGATGACACGGATTCCACGTCGTAGCGCTCCTCGAGCGCCTCCAGGTCGTCCCAGAGCCGCTCGCCCCGACCGAGAAGGATCGGGACCTGAACGATGTGCGCGACGTCCACGAGTCCCGCTGCGAGGAAGTCCCTCAACATCGTCACGCCGCCGCCGATCCGCACGTCGAGGTCGCCCGCGGCATCCTTTGCGAGGGCGAGCGCCTCCGCGGGCGACGCGTCGACGAAGTGGAACACGGTGCCGCCGTCCATCTCGATGGAGGGACGGGCGTGGTGGGTGAGCACGTAGACGGGCGTGTGGAACGGCGGATTCGGCCCCCACCAGCCCCGCCACTCGTCAGCGGTGCCGACGCCGGTCCACGGCCCGGTCGAGGCGCTGAACTTGCCCCGCCCCATGATCTCGGCGCCGAAACCGAACCCGTGCTGTTCGGCGAAGGCGTTGTCGACTCCGGTGGAGCCGCCCGATTCTCCGACCATCGAGCGCCAGAACCTGGTGGCGAACATCCACTGGTGCAGGCGCTCGCCCGCGTGGCCGAACGGCGCTTCGAGGGTGAGGCCCTCGCCGGTGCCGAAACCGTCGAGCGAGATGGAGAAGTTGTTGACACGTACCCGCGACATGGAAGCCTCCGGAGGTAAGTGATTGCAGATTGCAACCTGTTCTCGGGTAACATACCCTCAAGCGATTGTCAGTTGCAAGCACTGAGTCGACAGGAGGTGCGACATGCCGGCAGCTCCCCGTTCCGGATGCGCGATCAACGCCGCCGTCGAGGTGCTCGGCGACCCCTGGGCGATGCTGGTGCTGCGCGACATCATGTTCGGAGGTCGCCGATACTTCCGCGAACTCCTCGCCGGTTCCGAGGAGGGCATCGCCTCCAACATCCTCGCCAGCAGGCTCAAGCGGCTCGTGGAGGGCGGGCTTCTCACCCGTGACGACGCGCAGCGCGGACAGCGGGCGGCGTACTCGCTCACGGAGTCCGGCATCCAGGTGCTCCCGGTGATGGTCGCCCTCGGCAACTGGGGGCTCGCGCACCGCACCGGCGAGCGCCGGCTGCGGGTGCGCGCGGAGCTTCTCCGCGACGGCGGCCCGGAACTGGTGGAGGCGCTGATGGACGAGCTCCGCGAGCTCCACCTGGGCGTCCCGCGGCCCGACCCCGACGCGCCTCGTCCCAGCGCGCAGCTGATGGCCGCGTACGAACTCGCGGTCCGCGAGACCCCAGCCGCGGCCGAGTGACCGGTAGCCTGCCGGGGTGACGGATGCTCCGGACTACGACCCTCGAGTCGTCGACCTGTACGACCTCGACAATCCCGACGGGCCCGACCACGACTATTACCGGTCGCTCGCCGTGGACGCCACTCGCATCCTCGACGTGGGATGCGGGACGGGCATCCTGACGGTGACCCTTCCGGCCCCGGGACGGAGCGTGGTCGGCCTGGACCCGTCACCGGCGATGCTCGCATATGCGCGTAGCAGGCCAGGCGCCGAACAGGTGACGTGGATCGACGGTGACACCCGCGCGCTCCCGGAGGAGGGCTTCGACCTGATCCTGATGTCGGGGAACATCGCCCAGCACATCCCGCATGGGGACTGGGAGCGCACGCTGCGCGACCTGCGCGCCGTCGCCGCGCCGGGCGCGACGCTCGCCTTCGAGAGTCGTAACCCGGATGCCCGCGCGTGGGAGTCCTGGGCGCAGGAGACCCCCTCCGTCCGTGACACCGTGCACGGCCCGCTGACGGAGTGGAGTGAGGTCGAGGGGAGGGGGGAAGGCGCCGTGCTGCTGCGCGCCTTCAACCGCTTCGAGGACACCGGCGAGACCGTCGTCATCGAGGAGCTGCTCGTCTTCCGCAGCCGGGATGAGATCGAGGCCGATCTGCGCGCCGCAGGCTTCGAGGTCACCGCCGTGTGGGGCGACTGGCAGCGCACGCCGTTCGACGGTCAGCGGACCATGGTCTTCGAAGCGCAACCCGTGGCTCGGCGCTGAGCGCCCCGGGCGCTCAGAGGCCGAGCAGCGTCACCGTCTCCTGCAGCGGCGCTCTGCCGGTTCGAAGGCGGGGAACGGACTCGTCCTCGTAGCCCACTGAGAGCCCGCAGAGCAGGATCTGGCTCTCGGGTGCACCCACCGCCTCGCGGACTGTCTTGTGGAACATCGTCCACATCACCTGCGGGCAGCTGTGCAGCCCCTCGGCGCGCAGCAGGAGCATGACGGTCTGGAGATGCATTCCGACGTCTGCCCACTGCCCCGGTCCCATGGCGGAATCGATGTAGAAGAACATGACGACAGGTGCGCCGAAGCCATCGGTGTTGAGCGCCGCGATCTTCTGCGGACGTTCGGGGTCGTCGCGCTCGATGCCGAGGGCTCCGTACCGCTGCGCAGCGGCGGTGGTGAACCTGTCGTCATACGGCGCGGGCATCGGCGCCGGATACATCGGGTACTGTCGCGGATCGCCGGGGTCACCCGCTGCAGCCCGTGCGGAGGCGTGTTCCTTCAGGCGGATCAACGGTTCGCCGGCGACGACGTACACGTGCCACGGCTGAAGGTTCCCGCTCGACGGAGCCCGCGTCGCCACCTCGAGAACGCGCATCAGGAGGTCCCTGGGGACCGGTGCGTCGCTGAACGCCCGCACTGCCCGTCGGGAGTCGACTGCTTCGAAGACGTCCATGACCAACGATCCTCACATATCGACCGGGCGACCTCGACCGTCGCGCATTGCCGACATGGCAAGGCGGGTCCGGCGTTCGAGCATCCAGTCGTGCGACGATGGCGCACATGACTGTTCCCACCCCCGTCCTCGAGACCGAGCGGCTGCGGCTGCGCCCGTTCACGGATGCCGACGGCGACGAGCTCTTCGCCCTGATGAGCGATGCCGACGTGCTGCGCTACTGGGACTCGTCGCCCTGGACGGATCGGGCGAACATCACCCGCTTCCTGGACAAGTGCCGGCGAGTTTCCGAGGAGGGGACCGGAGCGCGGGTCGCGATCGAGAGCAGGTCGGACGGCTCCTTCCTCGGCTGGGCGACGTTCGGCGACTGGGACGAGGACTTCCGGAGCGCATCCCTCGGATACGCGCTGAAGCAGGACGCCTGGGGGCACGGCTATGCGACCGAGGCGTCCGAGGCCCTGCTCGGGTGGGCTTTCGGCGCCTTCGACCTGAACCGCGTCCAGTCCGAGGCAGACACCCGCAACCCGGCATCCGCGCGAGTGCTGGAGAAGCTCGGGTTCGTGCACGAGGGCACTCTGCGCGAGGACTGCATCGTCGACGGCGTCGTCTCGGACTCGTGGGTCTACGGCCTGCTGCGCCGCGACTGGGACGCGCGGAACGGGTCGAGTGACGCAGCCGCGGCCTGACCGCGCGTCAGCGGGTGAACATGCCGCCGAGCCATCCCGGTGAGCGCTCCAGCAGGTCGTTCAGGTTGGTGCCGCGCTCGTGGTTGGTCAACGTGACGTGTGTGCGGCGGGCGATGCGGGTGAGCTCGGTGCAGACCTCTTCGACCGCCTTCGGCTCGTGCACCCACAGGTCGGCGAGCGCGTAGCCGCAGTCGTGCGCGCGGTCCGCGTGCAGACTGCGCGACCGCCCCGCCCGCGCGAGGAGGCCGCGGAAGTCGCTGGGGATGAACACGATCCGGGTGCGGGAGTGGTGCGGGAAGAAGGTCAGATTGATCACGGCGCGCGGCTGGACGATCGCACGCTCCCGACGCTGACCGAACACCGCGCCGGCTCGGGTGTCCTGGACGACCATGATCTCGGCGATCTCATCCCAGTCGATCGCCAGCCCGCCGCGCACGATCACGCCCGAGTCCGTGACCGCCAGGTCGATCGCGTCGGCGCCGCGCCTGGTGAGCAGCGGGAGCGCGAGGACTGCGAGCGAGATCCCGGCGACCAGGAAGATCGCTGAGATCGACGGCACGAGGATCAGCATCCCGAGGTTGTCGGAGTTGAACAGCTGCTCGCCGATCACGGTGAGGTTCGAGGGCGCTCGCCAGTCCCAGTACCGGACCGAGGGCGGGCCGAACAGCAGCTGCCGCAGTTCGTTCAGATAGGCCAGCAGGCAGTAGCCGATGAAGGCCGCCGCGGGCAGGCCGAGCACCAGGAGGACCGCCGTCCGCTGAAGCAGCAGACCCTGTGCGCTCCGGCTCGAGAGCAGGGCGTCGTCCGGCAGCGGGGCCGGTGCGGTGCTCCCGTCCCGGTCGCCGCCGCGGACCCGCCGGAACAGCTTCGCGTCCCCCAGGCGCTCGAGCGCCGGAACCGTGAACATGAACAGCCCGATCCAGAGACACACGATGATGCAGGGGATCAGGAACACGCACAGGATGATGCCGGCGAAGATGCTCTCCAACTCCTCGAAGCCCATGAAGATCGCCCAGACGAGCACCCCGGCGAGCACCAGCGATGCGAGTTTGGCCGTGAGCAGCCCGACGGCTTCGGCGACGTAGTAGCCGGAGGTCTTGGTCAGATATCTGACGAGAGCGCTGCGAGGATCGTCAAGGGGGGCGTGCTGGGGTGAGGAGGTCAGGGGAGTGTCGCTTTCGTCGGGTTTGTGCCGACTCAGCCTAATCGGGCCGCCTGGGATGATGCGGGCTCCGCCAAGTAGGGTTGTTCAGGCACATCCCGTACGGCACCAGGAGGAGCACCCGTGGCAGAGAACAGCATTTTCGAGGCGGACGGCCGCTCCGTGTCCTATGTCGATGAGGGTCCCGGTCCCGTCGCGCTCGTCCTCATCCCCGGTGTCGGCATGGACGGCGGAGCGCTCGGGTCGGTCGGTCATTACCTGGCCGAGGAGGCCGGCTTCCGCGTGCTGCGCATCGGCGCGCGCTCCGACGACAGCACTGTGGCCGAGCGCGTCGAGGACGCCCTCGCCGTGATGGATCACGTCGGACTCGAGGACGCCTGGATCGGCGGTCACGGCGCCGGCGGAACCGTCGCCCGCGTCTTCGCCGGTGAGCACACCGACCGCGTGAACGGCCTGCTGCTGCTCGGCGTCGAGGAGAACGAGACGCCGCTGGCTCCCGCGATCCCGATCCTCATCATCCAGGGCACCGAGGACGTCGTCACACCCTCCGCCAACGGCGTCGCCCTGCAGGCAACGGCGACCGATCGCGCCAGCATCACCAGCATCCAGGGCGCCGATCACTTCTTCCCGATGACGCACCCGATCGAGACCGCCGTCGTCATCGAGGAGTACCTCGACTGGGACTGACGCTCACGCGCTCCGCTCCGGCGCGGTGATCCGCGCGTAGCTGATCGTGCCGATCGCCAGGCCGACGCCCCAGATCAGGTACGCGGGAACAGAGACCCAGAAGAACCACTCCGGCAGGCCCTCGCTGTCGGCGGGCGGGAACGGATTCCGTCCCTGCATCCGCTCGATGATCATCTGCGCGGTCATCATGCCGAAGTAGGCGACCATCGAGGCGCCGAGCACACCGCCGCAGATGATCAGCAGCATCCTCGGCACGCGGCGGCCGTGCAGCCACGGCACCCAGCCGGGCCAGATCCTGCCCCAGCGGTGCACCAGTGCGAGCGGCAGCAGGGTGCCGGCGAGCAGGAAGGCCACCTCGAACAGGACGGATGCCGGGCTCGCCGCGAACGGGGTATTCTCCATGCCCACGAACAGCTGCGCGGTCAGGCGGATGACGCAGGCGGCCACCACCGCGTAGCCGGCCACGACGACCCAGCCGGGAGTGCGCGCGGGTCGCGGTCGCGGCGATCCCGGCCCCCGGGTCGTCTTCCAGAACCGCCAGGTGTGCGCGGCCGTGAGCGCCGCGGCGACGACGCAGACGGTGCGGCTGAGCGCGCCGAAGGGGAAGAACACCACGCCGAGGCCGGGCAGGATGCCGCCGACGAGATCGAGCAGGATCAGAGCGCCCGAGAGCATCAGTGCGGCCGCCGTGAGGGTGCCTGCGGTGATGACTGACCAGCGCAGCGCTGCCCTGGGCAGTCTGGCGCCGACAGCGGCCTGTGCGGCGACGGCCGCGAAAGCGACCACGGGCGGGGCGACGCTCCACCATCCGGTGATGACGATCAGGTCGGCGCGGACGGCGGAGAGCGGCACCTGCGGGTCCACAACGACCAGCACAGTCCGCACGACGGCATAGCAGGCGAGCCAGAGCAGCGTCACCACGGTGAGCCGATGGGAGACGCGCGAGGGGACGGGCGACGGCGGAGTCGTGACGGGGGAGCGCTCTGCGGTCTCGGTCATGTCCCCAGCCAAACCCCGAGCCGACCGCGGCGATTCACCCGCGGGGGTGACCGGGATGCCCCGCGGGGGTGAGATCAGGCTGAGGGCGACACCCGCACCCGGATGCTCTTCATCAGCGGCTGGTCGCTCTGCGCGCTGAAGTCGGCCGCCCCGATCAGCACGTTCAGCTCGGGCATGTAGCCGGCGGCGCTGCCGCGCGGCACGTCGTACTCCAGGGCGCGGAAGCCGCGAACCGCGCGCGTCGAGCCGTCCTTCGACGTCGAAACGACATCGACGAGGGCACCCTCGGCCAGGCCCCGATCGCGCATGTCGCGACGGTTCATCAGGATGAGCTCGCGGATGTTCTTCACGCCGCGGTACCGGTCGTCGTTCGAGTAGATCGTGGTGTTCCACTGGTCGTGCGAGCGTATGGTCTGGAGCACGAGCACGTCGGCATCCTCCGGGATGACGTCCGGCAGCGGGGCGTGCGAGAACTCGGCCTTGCCCGACGGGGTGCGGAAGTCCCGTTCGCGGGCGGGTTGGGGGATGCGGAACCCGTACGGCTGCCGGACCAGCTCGTTGAACCCCTCGAAGCCGGGCAGCACCTGCGACATCACGTCGCGGATCCGGTCGTAGTCGGCGACGTAGTCCTCCCACGGCGTGCTGCTGGAGGGCATCGTCGCGCGGGCGATGCCGCCGATGATCGCCGGCTCGCTGAGCAGCTGCGGTGACGCCGGTCGCCGCGCGCCGATCGACAGCTGCACCGAGCTCATCGCATCCTCGGTGGAGATGCCCTGCACGCCGTCGCGCTGCTCGTCCTTCTCGGTGCGCCCGAGGCAGGGCAGGATCAGCGCCTTGGCGCCGTGCACGAGATGGCTGCGGTTGAGCTTGGTGCTCACATGCACGGTCAGGTTGCACTGCCGCAGGCCGGCGGCGGTGAACGGCGTGTCGGGAGCCGCGCGCACGAAGTTGCCGCCCATGCCGACGAACACTTTCACGGCCCCGGCGTGCATGCCGGCGACCGTGTGCACGGTGTCGAGTCCCCGCCCGCGCGGCGAGCGGATGCCGCACACCTCGTCGAGCCTCTCCAGGAAGACCTCGGTGGGGTTGTGGTTGATGCCGCAGGTCCGGTTGCCCTGCACATTGCTGTGCCCGCGCACGGGGGAGGGACCGGTGCCCGGCCTGCCGATGTTGCCGCGCAGCATCAGCAGGTTCACGATCTCGCGCACCGTGTCGACGCCGTGCTCGTGCTGGCTCACGCCGAGGCACCAGCTGATCACCGTGCGCTCGGCGGCCAGGTAGACGCCTGCCGCGCGCCGGATGTCGGCCTCGGCGAGCCCGGACTGCTGCACCAGCTCGGCCCACGTCGTCGCCTCGACGATCGCACGGTACTCGTCGAGTCCCGTCGTGTACATCTCGAGGAAGGCCACATCGAGCACACCGGGGTCGTCCTGCGCAGCCTCGAAGACGGCCTTGGCCATCCCGCGGATCAGGGCGAGATCGCCGCCGGGACGCACCTGCAGGTTGTCGGTGCTGGTCTCGGTGGTCTTGAAGCGCGCCATGTCGAGGATCTCGTGCGGCACGATCGTGCGCGTCGATCCGGCCTCGTTCAGCGGGTTCACGTGCACCACCTGCGCGCCGCGGTCCACCGCCTGCGCCAGCGAGGTGAGCATGCGCGGTGCGTTGGAGGCGGCGTTGACGCCGAGCACGAACAGCGCGTCGCACAGCTCCCAGTCCTCCAGATCGGCTGTTCCCTTGCCGGTGGCGATCGACGCGGTCAGAGCGCGGCCGGATGCCTCGTGGCACATGTTCGAGCAGTCCGGAAGGTTGTTCGTGCCGTACTCGCGCACCATCAGCTGGTACAGGAACGACGCCTCGTTGCTGAGCCGCCCCGAGGTGTAGAACGTGGCCTGATCGGGGGACTCCAGCGCGCGCAGCTCCGCCCCGATCAGCGCGAACGCCTCGTGCCAGCGGATCGGCACGTAGCGGTCGGTCTCCGCGTCGTAGGTCATCGGCTCGGTGAGCCGCCCCTGGTCCTCGAGGTCGAAGTCGGTCCATCCGGCCAGTTCGGTCACCGTGTGCGCGGCGAAGAAGTCGCGATCCACGCGCTTGCGCGTCATCTCCCAGGTGACGTGCTTGATGCCGTTCTCGCAGATGTCCAGTCGCACGCCCTTGTCGTCCGGCCAGGCGCAGCCGGGGCAGTCGAAGCCGCGAACCGGATGGTTCATGATGAACATCGCCCTCGTGCCGAGCACCGGCTGCTGCTGGCGCACCAGCACCTCGCCGACCGAGAGCGCGGCACCCCAACCGGCGGCCGGATGCCGGTACGGCGAGCTCGACCAGGACCTGTCCGTGGCGGGTCCGAAGCCGCCCTGGCGCGGTCGGTCGGGCATCAGCCCGAGTGCGATCCCACTCATCTGCTCGCCGTCTCCGGAGCCCTCGGTCGCCGTGTCCGCCATCATCGCCGTCCTTCCGTCACGCTCGACCCTACGCCCGGGTCGGCGTCGCACCCAGGGCCGCACCGCGGTCATGACGGAGTGGCACACTGAGGAGCGACGAGGAGGCGGGATGACCGTGAACGTGCAGGTGCGGCGGATCTACGAAGATCCGGAACCCTCAGACGGCAAGCGGGTGCTGGTGGACAGGCTCTGGCCGCGCGGCATCAGCAAGGAACGCGCCGAGCTCGACGAATGGTGCAAGGATGTCGCGCCCTCGACCGAGCTGCGCAAGTGGTACGCGCACGACCCGGAGAAGTTCCCCGAGTTCGCGCAGCGATATCTCGTCGAACTCGAGGATCCGGAGCATGCGGAGGCTCTGGCGTCGCTGCGAGCGCTCGCAGCGACGGGACCGCTCACGCTGCTCACCGCCGCGAAGCGCGACGACATCAGCGAGGCCACCGTGCTGCGGCAGCTGCTCACCGGGGCAGACGCATGAGCGGCGCATCGCAGCAGATCGACGCCCCACTCACCCGCTCGACGATCTTCCTCGTGGTCACCGTCACCGACCAGGACGGTGCGATCGACACGGTCCGCGACGTCGTCTCGGGCATCGACGATCTGCTGAAGACGGTCGGGTTCCGCGACCCGCACGCCAGGCTGTCCTGCACGATCGGCATCGGCAGCCGGGTCTGGGCGGCGCTGACCGGTCGCGCGCAGCCCGCTGAGCTGCATCCGTTCCGCGAGATCGCCGGGCAGAAGCACACCGCGATAGCCACCCCCGGCGACCTGCTGTTCCACATCCGCGCCGACCGCACCGACCTCTGCGTCGAGTTCGAGCGGCTGCTGTTGGACGCCCTCGGTCCGGCGGTCAGCCCGGCCGACGAGACGCAGGGCTTCCGGTATTTCGACGCCCGCGACCTGTTGGGCTTCATCGACGGAACCGCCAATCCGGTCGGCCCCGACCTGCCGGAGGCGACGCTGATCGGCGACGAGGATCCGGCGTACCGCGGCGGCAGCTACGTGGTCGTGCAGAAGTACACGCATCCGCTCTCGCTCTGGCAGGCGCTGAGCACCGAGCAGCAGGAGGCCATCCTCGGCCGGCGCAAGGCCGACAACGTCGAGCTGCCGGATGCGCCGGCAGACAGCCAGAAGGCGCACAAGACCCTCGCGACGATCGAGGACGAGCACGGCGAGCACGACATCCTGCGGGACAACATGCCGTTCGCGCGCCCCGCGCACGGCGAGTACGGCACCTACTTCATCGGGTACACCCGCCGGCTGTGGGTGCTGGAGCGCATGCTTGAGCGCATGTTCATCGGCGATCCGCCGGGCCTGCACGACAGGCTGCTAGACTTCTCGACTCCGCTCACCGGAACGACGTTCTTCGCGCCCTCCGCCGAACTGCTCGCCGCCCTGGGTGACGACCCGGCGCAGGGGTAGCCTCGGATCCATGGGACGGATCACGACCAGACGCTCGGTGCTGAGGGTCGCGCTGGACGCGGGGACGCGGCGCCGTGCCGACACCCTCGCCGTCGAGGAGCCGCTCGAGATCCGCGTCGCCGGCGCACCGCTCGCGGTCACCATGCGCACCCCGGGGCACGACGTGGAGCTGGCCGCGGGGTTCCTCGTGTCGGAGGGGATCATCGCCTCCGGTGCGGAGTTCCGCTCGGCGATCCACTGCGGCGGGCCGGGCACCGGCGGCGCGGAGAACACCTACAACGTGCTCGACGTCGCGTTGGCCCCCGGCGTCGTCCCGCCCTCGCCGGAGCAGGCCCGTGCGTTCTACACCACGAGCTCCTGCGGGGTGTGCGGCAAGGCCAGCATCGATCAGGTCGCGACGATCTCGCGCTACGACGTGGCATCCGATGACGTGGTTGTCGACGCCGAGACGCTCACCGCCTTCCCCGACCTGCTGCGCGCGCAGCAGGAGGCGTTCGACAAGACCGGCGGACTGCACGCGGCCGCGCTGTTCGACGCCGCGACCGGCGAGCTGCTGGTGCTGCGCGAGGATGTCGGGCGGCACAACGCCGTCGACAAGGTGGTCGGCTGGGCGGTGCTGAACGACCGGCTGCCGTTGAGTGGCACAGTGCTGCAGGTCTCCGGCCGGGCGAGCTTCGAACTCGTGCAGAAGGCCGTCATGGCCGGCATCCCGATCCTCGCCGCCGTGTCTGCGCCGTCCTCGCTCGCCGCCGAACTCGCCGAGGAGCGCGGGCTGACGCTGGTCGGGTTCCTGCGGGAGCGGACGATGAACGTGTACTCGAATCCGGCACGCGTGCGCGTGCCGGAGCCCGCGCGCGGCGGTGCCCTGCAGGCATGAGCGCGCCGATCCGCGACGCCGTGGCGCATCTCGCGCCGGGCTACTTCGCCCTTGTGATGGGCACGGGCATCATCTCGGTCGGACTGCACGATGCCGGCTGGGAGCCGCTCTCCGACATCCTGATGTGGATCGCCGTGGTCGCCTATGCGGTGCTGTGGGTGCTCTACATCTGGCGGGCGTCCTCGTTCCGGCGCGAACTGGTGGCCGATCTGCGCGACCCGTCGAAGGCGTTCGGGTTCTTCACGATCATCGCCGGCACCGACGTGCTGGCCGTGCGGCTGAGCATGGCCGGTCTCACCGTCGTATCGCTGTGGATGCTGCTCTTCGCCGTGCTGCTCTGGTTCGTGTTCGGCTACGCGCTGCCGTGGCAGGTGCTGCTCACCCGCGACGGGAAGCCCGTCCTCGCGCGCACCAACGGCAGCTGGTTCATCTGGGCAGTGGCGAGCCAGTCGGTGGCTGTGGCGGTCGCACAGCTGCAGCCGGTGTTCGACGCCGGGCCCTGGGCCGGGATGCTGGCGGTGCTGGCCTGGTCGGTCGGGGTCAGCCTGTACGTCGCCGTCGCGATCCTGGTGCTGCTGCGCATCGTGCATTTCGGGATCACGCCGCGGGAGTTCGACCCGACGTTCTGGGTCACGATGGGAGCGCTGGCGATCGCCGTGGTGGCCGGCTCGGGCGTCGTCGGGATGGTGAACTCGCCCATGGTCGACGCGGTCCGCCCCCTGGTCACCGCCACGGTCGCCGTGTTCTGGACCTTCTGTGCGTGGCTCATCCCCGCGCTGGTGGGCGCCGGGATCTGGCGGCACGTGGTGCACAGAGTGCCGCTGAGATACGAGCCCACCCTGTGGTCGATGGTGTTCCCGGTGGGCATGTTCTCGGTGGCATCCATCCTGGTCGGGCGGGTCGACGACCTGCCCGCCGTCGAGCAGATCGGCCTGATCGGGGTCGCCGTCGCCGTTGTCGTGTGGGCGATCGTCTTCACCGGGATGCTGCATCACCTGGTGCTCGTGCTGTGGGGCGGCCGGCGTGGAGGGCCGGCTCAGACCACGAGCACGACCGCCGCCAGCACGACGTAGACCGCCGCTGTGGCGAGGGCGATCCGGCGCTGGGCGGTGCGTGAGCCGCGCAGCCGCACGGTGAGGCGCGCGGCGAGCACCGCGTAGGCGCTGTCGCAGGCCGCGGCGATCAGCACGAACAGCGCACCCAACACGGCCAGCTGCGGAGCCGACGGGCCGCGGTCGGGCCGTACGAACTGCGGCAGAAAGGCCAGGAAGAACAGCGCGGTCTTCGGGTTGAGCAGGTCTACGAGGAGACCGTCCAGGAACAGGCGTCCGCGCTGCGGCACGATCGGCCCGGCGTCCTCCTGCTCGGCGGCGCGCTCGCGCACGGTCCGCACAGCCATCCATACGAGGTAGGCGGCGCCCGCCCAGCCGACGATGTCCATGCCCAGCGGCACCAGCGCGAGCAGCGCCGCGACACCGGCCGCTGCCAGCGCAGCGTGCACGGCCGCGCCGGCCTCGAGGCCGAGCATCGAGAACAGTCCGGCGGCTCTGCCGTGCTGGGAGCTGCGCGCGACGACGTACGCGACCGAGGGACCGGGGATCGCGACGACCAGCAGCGTGGCACCCGCGAACGCCATGAGCATCTCCAGACTCGGCATTCGTCCGCTCCCCAACACCCGGTGGCCCTTCCCCCGTCGCCGCCCTATGATGAGGGACTCCACTTGCTCGGCGCTTTCCGATGCTCGGCGACGGCGCGGCGGATGGGCATTCGGGGGGATGCGGTCGATGAGGACGACACGGTGAGGTTCGAGACCCTGGGACCTCTGCGCGTGCACAGGGGTGACGTCGATGTCACGCCGCCCGGCCGGGTGCAGCGGCTCGTGCTGGCGACGCTGCTGCTGCAGGCGAACCACCCGGTGCCGGTGCAGGCGCTGACCGATGGGATATGGCCCGACGAACCTCCGAGCACTGCGCAGCCCCGGCTGCAACTGGCGGTGCACCGTCTGCGGAGCCGCCTGGACGATCCCGCGCGACTGAGCCTCGATCCCGGCGGATACCGGTTGCGAGTGGGGGAGGACGAGTCGGACGTCACGGCGTTCGACCGCCTCGCCGCCAGCCTTCTGGTCGAGCAGCGCTCGCCCGATGCCGTCGTGGACATCACTTCAGAAGCCCTCGCGCTCTGGCGCGGTGACCCCTCGAGGACGTCCTAGAGCTCACCGATTCCGCTGAGGCACTGCGCTGGGCGGATCGACGGCGCTGGGTGATGGAGGCGTGGTGCGAGGCGCAGCTGCTGTGCGGTCGGACCTCCGAGGTGATCGATCGCGCGGGCGCCGCGCTGGCGGCCGAGCCGCTGCATGAGCCGTACGCGGCCCTGCTCATGCGTGCGCTGCAGGACGCCGGTCGACCGGCGGATGCGCTCGCCGTGTACGACAGGATCCGCGTCGCCCTGCGGGATGAGCTCGGTCTCGACCCTGGACCGGCGCTGCGCGAAGCCCAGACGCAGGCCCTCGGCGAGGATGCGCCGAACAGCAGGTCTGCGGTGCCGTCCGAGCTCCCACCCGACGTCCCGCTCACCGGGCGCGACCAGTTCCTCGACCTGATCGGTGATCCTGCGCAGGTGCGCCTGCGGGTCATCACGGGCATGGCGGGGGTCGGTAAGACCGCGGCTGCCGTCGCATGGGGCCACCGGCACCTCGCCTCGTTCCGCGATGGCCAGATCTTCATCGATCTGCGTGGCTACAGCGATGACGCGCCGACTGCGGCGGAGGACGCGCTGGCATCCGTCCTGGCATCCCTCGGCCTCGCTCCGGATCGGATCCCGCCCGGTGCCGACGCGCGCACCGCACTGTGGCGCAGTCTGACGGCCGCGCGTCGGATGCTGGTTGTGCTCGACAATGCCAGGGAGACCGATCAGGTGCGGCCGCTGCTGACCGGGAGCTCGGACAGCACCGTCCTCGTGACCAGTCGCAACGACCTGCCGGGGCTGTCCGCTCGCGAGGGGGCGGATGTCGTCGTGGCATCGCCGCTCGCGCCCGAGGCCTCGGCCACCCTGCTGCGCAGACTGATCGGGCAGCGCGCCGACGACGATCCTGCAGCTGTCCAGGAACTCGCCCGGGTGTGCGGCGACCTGCCGCTGGCGCTGCGGATCGCCGCGCAGGAGCTGATCGCACGGCAGGATCTGACGCCGGCGGAGCTTCTCGGGGAAGTGTGCGATGAGCGCGATCGACTCGATCTGCTCGACGCCGACGACGGCGCCGCCACCGACATCCGCGCGGTGCTCTCGTGGTCGTACCGGGCGCTGCGTCCGGAGAGCGCTCAGGTGTTCAAGAGACTGGGCCAGCTGCCGGGAGCCGACATCGATCTGCTCGGTCTCACGGCGTTCTGCGGCCTGCCTGCGCGCGAGGTTCGGCGGCGGGCCGAGGCCCTGGTGCACATGCACCTGGCGCAGCGCTCCGCCACGGGTCGGTACCGGCAGCACGACCTGCTGCGCGCCTACGCTGCGGAGCGTGCAGCCGAGGACGGTCCTGCGGCTGCGTCGGCCGCTCGCACTCGCCTCCTGACGTTCTACGCTCGCGGAGCGCAGGAGGCGCTGCGCGTGTCGTTCCCCGACGGGGAGTATCTGGCGCAGGAGCCGATCGTCACCGACGGGCCGATCCCGGAGTTCGCGGCGATCCCGGAAGCGCAGGACTGGCTCCGCAGGGAATGGCCCAACGCGCTGGCCGCGCTGGAGCGGGCCCAGGACGGGGATGCAGACCTCATCCTCGTGCTGGCCAAGGCCTGGCACGTCCATCTGCGGGACAACGGACTGTACGCCGACGGTCTGCGTCTGCACGAGCAGGAGGTGAAGGTCGCTCGCCGCACGGGGAACGCGATCGCGGAGTACGGCGGCCATGTTCGGCTGGGCGCGAATCGGCGCAATCTCGGCGACCTCGCCGGAGCCGAGCGCGAGTACCGGACGGCGATCCGGATCGCTGATTCCCTCGGTGATCCTGCGCGACGGGCGCGATCGACCGGGAACCTCGCGATGATCACGGCCCTGCGCGGCCGTCTTCGCGAGGCCGAGGAACTGTTGGAACAGGTCATGCCGGTGCTTCGGGAACACGACGGTGCATACTCGATCGCGATCGGGCTGAGCTGCCTCGCGGAGTGCCGGCTCCGCTCCGGGGATCCGGAGGGGGCGGAGGAACTGCTGCAGGAGGGACTGCGGCTGTGCGATGAGGGCGAGCTTCCGATGCGTCGTCCGGGCATGCTGCTCGGACTGGCCGACGCGGCCTTCAGCCGTGGTCGTGTCGCCGAGTCGGAGGGGCTCGCGCGCGACGCGGAGCGACTGGCCGAGGAAGTCGGGGAGCCCAAGGTGCGGATCCTCGCTCTGGCGGCCGTCGGTCGAGCACGGCTCAGGCTCGGTGATGAAGGCGCAGGGCACGACGCCCTGCGCACGGCGATCGGCATGGCTCGCGGGGACGGCAGCGTCGAGGTGGCGATGGGGGTGCTCGAGATGTACGTCGAGGCCACCGCCGACCGTCAAGTGGCCACGGCGATGCACCGCGAAGCGGTCGCCTATGCCGCGGAGCACGGCTTCACCGGCCACGAGGCGAGGATGAGGGCCGCACTCGGCGCCGTCCTCGCCGACCGTGGCGACGCGGAGCGGGCCAGGGCGGAGCTCACTCTGGCCGCCGAGATGTACGCCGACCTCGAGGATCCGCGAGCGGAGACCGTGGCGGCGCTTGCGGAAGGGGTCGCGCCGGCGACGACACGGATCTCAACAGGAAAGAGCGCGGAAAGCGGGCTCCTCTAGCGTGACCCGGGTCGGCGCAACCGTCGGCATTCCACGGGAGACGGAGGACGTGCATGCGCAACACCACGACCGACCGGACGACGGCCGAGGCCGCCCCCGACTACCTCTTCGAGAGCGGATCCCGTCTGGGCGCCGTGCATCTCGACGCGCTCTCGACGGTGCTGGATCGCCACACGCTGAGCGTGCTCGACGCGCTGCCGCTTCCCGAGTATCCGCGGTGTCTGGAGGTCGGCGCGGGCAACGGTTCCGTCGCCCGCGCGATCGCCGAGCGCACCGACGGGGAGGTGCTCGCGATCGACCTCGATCCCGGGAACCTGATCGGAGGAACCCGTGTCGAGGTGCGTCAGCACGACATCCGCGACAGCGTGCCGGGTGGACCGTACGATCTCATCCACGCGCGCCTCGTGATGCTGCACCTGCCGGAACGCGAGCAGATCCTGCCCCGGCTCGTGGAAGCTCTCGCACCGGGCGGATGGCTGGTGCTCGGGGACATCAGCGAGATGCCGGCCGCCGTCGCGCTGCCCGAGGACGGTGACCGCGCCGTCTGGGACCGATACGCGCACGCCGCCTACGACATCGTCGGGCCGCAGGCCGGTCAGTCGTACGCCTGGGCGAGCGAGATGTACGAGAGGATGCTCGACGCAGGCCTGCGCGGTGTGCGCGCCGAGGCCTACCGTCCGCTCACGCGCGGCGGCGACACGAGCGCCCGATGCCACGTGAATCTCAGCATTCAGGGCGAGGGACCGCTGCTGCGGGCAGGGCTGTCGGCGGAGGATCTGCGTCGCTATCGCGAGATCATGCGGGATCCTCGGCTGCGCGCCTGGTTCTACGAGGTCGTGTACGCGTGGGGGCGGCGCCCGGTGCCGAGAGGACAGACAGCCTGATCCGGATCAGACCACGAGCACGACCGCCGCCAGCACGACGTAGACCGTGGCGCTCACCAGCGCGATGCGGCTCCGGGCGAGCCGGGAATCCCTCAGACGACTCGTCAGATGCCCGGCGAGCACCGCGTACGTGCTGTAGCAGGAGACGGCGATCAGCATGTAGAGAGTGCCGAGGACACCGAGCTGCAGGGCCGACGGCCCACGGTCCGGTCGCACGAACTGCGGCAGGAACGCGAGGAAGAACAGCGCCGTCTTGGGGTTGAGGACGTCGACGAGGAGCCCGTCGAGGAAGAGCCGGCCGCGGTGCGGGAGCGGGGCAGGGCCGTCCGCCGGTTGCTCGGCTCGGCGCGTGCGCACCGTGTGGACGGCGAGCCAGACAAGGTAACCGGCGCCGGCCCAGCCGACCGCCTCCATGCCCATCGGCACCAGCGCGAGCAGCGCGGCGACACCGGCCGCGGCGAGTGCCGTGTGCACGATCACTCCCGCGCCGAGTCCCATCATCGAGAACAGCCCGGCGGCGGTGCCGTGCTGCGAGCTGCGAGCGATGACGTAGGCCACTGAAGGGCCTGGCACCGCGGCTATCATCAGTGCTGTAGCGGCGAACGCCAGCAGCATCTCCATACTCGGCATGCGAATCCCCCCGGATACCGGGGGCGTTTCCCCCGGTGCCGACCCATGATGATCGCCTCCGATTTCATGGTGTTTTCGTGCCCGCTGCCCGCTGCCCGCTGCCCGCTGCCATGAGGGCCCCGGACATGCCGGAACCGCCGCACCCGGGTGGGAGCGGCGGTTCCGGGGAGAGCTCAGGCCGGCTGCGGAAGCAGGGTGAAGGACACCGCCCCCTGCTCGTCGACTCCGGCGTCGAGCACCTTGTCGGAAAGGGCCTCGGAAGCCTCGTGCTCGAGGAACACGCGGGTGCCCTCCGAGTCGACGATGTCGTCGCCGGGCTCCGGGGCCGGTGCGACCGAGACCATGAAGCGGGGCTCCTCGGTCGTGGCCGATTCGGTCGGGTGGATGCGCAGACCGGCACCGGGATCGGTGGTCTGGCGTGTGACGAGGGTCGTCACGATCGTGCTGGCGTTCTCGGTCAGGGTGAGCATTGCGCTTCCTTCCGGTTGGCGTCACCGCACCGTCCGGCGCGGTGTCCGGGCCACGTTTCCGCACTGGGCCGACATCCTCAACCGGGGCACGAGGACTCTGACGACATTCACACCCAGTGCCGCTTCCGGCGCGTACCATGCGGGCATGGCCCAGTCCGCTCTTCGCGCGCAAGTGCGTCTGCGCACAGTCAGCTCGGTGCTGCTCGGCGTCGTCGCGGGCGTCGGCACCGGGGTCCTCTTCGGCCCCGCGGCGGGGATCGTCGGCGGCTGGGGCACACTCGCGCTGGTGAACACGATCTGGGTGCTGCTGCTGGTCTGGCCGATGGATGCCGCGGCCACCAGGGCGCACGCGCTGGCCGAGGATCCGGGGCGCCGCATCGCCCGTCTCATCGCGATCATCGGCAGCCTGATCAGCCTCGTCGCGGTCGGTGTCGTCGTGCTGCAGGCACGGAACGCCCCGGAGATCGAGGGGTACGTGCTCGCCGCAATCGCCGTGCTGGGCGTCGCGGCGTCCTGGGCGCTCATCCAGACCGACTACATGCTCCGCTACGCGCGGATCTACTACTCCGAGCCTGCCGGCGGCATCTCGTTCAACCAGCAGGAAGACCCGGAGTACACCGACTTCGCGTACTTCTCGGTCGGCCTCGGGATGACCTATCAGGTGTCGGACACGAACGTCCAGACCAACGGCATCCGCCGGATCGTGATCGCGCAGACGCTGCTCGCGTATCTGTTCGGCGCGGTGATCCTGGCGACCGTCATCAACCTCGTCACCAGCCTGGGCGGCTGAACGCCTGTGGGCGTCGGCGCCCGGTGGCAGGATGGGCCCATGCCCGAGTCTCCAGAAGTGCAGGCGCTCGCAGAACAGCTCGACGAGCGGATGGCCGGTCATGCGATCGCCTCCGTCGAGGGCGTGGACAGGCGGATCGTGAAGACGAGGGACCGGCCGCCGGCATCCGTCGCCGGGGCGCGCGTCGACGGGGTGCGCCGCTTCGGCAAGTATCTCGGGCTCGACCTGGGCGGTCAGTGGCTGGTGCTGAGTTTCGGGCGCAACGGCTGGGTGCGCTGGCGTCCGGGCGGTACGCCCGATCCGGATGCCCCCGGCTTCGCCGTAGGGGCGATCACGCTCGATGACGGCGCCCTGCTGGAGATCGCCGAGACCGGAGACTTCCTCGCGGTCGCCGTCTGGGTCGTGGATGCGCCGGACGACGTGACGGGTGTCGCCGACCTCGGACCGGACCCGATATCACCTGAGTTCGCGCCGGCCGACCTCGAGCGTGCGATGGGCACCCGGCGCAAGCAGATCAAGGCGCTGCTGCAGGAGCAGCGCTCGATCGCAGGCATCGGCAACGCGTACTCCGACGAGATCCTGCACCGGGCCCGGCTGTCGCCCACCGCTCACGCCTCGGTGCTGACGCCCGCGGAGCGGGAGCGGCTCTACCTGGCGACCGTCGAAGTCATGCGCGGCGCTGTCGCCGACCGCCGGGGTGTGCCCGCCGACCGCCTGAAGCAGACCAAGGTGGCCGCGATGGCCGTGCACGGCAGGGGAGGCGAGGCCTGTCCGGTGTGCGGTGACACCGTCGTCGATCACATCTTCGGCGGCGCGTCCGCCCAGATGTGCCCGACCTGCCAGGCCGAACCCGCCTGACCGGCGGCTCCTACGGGTCAGCCCTGCCGGCGCCTGACCAGTGATGGCAGGCCGATCCACAGCACCACGATCAGGACCACGCCGACGATCGCGGCGGACACCGCAGCGACGCGACCCAGAGTCACGTCCAGGATGAGTGCGGTCACCCCCACGGTGAGGGCACCGATGACCACCAGATTCGCCTTCACGAGGACGTTGGCGATGCGCACCAGTTCGGGTTTGCGGTGCTGGTGGAACAGCAGCCGGTGCAGGCCGACCGGCGCGAGCGCCAGCACGGTCGCGGTCGCGGCCGCGAGCACCAGGGCGACGTACAGGATCCGCTGCTGATCGCTGAGTTCGGTGAACCGGGGCTGGAACGCGACGGCCAGCAGGAATCCGGTCAGCACCTGGGTGCCCGTCTGCATCACCCGGAGCTCCTGCATGAGCTCGTTCCAGTTGCGATCGGCTCTGCCCTCGGGCGATTCGGTGCGTCCGTCGTCGTCGTCCGTCATCTCGCGGCTCGCAGCGCAGCGGCGATCCCCGGGTCGAGGCCCGGCACCTCGTCCGTCGGCACGGCGAGGGCGAGCAACGCCCGGCTGAAGTAGTTCCGGGCCGCAGCGGCCAAGGTGATGTCCACGATCTGCCGGTCGTCGAAGCCGGCGTCGCGGAGGGCCTGCGTGTCGGCATCCGTCATCGAGGCGGGATCGGTGGACAGCCGCGCCGCGTACCGGATGACGGCCTGCTCGGCGTCCGAGAACGCGGAGTCGTCGCCGTGCGCGAAGCCGCCCAGGCCCGCCTCGTCGATCACGTCGGCGCGGAGCGCCTTGCGGCCGTGCGCGAGCAGGCAGTGCGGCGAGCCGATCGCCCGTGCAGCGCCCAGCGTCGCGGCTTCGTAGACGCCGATGCCGATCGACGGCACCACTGCCCGGATCAGCGACTCGAACGCCGCATACGCCTCGGGATTCGTCGCCATCGCCGCAGTGTGCCCGAACACGAAGCCGTCGGCCTCGATGTCGTCCGCGTACATCTCGGCGACCTTGCCGGTCGCGCCCTCGGCCGCGGGAGGAGTGATGATCATGCCCGGCACGGTACTCGCCGCCGCAGAGGAACGGAAGGGCTCGGAGCCCTCCCTTCCTGGCAGGCGTACCATCGAGGGATGACCACGCACGGCAGCACCACGGAATCCGCGCACGAGCAGCAGTCGCCGCTCGCGCCGCTGACGCTCCTCGGCGCCGGGGATCCCTCCGCGGGCCTGTGCGTCGACGGCTTCTGCGTCCTCCCCGGCGCGCAGCGCGAAGAGGACGCAGACTAGGTCGTCATCCGCCGATCAGTGCCCGCCGTGCGCGGGTGCCTCGGAGCCGTCGTCCTCGGGCTTGCGGATCAGGAAGGCACCGATGATCGTTACGGTCGCGATGACCGCGGCGATCGTGAATGCCACCCGTGAACCGGCGGCCACAGCCGCGGGCGCCTGAGGTCCGCCGTTCGCCGCGGCGACGGCGGTGAAGATCGCCATCATCACCGCGATGCCCGCAGCGCCGGCCACCTGCTGCACGGTGCCGATGACCGCGCTGCCGTAGGAGTAGAACTTCGGCGACAGCGAGGCGAGCGACGCGGTGAACAGCGGCGTGAACGACAGCGCGAGGCCGATCGAGAGCAGCGTCTGCGCGATCGCGACCACCCACACCGAGGTACCGGTGCCGAGGGTCGTGTAGAACCACAGCATCGATGCGGCGAGGATGGAGCCGGGGATCAGCAGGATCCGCGTGCCCCGGGCGTCGTAGATGCGGCCGATCACCGGACCGAGCAGACCCATCGCGAGAGCGCCGGGAAGCATCACCAGACCGGCATCCGTCGGTGCGATCTCGAGACCGTCCTGCAGGAACAGCGGGATCACCGTGATCGCGCCGAAGAACGCCAGCGACAGCAGGAACATCTGCGCCATCGACAGCGAGAAGTCCTTCGAGCGGAAGATGCGCAGGTCGAGCAGGGCATCGTCCTTGCGCTGCAGCACCACCTGGCGCCGCAGGAACAGGCCCAGACCGACGACGCCGACGACGAGCGAGATCGCCATCGGTGCCCAGCTGACGCCCGAACCGAGTCCGCCGATCTGGCTGAGGCCGAACACGAGGCCGCCGAAGCCGAACGCCGAGAGCACGATCGAGAGCACGTCGATCGGTGCGTGCGTGGTCTCGCCGACGTTGGTCAGCCAGCGCCACCCGATGGCCAGCGCGACCAGCGCGATCGGCAGCACCACGACGAAGATGGAGCGCCACGAGAAGTGGTCGAGCAGGAAGCCCGACAGCGTCGGACCGATCGCCGGCGCGAGCGACATGACGACGCTCACACGGCCCATCATCCGGCCGCGCGACGCCGCCGGCACGAGGTTCATCAGTGTGGTCATCAGCAGCGGCATCATGATCGCCGTGCCGGATGCCTGCACGATGCGCGCGCCGAGCAGCATCGGGAACCCGAGCGAGAGCGCGGCCAGCAGCGTGCCGGCGGAGAACAGCGTGAGTGCTCCGATGAACATCTGCCGGGTCGTGAAGCGGCGCAGGAGGAACCCGGTGGTCGGGATGATGACCGCCATCGTGAGCATGAAAGCGCTGGTGACCCACTGCGCGGCCAGCGGTGAGATCCGCAGGTCGGTGATGAGGTGCGGGATCGCCATGTTCATCGTGGTCTCGTTGAGGATCGCGACGAAGGCGGCTGCGAGCAGCACCCAGATCACCGCCATGTCCTTGCGCGGGATCACCTGGTTCGTGGCGGTCGGGATGGAGCCGGTGTCGACGGCAGACATGAGGTTCCTCCGAGAGGTGCGCAAGAGATGGATGCGGAAGACTGGACGGTTCCGCGAGAGTTGTTCAGCGTAACGGATGCCTCCGACATTCCATTCCCGCTGCGATGACATTCTTATGAATCGTCGTCCTGTCCCCGCCCGGCAGTAGCCTGAAACGATGAGCATGCGCGGTGGTGGCGGAGGCGGCGGAGGCGGACGCGGCGGCGGGTTCCGCGGGGTCGACATCGAGGCCCAGCGCAGGCTGAACGCCGAGGCTCCGAAGATCGAGGGACTCGGCCGCCGCGTGGTCACGCTGTTCGCGCCGTATCGCTGGCGCATCGTGATCACCGGCATCCTGGTGGTGCTGCTCGCGGCGATCGGCGTGGTCCCGCCGCTGCTCGTGCAGCGCATCTTCGACGACGCGCTGTTCCCCGCGAACGGCGGGGGACCGGTGATCACGCTGCTGAGCGGGCTGGTCGCGGCCATGATCGGGCTGTACCTGCTCTCGGCCGTGCTCGGGGTCGTGCAGACCTGGCTGACCTCCACCGTCGGCAACGCCGTCACCGGCGACCTGCGTGTGCGTCTGTTCGACCATCTGCAGGCGATGGAGCTCGGCTTCTTCACGCGCACCAAGACCGGCGTCATCCAGTCCCGCCTGCAGAACGACGTCGGCGGCGTGGCGGGAGTGCTGACGAACACCGTCAGCAGCATCCTCGGCAACACCGTCACCGTCGTCGCCTCGCTGGTCGCGATGCTGATCATCGATGTGCGTCTGACGATCATCGCCGTCATCGTCATGCCGATCCTCGTGGTCATCCAGCGCCGTGTCGGGCAGGTGCGGGCGCGCATCGCGGGGCAGACCCAGGAATCGCTGTCCGAGCTCACCAGCATCACCCAGGAGACGCTGAGCGTGTCCGGCATCCTGCTCTCGAAGTCGTTCAACCGGCAGCGCACCGAGTCGGAGCGGTATCAGGACGAGAACCGCAACCAGGTGCGCCTTCAGGTGCGCCAGGCGATGAGCGGACAGCGCTTCTTCGCCGTCGTCCAGGTGCTGATGTCGTCGATCCCCGCGGTGATCTATCTCGTCGCCGGCCTGTTCGTCGCAGGCGGCAGCGGCGACATCACCGCCGGAGCCATCGTCGCGTTCACGACGGTGCAGGCCCGGCTGCTGATGCCGCTGATGGGCCTGATGCGCGTCGCGCTGGACGTGCAGACGTCGAAGGCGCTGTTCGCGCGCATCTTCGAGTACCTCGACATGGTTCCGCAGATCCAGGATGCTCCGGACGCGATCGACGTCGCGGACGCCCCCGGTCCGCGCGGGCGCATCGTCTTCGACGACGTCGTGTTCCGTTACCCTGACGCCTCGGCCGCGGGGCGTCCGACCCTCGACGGGGTGTCGTTCACCGCCGAGCCGGGTACCCATGTCGCCTTCGTCGGCCCGAGCGGCGCCGGTAAGACGACGATCCTGTATCTGGCGCCGCGGCTGTACGAGGTCTCCGGGGGAGCCGTGCGGTTCGCGGGAGAGGACGTCCGCGGGCTTCGTCAGGAGTCGATCATCGACGACATCGGCATCGTGTCGCAGGAGACGTACCTGTTCCACGCGACGATCCGTGAGAATCTCAGCTACGCCAAGCCGGGGGCGACGGACGCAGAGATCGAGGCCGCCTGCCGCGCCGCGAACATCCATCACGTCATCGCCGGTTTCGAGCAGGGCTACGACACGGTCGTGGGGGAGCGCGGCTATCGGCTCTCCGGCGGTGAGAAGCAGCGCATCGCCATCGCGCGGGTGCTGCTGAAGGACCCGCCGGTGCTGCTGCTCGACGAGGCGACCTCGGCGCTCGACACCGTGTCGGAGCGCGTCGTGCAGGAGGCGCTGGATGCCGCGGCCCGCGGCCGCACCACGCTGACGATCGCGCACCGACTGTCGACCGTGGTCGGTGCCGACGTCATCCACGTCGTCGAGGCCGGGAGGATCGTCGAGTCCGGCACCCACGCCGAGCTGCTCGCCCGAGGCGGCCTGTACGCCTCGCTCGCCGCCGAGCAGCTGTCCACCGCGACGCGTGGGCTCGAAGAGGCCTGATGCGTCCGGTCTTGCGCGGGGCTCGAGATTCCCGGTTCCTGAGCGAGCGAAGCGAGACGAAGGGCGGTCAGTGCACCGACAGCCCGCCGTCGATGAACAGGTGCTGGCCGGTCACGTAGCCGGATGACGCGGATGCCAGGAACACGGCGGCGCCGGCGAAGTCCTCGGGCACCCCGTTGCGGCCGATCATGGTGCGTGCGGCGAGCTCGGCGACCTTCTGCGGATCCTGCTGCAGCCGGGCGTTCAGCGGGGTGAGCACGAATCCGGGCACGAGTGCGTTGCTGGTCACACCCGTGCCGCCCCAGGCCTCGGCCTCGGAGCGCACCAGCGATGCGATCGCGCCCTTCGAGACGCCGTACACGCCGCTGCCGACGAACGCTCGGTGCGCCTGCTGCGAGCTGATGTGGATGAGTCGGCCGAAGCCGCGCTCCACCATGCCGGGTGCGAAGCGCTGGCCGAGAAGGAACGGCGCGAGGGCGTTCACCGTCATCGTGGCGTCCCAGTCGTCCTGCGTGATCTCCGCGAACGGCGGCCGGATGTTGATGCCGGCGGAGTGCACCAGGATGTCCGGCTCGCCGAAGGGCTCGGCTGCGGCGCCTGCGACGGCGTGGATGCCCTCGCGAGTGCTCAGGTCGCCCGGCAGGGCGGCGGAGCGGCATCCGCTCTCGGTGAGCTCGCGAACAGTGTCGTCGATGCGCTCCTCGCCGCGCGCCACGATCACGACGGCGGCGCCGGAGCGGGCGAGCGCAGTCGCGATGCCGCGTCCGATCCCGGACGAGCCGCCGGTGACGACGGCCGTGCGGCCTTCCAGCGAGAACAGGTCGGCGAGGTAGGCGTTCACCCCACAACCGTAGCCGTCACCAGGCGAGCGCCTCGGACAGCCCGGGGTCGGGAGAGGCGAGCGCGAACTCCGGCAGCGCGCGCAGCGTCGCGGTGAACGCGTCGAGCTCGGCTCGGTAGGCCGGATCGGGATGCGTCGACGCGATGTGCTCGAGCGGCGCCACATCCATCGCCAGGATCAGGTCGAGGCGGGCGACGACGGCGGCGGAGGCGCCGGCCTCCTGCAGCACGCGGATGCCGCCGAGCAGCGCCGCGAGGTAGTCGCGGAGCACAGGCAGCCGATCCTTGCCCTGCGTGATCGAGGTGCCGTCGGCGCGCAGCCGCCAGCGCACGAGCACGTCGGGGACGACGTCGAAGGCGCGGGCCTCGACGTGCATGCGCTGCGCGACGATCTGGTCCTCATAGGCGACGCCGACGGGGAAGCGCCGGTCGTTCCAGAAGCCGGTGCGGCTCACCTTCGACCAGGCGACGATGTTCGCGGATGCCGCGGGGTGGGCGTGGATCGTCGTGGCGAGGCGCTCGGGGTCGGTGGCCGCGGTGGTCCAGGGCTGCACCCGCCCTGAGCGGTAATGGCCGTCGACGAGGCGGGAGCGCACGTAGGCCCCGGCGGCGAAGTCGCTGCCGGTCTCGGCGAGCGTCCCGGTCATCCGCGCCAGCGCGCCGGGGGTGAGCTCGTCGTCGCCGTCGAGGAAGCCGAGGAAGGGCGTGTCGACGAGGTCGAGGGCGGTGTTGCGGGCGGCACCGAGGCCGCGGGCCTCGTCGTGGCGGACGAGCGCGAAGCGAGGGTCGGCCGCGGCGGCCGCGGCGAACACCTCGCCCGTGGCATCCGTCGAGCCGTCGTCGACGAGGATCGCCCGCCAGCGCTGTTCGGTCTGCGCGCGGAGCGAGTCGAGCGCCGCGGGCGCATACGCCGCGATGTCGCGACCGGGCACGATCATGGTCACCAGCGCTTCGGGCACCAGCCGATTCTATCTGCGGCGCATGAGCTCGGGCGGGGGTTACGGATGTCGGTGGTGCGGCGTAACCTGCCGCACGTGTCCTCGTTGACGAAGGAAAAGACCGATTGGCTGCTCGACTCCGATCCCGCGCTGCGATGGCAGGTCGAGCGCGACCTGCTCGGTGCGGAGGAGGACGTCTGGGAGCGGACGCGGGCGAGGATCGGCACCGAGGGATTCGGCGCCAGGATCCTCGCGCATCAGGACCCGGATGGGCAGTGGGCGGGCGGTGCGTACTTCCCGTCGCGCGACCGCGACTATTCAGGCCTGGGCATCATAGAGCGCGACGACGAGGGGCAGCCGTGGATCGCGACCACGTGGGCGCTGAAGGACTTGCGCGATCTCGGGCTGGACGCCTCGGTGCTCGAGGGCACGGCCGAGAAGCTCG
Source organism: Microbacterium sp. NPDC057741 (assembly GCF_042798735.1). NCBI lineage: Bacteria > Bacillati > Actinomycetota > Actinomycetes > Micrococcales > Microbacteriaceae > Microbacterium > Microbacterium sp. NPDC057741. The sequence continues at coordinate 1,262,028 of NZ_JBHVJW010000001.1, read as the reverse complement.
CGGCGAACAGCACCTGGGAGTACAAGGACCTGCCGTACTGGGGCGGTGAGATCGACGTGTGCATCAACGGGTTCACGCTGGCCAACGGCGCCTGGCTCGGCGCCGATGTCTCCCGTCTGGTGGCCTGGTTCCCCGCGCACCGACTCGAGGACGGCGGCTGGAACTGCGAGGCGGAGGAGGGGAACTCCGTGCGCTCCTCGTTCCACTCCACCCTCAACGCCCTCGTCGAGATGCTGAATTACCAGCGCATCACGGGCGACGACTCCCTGAAGCAGGCACGCCGCGCGGGTGAGGAGTACCTGCTCGAGCGTGGGCTGATGCGGCGGCTCACCACCGGCGAGATCGTCGGACCGTGGGTGACGGACTTCATCGCCCCGAACCGGTGGCAGTACAGCGCGCTCGCCGCCATGGATCATTTCCGCGCGGCGTCCGTGCTGGAGGGCACGGACCCCGATCCGCGGCTCGCCGAGGCCGTCGCCCTCGTGCGTGCCGCGCGTCAGCCCGACGGCACCTGGCTGCAGGGCGATGTACCCGGTGGGGCGATCTGGGTGGACGTCGACGCGCCTCAGGGTCAGCCCTCGAAGTGGCTCACGCTGATCGGCACCCGCGTGCTCGACTGGTGGGATCAGTCACAGTCCTGAGACCGCTGTCACCGATTCCGCGACGAGGGCCGCAAGCGCCTCCGGCTGCTCCAGCGGCGCTCTGCCGAAGGTGAAGCGGACCGAGGTCTGAGCGACGACGGGATCGATGCCGCAGGCCACGAGCACGTGCGACGGGTCGTCGCTGCCTGCGGCGCAGGCCGAGCCGCTCGACGAGACCACGCCTCGGCGTTCCAGTTCGAGCAGTACGGACTCGCCGCTGACGCCGTTGAACGTGAAGCTCGCGGTCGCGGGAAGGCGGCGATCCGGGTCACCGGTGAGCGCGGCCTGGGGTACGAGCCGCAAGACCGCGGCGATGAAGGCCGCGGTCCGCTCACGGACGAGATCGGCCGACGCCGTGCGCTCCGCCTCTGCGAGCTCCAGTGCCACGGCCAGGCCGACGGCAGCCGCGACGTTCTCGGTGCCGGACCGGCGTCCGCGCTCCTGGCCGCCACCGTGCAGCAGCGGCTCGAGCGGCACGCGTCCTCGCACGGCGAGGGCGCCGATGCCCTTCGGCGCGCCGAGCTTATGGCCGGCGATCGAGATCGCATCGGCGCGGAGGCCGGCGAGCGGCAGCCATCCGGCGGACTGCACGGCGTCGATGTGCAGGGGGACTGTCCTCCCAGACGGCGGGCGATCCCGCGTTCGGCGGGCGACGTCGTCGCGTGTCGTCCGCCAATCCCTGTTCGCTCCGCCATCTGCGAGCCGTGCCGCGATCTCCGCGACATCCTGCACGGTCCCGATCTCATTGTTCGCGTGCCCGATCGAGACCAGGGCAGTGTCCGGCCGCACCGCCGCGACGAGCACCTCCGGCTCGACCCGCCCCGTCGCTGTCACCGGCAGCAGCGTGACCTTGACATCATGGAAACGTTGCAGGTAGGCAGCCGACTCCAGGATCGACTCGTGCTCGATCGGCGTCGTGATCAGGTGCCGGCGACCGGATGCCAGCACGATGCCCTTCACGGCGAGGTTGTTCGCCTCGGTGCCGCCCGAGGTGAAGACCACGTCGCCGGCACGCATGCCCAGAACGGCGGCCACCCGGGAACGCGCATCCTCCAGCGCGCCGGCCGCTGCCTCGCCGACGGTGTGATGGCTGGAAGGATTGCCGAACACGCCGCTCAGATACGGCGCCATCGCCTCGAGTACCTCGCGGCGCACCGGCGAGGTCGCCGCATGATCGGCGTAGAGCACGGTCAGGACATCCGGATGTCGAGGCCCAGGTCGAGCGCCCGCGCGGAGTGCGTGAGCGCCCCGACCGAGATGACCTGCACGCCGGATTCGGCGATCGCCCGCACCGTGTCCAGGTTCACCCCACCGGATGCCTCGGCCACGGCGCGCCCGCCGATCAGGGCGACGGCCTCGCGCAGCTGCTCGGGTGTGAAGTTGTCCAGCAGCACCGTGTCGGCTCCGCCTTCCAGCACAGCCTCGATCTGATCGATCCGGTCCACTTCGACCACGACGTGCGTGGTGTGCGGGAGCAGGTCCCGTGCCGCGCGCAGGCCGCGCGCCAGGTCGCCGCCGTCGCGGGTGAGCAGAGCGAGATGGTTGTCCTTCGCCATCACGGCGTCCGACAGCGAATGCCGGTGGTTGTGTCCGCCGCCGCTGATCACGGCGTGCCGCTCGAACGCGCGCAGGCCCGGCGTGGTCTTGCGGGTGTCCGCGATGCGCACGCCGGTGCCGGCGACCGCAGCGACGTAGGCGGCGGTCAGGGTCGCGATGCCGCTCAGACGCTGGGTGAAGTTCAGCGCGACGCGCTCCGCGGTGAGGATGCCGCGCGCCGGCCCGGTGACCGTCGCCAGCACGTCGCCGGCCTCGAACGTGTCGCCATCGGCGACGTGCAGGTCCACGGTGATCGCCGGGTCGGTGAGGGCGAAGGCGGCGGCGAAGACCGCCCCTCCGGCGAGCACACCGGATTCGCGCGCGACCAGATCGGCTTCGGCGCCGGCGTCCGCCGGGATCAGGGACGTGCTGGTGAGGTCGCCCCACGGAGCATCCTCCTCGAGAGCGGCGGAGACGACGCGGGTGAGGGTGGCGGGGGTGATCATCGGGCTCCGATCAGGGCGGGTTCCAGGAAGTGCGCGCCGACCGAGACCGGTCGGGCGAGTGCGGCTGCGGTGGTCGCCTCGGCGAGGAGCAGCAGGTTCGCGTCCTCGTGCTCGCGGACGGTGGCGGGCGGATGCTGCTGCGCCTGCCAGCCGCGGATCGTGTCGAGCGCATCGGCGAGGCCCTCGGTCGTGCGCAGCAGTCCGACATGGTCCCACATGAGTTCCTGCAGCGCGGCGCGGGTGAAAGGAGCGCTCGGAGCGCAGAACTCTTCGCTCTGCGCGTCCGCGATCGACGGAGCCGCCGATCCGGACTGCCAGGCACTGCCCAGTGCCTCGACCGCGCGCGCAGCGAACACCGCTCCCTCGAGCAGCGAGTTCGACGCGAGGCGGTTCGCCCCGTGCACTCCGGTGCGCGCGACCTCGCCCACCGCGAACAGTCTCGGGATGGAGGTCCGTCCGTCGACGTCGGTCGCGATGCCGCCCATCAGGTAGTGCTCGGCCGGGGTCACCGGGATCGGCTCGCGCGACCAGTCCAGCCCGCGTTCGCGCACGACCCTGTCGATCGTCGGGAAGCGCTCCGCAAGTCGCGCGGCCCCGAGCGCCGTGGCATCCAGTCGCACCGGTACGCCGTCGGTCGCCTGCTGCCTGGCGATCGCCCTCGCGACGACGTCGCGCGGGGCGAGCTCACCATCGGGGTGCGCGTCGAACGCGAAGCGCCGCCCCGTGGCATCCCGCAGCACCGCCCCCTCGCCGCGGACCGCTTCGGAGATGAGGAACGGATCGCCCACGGCGAGCATCGTCGGGTGGAACTGCACGAACTCCAGATCGGCGACCGCGGCCCCGGCGCGCAGCGCGGCGGCGATGCCGTCTCCGGTCGCCCCGACCGGGTTCGTCGTGTGCTGGTACAGCTGCCCGGCTCCGCCGGTCGCGAGGATGACGGCATCGGCGCGCAGCATCCGCTCCCGTCCGTCGTGCAGCACGCGGATGCCGCGGCAACCGCCGTCCTCGATCACGAGGTCCGTCAGGAACGCGTGCCCGAGGACGGCGATCCCGCGGGACGGATGCAGGCCGGACGCGCGGATTTCGGCCGATTCGGCGGCGTGTCCGCCTGCATCCGTCGTGCCTTCCTGCATCCGTGACGGGGTTCGCTGTGCGGCGCGCACCTGCGTGACCAGCGCGGCCGAGATCGCGGCGCCGGTGGCGTCGCCACCCGCGTGCGCGATGCGCGGATGGGAGTGCGCGGCCTCCTGACCGCGGGAGAGCGCCCCGTCGACAGCGCGGTCGAACGAGACGCCGCGCGCTGCGAGTTCGGCGATTCGGTCCGCGGCATCCGCGACCAGCGCGTCGACGGCGATCGGATCCGACAGACCCGCGCCCGCCGTGTGCGTGTCGGCTGCATGCAGCGCGGCGGAGTCATCGGGGCCGTACACGCCGGCGATGCCGCCCTGGGCGAGGGGCGTGCTGCCGCTGTCGAGAGCGTCCTTGACGACCAGCGTCACCGCGTGCCCCGCCTCATGCGCGTGCAGCGCTGCGGTGAGACCCGCGATGCCGCTGCCCACGACGATGACGTTCATGCGCTCGCCGCCTCCGGCTTCGCCGCCAGCATCCGCTCCAGCGAGACGCGTGCCGGTGCGGCGACGTCGTCCGTCACCTGCACCCGGTTCACGGTGCGCCCTGCGACGAGCTCCTCGAGCACCCATGCGAGGTAGCCGGGATGGATGCGGTACATCGTCGAGCACGGGCAGACGACGGGGTCGAGACAGAAGATCTCGTGCTGCGGATGCTGCGCGGCGAGGCGCCGGACCAGGTTGATCTCAGTGCCGATCGCGAACGTGCTCGGTTCGGATGCCTCTTCGATCGCCCGCCGGATGTAGGCGGTGGAGCCGGCCTCATCCGCGGCATCGACGACCTCCATCGGGCACTCGGGGTGCACGATCACGCGCACGCCAGGGTGCTCCGCCCGCGCCTGCTCGATCTGCCCGACGGTGAACCGGCGATGCACCGAGCAGAAGCCGTGCCAGAGCAGCACCCGAGCGTCGGCGAGCTGATCGGCGGTCGACCCGCCCAGCGGCTTCCGCGGGTTCCACAACGGCATCCGCTCGAGCGGCACGCCCATCGCCTTCGCCGTGTTGCGGCCGAGGTGCTGATCGGGGAAGAACAGCACCCGGTGGCCGCGGGCGAACGCCCACTCCAGCACGGTCTTCGCGTTCGAGGACGTGCACACGATCCCGCCGTTGCGCCCCACGAAGCCCTTGATCGCCGCGGACGAGTTCATGTAGGTCACCGGCACGACGGGCACGAGGCCCTCGGCATCCGGCTGGTCGAGCGGGCCGTAGATGTCGGCGAGCTGCTCCCAGCAGTCCTCGACCTGATCGATGTCGGCCATGTCGGCCATCGAGCATCCGGCGGCGAGATTCGGCAGGATCACGGCCTGGTCTGGGCGGGAGAGCAGGTCGGCGGTCTCGGCCATGAAGTGCACGCCGCAGAACACGATCGCCTCGGCTTCGGGGCGGTCCAGCGCGGCCTGTGCGAGCTGGAACGAGTCGCCCAGGTAGTCGGCGTGCCGCACCACCTCCTCGCGCTGGTAGAAGTGTCCCAGCACGACGACCCGGTCGCCGAGGGTCTGCTTCGCGGCGCGGATGCGGGCGTCCAGCTCGTCCTCGGATGCCTCGCGGTACGCCGACGGCAACTCGCCCTGGCGGGGTGCGCCGGTGGGGATCACGTCGCCCATGGACGAGCCGGGGCCGTAGCCAGGGCGGGAGTCGAAGTCCCAGGGCCCGGCGGCGAGGTCGGTCGCGCAGGTCTCCTCGGTGGAGGCGCCGGCGACGATCAGTCGCAGGGCGTGGTCGACGGACGGGTCGAGCGCGGGGAGGGGGACTGCGGTGTGCATCGGGTTCGCCACCTTCTGGTCACTTGGACACTTACTGTGAGAACAGATTATGTCGACATGACCAGAAGTGCAATCGGCATGACGCCGACGCGCGAAGGATGTCCGGCTCAGGCCTCGCGGCCTCGCCGATACAGCCGCGCGGGGCGGTGCTTGCCGGTGCGGAACGAGTCGGTCGGCACCAGCTCGTCGGTGCCCTCCAGCAGGCGGCGGAAGTTGGAGGGGTCGAGGCGGCGACCCAGCACGGCCTCGTAGACCTCGCGCAGCTCGGTGAGCGTGAACTCGTCGGGCAGCAGGCCCGCGGCGATCCGGCTGTATCCGACCTTGTTGCGCAGCCGGTCGAGCGCGTATTCCGCGATGCGCCGGTGGTCGAATGCGAGGTCGGGAAGGGTGTCCACATCGAACCACTCGACGTTCTCGGGTGCACCCGCCGCCTGGCGCTGCGTGTCGACGAGGTCCGAGCGCAGCAGTGCCCAGTACACGATCGAGACGACGCGGGTGGGGGAGCGGTCGACCTCGCCGAACGTGTAGAGCTGCTCGAGGTAGCTCGGCGTCAGGGCGGTGGTCTCCGCCAGCGTCCGCGAGGCGGCGGTGGCCAGGTCCTCGTCGATGTCGAGCCAGCCGCCGGGAAGCGCCCAGACTCCGCGGTGAGGATCCTGGGTGCGGCGCACCAGGGGCAGCATCAGCCGATCGCCGTCCGAGGCGGCGCGCAACGAGAAGATCACGGTCGAGACGGCGACGCGGATGGCGTCGTCCTCTGTGCTTCTCGCTCCCACACCACGAGCCTATGGGGTGGTCGCCCCGGCGCAGACCAGCCTTCGAGCCCGAAACGTTACTTCTCCCGGCCGATCTGCTTTTGACACGCGCGGTGAATTTGTTAGGTTACTGTCCTAACAAACCTCCACCAACGGGACCGACTCCCCGATGAGCCGCCCCACTCTGCAGTGAAGCACTGAGAGGAAGTACACGAATGATCCGTAACGGCAAGCGCAGCCTCGCGCTCACCGCACTCGCCGGGGCCTCTGTCCTCGCGATCGCGCTGACCGGATGCTCGAGCAACGACAACGGCGCAGGCGCCGCTGCCAGCGGCTTCGACGCCAAGGGCGCCAAGAACCAGGACATCACGTTCTGGGTCATGGGTGGCGACACCCCCCAGGAAGCACGTGACTACCTGGTCAAGGAGTACAAGGCGGCCACCGGTGGCGAGCTGACCATCCAGCAGCAGGACTGGACCGACGCGCTCACCAAGCTGACCAACCAGCTGCCGGACGCGAAGAACACCCCTGATGTCACCGAGATCGGCAACACCTGGTCGCCGACCTTCACCACCGCAGGCGCCTTCGCCGACCTGAGCGGCATCTACCAGGACCTCGGCGGCGACGACCTGCTGAAGTCGTTCGTCGACGTCGGCACGGTCGACGGCAAGCAGTACGCGCTGCCCTACTACTTCGGCTCGCGCTACATCACCTACCGCAAGGACATCTGGAAGGCAGCGGGCCTCGAGGTCCCCTCGACTCTCGAGGAGTTCAACGCCGACGTCGCCAAGCTGAAGACCGCGGGTCAGTCCGGCTTCTACATCGGCGGCCAGGACTGGCGCAACGGCGTGTCCTGGATCTTCGCGAACGGCGGCGAGCTCGCCGAGAAGGACGGCGACAAGTGGGTCTCCACGCTGTCCAGCGAGAAGACGCAGACCGGTCTGAAGCAGTTCCAGGAGCTGTTCAAGAACGCCTCGAACGCCCCCGCCACCGAGGACGACTCCACCCCGTGGGTGAACATCAACAACGACAAGGACGGCGCCGCCCCCACCGCCGCGACGATCATCGCACCCGGCTGGGCGCACTGGTCGGTCGGCGACTACAAGGGTGATGACGACAAGGGCAACGAGAAGCGCGAGTGGAACGACGCCACCTTCGGCGTGTTCCCGCTGCCGGGTGTCGAGGCCGGCACCGTCGCACCGGTCTTCGCGGGCGGCTCGAACGTCGCCATCTCGGCGAAGAGCACCAAGCAGGCCGGCGCCAAGGAGCTGCTGCGCATCATCTTCTCCGAGGACTACCAGACCCTGCTGGCCAAGAACGGCCTTGGTCCGGCGAACACCAAGTACGTCGCCGAGCTCGGCACCGACCAGTTCGCCAAGGCGCTCGTCGACTCGGCTCTGGGCTCCAAGCTGACCCCGGCAGCGCCGGGCTGGGCTGCCGTCGAGGGTCAGAAGATCCTCGAGGAGTTCTTCGGCAAGATCGCCGAGGGCGGCGACACCGCCTCCCTCGCGAAGGAGTACGACAGCAAGATCAACGGCATCATCAACGGCTGATGCCTCTCGCGGGGGCCGGGCAGTCGCCCGGCCCCCGCACCGTCGTCATCTCCCTTTCCAGAGACGGGTTTCGCGATTCCATGACATCCACCGCAGTCCCCACGCAGGCGTCCTCGAAGCAGACGCCGCCGAAGCAGGCGCCCCCGACCGTCGCGCGCCGCAAGAACTGGGCTCCCTACGCCCTGATCACCGGCGCGGTGCTCGTGCTCGTGCTCGGCATGGGGTACCCGGTCGGGTGGCAGATCGTAACCTCGTTCCAGAAGTACGGCGCGCTGCAGCAGCTCGGCGGCAAGGCGCCCGACTTCGTCTGGTTCGACAACTACATCGCGATCGCGCAGAACCCCACGTTCTGGGAGGTCACCTTCCGCTCGGTGCTGTTCTGCCTCGTCACCGCCTTCGTCACCGTCGTGATCGGCGTGCTGCTGGCGCTGTTGATGACGAAGATCCCCGCGGCGATCCGGTTCATCCTGCAGATCGCGCTGCTGCTCGCATGGGCCATGCCCGTCATCGCCGCGATGACCGTGTGGATCTGGCTGTTCGACCGCCGCCGCGGCGTGATCAACTACCTGATCAACCTCATCCCGGGCGTCGACATCGGGAACTTCAACTGGATCGGCACGACCCCGCTCCTGTTCTTCATCGTCGCGTCGATCATCATCACCTGGATGTCGGTGCCGTTCGTCGCGTTCTCGGCCTATGCCGGACTGACGCAGGTCTCCGGCGAGGTGCTCGAGGCCGCTCAGCTCGACGGCGCCGGGGCCCTTCAGCGCTTCCGGCACATCATGTACCCGGTGCTCAAGCCCGTGATCGCGATCGTGCTGCTGCTGAACCTGATCTGGGATCTGCGGGTGTTCGCGCAGATCACGCTGTTGCAGGATGCCGGCCCCAAATCGACCGACTACGACCTGCTCGGCACCTACATCTACAAGACCGGCGTCGCCGGCATGGACTTCGGCGGCGGAGCGGCGATGTCGATCTTCGTCCTCGCCATCACGATCGCGCTGAGCTGGTTCTACGTGCGCAGCCTCATCAAGGAGGAGACCCAGTGACCACCGCAGCAGACACGGCCGTCGTGGCCGAACGACTCGAGAGCGCCTACCCGTCGCGCGACTCCGGGCCCTCGGACCGCATCCCGCGCAGGCGCCGCCGATTCAAGGCATCCACCTGGCTGCTCAGCATCCTGGCTCTCGTGCTCGCGATCGCGTGGGCGTTCCCGGTGTACTGGATGGTCAACTCCTCCATGCTCTCGGCGGCGACCCTCGAGTCGCGGACGCCGACCTTCTTCCCCGTCGGCGGCACGTTCAACAACTTCGCGAACGTGCTCACCCCGGCGTTCTTCTCGGCGCTGGGCGTGAGTGTGGCGGTCACGCTGCTCTCGGTCGCCGTCTGCCTGGTGTTCGCGTTCCTCGCATCCGTCGCGATCAGCCGATTCAAGTTCAAGGGGCGGGTCACGTTCATCGTGACGATCCTGCTGATTCAGATGCTGCCCGCCGAGGGGCTGTTCATCGCGCAGTACAAGATGATGTCCAGCCTCGGCCTGCTCAGCAACGTGCTGGGGCTCAGCATCCTGTACGTGGCGGCCGTCGTGCCGTTCACGATCTGGATGCTGCGCGGCTTCGTGGCCGGCGTGCCCGCGGAGCTCGAGGAGGCGGCGATGATCGACGGCCTCAGCCGCAGCCAGGCGTTCCTGCGCATCACCTTCCCGCTGCTGGCCCCCGGTCTGGTGGCCACCGGTGTGTTCGCGTTCCTGCAGTGCTGGAACGAGTTCACGGTCGCGCTGGTGATCATGGAGAACAACCGCACACTGCCGCTCTGGCTGCGCGGATTCGTGCAGCAGAGCTCGACGCAGGCGATCAACTGGGGGCAGGTGATGGCGGCATCGGCCATCGTCGCGATCCCCGTGATCATCTTCTTCGTGATCGTGCAGGGCCGCATGACCAGCGGCCTGGTGGCGGGTGCCGTCAAGGGCTGAGACCCCGATCCGACGCCTCTGAGGACCGTCTGTGCGCCGTGCGCACGGGCGGTCCTCGTCATGCTCGGGCGCGCCACGGGGCCGAGTCCGAAACGTTATCCAAAACCCCGGCGCGGCCCTTGTTCCCACCCGAATGGGTTTGTTAGGTTGCTGTCCTAACAAACCCATTCGGGATTGCCCTCCATGACGGAGGCCGCCCCTCCTGCAAAGCAGCACCGAGAGGAAAAAGAGAATGAGTCGTAAAGTCGCGCGCAGCATCGCGATGACCACAGTCGCGGGGGCATCGGTCCTCGCACTCGCCCTGACCGGTTGCTCGCCGAGCAGCGGATCGGGGGACAAGTCGTCCGCGGACGCCGTCCTGCGCGTGCAGGCCGGCACCCAGCCGCCCGTCACGGCGAACTTCAACCCGTTCGCTCCCACCGTGCTCAGCGGCACCAACGGCCCGATCTACGAGCCGCTGTTCTTCTTCAACAAGACCGCTGACGACAAGCCCTCCGGCATGCTCGGAGACTCGTTCGAGTACAACGAGGACGGCACCGCGATCACCGTCAAGCTCAAGTCGGGCCTGAAGTGGTCCGACGGCGAGCCGCTGACCGCCAAGGACGTCGTCTTCACCTTCAAGTACGCCGCGAACAACCCCGAGGCGAACGGCCTGGTCTCCGCCGAGGCTCCGGACGACACCACCGTCGTGCTGACGTACAACACGCCGCAGTACACCACCGAGTTCGCCCGCATGGGCTCGACGCTGATCCTTCCGGAGCACATCTGGAAGGACATCACCGACTTCGCAGCCTTCGCGAACGAGGAGCCCGTCGCGTCCGGCCCGTACGTCGTGGACAAGGTCTCGAAGGAGTCCTACACGCTCAAGGCCAACAAGAACTTCCGCGACGCCGACAAGCTCGGCGTCAAGAAGGTTCAGTACATCGCGATCGACAACAACCAGACCGCCCAGGACCTGCTCACCGCAGGCAAGCTGGACTGGACCGGTATGTTCATCCCGAACCCGGACAGCGTCAGCAAGAACGGCATCATCTCCTGGATCAACACCCCCCAGGACCCGACGGTGCTGTACACCTGCTCGAACGCCGACCTCGGCTGCACCGGCCCGCAGACCGATGTCGCCGTCCGCCAGGCGCTGAACGTCGCCATCGATCGCGGCACCATCGACGAGAAGGCGTTCGTCGGCATGACGGGCAAGATCTCGCCGACGTTCGCACTGCTCCCGCGTGACGAGAAGTGGGTCGCCGACCCCGCCAACGAGGTCAGCCCGCAGGACCCCGACGCCGCCAAGGCGGGGGAGATCCTCGAGGCCGCCGGATACACCAAGGGCGGCGACGGCATCTACGAGAAGGACGGCAAGAAGCTCGAGCTCGACCTGATCTCGGTCGACGGCTGGACCGACTACAACGACGCGGCGAAGCTGATCGAGGAGCAGGCCGCCAAGGCCGGCATCAAGGTCACCGCGTCGACCGTGCAGTGGGACGCGTTCTCCGACGCGCGCCAGACCGGCAACTACCAGCTGATCATGGGCGGCGTCGTGGGCACCTCGGTGGCCGACCCGTTCCAGATCTACCGCGACTGGTTCGGCGGCACGAAGGTGGCCTCGACCTCGAAGGTCGGCGAAGAGATCCCGGCAGGGCGCTGGAACTTCAGCCGCTACAACAACCCGAAGGTCGACGCGGCGATCCAGGAGGCCATCGGCACCAACGACGAGGCCAAGCGCAAGGAGATCTACGCGACGATCCAGACCGAGATCGTCCGTGACCTGCCCTACATCCCGATCGTGATCAACGCGACGCAGACCTTCTACAACTCGAAGGACTACACGGGCTGGCCGACCGAGGACGACCTCTACGCGTTCCCGCCGTCCTGGGGAGCCGTCTCGTCGGGCTACATCCTGCAGCACCTGCAGCCCAAGAAGTGATCGCTGAGTGAGACCGTGGAAGCAGGAAGTGTGAAGGTATCGGGATGAAGTTCTATCTGAGAAGGATCGGGTTCTACGCGGTGACGCTGTGGGCCGCGATCTCCCTCAACTTCCTGCTTCCGCGGCTCATGCCCGGCAACCCCGCCGACATCATGATCGCCAAGATGCAGCGTGCGGGGCAGGACGTGTCGGAAGACACGATCCGCAACATCAAGCAGCTTCTCGGCGGCGAGGACACGCCGCTGTGGGAGCAGTACCTGAATTATTGGAACCAGATCCTGCACGGGAACCTCGGTGTGTCGGTGGTCGCGTACCCGGAGCCGGTCACCGAGTTGATCGGGGCCGCGCTGCCGTGGACGCTCCTGCTGGTCGGCACGGCCACGGTGATCTCGTTCATCCTCGGCGTGGGCCTCGGGGTCTGGGCCGGCTGGAAGCGCGGCACCTGGGTGGACAACATCATCCCGGCGACCACGGTCCTGCAGTCGATCCCGTACTTCTGGATGGCGCTCATCCTGGTGTCGGTGTTCGCGGTCGGACTCGGATGGTTCCCCATCTTCGGCGGCTACGACGTCTTCACCTACCCGGACGGCCCCGAGTGGTCGTGGGCGTTCATCCAGGACGCCCTCGCCCACGCCATCCTTCCGGCGATCACCATCGTGATCAGCTCGGTCGGCGGCTGGCTGTTCGGCATGCGCAACATGATGGTCTCCACGCTGTCCGAGGACTACATCGTGACGGCCGAGGCCAAGGGCCTGCGCCCGCGTCGCATCATGGGCATGTATGCGGCCCGTAACGCCGCCATCCCGTCGATCGCCGGCTTCTCGATCACACTGGGATTCGTCGTGGCCGGCTCGATCGTCATGGAACAGGTGTTCACCTATCCCGGCGTCGGCCGCCTGATGTTCCAGGCCGTGATCTCGAAGGACTACGCACTCATGCAGGGCGTGTTCCTGGTGATCACGATCGCCGTGCTCGCCGCCAACTTCTTCATGGATCTGATCTACGGATTCGTCGACCCGAGGGCCCGCCAGAATGTCTGACACCGAACTGAGCAGAGAAGTCGAGGTTGCCGCGCTGCCGATCGGCGTCGTCGACCCCGCGACCGTCGAACAGCCCAGCACCATCGCCCTTGCGACCACGCCGAAGGGCAGGCCTCGGGGTGGATTCCGCGCGATGATGCCCACGATGACGCCGAAGCTGATGGTCGGCCTCATCCTGGTCGCCTTCATCCTGTTGCTGGCCGTCTTCGGTCCGTTCTTCGTGCAGGACCCGACCTATTCCGGCAACCCCGCTCTCGAGCCGCCCTCCTCGGAGCACTGGCTGGGCACGACCAAGCTCGGCTACGACGTGGTCGCTCAGCTCGCCTACGGCGCGCGGGGCTCGCTGCAGGTCGGCGTCATCGCCGCGGGCATCGCGATCGTCCTGTCGCTGATCTTCGGTGTGCTGGCCGGCTACCTCGCGGGGTGGGGTGAGGACGTCCTGGCGCTCATGACCAACATCATGCTCGTCATCCCCGGTCTGCCGCTGGTCATGGTCATCGCCGCGTTCGCGACGAACCGCAGCTGGCTGCTGGTGGCGATCGTGCTCGGCATCACGTCCTGGGCGGGAGCGGCCTATGTCCTGCGCCTGCAGACGCGCTCACTGCGCACCCGCGACTACGTCTCCGCCGCCCGCGTGGCGGGCGAGAAGCCGTTCCGCATCATCCTCGTCGAGATCATGCCGAACCTGCTGCCGCTGCTGACCGCGCAGTTCCTGTTCGCGATCATCTTCGCGATCCTCGGCGAGGCGGGCCTGGCCTACCTCGGCCTCGGCCCGACCGACGGCATCACCTGGGGCACCATGCTCAACGAGGCCCAGTCAGGGCAGGCGCTCGGACAGGGTGCCTGGTGGTGGTTCGTGCCCCCGGGTCTGCTGATCGCGATGCTCGGCTGCGGTCTCGCGCTGATCAACTTCGCGATCGACGAGATCATCAACCCGAAGCTGCGCAGCGCCCCCGCGGCCGCCCGCAACGTGCGCAAGGCCGCCAAGACGAAGGGGGTCACGGCATGACCGCGGCTCAGCCCGAGGCCGTTCTGACGGCTCGGAACATCTCCATCGAGTACGAGGTCGATCCTCCGGTCAAGGCTGTGCGCGATGTGTCGCTCACCCTGCACCGCGGCGAGATCCTGGGGCTGGCGGGCGAATCCGGCTGCGGCAAGACCACTCTCGCCTACGGGCTGACCCGGCTGCTGAAGGCACCGGCGCTGATGACCGAGGGCGAGATCGTGTTCCATGATCGCGCCGGCACCGACATCGACGTGGTCGCCCTCGCCGCCGACGGTCTGCGCGCCTTCCGCTGGGACAAGGTGTCGATGGTGTTCCAAGGGGCGATGAACTCGCTCAACCCGGTGATCAGCGTGAAGTCGCAGATCTTCGACATCTTCGACACGCACCGCCCCGGTATGTCCAAGGCGGCCAAGAAGGAACGCGCCGAGGAGCTGCTCACCCTCGTGGGCGTGGATCCCAAGCGCCTCACGAGCTTCCCGCACGAGCTGTCCGGGGGCATGCGCCAGCGCATGATGATCGCCATGGCGCTCGCGCTCGACCCGCAGGTCATGATCATGGACGAGCCCACCACCGCTCTCGATGTGGTCGTCCAGCGCGGCATCATCCGCGAGATCATGAGGCTGCGCGAGAAGCTCGGCTTCGCGGTGATCTTCATCACTCACGACTTGCCGATGCTGATCGAGATCAGCGACCGCATCGCCGTGATGCTGCAGGGGCAGATCGTCGAACTCGGCACCGCGGAGGAGATCTACCGCACTCCGCAGCACGATTACACCAAGCGGCTGCTGTCCAGCTTCCCCAGTCTGCGCGGCGAGCGCGGCGACTTCGTGCGCACCGGCAGCCGGCCGAGTCAGGAGCAGGTCCGATGAACGATCAGGCGAAGCGCACCCTCGAGGCGCGCAATCTGGTGAAGGACTTCACGCTTCGTTCGGGGCTCAGGACCACCAAGCTGCACGCGGTGAAGGACGTCTCGTTCACCCTGGAGGCGGGAAAGACGATCTCTCTCGTCGGTGAGTCCGGCTCGGGCAAGTCCACTATTGCCCGCATGCTGATGAAGCTCGAGAAGCCCACCTCCGGCGAGATCTTGCTGGACGGTCGCGCCAGTGGCGACCACGGCCGTGCGCTCGAGCGGTATCGCTCCGATGTGCAGATGGTGTTCCAGGATCCGTTCGCCTCGCTGAATCCGTTCCACACGATCATGCATCACCTGGAACGGCCGCTGCAGCTGCACCACCCCGAACTGTCCGCCACACAGGTGCGGGAGCGGGCCCTCGAACTGCTCGAGCGCGTGCGCCTCTCGCCGGCGGAGCACTTCGCCGATCGTCGTCCGCACCAGCTCTCGGGCGGGCAGCGCCAGCGTGTCGCCATTGCGCGTGCACTCGCGCCCGGTGCGCGCTTCATCGTGGCCGATGAGCCGGTCTCGATGCTCGACGTCTCGATCCGGCTCGGCGTGCTGAACCTGCTGGCGGACCTGCAGCGCGAGGACGACCTGGGCGTGCTGTACATCACGCACGACCTGGCCACGGCCCGGCACTTCAGCGACGAGATCATGGTGCTGTACCACGGCGACGTCGTCGAGCGGGGTCCTGCCGACAAGGTCATCCTCGACCCGCAGCACGACTACACCAAGACGTTGCTCGGTGCCGCTCCCGATCCCGAGAACCTCGGCCGCCTCCGCGACGAGGTGCGCCGGGAACTCGCCGGCACCTGACAGCAGACAGCCCCACAGACCCCCGCCCGCGTACCGGCCCCTTGTGTGCGCGGGCGGGCACCATCTCCGGCATCCGGAACCGGTATGCTGGGCGGAGCAGTGCCCACAACAGAAAACTGGCCGCACGACGCGTGCGGGAGAGCCCGGTGCAGGCAGCCGGGCACCGAAGGAGCAAGCCTCCCCGCCAATCTCTCAGGTACCCCCACCGCTCGCGTCCGGCCGCTCTGAAAAGCGATGCGCACGCATCCGCCGACGGTGAAAGCCCCACGCTGCCGATACAGCGCAACGGGGCGAAGCTCTCAGGCCCATGACAGAGGGGGAGTTCGCAGGACACGGTGATCCGCCGTGCCACCCGACAACGGGAGAACTCATGACCGACGCCCGCTACACCCCACTCCGCTCGCGCCACGAGGCGCTCGGGGCATCCTTCACCGACTTCGGCGGCTGGCAGATGCCGGTGCGCTACACCTCCGATCTCGCCGAGCACCACGCCGTGCGCCAGGCCGCGGGCATGTTCGACATCTCGCACATGGCCGAGTTCACCGTCCAGGGCGCGCAGGCGGGGGAGTACCTCGACTACGCGCTCGCCGGCAGGCTCTCCGCCCTCGCGAACGGCAAGGCGAAGTATTCGCTGCTGCTCGCCGAGGACGGCGGCATCATCGACGACGTCATCGTCTACCGCCTGGAGGACGACGACTACCTGATCATCTCCAATGCGGGCAACCGCGAGTTCGTGAGCGAGGCGCTCTCCGCACGCACCGACCGGTTCGATGTGACCGTCGCGGACGTCTCCGACGACTACGCACTGATCGCCGTGCAGGGTCCGCAGGCCGAGACCATCGTCCAGTCCATCGCCGGTCTCGACGACGTCAGCGTGCCGTGGGCCGAGCAGAAGTACTACGCGTGGGCCACGGCGACCTTCGCGGGCAAGCAGGTGCTGGTCGCCCGTACCGGCTACACCGGGGAGGACGGCTTCGAGCTGCTGGTCGCCGCCGCCGACGCCGAGGCGATGTGGGACGCCGTGCTCGCCGCCGGTGAGCCGCACGGTCTGGTTCCGGCCGGCCTCGCCGCGCGAGACACGCTGCGGCTCGAGGCGGGGATGCCGCTGTACGGCCACGAGCTGACCCGCGAGACCAAGCCGGCGCAGGCCGGCCTCGGACGCGTGGTGGTCACCGCCAAGGAGCGATTCGTCGGCAAGGACGCCGTGGCTCCGGCAGAGGATGCCGCGGTGCTGATCGGCCTGGCCGCCGAGGGCCGTCGCGCCGGCCGCGCCGGCTACGCGATCGTCCTCGAGGACGGCACCGCCGTGGGTGAGATCACCAGCGGCGCGCTGAGCCCGACCCTCGGGCATCCCATCGCCATGGCTTTCGTGGCACCCTCTTACGCAACAGGTGAGACCCCGCTGTTCCTTGACGTGCGAGGGACGAAGATCCCCGCGACCGTGACCGCACTGCCTTTCTACCGGAGGACGAAATGACCGATCTGACCACCCTCAAGTACAGCGAAGAGCACGAGTGGGTCGCCCTCGAGGGCGCCGTCGCGACCGTCGGCATCACCGACTTCGCCGCTGACGCGCTCGGCGACATCGTCTTCGTCGAGCTGCCCGCCGTCGGCACCGAGCTGAGCCGCGGCGACGTCTTCGGCGAGGCCGAGTCCACCAAGTCGGTCTCCGAGCTCTACGCTCCGGTCGCGGGCACCGTCACCGAGATCAACGACGCCGTCGTGGACGACCCGTCGCTGCTGAACTCCGAGCCCTTCGAGGGCGCCTGGCTGATCAGGGTCGAGGTCGCCGAGGGCGCCACCGACGGCCTGCTCGACCGCGACGGCTACGTCGCCGTCACGGGGGCCTGATGGTCTCGTTCGCCGACCGTCACATCGGACCGGATGCCGGTGATCGTGGCCGGATGCTCGATGCGCTCGGGGTGACCGGGGACGACCCGATCGACATCCTGATGCGCCAGGCCGTGCCCGGCACCATCTTCACGGAGCCTGCAGCCGAATCGGTGATCCCCGTCGCCGCGTCCGAGGCCGAGGCTCTCGCCGAGCTGCGCGCCCTCGCGAGCCGCAACACCGTGAACCGCGCCATGATCGGGCTCGGCTACTACGGCACCATCACCCCCAGCGTGATCCAGCGCAATGTTCTGGAGAACCCGTCCTGGTACACGGCCTACACGCCGTACCAGCCGGAGATCTCGCAGGGCCGCCTGGAGGCGCTGATCAACTTCCAGACCATGGTCTCCGACCTCACCGGGCTCTCGACCGCGAACGCGTCGATGCTCGACGAGTCCACCGCGGTGGCCGAGGGCATGCTGCTGGCCCGTCGCGCGTCGAAGTCGAAGTCCTCGGTCTTCGTCGTCGACGCCGACGCGCTGCCGCAGACCAAGTCGCTGCTGCGCACCCGCGCCGACGCCGTGGGCATCGAGCTCGTCGAGCGCGACTTCGCCGCGGGCGAGGAGCTGCCCGAAGAGCTGTTCGGCGTGTTCGTGCAGTACCCCGGAGCATCCGGTAGGGTCGCCGACCCGAGCGCCGTGATCGACGCCGCACATGTCGCCGGCGGCCTCGCGGTCGTCGCCGCCGACCTGCTCGCGCTCACCCTGCTGCGCTCGCCGGGCTCGCTCGGCGCCGATGTCGCGGTGGGCACGACCCAGCGCTTCGGCGTGCCGATGGCGTTCGGCGGACCGCACGCCGGATACATGGCCGTGCGTGCGGGACTCGAGCGCCAGCTGCCCGGCCGTCTGGTCGGCGTCTCGCAGGATGCCTCCGGCTATCCCGCGTACCGCCTGGCGCTGCAGACCCGCGAGCAGCACATCCGCCGCGAGAAGGCGACCTCGAACATCTGCACCGCTCAGGTGCTGCTGGCCGTGATCGCCTCGATGTACGCCGTGTACCACGGGCCGGACGGGCTGAAGGCGATCGCGGGCGAGGTGGCGGCCACGGCCGCGCTGCTGCGCGACCGCCTGGTCGCCGCCGGTGCCGAGGTCGTGCACGACCACTTCTTCGACACCGTGCAGGTGAAGACTGCGGATGCCGCAGGCGTCGTCGCTCGCGCGCACAAGGCGGGCGTCCTGCTGCACCTCGTCGGCACCGACACCGTCGGCATCTCGGTCGACGAGACCACGACCGGGGAGGATCTCGATCTCGTCATCCGATCGCTGGGCGAGGAGCGCGCGGAGGCAGAGGACGTCGCCTTCACCGGCGCGAACGCCCTTCCGGCATCGCTACTGCGCGACGACGAGTTCCTCACGCACCCGGTCTTCCACGCGCACCGCTCAGAGACCGCCATGATGCGGTACCTCAAGCAGCTCGCCGATCGCGACTACGCGCTCGACCGCGGCATGATCCCGCTCGGGTCGTGCACGATGAAGCTCAACGCCGCGACCGAGATGGCGGCGATCACGTGGCCCGAGTTCGCGCAGCTGCACCCCTTCGCGCCCCGTGAGGACGTCGCGGGCTCGCTCGAGATGATCGACCAGCTCGAGGCGTGGCTCGCCGAGGTCACCGGGTACGACGCGGTCTCGCTGCAGCCGAACGCCGGCTCGCAGGGTGAGCTCGCGGGCCTGCTCGCGATTCGCGGCTACCACCACGCCAACGGCGACGAGCACCGCACCGTCTGCCTCATCCCGTCGTCCGCGCACGGCACGAACGCGGCATCCGCCGTGCTCGCCGGCATGAAGGTGGTCGTGGTGGCCACCGACGAGCTCGGCAACGTCGACCTGGACGACCTGCGCGCGAAGATCGAGGCGAACTCCGCCGAGCTCGCCGCACTGATGATCACCTACCCGTCCACGCACGGCGTGTACGAGGAGCAGGTCACCGACATCACGGCGGCCGTGCACGCGGCCGGCGGCCAGGTGTACGTGGACGGCGCGAACCTCAACGCGCTGCTCGGCTACGCGCGGTTCGGCGACCTGGGCGGCGACGTCTCGCACCTCAACCTGCACAAGACCTTCGCGATCCCGCACGGCGGCGGCGGTCCTGGCATCGGCCCGGTGGCGGCCAAGGCGCACCTCGCGCCGCACCTGCCCGGGCATCCGCAGGCGCAGAAGACCGAGCACGCGGGCGGCTACGTCTTCGACGGCGGCCCCGTCTCGGGCGCTCCCTACGGCTCGGCCGGTGTGCTGCCGATCTCGTGGGCGTATGTGCGCATGATGGGCGCGGCGGGTCTGCGTGAGGCGACCGCTGCCGCGGTGCTCTCGGCGAACTACATCGCCGCGCGCCTGCAGGGCCACTTCCCGGTGCTCTACACCGGTGTGAACGGTCGCGTCGCGCACGAGTGCATCCTGGATCTGCGTCCCCTCAAGGAGGCCACCGGCATCACCGTCGACGACGTCGCCAAGCGGCTCATCGACTACGGCTTCCACGCCCCGACCATGTCGTTCCCCGTGGCGGGCACGCTTATGGTCGAGCCGACCGAGTCCGAGGACCTGGCCGAGCTGGAGCGGTTCATCGAGGCCATGATCATGATCAAGGCGGAGGCCGACGCCGTCGCTGCCGGCAGCTGGCCCGCCGACGACAACCCGCTGGTGAACGCACCGCACACCGCCGCATCGCTGATCGCGGGGGAGTGGGCGCACGCCTACACCCGGGAGCAGGCCGCCTACCCGGTGCACGCGCAGATCGCGACCAAGTACTGGCCGCCGGTGCGCCGCATCGACAACGCCTGGGGCGACCGCAACCTGGTGTGCGCATGCCCGCCGATCGAGGCCTTCGCCTGATCACCGCATCCGTATCCGAATTCCGCCCCGTCGCCGCGAGCGACGGGGCGGAATTCGGTTAAGGCTGGATAACAGTTGTCCGTGAGTGGCTCCGCGGGACCGTACAATCGATCCATACCGTGCTCGAGGCTGAGCACGGACTTGCCCTAGTCCATAGGAGGACACAAGTGAAGCGCAAGAAGATCGCACTCGCGAGTGCGGCACTGCTGGCGACGAGTGTGATCGCACTCGCCGGATGCACCTCGGGGTCCAACCCGGAACCCTCCAAGGGTGCATCCGATGCCAACGTCGACAAGACGGCCATCATCACCACCAACGGTTCCGAGCCTGAGAACCCTCTGATCCCGACCAACACCAACGAGGTCGGCGGTGGCAAGATCCTCGACGCGATCTTCGCCGGTCTCGCCTTCTACGACGGTGACGGCAAGCTGGTCAACGACATGGCCGAAGACATCAAGGTCGACAGCCCCACCACGCTGACGATCAAGCTCAAGAAGGGCCAGAAGTTCACCGACGGCTCCGAGGTCAAGGCGGACAATTTCATCAAGGCGTGGAACTGGGGCGCTCAGCTGTCGAACAAGCAGCTGAACCAGTCCTGGTTCGCCGACATCGTCGGCTTCAAGGCCGATGCAGATTCCGAGCTCACCGGTCTGAAGAAGGTCGACGACCAGACCTTCACCATCGAGCTGTCTTCCCCGGTCGCGAACGACTTCGCGACGCGCCTGGGCTACTCGGCGTTCTACCCGCTGCCCGACGTCGCCTTCGACGACATGGCCAAGTTCGGTGAGAACCCGATCGGCAACGGCCCCTACAAGCTGGCCGGCGATGGTGCATGGCAGCACGACGTCAAGATCGACCTGGTCAAGAACCCCGACTACAAGGGCGACCGCAAGGTGGAGAACGGCGGTCTGACGATCACGTTCTACGCCTCGTTCGACGCCGCGTACGCCGACCTCCAGGGCGGAAACCTCGACGTGATCGACCAGATCCCCGAGTCGGCACTCGCGACCTACCAGGACGAACTGGGCGACCGCGCGGTGAACCAGCCCGCCGCGATCTTCCAGTCGTTCACCATCGGCGAGCAGATCAAGCACTTCTCCGGCGAAGAGGGCCAGTTGCGCCGTGAGGCGATCTCGATGGCGATCAACCGCGACGAGATCACCGACAAGGTGTTCAACGGCACCCGCACCCCGGCTGTCGACTTCACCTCCCCGGTGATCGACGGCGGTGGTGAGAAGCTCAAGGGCGGCGACGTGCTGAAGTTCAACCCCGATGAGGCGAAGAAGCTGTGGGCCGAGGCCGACAAGATCTCGCCGTGGGACGGCAAGTTCGAGATCGCGTACAACTCCGATGGCCCCCACCAGGTGTGGGTCGACGCGGTGACCAACTCGATCAAGAACACCCTCGACATCGACGCCGGCGGCAAGGCCTACGTCGACTTCGCCACGTTGCGTGCCGCGGTCAACGCCCGCGACGCAGCCGGCAAGCGCACGATCCAGACCGCGAACCGCTCCGGATGGCAGGCCGACTACCCGTCGCTGTACAACTTCCTGTTCCCGCTGTACGCGACCGGTGCGTCGTCCAACGACGGCGACTACTCCAACGCCGACGTCGACAAGGACCTCGCCTCGGGCGCGGCCGCGTCGGACGAGAAGGAAGCCCTGGCCGACTACACCAAGGTCCAGGAGCAGCTGCTCAAGGACCTGCCGGCCATCCCGCTCTGGTACCAGAACGTGAACGGCGGCTTCAGCGAGGACGTGCAGAACGTCAAGTTCGGCTGGAACTCCGTGCCGCTCTACTACGAGATCACCAAGTCGAAGAAGTAAGCATTCGGTAAGGCACGTCATGAGGCGGCGACTCGAAACAGTCGTCGCCTCATGACGTGCCAAGAGTGCCTTCACCTCCAAGAAAGGAGAGTGGATGTTTTCCTATATCCTTCGGCGAATCCTGCAGCTGATCCCCGTGTTCATCGGGTCGACGCTGCTCATCTACGCGATGGTGTTCGCGATGCCGGGAGACCCGATCGCGGCGCTGTTCGGTGACAAGCCGCCGGCCCCTGCCCTGCTCGAGGCGATCCGGGCCCAGTACCACCTGGATCAGCCGTTCTTCGTGCAGTACTTCTATTACATGAAGGGCCTGCTCACCGGCGACATGGGCACCACCTTCTCCGGGCAGTCCGTCAACGACGTCCTCGCCCGCACACTGCCCGTCACCGCTCGCCTCGCCGTCATGGCGATCGCCATCGAGTTCGTCTTGTCGATCATCATCGGCACCATCTCGGCACTGCGCAAGGGCAAGATCACCGACAACGTCAACCTGGTCATCTCGCTGATCTTCCTCTCGATGCCCATCTTCGTGATGTGCTTCATCGCGCAGTACTTCCTGGCCATCAAACTGGGCTGGTTCCGGCCCACGGTGGGCGCGCAGAACGACTGGGGCGACCTGTGGCTGCCGGCAATCGTGCTCGGCCTCAGCCTGTACGCCACCAGCATGCGTCTCATGCGTGGCACCGTGATCGAGACGCTGAACCAGGACTGGGTTCGCACGGCATACAGTAAGGGCCTCCCGGGCTATCGGGTACTGCCCGTCCATGTTCTGCGCAATTCCCTGATCCCCGTGATCACCAACTCGGCGACGAACTTCGGCGTGCTGCTCGTCGGCGCGACGGTCACCGAAGCCATCTTCAACATCCCAGGCGTCGGCAATGTCCTGTTCCACGCGACCCTCCAGCACGAGGGACCGACGATCGTGTCGTTCGTCACGATCTTCGTCATCATCTACGTGCTCGTGAACCTCGTGGTGGACCTGTTGTACGGCCTTCTCGACCCGAGGATCCGCTATGTCTGAACCGAACTCCTCGCGCTACGTCGCTCCGATTCCCGAGGAGCAGCCCGTCACCGACGCCGTTCGAGTGCAGGGGAAGCCATCCAGCCTTTGGCGCGACGCCTGGTACGACCTGCGGCGCCGCCCGATGTTCTGGATCTCGATCGCCATCGTGCTCGTCATCCTGCTGATGGCGGTGTGGCCCACGCTCTTCACGCAGGTCTCGCCGACCCGCTGTGATCTGTCGAACCAGAATCTCGGGCCAGAGGCGGGACATCCTCTTGGGTACACCTTCCTGGGCTGCGACATCTACTCCCGCATCGTCTGGGGCGCGCGCACATCGTTGAGTGTCGGTCTACTTTCCGCACTCATCGGTGCTCTCATCGGGCTCGTCATGGGCGCATTCGCCGGCTACTACGGGGGATGGCTCGACTCGCTGCTGTCGCGCATCGGCGACATCTTCTTCTCGATCCCCTACATCCTCGCGGCCGTCGTCGTGATGACCGTGCTCTCGGAATACCGCAACGTCTTCACGCTCTCGTTCGCGATCGGCGGGTTCGCCTGGGCGGCCACCGCCCGCGTCGTGCGCGCAGAGGTGCTGAGAATCCGGCAGTCCGAGTTCATCACCGCATCGCGCGCGCTGGGACGCGGGAAGTTCTCCACGCTGCTGTATCACGTCCTGCCGAATTCGATCGCGCCGCTGCTGGTGCTGGCGACGCTCTCGATGGCCGCAGGCATCGTGGCGGAGGCGACCCTGACATTCCTCGGCGTCGGTCTTCCCGACGACGTGATGTCGTGGGGACGTGAGATCAGCAACGCTCAGCGGAACCTGCGCATCGCACCGGAGTCGCTGCTCTACCCGTCCATTGCGCTCACCATCACGGTGCTCGCGTTCATCATGCTCGGCGAGCTCGTGCGAGACGCCATGGATCCGAGGGCGAGGGCCACCCGATGAGCTTCACAGCGAACACGGACGACGGGCCGCTGCTCAGCATTCGCGACCTCAAGGTCGCGTTCCGCGGGCAGGACGGCGAGCGCGAGGTGCTGCACGGCGTCAGTTTCGACATCTTCCCCGGCGAGACCGTGGCGATCGTGGGTGAGTCCGGTTCAGGCAAGTCCACGACCGCGGCCGCGATCGTCGACCTGCTCCCCGGCACCGGCAAGGTGACCGGCGGGTCGATCACGATGGACGGGCGCGAGCTCACGAATCTCGGCCGCCGGTCCATGGAGGAGATCCGCGGGCGCGACATCGGCTTCGTCCCCCAGGACCCGATGTCGAACCTGAACCCGGTGTGGAGCATCGGCTTCCAGGTGAAGGAGGCGATCCGCGCCAACGGACTGTCCCGGAACCGGACCGACACCAAGGCGCGTGCGATCGAGGTACTCAAGCAGGCCGGGCTCGCAGACGCCGAGCGCCGTCTGCACCAGTATCCGCACCAGTTCTCCGGCGGCATGCGGCAGCGTGCGCTGATCGGCATCGGCCTCGCGGCCGACCCGAAGCTGCTCATCGCGGACGAGCCGACCTCGGCACTGGATGTCACGGTGCAGCGCGTGATCCTCGATCACATGGCCTCGCTGACCCGCGACCGTGGCACC
Source organism: Microbacterium sp. NPDC057741 (assembly GCF_042798735.1). NCBI lineage: Bacteria > Bacillati > Actinomycetota > Actinomycetes > Micrococcales > Microbacteriaceae > Microbacterium > Microbacterium sp. NPDC057741. Next base: position 1,237,363 of record NZ_JBHVJW010000001.1, on the reverse strand, counting down.
TCGGTGCTGCTCATCACGCACGACCTCGGGCTCGCCGCCGAGCGGGCGTCGAAGATCATCGTGATGAACCAGGGCGAGATCGTGGAGTCCGGTCCCAGCCGCGAGATCCTCGAGGATCCGCAGCATCCGTACACCAAGCGGCTGGTCGCTGCGGCGCCGAGCGTGGCGTCGCAGCGCATCCAGGCCGAGGTCGAGGACCGCGGGTTGGAGCATGCGGAAGAACTGACCGGCGCCACCATGGTCAAGGTGGAGGGGCTCACGAAGGACTTCAAGATCCGGCAGGGCAACTTCCGCAGCGAGCTGTTCCGGGCGGTCGACGACATCAGCTTCGAGATCCCTCGCGGCAAGACGCTGGCGCTGGTGGGCGAATCCGGTTCGGGCAAGACCACCGTCGCGCGGATGGTGCTCCAGCTGGAGACACCGACCTCGGGCCTGATCGAGGTCGGCGGTGAGGACGTGTCGCACCTGTCGAACGCGCAGGCGTTCCGTCTGCGGCGTCGCATGCAACCGGTGTTCCAGGACCCGTACGGATCGATGGACCCGCTGCGCAACATCGGCAACACGATCGCTGAGCCGCTGCACATCCACGGGGTGGGCGATCAGGCGTCGCGGCGCGAGCGGGTGCTGGAGCTGCTCGACCAGGTGGCACTGCCGCCCGAGCTCGCGACGCGCTATCCGAACGAGCTCTCCGGCGGACAGCGGCAGCGCGTGGCGATCGCCCGTGCGCTGGCGCTCAAGCCCGAGGTCGTCGTCCTCGACGAGGCCGTCTCGGCCCTCGACGTGCTGGTCCAGGCCCAGATCCTGCGCCTGCTGACCGAGCTGCAGACCGAGCTCGGCCTGACCTACCTGTTCATCACCCACGACCTCGCGGTGGTGCGTGTGTCCAGCGACCTGGTGTGCGTCATGGAGAAGGGCAAGCTGGTCGAGCAGGGCACGGTCGACGAGATCTTCGCCAACCCCCAGCAGGAGTACACGGATCGCCTGCTGCAGGCGATCCCCGGAGCCTCGATCCCGCTCGGCGGTGCCGGGGCGTGACCGATTCCGAATCGCCGGTCGGCGTGCGCACGTTCCGCACGCCGACCGGCATCGTCGCGTTCTTCGTCGCCGCGGTGCTCGTGCTGTTCCTTCTGGGTGACGCCGTGATCCGCGGCAGCTGGTCGCTGATGCTGCTGATCGCCCCGTGGCCGCTGCTGGCGCTGTGGGTGATCTACGAGGCCTCGGCGGCTTCGTCCGTGCGCGTCGACGACGCCGGTGTCACGGTGCAGAACATGCTGCGTCGTACCTCGTTCGGGTGGAAGCGCCTGCGCAAGGCCGACTTCCGCTGGCAGTTGGAGTTCCTGCTCGACGACGACTCGAAGGTCACCGCGATGGGCGGCCCCGCGCACTCCCGCGCGCGCCGGCAGACCGAGCGCGAGCGCGAGGTCGAGGGCGTGAAGGTTCCGGCCGGCGTGCGCGCGTTGGCGGAGATCCAGGAGCGGCAGTCGAAGGCGGATGCCGCGGCGGACGCCCCGATCAGGCGCACGTGGGACTGGCCGGCCGTGATCGCCTTCGTGGTGATCGCGGTCTGGGCCGTCATCGCCGTGCTCCTCACCCGCTGACCCGGCGTAGCATCGGCACGTGACCGCGGCCCCAACGACTCCTGAGCGCCCTTCGTCTCGTCGCTGCACTCCTCGCTCAGGAGCCGCGCATGAGCTCTGACGAAGGACGCGCCCGCCTGTGGTGGGAGATCGCGATCGTGCTGGCGCTCGGCCTCGGGCAGTCGGCGATCTACTCGATCGTGCAGCTGGTCTATCGGCTGACCGACTCCGTGCCGCTGGCCGATCAGACAGCGACCCTCAACCCGTCGCGCAGCGACCGCGAAGCGTTCGACTTCATCTACCAGGTGCTGAGTCTCGGCTTCGCGATCGTGCCGGTGCTGCTGGTGTGCTTCCTGCTCTGGCAGGACCGCCGCCCGCACCTGGGCAGGCTGGGGCTGGACGGCACACGGGTCGCAGGCGACACCGGTCGCGGCATCCTGCTGGTGCTCGCGATCGGCATCCCCGGCATAGGGCTGTACCTCGCGGGCCGAGCTTTCGGACTCTTCGTCGCCGTCGACCCCGGCGGCCTGTCGGCGCACTGGTGGACGGTGCCGATCCTGCTGCTCTCGGCGGCGCGCGCCTCGATCCAGGAGGAGTTCGTGGTGCTCGGCTACCTGTTCACCCGGCTGCGGCAGTTGGGCTGGGGCACCTGGTCGATCATCATCGCCACCAGCATCCTGCGCGCCAGCTATCACCTCTATCAGGGGCCGGGGGCGTTCGTCGGCAACCTCGCCATGGGCCTGCTGTTCGGATGGCTGTTCTCGCGCTCCGGCAGGCTGCTGCCGTTCCTCGTGGCGCACTTCCTCATCGACGCGACGGCCTTCGTCGGGTACCCCTGGGCGGCCGCGACATGGCCCGCTCTGTTCGGGCTGCCGGGGTGACACGCCCGGATTCGGGAGCCACTCAGCGGCGTTTGCTATCCTGGAACGTCGGTTTCCCGGCGCTTCTCCCACCTGTTTAGGACACCTTCATGGCGCATGCCCTTCGCCCGGACCTCCGTAACGTCGCAATCGTCGCTCACGTCGACCACGGCAAGACCACGCTCGTCGACGCGATGCTCCGTCAGACCGGCTCCTTCGGCGAGCACGCGCACGTCGAAGAGCGCGCGATGGATTCGAACGATCTCGAGCGTGAGAAGGGCATCACGATCCTCGCCAAGAACACGGCGATCACGTACAACGGTGCCCACACCGACGTTCCGGTGACGATCAACGTCGTCGACACCCCGGGCCACGCCGACTTCGGTGGAGAGGTCGAGCGCGCGCTGTCGATGGTCGACGGCGTGGTGCTGCTGGTCGATGCCAGCGAGGGGCCGCTGCCGCAGACCCGCTTCGTGCTGCGCAAGGCGCTCGAGGCGAAGCTGCCCGTCATCCTGCTGGTGAACAAGACCGACCGCCCCGACGCCCGCATCGCGGAGGTCGAGGAGGAGGCGCACGATCTGCTGCTGGGTCTGGCATCAGACCTCGTCGACGACGTCCCTGATCTGGACGTCGACGCCCTGCTCGACGTGCCTGTGGTGTACGCGTCCGGCCGCGCCGGCGCGGCTTCCGCCAATCGCCCCGAGAACGGCACCCTGCCCGACAACGACGACCTCGAGCCGCTGTTCGCTGCGATCCTCGAGCACGTCCCGGCCCCGACCTACGACGACGAGGCGCCCCTGCAGGCCTGGGTCACCAACCTCGACTCCAGCCCGTTCCTCGGCCGCCTCGCGCTGCTGCGCATCTTCAACGGCACGCTGAAGAAGGGCCAGACGGTCGCCTGGGTGCGCCACGACGGCTCGCACGCGAACGCTCGTGTCACCGAGCTGCTGATGACCAAGGCGCTCGACCGGTACCCCGCCGAGTCCGCCGGCCCCGGCGACATCGTCGCCATCGCGGGCTTCGACGACATCACCATCGGCGAGACCATCGCCGACCCGGAGGACGTGCGTCCGCTGCCGGCCATCCACGTCGACGACCCCGCCATCTCGATGACCATCGGCACGAACACCTCGCCGCTAGTGGGCAAGGTCAAGGGCCACAAGCTCACCGCGCGCATGGTGAAGGACCGCCTCGACCGCGAGCTGATCGGCAACGTGTCGCTCAAGGTGGTCGACGTGGGTCGCCCGGACGCCTGGGAGGTGCAGGGCCGCGGTGAGCTGGCGCTGGCCATCCTGGTCGAGAACATGCGCCGCGAGGGCTTCGAGCTGACCGTCGGCAAGCCGCAGGTGGTCACGCGTCGCAACGAGCACGGCAAGGTCACCGAGCCCTTCGAGCACCTCACCATCGACGCCCCCGAGGAGTACCTCGGCGCGATCACTCAGCTGCTGGCTGCCCGCAAGGGTCGCATGGAGGGCATGAGCAACCACGGCACCGGCTGGGTGCGCATGGAGTTCGTCGTGCCCTCGCGCGGCCTGATCGGCTTCCGCACCGAATTCATGTCCGTCACCCGCGGCACCGGCATCGCCAACGCGATCTCGCACGGCTACGACGAGTGGGCCGGACAGATCGTGGCACGCGCATCCGGCTCGATCGTGGCCGACCGCGCCGGCGTCGTGACGCCGTTCGCGATGATGGCCCTGCAGGAGCGCATGAGCTTCTTCGTGAACCCGACCGAAGAGGTCTACGAAGGCATGGTGGTCGGCGAGAACACGCGCGCCGACGACATGGACGTGAACATCACCAAGGAGAAGAAGCTCACCAACATGCGCTCCTCCACGGCGGACGAGCTGGAGCGGCTCACCCCGCCCCGTCAGCTCTCGCTCGAGGAGAGCCTGGAGTTCGCCCGCGAGGACGAATGCGTCGAGGTCACGCCCGAGAAGGTGCGCATCCGCAAGGTCACTCTGGACCAGACGATCCGCGCCCGCGAGACCGCGCGTCTGAAGCGCCAGGACGCGAACGCCTGACCCGTTCGACACAGAAGAGCCCCGGTTTCCGACCGGGGCTTTTCTGTGTATCCAGGGAGAATTCGGGACGATCTCGGACGGCCGAGGTCCAATAATCACGATCTCATAACACACTTTCCCGATAGCTTGACGCCGCGATTCACCGGAATCAGCCAAGGTCCGTCCAGGTTGGCATACCAAAGTCGATAGCCGTGCCCGGGATACCGCTCCCGATGAGCAGCCCTGTGCGGGGTCCGGGCCGACGACGACCCGAAAGTCGACACCCTCATGCTTGACACCCCTACTACCCGTGCGTCCCGACGCGCCGCCACGATGGCGCGCGCACACGCCGACGTCACCAGCCGGCAGCCGGTCGCCATCGGCATCGCGGCCGCCGCGATCCTGACCATCGCGGTCACGGCGGGCACCGCCTCGATGGCATCGGCCGCGGAGAACACCGACGCGCACCCTGCCACCATCGCGACGTTCGCCGCCGTTGCTCCGAACGCCACGGCCTCCGCAGCCACGAAGGGCTCCTCGGTCAAGACCGAGGCCGTCAGCACCCTGCGTGACGCGCAGGGCGCGCTGCGCGACGCACAGGCTGCGACCCTCGAGGTCGCCACGGTCGGTCTCCCGCTCGACCCGAAGGGAACGACGGCTGTCGACACCAGCGAGCTCGCTGCCGGCATCACCACGCTCGCCACCACCCGCGGCGACTCGGGAATGCGCATCGTGCTCGGCACCAAGGGCGTCGCCGACGAGACGGCGGAGACGGTCGAGCAGACGGCCGAGCTGCGTCAGTCGCTCGAGGCGGCCAAGCAGAAGAAGGCGGCGGCGGACGCCGCAGCCAAGAAGGCCGCCGAGGCGAAGAAGCGTGCTGCCGCAGCCGCGGCCGCGCTGGTTCGCAACAACACCCCCGAGGGCGCGAAGGCCACGGCCCGCGCGATGATGTCCAGCCGCTACGGCTGGGGCGGCGACCAGTTCTCCTGCCTCGCGTCACTGTGGACCAAGGAGTCCGGCTGGAACTACAAGGCGTACAACAACAGTGGCGGCGCCACCGGCATCCCGCAGGCGCTGCCCGGCAGCAAGATGGCGGCGGCCGGCAGCGACTGGCGCACCAACGCGGCCACGCAGATCTCGTGGGGCCTGGACTACATCAAGCGTGCGTACGGCACGCCGTGCAGCGCGTGGGGTCACTCCCAGGCGATGAACTGGTACTGATACTCAGACAGTCCCGCGCAGTCCTGCTCACCGAAGTTCGGAGAGCAGGACTGCGCTGGTTCCGGGCTCGAGCGCTTCGAAGATGTGCGCGGCATCGCCCGGGTAGGAGATGTAGTCGCCGGGATGCAGCAGCTCCGCGGCATCCGCTGGGCCCAGTCGCGCTGAACCGCTCAGCAGCACCACATGCTCGGTCGTTCCGAGGTGATGGGGGAGCGAGCGCCGCGGTTCGCCGGGCTCGGCCTGGATGATGTAGATGTCGCGGCGCGCACCCGGAGGGCAGGCGGACAGGAGCGTGGCGACATAGGGCGCCGCGGCCGACGGGATGCCGGCGTGCTCGTCGGCGCGGATCAGCCGCGGCGCGGTGGTGCGCTCCTCGACCAGTGTCGCGAAGGGGATCCCGAGCGCATCGCCGAGCGCCCACAGCGTCTCGACGCTGGGGTTTCCCGCGCCGCTCTCGAGCTGCGAGACCGTCGCCTTCGAGACGCCGGCGCGCCTGGCCAGCTCGGACACCGAGATGCCGGATGCCTCGCGCTCACGGCGCAGGGCCCGGGCGATGCGTTCGCGGAGATCGTCCATGCGTTCAGTATGGCAAACGATCGTTCGACTTGACGATCGATCTGCGCGCGTTCAGAATGTTGTCCATGCGTTCGACAGATCGAACACCTGTGCGTGAGGGCTCCGCGGTGGTGTGGCGGGAAGCGCTGGGCGTCGCGATCGCGACGAGTGCGTACGGCATCTCCTTCGGCGCGCTCGCCGTGGCCGCAGGCCTCGATGTCTGGCAGACCTGCGTGCTGAGCCTGGTGATGTTCACCGGCGGCTCGCAGTTCGCCTTCATCGGCGTCTTCGCGTCCGGGGGAGTGGCGGCGCTGCCCGCGGCGATCGCCTCGGCCGGCCTGCTCGGGGTGCGCAACGTCGCCTACGGCATGCGGATGTCGCCGATCATCGGCACCGGACTCCGCCGCCGGGCCGCCGCCGCGCAGTTCACGATCGACGAGTCCACCGCGGTGGCGATCTCGCAGGACGATCCGCGGCTCGCCCGGCTCGGGTTCTGGGTGACGGGCCTGGGTATCTACCTGGGGTGGAACGTGACGACGCTGGTCGGGGCGCTGCTCGGGGACGTGCTCGGCGATCCCAGGGCCTGGGGGCTGGACGCCGCGGCTGCGGCCGCCTTCCTCGCGCTGCTCTGGCCACGACTCAAGCAGCGGCAGGCGATCGTCGTCGGCGTCGCCGCCGCTGTGGTCGCCGCCGCACTCACCCCGGTGCTGATGCCGGGGCTGCCTGTTCTCGTCGCCGCCGTCGTGGCGATCGTCGTGGGCTGGTTCAACTGGCTGGGCCGCGATCAGATGCCGGCGAAGGAGGCGGTCTCGTGAGCGTCTGGAGTGCGGTGCTGCTCGCCGCCTGCATCTGCGTCGCTCTGAAGGCGTTCGGCTACCTCATCCCGGCGAAGGTGATGGAGGCGCCCCGCCCCGCGCGCATCACCGACCTGCTCACCGTCGCGCTGCTCGCCGCGCTCGTCGCCGTGCAGACGGTCGGCAGCGGGCAGGGGATCGTCGTCGACGCGCGGCTTCCGGCGGTCCTCGTCGCGGCCGGCCTGCTCTGGCTGCGGCAGTCGTTCCTCGTCGTCGTGGTCGCCGCCGCGATCGTCGCGGCGGTGCTGCGGATGCTGGGCTGGGCCGCATAGCCGGGCGGGCTAGGCTTTCCCCGTGCCTCACTGGATCTCCCGCGGCCTCTCCTGGATCGCCGCTGCCGTCGCCGGCGCGGTGTACGGCACCGCCGCGACCATCGCCCACAGCTTCACGTGGGGTCCGATCCCGGTGGGCATGCTCCTCGGCGCTGTCGCCTGCGGGGCCCTGCTGATCGCCCTTCGCGCGCTGACGCATGATCGCTGGGCGGCACTCGCCGCCGGAATCGGAATGCTGGTGCTGATCTTCGTGATCTCGCAGCGCGGACCGGGCGGGTCGGTCATCGTGCCGAACACCCCGCTCGGCCAGATCTGGATCTTCGTGGTCGCCGCGATCGTCCTGATGGTCGTCGCGTTCCCCGATCTGTCCAGGCTGCGGGCGACCGCGAAGCGACCCGAGGCGACGGTCGATCAGCCGTAGACTGGGTGGGTGACCTATGTGATCGCCCTGCCCTGTGTCGACGTGAAGGATCGCGCCTGCGTCGACGAATGCCCCGTCGATTGCATCTACGAGGGCGAGCGCTCGCTGTACATCCACCCCGACGAGTGCGTGGACTGCGGTGCGTGCGAGCCGGTGTGCCCCGTCGAGGCGATCTACTACGAGGACGACCTCCCCGAGGAGTGGGCCGACTACTACAAGGCCAACGTCGAGTTCTTCGACGAGATCGGGTCTCCGGGCGGCGCCGCCAAGGTCGGCGTCATCCACCACGACCACCCGGTCGTCGCCGTGCTTCCGCCCCAGGGGGAGTGACCGGTGTCGGTCCGCGATCTCGCCGACTACCCGTGGGACGCGGTCGTCCCGTTCCGTGAGCGTGCCGCGCAGCATCCGGACGGAATCGTCGACCTGTCGATCGGCTCGCCGGTCGACCCGACGCCCGAGGTCGTGCGGCGCGCACTCGCCGAGGCGACGGATGCGCATGCCTACCCGCAGACGGTCGGCACGCCGGCGCTGCGCGAGGCGATCGTGGACTGGTACGCGCGTCGCCGCGGGGTGCCCGATCTCACGGCCTCCAACGTGCTGCCCACGATCGGCTCCAAGGAGTTCGTCGCTCTGCTGCCGACGCTGCTCGGCCTCGGCGCCGGCGACATCGTCGTGCATCCGCGCGTCGCGTACCCGACCTACGAGGTGGGAGCCCGCGTCGCGGGCGCGACTGCGCTGCCTGCCGATGATCCGGCCGAGTGGCCGGAGGGAACCCGGCTGATCTGGATCAACACCCCGGGCAACCCCGACGGGCGCACCTGGACGATCGACGAGCTCGCCGCGGCCGTCGCCCGCGCGCGCGAGCTCGGCGCGATCCTGGCCAGCGACGAGTGCTACGCCGAACTCGGCTGGGACGGGCCCTGGGCCGCAGAACCCGTGCCCTCCGTGCTCGATCCGCGCGTCACCGGAGGCACGCGGGCGGGCCTGCTGAGCGTGTACTCGCTCAGCAAGCAGTCGAACCTCGCCGGCTACCGAGCGGCGTTCGTGGCAGGATGCCGCGCTGTCATCGCCGACCTGCTCACCGCCCGCAAGCATCTGGGGCTCATGCCGCCCCAGCCGGTGCAGCACGCGATGGCGGTGGCGCTCGGCGACGATGCGCACGTCGCAGAGCAGAAGGAACTGTACCGCGCGCGGCGCGACGTGCTGCTCCCCGCGCTGCAGCAGGCGGGCTTCCGCATCGACGGCTCCGAAGCCGGGCTCTACCTGTGGGTGACCGAGGGTCGCGACGCCTGGGAGTCGATGGCCAGGCTGGCCGATCTCGGCATCCTCGCCGGACCCGGTCCGTTCTACGGCGGGTTCTCCGGCGACCACGTACGTCTCTCGCTCACCGCGCCGCTGGAGCGGATCGAGGCGGGGGCTGCACGTCTGCGTGCGGCCGCACTGTAGGTTCCCTCTGGCGGATCCTGCAGTACCTTGGCGGATGTCACAGTTGGCTCCTCGCCGGACTAGGCTGTAAAAGCCATACGGTCGCCCCCAGGCCCGTGGTACGCGCCGAACAGGCGCATCAAGACTTTTTCGTCCGCACGCGACTTCGATTCAGCAGGAGGTTTGGCGTGAGCACAGCTCTGCCGGAGAAGGCGACTCTCACCGTCGGCGACAAGACCGCCGAGTTCCCCGTACTTCAGCCCACCTCGGGTGTGGGGAGCATCGACTTCTCGACTCTGACCCGCCAGACCGGACTCACCGGCTTGGACTACGGCTTCGTGAACACGGCCTCCGCGAAGTCCGCGATCACCTACATCGACGGTGACAAGGGCATCCTGCGCTACCGCGGGTACCCGATCGAGCAGATCGCCAAGAACTGCACCTACCTCGAGGTGGCGTGGCTGCTGATCTACGGCGAGCTGCCGACGGCGGACGAACTGGCCGGCTTCGATGAGCAGATCCGCAAGCACACACTGCTGCACGAGGATCTGAAGCACTTCTTCTCGGCGCTGCCCGACAATGCGCACCCGATGGCCGTGCTGTCGTCGGCGGTGGCCGCGCTGTCGACCTACTATCAGGACGCGTCCGATCCGAACAATCCCGAGCACGTGGAGCTGAACCAGATCCGCATGCTCGCCAAGCTGCCGGTCATCGCCGCCTACGCGCACAAGAAGAGCGTCGGCCAGGCCTTCCTCTACCCCGACAACTCGCTCAGCTTCGTGGACAACTTCCTGAAGCTCAACTTCGGCGTCATGAGCGAGGAGTACGAGGTCAACCCGGTCATGTCGAAGGCCCTCGAGCTGCTGTTGATCCTGCACGAGGACCACGAGCAGAACGCCTCGACGTCGACGGTCCGCCTGGTCGGCTCCACCGGCGCCAACCAGTTCGCCTCGGTCTCCGCCGGCATCCAGGCGCTGTCGGGCCCGCTGCACGGCGGTGCGAACGAGGCAGTGCTGACGATGCTCGGTCAGATCCGCGAGTCGGGTCAGAGCGTTCAGCGCTTCGTCGAGCGCGTGAAGAACAAGGAGCAGGGCGTGAAGCTGATGGGCTTCGGGCACCGGGTCTACAAGAACTACGACCCGCGCGCCAAGCTCGTCAAGGCGGCCGCGGACGAGGTTCTCGCCTCGCTCGGCGTCAGCGACCCGCTGCTCGACCTGGCGAAGGAGCTCGAGGAGATCGCTCTCGCCGACGAGTACTTCCAGGAGCGCCGCCTGTACCCGAACGTCGACTTCTACACCGGCGTGATCTACAAGGCGATGGGCTTCCCGACCCGCATGTTCACCGTGCTGTTCGCGATCGGCCGGCTTCCCGGCTGGCTCGCGCAGTGGCGCGAGCTGCAGCTCGACCCGCAGACCAAGATCGGCCGTCCTCAGCAGCTTTACGTCGGCGCCCAGGAGCGCTCGTACCCTGGCATATGATCCGGTCGCACGGAAACGGCCCCTGCATCCGCTCTTCGGATGCCGGGGCCGTTCCGCTTCGTCAGGCGGCGTCCGCGAGCACCTGCTGCGTTCCCGTGGAGAGCTGCACCGGGGTGGCGGTGCGGCGCGCCGCGGGAACGATCGCGACGATCAACGCGGCGACGACGGCGACCACAGCGATGGTGATCCAGGCGACGTCATAGCCGCGCTCGAGAGGTTGACCTGCCGGGTCGAGCGCACTGAACACGATCGCCGTCATCAGGGCGGAGCCGATCGCGGAGCCGATCGAGCGGAGGTTGGCGTTCACGCCGGTGGCGATTCCGACGTTCGCCGCGGGTACGCCCTCGACGATGATGCTGGCCATCGCCGCGTACGCGGCACCCACGCCGATGCCGAACAGGCCCCCGGCGATGGCGAGCTGCCAGACCGCCGAATGGAACAGCACAGCGCCGATTACGGTGGCACCCATCAGCAGGCCGCCGAGCACCAGCTGGGCGCGGAGCGTGAGCACGCGGGTGAGCGCGCCGGTGGCGAAGCCGGCGACGGACATGCCGATCAGCAACGGCACGAGCACGAGCCCCGCGGTCTGCACGGTGAGCCCGAGCGCCCAGCCGGTGTCGGCCGGCACCTCGAGGAACAGCGGCAGGTAGCCCCAGAAGCCGAACACGGCCACGCCGATGAGCAGTCCGGCCGCGTTCACCGGCCAGATCGCGCGGTGCGCGAGCATCCGGATGTCGACCAGAGGGTCGGCGGAGCGCAGCTCGGAGAACACCCAGGCGGCCAGCAGCACGGCGGCGAGGGCGAACAGGCCGAGCGTCGTTGCGCTCGTCCAGCCCCAGCGCGCGCCAGAGGCGAGCGGCAACAGCAGGGCGACCAGCCAGCCGGACAGCAGCACGGCGGAGAGCGTGTTGAGGCGCCCGTGTGCGCGCATGTCGGAGCGCGGGATCCAGGCGACCGTCAGCAGGGCGCCGATCGCTCCGGCGACGAGGGCCACCTCGAAGAGTCCGCGCCAGCCGATCGCGGCCGACAGCGGGCCGGCGAGCACGCTGCCCGCCGCGCCGCCGATGCCGATGAGTGCGCTGACGGAGCCGATCGCGGCGGTGAGCCGCTCGGGCGGCATGAACTCGCGCAGCAGTGCGAAGGCGAGCGGGAACACTGCACCTCCGGCTCCCTGCAGGACGCGGCCGAGGATGAGGACGCCCAGGCTCGGGGCCAGGGCGGCGACGAGGTCGCCGAGCATGACGACGGCGAGCACGGCGAGAAGCGTCGCCCGACGGCCGCGCAGATCGCCGACGCGCCCGAGCAGGGGAGTGGCGACGGCGGCGGCGATGAGCCAGGCCGTCATGGTCCAGGTGGCGGCGTCCGAGCTGACTCGCAGGTCGGATTCGAGCATCGGGATGACGGGAATGACGAGGTTCTGGAGGAGGGCGATCGAGGCGACGCTCACGGCGACGGCCGCATACGCGCGGGTGGTGGTCGAGCGGATGGTCATGGGTCCTTCCGATCTTGCGAAGAGGAGAGGTAGAATCGGAGAGTGGCTCCGAGTGGAGGAGCCCTCCGTTTAGAAGTTAGCGGAGGAAGCCTCCGGTTCGCAACCACTTCGACGAACTTTTTCGAGACCGCCTTTCCGGCACCTGGAGGACAGCATGACGACGGTCGCACCGGCAGCCGTTCTTCTCGAGGAGCGCAGGCCGAAGCGCGCCGATGCGGCGCGGAACTTCGACGCCCTCGTCGCGGCGGGGCGTCAGGCCTTCGCCGAAGACGGCTCCGACGCCTCGCTCGAGGACATCGCGCGGCGTGCAGGGGTGGGCATCGGCACGCTCTATCGCAACTTCCCGACCCGTGACGACCTCATCGAGACGCTGTACCTCGGCGAGGTCGACGCCCTCGCCGCATCCGCTCGTGAGGTGTCCTCGCTGGAGCCGTGGGAGGCGCTGCGCGCCTGGCTCGACCACTTCATCGTCTATGTCGGCACCAAGCACGCACTGCTCGACGGGCTGAACCGTGAGTCGTCCGTGCTGACCCAGTGCCGCTACATCATGCTCGAGGCGGGGGAGCCGCTGCTCACCCGTGCCCAGCAGGCGGGCGAGGTCGACCTGGGCGTCACCATCAGCGACGTCGTCAAACTGGTCTCCGGCGTCGCCGCGGTCGCCTCCTTCGAGGACGAGGCGCAGCGCGAGCGGGTCATCAATCTCGCCATCAACGCGATCCGCCGCTGACCGGTGCGATAGCATCCGGCTGTGGAATCAGCCTTCGTCATCTTCCCGGTCCTGATCGGCCTCGGCTTCGTGCTCTTCGGCCTGCTCTTCGTCGGGTTCATCGTGTTCCTGGTCATCGTGATCCGGCGCAACTGGAAGACCGCGAAAGACGCCGGCTACGACCCGCTCACCATGGAGACCCAGATGGCCGCCCAGGTGATGAACAGTGAATTGCTGCGCCCGGCCGCCGCGCCCGCACCAGCCGCGCTCGAGCAGCGGCTGGCTGAGCTCGACGACCTGCATCGCCGCGGGGTCATCACGGATGCGGAACACGTCGCCGCGCGAGCGAGCGCGCTGCAGGGCTGACGACGACGCCGCGCGGCCGCGGGCAGGGCTGAGGGATGGAAACGGCGGCTCCGAGGGCGTCCGAGCCGCCGTTTCCATCCTTGAGCGCTCGAAGCGCGATCAGTGCGTGCGGGGCGCGCCGGAGGCGCGCTGAGCACGGCGGTGCTGAGGGGCGCGGCGCGCGCCCTCGGACGCCGGAGCGCTCGACTGCGTGGTGTAGCGGGTCTGACCGCTCTGTCCGCGCGAGTGCGACCGCCCCGCGGCATCCTGACGCTGGCCGCCCTGGCGCTGACCCTCGCGGGCCTGACGCTCACCGGAACCCTGCGCCGAGCCGGAGCCGGAGCCGCGACCGCCGGAGCGACGACGACCGCCGCCGTTGCCCTGCGGCTGACCGCTCTGGCCGGCGGGCTTGGCCTTCTTCTGGCCGCCGCCCTGCTGCTGCTTCACGACAGGCACGTACTTGACCTTGGCGGCACGCTCGCCGACGAGCCCCTCGACGATCGCCGGGGTGACCGGCTCGAAGTCCGCGGTGATCTGCGCCTTGCGGAGCAGGTCCTTGGTGTCGCGGCGCTGCTCGGGCAGCACGACGGTGACCACGGTGCCCGCGGCACCGGCGCGCGCCGTGCGGCCGGAGCGGTGCAGGTACGCCTTGTGCTCCATCGGCGGGTCCACGTGCACGACCAGCTCGACGTTGTCGACGTGCACGCCGCGCGCGGCGACATCCGTCGCGACGAGCACGCGCACGCCGCCCTCGGCGGGATCTGCCGAGAAGGCCGCCAGGTTGCGCTCGCGCGCGTTCTGGCCGAGGTTGCCGTGCAGGTCCACAGCGGGGATGCCTGCGGCGGTCAGCACCTTGGCCAGCTTCTTGGCCTGGTGCTTGGTGCGGGTGAACAGGATGCGTCGCCCGGTGCCGGACGCGAGGTCCTGGACCAGCTGCTTCTTGGCCTCGGCGTCGGCCGAGAGCAGAACGCGGTGGGTCATCTCGCCGACGGGCACGCTTGCCTCGTCGACCTCGTGGCTGACGGCGTTGTGCAGGAAGCGCTTCGCGAGCACGTCGATGCCGCGGTCAAGCGTCGCGCTGAACAGCAGACGCTGACCGTCCTGCGGCGTCGCCGCGAGGATGCGGGTCACTCCGGGCAGGAAGCCGAGGTCGGCCATGTGGTCGGCCTCGTCGAGCACGGCGACCTCGACGGCGTCGAGCTTCACGACGCCCTGCTTCATGAGGTCCTCGAGGCGGCCGGGGCAGGCCACGACGATGTCGACGCCGGCGCGCAGCGCCTGCTCCTGCGGACGCTGGCTGACACCGCCGAAGATCGTGGTGACCTTCAGCCCTGCGGCCTTGGCCAGCGGAGTCACGGTCGCGGCGATCTGGGTCGCCAGCTCGCGAGTGGGGGCGAGCACGAGGCCGCGCGGGTGCCCGGGGCGGCTGCGCTGTGCAGCATCCGTCAGGCGTGCGACCAGCGGAAGGGCGAACGCGATCGTCTTGCCGCTGCCGGTGCGGCCGCGGCCGAGCAGGTCACGGCCGGCGAGGGAGTCGGGAAGCGTGTCGCGCTGGATGGCGAACGCCTCGGTCTTGCCGTCGGCGGCGAGCACGGCGGCGAGCGGCGCGGGCACGCCGAGGTCGAGGAAGGAAGGCATAGGGGTATCTCCGTGAAAGGGGCGCAGTTCGTTGCGCAGGTTGGGCGACGGCGCGGGATCGCGCATCGGTTCGCCGTTCGAGATGCCGACGCCGTTGGGGCGCGGGAGGATGTCGACGACGCAGACGACTCGCTGCAGAGCGAGGGGCGTCGGAACGATCCTAGCAGTGCGCGGCGTTCGAAGAGCTGGGAAGGGCCGGGCGGATGGAGAACGCACCTCGTGTGCAGATGGGTTTCGGCGCCGACGAGGGATCCTGGCCTGCGAAATCCATCCGCGCCCGGGGTCGGCGGGGAATGAGAGGAGCGGAGCTGCGCCTCGCGCTCAGGCGTGCAGGGCCTCGTTGAGCGTGACGCCGACGCCCGCGCGCTGCTTGGCCTCGATCGCGCCGGTCACGGAGTTGCGACGGAACAGGATGCCGTCGCGGCCGGACAGCTCCGCCGCCTTGATCGTGGGACGGCCGCCGTCGGCGGTCGGCGCAGCATCCGCCAGTACGACCTTGGTGCCGGCAGTGACGTACAGGCCCGCCTCGACGACGCAGTCGTCACCGAGAGAGATGCCGATGCCGGCGTTCGCACCGAGCAGCGACCGGGCGCCGACCGAGACGCGGTGCGTGCCGCCGCCGGACAGCGTGCCCATGATGGATGCGCCGCCGCCGATGTCGCTGCCGTCGCCGACCACGACGCCCTGCGAGATGCGCCCCTCGACCATGGATGCACCGAGCGTGCCGGCGTTGAAGTTCACGAAGCCCTCGTGCATCACGGTGGTGCCGGGGGAGAGGTGCGCCCCGAGGCGCACGCGCGAGGCATCCGCGATTCGCACGCCCTCAGGCAGCACGTAGTCCGTCAGACGCGGGAACTTGTCGACCCCCTGCACCTGGATGCCGTGCTGCTGCAGCAGCGGACGAAGGCGCGCGGCCTCGGTGGGCTGCATCGGACCGGCGCTGGTCCAGGCGTTGTTCGGCAGGTGGCCGAAGATGCCGTCGAGGTTCAGGTCGTTCGGACGCACCAGCAGGCGCGACAGCGCCTGCAGACGGAGGTAGGCGTCGACCGTCGACGAGACCGGGACATCCAGGTCGATCGACAGCTGGACGAGTTCGGTGCGAACGGCGCGGCGCTCGTCGACATCGGCGAGGGCGCCCCAGGTCGCGGCGGCGGCCGCGGCGTCGCCGGCATCCGGCTCGCCGAGACCGAGCTCGGGGTACCAGGCATCCAGAACGGTGCCGTCAGCGGCGATGGTCGACAGGCCGATGCCCCAGACAGTGCGCTCAGTGCTCATCCCTCAACGGTAAAGCATCTGAACGCTCGAACTAAGCTGAGAGTCATGGCGCTCGATCCGTCCGCATCCTCCCTCGAACTCACCCGTGCGATCTGTGACTTCCCCAGCGTCTCGGGCGACGAACGCGCGCTGGCCGACGCGATCGAGGAGGTCGTGCGCCGCAGCGACCACCTCGAGGTCATCCGGCACGGCAACACGATCGTGGCCCGCACCGACCTCGGCCGGCCGCAGCGCGTGGTGATCGCCGGGCACATCGACACCGTGCCGATCAACGAGAACCTGCCGACCCGGGACATCGAAATCGATGGTGAGCCGTTCCTGTGGGGTCGAGGAACCGTCGACATGAAGGCCGGCGTCGCCGTGCAGCTGAAGCTCGCGGTCGAGCTCACCGAGCCCACCGTCGACGTGACCTGGATGTGGTACGACAACGAAGAGGTCGAGGCGTCGAAGAACGGCCTCGGTCTGCTCGCGACCGTGCGCCCCGACCTGTTCCAGGCCGACTTCGCCATCCTCGGCGAACCGTCGAACGGCGAGGTCGAGGGCGGATGCAACGGCACCCTGCGCGTGGTCGTGCGCACTCACGGCGTGCGAGCGCACAGCGCTCGGTCGTGGATCGGGGAGAACGCGATCCATGGTGCGGCGCCGATCCTCGCCAGGCTCGCCGAGTACCGTGCGCGCGAGGTGCCCGTCGAGGGTCTCGTGTATCGCGAGGGCCTGAACGCCGTGAAGATCAGTGGCGGTGTCGCGGGCAACGTCATCCCCGACCTCTGCGAGGTGGAGGTCAACTACCGGTTCGCGCCGAACAAGGACGCCGCCGAGGCCGAGGCCCACGTGCGCAGTGTGTTCGCCGGTTTCGAGGTCGAGGTGACGGATGCCTCGGACGGCGCTCGTCCCGGGCTCGACGCCCCGATCGCGAGGGACTTCCTCGCCGCCGTCGGCGCCGAGGCTCGGCCGAAGTACGGGTGGACCGATGTCGCCCGCTTCTCCGCACTCGGCGTGCCGGCGGTGAATTACGGCCCCGGCGACCCGCATCTCGCGCATCACGACGAGGAGCGGGTGCCGGTCGCGCAGATCGACGCCGTCGAGCGCGGACTGCGCGCGTGGCTGACAGCGTCCTGACGCCGGCGATCCGCGGGTGGGTGCGGCTGCCGGTCGCGCTGCGCATCGCTGTCGTCTACGTGATCGCCCGCGTGATCACGACCTTCTTCCTGATGGCGGCGGCGGAGGAGTCGACCTCGCTGTCCCGGTTCGGCGCAGGTCCGGGCCTGGACGACTTCGTGCTGGGCTGGGACGCGCAGTGGTACTGGTTCGTCGCAGAGAACGGCTACCCGACCGAGCTCCCGCTCACCGACGCCGGTGACGTCGCGGAGAACGGCTGGGCGTTCATGCCGGTATTCGCATATGCCGCCAAGGCGCTTGGGCTCGTCTTCGGGTCCTGGGGCGCAGGCGCACTCGCGATCTCTCTCGTGGCGGGCTATCTCGCCTGTCTCGCCCTGCACCGACTGCTGCGCGGGCGGATCGGCGGCTCCGCAGCGATGTGGGCGGTCGTGTTCTTCGCATCAGGGCCGCTGGCGGCGATGTTCCAGGTGGGGTACGCCGAGTCGCTGTTCGTGCTGCTGCTGCTCGTCTCGCTCGATCTCGTCGCTCGGCGTCGGTACGGATGGCTGTACCTGCTCATCCCCGTGATGGGGTTCACGCGCCCCGGCATCCTCGCCTTCGCCCTGTACCTCGGACTGGTCGGGATCATGCGGTGGCTGCGCCGGGGGAGCGATCCGCTGCCGGCGCGCGAGATCGTGCACATCGTCGCGCTCGGCGCGCTGGCCACGCTCGTGGGCTTCGCCTGGCAGACGATCGCGGCAGTCGTGACCGGGCAGCCGAACGCCTATCTCGCCACCGAGCTCGCCTGGCGGCGAAACTGGGGGATGGGCACCGACTCGTTTCTGCCGTTCGACGGATTCGTGCAGGCATCCCAGTTCTGGTTCACGCAATGGGGGATACCGGACTGGATGGGCCTCGTCGCGCTCGTCCTGCTCGTGGTGGGCATCGCCTACGCGCTGCTGCATGCACGGGTCGTGCGCGCGATCGGCCCCGACCTGCGCCTGTGGAGCGCGAGCTATCTGCTGTATCTGCTGGCCGTGTTCTTCCCGCAGTCCAGCACCTTCAGACTGCTGATGCCCCTCACCCCGCTGTGGGGAGCCGTGGCCGTCCCTCGCTCGCGGTGGTACCGGATGACGGTGCTCGGCCTGTGTCTGCTGGGCCAGTGGGCCTGGATCCACTTCATGTACGGGCTCGGTCAGACCTACTGGCAGGTGCCCTGATGACGTTCTGTGCACAGGCGCGCATCGAACCCTGAGAGTGATCGATAGACTTGTCTTATACCACCGAGGAAAGGAAGCCACGATGGCAGCGATGAAGCCGAGGACAGGCGACGGGCCGATGGAGGCCGTGAAGGAGGGTCGCCTCATCATCGTGCGGGTTCCGCTCGAGGGCGGGGGCCGCCTGGTCGTCTCCGTCAACGACGCTGAAGCGAAGGAGCTCCACGACGTGCTCGGTGCCGTCGTGGGCGCCGCAGCCTGACCTGACACGTGAAGAGGGGCGACGGACTGATCCGTCGCCCCTCTTCTGCGTCTGCGGTACCGCTACGAGATCCTTGACAGCTGCAGCAGGCCCTCGCCCGCCGGGTTGATCGCGGCGAGAACCGCGGGCGATTCCTGCGTCTCCTGCAGCAACGAGCGATAGGCCGTCGTGACGGCATCGCGCTGAACCGGGTCGGCGGCGCGTCCGCCGGCGAGCACGCGCGGCACGAGCACGAGGCCGCCCGGGCGCACCAGACGGAGCCCGTGCTCGACGTACTCGATCACGTTCTCGGGGTCGGCGTCGATGAGCACGATGTCGTAGGACCCCTCGTTCATGCGCGGCAGCACGTCGGATGCGCGCCCGGTGATGAAGCGCGCCCTGGCAGCGGGGATCTTCGCGTCGGCGAAGGACTGCCGGGCGGCGCCGAGGTGCTCGGGTTCGTTGTCGATGGTGGTCAGCACCGCCTGCGGGGCGCCGCGCAGCAGCCACAGGCCGGAGACTCCGGCGCCGGTGCCGACCTCGATGATCGACTTCGCGGAGACGGATGCCGCGAGCACGGCGCACTGGGCGCCGATCACGGGGCTCAGCGGGGTGGCTCCGAGTTCGACAGCGTGTGCACGGGCACGGGTGATTGGGGTGGGTTCGACGACGGTCTCGCGGACGAATCGGGCGTTCGCATCGTTGTCGCTCATGGCTGTCTCCAGATCGGCGGGGGATTCCCCCAGAATATGCGTCGATTCCGGATCGAAACGTCAGGCGCGGCGGGTAGCCTGGTGAGATGGATTTCGGGCTCACCTTCGAGAAGCTGCTGCTGATCGGCGTGGTCGCTGTGCTCATCGTCGGCCCTGAGCGGCTGCCCGCTCTCGCGGAGAAGTTCGCCAAGTTCGTGCGGCAGGCGGGTGAGTACATCCGCGACACCAAGGGCAAGATGCGTGATGAGATGGGCCCGGAGATCGACGACATCGACTGGCGCAAGCTCGACCCGCGTCAGTACGACCCGCGACGCATCATCCGCGAGGCGCTGCTCGATGAGCCGACGCCGGCCGCGCCCGCTGCGGCGGCTGCCACTGCCGTTGCCGCCACTGCCACGGCTGCGACCGCCTCCGCATCCACGCTCACGCGCGCGCACTTCGACAGCAAGACCCCGCCGCCCTTCGACGACGAGGCCACCTGAGATCTCGTCCGCGGATCCTGAGCGACGAGCGCAGCGACGAGTCGAAGGGCGCTCAGCGACCGGACGGCGCGAACGGCAGTGATCGGCCCGCGAGTCTGCGGCCCTGGCCTGCGACGCCCTCTGCGAGCGCGATGATCGCCCGGGCGGACGAGTCGTCAGGGTCGGACAGCACGACCGGCATCCCGGCGTCTCCTCCCACGCGCAGCGCGGGGCTGAGCGGGATCGACGCCAGCAGCGGCACCTCGAGCGCCTCCGCGACCTCGGCACCGCCGCCCGCACCGAACAGGTCGAGCGTCGTGCCGTCGGGCAGGGCGAGCGCGGCCATGTTCTCGACGACGCCGATCACCTTCTGACCGGTGCGCCGCGCGACGAGGCCGCTGCGGATCGCGACCTCCGCGGCCGCCGGCTGCGGCGTGGTGACGACGAGCACTTCAGCGTGCGGCAGGATCTGCCCGATCGAGATCGCGATGTCACCGGTTCCGGGAGGCATGTCCACCAGCAGAACGTCCAGGTCGCCGAAGAACACGTCAGTGAGGAACTGCTGCACCGTGCGATGCAGCATCGGTCCGCGCCAGGCGACCACCTGCTCGCCCTCGCGCAGGAACATGCCGATCGAGATCGTCTTCACGTCGTGCGCGACCGGAGGCAGCATGAGGTCGTCGATGCGAGTCGGCTGGATGCCGGGCTCGATGCCGAGCAGCCCTGGGATCGAGAAGCCGTGCACGTCGGCGTCGATCAGGCCGACCCGGAGCCCGCGGCCGGCCAGCGCGACGGCGAGGTTCGCGGTGACGGTGGACTTGCCCACCCCGCCCTTGCCGCTGGAGACGAGGATGACGCGGGTGAGCGATTCGGGGCCGAAGGGCATCTGCCGGGCGGGCCGGCCGTCGCGCAGCTTCTCGGTGAGCGCTCGCCGTTCCGCAGGCGTCATCACGCCGACGTCGACGGTCACGTCGTCGATGCCGGACACGGATGCCGCGGCATCCCGGACATCCCTCTCGATGCGCTGCGCCGCCGGGCATCCGACGATCGTGAGCACGATCGACACCTGTGCGGTCGTGCCGTCGACCGCGATCTCACGCACCATGTCGAGGTCGCCGATCGGCCGGCGCAGCTCAGGATCGGTGACCGCGGCGACGGCCCTCCGGACGTCGTCGGCCGAGGTCATCGTGCGCGCCCCTGGTCGCCGTGCTCGGTCGGGCTCTCGAGCTCGGCCAGCAGCGCCTTCAGCTCCTGGCGGAGCACGTCGCGGGTCACCGTCTGCGCGCTGCGCTCCTCGAGCGCGATCCGCAGCGCCACCACCTCGCGGGCGAGGTACTCGGTGTCGGCCATGTTGCGCTCGGCGCGCTGGCGGTCCTGCTCGATCTGCACGCGGTCACGGTCGTCCTGCCGGTTCTGCGCGAGCAGGATGAGCGGGGCGGCATACGACGCCTGCAGCGAGAGCATCAGGGTCAGCGCGGTGAAGCCGAGCGCGGCGTCGTCGAAGCGCAGGTTCTCGGGCATCATCGTGTTCCACGCGATCCAGGCGGCGCAGAACAGCGTCAGGATCAGCAGGAAGGTCGGCGTGCCCATCGCGCGCGCCACCCACTCGGTGAACCGGCCGAACCGGTCACGCGACGATGCGGAGGGCCGGGCGGCGACGCCCCGGTCCAGCGGCTTGTCGAGGCGCGGTGCGCGAGCCATCATCGGGCACCTCCGGCCTGGGTCTCGTCGGCGTCATGGGTGCGCCAGTCGTCGGGCAGCAGATAGTCGAGCACGTCGTCGACGCTGACCGCGCCGACGAGACGGTGCGCGGTGTCGACGACCGGCAGCGACACCAGGTCGTAGCTGGCCAGCATGCGCGCCACCTCGGCGGCGGATGCCGTCGCTGGCACGGGTTCGAGGCTGTCGTCGACGATCGCACCTAGGCGCTCGTGCGGCGGGTACCGCAGCATCCGCTGGAAGTGCACCAGGCCGAGCAGGCGGCCGGTCGGGGTCTCATAAGGCGGCAGCGTGACGAACACGGCCGCGGCGAGAGCCGGATGCAGCTCGTGCCGGCGGATCAGGGCGAGCGCCTCGGCCACGGTCGCGTCGGCGGAGAGGATGATCGGCTCCGGCGTCATCAGACCACCGGCGGTGTCTGGGCCGTAGCGCAGCAGCATGCGCACGTCCTCGGCCTCCTCGGGCTCCATCAGACCGAGCAGCTGCTCGAGGCGCTCCGGAGGGAGCTGAGCGAGCAGGTCGGCGGCGTCGTCCGGCTCCATCTCGTCGAGCACGTCTGCGGCGCGCTCGTCGCCGAGGCGATCGAGGATACCCATCTGGTCGTCCTCGGGCATCTCCTCCAGCGCATCCGCGAGGCGCTCGTCCGGCAGCTCCTCCGCGACCTCGAGCATGCGCTGCTGCGGCAGGTCGAGCAGGGTGGTGGCGAGGTCTGCGGCGTGCAGCTCGGAGTAACTGGCGACCAGCTGCTCGGCGGACTGCGCCTCACCGGGCGTGCGCTGCTCCCTGACCTCGGTCCAGCCTGCGAACGTCGTGGGCCCCTTGGCGAACGGGGAGGCGCTGGTCTTGGGCTTGCGCAGGAACAGCTGCGCGATCGCCCACTCGCCGTGCCTGTCCTGTTCGATCGCGACATCCTCCACCACGGCCGTCCCGCTGCCGTCGGCGAACACGACCTGCCTGCCGAGGTACTCGGCGAGCACCCGCACCTCACCGGGGCGCGGCTGGAACCGGCGCACGTTGATGAGCCCTGTGGAGATGACCTGCCCGGCGCGGATCGATGTGACGCGGCCGATCGACAGGAACACCTGGCGGCGGCCGGGGATCTCCACGACCAGGCCGATCACGCGGGGCGCGGCGGAACTTCGGTAGACGATGACGACATCCCGGACCTTGCCGAGCCGGTCGCCCACGGGGTCGAAGACGGCGCAGCCGGCCAGGCGCGCGACGAATACCCGTTGTGTGCTCACGGATCCAGAGTAGTGCGGTACTCGCACGGGACAGGGTTCCGCGTTCAGCGGAAGCATCGGCGGGGCAGGGGCGCCCCCGAGGGGTACATGCGACAATGACCGCATGAGCATGCTGAACCGACCGTCGAACGGCGCCGACGTGGGAGAGATCGTCTCATCGGTGCGCGACTACGAGAGCGCCCAGAAGACGGTCTCGAAGCTCATCGCCGGTGAGGTGCCCGCTCGCGACATCGCGATCGTCGGCATGGGCGTCCGCACCATCGAGCGGGTCACGGGACGGCTCGGCTACGCGATGGCAGCGCGATCAGGGGCGATCAACGGCGTGCTGATCGGACTCTTCCTCTCGGCGATCATGCTGTTCGGCAACCCGAACGCACCGATCACGCTGTTCCTGGGCTTCGTGTTCATCGGCGTGGCGCTCGGCATGATCATGAGCCTGATCTCGTTCGCGATCGTACGGCGCCGCCGCGACTTCGCGAGCGTCACGCAGCTCGCGGCCGATCATTACGAGGTGCGCGTTCAGCCGGCGTCGCTGGCGAAGGCCCGTCAGGTGGTCGGCACGGCGGAGCGCCCCGAGCCGACACGACCCGTCGTGAACCTCGACGAGCCGCCGAAGTACGGCGAGCGTATCGATCCGGATGCCCCGGAGCAGAGCGGTGCGGTCGCCACAGGTGCGCCGGAGATGGCGATTCCTCCGCGGCCCGCCGCGCCGCCGCTGCCGCCGGCGTACGGCGAACGCGTGGATGACGCTCCCGAGTCCGCGCCGGTGGATGCTCCGGAGGAGGCTGCGCAGCCGGCATCCGATGAGCCGACCGGCGATGAGGCGCGCTGACAGCGATGGCTGATCCGCTGCGGATCCCCGTCGACCTGCCTGCGGGGGCGGTCTCCGCCGCGTGGGAGTCCGTGGACGGCGGTGACGTCATGGTGCTCGCGCACGGTGCCGGCACGGGCATGGATCATCCGTTCCTGATCGGCTTCGCCGAGGCGCTGCGCGCCGAAGGCTTCTCGACGCTGCGGTTCAACTTCCCGTACGTGGATGCCGGCCGTCGCATGCCGGGGCCTGCGGCGCAGTCGATCACCACCTGGCGCGGCGTCGTGGCCTGGGTGCGTGAGCGGGTTCCGGAGGCGCGGGTCTTCGCCTCCGGGCGATCGTACGGCGGGCGGATGGCGTCGATGGCCGTCGCCGAGGGGCTCGGCGTCGACGCGCTGGTGTACCTCGGGTACCCGCTGCATCCGCCGGGTAGACCGGAGAAGCCGCGCGTCGAGCACCTGCCGGCGATCGCGCAGCCGCAGCTGTTCGTGTCGGGCACCAACGACCCGTTCATCCAGCCGCATGCTCAGTTCGAAGAGGCGGTCGCCTCGTGTCAGGATGCCCGCATCGAGTGGGTCGATGGGGGAGGGCACTCCTTCGAGGTGAAGGGGCGCAAGCGGCCGGCATCCGAGATCGGCGCGGCGCTCGTGCCGCTCGTGACGGAGTTCCTGACGACCGTTCGGTGACGGGATCGGGCCGTGACACGATGGACGGGTGGATCGCATCGCCCTCATCTCCGACGTGCACGGCAACCTCGGCGCCCTCGACGCGGTGCTCACCGACATCAGTGCCCGCGGGATCGACCACGTGATCAACCTCGGCGACACGGCGGGGAAGGGGCCGCGCGGCGAGGAAGCGGTGCGGCGCTGCCGTGAGGCGTGCGCAGTGAACGTGCGCGGCAACTGGGACGACTTCCTGCCAGGCATCGCCGACGACGACGCCTCGGAGGGACTGATGTGGTGGCGCGACGAGCTGTCCGCCGAAAGTCGCGCCTGGCTGAAGCAACTGCCGCTCAGCCACGACCTGCTGATGAGCGGGCGCCACATCCGGATGTTCCACGCCTCCGCCGAGAGCCCGCACGTGCGAGTGCACTTCCACCACACTCCCGAGCAGTTCGCCGCGATGTTCGACAACACCGAGATGACCGGTGCGGGGCCGGCTCCGGACGTCGTCGGCTACGCCGACATCCACGACGCGTACATCGAGTCGTCCGAGGGACGGACGCTGTTCAACGTGGGCAGCGTCGGCAACCCGCTCGATGAGCCGACGCCGTCGTACGTCATCCTCGAAGGCGTGCTGGATGCCGAGGAGGCTGAGCCCTTCGGCATCCAGTTCGTGCGCGTGCCCTATGACGTCGAGGCCGAGATCGCGGTCGCCGAGGAACTGCGGATGCCGGAACGCGACGTCTGGACTGTCGAGTTGCGCACGGCCAAGTATCGCGGGGCTCAGTGAGCGTGGCCGGGTTCCATCACGTCGAGCTGTGGGTCGCAGATGCAGCCGAGTCGGAGACCTGGACATGGGTGCTGGGGCGGCTCGGCTTCGTGCTCACGCATGAATGGCCGGAGGGCGCGTCCTGGGCTGCCGGCGGCGCGTACCTCACGCTGACGACCTCGCCGAACCTGACGGCCGCCGAGCACGATCGGCGTCGCGCCGGCGTGAACCATCTGGCATTCCATGGCGGCTCGCGCGAAGCGGTGGACGCGCTGATGGCCGATGCCGCGGGCCACGGCTGGCATCCGCTGTATATGGAACGGTATCCGCATGCGGGCGGTGCGGATCACTACGCCGGGTGGCTGGAGAACGCGGCAGGGTTCAAGATCGAGGTCGTCGCGGGGGACTGAGTCGCTCAGCCCCAGCGTTCGCCGAGCCAGGCCTCGGTCGCGGCGAGCGAGCGCAGCCGTCGTTCGTGCATTCCCGGCGGTGCTAGCACTTCCGTACGAGCCGTGTCGCGCCAGTAACTCGCAAGGGTGGCGAGGAACGCATCGACCTGTGCGCGATCCGGCGCGAGGTGCGCGGTGGCGGCCGCGAAAACACTCTCGAGCGATGGCGCTTCGACTTCAGACTCGAGCAGCAGGCACACGATGTCGACCCACGCCGGACCGAGGCACGCTCGGCCCCAGTCCAGAACGTGCACCTGGTGACCTTCGAACAGAAAGTTGTCGTGCCGCAGGTCGAAATGCAGCAGATGTCGCTCGCTCACGAGCGAGGGGAAGGCCGTCTCACAGCCGACCAGCCGGTCGAGATGCCTTCGCTCCCATGTGCTCAGCGGCATGGGTTCACCGGCCACGGCACGCGACCAGAAGCTCGCGCGCCCCTGCATCCGAGCGGCCACGGTCGGTACGGGTGGCGGGTCGATCGCGTCGAACGCGGAATGCATTGTCGTAACATGTGCGAGAGCGCGGCGGAGGTCGTCGTCAAGCCAGGGCTCTTCCGGCATGGTGCCGTCAACGAACTCCGTCAGCGTGAACGTCCAGCCGTCGATCTCGGTCGTGCCGAGCAGCGTCGGTGCTCCCGCCGCTGCAGGAAGAGCACTGAGTACCGCCCCTTCGACGCGGTCGTCGGCTGCGGAGGTGCGGTCTGCCGGTGTCGCCTTCAGGAAAGCGCGGTAGCCGACGTGACCGAGTCGTCCGCGGATTCCAGCGCCGAAGCCGCCGGCGACGGGTTCGATGATCGGAGTGATGCCGGGGACGATGCTGTCGATCCAGCGCAGCGCGGCAGGAGTCATGGCCGCAACTGAGCTCCCATCTGTCATAAGGCTGAGCGTATCCCCATGAGCGGAAAGAGAGGCCTGGAGCGCGGCGACAACGAATCGTCGACGCGGATCTCTCTCCGCGGGTGTCACCTGTAATGCGTGCCGCAGGCATGATTGAGTCATGATCAGTACCGTGCTCTTCGACCTCGACGGTGTGATCCGTCATTTCGATCCCGCGGTGACGATCGACATCGAAAGGCGTCATGGGATCGCGCCGGGGCGGATGATGAAGGTCGCCTTCGCTGGCGCCGCGGCCGAACAGCTGACGGTCGGACGCCTGCGACGGGCCGACTGGATAACCGGGATCGGAGCGTCGCTTGGTGCACCGGACGCTGCCGAGGAATGGGGTGCGCAGCGCGCTCGGCTCGACGACGACGTGCTCGCGCTCGCGGCAGGGCTCACGCGATCAGGCATCCGCACGGCGATTCTGACCAACGGCACAGACGGCATCCCTGCTGAAGTCGAGGCGCTGGGCCTGCCCGCGTTGTTCGACCCGATCTTCAACTCGGCTGAGATCGGTGTCGCCAAGCCGGATCCGGAGGTGTACGCCCGCGTCGTCGACGTGCTCGGATGCGATCCGGAGGAGATCTTCTTCACTGACGATTCTTCGCGGAACGTGGCGGCCGCGATCGAAGCGGGCATGCGGGGGCACTGCTTCGAAGACGCTGCGGGCCTCCGCGACGCACTGCGTGAGAATGGCGTGACCGTCGTCTAGAACGGCGCCGCTCTGTCCGCTTTGAACACCACGGTGTTCTGGGGTGGTGGTTGGTCGATGTAGACCCGGCCGCTGGGGCTGGTCCATTCCAGCTTTCCGGCGCCGACCTGTTTCACGTGCCAGGGCGAGTGGTGTTTGAGGACGTGGTGCCTGCGGCAGAAGGTGCCGAGGTTGTCGACGTCGGTCGCACCGCCGAGGGCGGCGTCGTGCGTGTGGTCGAGGTCGCAGTGGCGGGCGGCGTGTCCGCAGGTGGTGAACCGGCACCGCACATCACGCGCCTTCAGGTGCCGGCGCATCCGTTTGGAGGGCCGGTATCGGTCCACGGCAAGCAGTCCGCCGGTGATCGGATGCGTGAGCACCCTGTCCCACCCGGTCGCAGCGCCCGCCAGGGCACGCGCGGTGGTGGGGTCGATCGGGCAGGTCCCGTCCAGCTCCGCCGGTGGCGACCCGTCTTTTCCCATCAGGGTGGTGACCGGGACGGTCACGGAAACCTCGGCGTGGATCTCGTTCAGCAGGTCGTCGTCGTGCCCGGTGGGAGTGCCGGTCAGGATCAGCTCGGCAAGGAGGTCGAACCGCAGTTGGGCCAGGGTGCGCTGATCGCCGGCGGCACGGAGTTTCTTGCCCATCTGCGTGACCCGGTCGTGCATGCCGTGCACCAGCACGGCGGAGCCGTGCAGCACCAGATCCCCCATCCCGTCGGGCTGATCCACCATCCAGGCGCCGCGCTTCTCACACGCGTCCTGATGCCGCTCCTCGATCGAGCGGGGCTGGTGCTGTTCCGCAAGCCGCGCGGCGATGCCCCGCAGCCGGTTCGGGGACTCCGCCACCGCGAACGCCAGCACGCGTTCTGAGTACGCGTCCCGGGCGTCTGGGTGTTCCAAGTGCTCGGCGGCATCGACTATTACCCGGGTGTGCGCGGCGCTGATCCGCCCCGCACCCTGCGCCTGCCACACCAGCGGGAACCGGGTCACCAGCCAGTGCGCCTCCGTCATCCGCCGCTGCACCGTCCGATCGGACACGTGCTGCGCTGCCCCCAGCTCGGCCGCCACCGCCCGCAGCGTCAGCTCACCCGTGTCCAGGCCGTCGCTCTCCTCGATGGTGGCCGCGCAGAACTGGGCGGCCAGAGCGAGCATCCCATCCCGAGCCGCCTGTATCTCCGCGATCGTCCGTTCGATCTCGCGCACGGACTCCACAATGTCGCCGAGCACGTGCCGCTGCTCGACATCGACCTGCGAAAATCCGTTCATAACTCAAGTATGAACATGGCCACCGACATTGCGAGATATGCTCGCGGCGGATCGGTCACGGTAGCAGCGCGAGGGCCTCCGCTGCGACGAGATCCGGCTGGGAGACGGGGATCAGATGTCCTGACCGAGCGGCCACGACGTGCCTCGCACTGAGCGAGTGCGCCGTCTCCTGGTGCGCCCCGATGAGCCGCGTACGCATCCGCCGGTCTGCGACCGAGCTGCGTCTGCCGGAGAGGACGGTTACAGGGATCCCGCTCAGGTCCTCCGGTGCATTGAGCAGGCGCTGGATGTCGTCAGCGACGTGACTCAGCTCGGCCGCCGCAGCGCGCGCGGCGGCGACGGAGGAGGACGCCTCGGCAGCCGCAGCACGCCACGGCTCAGGCAGGCCGTTGAGCGTCCACCGCATCAGCGGAGCGAGCATCCGAACCTGCGCCAGCGGCGGCATCAGCATTCCCTGGGCCGCCGACATCCAGCGCATGACCGGCGAGACGTAGAGTTCGGCAGCGTGCTCGTCGCTCTGGTCCACGAGCACGACGCCTGTGGGCGGTGCGCCGGCGGCGGAGAGCTGCGCGGCCAGCATCCGCACGATCGGGCCTCCCCAGCTGTGTCCGACGAGCACCAGCCGCCGGTGCGGCTCGGTCTCGATGACCGACCGGAGATCGGCAGTCAGACCGGCGAGGTCGCGGTGGGTTGTACTCGGCGTGCTGGTGCCGTAGCCGGCGCGCTCGTACGCGATGACTCGCACCGATCGCGCGATGCGCTCCTGCACCGGCCCCCAGTACTGTCCGCTGATTCCGAGTCCGGCTTCGAGCACCACTAGGTCGTCGCCCGCACCCAGTCTCATCGTGTGCAGCAGGCGACCGTCTGCGGTCTCCACGAATCGATCGGGTTCGTCGGGCGTCACGGTGCCGAGCCTATCGGGGGCTCGCTCGTGCAGCGCGGTGTCGAGGTTCAGAGCAGAGCGTCCCGCCACAGGCCTTCGTGCCGGCGCAGATACTCCGTCACCGTGCGCCAGTGCGCACCGTGACCCTCGACGTACGTCGAGCCCCAGGGCTCCTCGCCGCGGTCGTGCGCCCGATGCAGCATCCGGAGCATGGCCCGTGTGCGTGTCGCCAACATGGCGGGGAGAAGTGCGCGCAACCGAGCGTCGGCGTCGTATCCGTCGACGAACGCGGCCAGGCGCAGGCCCGTCTCGTCCGGATCCGGGAGGGGATCGTTCAGAGCGAATGCCGACGCCGAGTACGCAAGGTCCCACAGGCGCGTGCTCGGGCCGGCGCCGTCCCAGTCGATGAAGACCCAGCGTTCGCCGACGATCAGATTCCACGGGGCCAGATCCCCATGACAGATCAGTTCCGGCTCGTCCAGTGCGGGAAGCAGCACGTCCCAGGCATCCGTCTCGCGGAACGCGAACGACGCGGCAGCGTCGTGGATGCCGCGGATCATCCTGCCGACCCGGCGGAGGCCGTCGGCATCGAGCACTCCCGGTTCCGCTCCCGGCACGAACTCCAGAATCTGCCGCCCCCGGTCATCCCTGCCGAGAGGCGCGGGCGCATCGACGCCCCGCGCCCGGACGTGCTCGACGAAGTCCCGCACGAGCGCCGTCTTCGCCGTCCACGGCTTCCGCACCGTGGTGCCGACACGCACGACGGACGCGGTCGCGTTACCGCCGATCAGCGGATGCTCGATGTCCACGGCAACAGCGTAGGCGAGCGATGTCGGTGGCCCGGAGCACCCTGAGCGGATGGACACGAAGATCGCACTGCAGGGCGAAGACATCACCGGTCGCGGGCGCACGGTCAACCCTTTCCTGATCCTCGACGGCGCTGCAGACTTCATCCGCTTCGCGGAGCAGGTGTTCGGCGCCGCGGAGAATCGCGAGGTCCGCACTCCGACGCCGAGCGGGGCGCTCATCCATGCCGAGATCGCGCTCGGCGACTCGCTGGTCCTGCTGAGCGACCCGCAGCCGGGGTGGCCGCTCAGACCCGGGCTGCTGCAGATCTGGATCGCCGACCTCGATGGCGTCATGTCCCGCGCGGAGCAGCGCGGCGGACGGGTGATCACGCCGCCGACGCCGTTCTACGGTGAGATCACGCTGGCGCGTCTCGAGGATCCGTGGCAGAACCTGTGGTGGCTGTACCAGCCCACACCGGGCCAGCCCGACCCGCTCCCTGTGTGGGAAGGGGGTTCCGACGTCGTCTTCCGCACGCTGGACGAGCACCTGCGCGTGTCAGGATGAGATGGATGCCTGAAGCAGCAGACGCACCCGAGACCCCGATCAACCGCTACGCCGCCCCGGCGGAGTGGCATGCCGTCGACGAGTACTTCGCCGGCGAACTCGTGCACGAGGACGAGGCACTCGTCGCAGCCCGCGACTCCGGCGCGCAGACGACCATGCCCAATGCCGAGGTCGCCGCCAACCAGGGGGCTCTGCTCGGCATGCTCGCGCAGCTCGTGGGCGCTCGCCGCGTGCTGGAGTTCGGCACCCTCGCCGGCTACTCCACGATCTGGTTCGCGCGGGCCGTCGGCGCCGAAGGCCGCGTTGTGACCCTCGAACTCGAACAGCAGAACGCGGATGTCGCGCAGCAGAACTTCGATCGCGCGGGAGTCTCCGATCGCATTGCGACGCTCGTCGGCCCGGCCGGAGAATCCGCCGATCGCCTCATCGCCGAACGCGCTGAACCCTTCGACCTCGTGTTCATCGACGCCGACAAGCCCAGCAACCCGCGGTACCTCGCCGCCGCACTGGCGCTGACCAGCCCCGGCGCGCTGATCGTGATCGACAACGTCGTCCGAGACGGTGCCGTCATCGAACCCGACAGCGACGATCCGCGCGTGCTCGGCGTCCGCCAGGTCGTGCGCGACATCGCCGAGAACCCCGAGCTGGATGCCACTGCGCTGCAGACCGTCGGCGTGAAGGGCTGGGACGGCATGATCGTCGTGCGCCGACGCTGAGCATGCGACCCTGCGTCGGCGAGTTCCTCGCGAGACCGCGGGTTCCGCACGAGGCCCAAGCTCTGCACATGGGTCTCATGCCGCCAACCGGGTCTCGCCCGGGCCTCACCGGGAACTCACGCGCCGCACGTGAAGGCGGCTCATGCTCGTCAGCCGCGCAGTTCGTCCGCAGCCAGTAGTCGTCCCATCGTGCGCAGGCCCAGCCGCGCCATCGCCGGGTTCGACTGCTCGTAGTACCAGCCCAGTCCGGCCGCCTGCTGCAGGGCCCAGGCAGCTCCGCGCCGCCACTCCGCGTCATCCGAGCCGATGCCCGCCCGCATCACCGCACGGTCGTCGGCACCGAGAAGGTGCCAGGCGGCGACGAGATCCAGCGCGGGGTCGACCGGTCCGAACGAGCCGGTGTCGAGCGCGCCGCTCAGACGCCCCTCCGGTGACAGGAGCAGATTCGGCGGAGTCAGGTCGCGGTGCGACATCACCTCGACACCCGGATGCGGGATGGTCCGCAGCTCCGCCCAGAGTCGCCGCGCAGCATCCGCGTCGAACAGATGACCGCTGCGGGCGAGGCACTCCTCGACCCACTCGTCGTGGTCGCTCAGCTCTCCGCCACGGCCGTGCCCGTCGAACGACCGGCCGCGCAACGGCGCGGCTCGCAGCGCGACGACGAGGCCCGCGAGGTCGCCCGCGAGCAGCGGATGCCGGGCATCCGAGAGTCCCTCCGCCGTCGCGCCGTCCACCCAGGAGACGACCATCCACGCCGACGCGTACTCCGCGCAGGCATCGACCACCCGCACCGGACTCGGCGCGGGCACGGGGCTGACCTCGGCGAACTCCGCCATCCGCTCGGCCTCTTCGCGCACCTCCGAGAGCGGAGTCGGCATCAACGGGAGGCGCGCGACGAGGCTGTCGCCGATGCGGAACAGCGCGTTCACCGTCCCCGGTGAGGGCAGCCGGCGCACCGGCATCTCCGCAGACTCGGCAACAGCATCCGAGATCAGCGCGACGGCCAGCCGGTCCTCCAAGACCAGCTGGCCGTCGTGCATGAGCGTCTCGCCCGTCAAGGGGCGCCCGGAGCCTGCGGCGGAGCCGCCGGCGGGTACGGCGCCGCCTGCGCCGATGTCGGCTTTCCGGCATCCATCCAACGGGTGTGCGCCTTCATCGCGTGCAGCACGGCGAAGCGCACGGCGAAGTAGATCACCAGCCCGATGACGGCGGCGACGATGGCCCACACGAAGGGCATGATGAACAGCATGTGCCAGCCGGTGAGACCGGCCATCACGACGCCTGTGCCCGCACCATCCACGCCTCGACCTCGTCGGCCGTGCGCGGGATGTCGGCGGACAGGTTGACCGGGCCGTCCTCGGTCATCAGGATGTCGTCCTCGATGCGCACGCCGATGCCGCGGAGCTCCTCCGGCACGGTCACATCGTCGATCTGGAAGTACAGCCCGGGCTCGATCGTGAACACCATGCCGGCCTGCAGCTCGCCGTCGTAGTACATCTCGCGGCGGGCCTGCGCGCAGTCATGCACGTCGAGGCCGAGGTGGTGCGAGGTGCCATGGACCATGTAGCGCCGCTGCTGGCCGCCCTTGTCGGCGTCGAGAGCCTCCTCGGCGCTCACCGGCAGCACGCCCCACTCGGCGGTGCGCTCTGCGATGACCTTCATCGCGGCCTCGTGCACAGCGCGGAACTTCACCCCGGGGCGGGCCGCGGTGAATGCGGCATCCGCGGCTTCGCGCACGGTCTCGTAGACGCGCCGCTGCACCTCGGTGAACGTGCCCGACACCGGAAGGGTGCGGGTGATGTCGGCGGTGTAGAGGCTGTCGGCCTCGACACCCGCGTCGATGAGGATCAGGTCGCCGGGCAGGACGGCGCCGTCGTTGCGGGTCCAGTGCAGGTAGCAGGCGTGCGGGCCGGACGCGGCGATCGTGTCGTAGCCCTCCCAGTTGCCGTCGCTGCGAGCGCGCTGGTGGAAGACGCCCTCGACGATGCGCTCTCCGCGCGGGTGCTCGATCGCGCGGGGCAGGTCGCGGATGACGTCGTCGAAGCCGGATGCCGTGACGGCGACCGCATGCTTCATCTCGGCGATCTCGTACTCGTCCTTGAGCAGGCGCAGCTCTGAGACGAACTGCGTCAGCGCGGCGTCCTCGTCGACGACCAGATCGGCAGATCCTGCGGTGAAGTCGTCCAGGTGGGCGGTGGCGACGCCCAGGTCGGCGGCGACGCCGGCCAGCGACGGTCGCGGTCCGATCCAGAACTCGCCGATCGTGGCGTCCGAGTAGAACTCCGCGGTCGTGCGGTCGGCGCGCTCGCGGAAGTACAGCGTCACGTCGTGGCCGTCGGCGGTCGGCTCGAAGACCAGCAGCGAGTCCGGCTCCGAGTCGGCGGCCCATCCGGTCAGGTGCGCGAACGCGGAGTGTGCACGGAACGGGTAGTCGGTGTCGTTGCTGCGCTGCTTGAGGGCGCCTGCGGGCACCACCAGGCGCTGGCCGGGGAAGGCCTTCGAGACGGCGTCGCGACGCGCGGCGGCGTAGGGCGCCTGCGCCCGGGCTGCGGGCAGCGACTCGGTGCGCTCGGCCCAGCCGGTCGAGATGGTGTCCAGGAAGCCCTGGGGGAACGGCTGACGCCGGTTGGTCTTCTCCTCGACGACGTCTGCGTCGGAGGTCTCAGCGATCGTGTCGCCGTCTGCGGGGGTGCTCATGCCTTCCATCCTCTCACCCCTGACAGCACAGGACCCGGGCGGAGCTGAGTCCCACCCGGGTCCTGCGCAGCGCGGCAGTCAGATCACTGCACGGCCTTCAGCGCGTTGACGATGCCCGTGCCGTAGTAGCTGTTCTGCGCGGTGGTGCCGACGCAGGCGGCGCCTTCGTCGTACTGCGGCGCCGAGCACGCCGTAGACGTCGCGTCGGAACGCAGCTTCTGCACCATCTGGGCCGGCGTCAGTTCGGGGTGCGCGGACTTCATGAGCGCGAGCACGCCGGCGACGTGCGGCGAGGCCATCGACGTACCGCTCATGTACGCCCAGCCGCCGCCGGGAACCGTCGATGCGATCCGCGAGCCGGGAGCAGCGACGTCGATCTGACCGAGGCCGCGGTTGGAGAAGTACGACAGCTGGCCCGTCTCGGTGAGCGACGAGACCGTCACGACGCCGGGAAGCTGCGCGGGGATGTCCAGGCAGCCCTCGTTGATCGTGCGCGTCACGGGCGCGGGCGCATCGTTGGGGCTGCCCTCGTCGACCGTGTTGGTCGTGAGGTCGAGACCCGAGTTGCCGGCCGCGGCGGCGCTGACGACGCCCTTGTCCTCGGACCACTTGACGGCTCGCGTGACTGCTTCCTTGACAGCGGCCTGGTCGGGCTGGTCGCCGCACCAGAACTCGAACGGGTCGATGTAGTAGCTGTTGTTCGTGACATCCATCCCGCGCTGCCCGGCCCACATGAAGCCGCAGATCGCGTACTCGGGGTAGATGAATCCGTCGTCGTTGACGACCTTCACCGAGGCGACGCGCACGTTCGGCGCGACACCGACGATGCCGATCCCGTTGCGCGCAGCGGCGATGGTCCCCGCGACGTGCGTGCCGTGCGAAGAGGTGGTCGGGTACCAGCCGCCCTCGGACTGGTCGGGGCGGCCTCCGGCCGTGCAGTTGACCGAGTCGGCGACGTCGATGTTCGCCTTCAGATCGGGATGCGTGGGATCGATGCCCGAGTCGAGAACCCCGACGAGCACGTTGCGGCTGCCGTCGGTGACCAGGTTCGCCTCATCGGAGTGGATCATCTTCATGTCCCACTGCAGCGACGTGTACTGCTCGGAGCCCGAACCGGGAATCGGAGCGGAGGGCTCGTCACCGTTGACGGGCTTGTTCTTGCCCTGGTTCCATCCCGACGATCCGGGGCCCCACGGCACGCCGGGGCCGGTGACCTTGTCCTTGACCTCGGCGGTGCGGGTGGCACCGACCGAGGTGATGACGTTCTTGCCGGTGACCCTGACGCTGTCGCGGAAGGCCGCGCGGTCGGACTGGGCGACGATCACGCCGATCTGCGGCCAGCTCTGCACGATGACGCCGCCCGCGTCGGTGACGGCCTTCTCGGCCTTGCGGGTCTGACCGGGGTTCGCCTGTGCGGTGTTGACCACGTAGCTCATCACGGTGCCGTCCGGCGGAATCACCGGAACGGGCGTCGAGGTCTCGGACGTGCCGGCGGTGGCACTGAGCCCGCCCGCGAGGACGAGTCCGAGGGCTGCGGCGGTGCCGACGATGGTGCGCATCGTCCGGCGTCGGGAATGGGGAGTCATGACGGCCTTTCATCATTGGAAGACCGGCTTCTGCCGGGAGGGCTGGTGGCCCTCCCTGCCTTTCTAGCGTGTGGGCTCCAGCTGCGCCACAAACGCGCGGTGATCCGATCCCGCGGCATCGTCGATCACGAGGGAACCGGTGGGCGTCCAGTTCGCGCTCGCCATGATGTGGTCGATGGGCGCCGACAGCAGGGCGGGGATGCTGCTCGGCCAGGTGCCCCACATGCCGGTCCCGGTTCGAGTGGCGACGTCCTGGCATCTGCCCATGTCACCGCCGGCGACGCCGAGCCTGGCCATGTGGTCGATCGTCGCGTTGAAGTCGCCCGCGAGGATGAAGTCGCCCTTCGGGCACTGGTCGGCGATCCACTGCAGATCGGTGCGCCAGCGTTCCATCGCATCCTGGCGCGGTGCGACGGCGTGCACCGCGACCACGGTCGGCCCGTGCCCGTCGACGGGCATCGCCACGACGCTGGGCACGGATTTCGTGTTGCTCGAGCCGTCGCTGGATGACTTGATCACGGAGTAGTCGCCGAGCTTCGGCGAGATCAGCACCGTGGTCTGCCAGGCCTGCGGGCCGTTCTTCACGTCGGGGCGGATGTTGACGTTGTGCACCCACATCGGACGGCCGCTCTCGCGCATCAGCACGGCGATCCGCTCGCCGACGCCGTCGGCCGTTTCGGGCAGGGTGACGATGTCGGCCTTCTGCGCGACGGCCTCGCGCGCGATCGTGTCGGCGGATGCCGCCTCGCCACGGGTGTTCCAGGTCATGACGCGCACGCTGTCCTCGGTCTTCGCGGGCAGCGAGCCCTCGGCGACGCCGCGGAGGCCGCCGATGACGCCGATCGCTCCGCCGGCGACGATCGAGATCACCAGCAGCGATGCCGCGAAGCCGCGCAGCGGCCGGGCGATCATGAGCAGCAGCGAGAGCACGCCGATCACTGCGAACGCGATCAGCAGGACACCGCGCACCGCCACCAGCTGGGCGAACGGGAAGGTCTGCTCGAGCCTGAAGAACTGCGGCCAGACGACGACGGCCGCGGCGATCGCGTAGAGCACGGTCAGCAGCAGACCAAGAAGTCGGAACATCACCTCGAGCCTAGGGGACACGGTCTGTGACGCCCCTGACTGCAGGGGGTGAGTACGCTCGGAGGATGACCACCGGCGCCCCGCGGTTCGCAGGTCCTGGCGACCTGCATCTGCACTCGAATCACTCCGACGGCACCGAGACGCCGGCCGAGGTGGTCCGTCAGGCGCACGCGCACGGGGTGAGGACGGCCGCGCTGACCGATCACGACCGCACGACGGGATGGGACGAGGCCGGCGACCAGGCGGTCGCCCTGGGCATGACCTTCATCCCGGGCATGGAGTTCTCGTCGAAGCACGAGTGGCGCAGCGTGCACGTGCTCGGCTATCTGTTCGACCCGACGGATGCCGCGCTGGTCGCGGAGACGAACCGCATCCGCGATGACAGGATCGGCCGTGCCGAGCGGATCGTGCGGAACATCTCGCGCGACTACGACCTGACCTGGGACGACGTGCTGGCGCAGACCGCGGGGGATGCCACGATCGGGCGCCCGCACATCGCCGACGCGCTGATCGCGCGCGGCATCGTCGCAGACCGCGGAGAGGCCTTCGAGGGGGTCCTGCATCCCCGCACCGGGTACTACGAGCCGCACTACGCGCCCGACCCGCTCACCGCGGTCCGCCTGATCACGGATGCCGGGGGAGTGGCGATCATCGCCCACCCCGCGACCGCGGGGCGCGACCGCATGATGCCTGTCGCGTTCATCGAGCGGCTGATCGACGCCGGGCTCGCCGGCTTCGAGATCGAGCACCGCGAGAACACCGAGGAGGGCAAGCGGATGCTGCGCGACATCGCCGCACGGCACGACCTGATCGTCACCGGCTCGAGCGACTATCACGGCGCCGGCAAACCGAACCGGCCCGGCGAGAACACCACCGATGCGGGCATGATCGCCCGCCTGATCGATCGCGGCACCGGCTCGGCGCCGCGGTACCCCGCCTGACCCAGCGCCCTGTTCTCCGCAGCCGAGGCCGTTCGCGCTGCTGTTATCTGTTCGCGCTGCTGTTCTTGGCGTCATCGGAGGCCCGCGCTGCTCTTCCTGGCTCGTGCGGCGCCGATCTGCGCCGCGTGAGCGGAAATGTGCAGCGCGAGCACGATGCGCGAGCGGAGGCGCAGGGCGAGCGCGCCCCAGGCGACCTCGGAGCTTCGCGTCGTAGCCTCCATCCATGCAGCGGGGCACCTCTCTCGAACGCCGGATCGACGTCGTCGCGAGACGCGTGCTGCAGGGGGCTCCGCACCGCGGCATCCGCGCCGGGCTGATCGAGTTCGCGGTGTTCCTGCTGAAGCAGGCGTGGGCGTGCATCTTCGGGGCGTCTCTGCTGGTGCTGATCATCGCCGCGCGGCTCTGGTACCCCGATGACGCCCTGCTCGCACGCAACGACGCCCTGACGGTCGCGGCCGTGCTGATCCAGGTGGTGATGATCACGTTCCGGCTCGAGACCGGTCGCGAGCTGTGGGTGATCGTCATCTTCCACATCACCGGCACTGTCATGGAGCTTTTCAAGACGGACGTCGGGTCGTGGGAGTACGCCGCGGGCGGGTACCTGCACCTGGGAGCGGTGCCACTGTTCAGCGGGTTCATGTACGGCGCGGTCGGGTCGTACATGGTGCGCGTGCACCGGCTTTTCGACCTGGCGTTCACCCGGTATCCGCGGCGCTGGATGACCGTGGTGCTCGGTGCCGCGATCTACGCGAACTTCTTCATGCACCACTTCTGGATCGACCTTCGCTGGGTGCTGATCGCCGCTGTCGTGGTGCTCTGGATTCCGACGACGATGTACGCGCGATCCTGGCGGGTGACTCTGCGGCTGCCGCTGCTGGCGGTGTTCGCCGGCGTCGCCGTGTTCATCTACGCGGCGGAGAACATCGGCACCTGGGCCGGCGCCTGGTCGTACCCGAATCAGGCCGGAGGGTGGGAGCTCGTGTCGCCGAGCAAGCTCACCTCGTGGTTCCAGCTGATGATCATCTCGGTCGTGCTGGTCACTCTGGTCTATCCGCCGCGGGTGCCCGAGCGTGCGGGCGCGCAGCGGTCGCAGTATGAGGAAACGCCCTCAGCCGTGCGCTGAGGGCGTTTCGTCGAGATGCGTGGTCAGGCGCCGGTGGGCGCAGCGCCGCCGGAACGGCGACGGCGACGGCGACGCTGCGGAGCGGGCTTGCCGTCGTGGTGCTCACCGGTGGTGTCGCCGTCGTGGGTGCCGGCGCCCTCGGCGTCGCGGTCGGCACCCTCAGTCGCGGCGGGTGCCGCTTCTGCGGCATCCGTGCCCTCGGCGAACGTCGACCCGACCGGCTCGGTGGCCCGGCGGCGACG
Source organism: Microbacterium sp. NPDC057741 (assembly GCF_042798735.1). Lineage (NCBI taxonomy): Bacteria > Bacillati > Actinomycetota > Actinomycetes > Micrococcales > Microbacteriaceae > Microbacterium > Microbacterium sp. NPDC057741. The sequence continues at coordinate 1,198,396 of NZ_JBHVJW010000001.1, read as the reverse complement.
GCGACGACGCTTCGTGGTGCCCTCGCTGGTGCCCTCAGCGGCAGCATCCGCCGCCTTCTGCGGCTGACGCTGCTTGCGCTCGCCGGCCGGCTTCTCGGCCTTCGGAGCGGTGACGAGACGACCCTTGGTGCCGGCGGGGATGTCCAGGTCCTCGTAGAGGTGCGGGCTCGACGAGTAGGTCTCGACGGGCTCCGGCTGGCCGAACTCGAGGGCGCGGTTGATGAGGGCCCACTTGTGCAGGTCCTCCCAGTCGACGAACGTGACCGCGATGCCGGTCTTGCCGGCGCGGCCGGTGCGACCCGCGCGGTGCAGGTACGTCTTCTCCTCGTCGGGGATGGTGTGGTTGATGACGTGCGTGACGTCGTTGACGTCGATTCCTCGGGCGGCCACATCGGTGGCGACCATCACGTCCTTCTTGCCGGCCTTGAACGCGGCCATCGAGCGCTCGCGCTGGTCCTGTCCCATGTCGCCGTGCACGGCGGCGGCGTTGAACCCGCGGTCGCTCAGCTCATCGACCAGCTTCTGCGCGGCGCGCTTGGTACGGGTGAAGATCACGGTCTTGCCGCGGCCCTCGGCCTGCAGGATGCGGGCGATGACCTCGTCCTTGTCCAGTGCATGTGCGCGGTAGACCAGGTGCTTGATGTTCGCCTGCGTGAGGCCCTCGTCGGGGTCATTCGCACGGATGTGGATCGGGTTGGTCATGAACCGGCGCGCGAGGGCGACGATCGGGCCAGGCATCGTGGCCGAGAACAGCTGCGTGTGCCGGGTCGCGGGGACCTTCTGGAAGATCTTCTCGATGTCGGCGAGGAAGCCGAGGTCGAGCATCTTGTCGGCCTCGTCGAGCACGACTTCGGTGGCGTTCGACAGGTCGAGCAGGCGCTGCCCGGCGAGGTCGATCAGGCGGCCGGGGGTGCCGACCACGATCTGCGCGCCGGCCTTGAGCTGCTCGATCTGACCTTCATAGGCCTTGCCGCCGTAGATGGCGACGACGCTCGTGGAGCGGTTCGAGGTCAGCAGATCCATGTCCTCGTAGACCTGCACGGCCAGTTCACGGGTCGGCACCACGATGAGCGCCTTCACGCCCGGCTCCGGGTCGAGGCCCAGTCGCTGCACCACGGGGATGCCGAAGCCGAAGGTCTTACCGGTGCCGGTCTTGGCCTGGCCGATGATGTCCTGGCCGGGAAGGCCGAGCGGGATGGTCTGCTCCTGGATCGGGAACGCGTCCACGATGCCCTTGGCAGCGAGTGCGTCGACGATGTCCTGATCGATGCCGAGATCGGCGAAAGAAGTCACGGTATGCATTGCCTGTCCGGCGATCGCGCTGTGCTTCGTCGCACCCCGGGAGTCGCCTCGTAAACGGATCCACGCCGTCTCTGATCTCAGGCGCGGGGCCCTGCTCCACCGGCAGGACGGGAACCAGCCTACCGGAGAGGTGCACCGATGCCCGAGATCAGCGTTGTCCCCGCCGATCGCCGGGCACTAGCATCCGGTCATGCAGGAGAACTGGCGGAGCATGATCGCGGTGTCTGCGCTGGGCGGGTCCGCGGCCCTCCTTCTGCTGATTCCGGAGGTCTTTGCGATCTTCGGCGCTCGCGATGAGTGGTTCCGAATCCCTGACTACCTCCTTCCGCGGTGGATGGGATGCGTTGTCGCGCTCATCGTGGGCATCCTGCTGACGCTGCTCATCGTCGCCCTGATCCGAAAGTGGGGACCGGATGCGGGTCGCCGGCCTGTCATCGCGTGTGTTCTGCTGAGCTCGGCCGCGTCGGCGGCGCCGCTTGCGCTGTGGATCAACATCGTCGGCCACGCGGTGGTCCCGACGAGCGGGCTCGGCATCATCTCCTCGGGCATCGGGCTGTTGATACCGATCCTGGCCGCGGTCGCCTGGCTTTGGCTGTTCGGGGCCGCCAACGCCAGCCGCATACGCGGCAGGCTCGCGCCGCGAGGAGCTCAGAAGTGAACCTGATCAAGGGGCAGCTCGTCTTGTCGCGGCTGTACATGCAGGATATCGGCGCCTATCTCGCGGCCTTGATGATCTTGTTGGTTCTCGGGTCAGTCACGATCTTCTCCGCTCCGTCACCACTGCGGGTGTTCGTTGGGGTATTCGGTGCCGTGTGCATTGCGACCATCCTCGGCATGATCTTCGGGCGGAACAGGCGAGTGCGCGACCGCGCGTCGGAACTCCTGGAACGTAACGGCGCGGCGGTCGGCATGGCATTCGTCGATGGCCAGGAGGTGACGGCGGAGAGCGTCTACCGCGAGGGGTACGGGCAGGGAAGCGTCGCGTTCACCGAGGTCGGGATGCAGGTGCGGGAGCTCTCTTCGGATGATTGGGCGACGCGGCCGCCGATCGTGCAACGGGCACTCTCGGACATCAGCCGAGTCCGCAGCGAGCGTGCGATCCGCTTCTTCTACTATCCGGATCTGGTCGTCGAATTCGTGGGTGGAACGCGGTATCGATTCGTGCCGATCAAGCAGCGGGGCGTGCAATGGCGGGCGGGGATGACGCGCAAGGAGATGCGTGCGCTGCTCGTCCGTATCGGCAGCGTCGTCGATGGAGATCGCGTCGTCACCGACGGCAGCGAGCGGATGCAGTGGTGAACGCGCATCGGGACCGGCATCCGCCCCGGTAACCTGGGCGGGTGGTCAACTGGTTCTGGAAGAAGCGCCGCCAGCCCCGTCGCACCCTGTCGGTTCGCAGCCGGGGCGATCTGGGCGACGCGACGCGCGTCGACTTCGCCGAGCTCGCTCCGGAGCTGAGTCGATTCCTGGGCCAGGCCGCGTACCTGCAGCTCGGGTACTTCGAGACGCTGACCCGCGGCATCCGGGCCACGCCGGAACTGGCGCGCAAGGAAGCCCTGTCGCGCGCCGCCGGCGCCGCCCTCGACAAGCACCGCGGCATCGTGCGTGTGATCACCGAGCGCGGCGAGGACCCCACCGAGCTGATGCTGCCGTTCCGCGAGAACCTCGACGCGTTCCGGCGCATGACGATCGGTGCCCGACAGGAGGAGACGCTGCTCGCGGTCTACCTGACCGCCGGCATGCTCGACGACTTCTACCTCGCACTGGCGTCGAGCTACGGCGAGACAGGTGAGCGGGTCGCCGAGATCCTCCGCGAGGACGACGCCGGCCACGAGATCGTCGCCATCATCCAGCAGACCATCGAGAGCGATGAGGAGTGGCGCTCGCTGCTGTCGATGTGGGGGCGTCGTCTCGTCGGCGACACCCTGCTCGTCTGCCGCGGTGCACTGCGCCCGGAGCGACTCGCGCAGGACGAGCAGCGCATCGAACCGGTCTACACCGAGCTCATGGGCGCGCACGCGCGCCGCATGGACGCGATGGGGCTCGCCTCGTAGCAGCGTGCGGGGCTCTTGGTGAGGTGCCGGCGGGTCACGGTCGAATCTCTTTGCTGTGTGCGCTGATAGCGTCAGAGGAGTCGCCCGTATTCTCAACCCATGGGCAGGAGATGGGCTCGCGCGGTTTCGGCAGTGACGATGCTGTTCGTGCTGACCAGCTGCTCGGTGGCCGTCCATGGCTGGGTCGGGCTGCAACGCGGGGAGAGCAATTCGCTGAGTGCGATCGTCCAGATGTGTGAGGAATCTGTCGACGGCGCGACCTTGTACGCGTCCAAGGGCGGTGACGGGCAGCCTGTGGGCCGAGCCGAATTCGATTCCCCGATCACCGACAGCGGCCAAGTCGTGCTCGCGAGCCTGCAGCAACTCGACACGCGTGTGACATACAGCCTCTATGGGTGGACGAATTCAAGTACCAGTGCGGCAGCGGGATTCAGCTTCGAGAGGGAGGACGTGGCCGCAGTCAGCCCGGGGAAGGTGCTGGCAAAGGACCTCGACGACCCTGATCTCGCTTTGCGCTCATTCACGCCGGGTGACTTCTCGGCGATGGTGCTCGCCCACTGCGACGACTGATTTCACACCTGAAGACGCTCGAGCTTCCACGTCAGCCGCAGCGCGACTATCAGGGGCACCGCGCCCACGATCCCGAACGACATGTCGATCAGCTGCCAGCCCAGCGGGATGCCGCGGATGCCGCCGGCGATCAGCGCCAGCGGGAGGATCCCGAGGCACGCGATCAGGCCCCACTGGATGACCCAGACGTTGCGCACCGGATCGCGCAGCGGACCGATGAACGCGACCGCGATCACCAGATGCGCGAACGCCAGCCAGTCCGTGCCGTAGGCGATGAAAGGGAACCGGTCCGCGTTCGTCTCGAGGGCGACGGCGACGCGATCAACCCACGACACGGCATCAGGGAACCACGCAGCCGCAGGCATCCGATGCAGGGCATCCGAGGCGAGCGCGAGCTCCTCGCGTAGCGGGAACGCGGTCACGCCGCTCACCACGAGACCCACGATCATGACGACCAAGCACACCCGGATCGACCTGAGCGTGCGGCGGGACTCCAGCTCAGGCCCCGATCGCCTGCTGCGTCTTCTGGTCGGACGCGTGCCGCGCGACGGCGATGAGGTACGTGGCCAGCGCCGAGATCAGCAGCCCGCCGCCGATGCTCGCCAGCCACAACCAGCCGTTGCCCTCGGAGATGCCCGCCCACTGCATGGCCGTGTAGATCACGCCGGTCGACGCCGTGGCGATCGCGGGAGTGACCGCCACGCCGCGCAGGTGGCGGTACGGCAGCAGGAAGTGCAGGCCGATCGCCAGCGCGCAGGACGCGATCAGTGCCAGCAGGATGTACATGTCAGGCGACGAAGCCGACTCGGCGGGACTCCTCGGTGCCCAGCTCGATGTACGCGAGGTTCGCGGTCGGCACGATGTAGTCGTTGCCCTTCACATCGGTGAGGGTGAAGTGCGTCGTGCCCTGCTCGAGCGCACCCGAGATGGTGCTGCGCACCTCGTCGGCCGGGGCGTTGGTCTCGAATGTCAGTTCACGGCCGGTGTTGACGATGCCGATGCGGATTTCCACGCGTGCTCCTCTGACTTGCTGGGGTGCTCGCAACTCTATCGCGACGTCGGGGCGCCGGTCGCGCTGTACTGGCCGGTTTCGCCGAGGGCGCACAGCGCCCCGGCATCCGCTCGCGTCGGCGATGTCGGGAGGCGCCGATAGTGTCGAGGACATGACAGAGGATGCTGCGCAGCGGGCCGTCGTGACGGCCGGACCCGAGGCATCCGGAGTCATCGTCGGCGCGCCGGGAACCGGCAAGACGACAGCGCTCATCGACCGGGTCGTGCACCTGCTGGGCTCCGGGCTCGAGCCGGAGCAGGTGCTCGTGCTCACGCCCAGCCGCCAGGCGGCTACCGCTCTGCGCGACCGCATCGGCGTGCGCATCGACAAGGCGACGCCGGGGCCGCTGGCGCGGTCGGTCGGCTCGTTCGCCTTTCAGCTGGTGCGCGGTGCGATGGTGCGCGCGGGCGACGATCCGCCTGCGCTCCTGACCGGTGCCGACCAGGACCGCATCATCGCCGAGCTGCTCGCCGGCGACCTCGAAGACGAGCGTGTGCACTGGCCCGACGCGCTCGGGCCGTCGGTGCGGGCGTCGAAGGGCTTCCGCTCCGAACTGCGCGCGTTCCTCGCCGAGTGCACCGAGCTCGGCATCGGGCCCGGCGAGCTGCGTGACTCGGGCTTCGATGTCTGGGCGGCGGCGGGCGACTTCCTCAACCAGTACCACGACGTGCTCGGGCAGCTGCGCTCAGCGCACCGCGACGCGGCCGACCTGCTCAGCGAGGCGACCGCCATCCTGCACCTGGCGGATGCCGGCACGCTCGGCCCGCTTGCACCGCTGCGCGTGGTGCTGATCGACGACGCACAGGAGCTCACCCGCGGCGGCATCGCCATGGTGGGCGCACTGCGCTCGCGCGGCATCGCGGTGCTGGCCTTCGGCGACCCCGACATCTCTTCCGGTGCGTTCCGCGGCGCGAGCCCTGAGCTGTTCGCCCGTCTCGCCGCCGACCTCGGCGACGTGCACGTGCTCGACGGTCCGCACCGGCAGACGCCCGCGCTCACCTCGCTCACCCGCACCGTCACGCAGGCGATCGGCGCGGCAGGTCGCGTCGACCACCGCCGCGCGCCCGTCACGGTCGACGACACGGATGCCGCGGTCGCGACCTTCATCGCGCCCTCGCCCTACGAGGAGGTCGACCGCATCGCCGGAGTGATGCGCGACTGGCATCTCTCGGGCGGCATCGGCTGGGATCGGATGGCGGTGATCGCGCACGACACGCGCCAGGTCGCACAGCTCGAGACCGAGCTCGCCGCCCGCGAGATCCCCACCAGGGCGGCCGGCGTGCAGCGACCGCTCGGCGACGAGTCCGTGGTGCGAGACATCGTCGGCATCGTCGGGCTCGCGCTCACTCCGGTGGAGGAGCGCACTCCGCAGGAACTCGAAGAGGCGCTGCGCTCGCCGTTCGGCGGCATGGACGCGATCGGGCTGCGCCGGCTGCGCGCCCGGCTGCGGCATCTGGAACTCGAGCAGGAGGGCAACACCCCGGCGCGCGAGCTGCTGCGTCAGGCGATGGCGACCCCGGCGCATCTCACCCTGATCGACGCGGCCGAGGCCAGGGCCGCGGCTCGGTTCGCCGACACGATCGTGGAGATGACGGCGGCCGCCGCCTCGGGCGAGACCATCCACGATCTGCTCTGGCGCGCGTGGGACGGTGCGCGCTCGGTCGACGGGCGCAAGCTGCAGTACGCCTGGCGCGAGAACGCGATGCAGCCCACCGGTGGCGAGACGGCACGCGCGCTGGATGCCCTGGTGGCGCTGTTCGACGCGGCCAAGAGGTTCGTCGAGCGCACGCCGAACGAGAAGCCGCGCAAGTTCGTCGACGACATCCTCGGCAGCGAGGTGCCGGAGGACACGCTCTCTTCGCCCGAGCGTCCCGGCCGGGTCACTCTGCTGACGCCGGCGACCGCGCTGGGTGCCGAGTTCGATGCCGTGGTGATCGCCGGCGTGCAGGACGGCGTCTGGCCGAACGTCCGGCTGCGCGGCGGGATGCTGCAGACCTGGCGACTCGCCGACGCGATCGCCGCCGCACGCACCGGCGTCGAGGTCGCCGTCCCCGGCATCCTCGACCGGCGCCGCGGCGCCCTGCACGACGAGCTCCGACTGTTCGTGCGAGCCGTGTCGCGGGCGCGCAGCCGTCTGCTGATCACGGCGGTCGATGACGATGACGCGACGCCGAGCCCGTTCTTCGGCTTCCTGCCGCAGCCCGAGCCGCCGGAGCGGCACCCGTCGGCCGAGCATCCGCTCACGCTGCGAGGAATGGTCGCCCGGCACCGGCGCACGCTGACCACGACGACCTCGCTCGCCGCGCGCGCGGAGGCGGCGGGGCAGCTCGCCGTGCTCGCCCGCGAGGGCGTGCCGGGCGCGGAACCTGCGGAATGGTACGGCGTGACGTCGTCGTCGAGCGAGGCGCCGCTGCACGATCTCACGGTCGAAGCCGCCCGGGTGTCGCCGTCGCGCATGGAGTCCTTCGAGGAGTGCGGCCTGAACTGGGCCGTGTCGGCGCTGGGCGGAGACACCGTGATGCCGCCTTCGGCGGGCATCGGCACCATCGTGCACGCCGCGATGGAGACCGCACCCGACGGGGATCTCGAACGGATGCGGGAGGTGGTCGCCGCGCGCTGGCCCGAGCTCGACTTCGAGACCGAGTGGATCGGGCGCAAGGAGCGTCGCCGGGCCGAGCAGTACGTCGACCGGCTGCACTCCTATCTCGACACGGTCACGCGTGACGGCGGCCGCGTCCTCGCCAGCGAGGTGGAGTTCCGGTTCGCGGTGGATGTGCCGGAGCTCTCGGGTCCTGAGCGCCCTTCGTCTCGCTCCGCTCGCTCAGGATCCGAAGAGCGAGACGAAGGACGCCCCACAGTGCATCCGGTCGGCGAGGACACCGCACATCAGGCGATCATCCACGGGTACATCGACCGCGTGGAGGCATATCCGGCCGGCACCGGCGAGCACTCCGCCGCGCGCGGACGAGGCTGGCAGGCGATGACCGCCGCAGATGAGAGGGTGGTCGTGGTCGACCTGAAGACCGGCAAGTACGAGCCGGAGAGCGACGACAAGGTCATCGAGCACGCGCAGCTCTCGGCCTATCAGCTCGCCGTGCAGCAGGGCCTCATCGAGGGCGCTGCCCCGGAGTCCCTGGCCGGCGCACGCCTGGTGCTCGTCGCGAAGACCCTGTCGAAGAGCGACTACCGCGTCGCCCACCAGCACACGCTCGACGGCGAGGCACGCGACGAATTCCTGCGCCGGGTCGCCGAGGCCGCGCGCGGCATGTCGGCCAGCAGTTTCACCGCACAGGTCGAGGCGCACTGCGCCGACACGCAGTGGCGCGTGCAGCCCTGCCGTATCCACACCGTGCCGGCGGTGAGCGCATGAGTACCTGGACCGGATCGCTGCAGATCTCCGCGACCGATGTCGCCGCTGCACTCGGGCTGCCATCGCCGACCGCGGCGCAGCAGCGCGTGATCGAGGCTCCGCCCACGCCGGCGCTCGTCGTCGCGGGCGCGGGCAGCGGCAAGACCGAGACCATGTCCGGACGGGTGGTCTGGCTGGTCGCGAACGGGCACGTCCGCCGGGACGAGATCCTCGGGCTCACCTTCACCCGCAAGGCGGCCGGTGAGCTCTCCGAGCGCATCGCCGCACGACTGGCCATGATCGACGAGTACGGTCGCCGCGGCCTGCTGCCGCACGTCCCCGAGATCGTCGCGTCCGGCGCCCTGCGCCGAGTCGACGAAGCAGCTCCCGGCAGGCAGCGCGACCTGGTCCGCTCGCACGTTCTCGACGAGCTCGCGGCGCGGTACGGCACCGAAGCGGCGCCGGCCGCGGCGGAGGACCTGATGATCCGACCACGGGTGTCGACCTACAACGCATTCGCCGACGGCATCGTCCGCGAGCACGCCGCCCGGATCGGGCGCGACCCCGATGTGGCCATGCTCAGCCAGGCGGCATCCTGGATCCTCGCCCGCGACGTGGTGCTGCGCTCCGACCTGCCTGGACTGGAACTCATCGACCGCTCGCTCACCGGCGTCGTCGACGCGGTGCAGTCCCTCGCCGGCGACACGCTCGACCACCGCGTCGACCTCGACCGCGCCGTGCGGATCGCCACGGACCAGGCCCGTGCCTTCGCGCCCTTCCGCAGCAACGGAGACGTGGAGAAGGCCGCGGCCAACCTCGAGGCGCTGCCGGTGCTCGCCGCCCTGGTGCGCGACTACATCTCCGAGAAGGAGCGCCGCGGGGTGCTCGACTTCGCCGACCAGGTCTCCGGAGCCTACGACATCATCGAGTCCGCTCCCGACGTGCGCGCCGAGCTGCGCGAGCAGCACCGCGTGGTGCTGCTCGACGAGTACCAGGACACCTCGGTCATCCAGACCCGGTTCCTCGCGGAGCTGTTCCGCGACTCCGCGGTGATGGCCGTGGGTGACCCGCATCAGTCGATCTACGGATGGCGCGGCGCGAGCGCCGACAACCTGTACGCGTTCTCGGGGTCCTTCGCCCACGAGCAGCCCGCGCAGACGTACAGCCTGATGACCAGCTGGCGCAACGACTCCGGCATCCTCGACGTCGCGAACCGGGTTCTCGAGCCGTTGCAGCGCCCCGGCCTGGACGTTCCGCCGCTGGAGCCGCGGCCCGGAGCCGGAGCCGGCACCGTCGACACCCGCTTCGCGTTCACCGTCGACGACGAGGCTCGCGACGTGGCCGACTGGTTCGCGTCGCGGAGGGCTGCGCACCGGGGGAGCAGCCCGCACACGGGCGCGATCCTGTTCCGCTCCAAGCGGCACATGCAGACCTTCGCCGGGGCGCTCGCCGCGGCCGGCATCCCGCATCGCATCCTCGGACTCGGCGGACTGCTGAACACGCCCGAAGTGGTCGACGTGGTCTCGACGCTGCGCGTCATCCACGATCCCACCGCGGGATCGGCGCTGATCCGCCTGCTCACCGGACCGCGGTTCGGCGTCGGCGTCGCCGACATGGCGGGACTCTACGACCTGGCATCCGAGATCGCGAAGCGCGACAGCGCGCTGATGCCCCTGCCCGACGACGTGAAGACGCGTCTGCGCTCCTCGCACGGCGCTGACGAGGCTGTCTCGATCGTCGACGCCGTCGACGTGGTGCGCGGCATGCGTGACGACTACCGCCTGATCGACGGGATCACTCCGGACGGACGTGCACGCATCCGCGCGGCAGGAGAGATGCTGGAGCGGCTGCGCCGCGCGGTCGCCCAGCCGCTGCCCGAGCTGATCCGGCTGATCGAGTTCGAGCTTCGTCTCGACATCGAGCTGGCCGTCAACGAGACCCGAGGACCTGCGCGCGTCGCCACCACGCAGCTGCGCGCCTTCGCCGACGAGGTGCGCGCTTTCCTCGCGGCCGACGAGCGCGGCACGATCGGCAGCCTGCTGGCCTGGCTCGACAAGGCCGAGCTCACCGACGAACTGATGCCGCGGCCCGAACCGCCTGAGCCCGGCGTCGTGCAGCTCCTCACGATCCACGGCTCGAAGGGGCTGGAATGGGATGCCGTCGCCGTGGTGCGGCTGGTCGAGGAGGAGCTGCCCTCCCGCCCGACCGACACCGCCGGGTGGTTCGGCTTCGGCGCTGTGCCGTTCGCGCTGCGCGGAGACGCCGCGGCTTTGCCCCGCTTCGAATGGGATCCGCAGGCGGCGATGGACGCCGTGGGCGACGATCCGGCCAAGCGTCAGAAGGCGGGCCAGGCCTCGCTGTCCGGTGGTGGGAAGAACCCCGGCGCGCTCACCCGGTTCAAGGCGGCATACTCCGAGCACCAGAAACAGGAGGAGCGCCGGCTCGCATACGTCGCCGTGACCCGGGCGCGCAGCGACCTGCTGCTGACCGGCGCGCACTGGGCGGGGCAGAAGAAGCCGCGCACGCCGAGCCCGTACCTGCTCGAAGCGTTCGATGTGTTGGGCGTGGAGGGGATCGGGCAGATCGACCCCGACGAGAACCCCTACGACGGACCGGGCATGACGGCGAGCTGGCCGCTCGATCCGCTCGGCGCCAGGCGCGAGCGCGTGGTGCTCGCCGCAGACGAGGTGCGCGCCGCGCAGACGGCGCCGCTTCCGGATGCCGCGCCCGAGCTGATCCGGCTGCTGGCAGAGCGCGAGGCGCGGCAGCGCGGCACAGACGCGTCCGTCCCGACCCGCGTTCCGGCATCGCGTTTCAAGGACTACGTCACCGATTTCGAGGGCACTCTCGGGTCGATCATCCGTCCGATGCCGGAGCGGCCCTACCGGCAGACCAGGCTCGGCACGCTGTTCCACGCCTGGGTCGAGCAGCGTTCGGAACTCGTCGGCACCGGGCCGCGCATCGACGACGGGCTCTGGGAGATCGACGACGACGCGCCCGACGCGCAGGACGTCTCCGAGGTGGATGCCGCCGACCTTGGCCGTCTGCAGGAGATCTTCGAGCGCAGCGAATGGGGTGGACTCGCGCCGATCGCCGTGGAGATCGAGATCGATTTCGCGCTCGGCGGGTCGCCGGAGCACGACGGCCACATCGTGATCTGCAAGCTCGACGCCGTGTATCAACGCGCCGACCGCGGCGGGCGCATCGAGATCGTGGACTGGAAGACCGGCAAGGCGCCGCGCACCGTAGCCGAGCGGGAGGACCGGATGCTGCAGCTCGCGCTGTACCGACTGGCATATCACCGCCGGTTCGGGGTGCCGCTCGAAGATATCGACGTCGCGCTGTACTACGTCGCCGACGACCTCATCATTCGCGGTGACCGGGTCTACTCCGAGGTCGAGCTGGTCCAGCGCTGGAGCGCGGCCCGCGCCGCACGCTGAGCCTCCTCGGCCGAATCGAGTCCCTCATCATCTGATGCCGCCGCCGGCCGGCCGGTGCTGCTCGGACCCTTCGCCGTGCCGTGATCGCCGGACGAGCCGCGCACGCCGGTGATGCCGGCGGCTTCCGCGCGTTCGTCGAGATCGGCGAGATCCTGCGTCTCCTGGCCGGAGTCGTCCTCCCCGGTCGCGAGGGGCTCCTCCTGCTCGGACACCGCGTCCGCGGCATCCTCCTCGGCCTCCGCCTGCCAGAGATCTTCGGGACGGTACGCATCGGTCTGCATCGACGTGTCCACGGTCGCGGGCGGGACCTGGGGCAGGCGACCGGCTGCGTCCAGGGCCGAATCGACGTCGGCGGTCGCGCCCGCAGACACCCGCAGATCGTCGTGCACGCCCTCGGCGAGTGACTCCAGCAGTGCAGCGGCGTCGTCGATGATGTCCGTGCGGCGCATCGCCTCACCGTGCACGAGCCAGCGCGCGAACTCGAGCTCCGCGCGCAGCCGGGCGCGGACGCGCAGCGCGGAGTCCACCGCGTGCGCCGAGGAGCGTCCGTACGCGTCGTGCACGTCGTCGGCGGCATCCTTCGCCCCCGACAGCCACGCGAGGTCCACGGCGGGGTCTCCGAGCGAGAGGCCGTGCCATCCGACCAGGCCCACCACCTGCGGGCCGAGCTCCGGGTCGTCCTCGAACAGGAACGAGTCGGCCTGCACACCACCGAGGGTCACGGTCGCCTCGAAGCGCCACAGGTCGTCGTCGTCCACGGCCTGGCGCCAGCGGCTGCCGAGGCGGGCGGGCACTCGTCCGGTCGCGGTGGCGCGCTCGACCAGCCGGCGCACTTCCTCGCGGGCCTCGGCGGCGTCGCGGGCCGTGAGCCCGCCGCCTCGCACGACGGATGCGGGCAGCGCGTGCGTCGCCGCGATCGCCTCTCCGACGGACCAGGCGGCACCGCGGCCGGCAGGAACCTCCGAGGCCTCGATCTGGAAGCCGGGCAGCAGGCCGGTGACCAGCGCGCGGCCGTCGCCGATGCGCGTCTCGCCGATGTACTCCGGGGCCTGGAAGGGCAGCATCTCGCGAGCACCGGCGGTCAGGGCGCGCAGCGCGATCGCCTCGGCGGCGAGCTCGCGCGCGCTGTCCTCGTCGTCCGCGACCCGGATCGTCAGCTCACGACCGTCGGCCAGAGTGGCCACGGCCGAGTCGAACCGTCCGTCTCCGCCGGCGGTGAGGGGACGGGCGCCGGTGACCTCCGCCCCGGGCAGTGCAGCTGTGACCGCCGCCACTAGAGTGAAAGGAGAGCGTGCCATGCCCTCCAGGTTAGGTCGGCATCAGGGGCCTGACGCCCACGCCACGCCCGATCGGGCACAGGCCGCCGTTCAGGCGCACCGCTGCCGCCGTGCAGAATCCGGGGATGAGAGGGACCACATGATCGTCGAACCGGGCCTCCTCGACCGCGCCGGAGAGCTTCGAACCGAACCGGGCATCCTCGACCGCCTGCGAGCGGATGCCTTGACGCGCGTGATCGTCGCCCACGACCGGCGCGCGCGCGTGACGGATGCCGCGCTGCTGCGCGTCGCGCCCGCGGACGTCGTCGGCGCACGGGACTGGGCTCTGCTCGGCCGCGACCCGGACGGCACGCCGGTGCTGCTCGCCGTGGTGGAGGACGCCCCGGCCGACACCGTGACCCTGGATGCCGTGCCCGCCGACCCCGCGCCTGTCGACTCCGCCGTCTGGTCGGGAGTGCGTGACGCCGGCGGGGTGCTCGCCGGGGTCGAGGCGGAACTCCTGATCGAGGCCGTCGCCCTCGCCGACTGGTTGACCGGCTTCCGGTTCTGCCCGGCCTGCGGCTCGGAGACCGAGCTGCGCCAGGCCGGCTGGTCGCGGCACTGCCCGTCCTGCGGACGCGAGCACTTCCCGCGCACGGACCCGGCGGTGATCGTCGCGATCGAGAGCGCGGACGGCGAGCGTCTGCTGCTCGGCGCGAATGCGAACTGGCAGGGCCGGATGTACTCCACCTTCGCCGGGTTCCTCGAGGCGGGCGAGTCGCTCGAGACCACCGTGCACCGCGAGATCTTCGAAGAGGCCGGCGTGCGTCTGAAGGACGTGCGCTACCTGTCGTCCCAGCCCTGGCCGTACCCGCGCTCGCTCATGCTGGGCTTCCGCGCGACGGCGCTGGACGAGCACGCCGTCGCCGACGGCGAGGAGATCGTCGCAGTGCGCTGGCTGACCCGCCCAGAGATCGCGACCGCGCTGCGCGGCGAGGGGCCGGTCGGCCTGCCGAGCCCGTCGTCCATCGCACGGGCGCTCATCGTCGACTGGTTCGAGGAGCGCCCTTCGTCTCGCTTCGCTCGCTCAGGGACCGGGTTGTGAGCGCACTCGACGCTCTCGACGAAAGGCAGCGAGAGGCCGCATCCGTGCTGCGCGGGCCCGTGGCGGTGCTCGCCGGAGCCGGCACCGGCAAGACCCGCGTGATCACCCACCGCATCGCCCACGGCGTCGACACCGGCGCGTACTCGCCGGGCCGCGTGATGGCGGTGACGTTCACCGCGAAGGCCGCCGGTGAGCTGCGCGGGCGCCTTCGCGCGCTCGGCATCGAGGGGGTCGCCGCGCGCACCTTCCACGCCGCGGCCCTCGCGCAACTGAACTTCTTCTGGCCCACCTTGGCGGGCGACAGCGCCCCGTCGATCGTGAACAACAAGGTGCGCATGCTCGGGCAGGCCGCCGACGAGCTGCGGATCCGTCCCAGCACCGCCACCCTGCGCGACATCGCCGCGGAGATCGAGTGGCGCAAGGTCTCGATGATCTCGGTCGACAGGTACGTCGAGCTAGGCCGAACCGTCACCGGCGTCGACGCCGAGCGTCTCAGCGCACTGATGCACGCCTACGAGCGGATCAAGGACGAGCGCCGCCAGCTCGACTTCGAGGATGTGCTTCTCGCCTGCGCCGGCATGATCGAAGCCGAGCCGCGCGTCGCCGCAGCCGTGCACGAGCAGTACCGCCACTTCACGGTCGACGAGTACCAGGACGTCTCGCCGCTGCAGAACCGGCTTCTCGAGCTCTGGCTGGGGGATCGGCACGACATCTGCGTGGTCGGCGACGCCAGCCAGACGATCTACTCCTTCGCGGGTGCGCAGCAGCGGTACCTGCTCGAGTTCGAGCGTCGCCACCCCGATGCGACGGTCGTGCGTCTGGAGACCAACTACCGCTCGCAGGCGCCGATCCTCGCCGTCGCGAACGCGCTGATGAAGGGTCGCCCCGGTGCGCTCGCGTTGACGCCTGCGCGGGAGACGTTCACCGCCGAGGCTCCGACGGTCACCGCCTTCGACACCGAGACCGAGGAAGCCGCCGGCGTCGCCGCAGCGATCGCCGCCCGCATCCAGGCCGGAGCCTCACCCGCCGACATCGCCGTGCTGTATCGGGCGCACGCGCAGTCCGCGCCGCTGCAGCAGGCGCTGGCCGCGCAGGGCATCCCCACCACCGTGCTCGGAGGCACCCGGTTCTTCGACATGCCGGAGGTGCGCCAGGCCGTGCTCGCGCTGCGCGCCGCGGCCGTCGCCCCGGCTCTCGCCGGATTCCTGCCCACCGTGCGCGACGTGCTGCGCAACCTCGGGCTGACCGAGGAACCGCCGCAGGCCGGTGGCGCGCAGCGCGACGCCTGGGAGGCCAGGCGCGCGATCCTGCGGCTCGCCGAGGAGGCGCCGGCGGATGCCACGCTGCGCAGCTTCGCCGAGACGCTGACCGCGAGGGCGAAGGACCAGCACGAGCCCGAACTGCGCACGGTGACGCTGTCGACCCTGCACGCCGCGAAGGGTCTGGAATGGCCGCACGTGCACCTGGCGGGATGGACCGAGGGTGCGCTTCCGATCGCCTACGCCACCACCTTCGAGCAGGTCGACGAGGAGCGCCGCCTCGCCTACGTCGGCCTCACGCGGGCCGCGCGTACGCTCTCGCTCTCGTGGGCGCGGACCGCGGGACGAGGGGAACGGGCGCCGTCGCGATTCCTGGCAGAGATCGGGACGACAGGTCGCGGCACAGGCATCCTTCGTGAAATCGCACCGAGTGCCATGCGATCCGTCCGTCGGGGCTGACCCTCGCGCTCAGGCCCGCCTCGGCGACCGGCGTGCGCAAGATGCGGGCAACCAGCGACGCCGCCTGCGCGAGCCTCGCTGACGAGATCGTGCCGACCGGACGCCCGATCAGCTGAGTGTGCAGCCGCGGCCAGGCGGGGTCGCGCCGGCTCTCGTGCTCATCGCGGCAGACGAGGCAGGGCGTCTCGCCAGGGCGGACCAGCGGTCCGATCGTGGCGGCGGCGGCCTCGAACGCCACCGGCAGGTGCGACACGTCATCGCGCAGATAGCTCGCGAACTGCAGAGCGGATGCCGCGCCCTCGACGACGATCACCCCGACATCATCCGGGTCGTGACGGCTGCCTCGATCCAGACCCTCCTCACGCAGGCACTCGGCCATCCGGGGGAGGGCGCGGTCGTCCGCGACGTTCACGCCCTCGACCCAGAACCTCGGCGCCGCCGGAGGGTCCTCGCGCAGCACGGGGCGCAGCAGAGTGAGAAGGTCGCGCGCGTCCTGACGCGGGGCGCCGACGGCGTGCGCGACGACGTCGAAGGACGACATCCTGATGCCGGAGCCGAGCCGGGCCAGGAGCGGCTCGACCCACGAGTCTGTGGCGTCGACGTGAACGATGTTCTCGAGACCGAACTGGATGGTGTCGGAGTCGCGCCACAGCAGGGGGTACCGAGGATCGAGGCGTGTGATCGTCGTCGGGCTGAGCGGGCTCATGAGGACGATCATGGCCGGGGGCACCGACGTTGTGGGGCGTGAACTTCGGACCTGTGGACAAGTGGTTCGTGGGAGGGGTCGCGGGAGGAGATGTTCCCCGCACTCGCAGAGTGGGGTGGGTCGCGGGATGGGGTGTTCCCTGCGCTCGCAGAGTGGGGTGGGTCGCGGGATGGGGTGTTCCCTGCGCTTGCAGAGTGGGGTGGGTCGCGGGAAGGGGCGTTCCCTGCACTCGCAGAGTGGGGCCCTCCGCCTGCTGGGCGCGGGCAAGCCCGCGCCAGCAGGCGGCCCCTCCCAATGCTCGTTCCGGGAACGCCCCTTCCCGCTCAAGTTTCTGGGGCGGCGCGACGCGGCGGAGGTGGATATCGGGGCGGGGAGTGTGAGGGGATGTGAAGGTCAGACCGGGCGGGGGTCGTCGGGGTGGTCCTCGTCGGGGGACTCTGAAGAATCGGGGGACTGGTCCTCGGAGGGGGAGCCGCCGAAGTCGTCGCCGTCGAGGAGGCGGGCGAGAGCCTCGTCGAATTCGTCGGCGGCCGGCGCCTCGCCGCGCTCGCCGGCCTGCAGTCGGGCGATCAGCGCGGCCGGGTCGTCGATGTCCGAGGCCTGAGGCATCAAGTCGGGGTAGTCCCAGAGCGCGTCGCGGGCCTTGACGCCCACCGCATCCGTCACGGCTCGCCACATGGCGGACGCCTCGCGAAGGCGGCGCGGGCGCAGTTTGAGCCCGACCAGCGCGCCCAGCGCGTCCTCGGCGGGACCGCCCACGGCGCGGCGGCGACGAGCCGCCTCGGCGAGCCGGACTCCGTCGGGAAGGCGTGAGATCGCCTCGGTGGTCACGACATCCACCCAGCCGTCGATCGTCGCCACGACGTTCTCCAGGCGGGTCAGCGCCTCGCGCTGCGCCTCGGACTGGGCCGGCAGCAGCGCACCGCCCTCGATCGCGGCTCGCAGCTCCTCGGGGTTCGAGGGATCGAGCCGCTCCGCGACATCCTGCAGCGCGTCCACGTCGACCTCGACTCCGCGCGCGAACTCGGTGATCTGCGACATCAGGTGCAGATGCAGCCACTTCGCGTGCCGGTACAGCCGCGCGTAGGCGAGCTCGCGCACGGCGAGGTACAGCGCGATCTGGTCCTCGGGGATCTCCAGTCCCTCGCCGAAGGCGGCGATGTTCTGCGGGATCACAGCGGCGGTACCCGCGGGCAGCACCGGGATGCCGACGTCGCCGCCGGAGACGACCTCGAGCGACAGGTCACCGAGCACCTTGCCGAACTGCATCGCGAACACCGAGGCACCCAGGCCCCGCATCAGCTGGCCCGCACCCTGGAGCGCGCCCTGCATCTCATCCGGCGCCTGCGAGCCCAGAGCCTGCATCAGCGCGTCGGCGATGCTCGTGGACACCGGACCGGCGATCTCCTTCCACACCGGAAGCGTCTGCTCGACCCACTCGCCGCGGGTCATCGCCCGCGGCGGGGCGGACAGCTCCGACAGGGTCGTGGCCTCGCTCAGCCACAGATCGGCCAGCGCGAAGGCATCCGCCAGCGAGCTGCGGGAGCCGTCGGTGATGCCCTGCCCGTCCTGGTTGGCGATGTGCAGCGCCTGGCGCTTCGTGCTCTCCCACGGGTCGCCGCCGAACGCGCCCTGCATCTGGGCGAAGATCGCCTGCATCTGGGCAGGGTCGATCTCGAAGCCGTTCATGCCGCCCATGGCATCACGCAGCGCGTCCGGGTCGATTCCCTCGCCGGACATCATCCGGCGCAGAAACTCCTCGAAGTCGGACGGGTCGGGTCGGTCGTCGCTCATGTCGCCCTCTCAGCACGCGGAAAGCCTGTGACCTCTACGCTAGTCACAGGTTTCTGCGCATGCCCCGGACGCACGCGGATCCCTGTACGCCGCTCGCGAACGTCGGAGGTCGCCCGTGTCCACAACCCGGTCCCGACGGCTCGGCGTAGGCGTCTGGGCGCTCGTCGTCGCGCTGGTCGCACTCGTCGCGCTCACCTTCATCCCCACGCCGTACGTGATCCAGCGGCCGGGTCCGGTCTTCGACACCCTCGGCACGGCGAAGGGCGCCGACGGCGAGAAGGTGCCGCTGATCGAGGTCGAGGGCGCCGAGACCTTCCCGACCGGGGGCACCCTCGACCTCACCACCGTCCAGGTGGTCGGCAACCGCGAGCGCACCCCGAGCTGGGCGGAGTTGGCCGTCGCATGGGTCGACCCGGCGCGCGCCGTCGTGCCGATCGACGCCGTGTTCCCCGAGGGCGTCACCTCCGAGCAGCGCGACAAGCAGAACGCCGAACTGATGGTGAACTCGCAGCATGAGGCCACAGCCGCGGCGCTCACCGAGCTCGGCTACGACGTCGGCGCAAAGGTCGAGGTCGTCGAGGCGATCAAGGATTCTCCCGCCGACGGTGTGCTCGAGGCCGGCGACATCATCGTCGCGATCGACGGTCAGAAGGTCTCCTCGGCCAAGGTGCTCCGCGAAGAGGTGCAGAAATCCGAGGGTGAGACGGTCGACCTCACCATCCAGCGGGACGGCACGGAGAAGCAGGTCTCGTTGACGCCGAAGAAGCAGGATGTGAACGGCACGACCACCTGGCTGATCGGCATCTCGCTGACCACCACCTACGACTTCCCGATCGACGTCACGATCCAGCTCGACAACGTCGGCGGTCCGAGCGCGGGCATGATGTTCGCGCTCGGCATCATCGACACCCTCACTCCGGGCGAGCTCAACGGCGGCAAGAACGTGGCAGGCACTGGAACGATCGAGGCGGACGGCACGGTCGGCCCGATCGGCGGCATCCGTCAGAAGCTGTACGGCGCGCGGGATGCCGGGGCGAAGATCTTCCTGGCACCGGAGAGCAACTGCAACGAGGTCGTCGGGCATGTGCCGGACGGGCTCACCGTATACAGCACCGCGACGCTCGAGGACTCGATGCACATCCTGGACGTCGTGTCCAAGGGCGGCGACACCTCGAAGCTGCCCACCTGCAAGGCGTCCTGAGACCATTCCGTTACGAAGCCGGTGCACAGACGCCCTGCCTAGGATGGACGCGTGACCTCGAACCCTGCGCCGAATGCGGCCACGCCCCGAACTTCCCGAAGAATCCTGACGATCTCGCTCATCATCATCGCGGCGCTGATCGCCGGGTTCTTCGTGTTCGCCTCGCTGTACACCGAGTTCCTCTGGTTCGACCAGCTCGGCTTCGAGCGGGTGCTGACGACCCAGTGGCTGGCGACGGCGGTGATGTTCGTCGTCGGATTCCTCGGCATGGCGGTGCCGCTGTTCCTGTGCATCCAGCTCGCCTACCGGCTGCGTCCGGTCTACGTGCGGCTGAGCTCGCAACTGGACCGCTACCAGGAGGTCGTCGAGCCGCTGCGCCGGCTGGCGATGTGGGGCATGCCGATCTTCTTCGGTGTCTTCGCCGGGTTCGCCTCGGCGGGCAACTGGCGCGTCGTGTGGCTGTGGGCCAACGGCGTGAGCACCAGCGTGAAGGACCCGGAGTTCGGTGTCGACACCGGGTTCTACCTGTTCGCGATGCCCTTCTACCACATGCTCCTCGCGTTCGTCTCGGCCGTGCTGCTGCTCTGCCTGGTGATCACTGCGCTGGTCTCGTACCTGTACGGCTCGGTGCGCATCGGCCAGCGTGAGCTGCGCATCTCGAAGCCGGCCCGCATCCAGCTCGCCGTGCTCGCGGGCCTCTATCTGGTCGTGCAGGCCGTCAGTCTGTGGCTCGACCGCTACCTCACGCTGACCCAGCCCGACGATCGCATCACCGGTCCGGCATACACGGGTGTCAACGCGACCATCCCAGGGCTCGCGATCCTGTCGATCATCGCCGCAGTCGTGGCGATCCTGTTCTTCGTCACCGCGGTGATCGGCCGCTGGCGCTTCCCGCTCGCGGCGACCGCGCTGCTGGTCGTGGCATCCCTCGTCGTCGGCGTCGGATACCCCTGGATCGTGACCACCTTCCAGGTGAAGCCGAACCAGAACCAGCTGCAGGCGCAGTTCTACGACCGCAACATCGCGAGCACGAAGGCCGCCTACGGTGTTGACGACATGACGGTCACGCCGATCAAGGCGAAGACCGACACCGAGAAGGGCCAGCTCCGCGAGGACGCCCAGACCACGGCATCGGTCCGCATCATGGACCCGAACATCATCAGCCCGACGGTGGCGCAGCTGCAGCAGTATCGCTCGTACTACCAGTTCGGCAAGGACCTCGACGTCGACCGTTACAAGATCGACGGCAAGATGCAGGACACCGTGGTCGCGGTCCGCGAGCTCGACATGTCCAAGCTCGGCGGCGGCGACAGCTGGAACAACCGCGCCGCGGTCTACACGCACGGCTACGGTCTGGTCGCGATGGCCGGAAACCAGCGCACCTCCGACGGAGAGCCGGTGTTCCTCGAGCAGGGCATCCCGTCCTCCGGCTTCCTCACCGACAGCGAGAAGTACGAGCCGCGAGTGTACTTCGGCGAGCACTCCCCGGAGTACTCGATCGTCGGCGCTCCCGAGGGATCGAAGCCGGTCGAGATCGACTACCCGCGCGGCGGCGAGGACGGCGGCTCCGACACCAAGACGACGTTCAAGGGCGACGGCGGTCCGCGCATCGGCAACACGTTCACGAAGCTGCTGTACGCGCTGAAGTTCCAGTCCGAGCAGATCCTGTTCTCCGACCTGGTCAACTCCGAGTCGCAGATCCTGTACGACCGGGATCCGATCCAGCGGGTCGGGAAGGTCGCCCCGTACCTGACTCTCGACAGCGACCCGTACCCCAGTGTGGTCGACGGTCGGATCGTCTGGATCGTCGACGGCTTCACGACCAGCGCGTCGTACCCGTACTCGTCGAAGGTGAGTCTGCGCGATGCGATCGCCGACTCGACCAACGGAGGGTCGGCGGTGCCGTTCGACGAGATCAACTACATCCGCAACTCGGTCAAGGCCACGGTCGACGCCTACGACGGCTCCGTGAAGCTGTACGCCTGGGACGACAAGGACCCGGTGCTGCAGACCTGGCAGAAGGTGTTCCCGTCGACGGTCCGTCCGATCAGCGAGATGTCCGGCGACCTGATGAGCCACGTGCGCTACCCGACCGACCTGTTCAAGGTGCAGCGCAACATGCTCGGGGTCTACCACATCAAGGACGCGAACTCGTTCGCCCAGGAGGACAACCGCTGGCAGACGCCGGACGACCCGCAGGTTCCGAACCAGTCCCAGCCGCCGTACTACCTGTCGATGCGGATGCCGGGGGAGGACACCTCGCGGTTCTCGATGTACTCGACCTTCATCCCCGCCTCTCAGGGGCAGAGCACCCGAGAGGTGCTGATGGGTTACCTGTCCGTCGACTCGGATGCCGGATCGACGAAGGGGAAGAAGTCCGACACATACGGAAAGCTGCAACTGCTCGAGGTCGACACGGACAACACCGTGCCCGGCCCCGGTCAGGTGCAGAACACGTTCAACTCGGACACGTCCGTCGCGCAGCAGGTCAACCTGATGCAGCAGGGCGAGTCGCAGGTGAAGTACGGCAACTTGCTGACCCTCCCGGTGGGCGGTGGCCTGCTGTACGTGCAGCCGGTCTACGTGCAGCAGTCCAAGGGCACCCAGTTGCCGAACCTGCGCAAGATCCTTGTCGCGTTCGGTGACCAGGTGGCGTTCGAGGACACCCTGACCGAGGCGCTTGACGCGCTGTTCGGCGGCGACGCCGGTGCGACCGGCGGCGCGGAGGATGTGCCGCCGACGGGCGGCGAGACGACGCCGCCGACGACGCCGACGACGCCCACCGCTCCGGATGCCGCCGAGAAACAGGCGCTGGCGGATGCCTCGAAGGCCATGCAGGCCCGCGAGGCGGCGCTGAAGGCCGGTGACCTGGAGGCGTTCGCCGCCGCCGACAAGCAGCTCACGGATGCCGTGCAGAAGCTGCTCGACCTCTCGGGCTCCTCCTCGACGACGCCGAAGAAGTAATCCGGCTGAACTGCACAGAGACCCCCTCCTGCCGGTGGCGAGAGGGGGTCTCTGTGCATCGGGCACTGGCGGGCGTCGCGCTGAGGGCGGATGATGATGACATCGGCTTCACGCACGAGGAGGTGGGCAGATGGAACTCGTGGCAGGGTCGCGGATCGTGATCCATGGGGCGAAGGTGGGTGACAGCGAGCGTCACGGCGAAGTGATCGAGGTGTGCGGCGACAGCGGGGGACCGCCGTACTACGTCCGCTTCGACGACGGCCACGAATCGCTCGTGTTCCCCGGTCCGGACTGCGAGATCGAACATCGGGACTGACCGTACGCGCCCGGGCGTACGGCCCGATTCGCCGTGCCTGTCAGAGCGTGTTAGGCTATTCAACGTGCCGCGGGGTGGAGCAGTTCGGTAGCTCGCCGGGCTCATAACCCGGAGGTCGCAGGTTCAAATCCTGTCCCCGCAACAAGAAGAAGAAGGCCCGGTCCATGAGGACCGGGCCTTCTTCGCATGCTGCACGGATGTCGCTTCGGAACCTGTCCCGGCGGCGCGTGCAACACTTCGGCCTCTGCCGGCCACTACCTCTGTGAGGATGGACACGCCGTCCTCTGATCGGAGAGACCATGCCGAAGCCGGACATCGACGACCTGCTCGCGGGAAGCGCCGGACGCTACGAACCGTCTGCCGCGACGCGCGCCTCCCTTGACGCGCTCGTCACTCAGACCCGCGCCGCGGCCGGGGCACGCCGGCCGCGGCGGCATCGTCTCCTATGGGTCCTCCCGGTCGCGGTACTCGGTGTCGGGGCGCTGACTGCGGGTGCGGTGGTCGTCGACGACCTCCTGCACGCCGATCTGCCGATCGCCGTCGAGTACACCACTGACACCGGTGTCACCGTGTCATGCACCGCGCAGATCCGCGGGGGTTCGCTCTTCTCTCCGCAGAAGGACGAGGTCGTGAACTATTACCGGACCCACGACTTCAGTGGGATCGGCGAGCGCGTTTATGACTACGCGATGGTGCTGTCCGGCGATCACCAGGCCACGCCCGGCGTGCTTCCGAAGTCGTCCGAGTGGATCCCCGAGGAGGGGAGCTTCGCGCCCGACGTGGCCGCATTCTCACAATCCTTGACATCGTTCCTCCTGACCGATGCTCTGGTCGATCTCGGCATCGGTGGCAGCGGCGATGCCTCACTCACGAGCGACTGCACGGGGCAGCTGCGATGACGGCCGTTTCGGCGACTGCGCCGGTTCGGACCGTGATGGGCGCGCCCGACCTGGAGGATGCCTTCCGTTCGGAGGCCACCGCGCTGCTCGGATACTTCATGAGGCGCGTGACGCCGCAGGAGGACGCTGCCGACTTGCTGAGTGAGACCTTTCTCGCCGCCTGGAAGAGTCCCTCTCTCGGATCGATCGAGCCCGTAGGGATTCGACCATGGCTTTACGGGATCGCCGCGAACGTGCTTCGTCAGCATCGTCGCGGCAAGGGGCGCCGTACCGCGCTCGGTGACAAGCTCCGCGCGAACGTCGTCGCTGACCTTGCAGCCGGGCTTGATGGTGTTGTGCCGGGCGTGGATCCGGATCTCGCCGAGCACATACGCGATATCGTCTCGACGCTGCCCGAACTCGATCGCGAGATCATCACGCTCGTCTACTGGGAGGGTTTCACCCAGGAGGAAGTCGCAGCGATCCTGGGCAAGCGCGCTGTCACTGTGCGGAGCCGGCTCTCGCGCACCCGGGCTGTGTTGCGCGAGCGTCTCGCGGCCGCCCAGGACTGACCAGTCCGTCCCTCACCCGTCTTACCTCACGGCGTGGGACGGGCATTCGCCGCGCTCCACGGAACGGAGTCCCTCATGCGCGCGCCCAATCTGTTCGACGTGCTGCGCCTGGTCGCGGCGTCGATGGTGGTCGTGGGGCACGCCTGGCCGCTCACGGGTCTGGCAGACGCTCCGCAGTTCGCAGGCATCCGCATTCATCACCTCGGCGTCTACGTATTCTTCGCGATCAGCGGCCACCTGCTCGCCACGAGCTGGCAACGCGATTCGCGCGCTCTGTCGTTCCTGATCCGGCGATGTGCGAGGATCTTCCCCGCGCTGCTCGTCGTCGTGGCGCTGTCCGTGTTCGTGATCGGGCCGCTGGCCACCTCCGCACGGCAACCCGGGTACTGGTCTTCGCCTGACACATGGCAGTACCTGCTGAGCGCCGTACTGCTTGCGCAGTATGACCTCCCTGACGTGTTCGCCTCGAATCCCGAGACGACCGTCAACGGCTCGCTGTGGAGTCTGGGCGTGGAGTTCTGCTGTTACCTGATGCTCGTCGGAACCGCCTTGCTGGGGCGGCGCATACGCATGATGTTGCAACTGGTGCTGGTGCTCTCCTTGGGGTCCGCAGTCCTCCTGGGCCTCGTCACGGGGCCCATGCACACCACCGCGGTTGCGGTCGTCTTCTTCATGTTGGGAGCCTTTGCGGCTCGTGGCAGTGAGCTGTCGACGTGGCCGATCTGGCCCGCCGTGGTCGGTCTTGTGCTGATCGCTCCGCTGCAGGGCAGGGCGGGCACGCTGCTCGCCTGGCCGGTCGTCGTCTACGTCGTGGTGGCAGTCGGCTCCCACCGCAGCGCCGCCGCGGGAATCATCCGGCGGCTGGGAGATCCGTCCTACGGGATCTACCTGTGGGGATACATCGTTCAGCAGCTTGTAGTCGAATTCACGCCGCGGATGCCGCTGGCCTGGAACGTCCTCACGGTCCTGGGCTCCACCGCCGTGCTCGGCTTCGCTTCGTGGCACCTGCTCGAGAAGCGGGCGGTAGCGCTCGGCGCGAGGCTGTCGGCGCGCGATCTCTCCCTTCCGCGGCACTTCGTCTAGCGTCGGAAACATGACCGAACATCGTTCCGATTCGGCACTCAGGAGGCAGCGTGCGTAAGAGCAGGACTGTTGGCCAGCTGCGTTCCGCCACCGCAACGGCGGGAGCAGCGAAGACAGGCCGATCCGGAGCTGTCTCCGTCTCCATTGCCATCGCGATGGCGGGTCTCCTCTCAGTCGGGCTGGCCGCCTGCAGTCTGTCCCCGCGGTCGCCGGCGGACCGCGCTCGCGACGTCGCCGAGCAATGGATCGCCGCGGCCAAGGCCGGCGACGACGACGCGGCCTCAGACCTGGCCTGTGCGGACGTCGACCCTCGGATGGGCGTGAATTCCGACAGCGGCGGATTCACGAGCTACACGCTCGAGCTCCAGGACAGGGGCGAGGGGATCTTCTACGCCAGGTACACGCTGGACTACCCGGACAGCGAAGACTCGCCCGGCGTCCTGACGGTGAGGACCGAGGGCAGGACTTGCATCGAAGCCTCGCAGTAGTGGCTGTTGCGCATCTGCGCAGTCGATGCAGAACCGCTGCAGGATCGCGAACGCCGTGTCCCCAGCCAGCCACGACGTGGGAGCCCAGCGTGCCTCGCGACCTCGCGGCTGAGGCAGGATGGAGCCATGACAGCATCCGCACCCCTCGTCGCCGTCTGCCAGTTCGCCCCGACGGCGGATCGCGCAGCGAACCGTGCGCGGGTCGCGGAGCTGGTGGCCGAGGTCGCCGCGCACGGCGCGCGCCTCATCGTCCTCCCGGAGTACTCCAGCTTCTTCGTCAATCCGATGGACTCCTCGCTCGCCGAGAACGCCGAGCAGCTCGACGGCCCGTTCGTCCACACGCTGCGCGAGGTGGCATCCCGTCACGGCGTCGTGATCGTCGCGGGGCTGGTAGAGACGGCGGATGACGGCCGCGTGCACAACACGGTCGTCGCGGTCTCCGTCGACGGCGTGCGCGCGATCTACCGCAAGCAGCACCTCTACGACGCGTTCGGGCAGACCGAGTCGGACTGGATCGCGCCGGGTGAGCTCGGCGCTGCAGTGTTCGACCTGGACGGCATCAGGTACGGCCTGATGACCTGTTACGACCTGCGGTTCCCCGAGGTCGCGCGCACGCTGGTGGATGCCGGGGCCGACGCGCTCGTCGTGCCGGCGGAGTGGGTGCGCGGGCCGCTCAAGGAGCACCATTGGACGACGCTCCTCGCCGCGCGGGCCATCGAGAACACGGTCTACGTCATCTCGGCCGACCACCCAGCGCCGATCGGCGTCGGGCACTCGCAGATCGTGGATCCTGAGGGCGTCGTGGTCGCCGGTGTCGGCAGTGCCGAGGGGGTTGCGCTCGCCGCCGTCGACCGGGATCTCGTCGCCCGCACCCGCGAGACGAACCCGGCGCTGCGGCTGCGCCGCTACGCCGTCGTGCCGCGCTGAACTCCGAGACGAATCGGCCCCCGGAATGGGCCGCAGGGGTGCACGTCAGCGGAGCGCGGTCAGCCGACGGGCCGCCTCTTCCAGCACCTCGACGCGCTTGCAGGCAGCGAAGCGCACCAGGCCGGCGTAGGACTCCTGCCGTTCGGGGGACACGAACGCGCTGAGCGGGATCGCGACCACTCCGGCGCGCTCCGGCAGTACGCGGCAGAACGCCGCGGCATCCGCTCCGCCCAGCGCCGTGGCATCCGCCACCGTGAAGTAGCCTCCCTGCGGACGGTGCACCGCGAAGCCGGCGGCGCGCAGCGCATCGCCGAGCAGTTCGTGCTTGCGCAGCAGCGCGGAGGCGGCATCCGCGAAGTAGGAGTCCGGCAGCCGCAGCCCGACGGCGACGGCGGGCTGGAACGGCGCGCCATTCACATAGGTGAGGAACTGCTTCACGGTGAGCACCGCCGTGATCAGAGCGGCCGGACCGTGCACCCAGCCGATCTTCCAGCCGGTCGTCGAGAAGGTCTTGCCCGCCGACGAGATCGTCAGGGTGCGCTCCGCGGCGCCGGGCAGAGTCGCGATCGGCACGTGTGCACCGTCGAAGGCGAGATGCTCGTAGACCTCGTCGGTGACGATGATCGCGTCGTGCAGGTTCGCGAGCCGGACGACCTCGGCGAGAACCTCGGCCCCGAACACGGCGCCCGTCGGGTTGTGCGGATCATTGACCAGAATGATCCGGGTGCGGTCATTCACCGCATCAGCGAGCTCCGCCAGGTCGGGCTGGAACCCCGGAACCCGCAGCGGCACCGTACGCAGCCGGGCACCGGCGAGGGCCACGATCGCCGCGTACGAGTCGTAGTACGGCTCGAAGACGAGCACCTCGTCGTCGGGGGAGTCGATCAGTGCGAGCAGCGTCGCGGTGAGCGCCTCGGTGGCACCGGCCGTGACGATCACCTCGGAACCGGGATCGACGCCCAGCCCGTAGAAGCGCTGCTGATGCTCGCTGATCGCCGCCAGCAGGTCGGGGGCGCCGCGCCCGGGCGGATACTGGTTCACTCCGGCGGCGATCGCCTCACGGGCGGCTTCGAGCACCTCGGCGGGCCCGTCCTCGTCGGGGAAGCCCTGGCCGAGGTTGATCGACCCCGTCCGCGCCGCCGCTGCGGACATCTCCGCGAAGATGGTCGGAGCGACCTGGCCGTCGGGGGAGAGCAGACCGGCCCCGGCTGCGGTGCGGCGCCACGCGCCGGGAATGACATCCATGCAGAACAGGCTAAGACCATAGAAGAATTCCATCGTCGCCATACGAAACGCACAGCATCGCCCGTCACGCTGTAAGAGTTGTAAGGAGCAGACCATGAACGAGAACAACCAGGGCGAACCGATCGCCCCCCAGCCGTCCCAGAATCCGGATGCCACGGCCGCGGGCGCGCCCGCCGGTCATCAGCTTCCGTCGAACTTCTCCTCGGACTCGCAAGCACAGGCCGCCGCCCCGCAGTCACCCGTCGCCCCGCAGGTACCGGTGACGCCGCAGGCGCCCCAGGCGCAGGCCCCCCAGAACCCCGTGTTCCCCGCCCCGCACACTCCGGCGCCGCAGGCGCAGCCGGTGCAGGGTCCCCAGGGCCAGCCGGTCCAGGGCCAGGGGTACCCGACCACGGGTGCTGCTCAGCAGCAGCCCACGGCCGCCTATGCGACCGGTGCGGCCTTCGGCCTTCCGCCGCAGAGCGCCGACGCACCCACCCAGCCGGTGCAGCCCCTGCACGCCGCGCAGGCTGCGGCGCCCGCGAAGCGCTCCGGCGGCAAGATCGCCGCGTTCGTGCTGGCCGCGGCCCTCGTCGGAGGCGTCGCCGGCTTCGGCGGCGGCGCTCTGTGGAATTCTGCCGCACCCGAGAACCAGGGCTCGGCGGCATCCGGTCCGCAGACCGTGACGGTCAACAACCCCGGCTCGGTCAACGAGACGACGGCCATCGCCACGAAGGTGCTGCCCTCGGTCGTCACGATCGACGTCTCCGGTGGGAACGAAGGCGGCAGCGGCTCGGGCGTCGTGCTCACCAAGGACGGCTACGTGCTGACCAACACCCACGTGGTCACCCTCGGCGGAGCGGTCTCCGACCCGACGATCAGGGTGACGACCTCGGACGGCAAGATCTACTCGGCCACCGTCGTCGGCACCGACCCGACCTACGACCTCGCCGTCATCAAGCTGAAGGACGCCTCGGGTCTCAAGCCGATCGACTTCGCGGACTCGTCCAAGCTGAATGTCGGCGACACGGCCGTGGCCGTCGGCGCGCCGCTCGGTCTGTCCAACTCGGTCACGACCGGCATCGTCAGCGCGCTGAACCGCAGCATCCAGATCGCGTCCTCGGCCGCGCCGAAGACAAGCGATCAGAACCAGGGCCAGCAGGACCAGAACGGTCAGGACGGCAGCGGCGACGGCAGCGGCAGCCCGTTCCAGTTCGACATTCCCGGTCAGGGCCAGCAGCAGCAGAGCACCGCGTCCATCTCGATCGCGGTGATCCAGACCGACGCGGCCATCAACCCGGGCAACTCCGGTGGCGCGCTGGTCGACAGCAAGGGCGACCTGATCGGCATCAACGTGGCGATCGCGACCGCCGGCGGCTCGTCCTCCGGCAGCAGCGAGTCCGGCTCGATCGGCCTGGGCTTCTCGATCCCGTCCGATGTCGCGCAGCGCGTTGCCAAGCAGATCATGGACGACGGCGCCGCCACCCACGGCCTGCTCGGCGCCTCGGTGCGCGACGCATCCTCGGTCCAGGACGCCACCGTCGCCGGTGCATACATCGTCGAGACCACGCCGAACGGTGCGGCCGCGAAGGCCGGGCTGCAGAAGGGCGACGTCGTGACCGAGTTCAACGGCGTGCCGATCACGAACTCGACAGACCTCACCGCCCAGGTGCGTGCGGTCGCCGGTGGCAGCGACGCCAAGTTGACCTATGTCCGCGACGGCAAGTCGTACGACGCCGAGGTCACGCTGGGAACGCTGAAGTCGTAACAGCCCCGCATCTGCTCCGCAGAGAGGGACGTCACCACCGCGATAGGCTCGCGGGGTGGCGTCCTTCTCTTTCGGTTCCGGGAATGCGGCCAAGCTGCTGCGTCTCCCGCTGTATGCCGTCGGGCGCATAGGCACGCTGATCGTGCCGCGCGGACGCACCTGGGTGTTCGGCTGCGGGGCCGGGATCGGCGACGGGGCCCTCGCGATGTGGCGGGTCGCGACCGCCGAGGGGCACCGCGCGGTCTGGCTCGTGCGCAACGCGCGCGAGAAGGCGGATGCCGCAGAGCTCGGCATCCGGACGGTTCCGCGCGACGGCATCCGGGGCTGGTGGGCGACCGCTCGGGCCGGCGTCGTCGTCGTGACCCACGGCCTGGGCGACGTGAACAGGTACGGGTCCTCTGACGCATTCGTCGTGCAGCTCTGGCACGGCATCCCGCTCAAGCGCATCGGGTTGGACTCGCCCGCTACGACCGAAGTGCCCTCTGTGCCCGGTGCATCCGTGCTGCGACGACTCGTGAGCATGGCGTACCGCAGCGCTGCGCAGCGCATCCGTGTGCTGCCGGCCGCCTCGCACCGCTCCCGTGGCCGCCTGGAGTCGGCCTTCGGGCTCGGTGATGACCGCGTCGTCGTCACCGGCGAGCCGCGGGTGGACGTGCTGTCCGCAGGCGCCGCCGACGAGCGACGCGCGGCCGCCACAGCGATGCTCACCCGCACCGGGCCGCTGCTTCGTCGGCAGCGCGCGATCCTCTACGCGCCGACGTGGCGCGACGGCGATGCCGATCCCGCGGTGCCGGATGCCGCCGAGTGGGTGCGCATCGTCGCGCTGCTCGAGAGGCACGACGCGATCCTGTTCGTCCGCTCCCACCCGCTCGGCGAGGGATCCTACGCACCGCCGTGGTCGAGCGGCCGGGTGCGGATGCTGGGATCGGAGCTGCTTCCCGACGTGACTCCCGCGCTTCCGCGCATCGACGTGCTGATCACGGACTACTCCTCGCTGGCGTACGACGTCGGGCTGCTCGCGATGCCCGTGCTCTTCCTCGCCCCGGACGCGGAGGAGTACTCCCGCGTCCGCGGGTTCTACGGCCGGTATGAGGATGTCGCACCGGATGCGGCGACCGGCTGGGACCGCCTGCTGGCCGACCTGGAGAGCACTCTCGGCGATCGGGCGACATTCGAGAACCGGTCCGCCAGGTCGGCTACGCTCAGCGCAGAGATGCACGCCTATCGCGACGGCGGCAACGCCGGACGCGTCTACCGGGCGATCCGCTCACGCGGGATCCCGGCACCGAAGGGACAACGATGACGACTGCCCGGATCGATGAGGCTCGCGAGACCCTGGTGATCAGCGGCGCCGGTCCGCGCCCGTCCGCGGGATCCTTGTCCGGTGCCAGGGCCGGGGTGACGGCGACGATCACGGGCGGCGGCAAGACCTGGAAGGCGGCGTTCCCGCTCCGCACCTCGCGCTGGGGCGGTGTCGACCTGCCGCTGCCGGCGGGGGAGTACCGGCTCGACATCGACGGCGCCGACCTCGGCGAGCTCGCTCTGGACGACACACTGCTGCCGATCCTGCGGGTGGCGGTCGGCGGCCCGGTCGTCACGATCGCCCCGCCGATCGATCCGGTCTACGAGACCGGCGAGGGGCAGTCAACCCTCGAGGAGCGCTATGCGGCCGAGGGTGGCGGCACCGAGAACGCCGTGTTCTTCGAGAGCTTCTACGGTCAGGTGGCGGGCTGCAACCCGCGCGCGATCGACCGCGTACTGGCCGAGCGGGCTCCCGCGGTGACCAGGTATTGGGCCGTCAGCGACTTGTCCGTCGAAGTGCCGGAGGGCGCTGTACCGGTGGTCGAGGGCAGTCCGGAGTGGTGGCGCGCCCGCGGGACATCCCGGATGCTGATCGTGAACGACTGGCTGCGCCGGCGCTTCTCCCGCAAGCCGGGTCAGCGGGTGATGCAGACCTGGCACGGCACGCCGCTGAAGCGCCTCGCCCTGCACCGTCCCGGTTTCGACCCGCGTCGCATGGCTGCAGTGGTCAAGGAGTCCCGGCGCTGGGATGTTCTGCTCGCACAGAACCTGTACGCCGAGCGAGTGCTCAAGAAGGCGTACGCGTTCTTCGGCAAGCCGATCTGGGTCGAGGGCTACCCGCGCAACGACGTGCTGACGGGCGGCGATGCTACAGCGGTCCGTGCCGCGCTGGGAATCGGCCCCGACGAGAGGGTGCTGCTCTACGCGCCGACCTGGCGCGACGACCGCACCGAGATGGTCGACTTCGTCGATCCAGAGGCGCTGGCGCGCCAGACGGACGCCGTCGTGCTGGTGCGCGGGCACTCCCGCACGCTGAAGCCGGGCCAGGACCGCACCGGGGCGCGGGTGATCGATGTTACCGGATACCCCGAGACAGCACGACTGCTGCTGGTCGCCGACGCGCTGATCACCGACTACTCCTCGGTGATGTTCGACTTCAGCGTCACCGGCAAGCCGATGTTCTTCCTGGTTCCCGACCTCGAGCACTACCGCGGTGAGCTGCGCGGCTTCTACTTCGACCTCGCCGAGCGCGCTCCTGGGCCGCTGCTGCGCTCGCAGGACGAGCTCGTGGCCGCGCTCGCCGCTGACACCTCCGACGAGTACGCCGAACGCTATGCCGCCTGGCGCGCACAGTTCAACCGCAGGGACGACGGGCACGCCGCCGAACGCGTCGTCTCGCGCATCCTCGACCAGGGATGGCTGACGCCGTAGCGCTTCGGAACCTGAGCGTGACGAGGGTCAGGGGAGCGGGGTGTTGCGCCCGCCGAGCCGGGATGCGTCGACGGTGTCGTGCGCGCCACGGAGCAGACCGGCGATGAATCCGGCGCCCCACGCGATGTGCATCGTCGGGAGCACCGCCAGCGTCCAGAGCCGCTCGCGGATCCCCCGTCCGCCGGGGGCGAATGCCACCGCGATCACCAGCAGGGCGTAGGCGATCAGGGGCAGGTAGACGAGTGAAGCCACCAGGGACCCGACGCCGGCCAGCACACCGGTCAGCTGCAGCACGCCGATGACGATCGCGACCGCGAGCAGCACCACGAGCGCCGGAGGGGCGAAGAATCGCAGACCGTTGCGGCGCCCGTACCGTCGCACGAGTTCGCCGCGCCACGCACCGGTGGCGCGGAACTGTCTGGCCAGACGCCACCAGCTCTCGCGCGGCCAGTAGGTGACGGCCAGTTGCGGGTCGAACCACACCAGGTGGCCGGCCTGGCGGATGCGCAGGTTCAGCTCCCAGTCCTCGCCGCGACGGATCGTCTCGTCGAAGCCTCCCACCTCGTCGAGCACCGACCTGCGCATCACGCCGAGGTAGGCCGACTCCGCCTCGCCCTCGTGGGTGCTGCCGTGGTAGGCGCCGCCGCCGAGGCCGACGGGGGAGTTGTACAGGCGCGCGACCGCCTTCTGGAAGGGCGTGCGGCCCTCCGCGCGCATCACCCCGCCGACGTTGGCGGCGCCTGTGCGCTCGAGCGTCTGCATCGCACGGTGCGCGTATCCAGGGGAGAGCTCGGAGTGCGCGTCCACCCGGATGACAGTGGGGTAGCGGCTCGCCCTGATCGCCAGGTTGAGCCCGATCGGGATGTCCGCGGCGGGGTTGTCCACGACGCGGATGCGGTCATCGGATGCCGCGAGACGGTGCGCGAGCTCGGTCGTGCCGTCGCCGGAGGGCCCGAGTGCCAGGACGAGCTCGGTGGGGCCGTCCACGTCCTGGGAGAGCACCGAGGCCACCGCATGCTCGAGGTAGGCGCGCTCGTTGAGCACCGGCATCACGAAGGACACCCCGGCCGTCGTGATCGCGTCATCCTGCACGTGACGATCCTTTCATGACCGATGCTCTTAGTACTCTGGATGTGTGAGCGTGGTGTCCGATTCCAAGAAGGCCTATTCCCTGTTGCGGAAGGCCCTCGCCTCGCGCACGGCGGTGCAGCGGGTGCGGCGTACGATCGCCGCGCAGCCGCCGCTTCCCGAGCAGCGCTTCCAGATCGCGGTGTACTTCGCCGACGGCGCAGTGAACATGTACCAGATGCGGCAGTGGTACCGGCCGCTCGCAGGTCTCGCCGAGCGCTGGCCCGTCGTGGTCCTGTCGCGCAGCGCGACCGGCGCTGAAAAGCTGATCGCAGAGGACGCGCCGCCGGTGGCCTTCGTGCCGACGGTGCGCGACCTGGAGCGGTTCATCGCCAAACAGGACATCCGTGTCGTTCTGTACGTCAACCAGAACACGCGCAACTTCCAGATGTTCCGGTACGGGCGCCGCTGGCACGTGTTCATCAACCACGGCGAGTCCGACAAGATGTACATGACCACCAACCAGTACAAGGCGTACGACTACGCCTTGGTGGCGGGACAGGCCGCGCGCGACCGGCTCAGCCGCACGCTCTGGGACTACGACATCGACGGCCGCACCATCGAGATCGGCCGTCCGCAGGCCGACCACTACTCCGGAACGCTGCCGTACACCGCGGATGGGCGCACGGTGGTGCTCTACGCACCGACCTGGGAGGGCGATCGCCCTTCCGCGCACTACGGCTCGATCGCCACGCACGGCGAGGCTCTGGTCAAGGGCCTGCTCGCCACCGGAGCGTATCGCGTCATCTACCGCCCGCACCCGCGCAGCGGCGTCGTGGACGCCGAGTACGGCGCCGCCCATCGCCGCATCCTCGCCGCGATCGCCGAGGCGAACAGCGCGGACCCGGCTGCGAAGCACTTCTACGACGACGGTCCGGAGCTGGGCTGGCAGCTCGCGGCGGCGGATGTCGCCATCGTCGACATCTCGGCGATGGTCTACGACCGGCTCGCCGCGGGCAAGCCGCTGCTCATTACCCGCCCCGCCGATGAGCGCGCCTCGATCGACACCAAGGGGTACCTGTCGGACTGCGAGTGGCTCACCGTCGAGGGAGCCTCGGACATCGTCGCCGAGGTCGAGCGCGTGCGCGCCGACGACGACGCGATCAAGAAGCTGCGGATGTGGGTGCAGCACTACTTCGGGGACACGACCGAGGGCGTCGCGACCGCGAAATTCCACGCCGCGATCGAGCAGCTCATGCAGAAGTGGGACGAGTGGCACGCCGGCGAGATCGGCGATGTGGGCTCCGAAGAGGACGACGACGACGAAGAGGCGAAGGACGAGGACGACGACTGATGGGACTGTTCCGCCGCGCGGAGAGGATCGTGCAGCCGAATCCGGCAGCCTCCGGCCCGTTCCGATTCGAGATCGACGACGTGTTCGTGATCACCTTCCGTGGCCCGGTGTTCACCGGTCGGGTGACATCCGGCTCGATCGCCCAGGGCGGGGCCGTCGTGCTCGAGCGCGACGCGGGGGACCTGGCGGGCACGGTCAAGGAGATCAACGTGCGTCGGCGGAAGCGAGATATGACGACCGTGGGCGATGAAGCCGGCCTGATGATCGAGGGGATCGGCGTGGACGACCTGCCGCTGCGTCCCACCGGCGACGGCCACGTCATCGATTCCGCCGCGGTGCGCGGCGCCGTCATCCGGGCGGCGTGAGCATGGACCTGCCCCGCACCGCCGCCGTCGCGGCGAGCCTCGAGATCGTCGCGGAGTCCCCGTCCACGAACGCGCAGCTGCGGGCATCCGCAGGCGGCGCGCCGCACCTGACCGTGCTGCTGACCGACCACCAGACCGCAGGACGAGGTCGCCTGGATCGCACCTGGGTGACGCCCGCGGGCTCCGCACTGGCGATCTCGGTGCTGCTGCGCGATCTGCCCGTCCCCGCCGCGCGCGGCTGGATCCCGCTGGTTGCTGGGCTCGCCATGGCGGATGCCGTGGCTGCGCAGCTGCCTGGGCGCGAGGTGGGCGTGAAGTGGCCGAACGACGTGCTCGTCGACGGGCTCAAGATCTGCGGCATCCTCGCCGAGGCGACGCCGGATGCCGTCATCGTGGGCTCGGGCGTGAACACGGCGATGACCGCGGAGCAGCTCCCGGTCGCGACCGCGACCTCGTTCGCAGCGCTCGGCATGACGGCCGACGCGGACCGCCTGGTCGCCGACTACGTGTCGGCGCTGGATGCCTGGATCACGGCGCTCATTGCAGAGCGCGACGCTGATCGTGTGCGTGCCGCGGTCGCCGCCCGATGCCTGACCATCGGAAGGCAGGTGCGCGTCGAGCTGCCGGACGGAGGCGAGCTGCGCGGCGTCGCGACCGGTCTCGACGCCGACGGGCGTCTCGTCGTCGAGACCGAAGGCGCGCAGCATCCTGTCTCAGCCGGTGACGTGGTGCACGTCCGCGCCGTCTGACACGCCGGGCCGCGCAGAGCGGTATGTCAGGAACCCCTGGGCACAATGGAGCCATGTCCCAGCCCGTCACTCTCGGCGGGCGGCCCATGATGCCGCCGCCCGGTGTTCCCGTCGAGGAGCTGCTCGTCGCGCGGTTCCACGGACACGCGCGAAGGCTGTTCTGGTCGGCACTGGTGCTGATCGGCGTGTTCGGCGCGACGGCCTACCTGTACGGCAACCTTCCTGCGCCCTTCCAGAACTGGATGCTGCTGGCGGCTGCGGGAGCGGCGATCGTTCTCCTGGTCCTCCTCCCGTATCTGGTGTGGCGCTCGCGCAGCTACACGATCACCAACCGCCGCGTCATCGTGCGAGAGGGGATCGGGTCGCGCCGTCGCCGCGAGGTCTCGCACGCGCGGGGCTACACGATCGCCGTGCACCGCGGGCTGGTGCAGCGGATGTGGGGAGCGGGGACGATCACGCTCAGCAACGGCGTCGACGCGCCGCTGCGGCTGGTCAACGTGCCCAGTGTGAACCTCGTGCACGAGACGCTGGCCGACCAGATCGAGGTCAGCCAGATCCTCGCGCACCGCGATGCGCAGTCGGGTCTCGGGGCACCGCCGCCCTCCGGGCCTCCGCTCGCTCCGTGATACGGGAGAATGGACGCGACGTTAGGAGTCGCGGATGGCAGTGCGCGTAGGTGTGATCGGTGGAGGGCAGCTGGCCCGGATGATGATCGCCCCGGCGGTCGAACTCGGACTCGATCTGAGGGTGCTCGCCGAGGACGAGGGGATGTCGGCGCAGCTGGCGGCCACCGGAGTCGGCGACTACCGCGACCTCGAGACCGTGCGCGCCTTCGCCGCGGACGTCGATGTGATCACCTTCGACCACGAGCACGTCCCGCAGGAGGTGCTCCGCGCGCTCGTCGCCGACGGCGTGCAGGTGCACCCGGGCCCGGATGCCCTGCAGTACGCGCAGGACAAGCTCGTCATGCGCACGAAGCTCGCGGAGCTGGGCGTTCCTCAGCCGGACTGGGCGGCCGTGCACGACACCTCCGAGCTGCAGGCCTTCCTCGACGACCACGGCGGCCGCGCCGTCGTGAAGACCCCGCGCGGCGGGTACGACGGCAAGGGCGTGATGGTGGTGTCGGATGCCGCGGACGCGGCTGAGTGGTTCGCGGACTTCGACGCCCTCCTCGTGGAGGAGCTCGTGTCCTTCACCCGCGAACTGGCGCAGCAGGTGGCGCGTCGCCCCAGCGGTGACATCGTCGCCTACCCGGTGGTCGAGACCGTGCAGCGCGACGGCGTCTGCGCCGAGGTGTTCGCGCCTGCCCCGGACGCCGCAGACCGTCTGGTGCAGGTCGCCGAGAGTATCGGCCGGCAGATCGCCGAGGGGCTGGGCGTCACCGGGATGCTGGCGGTCGAGCTGTTCCAGACGGTGGACGAGCGTCTGCTCGTGAACGAGCTCGCGATGCGTCCGCACAACAGTGGGCACTGGAGCCAGGACGGGGCGGTGACAGGACAGTTCGAGCAGCACCTGCGTGCGGTGGCGGACCTGCCGCTGGGTGACACCGGGCTGCGTGCGCCGTGGTCGGTGATGATCAACATCCTCGGCGGCCCGGCGGATGCCTCGATCGACGAGCGCTTCCCGGCGGCGATGTCCGCGCACCCCGACGCCAAGATCCACACCTACGGCAAGGCCTCCCGCCCCGGCCGCAAGGTCGGGCACGTGAACGTCTCAGGTGACGACCTGGATGACGTCGTCTACGCCGCCCGCGCGGCGGCGGCATACTTCCTCTGACCGGTTCCTGAGCGAGCGAAGCGAGACGAAGGGCCAAGGCGTGCCGTTGCGCCGTTCTCACAGGCGCGAACCGTAGCCTGTTCTGGTGACTGAGCCACTGCACTCCTCGAGCCGTCCCGTCGTCGGCGTCGTCATGGGATCGGACTCCGACTGGCGCGTGATGAGCGACGCCTCCCAGGCGCTCAGCGACTTCGGCATCCCGCACGAGGTCGAGGTGGTGTCGGCGCACCGCACGGTGGGCAAGCTCGTCTCATATGGGCGAGACGCCCGCAGCCGCGGCATCCGGGTGATCATCGCCGGAGCCGGTGGTGCGGCGCACCTGCCGGGCATGCTCGCCTCGGTGACCGCGCTGCCCGTCATCGGTGTGCCGGTGCCCCTGGCATACCTCGACGGCATGGACTCGCTGCTCTCGATCGTGCAGATGCCGGCCGGCATCCCGGTCGCGACCGTCTCGATCGGAGGCGCGAAGAACGCGGGACTGCTCGCCGCGCGCATCCTCGGCACGTCCGACGACGCCCTCGCCGATCGGGTGGAGGAGTACGCCCGCGACCTGGAGTCGCAGGTCGAGGAGAAGAACCGGCGGCTGAAGGGCTCCCTGTGACCCTGGCCCCGCCCCGACAGCGCGCATCGGCGGGACGTCCGCTGATCGAGGCGCTGCCGCTGCGCAATCCGGAGAGCGACGACGCGTCGTTCATGGGGCGCCGGGCCTGGTGGCTCGTCGTGATGAACGCGCTGGTTCCCGGCTCGGCGCAGATCCTCGCCGGCAACCGCCGGCTCGGCAGGTTCGGGCTGGGGGCGACGCTGCTCGGCTGGGTGCTGGTCGTGCTCAGCGCGGGGCTCGCGCTG
This sequence comes from Microbacterium sp. NPDC057741, assembly GCF_042798735.1. NCBI lineage: Bacteria > Bacillati > Actinomycetota > Actinomycetes > Micrococcales > Microbacteriaceae > Microbacterium > Microbacterium sp. NPDC057741. The sequence continues at coordinate 1,159,739 of NZ_JBHVJW010000001.1, read as the reverse complement.
CTCTGGCGCAGCGCGGCGATCACGGTCTTCACCAACTGGTTCGTGCTGACGATCGTGCAGATCCTGCTGATCGCCTACGCGGTGCTCTGGGTCGTGCTGACGATCGACACCATTCGCATGCTGCGAGTGGTGAAGCTGCCGGCGTTCTCACGGTTCGCGGCGCCCGTCGCGGCGCTGCTGGTGCTGTCGCTGGCGGCCTGGGGAACGCTGTACGCCTCGGCCGCCGTGGCATCGAGCCGCGGCGCGTTCACGTCGATCTTCGGAAGCAGCGGGCCGAGCCTGCCGCCCAGCGACGGCTACTACAACATCCTGCTGCTCGGCGCCGACAGCGGCACCGGGCGCGACTCACTGCGGTACGACAGCATCTCGGTGGTCTCCGTGAATGCGACGACGGGCGCTGTCACGATCTTCGGCATCCCGCGCGACATGCCGAAGGTGCCGTTCGCGGAGGACAGCCCGATGCGCGATCCGAAGCTCGTCGGCTACGACTACCGCAATTTCTTCGAGGGGCACAACGACTCGAAGTGCGGCTGGGGGGCCGGTATCAACCAGCTCACCAACGCCGTGCAGGTGTGCCGCAAGGACAAGGGCCAGAGCCTGTACCCCGAGGCCGTCGCACACGGGTCCGACCCGGGGATCGAGGCCACGAAGGACGCGGCCGAGGGGGTGCTCGGCATCAAGATCCCGTACTACGTCTTCGTGGACATGAACGGCTTCGCCGACCTGATCGACGCCCTGGGTGGCGTGGACATCAAGGTCGAGAAGCGCCTGCCGGAGGGCGGAGGGCCCGCGTATCCCAACCAGCCCGCCAAGGACTGGGCGACCGGCTGGATCAATCCGGGCCAGCAGCACATGAACGGCGACACCGCGCAGTGGTACGCCCGCTCCCGGTACACGACGAGCGACTTCGACCGGATGAAGCGCCAGCGCCAGCTGCAGGAGGCGATCCTCGCGCAGTTCACGCCGCAGAACGTGCTCACTCACTTCAGCGCGGTGGCCGACGCGGGCGCCGAGCTCGCGCACACCGACCTGCCGCAGGACAAGCTGCCGGAGTTCTTCGACCTGATCATGAAGGCGAAGAAGCAGAAGGTCACGACCATCGAGCTGACGCCGGACGGCGGGGTCAGCGAGCGGCATCCTGACTTCGACCAGATCCACGCGATGGTGCAGCAGGCGCTGCATCCGCCCACGAAGACGCCGACGCCGACTCCTTAGCTTTCTGGACTCCGTCCAACCGAGTTCCCAGGCACGCGCGGTTAGCCTTGCCTCATGAGTGTGCTGCTGCGTGTCGTCCTCGACCAGCTCGTGACGGTCGTGGATCCGGATCAGGCGGCGGCATCGCTCGATCTCACGGCAGGACTCGTCCTCACCGCCCCGCGCGGCTGCGCGGTGTCGGCGATCGCGCCCGTCGGCGCCGAGGTGCCGATCGCCGGTGTCGAGGAGGTGCGCACGCTCGCGATGGGGCGACGCGAACTGGCCGCCTCGTGGCCGCTCGGCTTCGCACCTGGCGTAGGCGGCGGGCTGGTGCACGCGCCGACGCTGATGGCGCCGCTGGTGCGGCACGATCGCGTGCACGACGGCGACCAGACGATCGTCACGCTGTGGGATCTGGGCGCATGGGACGCGCCTGATCGGTACTCGAAGACGTCCGTGGCCTGGCAGAAGGGGATGCTGCGACGCGCGGCGAAGCACGCCGACGCCATCGTCGTACCGTCGCACGCCATGGCGCAGCGGCTCGCCGAGATCGGCTCGTTCGGCGACCGCATCCGGGTGATCGCGGGCGCGCCGCCCGAGCGATTCGCGGCACCGGCGGATGCCGCGCCGCGGCGGGGCGCGCTGCTCCTGCCTGAGCGGTACGCCGTGGTCGTGGGCGATCGGAGCTCCCTGTCGGCGGGGTTCGCCGCGGCGGTGGCTGCCGGGCTCGACGCCGTCGTCATCGACGCGCCGGAGGGCGCCGAGCCAGCGATCGTCGAGATCGCCTCGGCGGCGGGGATGCCGGAGCGCCGGGTGCACGTGCGCGGCACTCTCGACGTGCCGGATCGCGCGGCGGTGCTGGCGGGCGCCGCGGCCGTGCTCGCGACCAGCACCTCGGATGCCTGGCCGTGGCGCATCATCGAGGCGATGGTTCTCGGGGTTCCGGTGGTCGCCGCCTCGAGCGGGGTGCACCGCGACGTGGTCGCGGACGGCGGCCTTGTGGCCGCGCCGGAGGACTTCACAGAGGCGGCTGTCGCGGCCGCAGGCAGCGAGGCGAACAAGCTGCGGGTGCTGGCATCGGACCGGGCGAAGGCGTTCTCGTGGGCCAGTTCCGCGGAGCGCGTCTGGGCGCTGCACGCAGAACTCTGACCCGGGTGGGCGGTCATCTTACGCCGGGTGAAGCGACGCCCCCTCGCGCCACACTGGTGACTTCTGTCACACTGTTCACATGTCCAGACGTTCCCGGCGTCCGCAGAAATCGCCCCACATCAGCCGAATCCTCACCGCACTCGTAGCTGCGGCGGCCCTGTCACTGGGCGTGCTCGTGCCGGCGACGGCGGCATCCGCGGCACCGGTGAACGGCCCGGCGAAGGCGTCATTGGTCGGGTTCTCGGCGGGGAACATCATCAGCAACGCGGTGTTCACCGACGAGAGCACGATGACCGAGGCGCAGATCCAGGCGTTCTTCAACAGCAAGGTCAAGACCTGTCAGAGCGGATACACGTGTCTGAAGGACTTCCGCATGACGTCGGTAAGCCGCCCGGCCGACACCTACTGCAAGGGATACACCGGCGCGGCGAACGAGAGTGCCGCGCGCATCATCTACCGGGTGTCGCAGTCCTGCAACATCAACCCCCAGGTGCTGATCGTGATGCTGCAGAAGGAACAGGGTCTGGTCACGCATACCTGGCCCAGTGACTGGCGCTACAACGCCGCCCTCGGCCAGGGGTGTCCGGACACGGCACCCTGCGATCCGAAGTTCGTCGGCTTCTTCCACCAGATCTACGGCGCAGCGCGTCAGATGAACCTGTACATGGAGGGCAAGTACTTCACCTGGTACGCGCCGGGCAAGACGTGGAGCATCCTCTACAACCCGAACAGCGCCTGCGGCTCGTCGCCCGTATACATCGCCAACAAGGCGACCTCCGCGCTCTACTACTACACGCCTTATCAGCCGAACGCCGCGGCGCTTCGTGCGGGGTATGGAGAGGGCGACTCCTGCTCCGCGTACGGCAACCGGAACTTCTACAACTACTTCACAGACTGGTTCGGGTCGACTCAGAAGCCGGCGGGCAACATCCGGGATGAAGGATCCGATGCGATCAGCGCGGCATGGGCCGCGGCCGGCGGCAAGACGGGAAGCTGGGGCAACAGGATCCAGGCGCCGAACTGCGCCGGCGTGACGACGTGCGGACACGTGTTCGAGAAAGTCATCGCGTACTGGCAGCAGGGGAGCGGCATCAAGCTTGCGACCGGCGACATCGCCCAGTGGGCGATCGGGCAGGGCGTGGCGAACGTCGGCTATCCGAATTCCGATGTCGTGAGCGTGACGGAGAACGGCGGCGGACGGGCGCAGTCGTTCACGAAAGTTCTCGTCGATGCGGGGCCGAAGGGCATCTTCGCCGTCAGTGGGCTGACCCGCGACGAGCACGCGGAACTCGGCGGCGTCCGTCAGAGCACGGGCTGGCCGATCTCCGCAAAGACCTGCGCGTCGGGTGCGGATTACTGCGTACAGTCCTTCCAGAATGCCGTCATCTCCGAGGTCGGCGGATATGCCTACTCCGTCACGGACACCGCGGTGCTGCAGAGGTACCTCGCCGCTGGCGGCGTCAAGGGCGAACTGGGTATTCCGATCAGCAACCTGGTGACATCCGCGGCGAACGGCGGCGGGCAGGAGCAGGCATTCACCAAGGGCGCGATCGCGAAGACGAAGAGCGGAACCTTCGCAATGTTCGGAGTCATGCGCGAGGCCCACAGTCGAGCCGGCGGCGTGAGCGGGCAGTTGGGCTGGGTGAGCGGCGACCGGGTATGTTCCCTGCCGGGTGGCGGCTGCGCCCAGGACTATCAATACGGTCGGGTCACGCTCAGATCAGGCGCCGCGTACTTCGTGGCGGGTCCTGTGGCGTCGTTCTACAAGTCGAATGGTGGTCCTGCGGGTTCGCTGGGGTATCCGGTGAGTGACACGATTCCGGTGTCGGCGAATGG
>NZ_JBHVJW010000001.1:0-1155462 GCF_042798735.1 Microbacterium sp. NPDC057741 | reverse complement strand
GTGGTGTTGCTGGTGCGTTGGGTTGGCCGGTGGGTGCGCAGGCGTGTGGGCTTCCTTCTGGTGGGTGTTCGCAGGCGTTCCAGAACGGCACGATCTATCTGGTCAAGGGTGTGGCGAAGGTCGTCATGGCGGGTCCTGTGGCGTCGTTCTACAAGTCGAATGGTGGTCCTGCGGGTTCGCTGGGGTATCCGGTGAGTGACACGATTCCGGTGTCGGCGAATGGTGGGGGTGTCGCGCAGGCGTTCGATGGTGGTCTGGTGAATGCGGGTCCGGCGGGGGCGTTCCTGATGACGGGGGCGATCCGGGACGCGCATGGCAAGGCTGGTGGTGTTGCTGGTGCGTTGGGTTGGCCGGTGGGTGCGCAGGCGTGTGGGCTTCCTTCTGGTGGGTGTTCGCAGGCGTTCCAGAACGGCACGATCAGCGTCGACGGCGGCGGGCGGGTGACCGTTGTGCGCAGGTGACACGCGCCTGTCCGTCAAGGTCGCATCGACGTGACCGAGACGAGTCGTGAAATGCTCGGGGAATGACCCGACCATCGACTGCCGAGACGGGAGTCTCCGTACTCATCCATTGCAACGCCGGTCTCCAGTACGGTATGGGGCATCTCATGCGAGCGCTGACGCTCAGCGCGGAAGCGCTCGAGCGGGGTTGGGCTGTGGCGTTCGCCGGGGACTTCGACGACGAGGCGCAGCGGATCCTCAGCGAGCGAATCGACCGGGACCGAGTCTTCGCGATCGAACGCGACGACCAACGCGAAGCACTGCCTCGACTGACGGAGTCGCTCGCCCCTCGCGTCGTGCACATCGATTCCTATCTGCCCGAGGCGGACGTGCTGCTCGGCGGGCCGTACCTGCTGAGCAGCGTCCAGGACGGTGCCTTCGGTGCTCGAACCGCAGACCTGACCATCGACCCCACTCTCGATGCGGAGTCCGACGCCGAGGCTTCCCGGCGGGGAGCGACTCATCTGTCGGGAATCGGCTTCGCGATGATCCGACCGCAGGTGCGCGCCGAGCGAGGACGATGGTCGCCGTCGTCGGCCCGTTCGCGCGTGCTCGTCGTGCTCGGCGGGACCGATCCGCATCACTACACCCCGCGGGTGCTGGAGTCGCTGTCCGCGAGCCGTCGACGCCTGGACATCACCGTCGTCGCGCCCGCTTCCGTGAACGACGAGGTGCAGGAGATCGCCGCGCGCTCGTCCTCCCAGGCCACGGTGACGGGGTTCCTCCACGACCTCCCCGCAGCAGCTGTGGCGCATGACCTGGTGATCAGCGCCGCGGGCACATCGGTCTGGGATCTCGCCTGCATGGGGGTGCCGACGGCCATGGTGTGCGTCACGGAGAATCAGGAGCGGGGCTACGACGCCGCCGCTGCTCGAGGTCTCGCCGTCGGCGTGCAGCGCGACCCGAGTGGGAGCTGGGCAGGAGTAGAGGACGAGATCGTCAGCCTGCTCGACGATGAGTCCCGCCTCAGAGAACTGTCATCGATCGGCATGGCCACCGTGGACGGCCTGGGCGCGTGGCGGGTCGCCGCAGCCTGGGAGAGCCTGCTGGAGATACCGATGAGAGGCGCGGTGATGGCGGGTGAGGACCTCGAGGTCCGCCGCGCCACCATGGCGGACGCGACGCTGCTCTTCGAATGGCGGAACGACCCCGACACCCGCCGTATGTCGCGATCGACGGGGATCGTCGCGTGGGAGGACCATCTCGTATGGTTCTCCAGCGTTCTCTCGGATCCCACCCGGGAGCTCTTCGTGGTCGAGTCGGAGGGGCAGCCGGTAGGCACGGTCCGCTGGGATCGCCGATCGGGGATCGACTGGGAGGCTTCCATCTCGCTGGCGCCGTCCTCTCGCGGCAAAGGGATGTCGCACCGTGTGCTCGCTGCGGGGGAGCGCGGGATCAGATCGGCAGAGGCACGCCGGCTGATCGCGGGTATCAACCAGGAGAACCTCCCCTCCCGACGCCTGTTCGCACGAGCCGGGTACTTGCCTCACGCGCCGGCCGATGCCCAGGGTTTCGCCGAGTACGCGAAGCTGCTGCCGCCCGTCGGCGGGGAGTGATCGGCATAGGCTTGTCTCGTGAGCCACGATCAGCAGATCCATCTGACAGACCGCAGCACCATCGGAGCGGGGAACGACGTCTTCGTCATCGGTGAGATGTCCGGAAACCACAACGGCGACATCGATCGAGCCCTGTCCATCGTCGACGCGGTTGCGGCGAGCGGTGCGCAGGCACTGAAGATCCAGACCTACACAGCGGACACGCTCACGATCGATTCGGATCTGCCGGCCTTCCGGGTCGCAGGCGATCACGGACTCTGGGGTGGACGCACGCTGTACAACCTCTATCAGGAGGCCCACACCCCCTGGGACTGGCATGCTCCGATCTTCGACCGAGCCCGGGAACAGGGCCTGATCCCATTCTCGACGCCGTTCGACCCCACCGCGGTCGAATTTCTCGAGAGCCTCGGCGTCGAGTTGTACAAGACCGCGTCGGCGGAGATCGTCGACCTCCCTCTGCTTCGAGAGGTGGCACGGACGGGCAAGCCGATGATCGTCTCGACGGGCATGGCGACGCTGTCTGAGATCGAGGCGGCGGTCACCGCGATTCAGGATGCCGGCTGCACCCAGTTGGTCCTGCTGGCATGCACCGCCGCGTACCCGGCGGAGCCGGCCGAAGCGCGGCTGGGCAACATCTCGATCCTGCGCGAGGCGTTCGATGTTCCGGTGGGGCTCTCGGATCACACACTCGGCATCGGGGTCAGCGTTGCCGCTGCCGCACTCGGCGCTGTCGTCATCGAGAAGCATGTGACTCTCGACCGAGCCGACGGGGGCGTCGATTCGGACTTCTCGCTGACGCCCGACGAGCTCGGACAGCTTCGCGTCGCCACGGAGCAGGCACGTGTCGCCGTGGCATCGGGCGCAGGGTTCGGACCGACGCCGGAGGAGCAGACCGTGCTCGCCCTGCGTCGCTCGCTGTACGTCGTGGAAGACGTCCTCGCCGGTGCTCCCGTCTCCACCGACAACGTCCGGTCGATCCGCCCGGCCGGTGGGTTGCCGTCCGACGCGCTCGACAGCCTCATCGGTCGACGATTCACGACGGACGTCAAGCGCGGTACGCCACTGACCTGGGACGTCATCTGACTTTCAGGTGCCGTCCGGGGGCTCGTGCTGACGAACCCTAAGATGGTAATGAACGCCCCCGCAGCGGGCCAGAAGATTCTCGAGGGTTCAATTGTCAGTTCTCAGCGGTTCCAACATTCTGATCACCGGCGGCACAGGTTCGTTCGGCAAAGCGTTCATCTCATACGCGCTGGAGCACCTCGACCCTCGGCGGCTCGTGATCTTCTCCCGCGATGAGTTGAAGCAGTACGAGGTCAGGCAACAGTTCGGCGACGATCCCCGACTGCGGTGGTTCATCGGCGACATCCGTGATGAGCGCCGACTTGCGCGAGCGCTTCATGGCGTCGATTACGTCGTTCACGCGGCCGCGCTCAAGCAGGTCGACACCGCCGAGTACAACCCATTCGAATTTGTGAAGACCAACGTCCTCGGAAGCCAAAACGTGATCGAGACGGCGATCGACGCCGGTGTGAAGAAGGTCGTCGCGCTCTCGACCGACAAGGCGTCGAGCCCGATCAACCTCTACGGTGCGACGAAGCTCACCGCTGACAAGCTCTTCATCACCGGCAATCATTACGCGGCGGCATATCCGACGCGGTTCGCGGTTGTTCGTTACGGGAACGTCATGGGGTCCCGTGGCTCGGTGATCCCCTTCTTCAAGAAACTCGGCGACCAGGGGAAGCCCCTTCCGATCACGGATCTCCGCTGCACCCGCTTCTTCATCAGCCTTCCGCAGGCCGTGCAGATGGTGGTGGACACCTTCGATCTGATGCAGGGCGGCGAACTCCTGGTGCCCAACATCCCGTCGATGAAGATCACGGATCTGGCTCATGCCGTCGTTCCGGATGCGGATCTCGTCGATGTCGGACTCCGCCCCGGCGAGAAGCTCCACGAGGAGATGATCAGTCCGGAGGAAGGACGTCGAGCGGTGACGATCAGGGATGGCAAGTACTTCATCATCCAGCCCGATCTCGCGACCTGGGGCTATCAGACTCCGCAGGGATCGACACCGGTGGCCGACGGGTTCGCGTTCCGCTCCGACGTGAACGACCTCTGGTACACGCGCGACGAGATCGCAGACATCATCGCAAGCGGGCTCTGAGCATGCTTCCGTACGGACGCCAGTCCATTTCTGAGCAGGACGTCGCCGCGGTGTCGGAGATCCTCCGAGGAGACTGGCTGACCACAGGGCCGACGGTGAGCAGCTTCGAGCAGGCGATCGCCGACCTCTCGGGAGGGCACCGGGCCGTCACAGCAACGTCGGGCACGGCAGCGCTGCACATGGCGTACGCCGCTGCGGGAGTCAGAACCGGCGACGAGGTGATCACCACGCCGATGACGTTCGTGGCCACAGCGAGCGGCGCTTCGATCCTCGGGGCGGATGTCGTCTTCGCCGACGTCGACGAGGAGACGGCGCTGATCGATCCGGAGGCGGTCGCGGCAGCGGTCACCGATCGTACGCGAGTGATCGCGGCCGTCGACTATGCCGGCCATCCTGCCGACTACGACGCGCTTCAGGCGATCGCCGACCGTGTCGGTGCCCTCACACTCGATGACGCCGCGCATTCCATCGGGGGACTCTACCGGGAGCGTCCCGTGGGCGACCTCGCCGACCTCACCACCTTCTCCTTCTTCCCCACGAAGAACATGACGACGGGCGAAGGCGGTGCAGTGGTGGCGAAGGACGCCGCCATCGCCCAGCGTGCTCACGAGTTCCACTTCATCGGGCTGGTCCGTGATCCGGATCGGTTCCGGATCACGGATGAAGGGCCCTGGCATCAAGAGGTCCACGAGTTCGGGCTGAACTACCGGCTGACCGACCTGGCCAGTGCGCTGGGACTCGCGCAGCTCACACGGCTGGCCGCGTTCAAGCGGCGTCGCGCCGAGATCACCGCGAGATACAACGAGGCGCTCGGCTCACTCGACGGCGTGCGCATTCCCGTGCAGCGTGGAGACGTCGACCCGGTGTGGCACCTGTATCCGCTGCGTGTCCTGGAAGGCCGTCGACGTGAGGTCTTCGAGCGCATGCGGGCCGATGGGATCGGCGTGCAGGTCAACTACATGCCGGTGTACTGGCACCCGGTGTACGCCGATGCCGGGTACCGGCGCGGGATGTGCCCGAATGCGGAGGCCTTCTACCAGGAGGAGCTGTCGCTGCCGATCTTCCCAGACCTCACGGACGACCAGGTCGACCAGGTCGTGGAGAGCCTGAGGAAGGCACTGCGTTGACCAGGGTCGGAGTCATCACCCAGGCACGGATGACCAGCACGCGTCTGCCGGGCAAGGTGCTGCTCCGCGCCGGAGGCCGCACGATGCTCGAACACCAGCTCCGCCGGCTGGGCGTCGTCGGAGTGCCGATCATCGTCGCCACGACGGTGAACCGCAGCGACGACGCGATCGTCGAGGCGGCGGAGGAACTCGGCGCGCCCGTGTTTCGGGGCAGCGAGGACGACGTCCTGTCCCGGTTCGACGGGGCGGCTGAGGCGTTCGGGCTCGATGCGGTCGTGAGGGTGACTTCGGACTGCCCGCTGATCGACGGTGAGGTCGTCCGTCGAGGGATCGATGACTTCCTCGAGCGGGACGATGACGCCTATGTCTCCAACACTCTGGAGCGGACGTTTCCGCGCGGATTCGACTTCGAGGTGTTCTCCGCAGCGGCGCTTCACGATGCCGCCGCGCACGCCACGGACCCGGCGGACCGCGAGCACGTCACGCCGTACCTGAACAAGAACCGCTCCGGACGGGTGTCGCTGTTCACCATCACCCAGGAAGTGGACGCCTCCCGCTACCGGGTGACCCTGGACACCGCAGAGGATTTCTCTCTGATCCGGGCCCTGATCGAGGACCACGGTGCATCGGACCTGTCCGCCGCTGAGATCGTCTCGGTCCTCGACAGTCATCCTGAACTCGTCGAGCTCAACGCGTCAGTGGAGCAGAAGAAGGTCGGCTAATCAGGGGGGGTCTCGCTCGAGTGCCGTAGGATACAGAGGCTAGACGCATCCGCCGTCGCCGAGTGAGTGGGATAGTGACTCAGACCCGAGATTTCTTCGCCTCCGTCCCGCGCAACCAATTCGACATCCCTGGCCAGAGCCACGGTCTGATCGACGTGGTGCGCTGGCGCTATCTGCTGCGCCTGCTGGTCCGAACCGGCGTCACGACGCGCTATCGCAACTCCGTGCTGGGCTGGACCTGGTCGTACGTGCGGCCCGCCGCGCAGTTCTTGGTGTTCTGGGTCGTTCTCGGCCTGTTCCTCGGTATGAACAAGGTGCCGAACTACGCGGTGTACCTGTTCTCCGGCATCGTCATGATCAACCTCTTCTCCGAGGGTTTCAAGAACGCGACCACCTCGATCGTGGGGAACGCCCCGCTGGTCCGGAAGGTGTTCCTCCCTCGTCAGCTCTTCGCAGTGTCCGCGATCATCGTCGCGTTCGTGCACTTCCTGCCCCAGGTCGGCCTGCTGCTGGTGGTCTGCCTGCTCATGGGGTGGATCACGCACGTGTCACTGCTCGCGATCGGCGCGATCCTCGCAGGCATGATCATCGTGATGCTGTTCTCCCTCGGACTCGGGCTGTTCTTCGGCGCGATCAACGTCCGTTACCGCGATGCGGAGAACATCGTCGAGCTCATGCTTCTGCTGGCGACGTGGGCGTCGCCCGTGCTCTACGCCTGGACGATGGTGCAGGACGCCCTTGACAAGCTGGGCTGGCCGTCTTGGATCCTCGAGCTGTACATGCTCAACCCGATCACGCAGGGCGTCGAGCTGTTCCACTACGCGTTCTGGCGGCCGGCATCCGCGGGGCTGGAGGGGATGATCCCGCTGCCTCCTGGTCTGGGCTGGAACACCCTCTGGACCTTCCTGATCGCCGTCGGCACGCTGCTGTTCGGGCAGTTGGTCTTCCGCCGCCTCGAAGGAAGGTTCGCGCAGGATCTATGAGCGCTCAGACGACTGTGAAGCCCAGCATCATCATCGACGGCGTCCGCAAGACGTTCCTGCTCAATCACGCGTTCTCGCTGAAGGACACCGTGGTGGCATGGATCCGGCGCCGTAAGACGACCAGTGTCTTCGAGGCGCTCAAGGGCGTGGATCTCGTCATCGGTGAGGGCGAGTCCGTAGCCATCCTCGGCATGAACGGCTCGGGCAAGTCCACGCTGCTCAAGCTGGTCTCCGGCGTGATGGAGCCCGACGACGGACACGTGCTCACCCGCGGCCGTGTGGCCGGCCTGATCGAGGTCGGCGCGGGATTCCACCCCGAACTCTCCGGACGCGAGAACGTCTTCCTGAACGCGGCGATCCTGGGCATGAAGAAGCATGAGATCGAGGCGCGTTACGACGAGATCGTGGCCTTCAGCGAGATCGAGCAGTTCATCGATCAGGAGGTCAAGCACTACTCGTCCGGCATGTTCATGCGTCTCGCCTTCTCTGTCGCGATCCATGTGGAACTGGACGTGCTCCTCGTCGACGAGATCCTCTCCGTCGGCGACGCGCCGTTCCGCGAGAAGTGCCGCCTGAAGTTCGAGGAGCTCATCGCGGCCGGAAAGACTCTCGTCGTCGTGAGCCACGACATGGAGATGGTCCGCGAACTCTGCACTCGTGGAGTGGTGATCTCCAAGGGCGAGGTCGTCTATGACGGAGAGATCGAGGGAGCGATCGAGCTGGTGGACGCGTGATCGGCGAGTGGCTCGCCTTCGGGCTTCTCGTCCTCGTCGCTGCCGTCGTCCTGTTCCTGCCGGGCGCGGTGTTCGGCGGGGTCCTCCGACTTCGCGGTCTGGCTCTCGTGGCGTTCGCGCCGATCGCGACCGTCGCCATGGTCGGCGCACTCGCGATCGTTCTGCACCTCGTGCGCCTGCCCTGGTCTCCGTTCACCTTCGGGCTCGGTGCGCTGATCCTCTGCGCGATCGGCCTCCTCGTGCGCCGATGGCTACCTGCGCTGGAACCCGAGCGATGGAGGCGCAGCCGATGGCTGCCGCTGAGCATCGTGATCGGAGCGGTGCTCATCAGCATCCGGCTGCTGCTCTACATCGAAACGCCCGACGCAGTGTCGCAGACGAATGATGCGGTGTTCCACCTCAACGCTCTCAGGTACGTGCTCGAGACGCAGTCGGCCTCGTCGTTCTCCCTCACGGGTGTGCTCGGATCCTCTTCCTTCTACCCCGCTGCCTGGCACGGGGTCGTCACACTCGTGGTCCAGCTGACCGGGGCGGGCATCCCGAACGCGGTGAACGCCGCCTCCCTGGTGATTGCAGCGCTCGTCTGGCCGGTGGGCATCGCGTGGTTCACTCGTGCGGTCACCGGTTCGCAGGTGACGGCCGCGGTGGCGGCGACGCTGAGCGGCGTGATGGTGCAGTTCCCGATGCTCATGCTGCAGTGGGGGGTCCTGTACCCGAACACCCTGGCGGTCGGTCTGCTGCCGGGTGCGCTCGCCGTCATCGTCGGCTTCGGCGGCACTGCAGCACAGGCGGATGGGCGGAGAGGGCGTCTGATCACGGTCACCCTGCTCTCCGTCGTCTCGATCGTCGCGCTCGGTCTCGCGCAGCCGGTCGCCGCTCTCACCCTGGTCATCCTTGCGGGCTGTTTCGTGTTCGTGAGGTTCGCCTGGCAGAACGCGGCGCGCGCCGAAAACCGGTCCAGGGTCTGGATCGGCGCCGGCGCCGTGATCGGAGTCCTCGTCGTGTGGTACCTGATCGCGAGGGCGTCCGGCGGTGCGCTCTGGGGCCCGTACGGGAACTGGGTCGTGGGCCTGGTCGAGCAGGCGCTGACCGCCCAGGTGGGACTGCCGCCGATGCCGTTCCTGACAATTCTGGTTCTGTTGGGCATGGTCGGCGCGTTTTGGTCACGCCGCGCACGCTGGCTGGTCGCCGCATGGCTGGGGCTCGCCCTGCTCATGGTAATCGAGACATCGGTGGCCAATCCCCTCGTCCGGATGTGGCTGCTGGGCCCGTGGTACGCCGACCCGTACCGGGTCGCAGCCACGCTTCCGGTGGTGATGGTGCCGTTGATGGCCATCGGTCTGGTGTGGTCCGCGCGCTGGGCCGCGGTGAAGATCGGTGTCCTGCGGCGCGGCCGAGGGAACCTGACCGCGATCGTCGCAGGCGCGCTGATCGGCATCGCCGTCCTGGTGATCCACCCTGTCGTTCAGATGCCCATGATCACCGAGGGAACCGTCGACTCGCAGTCCCGCTATCAGATCGGCAGATCCACGTACCTCTCGACCGACGAGCGGGCCCTCATCCAGCAGCTGCCCGAGCTCGTTCCGGCCGGCGCGACGATCATCGGCAATCCCTCGACGGGCATGGGCTTCGCCTACGCGCTGTCGGGCGTCAATGCGATCCCGCGCACGTGGTCGCCGCCGGCAGGCGACGAATGGGATCTGCTCGCCGAGCATCTGCGCGATGCCGGGTCGAGGAAGGATGTCTGCGCGGCGCTGGAAGCGTTCGATTCTCCGACGTACGTCCTGGATTTCGGCCCGGGGGAGACCACGGCCGGGCGCTACAAGATGCCGGGCATGACCGATCTGGACGGCCAGCCCGGATTCGAACTGGTCGCACGCAAGGGCGCGGCGTCCCTCTGGCGGATCACCGCCTGCAGTTGATCAGGCCTTCGGCTCCCGCTCTTCCTCGCTGCGCGCCTCGACAAGTGCGAGCGCGCGGCTGAGGCGGGTCAGCTGCCGCTGCAGAGCGAGATTGCGCCGGTACTGCGTGTAGACGAAGGCCAGGAACATCACGACCAGTGCGTAGAGCAGCAGGTCCGTGCCGCGGCCAACGCCGATCAGGCTCGCCACCCAGGTCAGCCACTGCGGGAACAGGATGGACAGCACCGCGGCGAGGACGAACAGCATCATCAGCAGGCGGCGGATCGCGAGGTGACTGTCAGCGCCGGTCCGGCGCATCAGGAGGGCGCCGAGGAGGATGACGGCGACGATCAGGAGGAGCTGGATCCACATCGGATCACCTCACCACCAGATCGACGAGGATGTTGACGGAGTTCAGCACGCTCTGACCTTTGCTCTTCGAATAGTCGGTGTAGAGGAGCTCCACGGGATGCTCCTTCCAGGGGAGACCGGTCTGACCGAGCTCCAGCACGATCTCTGTGGCGTGCGCCATCCGGTCCTGCTTGAGGTCGATCTGCGCCAGAGCGTCGCGCCGGATGACGCGCAGGCCGTTGTGCGCGTCGGTCAGCTTCATGCCGGTCGTCATGTTCGTCACCCAGATCGCCGTCTTGAGGATGACGCGCTTGATCAGCCCGGGGTTGGTCCGGTCGTCGAGGAATCGGGAGCCGAAGATGATCGCCATGTCCTCGTCGCGAGCGGTCCGCAGCATGTCGAGAGCGTCCTCGATCCGGTGCTGACCGTCGGCGTCGAACGTCACGACGTACTGGCACGAGGGATGTTCGAGGGCGAATTCGAAGCCGGTCTGGAGCGCTGCGCCCTGACCCAAGTTGATCGGATGCTGGACGACGGTCGCCCCTGCCTCACGGGCCTCCGCAGCCGAGGAGTCCGAAGAGCCGTCGTCGATGCACACGATGTGGGTGAAGTGCTCCCTCAGGTCGCGCACGACGCCTCCGATGACCGTCGCCTCGTTGTAGAGGGGGATCACGACCCATGCGGTGTCGTCGGTCGTCGCGTGCAAGGGCGAGCCGGGGTCGTCCGGGGGCGTCGGGGAGGAGGTCACCTCGACATTCTCTCAGGACGCAGGGCGTTCGGCGACTCGGCGACACCGGTGTCTGAAATGTCCTCGGACAGGGACGGGTAAGCTGGGAACGCGATCCGGCGGCATCCGCGTCGGCGCAGGAAGCTGAACGTGGCAACATCTGCATCTCCGCGCATCGTCGACACCGCCGACGTCTCGCCCGACGCATCCATCGGCGACGGTTCCTCGATCTGGCACCTCGCTCAGGTCCGAGAAGGCGTCCGCATGGGCGAGAACTGCATCGTCGGTCGTGGCGCCTACATCGGCACCGGTGTCGAGATGGGCGACAACTGCAAGGTCCAGAACTACGCGCTCGTCTACGAGCCGGCGAAGCTCTCCGATGGCGTCTTCATCGGTCCCGCCGTCGTGCTCACCAATGACACGTACCCCCGGGCGATCAACGCCGACGGCAGTCTCAAGAGCGCGCACGACTGGGAGCCGGTCGGCGTGACGATCGAGACCGGCGCGGCCATCGGCGCACGCGCCACCTGCGTCGCCCCCGTGACCATCGGCGCCTGGGCGACCGTAGCCGCCGGAGCCGTCGTCGTGAAGGACGTCCCCGCCTACGCCCTCGTCGCAGGCGTCCCCGCCAAGCGCATCGGCTGGGTCGGCGAATCCGGCGTGCCGCTGACCCCCGGTGAAGAAGCAGGGACCTGGATCTGCCCGACCACGGGCGACCGCTTTTCCGAAACCAATGGAGTTCTGACCAAGGAGGCCGCGTGAGCGAGTTCATTCCCCCGGCGAAGCCGATCATCGGCGACGAGGAGCGCGCGGCTGTCGACCGCGTCATGCGCAGCGGCATGGTCGCGCAGGGCCCGGAGGTCGCGGCCTTCGAGCAGGAGTTCGCCGAGCACTTCGTCCCCGGCCGTCCGGCTGTCGCGGTGAACTCGGGCACCGCGGGTCTGCACCTCGGCCTGCTCGCCGCGGGCGTGGGCCCGGGCGACGAGGTCATCGTGCCGTCGTTCACGTTCGCAGCGACCGGCAACTCGGTCGCGCTGACCGGCGCCACGCCGGTGTTCGTCGACATCGAGCCGGAGACTTTCACGCTCGCCCCGGAGGCAGTGGCCGCGGCGATCACCTCGAACACGAAGGGCATCCTGCCGGTGCACCTCTACGGGCACCCGGCGCGGATGCGCGAGCTGGAGAAGCTCGCCACCGAGCACGGCATCGCGCTGTACGAGGATGCCGCGCAGGCGCATGGTGCCTCGCTGGACGGCCGTCCGGTCGGCTCATTCGGCGAGTTCGCGATGTTCAGCCTGTACCCGACGAAGAACATGACCAGCGGCGAAGGCGGGATGGTGACGACCGCCACTGCCGAGATCGCGCGTCAGGTCAAGCTGCTCCGCAACCAGGGCATGGAGCGTCAGTACGAGAACGAGATCGTCGGCTTCAACGCCCGCATGACCGACATCCACGCCGCCATCGGCCGCGTGCAGCTGACGAAGGTGGATGCCTGGACGAAGACCCGCCAGCAGAACGCAGCGTTCCTCGACGCGAACCTGAAGGGCGTCGTTGTTCCGCCGGTCGCCGAGGGCGCCGTGCACGTCTACCACCAGTACACGATCCGTGTTCCTGAGGACCGTGACGGATTCGTCGCCGCGCTGAAGAGCGAGCACAACGTCGGAGCGGGTGTGTACTATCCGATCCCGAACCACCGGCTGCCTTCGCTCGCGCCGTATGCGCCGGGCCTGGACCTGCCGGAGACGGAGCGCGCGGCGCGCGAGGTCGTCTCGCTGCCGGTGCACCCCTCGCTCTCCCAGAGCGACCTGGAGCGCATCGTCGCCGCGGTGAACACCGTCGTCGGGGCGGGTGCCTGATGGGTGTCACGCTGCGCGCAGGCGTTCTCGGATTGGGTGTGATGGGGCGCAATCACGCGCGCGTGCTCGCCTCGCTGGACGGTGTCGAGTTCGTCGGTGTCTTCGATCCGGCCGACAACGTGCCCGCCACGGTTCACGACAAGCCCGTCTACCGCGACCTGGACCAGTTCCTCGAGGCCGGTGTCGACTACGTCGTGGTGGCGGCGCCGACCATCTACCACCTGGAGATGGGCTCCCGTCTGGCGGCAGCCGGCATCCACGCACTGATCGAGAAGCCTGTGGCTTCGACCACGGAGGACGCTCGCGCTCTCCGTGACCTGTTCGACAAACACGGCCTCATCGGCGGGGTCGGGCACATCGAGCGCTTCAACCCGGCTCTGCGGGCCGCAAGGCAGCGGATCGAGGACGGCCTCATCGGTGAGATCTACCAGGTCGTCACGCGACGTCAGGGACCGTTCCCGGGACGCATCGCGGATGTCGGCGTGATCAAGGACCTCGCGACCCACGACATCGACCTGACTGCCTGGGTGACTCAGCAGGAGTACGTGTCGGTGAACGCCCGTACGACGCATCGCAGTGGGCGCCCGCACGAGGACATGGTGATCGCCGTCGGAACCCTGTCGGGCGGAGCCATCGTCTCGCACACGGTCAACTGGCTGACGCCGTTCAAGGAGCGCACGACGATCATCACGGGGGAGAAGGGCGCACTCGTCGCCGACACCCTCACGGCCGACCTCACTCACTACGTCAACGGCACGGTCCAGAGCACGTGGGACCAGGTGTCGACCTTCCGCGGTGTCGCCGAGGGAGATGTCACCCGCTTCGCCCTGCAGCGCTCCGAGCCGCTGCGCGTCGAGCACGAGGCGTTCCGCGACGCCGTCCTCGCGGGTGAGCCGGTGGGAATCGTCACCCTCGACGAGGGAGCGCGCGTCGTCGAGATCGCCGAGCGCATGGCGGCCGACGGCATCGCGCACAAGCTCCCGAACTGACTTCGCGAACAGGGTTCTCCGGCTATGGGCGGGCATCCGCCCATAGCCGGAACGCTTCAGCGGCATTACGTGCCCACAGCGACTCCGGTGCGATGGTCAGTGCCCCCTCGGGAGGAGTGTCCACACGGGACGCGATGATGGCGGGCGCTTCCCCGTCTTCGAGCGGACGGCCGAAGACCTCGCCCACGTAGTAGTCGGTGAACGGCGAGCGCCGGACGAAGACATGCACACCGAAGCGCGCGGCCTCGAAGAGGACTGTGCTCGCTGTGCCGGCGACTGCGCGCACTTCAGCGAGGGTTTCGTAGACGTCGCCGCGCATGTCGATCCTCACGCGCTCCGCGTTCACGAGAGCGGGATAGCGTGCGGCGAGCGTCGTCCGCTCGGACGGATGGGGACGGAACAGCACGGTCCAGCCCGGCAGCGCATCGCGCAGGGCGAGCACGAACGCAGCGGACTCGTCGGGGGCGGCCACGCTGCTCGCGACGAGGAACTGGCGGGGCCGATCCTCGAAAGGTGCAGCAGAGGCCGCGGCCTGCTCCAGGTGCGGCTTTCCGATCGTGGTGAAGATCGCGGGGTGACGCAGCCCTTCGGACCAGAAGGTGCCGAACGTCAGAAGCTCGTCCGGGAGCTGCGCTGACATCCGGGGGGCGCTCATGGCCGCACCGAAGTTGTAGGCGGCATGCGACGGCCCGATCCAGCCGTGCTGCGGTTCGACGACGCGGATGCCACGATCCTTCATCACTGAGATCAGGCTTCCTCGTTCCCCGTACGAGGCGTCCTCCATGATGACGGTGCTCGGGCGGGTCCGGTCGAGCATCCGCTCGATCTCGGTGTGGATCAGCGGCCGGAGCGTCTCCGCACGACGGGTCACGGCTCGGATGCCGTCGAGACGCGCCGGCGAGACGGCTCCGTCGAACAACGCGGCGTAGGCGGAGACGAGTTCGTCGATCCGCGCGAGGCGCGCGGGGGACAGCTTCCGCCGGTGCGCCAGCCAGTCGACGCGAGCCATCATCGGATCCAGGGAGCGTGCCCCTCGGAATGCTGGCTTCGCGGCGAACGGACGCCACTGGACGAGATGCGCTCGTCCGTCGACTCCGTCCAGGAGCGGGTCCGCGAGCCAGTTGCGCTGCCGCCCGTCGGCCAGGTGGACGGTCGATCCGCCCATCAGGAAGAGGAAGGGTCGCGCGCCCCTGAGCGAGGCGACGTCGAGCCCCGACGGAAGCATCGCACGGGCCAGCCTACGGCGGACGGCCCAGGGGTCGGCCGTGGCGGTGACGCCGACATCGCCGAGTTCCGAGGCTGTCAGAGCATTCGCGAACGCCATGCGGACCCGCGGCCACAGGGGGAGGTCGTCGTCCTCCGGTGCGGCGAAGAGCACCTCCGCGGCACCGTCCTCGACGGAGAGCAGCTGTTCGACCGATTCGCTTCTGGGTAGCATCGCTCTCCTTCACCATCGAGCGTGTCCGAGTATACGGAGATAGGGGAGCATCCGCGTCCGGATAGGATTGTCGGGCCCATCTCATCAAGGAAGTGCACGGTATGAAGGTTCTCAGCGTCGTGGGCGCACGCCCCCAGTTCGTCAAGCTCGCCCCGATCGCCCACGCCATGGCAGGACGGGCCGAGCATGTGGTCGTGCACACCGGCCAGCACTACGACGAGCTGATGAGCGACGTCTTCTTCCGGGATCTCGGGATCCCTGCACCGGACGAGAACCTCGCCGTGGGATCGGGCAAGCACGGCGCCCAGACCGGGGCGATGCTCGCGGGCCTCGAGGAGGCCTTCGAGAAGCACCGGCCCGATTGGGTGCTGGTGTACGGGGACACGAACTCGACGGTCGCCGCGGCGCTCGCCGCGGTCAAGATGCACCTTCCCGTGGCTCACCTCGAAGCCGGGCTGCGGTCGTTCAACCGCCGGATGCCGGAGGAGCACAATCGAGTCCTGACCGACCACGCGGCGGATCTGCTGCTCGCGCCCACCCAGGTCGCGGCCGACCACCTGCGCACCGAGGGCCTCGAGCCGCGCACTGTCGTGGTCGGCGACGTGATGACGGATGTGCTGATGAGGACGCGTTCCGAGGTGGGCGAGCTGCCGCTCCCTGACGGCGTCGACGACGGCGAGTACTACGTCGCCACCATCCACAGGCCGGACAACACCGACAACGGCGAGCACCTGCGCGGAATCGTCGGCGGTCTCGCTGCGCTCGACCGCCCGGTGCTGCTGCTCGCACATCCACGCCTCGTGAAGCAAGCCGCCGAGCAGGGCATCGATCTGAGCACGGGGGCTATCGATGTCCGCGCTCCGCTGCCCTATCCGCAGCTGGTGCGGGCCGTCGACCGTGCCGCCGGCGTCATCACGGACTCCGGCGGGCTGCAGAAGGAGGCGTTCCTGCTGCGCACGCCGGCGACGACGGTGCGTCCCGAGACGGAGTGGGTCGAGACTGTGGAACTGGGATGGAACGTCCTCGTGCCTCCGGCTCCCGACGCGGTGCGGTCGGCGGTGTCCCGGGTGCGGCCTGCGGACACGGAGGCAGCGCCCTATGGGGACGGCGACGCCGCGCGGCGGGTCGTGGACGCGCTGATCGAACGCGCCGGCTGAGGTCTCAGGCCATCACGCGGGCGACGAGCTCGGTGAACGTCGCCATCTGCTTCTCGCTGGAGAGGTCGCGTGCTCCGCGCGCCGCCGCGGACTTGAACTCCGCCACCTGTTCGGGCTGAAGCGCGTCGATCGCGTCACGCAACGAGGCCGGCGTGAAGCCGGCGGTCACGACGCCGAGTCCGCTCGCCGACACGATGGAAGCCATTTCCGGGGAGGGCCCGACGATCACGCCGAGCCGTGCCTGGACGTAGTCGAAGAGCTTGTTGGGCAGTGCGTGCCGGTGGTTGAAGCTGATGGGCGGCAGCACATGGACCCCGAGGTCATGCTGTGAGAGCGTCTCGATGAGCGTCTCGTACGGCACCGCGGGATGCAGCGAGATCCGTGGGTCGCCTGCGGCGCGAACGCGCAGGCTCGATCCGTAGGCGCCGTCGGAATCGACGAGGTACAGATCGAGGGTGATGTCTGCCGGGCTCTGCAGCACGGCATCGATCAGGATCTCAAGGTGGCGATGCGGTGCCGCCACGCCGCTGTGCACCAGACGGAGCGGGCTGTGCACCGGTGTGGGCGTGAGTTCCTGATACGGCGTCGCGTTGATGATCAGCGTCGGATCGAGGCCGAATTCCTTCCGGTACTCGTCGACGATGCCCTGGCTGACCGTGGTCGTCGCGGACGCCCGCCGGACCGGACCTCGGATGATCCATCGGAAGTACGGCGCGATGAGCATTCGCCACGCGCGTGAATGCTCGTTCTGGCGAGGTGCGTATTCGTGGAGGTCGACCATCAGCCTCCGCGAGGTGAGCTGTTCCGCGACCGCCGAAGTCTGCACGTCGTGAGCAATGATCAGATCCCAACGGCGATCGCCGAGCCGGCGCCGGATCAGCTCGTCCTGGGCACTCAGCCGCGTGATCAGCGGGTACAGGTGCAGCGCGAGAGCGGTGAGGTAGAGGAGCCGTCCCAGCAGACCCCAGCGCTGGTCCACATCGGGCAGTCGGACGTGCTCGATTCCCGGAAAAGGGGTCTCGCCACGCGAGGCCGTGACGAGATCGTGGGAATCGCGGAGCGCGACGACCTGCTTCCTGGCGCGCGGTGAGCGCGCGAGAGGGGTCGGGCTCAGGACGAGGGTCTTCGGCCGGGCCACGGCCGCTCCTCGATCGATCGCATCGCTCGCCGGGAGTGTCATGCGCGACGGCCCGCGAAGAGATCGTCGACCATCCGCTTCCACACCAGCACCTGGGTCTCACTGGACAGTTCGCGCGCATGACGGTCGGCGGCCGCCTTCCATTCGTCGACGCGCGAAGGATCGAGGGAATCGAGCACAGCGGCAAGAGACGGGCCTGTGAAGTCACCGGTGACCGCACCCAGGCCGTACTCGTTCGTCAGTCGTGCCATCTCGGGCGACGGTCCAGTGATGATCGCCAACCGTGCCTGGATGTAATCGAAGAACTTGTTCGGCAGGCACCAGAGCAGGTTGAACGTGGACGGTGCGATCATGGCGAGTCCGATGTCGTACTGACTGAGCCTGGTTACGAGTTCCGCGTAGGGGACGGGGTCGCGGAAGACGATTCGGTCGTCGCCCGCCGCCCTGTCGCGCAGCGACTGGAAGTAGGCGTCCTCGCTGCCGACCAGATAGAGATCGAGCGTGACCGGTACGCGGGTCAGCTTCACGGCCTCGATCATGATCTCGAGCTTCCGCGTCGCGGCCACGGCACCGCTGTGCACGAGTCGGATGGGTGACGGCGTCGGCGTCGGTTCGATGTCGCGGAACGGCGTGGCGTTCACGACCAGATCGCTGTCGAGCCCGAATTCGCGGCGGTACTCGTCGACGATGCCCTGCCCGACGGTGCTGATCGCGGCGGCCTTGGAGACGTGCTTCTTCAGGATCCAGCGGAAGTAGCCGCCCTCGACCAGACGCCAGCGCAGCGAGTTCTCGCCCTGCCTCGTCGCATATTCGTGCAGGTCCACGAGGATGCCGTGCGTCGAGCGCAGCCGGCGCGCGACCGGAACGGTGGAGACATCGTGAGCGATGATCAGATCCCACTCGTGCGGAGACAGCCGCTCGTAGGCGGACGCGTTGCGCGGGAGCAGTCGGGAGAGAAGCCGGTACTGCCGGAGGAGGATCAGCAGCGAGTACACGCCGCGAATCGACAGCACTCCGCGGGACGTCGGGAGTGCTTCCAGTTCGATGTGGGGGACACCGGGGACCGGTGCCGGGCCGAAGCCGGCAGTGGTCACGTCGTAGTCGTCCTTCAGCACCGCGATCTGTTTGAGAGCCCGCGGCTCCCGATCGATGGGGGTGAAGGTGAACACGAGCACGCGACGGCGTGAGGAGGAGGTCACGAGGGGCCTTTCGAATGTGGTGTCTCAGTCTCTCTTGAGGCTTCGCACTTCAGCGGCGGACGGGTACGTGATGAGCACGGCCCGATGCTTGCCGTTCTGAACGAACATGCTTCCGGCTGCCGCGGCTGACGCCCCGGCATCGAGACCCTGGCGGAAGTCCTCGAGCGAGGAAGCACCGCCGAGGGCGATCACCGGCACGGTCACGGACTCCGCGACCGTCGAGATGAGTTTCAGATCATAGCCGGAGAAGGTGCTCTCACGGTCGATGGACGAGACGATGAGCTCGCCTGCGCCGAGAGCCTGCGCACGTCGGGCCGCCTCATCGGGAGCGAGACCGGTCTTCTTCGATCCGCGTGCCGCGAAGGTGTCCCAGCCGCCGGTCAGCTTCTTCTTCGCGTCGATGCTCACGACGGTGCTGGAGGAGCCGAGCGCATCGGCGACCTCGCCGATCAGATCGGGTCGCGTGAACGCTGCCGTGTTGAGCACGACCTTCTCGATCCCGATGCCGGTGATGCGCTGCGCCTCCGCAGCCGATGAGACGCCGCCACCGTAGCCGACCGGCATGAAGGCCTCGCTGGCGATCTCCTCGATGAGCGTGTAGTTGACGCCAGTGCCCTTGACGGACGCGTCGATGTCGCAGATGACGAGTTCGTCGACCTGCTTCTCGTTGAAGATGCGCACGGCGTTGATCGGATCGCCGATGTACTTGTCGCCGCGGAACTTCACGGGCTTGACGAGATAGCCGTCGCTGACGAGGAGGACGGGGATGACGCGGGGGAAGCTGCTCATAGGTCGGCGAAATTCCTCAGGATGACCATGCCGAAGGCGTGGCTCTTCTCGGGGTGGAACTGGGCACCGATCACATTGTCGCGACGGATCATCGAGGCAAACGACGCTCCGTAGGTGGTGGTAGCCAGCACGTCCTCCTCGCGCTCGGGCACGACCCGGTAACTGTGCACGAAGTAGAACCGGTTCTCATCGGGCAGCGACGCGAGCACGGGATCCTCGTGCCGCCGGGACACCTCGTTCCACCCCATATGGGGCACTCTTAGCCCAGGGGCGTCTTCGAAGCGCAGGCTGCGTCCCGGGATGAGGCCCAGTCCCTTGCTGACGCCCTCCTCGCTGGAGTCGAGCAGGAGCTGCATACCCAGGCAGATGCCGAGCAACGGGCGCCCAGAGGCGGCGAACTCCCGCAG
Source organism: Microbacterium sp. NPDC057741 (assembly GCF_042798735.1). Classification (NCBI taxonomy): domain Bacteria; kingdom Bacillati; phylum Actinomycetota; class Actinomycetes; order Micrococcales; family Microbacteriaceae; genus Microbacterium; species Microbacterium sp. NPDC057741. Next base: position 1,135,724 of record NZ_JBHVJW010000001.1, on the reverse strand, counting down.
CGCATCCGACAGCCCGGCATCCTGCAGGAGCGCAGTGCCTTTGTCGAACGCGCCCACACCGGGCAGGAGGATCCGGTCCGCGGCCAGGATCTCGTCGGGCGTGCTGACCCGGTTGTTCTGGGCGCCGACCCGCTTGAGCATGTTGGCCACGGAGCCGAGGTTGCCCAGCCCGTAGTCGACGATCGACACGCTCATTTCTTGAGGTGCAGTCGCTTCAGGACGCCGTTGACCAGCCACGCTCCGCGCATGACGATGGCCCAGGACTTCTCCGAGGTCGGGTAGGCGTTGTAGGGGACCGGGGGCTTCGCGAAGATCTCCTCGAGCTCGGCGACGGAGACTCCGAGCTTCTTGGCGATGAACTCGTGGTCCTGCTCGCGCAGCTGTTCGGGATAGTTCTCGGTCTCCATCAATCCGAGCGCTTCATCCCGGGTGATCTGGTGGGAGACGATGAGCGAGGAGTAGTGCGCGAGACGCTTGTCGAATCCGAACTTGTGCGGCAGGTAGTAGCCCTGGAAGTAGCGGGTGAAGACGGACTCGTAGTGCTTCCCGCCGTAGTCGCGCCAGCCGACGCGCTCGGTGATGTCTCTCTTGGCGTCCGTGTACACATAGGGCATCAGGTTCAACGGTCGCACCGTCTTGATCCCGACCACCATTGGATACCAGATGTGCCGACGGAACATGCCCATGACAGGGTAGGACTTCAGCTTCACGGTTCCGAAGCGCTTCTGGATCGCCTTCAGGTGCTTGGCGTCGTCCGAGCTGTAGCCCCACGCACGGGGGAGGATCGACTCGCTGGCGTAGTTCGATCCGGACAGGATGTATTTGATCCCGTACTTCCGCGCCTGCTGGAATGCGACGTAGCCGAAGGCGTGGTCCGTGGGGATGTCACAGTTCGCGACCGAGGCCTTGAAGAAGGACAGCTGGAGGTCCTTCATCTCTCGCCAGTCGACGACGTGCGTGTACAGGTCCACGCCGAGCGTCGTGACGAGGTTCTGGATGTTCCCGACCGCGAGCTCGGAGTTCCAGCCGCTGTCGAAGTGCACGGCCAGGGGGCGCAGCCCCAGCTCCACGGCCTTCATCAGCAGGTAGGTGCTGTCCACGCCGCCGGAGACGCCGACGATGCAGTCGTAGGGCTTACCTTCTCCGGCCTTCTTGATCTCTGCGACCATCGCCTCGAGCTCGGGCAGTGCCTCACCGGCGAGGGCCTTGTCGACCACCTTGCCCATGAAGACGTCGTAGTTCGTCGCGTGGTTGCTGACGCCGTGCTCATCGAATGTGATGTCCGGATCGGTGGTGTCCATGATCGTGCGAGTGCATCGCTGGTAGGGACGTGTGTCACCCGTCATTCCGGGGGCCTCCATGAAGGTAGAGATGAGAAGGTGGAGATCAGTGGCGTGGTCGAACCACAGCGCGTCGAGAGATCAACGCCTCACGATATCATCGGGGGTTGTGTCAGAGTCTCAGCCTGCATCCATCGGTGGCCGCCGACCGCGAATCCTCAGCATCTCCTTCTCCCCACTGACGACGGACGCTCGCGTGCTGCGTCAGATCGCGGTACTCGCGGAGGCGGGGGAGGTCACCACGGTCGGATTCGGCGGAACGCCTGCGGGTGCGGCGCACCACATCGAGGTCTCCGCGGGGCTGCCCTCGTTGCCGCAGACGCCGCTCGGCGTGCTGAAGCTCGCTGTCCACGCGCACGGTGCCGCCGAGTTCGCGGCGCCGGCCATCGCCGCGGCGCGAGAATCGCTGTCCGGGCAGAGCTTCGACCTCGTCGTCGCGAACGACGCGCGTGCCCTGCCGCTCGCCTTCGACGTCGCGCAGGGCGCCCCGGTGTGGGCCGACATGCATGAATGGGCGCCCGAAGAGCAGACGCACATCCTGAGCTGGCGCCTGCTGGTCGCTCCGTTCATGACGGCGCTGTGCCGCAAGTATCTTCCTCGGGCCGCGGCCGTCACCACGGTCAGCCCGTTGATCGCCGAGCTGTACGAGAAGGAGTTCGGGGTCACGACGGCCGTGGTGCGCAACGCACGCGACTACGTGGAACTGTCGCCGAGTCCGATGGTGCCCGGGCGCATCCGACTGGTCCACAGCGGCGTCGCCGTGCCTGAGCGATGCATCGAGTCGCTGATCGATGCCACCCTGGGGCTCGACGAGCGTTTCACGCTCGACCTATTTCTAGTGGCGCCTGAAGACGACCCGTATCGCGCCTCTCTGGTGAAGCGCGCCGGCGCTTCGGAGCGCATCACGTTCCATCCCGCGGTGCTGCCGCATGAGCTCCCGGCGGCGCTCAACGAGTTCGACCTCGGCGTGTATCTGCTCAAGCCCACGACGACCAATCATCGCTTCATGCTGCCCAACAAGTTCTTCGACTTCGTGCAGTCCCGTGTGGGCATCGTGTTCGGGCAGGCGATCGAGATAGATCGGCTCATCGCCGACCACGGTCTGGGCGTCACGGTGCACGGTTTTGAGACCGATGATCTCGAAACCGCGCTGAGTGCGCTGACACCGGACGACGTCGCCGGATTCAAGCGGGCATCCGACCGTGCTGCGAAGGAGTTGAGCTCGGCGGTGGACGCCGACGTGCAGCGGGACGTGCTGCGCCGTCTGCTCGGCTGACCGCTCCGGGGATCAGGCGAGCCCGGCGAGGGCGGCCTGATGCGCGAAGTCGGGCACCGAGGCCACGAGTTCATCGAACGTGCCGGAGGCCATCACCTCGCCGTCGCGCATGAAGAAGATGCGGTCCGCGTGGCGGATCGTCGAGAGGCGGTGCGCCACGACGATGAGCGTGCGGTCGCCACTGAGTTCCGTGATCGATTGCGAGACGGCGGCCTCCGTCTTCGTGTCCAGTGCACTCGTCGCCTCGTCCATGACGAGCACGAGAGGATCGATGTAGAGCGCACGCGCGATGCCCAGGCGCTGCTTCTGCCCGCCGGACAGCGAGAGTCCGCGCTCGCCGACCTGCGATTCGATCCCGCCGTCGCGCTTGGAGACGATCTCCCACACCTGCGCCTGCTCGAGGGCGCTCTGAACGCGCGCGGGATCGTAGTCCTTCGCCCAGGTGAGCGCGACGTTCTCGGCGATCGTGGAATCGAAGAGCGCCACGTCCTGGGGCACGTATCCCACGCGATCGCGCCATGCGCGGGTCAGCTCCGTCATCGGCACATCGTCGATGCGAATTGTGCCTTCGGTCGGTTCGAGCAGGCTCAGAAGCAGATCCACCATCGTCGACTTGCCGGAGCCGGACGACCCCACGAACGCGACGAAGGACCCGAACGGGATCTCGAGGGAGACGTTGCTCACTGCGGGCGCCGCATCCGGCGAATATCGGAAGGTCACCTCCTCGAGGACGATGGACTGCGGCTTCGACGGCACGGGGCGCGAAGGGCGTCCTGACGAGGTCGCTACCAGTGCCTCGGTCTCGTGGAGCTCTTCGATCACGCGACGTGGGTAGGCCGCGGACGCGAGCATCGTCGACATGATCGACTGGAAGCGCGTCACGGACGGAGCCATCCGGAAACCCGCCAGGCCAAAGAGGGCGACCGCCGTGATCGCGGCCTGCTGACCTCCGAGGAGGAAACCGGCCCCGCCGATGACGATGAAGCCACCGATGATCCCGGATTCGAGAACGTACCGGGGCACTTGGCCGAGGAAGTAGGTGTTTGCACGAGCCCGCGAGCTCTCCTTGCGCGACGCCTCGACCACATCCGCAACGGTGTCCTCGCGATTGCGGAGCGCGATCTCCTTCATCGTCGACATGATCTCCAGGATCAGCCGGGAGGTGCGGATCGTCGCCTTCATGTTGACGTCGCCCGCCAGGCGTGCATGCTTCGCGATCCACAGATAGAGGACGGCGCCGAGCAGGAACATGTAGACGAGGGTGATCACCGCGATGCCCGGCTGAACGATGGCCAGCGTCGCGACGACGACGACGAGGCTGACTGCCTCTCCCAGCAGCGTCGCCCCGGGCAGCAGGAACGTGTTGATCATCACGTCGACGCCACCGTCACTGAACCTCAGCATGTCCGAGGAGTTCTTCTTCAGGCGGAGCGTCCACGGTGCGTGAATGTAAGCGCGGAAGAGCCGGTCGCCAACCGCGACCTGATACCTGATGATCCTGCGGGTGCCCCACCACATCACGAGGGTCGCGATGAGACCCTTGGTGATCATCAGCCCGCAGATCACCAAGATCGCGATGATCACCCCACCGAAATCCAGTTCGCCGATGAGCGGGAGAACCACGGGAGTTCCGGCCGCCAGCGGCCCGATCACAAGAGCGAGGAGTCCGAGCGCGGCGGCATCGAAGATCGCGAGGGACGCGAGCAGCCAGGAATAGATCGTGAGGAAGCGGCGGGCTTCGGCGGGCAGCTCTGCGACCACCTGGCGGTACAAGCCGAACATTGACTTCATGAAACTCCGAACCTCCGGCGTCATCGGAACGTGGATGACTGTGGAAGTCTATCCGCGGCCTAACAGGGAGAACTCCGCATGGTACGGTTGCGGACTGGTTGCGGGGGGAGTCTCGAGTTGGGTCGTCAACAGGCCATGCGCATCGTCATCATCAGTCGGATCTTCACTCCGGAGCCCGCGGCGGCGTCGTTCCTGCTCCGCGCGACCGCTGAGGCTTTCCGTGATGCCGGCCATGAGGTCGAGGTGCTCACCAGTTCCCCACCCGCCTCTGCCTCCGGCGCCGACCCCGACGGCGTGGAGGTCCGCCGCGCACGCGTCAAACGCGATCGCCAAGGATATGTACGCGGATATGTCTCCTACATGTCCTTCGACATCCCGGCATTCTTCCGCCTGCTCTTCTCACGTCGCTCCGATCTCTACCTCGTGGAGCCCCCTCCGACCACTGGCGCGGTGGTGCGGATCGTCGCCTGGCTGCGGCGGACACCGTACGTCTATGACGCGGCCGACCTGTGGTCGGACGCTGCCGGAGTCGTGACGTCGTCGACCGTCGTCCTCGGCGCTCTTCGCGCGGTCGAACGTTTCGCGATGCGCGGTGCGGCGCATGCCTTCGCGATCTCACAGGGGTTGATCGAACGGATGCGTCAGATCGGCATCGAAGTGCCTGCGACGGCGGTCGGCTTCGGCACGGACACCTCCTCGTTCCGATACACACCCCAGGAGCCACCTGTTGATCCGGTGTTCGTCTACCCGGGCTCGTACTCCGAGTGGCACGGAGCGGAAGTGTTCCTCGATGCGTTCGCCGGTGTGCGAGCCGCGTATCCGCAGGCCCGGCTGATCTTCATCGGAAACGGCTCGGAGCAGCCGCGGATGCGGGAGAAGATCGCCGAATCGGGTCTGTCCGGCGTGGAGTTCCATGACCCTGTGCCGCCCGAGCAGCTCGCGACGGTGCTGAGCGCCGCGACGGCTTCGCTCGCGAGTCTGAAGCCCGATGCCGGATACGACTATGCGTTCACGACCAAGGTGTACGGCTCCCTGGCGTCCGGCTGCCCTGTGGTCTTCAGCGGCGTCGGGCCGACCGCGCCGTTCCTGCGCGCCGAGTCGTCGCATCACCCCGTCGGGGTTGCTGTCGAGTGGGATGCTGATGCCGTCCGAGAGGCGATGCTCAGCGCCGCGGCCGCGCCGTTGCCGGAGGCAGGACGGGTCGAACTCGCCGCATGGGCCTCCGAGCGCTATGCGCTCTCCACGGTCGCCTCGCGCATCGTCGCGCAGTCGGAGCAGATCGTCCGCGGACGCTCCTGAGTCAGGGCGCAGACGGATCCCCTACGATTGTGGGTGTGAAGATCGCTGTCGTCGCCCTCGGAAAGATCGGGCTTCCCCTCGCCGTCCAGTTCGCCTCATCCGGTCACGACGTGATCGGCGTCGACGTCAACCAGAAGGCGGTCGACTCAATCAACGCCGCGAAGGAGCCGTTCCCCGGGGAAGCGGAGCTGCAGGAGCGGCTTGAGGAGCTGATTCCCGCGGGGCGCCTGCGCGCGACCACCGACTACGCCGAGGCGATCCCCGGCGCCGACGCCGTCGTGCTCGTCGCCCCGGTCTTCGTGAACGACGAAACCTGGGAGCCGGACTTCAAGTACATGGATGCCGCGACGAAGTCGCTGGCCGAGCACCTGACCCCCGGCACCTTCGTCTCCTACGAGACGACGCTGCCTGTGGGCACCACGCGCACCCGCTGGAAGCCGATGCTGGAGGAGGGCTCCGGCCTCACCGAGGGCGTCGACTTCCACGTCGCGTACTCGCCGGAGCGCGTGCTCACCGGTCGTGTCTTCGCCGACCTGCGCAAGTACCCCAAGCTCATCGGCGCGCTCTCCGACGAGGGCAACCGCCGCGCACGCGAGTTCTACGAAGCCGTGCTGCAGTTCGACGAGCGCCCTGACCTGCCCCGACCCAACGGCGTGTGGGATCTCGGCTCGACCGAGGCGTCCGAGATGGCGAAGCTCGCCGAGACCACGTACCGCGACGTGAACATCGGCCTGGCGAACCAGTTCGGCGTCTTCGCCGCGAGCCATGGCATCGACGTGTACAAGGTGATCGAGGCCTGTAACTCGCAGCCCTACAGTCACATCCACCGGCCCGGCATCGCGGTCGGTGGGCACTGCATCCCGGTGTACCCGAGGCTGTACCTGTCGACCGACCCGGATGCCGACATCGTGCGCGTCGCGCGCAACTTCAACGCCTCCATGCCTGAGCGCCTGGTCGCACAGGCCGCAGGCGTCCTCGGCGACCTGACCGGGCGCCGTGCGGTGGTTCTGGGCGCCGCATACCGCGGGGGAGTGAAGGAGACCGCGTTCTCGGGAGTGTTCCCGACCGTCGCCGCGCTGAAGCAGCGTGGCGCCGAGGTCTTCGTGCACGACCCTCTGTACACCGACGACGAGCTGCGCGGACTCGGGTTCGAGCCGTTCGCCATCGGGGATGCTGCCGAACTCGCGATCCTGCAGACCGACCACGCCGACTACAAGACCATCGCTCCGGCACATATCCCCGGGATCAAGCTGCTCGTCGACGGCCGCAACGCGACCGACGGCGCACTCTGGGCGGGAACTCCGCGAATCGTCGTCGGCGCCGCCGGCTGAGGAGCCCTCCGCTGACCGACACCGCCGTCAGATCGGCACCGGCCGCGCCGCGCCGCGCCCGGGCAGCGGGGTTCCGTCCCGATGTCCAGGCGCTGCGTGCCGTTGCCATCCTCGCAGTCCTGCTGAACCACCTCTGGCCGCTGCGGCTCACCGGCGGATACGTCGGGGTCGACGTCTTCTTCGTGATCTCGGGATACCTGATCACGGCGCATCTGCTTCGAGAGGTGTCCTCGACGGGGCGGATCGCGCTCGGGCGGTTCTACGCGCGGCGAGTGCGGCGCCTGCTTCCGGCGGCGCTCCTGGTGCTGCTCGTCAGCGCCGTCGCGACATTCGCGCTGCTGCCGTACCCGCGTTGGGAGCGCACTGGCGCGGAGATCCTCGCCAGCGCGACCTACGTCGAGAACTGGTTCCTCAGCGCGATGAGCGTGAACTACTCCGCGTTGAACGACCTCGCCACGCCGGCGCAGCACTACTGGTCGCTCTCGGTGGAAGAGCAGTTCTACCTCGTCTGGCCGCTGCTGCTCCTCGGCGTGTGGCGGCTCGCCCGCCGGAGGTCATCGGATCCGCGGAAGACTGCGGCGATCGCCCTTGGCGTGCTCGTCGTGGTCTCGCTGGGCCTCAGCGCGTACACCACGGCCGTCGCGCCCAGCCACGCGTACTTCGTCACCTACACGCGCGCATGGGAGTTCGGCATAGGAGGGCTCATCGCCCTGCTGCCCTTGGCACGGCTTCCGCGCGTCGCCGGCGACCTCCTGTCCATCGGCGGCTTCGCTGGGATCGCTGTCGCCGCCGTAATGTACGGCCCCACGACGCCGTTCCCCGGGGTCACCGCACTCCTGCCGGTGCTCGGCACGGCCGCTGTGATCCTGGCGGGAACAGGCGGTACGCGCCTGCTGCACACGCCGCTCACCTCCTGGCGTCCGGTGCAATGGTTCGGCGATGTCTCGTATTCGCTCTATCTGTGGCACTGGCCTCTGATCGTCCTGGTGCCGTTCCTGCTCTCCGGTACCCTCTCGACGGCCATGAAGCTCGGCATCATCGTTGTGGCGCTCGTGCTGGCAGACTTCACCCGGCGGTTCGTGGAGGTGCCAGGGCAGCGCTGGTCCCTTCTCCAGAACTCGTCGCCCAGAACCTTCGCGGCCATGCTGCTCTCGATGGCGCTCGTCGCTGTGGTCTCCGTGGCGCTCATCGGTGCGGGAACGTTGCGGAAGAACGCTGATGTCCCACCGGCGACGGTCACGGTGCAGGCCTGCGTCGGACCGCAGTCGCTCGAGTCGGGCGCTTCTTGCGACGATCCGTTCGACTCCGTGGCCGAACCCGTGATGGGTCCGGTCAACGCGTACTTCTACACACCTCCGAGCTGCTCGAGCGTGCCCGATCTGCTCCCGCTCGGTGGCCGCACGGCGACTGTGAGGTGCGACTTCAGCGCGGGGAAGAAGGCAACGGCGGAGGTCTGGCTGGTCGGTGACTCGCACGCCGAGCAGTGGAAGGGACCGATCCTCGACCTCGCGCGCGCCCGAGGTTGGGTCGTGACGACCAGTTTCGGGGGCGGGTGCCCCGTCACAGACGCGCCGTATATCGGGTTCCGTACCGCTGCCCCGTCTGCTGACCGCGACAGTTGTCGTTCGTGGGCCGGGGCCGTTCAGGAAGAAGTGGTGCAGCAGCATCCTGACATCGTGTTCACTTCCTCCGCCGGCCGAGTGCAACTGGTGGATGATGGCACCGGAAGAGCGCAGCGGGATCAGTTCGTCGACGGACTGGTGCGCGCGTGGACACGCTGGGCGGATGCCGGAACCACCGTCATCCCGCTCGGCGGAGTGCCGTTCAACGGTGAGGTGCGCGACCCGAACTGTCTGGTCCTCAACCGCAACGCTCCGCTTGCCTGCGCAGTTCCGGCCGAGGACGCCAACCCGCCGGATCCTTATCTGCTCGCGGCGGATCGGATTCACGACGCGCGAGTGCGCGCGTTCGACGCGTCGCCCTATTTCTGCGCCGAAGGTCGCTGCTACGCGGCTGTCGGCGGCATTGCGACTTACTACGACGCCGATCATCTGAACCTCGACTACGTGCGCCGTCTCGCTCCGATGCTCGCGGCTGTGGTCGACGCTGTGAAGGGCTGAGGCATGACCCCGATACGATTGATCTCATGGATCTTCTCGTCGTAGGGTCGGGTTTCTTCGGCCTCACCATCGCCGAACGTGCAGCGGATGCCGGGCGCAAGGTGGTAGTCATCGACCGCCGCCCGCACATCGGTGGGAACGCGTACAGCGCGCCCGAGCCCGAGACGGGGATCGAGGTGCACCAGTACGGGGCGCACCTGTTCCACACGTCGAACCCGACCGTGTGGAAGTACGTCAACCGGTTCACCACCTTCACGAATTACGTGCACCGCGTGTACACCACGCATAAAGGTACGGTGTTCCCGATGCCGGTGAACCTCGGCACGATCAACCAGTTCTTCCAGTCCGCCTACACGCCCGATCAGGCGCGGGCACTGGTCAAGGAACAGGCCGGCGAATTCGACGTCAAGACGGCGGCCAACTTCGAGGAGAAGGGCATCGCCCTTGTCGGGCGCCCGCTCTTCGAGGCGTTCTTCCGCGACTACACGGCGAAGCAGTGGCAGACCGACCCGCACAAGCTCTCTGGCGACATCGTCAGCAGGCTGCCCGTGCGCTACACCTACGACAACCGCTACTTCAACGACACCTGGGAAGGGTTGCCGACCGATGGCTACACGGCCTGGATCGAGCGGATGGCGGACCACCCGAACATCGAGGTGAAGCTCGGCATCGACTTCTTCGACGAGTCGCAGCCGCTGAACAAGAAGGCCGTCGTCGGGCAGGTGCCGGTCGTGTACACCGGTCCCGTGGACCGGTACTTCGACTACGAGGAGGGCGCGCTCTCCTGGCGCACGCTGGACTTCGAGCAGGAGGTGCTCGGCACGTCCGACTTCCAGGGAACCCCGGTCATGAACTACCCGGATCTGGACGTGGCGTACACCCGCATCCATGAGTTCAAGCACTTCCATCCCGAGCGTAAGGAGCTCTTCGAGCAGGATCGCACCGTCATCATGCGCGAGTTCTCCCGATTCGCGAACCGTGACGACGAGCCGTACTACCCGGTGAACACCCCGGCCGACCGCACCGGCTTGCTGGCGTACCGCGAGCGCGCCAGGGGCGAGCAGGACGTGCACTTCGGCGGGCGCCTCGGCACCTACCAGTACCTCGACATGCACATGGCCATCGGCTCGGCGCTGTCGATGTGGCGCAACGACCTGACCGAGTTGCACGGCTGAGATGACGATGACGGTGGGGGCGCCGGGTACGCCCCGGCGCTACTTCCACTCGCTGTGGCTGCTGTCGGCCCGTGATCTGAAGGTCCGGTACTCGACCAGCGCACTCGGCTACCTGTGGTCGGTGCTCGATCCGCTGGTGATGAGCGCGATCTACTGGTTCGTGTTCACGCAGGTGTTCCACCGCAGCGCGGGAGAGCAGCCCTACATCATCTTCCTGATCAGCGCGCTGCTGCCCTGGGTGTGGTTCAACAGCTCGGTCGGTGACTTCACCCGTGCGTTCAAGAAGGACTCGCGGCTGGTGCGCTCGACGGCCATACCGCGCTCGATCTGGGTCAATCGCATCGTGCTCAGCAAGGGCATCGAGTTCCTGTTCTCGCTCCCGGTGCTGGTGATCTTCGTCGTCGTGAACATCATGGTGGAGAAGAACCCCGAGTTCACCGCGCACGTGGGGTGGGGCATCCTCTGGTTCCCAGTGGCCGTCTTGTGGCAGACGGTACTCCTGGTCGGCCTCGGCCTGCTGGTGGCCCCGCTCTGCGCCCTGTACACCGATCTGGAGCGCACGACCGCGCTCATCCTTCGTGCGCTGTTCTACGCGACGCCGATCATCTACAGCGTGCGCGATCTGCCGGGCGCGTTTGAGACCATCGGCGCGTTCAACCCGCTGGCAGGCATCATGTCGCTCTACCGGATGGCGTTCTTCCCCGACCAATGGGATCTCAAGGTGATCCTGATCGGCGCCGCGGTCACGCTCGTCATCTTCGTGCTCGGCGTCTGGACGTTCCGTACGCTCGAGCGTCCCGTCTTGAAGGAGCTGTGATGACCGCCGCAATCGAGGTCGACGGGCTCGGAGTCCGGTTCCGACGGAACCGGCGGGGACGCCGGTCGCTGAAGGACCTGTTCGCCGGTGCCAGCCGTCGCTCCCGGCCCGGAGAGTTCTGGGCGCTGCGCGACGTGACGTTCACCGTCGCGCCCGGCGAGGCGATCGGCGTCGTGGGACGCAACGGTCAGGGCAAGTCCACCCTGCTGCGCCTGGTCGCCGGAGTCCTGCTGCCCGATGAGGGCGCGGTGACGGTGAACGGCGGAGTCGCTCCTCTGATCGAACTGACCGGCGGATTCGTCGGCGATCTGACCGTGCGCGAGAACGTGCGACTCACCGCGGGCCTGCACGGCATGTCCAAGGAGGAGATCGCGCGTCGCTACGACGGGATGATCGCCTTCGCCGAGCTCGAGGACTTCCAGGAGACGCCCTATAAGCATCTCTCCAACGGGATGAAGGTGCGGCTGGCGTTCTCCGTCGTGTCGCAGCTGGAAGAGCCGATCCTGCTCGTCGACGAGGTGCTCGCCGTCGGCGACAAGGCGTTCCGCGACAAGTGCTACACCCGCATCGACGAACTGCTTGCAGAAGGCCGCACGCTCTTCTTCGTCAGTCACAACGAGCGCGACCTGCGCCGGTTCTGCACTCGAGGGCTCTACCTGAACAAGGGCGCCCTGGTGCTGGACGGGCCGATCGGCGAGGTGCTTGACCGCTACAACGCAGAGAGCGCTGCGGCCTGAGACGACGGGACGAGGTTCCTCTCAGAGCCCGACGAGCTGCTTGAGAGACTGCTTCGCCGAGGTCGCCGAGGTGAGCGCGGCATCAGTGCTGGTGCCGTTCGCATACGCATCCTGCAGTCGCGACAAGGCGTTGAGATAGGCTGCGCTCTTGGTCTGCCACTCGGCCGCGATCGAGGACGGGGCGACCGAATCGGAGAGCCGCTCGGCATCCTGTCGCAACTGGTCGACGACTTGCACCGCGTCCTGACCGCTCATTCCCGAGAGCATGCGCAACCCGGTGTCGGCGTCCGTGATCACCGGGCGGACCTTGTCGCGGAACACTTCGAGGCTGGGGTCTCCGACCGGCGGAGGCGTCTGCGGGGGTGTCGTCGGCGTAGGTGCTGGCGTGGTCGGTGTCGGGGTCGACGTGACTGTGGGCGACGCGCTCGCGGTTGGTGTCGGCGTCGGTGTGTCCGTGGAGTCTGGCGAAGGTGCTGTCCGCGGCAAGAAAAGCAGGAACAGGACCACGGCGATGGCGACCGCGGCGACGGACAGCCCGATGATCAGCCACACCCGGCCGGGATGCCGCTTCTGCTCCGGCGGAAACGACCCGACGTACTCCGGTTCGTGTGATTCCATGTCAGGACTCCAGCGGAGCCATCGGCCGCCAACTGCGATCGCGGCCGATCCTCCCGCCGTCACGCAGCCCGCGGAACAGGTTGCTCGTGCCTCGGACGGTGCGCTCGACGAACGCCAGGCGAATGAGCTCCTTGAAGAAGGTCAGTGTCGTGCCCGCTCCGAACAGCACCGGGTTGTAGGCCCCATTCGCGCGGTAGTAGTGCTTGATGAAGGCCCGGTTTCTCATGATGTAGTACCGGTAGGCGTTGCTGGACGCGTTCAGGTGGCGGATGCCGAGATCCCACTGCACGATCTCGCGGGTGCGGCGCAGCACGAACTCGTCAACGATCACCGCCGTCGTCCGTCGCGACGCGAGCCAGCCGTAAAGCTGGTCATCCCAGTAGATGAAGAAGCGGGGATCGGGAAGGCCGATCTCCTTCACGATCGACCGGTGGATGAACATGCCCTCGAAGCATCCGCTGTTCATCTCCTTGAACCCGGTGTCGTCAAAACCGGAGGGTGCGAACGGGATGGGGATGCCCATGCGCTCAGCAATGCGGTACTGCCAGTAGAACTCGCTGCCGTCGTAGTCGTAGCGGCGACCCTGGATGCTCTTGAACCGCTCGGACCAGTGGCCCATGCGGGCGAGGCCGTCGGGAAGCACCTCGACATCGTCGTCCATCATCCAGATCCACTCGGAGCCGAGCTCGTACGCGGTGCGCATGCCTTCGCTGAAGCCGCCGGAACCGCCCGTGTTGGTCTCGAGGCGGCGATACACGATCTCCGTGCCGAGATCGGCGCGGAACGACTCGACGACCTCCGTCGTGTCATCGGACGAGGCGTTGTCGATGATCACCACACGACCCGGCTTCGGGTCCATCGTGCGGATGCTGGTGAGCAGCCCCTGCAGCAGGTGCGAGCGGTTGAAGGTGACGATGACGATCGCCGCGGAAGCGGGATCGAACGGGGCGGCGGTCAAGACTGCTCCTCGAACGTGTGCTGCCATGCGGCGTCGGAGACGAGGTCGGGAAGCGCCTCGCGATACTCCTTCTGCAGCTGGGGCCAGCGACGTCGCAGCTGCCAGTGCAACCGCACCGTCTCGGTGAGCATCTGGCGGAACTTCAGGCGATCGCGGGTGTAGATATTCTTCCCGGAACCGTCGGCCGCGCTCACCAGAGCGCTGTCGAATGCGGGGAGGCGCCACCAATGCGCATCCTCCTTGCCGAACTCGACTTCGGGCTGCGAGACGTTGGCGGGGTCGGGGTGATGGAACCAGTGCCTGACAAGCGTGGCCGCAGTGAACCATCGCAGCTTCATCCCGGTGGGGCTGTCGAACTCATTCTGCTTGCGCACCTTGTACACCCGGCGTCCCTTGCGGGAGTGCAGGACGACGGCGGGGTCGCGGTGCACCACGGTCTCGGGGAAGTCGGCGGCGAGCGACCTTGCCTCCGGCATCGCGTTACCCAGATTGCCTCGCATATGGGACGGCCCGGACAGCACATCGCGCAGGGCTCGCGCCCGCAGCGCCGCGGGATAGTACTGCATCATCATGAGGTGCTTCAGATCGACCCTGCGGCTGTGCACGAGCAGGCGTCCGCCGCGCGGCGCGTTCGAGTGCAAGAGTCCGGCCACGATGCGGTTGCGGGCGTGGAAGTAGGCCTGCCAGTCGATCGAGTCGTCCTTGTTCACCCAGGACACGTGCCAGAGCGCCACGCCCGGCAGGGAGACGGTGGGGAAGCCGGCCTCGCCGGCGCGGAGGCAGAACTCCGCGTCATCCCACTTGATGAACGCGGGCAGCGAGAGACCGACCTCACGGATCGCGGCCACCGGGATGAGGCACATCCACCAGCCGTTGTAGTCCGCATCCATGCGCATGTGCAGCAACGGTGACTGACGCAGGTTCGCGACGCCGAAGTCGTGTGGCAGCTTCTCCTGGAAGAGATTGCGCCACATGAACGGGCTCTCATCGACGACCTCGGCCCAGCCATGCAGCTTGGGGCGGTCCAGCAGATCGAACATGTGCCCGCCGACGAGCATCGGATTCGTGCTGTATCGCGCGAACACGATCGACCGGCGCAGGGATTCGGGCTCCAGTCGCACGTCGTCGTCGAGCAGCTGCACGAAGTCGCTCTCCGGACGCTGCAGGGTCTCGTGCATCGACCGTGCGAAGCCACCGGAACCGCCGAGGTTCGGCTGGCGGATTACCGAGAGAGTCTCGCCGAGCCGCCCGGCGACATCGTCGAAGCCCTCCTGTTCGGCGACGAGCTGGGTGCCCTGATCGACGAGGAAGATGCGGTCGATGAGTTCGAGGGCATCCGGCGCGTCGGCGAGTGCCTGCAGCGTCTCGACGCAGTAGTCGGGCTTGTTGTACGTCGTGATGCCGAGCGAGGCCTTGCCGGAGCGCGCCGGCTCTTGCTCGGTCGTCCACTCCGCGCCCTCGAGCACAGCGTGCTTCTCGTCAGCGACGACGTCGAACCAGATCCAGCCCCCGTCGGAGTACTCCGTCAGGGGCAAGTCAAAGGACGTCTCGGCCTCACCGCTCACCTCGCGATCGTCGACGCGCTGGCGAACGCCCGAACCGTTGGACCGGTACACCAGGATCGTCGCGGGTCCAGTGGTCCGCACCGTGAGGCGCACTTCGCGGACACTGGTCCAGTGCTGCCAGTACGACGCGGGGAAGGCGTTGAAGTAGGTGCCGAGCGAGACTCGTCGTCCGGCGACGATGCGCGCCCTGTTCCGGCCGAGGATGTTGCCCAGGTGCGCACGATTCGAGACGCGCACGGGCTCTTCGTCGATGACCGACCAGGTCTCGGGGTCGGCGTAGAGCGGCAGCAGGTCCGGATCGCGGTCGAGGGGGAACACGACGTTCTGCAGCACATGAGTCACGGAGGACAAGCCTACCGGGGGAACGCTGAGATCCTCGTGCGGGCGTCAGCGCGCGTCATTCGGCCGCCAGATGCATCCGGAGTGAGGCTCGCCAATCCGAAGGCGCGAAGCCGGTCAGCTCGATCCTGCTCAGGTCGAGCACACTATTGCGCGGTCGCGGTGCGACCGCGCCGGATGCGCCGGCGTGATACTCCGCGGTCGTCACCGGAGTGATCCGCGCGGCGTCGTGCCCGCTGTCTTCGAAGACCAGACGCGCGATGTCCGCCCAGCTGGCCGGGTCGCCTCCGCTGGTGAGGTTGTAGGTGCCGTACGGCGCCTCGCTGTCGAGGAGGTGCCGGATGCCACGGGCGATGTCCGAGGCGAACGCGAGGCGCCCGACCTGGTCGTCGATCACCTTCGGGTCGATGCCTCGCTCGGCGAGCGAGGCCATCGTACGCACGAAGTTGCCGCCGTCACCGATGACCCAGCTGGTGCGGACGATGTAGTGCCGTGGAGCAGTCTGGACGGCGAGGTCGCCGGCGGCCTTGGACTGCCCGTAGACGCCGAGCGGGCTGACCAGGTCGTCCTCCCGGTACGGACGAGCCGATGTGCCGTCGAACACGTAGTCGCTGGAGACATGGACGAGGGTGAGCCCGTTTTCGGCGGCGATGCGCGCGAGTGCGGCGGGCGCGGCCGCGTTCGCGGCCCACGCTACAGGGCGCCCCTCGGACGTCTCGGCCTGGTCGACGGCGGTGTGTGCGGCGGCGTTGATGATCACGCCGTATTCCCGCCAGCGACGGGCAGCGGCGAGACCCGGGCCGGTGATGTCGAGGTCGACGCGGGTCGCGTACTCGATATGCGACGCATCGCCGAATTCCGCGCGGAGCGCTCGCCCGAGCTGTCCGTTCGCACCGAGCACGAGGATCTTGCGCGGGGCGATCGGTGTCACGTCGGCGAGACGGGGGTGGGTGCGGTCCTTCTCCGAGATCTCGGCATCGTCGAGCGGGACGGGCCAGTGGACGGCGACAGTCTCGTCGGTGAGGTTCAGGAACGCGTACTCGGTGTTCTCAGCCGACCAGTGGTCGTTGACCAGGTAGGTGTACGCAGTGTCGGCCTCGAGGGTCTGATACGCGTTGCCCACCCCACGGGGGACGAAGATCGCCCGGGACGGGTCGAGCTCGGCGGTGAAGACCGTGCCGAAGGTCGGGCCTTCGCGAAGATCGACCCAGGCGCCGAAGACGCGGCCCGTGGCCACCGAGATGAACTTGTCCCACGGCTCGGCATGGATGCCTCGGGTGGTGCCGACGACATCATTGAACGAGATGTTGTTCTGCATGGGACCGAAGTCGGGCAGGCCGGCGGCGACCATCTTCTCGCGCTGCCAGTTCTCCTTGAACCAGCCGCGGCTGTCGCCGTGAACAGGGAGATCGAACACGACCAGTCCGGGGATCGGTGTCTGAGTGGCGGTCAGCGCCTTGCCGAAGTCGATGCTCACTGGCCCTGCTTCGCGTAGAAGGCCTCGGTCACGTCCTTCGCGCCGGCCCACCACGCTTCGTTGTCGCGGTACCAGTCGACGGTCGCGGCCAGGCCGGCCTCGAAGTCGCCGTACTTCGGCATCCATCCGAGCTCGGTGCGCAACTTCGTGGAGTCGATCGCATAGCGCAGGTCGTGCCCGGCGCGGTCGGTGACGTGGTCGTACGCATCGGGATCCTGCCCCATCAGAGTCAGGATCAGCTCGACGACGGCTTTGTTGTCCTTCTCACCATCCGCACCGATCAGATACGTCTCGCCTATGCGGCCCTTCTCCAGGATGGTCAGCACAGCGGAGGAGTGGTCGTCGGCGTGGATCCAGTCCCGCACGTTCTGCCCAGCACCGTACAGCTTGGGTCGGATGCCGCGGATCACGTTGGTGATCTGACGCGGGATGAACTTCTCCACGTGCTGGTACGGACCGTAGTTGTTCGAGCAGTTCGAGATCGTCGCAGCCACGCCGAACGAGCGCCCCCAGGCGCGGACCAGCAGATCGGAGCCGGCCTTGGTCGAGGAGTACGGCGAAGACGGGTTGTACGGGGTGGACTCGGTGAACCGCGCCGGATCGCCGAGGGCGAGGTCGCCATAGACCTCGTCGGTGGAGATGTGGTGGAATCGCACCCCGTGCCGGCGCACCGCCTCCAGCAGCGTGTACGTGCCGATGATGTTCGTGTCCAGGAACGGACGCGGGTCGCGCAGGCTGTTGTCATTGTGCGACTCGGCCGCGTAGTGCACGACCGCGTCGGCATCCGCGACCAGGGAGTCCACGAGAACCGCATCGGCGATATCGCCGTGAATGAACGCCACCCGGTCGTCGGGAAGCCCCGCCAGCGACGCGCGATTGCCCGCATAGGTGAGTTTGTCCAGCACCGTGACGTGATGGTCGGTGTGCGCCATGACATGGTGCACGAAGTTGGAGCCGATGAACCCGGCACCGCCGGTGACCAGCAGGTTCATCGATCGCCCCGATCGAGCAGGTCCAGCAGATAGGAGCCGTACCCCGACTTCACCAGCTTCAGCGCGCGTTCGCGGAGCCGTTCATCGGTGAGAAAGCCCTGGCGCCACGCGACCTCCTCCGGTGCGCCGATCTTCATGCCCGTGCGGCGCTCCATCGTCCGGACGTAGTCCGCGGCATCCGTCATCTGATCGAACGTGCCGGTGTCGAGCCAGGCGGTGCCGCGCGGCAGCACCTCGACCTGCAGCTTCCCGCGCTCCAGGTACGCGCGGTTCACGTCGGTGATCTCGTACTCGCCGCGGGCGCTCGGCTTCAGGCCGCGCGCGATCTCGACGACATCGTTGTCATAGAAGTAGAGCCCCGGGACGGCGTAGTTGCTTTTCGGCGCCGCTGGCTTCTCCTCCAGCGACACCGCCGCCCCGGAGGCGTCGAATTCGACCACACCGTACGCGGACGGTTCCGCAACCCAGTACGCGAACACCGCACCGCCGTCGATCTTCGCGAACCGCTTCAGCTGTCGACCGAGTCGGGGCCCGTAGAGCAGGTTGTCACCGAGCACCAAGGCCACGCTGTCATCGCCGATGAAGTTCGCGCCGATCGTGAAGGCCTGCGCCAGGCCATCCGGCGACGCCTGCTGCGCGAAGCTCAGCGAGATGCCGAACTGCGATCCGTCACCCAGCAGCCGCTCGAAGTGAGCCGCGTCGTGGGGAGTCGTGATCACCAGGATGTCGCGGATGCCCGCAAGCATCAACGTCGACAGCGGGTAGTACACCATCGGCTTGTCGTACACCGGGATGAGCTGCTTCGACACCCCCAGTGTGATCGGATGCAGCCGCGTCCCAGAGCCCCCCGCAAGAATGATCCCCTTCACGGAGCCATCTTCCCACAACGATTGACGGCGTCGACGGGGATCTCAGCCTGCAGGCAGCGTCGGCATCGTGCCCGTATGCGCGGCGTCGATGTTCTCGCGCCACGATCTCGTCTGTCCCGCGCGCAGGGCGCACAGCACGAGCATGAACCAGCCGGCGCCGACGAGCGTGAAGCTCTCGAACATCGAGTCGATCGCCAGCGTCACCAGCACCAGGGGAGTCCAGGCGTAGACGACGGAGCGACGGACGCTGGCCACCAGCCAGGAGCGGACGAGCGCGACACCGCCGAGTGCGAGGAACAGCACCAGACCCAGCCAGCCCAGCTGCAGCAGCACATCGAAGTACGCGTTCAGCGCGCTCTGGTGCTGCTGATCGAGCAGGCTGTTGATGAAGATGAACGGGAAGGCCGATTCGCGCCAGGCCCCGACCCAGCCGTAGCCGAGGATCGCGTTGTCGGGTACGAAGTCCAGGATCGTGTTCCACAGGTCCGCGCGCATGGAGAAGTCGGACCCGGCATCCAGCAGCTGGATGATCTGATGCCGGCGCAGGAACGCGGCGATCAGCCCGACCACCACGACGCCGCCGAGCGCCCACTGCACCATGTCGCGGCGTTCGGCAGTGGCATGCCGGACGATCATGAGCGCGAGGGTCGCGACCCCGACGCCGGCGGCGAGGACGACGACGGTCGGTGATGCCGACAGCAGGGCGAGGAAGGCGCCCAGTGCGACGGAGCCCAGCGCGACGGGCGTCGAGACGGATCTCGTGCGCCACTCGATGACGAACGTGATCAGAGCGATCACGGCGACGAAGCCGAGCATGTTGCGCGTTCCGAAGATGCCCTGGATCGGACCGCCCGTGGCGATCGCGCCCTCGATGCCGAGCCGCTGGAAGGGCACGTCGAGCAGGATGCCGGAGAGCACCTCGAGCGCGAGCGAGACGATCAGCAGCCAGCGCAGAGTGTCGCCGAGCGCGCGCACCGTCTGCAGTGTGTCGCGCACGTGACCGACCGTGATCGCGAGCACCGAGTATCCGAGCAGCGACGCCCAGCCCGTCAGTGTGTCCGAACGGTCGGAGCTCCACACCACGCTGAGCAGCGCCAGCGCGAGGAACCCCAGCAGCGACGTCGGGGCCAGTCGCAGCAGGCTCAGTTCGTCCCGTCGTGCGAACAGCACGGCGATGCCGATGAGGGACAGCACGACGACGACCGTGGCGAGTGTGAGCGGTGACGTGAGGCGCTCGATCGCGAAGGCGCCGAACACCGCGATGAGCACGGCGATCGTGTACGCCCTGGCGAACTCGGCGGATGCGAGCAGGCGCGCAGGATGCCGGAGGTCGGTCATGGCACCTGCCGCGCCTGCTCACCGCGTGCGAGGACCGAGGACCGCTCGTCGAGCCCGACACCCACGAGCGGCACAGCCTTGATCTTGAATGAGAACATCACGAGCAGCATCCACCCCCACAGCATGATGGGCGCGGATTCCGCCAGCCCCTCGACCAGCAGTGTGGCGACGACCATGGTCGGCAGCAGCGAGAGCGGCGAGTAGGGTCGCTTGGCGTCGAGGTCCCAGCGCGGTCGGTCCACGGCGAAGAACCAGGCGCGCCAGGCGAGCGCCGCCCAGGCGGTGAGCATCAGAAGCACGCCGACGATGCCGAGCTGGAAGAAGACGTCCAGCCACATGTTGTGCGCGTGGAAGACCGTGAGCTTGTGGTCGACGATCCAGCCGGCGAAACCTGGGTCCCACGGCACCCAGGGGGAGGAGTAGCCGTTTCCGATCACCGGATGCGTGATCGCGCGCTCCCAGACCTTGGCCCAGATCTCGAACCGGCCGGTCATGTCGGAGTCCTTGCCGAACGCGGCCAGCACCTGATCGCGCAGCAGGAAGCCACCGGCGACCCCGGCGACCACGACCAGGGCGGAGCCGACGTAGATCGCCGTGCGCTGCGAGGGGCGCCGCGCACTGCGCATCAGCAGGGCGATCACCAGCACCACACCTGCGGCGACGCCGCAGAGCACGCTCGTCGCCGACGCGGCCTTGTAGAGCAGGATCACCGCGACGACGGCCCAGGCGATGAGGGCCCCGCGTCGGCGCGCCCTCGATGCGTACAGCACGCCGAAGACCATCAGCGCGAGCAGGCACATCATCGAGAGCGTGTGCGCGTTGCCGACGATGCCCTGGATTCGCCCGTCATTGAACAGGTTGCCGCGCACCCAGTAGATGTGCGGATCGATCTTGCCCGCAGGCAACGCCACGAAGTTCGGCAGGATCGGATGCCGCAGCACGAGAGCCACCCAGAGCTCGATCGCGAGGGAGAGCCCGAGGATCCACTTCAGTGCGCTGGACAGTGCTCGCACCAGTTCCTGCCAGGTGAGCATCGTCGCGGCGAACAGCGCGTTGATCGTGACCGCGACCCACAGCGCCCAGGTCATCAGGGTGGCGCTCGGCCACTCCGACCAGATCACCGAGAGCAGGGCGAAGGCGCCGTAGCCGAGCGCGACCCAGGGCAGTCGTCGCCACGGAAAACGCGTGGGCCGCTGGCGCACGATGGCGGGGATCCAGATGCCCAGGATGCCCGCGGTGAGCAGCGCCATCGCGACCACGGCGCCGGTGGACCCGAGCAGGTTGAAGACCGCCGTGTGCGCGAGAGTCGCGAAAAGAGTGAGGACGATGTACCCGCGCAGCATGAGGTGCCCGGTGGTCTCCCGCTCGGGAGCCGTCGGTGCGGGGGATGCAGGGTGCTTGCTCAATTGGGCCATCGCGTTTCAGGCTACCGCGCGCGGGCCCGCGAACCCCTGTGTGGCCGGTGCGGCGCGGCATCCGCTCCCGGTCGTCCTACCCTGGTGATCATGCTGATGCGACTGACGAACGTGCCGCGGGACTACGCCTGGGGATCCACCACTCTGCTGGCCGCGCTCGAGGGGCGCGCGCCTTCGACCGCGCCGGAGGCGGAGGTCTGGTTCGGAGACCACCCCGGAGACCCCGCCGAACTCGCCGACGGTCGCACGCTCGACGCCGTCACCGGGGGGACGCTGCCGTACCTGCTGAAGCTGCTCGCCGCGGGCGCCCCGCTGTCGATCCAGGTGCACCCGACGAAGGAGCAGGCACGGGCGGGCTTCGCGCTCGAGGCGGGGCTGCCGGCCGACGACCCGCGGCGCAACTACCGTGACGACAATCACAAGCCGGAGCTGATCGTCGTGCTGAGCGATCGGTTCGAGGCTCTGGCCGGCCTGCGATCGGCGGACGCGACGCTGCGGCTGCTCCAGGCGCTCGGCGACAGCGCGGGTGTCAGTGCACTGCGCGCGAGGCTGACCGGCGACGGTGACGTGCTGCGCGACGCGATCGGCTGGGTGCTCTCCGGCGATGCGCAGACGGAGGTCGAAGATGTGATCGCGGCGCTCGCCGCAGCGGAGTCCGAGGAGTTCGCCACCGAGCTCGAAGTCGTTCGCTCGGTCGCCGACCAGTATCCCGGTGACCCCGGTGTGGTCGTGGCGCTGCTCATGAACGTGGTCGTGCTGTCACGCGGCGAGGGCGTGTTCCTGCGCGCGGGCCTGTTGCACGCGTACGTGTCCGGGTTGGGCGTGGAGATCATGGCGGCGAGCGACAACGTGCTGCGCGGGGGCCTGACGCCGAAGCACATCGACGTGGCCGAGCTCCTGGCGATCCTGGACACCACCCCGGGGGATGTGCCCGTTCTGCGCCCTGACAGCGGCGCCGTCACGAGTTACGAGGTACCCGTCTCGGATTTCGCTCTGCGTCGGATCGAGCTGGACGGTGGCGAGCTCGTGCTCGACGCGCACGGCCCGTCCATGGTGCTCGCGACAGCCGGGGACATCCTCGTGCGCGGCGCCGACGGTGAGACGGTCGCCGCACCGGTGGGCACCGCGGTCTTCGCTTCGGCGGGGGAGAACCGGCTCGTGCTCAGCGGCGTCGGCGAAGCGTTCGTCGCTCAGCCCGGCGCGGCCGCCTGACCTCCTGAACACGGGGCGACACGCCCGCGCGACACGCCGGAAAGGGCGCAATGAACCTTCAAGACCCGGTTGAGGGTTTACTATCCGCGACTTGACCCAGCCGAATGACACGGGTGTAATTACTAGTGCACGGCCCGAGGGGGGCAAGGCAAAGTGTTGGGAGATCGAGATGACGGGTTACCGTTCGGAAGTTCCCGACAACTGGTACGTCGATCCGGTCGATCTCGGCGTTCCTGGGGTCAGGCAACCGGAAGAGGATGACAACGCACTCGCATGGCAGGCCGACGCACTCTGCGCGCAGGTCGACCCTGAGGCGTTCTTCCCCGAGAAGGGCGGATCCACTCGCGACGCCAAGCGCATCTGCAGTTCCTGCAACGTCCGGGGCGAATGCCTCGAGTACGCGCTGAACAACGATGAGCGCTTCGGCATCTGGGGCGGACTGTCCGAGCGGGAGCGGCGCAAGCTGAAGCGACGCGCCGGCTGAACCCGAACCGCGACCCCGCTTCTCGGGGCGCGCCGGGTGCGCTCACCGCTGACGGTCCACCGTCTGCCTAGGCTGGCCACGTCATGCCAGCCCGAGTTCACGCCCTTGTCGTCACGCGCTCCGGTGAGTCCGCGCGCACCCAGCTGATCCGCACCCTCGACGCGGTGCGCGCGCAGCGCCTTGTCCCCGAGGCGGTCACGATCGTGGTGACCGGCAGTATCGCCGGTATCCGCGGCGACGGTTTCCCCTCGATCGTCGAGGGCGTCGTCGAGACTCGTCAGGGGCTGTCCTATGCGGACGCCCTGCAGGCCGCATACTCGCGCGTCCCGGAGGGTCGCGCGGTCTGGCTGCTCGCACAGGACACGGTCCCCGAGCCCGATGCGCTCGAACTCCTCGCAGGAGCACTGGAGCGATCGCCGTCCGCGGCCATCGCTGCGCCGAAGCTCACCGATGAGGGACACCGCGAGATCGTCTCCCTCGGCGTGAGCATGACCTCGCTCGGCCGCTCCGTCGAGCTGGCCTCCGGCGAACTCGATCAGGGGCAGCACGACGGCGCCGATGACGCCCTCAGCGCAGACATCCGCGGAATGCTGGTCCGCACGGAACTCGTCCAGAGTCTGCGCCCCGACCCCGCGCTCGCGGGCGCCGATGAGGGGCTTGACCTCGGCATCCGTGCCCGTCTGGCAGGCGGCAGGGTCGTGCTCGTCCCGGCGGCGCAGGTGGCGGTCCGCGACGATGGACCCGCCGCGCTTCCGCAGCGCGACTCGCAGCGGGCCTGGGCGACCCGTCTCGCGCAGTTGCACCGCCGGCTGACCTATGCACCCATGCCGGCCGTGCCGCTGCACTGGCTCACGCTTCTGCCGCTCGCCCTGTGGCGCTCCGCGGCGCACTTGATCGGCAAGCGCCCGGCGGCCGTCGCACCCGAGTGGGGCGCCGCGTTCACCGAGATGCTGCGGTTCGGCTCCATCGCGCGATCGCGCGCGGCTCTCGCCGCCGTCCGCACCTCGGGCTGGTCCGCGATCGCCCCCCTGCGCATCACCCGCGCCGAACTGCATCGCAGCCTGGATGACGGATACGGCAGTGAGGGCGGCGCGGTCAGCGAACTGCGCTTCTTCTCCGGCGGCGGCGCCTGGGCGGTGCTCGCCGCACTCGTCGTGAGCGTCGCGAGCTTCACCACCCTGCTGGCCTGGCCTGGAATGGGCGGCGGCGCGCTGCTGCCGCTGCGCGACACGGTGTCGGCGCTCTGGGCGGATGCCGCATGGGGGCTGCGCGGGATGGGGCTGCACACAGTCGGCCCCGCCGACCCGTTCTCCGTCGTGGTCGCCGTGCTCGGATCGCTCTGGCCGGGCTGGCCGTCGCGCGCCATGGTGCTGCTCTGGATCCTCGCCCTACCGCTGGCCGTCCTCGGCGGATGGTTCGCGGCGACCCGAGTGACGGATCGTTCGGGCCTGAGAATCCTGGGCGGTGTGGCCTGGGCTCTCGCCCCCACATTCCTGACGGCTCTCGTGCAGGGACGCCCTGCCGCCGTCATGCTTCACCTGCTGCTGCCGTGGGCGGTGCATGCGGCGGTTGTCGCGCACCGCTCGTGGGGAGCAGCAGGGGCGGCGTCGCTGCTGCTCGCCGCATCGCTGGCCTGCGCGCCGTCGATCGCTCCTGCAGTCGTCGTCCTGTGGGCCGTCGCCCTGATCCTCGTGCTCGTCCGCGGTCGCATCCACGGCGCTGCGCGCCTGATCTGGACGATCATCCCCGCGGTCGCGCTGTTCGCGCCGCTGGCATGGGCGCAGTTGCGGCACGGCTCGCTGATCGCCCTGCTCGCCGACCCCGGCTCGGTCTGGCCTGCGGGACCGCAGGCCCCGGCGGATGCGGCCGGTCGAGGTGTTCTGGCCATGGGCTTCCCCTCGATGGACATCGCCAGCTGGGACTCGGTCGCCGGTGCACCGCTCGCGGCAGTGCCGCTGCTGCTCGCTCCGCTCGCCGCGCTGGCGCTGATCGCTGCGGTCGCGCCGCGTTGGCGTGCGGGAATCATCCTGCTCGTGGTGACGGTGGCGGGGATCGGCACGGCGCTCCTCGCCGTCGGCATCGTGGTGAGTTTCTTCCACGGCGATAGCGCGGCGATCTGGCCGGGTGCGGGACTGAGCCTGGCGTGGGTCGGTGTCGTCGGCGCGGCTCTGGTCACGCTCGACACCGCACTCACGCTTCCCTGGCTGCGCTCGGTCGCGGCCGTGGTGGCAGGACTGGCACTCGCGGTGTGCGCGCTGCCCGCCCTGACCGCGGAGCACCAGGAGCGGGCCGAGCTGAGCGCGGCCGCCGCGCAGACGCTACCCGCTCTGGTCGCTGCCGAGTCGAATGACGACGCCGGCACGCTGGTGCTGACCCCGCGCGATGATGGGGCACTGGCGACGGACGTCGTCTGGGGGGCGGGCCGCACGCTGGGCGCGCAGACCACCATGCTCTCCACCGCCACCGAGCCGCGTGATGACGGCGTGAGCGTGCTCGCGGTCGATCTGCTCTCCGCCCGGGACTACGACGCGGCCAAGTCTCTCGCCGCTCGAGGGATCTCGTTCGTGCTCCTCGCGCCGGGGGGATCCGACAAGGGCGAGGCGCTGCACAGCGCCGCGGCCACCGCGATCGGCCAGCGCGCTGGCTTCGTCAAGGCCGGTGAGACCGTCCGCGGTGTGCTGTGGCGCGTTGAGGGCCGCGTTGCGGGACGGCCCGGCCTGAATGATGCTCAGCAGGCCGCCGCTCGACTGGTGGTGCTGCTCCAGCTGATCGCGGTGATCGCCGCGCTGCTGCTCTCGATCCCGACCCGCGCGTCCCGGCGCGCTGCGCGTGCGCAGTCCCGGATCGTCGGGAGGGCACCGGAGGAGCCCGTGGTGATCTCACGTCGGCGTGACGTCCTCGCCCTGGCCGACGCGGAGGCCCGCGAGCTGGCGAGCATAGCCGGTGAGGGGACGGCTGTCGTCGTGCCCGCATCCGCGGAGCCGGCGCCTCCGGCCGAGGTGCCGGAAGTCCCCGCCGCCCCCGATCCCGCCGCATCCGATCCCGCCGCATCCGATGATGAGGAGAACCGATCATGACCGCGAACCGCGCCCTGCGCGTGGCGGCGACGAGCGCGCGCGTGCTCACCGGAACGATCGTCGCTGTGGGATGCGTGCTCGGCGTCTTCGCCGGTGTGGCCGCCCCCTGGCCCGGCGTCGAGCATCAGCCGGCGAAGGTCAGCGTCGCCCCCGTGCCGGGGGACAGCGTGCTGGTGTGCAACGGGTCCTTCCGCGTGCTCGGTCGCGACACCACCCAGGCCGACCTGATGATCTCCGCCGGCGTGCCGCGCACCGTGATCGGCGGATCCGACGGCGATCCGACATCCGCGTCGCTGGACATGCCCGAGCTCGCGGGTGGATCCGGCGCGCGCAGTCTCACCGGTCAGGTGCGCGACCGCAAGGCACCGCTGATCGCAGGCTCGGAGTCGCTCATGCTGAGCACGGAGGACGTGGTGGGACTCTCGGCCTCGGCATGCCGGGCGCCGCAGATGCAGACCTGGCTCGTCGGTGCGGACGCATCCACCGGTGCCACCGATGTGATCGTGCTCTCGAACGCCTTCGACGTACCGTCCACCGTGACGCTCACCGTCTTCGGCGTGCAGCGCTCGTCGAGCACGCAGACAGTGCCGGCGCGGACGCAGATCGCCGTGCCGTTGGCATCGATCGCTCCGGATGAGACGAGCCCCGTGATCCAGGTCGCTGCGGACGGCGCTCCGGTGAGGGCCGCTCTGCAGTCCTCGTTCACGCAGGTGCTGCGGCCGATCGGCGCAGACGTGCAGGACGGCATGGACCAGGCGCAGCGATCCCTGGTGATGACCGGTGTGCAGGTGACCGCCGCCGCAGGCGAGGGCGATGTCGGCACGGTACTGCGGATGCTGGCACCCGGTGTCGACAGCGACGCCGTGATCACCGTGCGCCGCGAGAACGGCGGCGATCCCACCGAATACCGCATGAGCCTGCTCAAGGGTGTTCCGAGCGAGCTCTCGCTCGGCGACGTGCCCGTCGGCTCGTACGACATCGAGATCGCGGCCGATCAGCCGATCGTCGCGGCTGCCAGGCAGACGGTCGCCGACGGGCCCAGTGCGGACTTCGCCTGGATGACCCCCGCGCCGGAGCTCACCACCGATCTGATGTTCGCCGTGCCTAGAGGGCCGTCGCCGCAACTGCATCTGGCCAACCCCGGCGACGCGCCGGTCGAGGTCACCCTCGACGACGACGGCGACGAGCGCACCGTCGACGTGCCGGCGGGGGATTCCGTGTCCGTGGAGCTGCGACCCGGATCGACGCCGGTGCTCTCGCCCTCTGCGCCCGTGCACGCCTCGATATCGATGCTCGAGCAGGGGGCCGGGCTCGT
This sequence comes from Microbacterium sp. NPDC057741, assembly GCF_042798735.1. Lineage (NCBI taxonomy): Bacteria > Bacillati > Actinomycetota > Actinomycetes > Micrococcales > Microbacteriaceae > Microbacterium > Microbacterium sp. NPDC057741. The sequence goes on along the minus strand of NZ_JBHVJW010000001.1, from coordinate 1,108,179 downwards.
GGTCGACACCGGCACGGACACGGCACCGCCGCCCACCGCGCCCCCGACCGCGGAGGAATCGGTCGGCATCGCGGGTTGGCCGCTGTGGCCGGACGCGCAGCGTCAGCCTGCGATCATCGTCTACCCCTGACGTCCGACCGTCGGGGTCAGCCCTCGCGACCGAGTTCCCAGGGCTCCCGCCCGACGTACTCCGCGGCGGCGTGGAACACGGCGCTCTCGATCGCGTAACGCCGGTGGTAGGCGTCGTCGTGGCCCTTGGGCAGCAGCCGTTCGATCGGCACGCGGTACAGGGAGATGCGCTGCTGCTGGTGGTCGATCCGCCAACGCGGCACTCGATCCGGCCGGTCGTGCAGCGGCATTGCGGCGATCTCGAATCTCACGTCGCGCAACTCCGGCCAGGTTCCGCGGAGAAACTCGACCGCGGTGCCGACCGTGAGGTCGAACCTGTCGATGCGTCCGTCGAGCGGCGGCAGCGGGGGACGCACGACCTCGCTGCGCCCCAGGCGTCCGTGCCTGCCGTGCCGGGCGCCGCGGGCGACGGAGGCACGGGACGAGCGGCGACGGGGCATGGGGCCAAGTCTATCCGCGCGGCATCTGCCGTGGCCCGCGCGGCATCCGCCGGTGCGGACCGTGCGCGCGTAGCCTGAGGGAGATGGACGGACGACTGTGCTCGAAGGTGGGCTGCGCGCGCGAAGCGGTCGCGACCCTGACGTACGACTACGGTGACCAGATGGCCGCGCTCGGGCCGTTGGGGCCTGCAGGGCACCCGCACGCGCACGACCTGTGCGGGCCGCACGCGGATCGTCTCTCCGTTCCGGCCGGATGGCTGGTCGTGCGCCACGAGGCGCTGCGCGCCTGACGCGTCGGGGCAGAATCAGGGGAAACCCTTACATACCCGGAAATCATTATTGGCTAGGCTGATCGCGGATGCGCCAGGGCGGCGCCTCCGGAAAGGGCAGCCGTGCTTGTCTGGCGTCGTGTGGTTCTCCCCGTCATCCTGGTCATCGTGCTCGGCGCGGCAGCCGCAGCACTGGTGAAACTTGCCTTCTTCCCTGACGATCAGCCGGTCGCCGCGGCCGAGCCTCGTGCGAGTGTCGCCGATCCTGTCGTCGCCGTCGAACGTGGATCACTGACGAATGCGCTGGGACTCGACGCGAACATCGCGAGGGATGAGGCCTTTCCCGTCCGCAGCCAGGTCGAGGGGACCGTGGTCGACGTCCGCGTCGCCGATGGCGCCACGGTGAAGAAGGGTCAGGTGCTCTTCACGGTGAAGCAGCTCGACCCCGTGAAGAAGGTCGACATCGTGGCACCCGAGGCGGGAGAGATATCGGAGATCGCCGTCGTCAAGGGACAGGGGACGACGGTCGGCGGCGACGTGTTCACGCTCACGCCGTCGCGCTATCACGTGCTCGCCACGGTGCAGCCGGCACAGCTGCACCGGCTGGTCAACGCCCCTGCCGAGGGCCAGGTGACGATCACCGGCGGACCCGCCCCGTTCGCCTGCACGGGCGTGCGCACTCAGGTCGCCGAGGACGGGACTGCGAGCGTGAGGTGCGCGGTGCCCGCGGGGCAGACCGTGTTCGCGGGACTGCCGGCCAAGCTCGATCTCGCCCTCGGCAAGGTAGCAGACGCCCTCGTCGTGCCCGTGACGGCGGTCAAGGGCGGGGCGGGCAGCGGCCTCGTGTGGCTCGACGCCGGCGAAGGCGTCGAACCGGAGGAGCGCACCGTGAAGCTCGGCGTGAACGACGGCGACAGCGTAGAGGTCATCGAGGGCCTGGCCGAGGGCGATCAGATCCGTCAGTACGTGCCTGGCTTCGCGGCGCCGACCGAGGAGAACTGCTACGACGATGGAACGGGCGGCCAGATCTGCGAGTCGGGGACGAGCTGGTGAGCCTGGTCGTACTGCAGGACGTCGCGAAGAGCGTTCGTCTGCCTGATGACTCCCTGCTGCAGATCCTGCGCAGCGTGAGCCTCGAGGTCGACGCAGGCGACCATGTGTCCATCGTCGGGCGCTCGGGATCGGGCAAGTCGACGCTGTTGAACATTCTCGGCATGCTGGACACGCCGAGTTCGGGATCGGTCTCGTTCGAGGGCCGCGAGGTGCGGAGGATGCGGGCCGGCAGGCTGGACCGTCTGCGCGGCGCGAACGTCGGCTTCGTCTTCCAGCAGTTCAACCTGCTGCCCGGTCGCACCGCACTCGACAACGTGATGATGCCCCTCGGGCACGCTCGAGGGCGGATGTTCTGGAACCGCCGCAGCATCGCGGCCGACATGCTGGAGCGAGTGGGGCTCGGGCACCGCATCGACCAGGTCGCCGATCGGCTCTCCGGCGGCGAGCAGCAGCGCGTCGCGATCGCCCGCGCGCTGGTGCGCCGACCTGTGCTGATCCTCGCCGACGAGCCCACCGGCGCCCTGGACATCGACACAGGCGCGACGGTGATGGCGCTGCTGGACGAGGTCGCCACCGAGACGGATGCCGCGCTCGTGACGATCACCCATGACCTGCACGTCGCGGCGCGGGCGCGCCGGCACTACCGGCTGGATGCCGGAGTTCTGGCCGAGGCGGACCTGAGGCGCGCATTCGAGGCGTCGACCCTGCAGATCGAGGAGGCCGTCCTGTGACCGGCCTGCTGGGCGCCCTGGCCGATGCCTGGGCCGAGATCCGCGTGCACAGGATGCGCGTGCTGCTGAGCCTGATCGGCATCGCCGTTTCCGTGGCTGCGCTGACCGCCGTCATCGCCTTCTCGGAGTACTCGATGCAGAGTCAGATCGAGCAGTCCGATCGCTACGGCGGCCGGGCGGCGACGGTCGCGGTCACGCCGCTGGACGAGACCGGAACACCGGTCGACGTCGCTGCTTTCCAGGCCAGATTCGACCGCGTGGCGGAGCGCTATGGGTTCTCGCACGTCGCGCGCGTCGTCGACGGCGTCGAGGTGCAGGTGCAGTCGCCGGACGGCGTGCGCGCGACGATGGCGCGCCTGATCGATCCCTCGTATACCGTCATCCACCGTGAGCAGCTGCTGGTGGGCCGCGAGTTCAGGGCCGAGGACGTGGAGGCGCTGGCTCCGCCGGTGATCATCAGCGAGCCGATGTGGGAGCGGCTGGGCAGCGTCCCGCTGGATCAGCATCCGACGATCTCGCTGGTGGGCGACGCCGGCGGCACCTACCAGATCGTCGGCGTGCGCCCGAAGCAGTGGCCGGGCGACGGGGATGTGCGCATCGACCTGCTCCTCGACTCGTACGCGTCGCGGGTCGACGGGCTGCCGGAGGGCGCCCAGCCCCGATGGGACATCTGGATCGGCGCCGAGGACGTCAGCTCGGTCGGGCCGGTGCTCGCCATGGACCTGCGCTCCGGGCTGCCCGACGGCCAGGATGTCATGGTCGACCGGACCGACATCGGCGCTCAGTCCGGCTATGCGGAGAGCATGCGCATCCAGGAACTGGTCATGGGCGGGATCGCCGGCCTGATCCTCGCGCTCGGGGCGCTCGGCCTGATCAACATCCAGCTCGTCGCAATGCGGCAGCGGGTGCGTGAGATCGGCGTGCGGCGCGCCTTCGGTGCGACCACAGCCAGGGTGTTCAGCACCGTCTTCCTGGAGAGCCTGGTGGCGACCACCGTGGCCGGTGTGATCGGCATCGCGCTGACCGTGGCGGTGCTGCGCTGGATCATGGCAGCGGATGTGATGAGCATGAACCTTCAGGACGTGCCGCCTTTCCCGATGCGAGCCGCGCTGACCGGGCTGCTCGCCGCGGTGATCGTCGGGGCGCTGTCCGGGTTCATCCCGGCACTGGTGGCGCTTCGGGTGAAGGTGATCGACGCGATCAGGTTCTGAGGTCTGCCGGGCAGGGGCGTGCGGGTGTCAGACGCGTACGCGTCGCCCGGTGAGCCGTTCGGCGCGGTCGTCGGCGAGCTCGAGTGCGCGCGTCTCACGTGCACGCCGCAGGGCGGTGATCGCAACCAGCAGCGTCTCGGAGGGGACGGGCGGGATCGGCGAGACGAACGGCGCCGCCTCGGCTGCGAGCTCGTCCGCCAGACGGACGCGGGCGGCCGGGCTGAGCATCGCCGCGCTGGACAGGAACTGCGAGATGCGCCGAGCGAGCCGGTCCGGCAGCTTCGCGACATCCGCGATCCGCGCCCACTCCGACATCCCCTGCGGAAGCATCGGCGGGAACGTCACCAGCGCGGGCACGCGCACACGCTGGCTGTATGTGCCGGCGACCAGGTCGCCGAGTCGCTGTGACCGTGGCGTGAGGGCGCCGGTGATGATGGCGACGCTGCCGAGCGTCATGTACACCTCCAGGACGCCCAGCAGGCCGCGGATGAAGGAGTGCCGGAACCCGATCGCACCGCCGTCGACCCGTACGATCCGCCCGCCGACCGCCAGCTTGCCGAGGCTCCGGCCGCGCATCGCGACCTCGACGGTGACCGGGAGAACCAGGAAGCTGATGACGATCGCGGCCACCTGGTAGATGCGCACGGTCGCATCGTCGAACGCACCGATCCCGTCGAGCCAGATGCCGAGGAAGACGAAGGCGATGTACACGCCGAAGCCGAGCAGCATGTCGATGATCGCGCCGGCTGCGCGCAGGATGAAGCCGATCGGCTGTGCGTCGATGGCGACCGCCTCGCCGGACAGGATCTCCTCGGACGCGTCGATCGGCAGGGACATGAGTACAGTAAATCAGGTGGATGCCGATGCCCTCGCCGATGCGCGCCGCCAGGAGTGGGACGCCCTAGACCGGCTGAGTCGCACCCGTCACCTCGACGGCGCGGGGGTCGACGCGCTGATCGTGCGATATCGTGCGGCGTCGGCCGACCTCGCCGAGCTCAAGACGTCCGTCGGGGAGTCGCCGCAGAGCGCCTACCTGTCCACTGTGCTCGGCGCCGGCAGGCTGCGTCTGACCGGTGCATCCGACGGGGTGCTGGCGCAGGTCGGCAGGTTCCTCGGGTCGCAGCTGCCCGCAGCGCTGTACCGGGTGCGGTGGACGACGCTCGTCATCGCCGTCGGTTTCGTGATCATCGCCGCACTGGTGGCCGCGTGGGCGGCATCCGATCCGGCGCTGGTGGCGACGCTCGGCCCACCTGATCTGCTCAAGCAGTACGCCGAGGAGGACTTCACCGGCTACTACAGCGAGAATCCGGCGGCGGAGTTCGCCGGCATGGTGTGGACCAACAACGCCTGGATCGCGCTGCAGTGCGTGCTGTTCGGCATCACCGGCATCTGGCCGCTCTACATGATGGTTCAGAACGCCGTGAGCATCGGGATCGCCGCCGCCATCATGGCCGCGCACGGCCGGCTCGACGTGATGGTGCTGTACATCCTTCCGCACGGGATGCTGGAGATGGCCTGCATCTTCGTCGCAGGTGCAGCGGGGCTGCACATCTTCTGGGCCTGGGTCGCGCCGGGGCGGCGCACGCGTGCCGAGGCGCTCGCATCCGAGGGGCGGTCGCTCGCCACGGTGGCGATCGGACTGATCTTCGCGCTCTTCCTGTCCGGCCTCGTCGAAGGATTCGTCACCGGCTGGGGACTGCCCTGGCCGGTCAAGCTCGGCATCGGCGCCGCGGCGCTCGCGGTCTTCCTGGTCTACATGCTCGTGGTGGGCGGCCGTGCGGTCCGCCGCGGCGAGACCGGCGACCTGGTCGAGTACGAGGCGGGCACCCCGCGCCTGGTCGCCGGCTGACCGCAGCCGGCACGAAGAAGGGGCCGGCGCGATGCGCCGACCCCTTCTTGATCCGTGCGGATCAGATCTTCTGCGTTGCGTCGAACAGCGCCTTGTAGGCGAAGCCCGCGAGCAGCGCGCCGACGATCGGGAACACCAGGAACACCCACAGCTGGCCGAGCGGGCCGACGCCGCCGTAGATCGCCGCGGCGATCGAACGGGCGGGGTTGACGGAGGTGTTGTCCACCGGGATGGAGATCAGGTGGATCAGCGTCAACGACAGGCCGATCGCGACTCCGGCGAACTTCGTACCCCGCTCGGGGTGCGTGGTACCGAGGATAACGAGCACGAAGATTCCGGTCAGGATGACCTCGATGATCATCGCGGCCGGGAGCCCGAACCCGCCGGGGGAGTGCTCGCCCCAGCCGTTGCTGGCGAAGCCGGCATCCTGTGCTCCCTTCAGCCAGCCTTCCGGGCCGAAGATCCCGATGAGCACGAGGAAGGTGGAGGCGATCGCACCGCCGACGATCTGCGTGATGATGTACGGCACGACGTCCCGCCAGGGCATGCGGCCGGCCGCCGCGACGCCCAGCGTGACGGCGGGGTTGAAGTGACCGCCGGAGATGGGGCCGAAGGCGTAGGCGCCGACGAGCACCGTGAGTCCGAACGCCAGAGCCACCGGGAGGTAGACGCCGGCGTTGGGCGAGGGGTCGACGTACAGGTTCGAGGCGAACACAGCGGTGCCGACGCCGCCGAAGACCAGCAGGAACGTTCCGAAGCCCTCTGCGGCGAGTTTCGCGCCGAGCGCGGGAGTCGCCGGGGACGGGGAATCAGTCATTTTCTCTGTCCTTACCTTGTGGAAGCCACGGCGGTTGCCGGACTTTCACATGATTCCGCACTCTCAGCGAATGCACAGCCGGGACACGCCGCCGGGCGACACGCCCGTGACACGACCCCTTTCTTGAATGAATCAAAACAGCTAGGCTGTGGAGCATGTCCGTCCCCCTCGCCGCCGCTGCCGACATCGCCATCCGTGGTGCGGGCCTTCGGATCACCGATTCCCGTCGCGCGGTGTACGACGCACTCCGCGAGCATCCGCATGCCAGTGCCGACGAGGTGCACGAGAAGGTGCGGGTGCACGTCGACTCGACCAGCATGCAGTCCGTCTACAACGCGCTCGGCGACTTCGCCGCCGCGGGCCTGGTGCGCCGCATCGAACCCGCAGGGCACCCGATGCTCTTCGAGTTGCGCGTCGACGACAACCACCACCACCTGGTGTGCACCGGCTGCGGCGCGGTCGAGGACGTCGACTGCGCGATCGGCTCCGCACCCTGCCTCACCCCCTCCGATGACCGGGGCTTCACCATCTCCTCGGCAGAAGTGACGTACTGGGGGCTGTGCTCCCGCTGCGTGCTGAACCGTGACTGAACCGACCACGACCACACACGAAGAAGGAAAGCAATGACTGACGTGACTCAGACCGAAGCCGCCGCAGACGGCTGCCCGGTGATCCACCAGCCGAAGGGGACCGCGAGCGGCCCCGGCAACCGCCAGTGGTGGCCGAACCAGCTGAACATCAAGGTGCTGGCGAAGAACAACGAGAAGCGCAACCCTCTCGAGGGCGACTTCGACTACAAGGCCGCCTTCGAGGCCCTCGACCTCGACGCCGTGAAGGCCGACATCGCGGAGACGCTCACCACCTCGCATGACTGGTGGCCGGCGGACTTCGGCAACTACGGCCCGCTCATCATCCGCATGGCGTGGCACAGCGCGGGCACCTACCGCGTGACCGACGGCCGCGGCGGTGGCGGCACCGGCCAGCAGCGCTTCGCGCCGCTGAACAGCTGGCCCGACAACGTCAACCTCGACAAGGCCCGCCGTCTGCTGTGGCCCGTCAAGAAGAAGTACGGCCAGTCGATCTCCTGGGGCGACCTGATGATCCTCGCCGGCAACGTTGCGCTCGAGGAGATGGGCTTCGCCACCTTCGGCTTCGCCGGCGGCCGTGTCGACGTCTGGGAGCCCGACGAGGAGATCTTCTGGGGCCCGGAGGCCGAGTGGCTCGCCAACAAGCGCTACACCGGTGAGCGCGACCTGGACAAGCCGCTCGCCGCCACTCAGATGGGTCTCATCTACGTCAACCCGGAGGGCCCGGACGGCAACGCCGACCCGCTGCTCGCCGCGATCGACATCCGCGAGACCTTCGCCCGCATGGCGATGAACGACGAGGAGACCGTCGCGCTGATCGCCGGTGGCCACACCTTCGGAAAGACGCACGGCGCGGCCCCCGACACCAACGTCGGTCCTGATCCCGAGGACGCACCGATCGAGCAGCAGGGCCTGGGCTGGAAGGGCTCCTTCGGCACCGGCAAGGGCGACGACCAGATCGGCTCCGGCCTCGAGGTCACCTGGACCTACCACCCCACCCGCTGGGACAACGAGTTCTTCCACATCCTGTACGCCTACGAGTGGGAGAAGTTCGAGAGCCCGGCCGGCGCGCAGCAGTGGCGGCCGAAGAACGGCGCCGGTGCCGACATGGTTCCGCTCGCGCACTCCGACGGCCGTCGCGAGCCGCGCATGCTGACCACCGATCTGTCGCTGCGCTACGACCCGATCTACGGTCCGATCTCGCAGAAGTTCCGTGACGACCCCGACGCGTTCGCCGACGCGTTCGCCCGTGCCTGGTTCAAGCTCACTCACCGTGACATGGGCCCGCTGGCCCGCTACCTCGGCGCCGAGGTGCCCGAGGAGAAGCTGATCTGGCAGGACGTCGTCCCGACCGTCGACCACGAGCTGATCGACGACGCGGATGCCGCGGCGCTCAAGCAGCAGGTGCTCGAGAGCGAGCTGACCGTCTCCGAGCTGGTCGCCACCACCTGGGCCGCCGCGTCGACCTTCCGCGGCAGCGACAAGCGCGGTGGCGTCAACGGCGCCCGCATCCGCCTCACCCCGCAGAAGGACTGGGAGGCCAACAACCCGGCACGCCTGCAGAAGGTGCTCGGTGTGCTCGAGGGCATCCAGTCGTCCTTCAACGACGCGCAGACCTCGGACAAGAAGGTCTCGCTCGCCGATCTGATCGTGCTGGCAGGCAACGCGGCGGTCGAGCAGGCCGCCCGTGAGGCCGGCGTCGAGGTCACCGTACCGTTCCACGCGGGACGCACGGATGCCACGCAGGATCAGACGGACGTCGAGTCGTTCCGCTACCTGGAGCCGGTCGCCGACGGCTTCCGCAACTACCAGGGTCCTCTGGCGGAGCAGCCGGCCGAGTTCCACCTGCTCGACAAGGCCAGCCTGCTCACGCTGACCGCTCCCGAGACGACCGTGCTCGTCGGCGGTCTGCGCGCCCTCGGCGCGAACTGGGACGGTTCCGAGTACGGCGTGTTCACCACGCGTCCGGGCGTGCTCACGAACGACGTGTTCGTGAACCTGCTCGACCTCGGCACCACCTGGACGCCGCTGGACCCGGGCTCGCACGCCTTCGAGGGCCGCAAGGACGGCTCGGGCGACCTGGTCGGTCGTGGCACGCGTGTCGACCTGCTGTTCGGCTCGAACTCCGAGCTGCGCGCGCTGGCCGAGGTGTACGCCTCGGATGACGCGAACGAGAAGTTCGTCCGCGACTTCGCCGCAGCCTGGGGCAAGGTCACCGAGCTGGACCGCTTCGACCTGGTTTGAGCTCCATGCTCGAACGGCCCTCGCACCTCCGGTGCGGGGGCCGTTCCGCTGTCTACCTGCGGACGGCGGACGGATCTGCGGCGGGCGGGAGAGTCACCGGCGTGTCGTCCGGCATCCGCCGTTTCGTCCGCCGGCTGCAAAGCCGGGTCCGGATGGCCCGGGATCCGGATGCCGGGGGTCAGAGCCTGCCGGCGGCCTTCAGTTCGAGGTAGCGGTCCGCGATCCGCGGGGGCAGTGCCTCGGGGTCGGCGGCGATCGCCTCGCCGCCGGCGCGGCGGATGGCGTCCGCGACGTTCTCCGCATCACGCATCGTGCGCTCCGCCGCAGCGGCGAGATACACGTCGGCGCGGGAATCGCGCTGCCGCGCCAGCCGGGCGATGCCGTCGTCGGTGGTCGAGCCGACCAGCACGGTCGTCGCACGGGAGGCCTGCGGGAAGGCGCCGAGGAACCCGCGCGCTGACTCCGCGGCGTCCTGCGCAGTGAGGACGACGATCAGCGAGGGGCGCGTGGTCATCGAGCGGATCGCCGCGAACGCGCTCGGCCAGTCGGTGTCGATCAGCTGCGCATGCACCGGGGCCATCGCGTCGCTCAGCGCCGGCAGCAGCGGGGCGCCGTCGACGCCGGTGACCCGTGCCCTGGTGACGCGGTCGTACATCAGCAGGTGCACGTGGTCACCGGCGCGGTTCGCGAGGGCCGCGAGCAGCAGGGCGGCTTCGAGCGAGGCGTCGAGGCGGGTGCCGTCTCCGACACGTGCGGCCGCGGTGCGGCCGGTGTCGATCAGGATCACCACGTGGCGGTCGCGCTCCGGCCGCCAGGTGCGCAGCATCGTCGTGCCCGCGCGGGCGGTGGCGCGCCAATCGATCGAGCGCACGTCGTCTCCGCGCACGTACTCGCGCAGCGAGTCGAACTCGGTGCCCTGCCCGCGGACCTGGATCGACGTGTTGCCGTCCAGCTCGCGCAGCCGTGCCAGCCGGGAGGGCAGATGCTTGCGCGAGGCGAACGCCGGCAGCACTCGGATGCTGCCCCGCACGTCGTGTCTGGCCTGACGGCCACCGAGGCCGAGCGGTCCGCGGGAGCGGATGACGGCGAACTCGCTGACGAGCTCGCCGCGACGGCGCGGCAGCAGCGGTACAGCGGCGCGACGCCGCTCTCCGGGCGGCACGACCATGCGCGCGCGCCCGGTCGGGGCGCCGGCCGTCGGCTGCCAGGCGTCCCGGACGAGGGCGTGCACGGTGCGTCGTCCGGTGTTCTGCAGTGCGATGCTGGCTTCGACCGGCTCACCCATCCGCGCCCGTCCCGGAATGCGACGGGTGACGGTCACCTGACGTGCGCTGGCCGCGAGCAGCACGTCGAGCGAGATCAGTGCGACGCACAGCGCGATCCAGAGGCCGAGCACCGCCCACGCCGACACACCGGTCGCGCTCAGCAGCACGATCGGTATGACGCCGAACCCGACGAGGACGGCGAATCGTCCGGTGAAGAACACTGGCTCTCCTCAGCCGATCAGATCGGAACGCGGGTCTGCTGCACCACCGAGGCGAGCACGGCATCGGGTGTCACGCCCTCCATCTGCGCATCGGGACGCAGCTGCAGGCGGTGTCGCCAGACCGGCATGAGCATGGTCTGCACGTGATCGGGGGTGACCGCGGCAGAGGCGTTCAGCCAGGCCCACGCCTTGGCCGCGGCGAGCAGCGCCGTGGCGGCACGAGGGCTGGCGCCGAGTTCGACCGAGGGGGACTGGCGGGTGGCTCGGGCGAGATCGACGACGTAGCCGAGCACCTCGTCGGTGACCTGCACACGGGCGGCGGCCTCCTGCGCGGCGCGGATCTCCTCCGCGGTGATCGCGGCCTCGACCCCGCTGAGCAGACGCGGCGAGAAGCCGTCGGCGTGCAGGCGCAGCACCGAGACCTCGGCGTCCCGCTCAGGCATCCCGACGACCAGCTTCATCAGGAACCGGTCCAGCTGCGCCTCCGGCAGCGTGTAGGTGCCCTCGTGCTCGACCGGGTTCTGCGTCGCGGCCACCAGGAACGGATCAGGCAGGGGCCGGCTGACGCCGTCGGCCGACACCTGGCGCTCCTCCATCGCCTCCAGCAGCGCGGCCTGGGTCTTCGGCGGCGTGCGGTTGATCTCGTCGGCGAGCAGGATGCTGGTGAACACCGGACCCGCACGGAACTCGAACTCACCGGTGCGCGCGTCGTAGACCAGCGAGCCGGTCACGTCGCCGGGCATCAGGTCAGGGGTGAACTGCACCCGCTTGGTGTCCAGGCCCACCGCGCGGGCGAACGAGCGCACCACGAGCGTCTTCGCGACGCCGGGCACGCCCTCCAGCAGCACGTGACCACGGGCGAGCAGCGCGACCAGCAGACCGGTCACGGTGCCGGCCTGGCCGATCACCGCCTTGTCGACTTCGAGTCGCACGCGGTGCATGGCCTGGCGCAGAGCGGCGTCGTCCGCCACGGGGCTCTGCGCAGGCGCGGTGTTCTGCGCAGGCAGGGTGTTCTCCTCGGTCACGGGGTTGTCCTTCCGGATCGCGATGGGTCGTCGGGGTTCGGGGCGCGGAGGTCGGGGTGCAGCGCGGCGTCCACGGCATCCTCCAGCTCGGCGAGGCGGCGGGCCAGGCCGACGAGCTGCTGGTCGTCGGCAGGCGGCGGACCGGCCAGAAGCTCCTGCAGCGAGCCGCGCGGGATGCGGAGCCGATCGGATGCCGCATCCGCGACCTCGGTGGCGGCGGCGCGATCGCCCAGCGCGAGTCGCTGCGCGAGCCGTCGGACCGTGCCCTCGCGGATCGCCTCGGCGGCGTGCGCGGAGTCTGCCGCCTTCGCGGTGAGCCGGGCGCGACCGTGCATGGTCTCGGAGGCGCGCACGGTGACCGGAAGGGTCTCCGCCACGAGCGGTCCGAACCGGCGTCCGCGCCAGAGCGCCGCGGCGAGGCCCGCCAGCAGCAGCAAGAGGATCGCGGGCGTGACCCAATCGGGGGTCAGCGAGCCGAGGGACTCCTGCGCCTCGCCGGTGATGTCGCTGTCTTCGGAGGACGGCACGTACCAGACCACGTGCCCGGTCTGGCCGAGCAGCGCGAGGCCGAGCGCGGCGTTGCCGTTCTCCCCGAGGCGGCCGTTGGTGAACAGGACCGTGCCGTCGACGAGTGAGATGCGCTGCGACGAGGAGTAGTCGACGAGCACAGCCGCCTCGTCGTCCTGGCCGATGAAGCACCCGGTCGCGTTGACGGACGGCGAGAACATCCGGCCGGGGACGATCGTGCCCACTCCGGCGAACTCGGGGAGGTCGCAGTCCGCCGTGACCCGGCCAGGCTCGCCGGCGGCCGACTCTCCCAGCCGGAACAGCCGAAGCATGCGCGCGCTGCCGGAGAGCAGCACGGTGCGCGGGGCATCCGCGACCATCGCCTGCACCGTCTCATCGGTGAGGTAGAGCGGGTCTGCCATCGCCAGCGTGGCGCCGCCGTCGAGGTGCCCGCGCACCTCGGAGTAGGAGCGGACGACGGTGACCTCGATGCCCTGCTGTCGCAGGAGCTCGGCCAGCGCGCGGGCACCGGCATCGCCCGGGCTCTCGGGGTCGAGCATGGTGCCGATCGCGGGCGGGGTCGTCACGAGCCGGGCGGCGATCGCCGTGCCGCCGATCAGCATCGCCACGACGATGAGCCATCCGGCCCAGCGTCGCCAGCGCCCGCGGGGACGAGCGGCGGCGGTGGATGCCTCGGAACCGGACGGGGTCCTGACGTCGTCCTCGAGCAGCGTCATGCCGGCACCGCCTCCGGGCGCAGGGCGATCAGGCGCTCGTCGGTCGCGGCGATCGCGCGGTAGTCCGCCTCCTGGGCGGGCACCTGCAGGTATCGCACTCTGTCGAAGGATGACGCGGCGTCGTGCAGTGCGGCTCGCTCGGCAGGGAGCGTCGCGCCGGCATCGCGCGAGATAGCCTGCGCGGTCGCGCCGGGGGCGGGGTCGATCAGGTCGCGTTCGATGAGACCGCGTGCGAGCCCGCGGAAGCGCAGCGTCACTGCGGCATCCCAGTCGCTGTCGCGGGCGGCGCGCTCCGCGTCGGCGCGCAACTGGGCGGCGGTTCTGTCATCGGCCTCTCCGAGCAGACGAGCGCCTCGGCGCACGGAGCGGGATGCCCGTGGGCGGCCCCAGACGATCAGCGCGACCACGAGCGCGGCGACGATGACCACGACGATCAGCACGCCGGCGAAGGGCGCGATCGCGCCGGAGCCGTCGGGGTTGAACAGCCCGGCGAGCCACTCCAGGATCGCCCGCGACATCCGGTCGAACCAGCTGGGCTTCGCCGCCTCGTAGATCTGCTTGGAGAGCTCCTCCTTCGCCCAGCGTCGAGCCTCGTCTCCGTCGGGGACGAAGACGTCGGTGCTCGCGAGCGGCAGGATCATGCGCCGCCGCTCGGGGGCGCCCAGGGGCTGTCGGACGGCGGGGGCGGGGGGACCGCCATCGGCGGTGCGGGAGCGGGCGGAGCCTGTTGCACCGACGGCGCGGGCGGCGCTGACTGCACGGGAGCGGATGCCGGGGGAGCAGGAGCGGCCGGAGCGGGCTGATAGTACGGCGGATATGCGGGCGCCGGGGGCTGCCCGTATCCGTAGGGTGCGGCAGGTGCCGGCGCCTGCTGGGGCTGCCCGTAGCCGTAGGGTGCGATCGGCTGCTGATAGCCCTGCGGCGCGTAGCCGTACTGCAGCGGGGAGGCGTACGCAGGTGCCTGCGGCTTCTCCTTGGTCACGGCACGGGCGGGATCGACGGCGTACGGGTCGCCGAGCTGCTCCTCGGACCAGCCGGCCGCACTGCGCTCCTGGTAGGCGATCAGGGTCTGATCCAGGCCCTCGTATCGCATCCGTGAGTCGACGTAGACGAGCGTCGCGCCGGTGCACTGCACGACCTGTCCGATCGCCTGCACGCCGAACACCAGCAGCTGGGGCAGCAGGATCGCCAGCACCATGGCGACGATCTGCCCGACAGCCGGGTCGCCGGTGGGTGCCACGATGCCCATGACGATCGACGTGATGATGGCGCCGGGGATGGACACGACGTTGGCGGCGACGCCCATGATCAGGGAGATCAGGAAGGCGACGCCGAAGGCCACCCAGAAGCGTCCGCGGGTGAGCCGCCAGGAGCGCACCAGCGCTGTACGCAGCGTCGCCCGTTCCAGCACCAGGATGCTGGGGACCAGCATCAGCTTCGTGGCGAGCCAGACGAACAGCGGGATGCAGCCGATGCCGAGCACGATCGTCAGTGTGATCGCGAGCCCCGTGGCGTCTGTGCCGGCGAGCCCTGCGCCGGCGGCGATGCCGAAAATTGCGAGGCCGATGAGCGCGAACGCGGCACCGACGACGAGGCCCTGCAGAAGCGCGTAGAGGAGGAGGCGCCAGAACGAGGGGGCCATCCGCTTCCAGAGCGCGCGCAGCGTGCCCTTGCGATTGAGCGCCGCGAGCGCGACGTCGGCGGCGACGATCCCCTGCAGCACGACCGCGACTGCGGCGGACAGGAGCACCGCGAGGATGCTGAAGACGATCGTGAGTCCTGCGGTGCCGGCCTGGATCGTGAGGGCGTCATCCGAACCGGGCAGCACGGTCTGAAGTCGCAGGACGCTGGCGGTGATGATCGCACCCAGAACGATGAGGACGACGAGCATGGTCAGCAGCTGGATCACGACGGCGAATCCGAACAGCACCTTCGGGTTGTGTCGCAGCGCCGCGAAGGCACGCCCGAGCAGCATCCCGAACGTCATCGGGTGCAGCGGGATCGCCCCTCGTCTCGGTGCCGGTGTCCAGCCCTGACCGCTCACTCGCTTCCCCTCCCGCGCAGCACGACAGCATGCCGTCCCATCGTGGCACATGCGAAGCGGCGTGACGACGCCGCGCGGAGGCGCGTCCAGGACGTGCCGGGTCGGATTCAGTAAGCTGTGCGGAGGTGCGGTCATGTCGGGGTAGGGGCCTCGGAAGCCGCACGTAGCGGACAAAGAATGTTGAGGCTGGGCGGATATGACGTCACGCATCCTCGTGGTCGACGATGACACGGCGCTTGCCGAGATGATCGGCATCGTGCTGCGCACGGAAGGCTTCGAGCCGCTGTTCTGCGCTGACGGTGCGAAAGCGGTCGAGCAGTGGCGCAGTCAGCGCCCGGATCTCGTGCTGCTCGACCTCATGCTGCCAGGCATGGACGGAATCGAGATCTGCAGCCGCATCCGCGCCGAGTCCGGTGTGCCGATCATCATGCTCACGGCGCGCAGCGACACGGCCGACGTGGTGCGTGGCCTGGAGGTGGGCGCGGACGACTACATGGTCAAGCCGTTCAACCCCAAGGAGCTGGTCGCCCGGATTCGCACTCGCCTGCGGCCGACTCCGCAGGCGACCACCGAGGTGCTGCGCGTCGGCGATCTCGTCGTCGACGTGGACGGTCATGAGGTGCGCCGCGGCACGACGCCGATCTCGCTCACGCCGCTCGAGTTCCAGCTGCTCGTGGCGCTCGCCTCGAAGCCGCAGCAGGTGTTCTCCCGCGAGATGCTGCTCGAGCAGGTCTGGGGCTACCACTACAAGGCCGACACCCGGCTGGTGAACGTGCACGTGCAGCGGCTGCGCGCCAAGGTCGAGCTCGATCCCGACAACCCGAAGATCGTTATGACGGTGCGTGGCGTCGGCTACCGCGCCGGGAGCGCCGGCTGAGGACTCTGCGATGACGGCGACGAGCGTGACGCCCGCTCCGGTCGCGTCGTGGCGCGACTGGAGGAGCTGGCCGCGCTCGGTGGTGAGCCTGTGGCACCGGTCGATGCGGTTCCGCACTATCGCCGTCACACTGCTGCTGACGTCGCTCGCGATCTTCATCACCTGCGTCGCGATGGCGCTCGTGATCCAGAACGACCTGTTCGAGTCGCGCAAGGACGACGCGCTCGCGAAGGCGCAGCGCGCCGTCACTCAGGCGCAGACCACGCTGGACAACAGCAATGTCGACGACGACCGCGCCGCGCTGCAGGCGCTCTGGCGCTCGGTGCAGACCGATCTGGCCCGCGCCGCGGCATCCGACATCATCACGGCGTCGCCGATCGAGACGGTCAACGGCGGGTTCATCCCGCCGGAATTCCGGGCCGGTGGCCTTTCGGTCGACATGCTCAGCGAGGGTCTGCGCAACAGGGTGGCGGACAAGGGCGCCCGGCAGCAGTTCTGGCAGTCGATCGCGGTGCCGGCCGCCGAGGGCAGTTCGCCCCCGGGGATCGTCGTCGGCCAGCAGCTGGTGGTGCCGGGCAAGGCGGTGTACGAGCTGTACATCGCCTACGATCTGAGCGACTCCGACGAGACCCTGCTGTTCGTGCAGCGCACACTGTGGCTCGCGGGCATCGCGCTGGTGGCCATCGTCGCCGCGATCTCGTGGCTGGTGCTGCGCGCCGTGTCCGCGCCCATCGTCGAGGCCTCCGAGACCAGTGCCCGGCTGGCCGCCGGTGATCTCGGCGTGCGTCTGCCGGTGCGCGGTGAGGATGAGCTGGCGGTGCTGGCGCGCTCGTTCAATGCGATGGCGGACAGCATCGAAGCGCAGATCAAGGAGCTCGGCGAGCTCTCGCTCGTGCAGCAGCGGTTCGTGTCCGATGTCTCCCACGAGCTCCGGACGCCACTGACCACCATCCGGCTGGCGGCGGACATGATCAACGACCAGAAGGACGACTTCGAGCCCACCACAGCCCGCACCGCAGAACTCCTGCACACCCAGGTGCAGCGGTTCGACACGCTGCTGGCCGACCTGCTGGAGATCAGCAGGTACGACGCCGGTTCGGTGCAGCTCGAGGTGGAGGCGACGGGCCTCGCGCAGGTCGCCGAGGAGATCGTGGACCAGATGCGCCCACTCGCCGAGCAGCACGGGGTGGAGCTGCGGCTGGTGGCGCCAGGCGGATACTCCCCGGTCGACATGGATCCGCGCCGTGTGCGCCGGGTGCTGCGCAACCTCGTCGGCAACGCCATCGAGCACGGCGAGGGCCGACCGATCGTGGTGACGGTCGACAGCAATCAGCACGCCGTCGCCGCGGGCGTGCGCGACTTCGGCCTGGGGATGCGGCCGGATGACGCTCAGCGGGTGTTCGACCGCTTCTGGCGGGCCGATCCCTCGCGCAAGCGCACGATCGGCGGCACCGGGCTCGGCCTCTCGATCGCGCTCGGTGATGCGCGGCTGCACGGCGGCACCCTCGAGGTGTGGTCAGAGCTCGGCGTCGGGACGAACTTCGTGCTCACCATCCCGCGGCATCCAGGCGAACTGAGCGGTCCGAGCCCTGTTCCGCTCGAACCGCAGGAGACGCTGTCCGAGATCGCTGCGCTCACCCAGCCGATCCCGACGGCGGATGCGGAAGGGGGCGACCGATGACGCGGATCCGTGCTCTCGCCGCTGCGGCGATCGCAGCGACCATGCTGCTGCTGGCGTCCTGCACAGGACTGCCGACCTCCGGACCGGTCTCGGCCGGACTCGCACTCGGCGAGAAGAGCGACGCTCCTCCCTTCACCGAGTTCGCGGCGCGTCCTGCCGAAGGTGCAGGTCCCCAGGACATCGTGGAGGGTTTCCTCGACGCGGGCATCACGCCCCTCGACAACTGGGGCATCGCCAGGGAGTACCTCACGCCGAGCATGAGCGACAAATGGGCCCCGGCGGTCGGCGTCACGATCGACACCTCGAGTGAGTCGCGGTCGATCACCGCAGTCGGGGACGTCGATGACAAGGACGCGACCAGCGCCGACGTTACCGTGCAGCTCTCGCAGGTGGCGAATGTCGACGGAACGGGGGCGTACGCCGCTGACACCGGCAGCACCGCGCCGCTCACGTTCCACCTCACGCGCAAGAAGGGCGGCGAGTGGCGCATCTCCGAGGCGCCGGACGGCATCGTGCTCGACGCCGCCAACTTCCCGCTGGTGTTCCGCTCGTACTCGCTGCAGTACTTCGACCCCACCTGGTCGCGCCTGGTGCCGGATGCGCGCTGGTACCCGCGCGGCCGGTCGACGGCGACGACCCTCACGCAGCAGCTGGTATCCGGCACCCCGGCGCCCTGGCTGGCGCCGGGGGTGCGCAGCGCATTCACCGATGAGGTGGGTCTGGCCCGCGGTGCGGTCGTCATCGATCAGTCGCAGGTTGCCGACGTCGATCTGACGCGGTCCGCCCTGGACCTGGACGCCACGACCCTGGCGCGGATGCGCACCCAGCTGGAGGCCACCCTCGCTCCGCTCGGCGTCGCCGAGGTGCGCTTCACCGTGGATCAGCGGCCGCTGGATGCCAGCACCGTGCAGGTGGCACAGCCGGCGCCGGATGCCGGGACACTGGTGCTCACGAAGGACGGCTTCGGCACCGCCGTGGGCGATCAGATCGCGCCGCTGGGTCAGCTCGGCGCACAGGTGAACAAGAACGCCGCGCGGCTGCGCGCGATCGATGTCGCGACGGATGACTCCGCGGCGGCGATGATGCTCGACGACGGACATGTCTACCTCGCCACACCGGACAACACCGCGGAGCTGGACGGCAGAGCCGGGCTGATCGCACCGAGCCTGGACACCTGGGGCTACACCTGGACCGTCCCACGCGGGGCCCCGGGTGCGCTGCAGGCCAGAGGCGCCGATGCGGGGCTGCATGGGGTCGCACGGGCGTGGCCCGGGGCCTCGGACATCAGCGCGCTGCGGGTCGCCGCCGACGGGGCGCGGGTCGCCGCACTCGTGACGGTGGGCGGGCAGCGCCAGGTCGTGGTGGCCGCGGTGATCAGGGACGACAAGGGCGTGCCGATCTCTCTCGGTGAGATGCATGAGCTCGGCCGGTTCACCGGCACTGCGCTCGGGCTGGGGTGGATCGGTTCGGATGCCGTCGCGGTCCTGACCTCTTCGGACGAGCCCCACATGCTCGCCCAGCCGATCGGCGGGCCCGCCGACTCGGCGCAGGCTCCGGTGGGGCCGCGTTCGATCGCGGGAGCGCGTTCCGTGTCCGGCGTGCGCATCCTTGCGGCCGACGGCGTGGTGTTCGCGCAACGCGGCTCGACCTGGCAGGCGTCCATCGACGGCGTCGTCGTGCTGGGGACACGCTCCGGACAGTGACACTCCCCAGCCGGCTGCAGGCGGTGGAGAGCGCACAGGGCCGGAGAGACCGGGCGGTCGCCGCCGAGGGGCGGGGCAGGATCGAAGCATGCCCACGGCCTGGATCGATCATGCTCGACGCCTCGGCGTCGAGGCCCTTGCCTTCCTGTTCGCGGCGGACTGTCCCGGATGCGATGCTCCTGGCACGTTGCTGTGCCCCGACTGCGCGCTGCTGCTGACGGCGCAGCCCGTCCAGCGCACGACCCCGGGCGGTGTGCGGGTGTGCGCGGCGCACGAGTTCGACGGAGTCGTCGCCCGCTGCATCCGCCGAGTCAAGGAGGACGGCCAGACGCTGCTCGCGCCGGCACTCGGCGCTGCCCTGCGTGTCGCGCTTGCGCGAGAAGGCGACGACGCGGTGCTCGTGCCCGTCCCGACGAGCCGGGCGGCGTTCCGCCGCCGCGGCTACCGCGTGCCCGAGCTGCTGCTGCGGGCGGCCGGTCGTGTCCCGTGCCGGATGCTGTTGAGCACGGGGACCCGCAGCGACCAGCGCGGCCTCGGCCGCGCTGAGCGCGCGCGCAACGTGCAGGGCAGTATGCGGGTGCGGCATCCACTTCTCGCGCGGGCAGAAGCAGGCACAGCGGTGGTGATCGTGGACGACGTGGTGACCACGGGCGCCACGATCGACGAGGCCGCTCGGGTGCTTCGGCGGGCCGGATACCGGGTCGTCGGGGCGGTCGCGCTCGCCGCCACACCGAGCAGATCGGAACACGGGGTTAACGGGTAGTGACAACCGTCGATCTCGGCACTACGGTAGGGCACACAAGGCGACCACGGTCCGCCCTTGGCCGGGAGGACCGGGACAAGGAGGCAGGAATGGAAACGAGCATCGTCGGTGTCGGAGTGAGCATCTCCGATCGGTTCCGGACGGTTGTCGAGGAGAAGCTGGGACGCCTCCAACAGCTCGCGCCGAAGGCCCAGCGCATCGATGTCAAGGTCACCCACCGCGCGTACCGCAACGGGCGCGTGCCGGACGAGACCGTGGAGCTCACTCTCGTGAGCAGGGGCCCGGTCATCCGTGCCGAGGCCGTCGACGGCGACAAGTTCGTCGCCCTCGATCTCGCTGTGGACAAGCTCGCCGAGCAGCTTCGCCGCGCGAAGGAGAAGCGCATCGACGGGCGTCAGCACCCGCGCGGAGCACACTTCGAGAAGGGCAGCGGAGCGCTGACCGGCATCGACGTGCAGCCCGCATCCGCTGACGTGCTCAAGGCCGTCGCGACCGGGGCCGTACCGATCCAGGCGGAGGAGGACGAGGTCTACTCGCCGGTCGTCATCCGCACCAAGAACTTCGACGCGGAGTGGATGACGGTCGAGGAGGCCGTCGACCGCATGGAACTGGTCGGGCACGACTTCTTCCTGTTCGTCGATGCGAGCACCGACCACCCGAGCGTCGTGTACCGCCGCAAGGGCTGGGACTACGGTGTCATCTCACTGACCACCCAGGCGCCGCCGACGGAGGAGGCGCTGGCGTCCTGAATCCGAAAGAGGCGGCCTTCCCGTTCGGGGAGGCCGCCGCTTTCATGCCCGGTTCCTGAGCGAGCGGAGCGAGACCCGCCCGGTTCCTGAGCGAGCGGAGCGTGACCCGCCCGGTTCCTGAGCGAGCGGAGCGAGACGAAGGATCAGTCGAAGATGCCGTCCAGGATGCTGCCGATAACGAGGCCGCCGAGGACGCCACTGACGATGTCGCCGCCGCCCCCGCCGCGTCGGCCTCCGCCCCATCCGCCCTGCTGGTTCGGCCCGCCCCAACCGGCGTAGTCCTGCGGGCGAGCCGATTCGATGTCACGCTGCGCGAGCTGCAGCGCCTCGGCGGCCAGCTGGCCCACGCGTCGTGCGGTGGACAGCGCCTGCTCACGGGTCTCCTCGGCGGGCAGCAGGCCGGTCACGTCGATGCGCAGCCGCTCGGCCTCGGCGAAGCGGGTGCGGGCGTCGGCCCCGATCCAGCCCCGGTGGCCCGAGATCAGCGGGCGTGCTATGCCGAGCTGACGGTCGGCGTCGTCGAGGGCGTGCTGCACCTGCTCGAGAGAGGGCAGCGGATGCTCGGCACGGTACTGCGCGCTCGCGATGGCCTGGTCCAGGCCGGTGTTCGCCTCGCGCAGCGCTGTGAGCTCGGTGAACGGGTCGTTGCGGGTTCCCGACGGCGGCAGTGCGGCGAGCGCCGCTTCCAGAGCTGATGCCGCAGTCCTCACCTCGGGGGTCTGCGGTGCCGATCGGTAGGCGATCAGGTCTCCGCGCGAGTCGTCGACCACGGCGGCGAGAGTGGACTCGGCGCGCAGCGCCTGGATCTCGAAGTCCTCGACGCCGTCGAGCACGGCGGAGGCGCGGCGGATCGCCTCGGTCGCGGTCTCGAGGGCGAGGTTCGCTTCCTCGTTCTGCTTCGCCTCCCGGCGACGCTCGGAGACCTCTGCTCCGTGCGTGGCGAAGGTCACGAGCTGCTCGGCCTCGGCCGGCGACGATGAGACACGGCGCATCGCGGCATCCGAATAGCGCAGCGACAGGCGATCCACGGTCGCACGGGCCTGCGGGATGCGGGCGGCGAGGGACTCGGCGTCTCTGCGCAGCTGCGCGACGATCTCGGGGGAGCGACGCACCAGTGCGACCTGCTCGGCGATGGCGGAGGTCTTCTCGTCGAGCAGCTCCTCGGCCCATTCGCACAGCTGCACGATCCGGGCGTTGCGGGTGCGCAGCTCCTCAGGCGTGTCCGGGATCTCGTCGTGGTTCAGCTGGTGCAGCTGGAACGCCTCACGCATGTGGGTGCGCACCGCGTCGAGAGCGTTGCTGAGGTCGGCGGTCATCGACTCGCCGAGCTCGGCCTGCGCGAACACGAGCTCGTCCGAAGTCGTGCGGATGCGCTCATCCGCCTCGACGAGTGCCTGCTCCGCGCGTCGCGCGAGATCCGCGTCCTGCGCGGCCAGTTCTTCCTGATCGCGTTTGCGCTTACCCCAGAATCCGGCCATTCCCCGATCCTACGATCTCAGGCTCTGGCCCCGCTGTGGATCCGATACGCCCTGCGAGAACGGATGCCCTCCGCGCCGTCCGCTCAGGGTTGCGCTCCGCCGGTCGCGCGCGCCGGAGGCGGCGAAACCCATCCCTGACCGCGCGCAGCAGGGATGCCGACGTGGGCAGGGATGCTTTTCAGGGGTGGCACGCGCAGGAGCCCGCGAAACCCATCCCTGACCGCGCGCACCGCAGGCGCCACCCCGTTGCTCTCGTCCCGCACCGCCGCACGCGCCGTCGTTCCTCGCTCGCGTTGCGCGGAAGTGCGCAGCGCGAGCAGCGAACCACAGCGCGAACGGGGCGGGCACCGGCGGGTCAGGCGATGGCGGTGCGGCGCGTGACGACCGGGCGTCGGCGGGAGGTGAGGGCGTTCGCCGCGGCGACGAGCAGCGGCAGACCCACGGCGATCGCGACGATGGCCCACCACGGGATGTCCTCCGCGTACATGTACGGCGAGGTCGCGATCAGCCCCCAGATCGGCAGCAGGCCCGCGGCCGCACCGGTCAACGAGCCGAGCAATGCGATGATCAGACCCTGCCAGAAGGAGATTCCGCGACGGAGCCCGGGCGTCGCACCGACAGCCGCAAGCGTTGCGTCGTCAGCGGCTCCGTCGATTCGTGCCAGCCCCAGCACGATCGCGCTGGTACCGAGCATGAGGATGCCGGTGGCACCGAGCACGAGCAGGATGCCGAGTACGGGGCTCGGAGGCCCGGTGATGGCTTGGGCGCTGATGCCCGCATCGATCCCGGACGCTCCGTTGATCGCCTCCACCATCTGCTCGTCGGCAGGCTCGTCGAAAGCGGCGACGAACGATACAAAGCCGGTCTCGATGCCGAGCTCTGCCGCAGTCTTCTCCGAGATCAGTGTCGTGTAGCGATATTGATCAGGTGTCTTCACGAGCACGGCGTCGAGCGTTTCGATGTGCTCCGGTGAGGTGAGCTCAAGCACCGCGCCTTCGCCCATCTGCACATTGTCACCCTCGTTCCAGCTGACCGGGCCGCCGTCCTTGTAGGCCTGCTCCGCGTTCCAGAAGCCGATCCGCGACTTCCCGTCCGAAGCGAGAAGGTCTTCGTCGAAGACCACCGCGCCGCCGTTCCGGAACGTCTGGATCTCCAGTTCGGACGGGGTCCGTCCGAGCAGGGCGGGCAACGATTCGGCAGTGGTGACGTACAGCCCCTGGGTGAGATCCAGAAGGTGTCGGCAGGCGTCATCGATCGAGCCGTTCTCGTCCCCGGTACAGCGGACGGGCTTGCCGGGGACAGCGAGCGCGACGTCCTCGTCGGCACGATCCGCCTCGGGGATCGGGGAGGCGTTCAACGGCTGTCGCAGGATGGCCGTGCTGGTGGGCGACTGTGCCTCGACGATGCCCTCTGCGCGCTGCACCCGTGCATCGCTGGGCGGCTCCTCCCCGGTGCCGTACACCTCGACGAACAGCGATCCGACGGGAGCGGGCGGACTGTAGTCGTGTGCCTGCGTGCCGACTGCGAGGGAGATCGCACCGACGATGAACGTCGCGAGCATCACGGCGGCCCCGATCGACCCGAGCGCGGCGGCGGAGCGGGTGCCGTTCGCCGCCGCATCACGGACGGCCAGCCGTGGCGCGAGTCCGATCCTAGAGATCGGACGGGACAGCTGTGTCAGCAGCCAGTGGCCGCCGACGATCACCCCGATCTGAGCGAGGATGGGGCCGGCGAAGATACCGATCTGGGGCGCGATGGCGCGGATGTCGTCGGAGCGGATGGGCGCGCCACCATCGGCGGATGTGCGCACCCAGAGGATGGCCGCTACGGAGACTGCGGTGATGGCCACGCCGGTGATGATGAGCACCATGCTCCAGATCGGGCGCGAGCGCTTCGCACGCTGCGGACGCCGTGCTCCGCGCAGCATGGCGAGCACATCCACCTTCGCGGCCGACCGGGCAGGCAGCAGGGCGGACGCGGTTCCCACCACGACAGCGAGCGCCGCGATCGCCGCGAGCAGCCAGGGCAGAGGCGCGAACGACCAGTACACGGTGCTGTTGCCGTCGTCGAGAACGTGCATGGCAGCCCAGGCGCCAGCGAGTCCGAGGACGATGCCGAGCGCCGCACCCAGTCCGCCGAGCACGAGTCCCTGCAGGATCACGATCCTGCGCAGGTCCCGCTTCGTCGCACCCACGCTCGCGGCCATGGCGAGAGCGCGCTGCTGTCGCCGCGCACTGACGCTGAACGCCGCACCGGCGAGCAGTGCGATCTGATAGGCGACGAACGCCGTCACGATGCTGCCGCCGATGAGCACGCCGCTGAGTATCGACCACGGGTTCACAAGCTGCGCGGCGTCCATGTCGGTGCCCGTGATCGGCGGGTCGAGAGCGACCGTACGCGACAGCGCCGTCACGCCCTGGGTGTTCAGCTGCTGGATCTGCTCCCAGGTGAGTGCGTCGTCGGGCAGATACCACGCCGGCTGGCCGAGGAGCTCGCCCGGCTCCGCGTCCGGCAGGACGACAGTGCGGGTGGAGTCGGGCTGGTCGACGATGTCGACGATTCCGGTGATCGTGAACGTCCGGTCGGGGTCACGCAGCTGCAGGTCATCGCCGATGCCGGCGCCGACGCTATCGAGCGTCGAGCGGGTCACGAGCACCTCGCCGGCATTTGCCGGCGAGCGACCCGCTACGACGTCATAGCGCCCGGCGAATGCGGGATCACCGGCGGGACCGACCAGTGCCGACACCGAGGCAGTTCCCGCCTTCGTCGAGATGAACACCGTCGCAGGATCGATGCGCAGTGTCACGGTTCCGGCCGGAAGCAGCGGTGCGACGTCGTCGAGCGGCTCCTCGACCGCATGCGTGGGCTCGCCCGTCTCAGCGTCGACGTCGACGCTCCACCAGGTGGGATCGACCGGCGCCTGATGCAGCGAGGGATCCGGCCCGGAGACGATGTTGAGGCGGGTCTTTGTCTTTCCCAGCTGGGCGTCGAGGTACTGATCCGCCGTCGGGATCTGACTGGTCGCCAGGGTCGCCGCCGTCGCCAGCCCGGCGACGGGGAGTGCGATGAGCAGCACGATCAGGACGCTGGAGCCGAGCGCTCGACGTGCTTGACGCCGAGCGAGCCGGGCGGCCACCTTCCAGCGGGCCCAGCCGGATGCTCTGGCCGAGGCCTCTGAGCCCGCCTCCCGGAACATCAGCGCGCCTCGCTGAGCAGCGCGGCCGCGTCGTCGCGCGCGGCTTCGTCGACCACACGCCCGTCGCGCAGGAACAGGATGCGGTCCGCCCAGGACGCGTGCCGGGGTTCGTGGGTGACGAGGATCCCGGCGGCACCGGCATCCACCCGCTGCCGGATCACCTGCATGACCATCTCGCCGGTCTCGGAGTCCAGCGCACCGGTGGGCTCGTCCGCGAGGATGAGCCGGCGCGCGCCGACAATGGCGCGGGCGATCGCTACGCGCTGCTGCTGGCCGCCGGAGAGATCGTCGGGGTAGACGTCCAGTCTGTCCTGCAGGCCGACGGCCACCAGAGCGTCCTGGGCAGCGCGCCCGATGGCCCTTCGCCCGATGCCGTCCAGCTCGAGCGGCAGCGCGACGTTCTCCCTGGCTGTGAGGGTGGGGATCAGGTTGAAATCCTGGAACACGTAGCCGAGGGAACGGCGCCGAAGTCGTGCGATGCCGTTGTGATCCAGTGACGACAGGTAGGTGCCCTCGACGATCACCTCGCCGGAAGTAGGCACGGCCAGCCCGCCGGCGATCGCCAACAGCGTCGACTTCCCCGACCCGGACGGCCCCATGACGGCGACGAGTTCGCCGGGATGCACGGTCAGATCCACTCCGGAGAGTGCGGAGACCGAGCCGGCGCCGTGGCCGTACTGCTGTGACACGCCGACCAGATGCACGACGGGGTCGCGCGCATCACGGGCCCGTTCCGAGGGCGGGGCCTCGTGCTGCTGCTGACGGTACTCGGATCGCTTCATGATCATGCTCCCGTCCGTGCATCGGCGGTCGTGCGCGGCGGGCGGCCGCGACGGGGCCTCTCCGCGCTGATCGCGAGGCTCAGCGTCTGCGGCGTGTGCCGGCGCAGCCGGGACTCCACGTGATCGAGCCAACGCACCTCTGCCTCCGCCTGGAAGATCAGGGCGTCGGCGACGAGTCGCCAGGCGAGTTCCTCACCGTCCGAGTCGGCATCGGTCCCGGCGCCGGCGTACTGCACGCGTCGGAGCTCCTGCAGCGCGGACAGCGACGCCTTCCGCTGCCGCTGCACGATCGCCTCGACATCGACGCCGGGGAGGGTGGCGGCCAGAGCGAGCTTGATCGGCAGCTCGTCACGGGTGCCCGACTGTCGCGGCACGGGGGAGTCCAGCCAGTCCCGGACGGCGTCGCGTCCGGCATCCGTGATCACGTAGTACACGTGCCCCTCGTCGTCGACGTCGCCCTTCGCGACGAGGCCGTCGCGCTCCAGGCGTTCCAGTGTGTTGTAGATCTGGCCGACGTTCAGCGGCCAGGTCGACCCGGTGCGCCGGTCGAACTCGGCGCGCAGCTGGTAGCCGTAGCACGGCCCCTGGTCGAGGATGGCGAGCAGGCTCTGGCGGACGGACATGGCGCTCCGATCGTTCCCGATATTGCATTTCTGAGTATATGCATACTCGGAAATGACGATGGAGGCAAGCGTCCGGGGCGTGTCCGTTCGCCGTCAGCGTTCCCATGCACAGGTAGCGCAAGTCACAGGCCGGTAACATGACACGGTATGCCCGGCGCTGAACATCGTCGGCACCCCAGACCCAAGGGAGACATCCGTGGCGAATCCTCTGGAGAAGCTGCTCCGCGCCGGTGAAGGTCGCATCCTTCGCCGCCTCAAGCAGGTCGCCAAGGCCGTGAACGAGCTCGAAGAGGACTTCGAGAAGCTCAGTGACGAAGACCTGCGCAACGAGACCACCGTGCTGCGTGAGCGCTACGACAAGGGCGAGACCCTCGATCAGCTCATGCCCGAGGCGTTCGCGGCCGTCCGCGAGGCGGCTCGCCGCACCCTCGGCATGCGTGCTTACGACGTGCAGCTCATGGGCGGCGCGGCCCTGCATCTGGGCAACATCGCCGAGATGAAGACCGGTGAGGGCAAGACGCTCACCGCCGTGTTCGCGATGTATCTGAACGCGATCGCCGGCAAGGGCACGCACCTGGTCACCGTGAACGACTTCCTCGCGAGCTACCAGGCCGAGCTGATGGGTCGCGTCTACCGTGCCCTCGGCATGACCACAGGCGTGATCGTGGCGGGCCAGAACCCCGATGTGCGCCGGCAGCAGTACGCCGCCGACATCACCTACGGCACGAACAACGAGTTCGGCTTCGACTATCTGCGCGACAACATGGCGTGGCGCAAGGAGGACCTCGTCCAGCGCGAGCACTTCTTCGTGATCGTCGACGAGGTCGACTCGATCCTCATCGACGAGGCTCGCACCCCGCTGATCATCTCCGGCCCCTCCTCGGGTGAGGCGAACCGCTGGTTCACCGAGTTCGCGAAGATCGCGCGCACCCTCGAGATCGGCGTCGACTACGAGGTCGATGAGAAGAAGCGCACCGTCGGCGTGCTCGAGCCCGGCATCGAGAAGGTTGAGGATTACCTCGGCATCGACAACCTGTACGAGTCCGCCAACACGCCGCTGATCTCGTTCCTGAACAACTCGATCAAGGCGATCGCGCTCTTCAAGCGCGACACCGACTACGTCGTGATGAACGACGAGGTCATGATCGTCGACGAGCACACCGGCCGCATCCTGGTCGGACGCCGGTACAACGAAGGCATCCACCAGGCCATCGAGGCCAAGGAGAATGTGCCGGTCAAGGCTGAGAACCAGACCCTCGCGACCGTCACGCTGCAGAACTACTTCCGCATGTACGAGAAGATCGCAGGCATGACCGGTACCGCCGAGACCGAGGCGGCCGAGTTCATGTCCACGTACAAGCTCGGCGTCGTGCCGATCCCGACCAACCGTCCGCTGATCCGCAAGGACCAGCCCGACCTGGTCTACAAGAACGAGCAGGCCAAGTTCGCGCAGGTCGTCGAGGACATCGCCGAGCGGCATGCCGCCGGTCAGCCCGTCCTGGTCGGCACCGTCAGCGTCGAGAAGAGCGAATACCTCTCGCGACTGCTGGCCAAGAAGGGCGTCAAGCACGAGGTCCTGAACGCGAAGAACCACGCCCGTGAGGCCGAGATCGTGGCCCTCGCCGGGCGCCTCGGTGCGGTGACCGTCGCGACCAACATGGCCGGTCGAGGCACCGACATCATGCTCGGCGGCAACGCCGAGTTCCTCGCCGTGCAGGAGCTCAAGGCCAAGGGGCTCGACCCGGAGGAGACGCCGGAGGAGTACGAGGCCGCGTGGGACGAGGCCTACGAGGCGATGAAGAACAAGGTCGCCGAGGACGGCGTCAAGGTCACCGAGGCCGGCGGTCTGTACGTGCTGGGCACCGAGCGGCACGAGTCGCGCCGCATCGACAACCAGCTGCGCGGTCGTTCAGGGCGTCAGGGCGACCCGGGCGAGAGCCGGTTCTACCTGAGCCTCACCGACGACCTGATGCGGCTGTTCCAGTCCGGCGCAGCCGAGGCGATCCTGTCGCGCACGAACTTCCCCGACGACGTGCCCATCGAGTCGGGCATGGTCTCGCGTGCGATCCGCAGCGCGCAGTCGCAGGTCGAGGCGCGCAACGCCGAGATGCGCAAGAACGTGCTGAAGTACGACGACGTCCTGAACCGCCAGCGCGAGGCGATCTACGCCGATCGCAGGCACATCCTGCAGGGCGACGACATCGCCGACCGCGTCGGCCACTTCATCGAGGACGCCATCAGCGGCGTGGTCGATGACCACACCGGTGAGGGGCACAACGAGAGCTGGGACTTCGACGCGCTCTGGACCGAGCTGAAGACCCTCTACCCGGTGGGCGTGACGATCGACGAGGTCGTCGCCGAGGCCGCCGAACGCAAGGGCGGGATCACCGCTGAAGGCCTGAAGCGCGAGTTGCTCTCGGACGCGATGATCGCCTACGAGAAGCGCGAGGAGGCCCTTGGGGCTCCTGCCACCCGTGAGCTGGAGCGTCGCGTCGTGCTGCAGGTGCTCGACCGCCGCTGGCGCGACCACCTGTACGAGATGGACTATCTCAAGGACGGCATCGGCCTGCGTGCCATGGCACAGCGCGACCCGCTGGTCGAGTACCAGCGCGAGGGCTACTCGATGTTCCAGTCGATGATGGGGCAGATCAAGGAGGAGTCGGTCGGCTACCTCTACAACCTCGAGGTCGAGGTGCGCCGCGCAGGCGAGGACGGCACCGCCGAGGTCGCCGAGGTCGAGGCGAAGGGACTGACCAGCGGTCAGCCCGAGCAGCGGCTGGAGTATTCCGCGTCGAACGATGCCGGTGAGGTGGAGGTGCGCAACGAGCGCGGCCAGGTGCAGCAGGCGCAGACCGCGCGGATGCGGCAGGCCGCTGCCGCGCGTGAGGCCGCGCAGCAGCCCGAGCAGCCCGCCGAGCGCGGCGCCTTCGGTCAGGCCGTCGACGCCCCCGCGCAGCAGCCGGTGAACCGCGCGCAGCGCCGGGCCCAGAAGAAGAAGTAATCCCGTACGAAGAAGGCCGGTTCCCCGCGGGGAACCGGCCTTCTTCGCGCACGCGGATCAGGCGTTCAGCGCCTGGAACTCCGTCCAGATCGACGCGCAGTCCTCGCGCCCCGAATCCAGGTGGATCATGTCGAGCGTCGAGGTGTCGCTGCCGTCGAGGTACTTGCGCAGGTGCACGTCGCTGAAGCCGTTGTCACCGGCATCCTCGAACGTCGACGCGTAGTAGCAGGTGGTGATGCCTGCCCACATCATCACGGCTACGCACATCGGGCACGGCTCGCAGGTCGCGTACATGACGTGACCCGACAGGTCGAGCGTGTTCAGCTTCTTGCACGCCTCGCGCACGGCGACCATCTCAGCGTGACCGGAGATGTCGGTGTCTTTGATCACGGTGTTGCCGACCGCGACGACGATCTCGCCGTCGCTGTTCACGAGGGTCGCACCGAATGGACCGCCGGTGCCTTCCCGCATCCCTTCGATCGTCACCTCCACAGCCGGCGTGAAGTACGAATCCAGGACCTCGGGGGAGGGCGTGGTGTGAGTCATCTCTTTCTCCTTCGGATGCGGGGTCAGGCGCGCTTGCGCGCGGCGAGGGTGAGAAGCGTGTAGCCGACGAACCCGATGATCAGGCCGGAGAAGAACGCCATGTTCTTCACCTGCACCAGGAAGTCGATGTTCGTGAACACGGTGCCCAGCATCGTGAACACGAAGCTGAAGATCAGCAGGCCCACGGCGCGCCAGTTGTACGCCGGCAGCGATCCCTTCTGGCCGCCCTTGTAGTCGGCGTAGATGCCCTCGACGTCCAGCGTCTTCTTGCGCTCCACGAAGTACGAGGCGAGCATGATGCCGGCGATCGGGCCGAACATCGATCCGATGAACGCGTAGAACAGGAACAGGATGCTGGTGGTCTCCAGGAACACCCACGGCAGGATCAGCGTGCCGACGACCGCGGTGAGGACTGCACCGCGGTTGACGGTGAACGCCTTCGGCAGTTGCGCGGTCAGCTGGAGCCCTGCCGGCAGCATGTTGCCGAACACGCAGAACGCGATCGCGCCGACGTTCATCGCGAGGATGAGGAACACCACGACGAACGGGTTGCCGATCGAGTTGATGGCCTGGACGAACACGACGGGGCTGTTGATGTCGAAGTGACCTTCGGTGGCCACGGACAGCGAGGCCATGAACGACACGGTCACCAGCGTGAACAGGATGTACGAGGTGATGACGCCGACCGGGAAGCCGACGGCCGGGGCCTTCATGCTGGTCGCGTTGCGGGTGTAGTCGCCGGTGTTGACGATGGGACCTGCCCAGTTCGACACCAGCGCGGCCACGCAGCTGATGAAGATCAGCGGGGTGACATCCGCCTGCACGGCCTGGAACGCGAAGACCTCGCCGAAGCCGCCGGCATTGGTGACCGCCATGATCACGGCGATCACGATCAGGATGAACACGACGGGGTTGGCCCAGGTGCTGAACCTGCCGAGGAACTTCTGCCCGCCCAGGAACAGCGCGACGGTGATCACCCAGGTGATCAGGTACGAGATCGCGGTCGGGATCGGCAGGCCGAGGATGTCGGCGCCGTTCCCGATGTTCTCGAAGCCGGGGAAGATCGTCTCGAAGACCACGTCGAAGGCCTGCGCCGACGACACCGTGGTCAGGCCGAAGAAGACGATGCCGGCGATGACGCCGCGGATCCAGGTGGGAAGCAGCGCGCCCTTGTGGCCGAATGCCTCGCGCAGCTGCATCGCGAACGGGATCCCGTACTTGGCGGCGGCCTGGCCGTTGAGCACGTAGCCGATCGACACGATGACCGCGGAGGTCATGATCGCCGCGACGACCTGCCAGGCCGAGAGGCCCAGAGCGAAGAATCCCACGACGGTGAAGTAGGACAGGATGTTGTGGATCGGGCCCATCCACACCGTGACGAACTGGGTCGTCCTCCAGGTGCGGTCCTTCGGGCGGATCGGGAGCACGTCATCGGCGTAGCCGCGCGACGAGTACTCGGCGATGCGCTCGGGGCCGGGGTCGACGAGCGTCGGATCGATGGCGGGTGCGGACATGGTCATCCGTTTCTCTCTGCACCGTTGCTGGAGGTTCTGCCGGTGCGTCCGGGAGCGGTGCTCTCCCAGACGCACCGAGGGCGATTCAGCGCTCGGGCGCCTGAATCAGGGTGGGGGCGACGGCGTTGCTCAGCGTCAGCTCATCGCCTGGGCCGAAGGCGACCGCCTCCTTCGTGACGCGGTCCTGAACCCACTTGAAGACGAACAGGATCGCGACCATCAGGTATGCGACCAGGAACATCACGTGGGTGTCGGACAATGCGAACTCAGCAGGCAGACCGGGAACCGGGGCGTGGATGATGCCGAAGAACGACAGGATCGCAGCGAGCACGCCGACGATCGCGCCGAGCATCGGCTTGTTCCGGATCGCGAAGATCGCGATCATGCCCCAGAGAAGCGACGACAGCGGTGCGCCGTTGCCGAGCGATGCGATGCCGGCGAAGTAGGTGCCGGCATGGTTCAGCGCGTCGGCTCCGACCTCGGCCACGTTCGTGCCGGCGGCCTTCAGGGTGTTGCCGATCAGGCTGTTCGCCCAGTTCGCGATCCACGGGAAGAGTGCGATGAAGATCACCGGCAGCTCGACCTTCGGCGTCTCGCGCACCGATTGCGTGGCGGTGACGATACCGATGTAGATCAGGATCGGGGCGATCGCCGCCATCGGGACGATCGACAGGAGCAGCGCGCTCATGCCGAACAGACCCACGGCGAACATCGTGATGCCGTTCAGCATCGTGTAGCCGATGCCGGCACCCATTTCCTTGTACGCCGTGTGACCGATGTACACCGTGACGGGGTACGGGTTGCCCAGCAGTGCGCCGATCATCGTCGCTCCGCCGTTGACCAGCATGACCGGGCGGGCCTTGTAGTGGTCTCCGGCGGCCTCGGCGGCCTCGATGTTCTCCAGGTCGAACACGTAGTTCGCCAGTGCGAGCGGCACGGCCGACGCGAGGAACGGACCGGCGTGCTGCAGGCCCTCGAAGAAGTTGCCGACCGACACCTGCGGCGGGTGCCATCCGGCGTGCACGAGCGCGGCCTGGACGGCCTCCGGTGTCTGCAGCCCGAACGCCCACGCGGCGGCGGTGCCCACGATCAGCAGGAGCAGACCCGTGGGGATCCTGCCGAGGAACGGCGAGCGGCCGAACCAGTTCATGAACACGATCACCAGGACGATGAACGCGACCACGGGGAACTGGAACGACTGCAGCATCGGGTTCATGGCGAGCAGCAGCAGGCCGAGGCCCGCCAGGCATGCCAGCAGCACGGAGCGGGGCACCGCACGCCGCAGCAGGTCTCCGAAGAACGAGCCGACGAACAGGATCAGACCTTCGAGGAAGCCCCAGACCAGGCCGATGCCGACCGCGAGCTCCGCGTTCTGAGTCGTGGAGTAGACGGGCAGGATGACCAGGAACGTGACCGTGAAGATCGATGGCGCGCTCGGCCCGGAGGGGAGGGCCACGACGTCGTCGCGGCCCTCCTTCTGCGCGAGCCGACGGGCGAACATCACGTACATCGTGGAGGTGATCAGGATCGCGAGACCGAAGGCCGGGGCGATCCGTCCCACCACCATCCCCACCGGCAGGCCCGCCATGGTGAGCAGCGCGGTGAAGGTGATGATGTTCGTCAGGTTGTTGGTGAACAGCGCGAAGAACGCCGCGATGTCACCCTTCTTCCACCACTTGAGGTGGACGGCGGCCGGGGCGGGGGCGACGGTCGTCATGGCTTGATGGTGTCCGCGAGGGCGCGCAGCGCCTTCTGGAACGCCTCGACCGGCGGGTTGACGATGCCCGC
The DNA here is from genome assembly GCF_042798735.1 of Microbacterium sp. NPDC057741. Lineage (NCBI taxonomy): Bacteria > Bacillati > Actinomycetota > Actinomycetes > Micrococcales > Microbacteriaceae > Microbacterium > Microbacterium sp. NPDC057741. Next base: position 1,074,349 of record NZ_JBHVJW010000001.1, on the reverse strand, counting down.
GCCGATCATGCCGATGCCCGGATCCTTGTGCGCGATGGCGGTGGTGATCAGCGGCAGGATGCCGGTCTCCATCACCTTGCGCACGTCGATGCCCGAGGGGATGCCCATGAAGTCCAGGGACGGGATGGTCACGTTCGGGTTGTTGCCGGTGGTGATCTCGTTCATCGACCGCGAGGTGTTCATGGCGTCCTCGACGGTGCCGCCGATCAGCGCGATGATCGCCGGAGCCGCGGCGAGGGAGAAGCCGCCGATGCCGAAGGTCTCGGTGATCGCGGAGTCGCCCATGTCCAGGCCGGAGTCCGCGCGGGTGTAGCCGGCGAACATCGGGCCGATGACCTCCTGGGCGGGACCGGTGAACCACTGGTCGCCGGTGCCGGACACGCGGATGCCGAAGTCGACGCCGTTGCGCGCCATCGTGGTGACGACGGTGGAGTTCTCGATGCCCTTGGCGGCATCGAGCGACGCCTTAGCCGTGACCATCCAGGTCGGGCCGGAGAAGTAGTCGGAGGAGGCGACGAAGTCGAAGACCTCGCGCTTCTCCTTCGTCGTGAAGTCCGTCGCCAGGATGTAGGGCGCGAGCGCCTGGATGAGCAGCGCGGTGCCCGCGTTGTTGCGGTTGTGCAGCTCGTCACCCATGTGCAGGGCCTGCGACATCATCAGTCGAAGGTCGATGCCGTCGGTGTTGAGCTCCATGGCGCCGGCGAGCACCGGGCCGAACACGTCGCGCATCCAGTTCAGGCGGTCGATCACCGACTGGTCGTTCGCACCGAAGCGCAGGATCTTCGACAGCTGCTCGGACAGGTTGGTGTACGCGTAGTTGCCGTAGGTGCGGTTGCGCACCTTGTGCACGTACATGCTGGCGCTCGTGACACCGGCCATCGAGCCGACCGACGCGTGGTCGTGGCAGGGCGAGAAGGTGATCTCGCCGGATGCCGCGAGGTCGAACGCCTCGTCGAGATCCTTCGCCAGGCCCTCGAACACCAGCGCGCCGGTGACGGCGCCCTTCATCGGGCCGGACATCCTGGTGAACTCGATCGGCGGACCCGCGTGCAGGATCGTCGTCTTCGTCATGCCGGGGACGGTGTCGATGGCCTGGCCGAAGCCCTCGAGGAACGGCTGCGAACCGAGGATGCGCTCCAGCGCGACCTGGTTGGCGGCGTCGATCTTCTCCGCGATGGCCGGGTCCTCGAGGCGGCTCAGCGCGGCGATGATCTCGGGGTCGCCGCCGCCCGGCGGAGTCCAGTCCATCAGGACGGGCTCGACGCCCTGGGTCTTCAGGTCATCGGCGAACATGTCGAGGCCGAGGTTGACCGGCTTCAGGTCGGTGGAGAACAGGTCGTTGACGCTCATCAGTTGTCACCCTTCGCGACGAATTCACGGGCCAGGAGCCCGAGGTTGGTGGAGGAGGAGGCGATGGTCACGCCGGCGGCCTCGAGCTTCGCCACCTGCTCGCCGATCGCCGGGGTGTCCAGGTCGGTGCCGAGGACGTAGCCGAGGATCTCGAGGTGCTGACCGCGCGCGGCGGCCTTCGCCTTGGCCTCGGTGATCGCCGGGATGGTCACGCCCACGGGGTCCTCGTGCGAGCCGAAGCCGAGCACGAAGTCCATCGCGATGACGCCGACCTCGGGGTCGTCCGCCTCCGCGACGATGCGCTGCAGACGCAGCGAGGGGTCGATCATGGGGTGCGGGCGACCGTTGGTGAAGTCGTCGTCGCCCATGTCGAGGAAGGTGTGCTCCTTCGAGGCATCCATCGCGCCGATCTTGTAGGCGGGGTTCTTCTGGATGTTGGAGTACACGTTGTCGTACTTGCCGAGCGCAGCGAACATCGATTCGTCGCAGAGCGTGCCGCCGCAGAACAGACCACGGATGTACTTCTGCTCGGGGGCGAGCTTGGCACGCACCTCCTCGACCAGCGGGATGTTCAGCGGGTGCTTGTCGAGAGTCGACTCGTCGATGCCGGATGCCACGACTGCGGCGATAGCCAGCGGCTTGGTGCCAGCGGTGACCATCGTCACGTTCTCGTGGCCGGACTCGGCGCGGTCGGAACCCAGGAAGGTGACGAAGACCGGCTTCGAGGCGGCACCTGCGACGGCGAGCACCTTCTCGGCGACCTCCTCTGCCGGCGGCTTGGAGATGAGCACGATGACCTTGGTCTCGGGGTCGGCGTCGAGGGCCTTGATGCCGTCGATCATCGAGATGCCGCCGATGTCGGTCGAGAGGTCGCGACCGCCGGTGCCGATCAGCTGCGAGACGCCGCCGCCGAAGTCGTGGATGCGGACCGAGACCTCCTGACTGCCGGTGCCCGAGGCGCCGACGACGCCGATGTTCCCGCGGCGCACGGCGTTCGCGAACGCGAGGCCCGTGCCGTTGATGATCGCGGTGCCGCAGTCGGGGCCCATCACGATCAGGCCCTTCTCGTGCGCGAGGTTCTTCAGGGAGAGCTCGTCCTCGACCGAGACGTTGTCGGAGAAGATCATGACGCTCTTGCCGGCGTTCAGCGCCTTGCGCGCCTCACGAGCGGCGAAGGCGCCGTTGACCGAGATCAGCACGAGGTTGGTGTCGTCGTTGTCTTCGAAGGCAGCGTCGAGGGTGCGGTAGCGCACCTCGTGCGCCTCGCCGGCCTTCTTGTCCTTGCGGGCGAGGATGTCGTTCACGGCTGCGATCGCGGCCTCGATGGTGTCCTCCGAGGCATCCACCACGATCATCAGATCGCTGGGCTTGGCCTCGTCGACGGCGGCGTCCTGGACGCCGACGTTCGCGAGCACCTCCTTGTTCATCGGGGTCGCCATGCCCAGCAGTGCCTGGGTGACGCCCTCGACGGCGTTCGCCTTGGTGCTCATCGACATGAGCGAGACCGAGTCGAGGTAGGTGTTCTTCCTGATTTCGATGTGCCTGGTCATCGTTGTCCTTTCGGAGGGTCTTAGGCCTGGGCCTGGTCGAGGATGGCGGCGATCTCGGCGTACCCGCGCTCGCGCGCGAGGTCGGCCGGGGAGGTGCCCCACGGGTCGGGCATCCCGGGCTTCGCACCGTGCGCGAGCAGCAGCCGCACGATCTCTTGGCGCACGGGACCGCCGTCGCCGAGGATGATGGTCTCGATCAGAGCCGTCCAGCCCAGGTTGTTGGTGAGGTTCACGTTGATGCGGGTGTTCTCGAGCAGGTAGCGCACGACCTCGAGGTGGCCCTTCTCGGCCGATGGGGTGAGTCCGTTGCCGCCCATGCGGGTGAGGCGCTTCAGGTCGGTGCCGGCCTCGGCCATGATCTTGACGAGCTCGAGCCGGTCGTTGATGCAGGCGAACAGGAACGGGTTGGCGCAGGTCTGGTCCTGGGCGTCGATGTCGACGCCTTCCGCGATGAGCGTTCGCACGACGTCGAGGTGTCCGCCACGGGCGGCGTGCAGGATGGCGGTCGCCTCCTCCCAGTCCACGGCATCCTTGTCGGCGCCCGCGGCGAGGGCGGCGCGCACGCCGTCCAGATCGCCGGCCGCTGCTGCCGCGAGGTACTGCTCGTCGGCGGTCTGAGTGCTGGTCATGAGTGGATCTCCTTCTTTGCTGAGAACTGTTCGAGAGCGAGGTAGGCGACGCATCCGACCACCAGGCCGACGACGGCGTCCGAGAGCACCGGGATGAAGAGGTGCGAGACGAGAGCGGCGGCGGCGCCGATGGCCCAGGCCAGCAGTGCGTTGCCGCGGAACCTCTTCTCGGGGCGGCCGGCGTTGCGCTTCGCGAGGATGATCTGGTCGGCGATGAGCACGGCGCCGAGCGGCGGCACCAGGACGCCGAGCAGGGCGAGCCAGTTCGCGAAGTACTGCCAGGCGCCGGCCACGGCGACGATGACGCCGATGACGCCGAGGATGAGCGTGAGCAGGCGCATCGTGGAGCGGGTCAGGTGCGACCAGCCGAGAGCGCCGTTGTAGAGGCAGTGCGTGCAGACCGAGCCGAGATTGATCACCACGAACAGCACGAGGAACACGTTCAGCCAGGGGTTGCCGGTGCCGGTGAGGATCGGGGCGAAGTTGCCGCCGTTCACTGCGGGCAGTGCGATCGCGCCGGCGGCGACGAAGACGGCACCGCTGAGCTGAGCCACGAGGCTCGCGATCGGGAAGGCGGTGACGGTGGCGAGCACGGCCTGCTTGCCGTTCTTGGCCCAGCGGGTGAAGTCCGCCGTCATGGTGCCGGAGTCGGCGAAGGTCGCCATGATCGCGGTGACCGCGACACCGAACGTCATCGGGTTGGGGACGTCCTCACCCGCGTAGCTGAAGACGGCGGAGAAGTCGTTGGTCTGCGCGGCGATGACCATCGCGATGACGACGGCGATGATGAACAGCGGCGCGGCGATGGTGCCGAGCACCGACAGCGCGCGGATGCCGAGGTACGTGACGGCGATGAAGACGATGCCGGCGATCGCGGCGACGAGCATCTCGTTCCAGCCGAACGCCTCGCTGAGCGTGGCGCCGGTCGCGCCGGTGTTGAAGGCGAACCAGCCGACGACGACCGTGGAGAGGAACCCGGACGCGATCGCGTATCCGGCGGTGCCGAAGGTCTCGATGGCCTGCAGCGAGAAGCTCTTCCCGGTGCGGCCGGCGCGCCAGCTGAGCAGGCTCACGTAGACGAACATGATCGCGTTCGCCGTGAGGATCGCTCCCACTCCCGGCCAGAACCCGAGCATCGCGACGACCAGGCCGCCGGGGACGGCGTTGGTGAGGATCATCGGGAATCCGAACCACACCGCCGAGACGGTGTAGAGGGACTTGCGGTGGCTCAGGGGCACCGGCTCGTGCTCGAACTCGGCCGAAGCAGTCGCCTCGGTGGCCGTCGTGGTGTCGCTCATGACTGCTCCTTCTTCTCGTCGTCCTGCGGAAACGTGCTTCCGGCGCTGCGCGTCTCGCGCTCGACGTCGAGCGCGAGACGGATGCCGGTGAGGATGTCGGCCCCAGAGGTGTGGCCGATCTGGAGGATGCGGTACGCAGCGCGCCGCAGGGCGGCGGCGTCGCGGGCGCGCACGGCCGCGATCAGGTCGTGCAGACTCTGCCGGCCCTTACCGGCCGCCGCATGCACCATGGTGGTCGCGCTGAGCAGGCCCGTGCGTGCGGTTCCGGCGTTGATCGCGTCGGACAGGGCGGGAAGGGACCGGGTCAGCAGCATCCCGTCCTGAGCGGCGAGCAGGGCGAGCCCGGTGAGGACGTCGTCGCCGGAGGGGGTGAGTCCCTCGCCGAGGCCGATCAGGGCGGATGCCGCTGTGCGGACGGCTTCGTCATCGGCGTCGAGCAGCGCGATCCGCAGCATCCCGATGCGCGTGCGCAGCAGGCCGTCGGCCGCGAGGCCGAACGCGGTGACCGGGGCAGGAGAGGGCAGCAGGTCGAGGACGTCGAGCGCGTCTGCGAAGCCTCTGGCTGTGAGTGCGGAGAGATCGGCGCGGGGTGCTTCCCAGCGCGTCGCGCCGGAGAGCGAGAGTGCCGGCGCGTCGGGGGCGTCGGTGAACTCGATCCGATCGGCGCGGGCGACGACGGGGGAGTCCTGGCGGATGCCGCGCGAGTCCCAGTCGCTCAGCGACACGCGGATCGTGGCCGGCGCATCATCGAGCGCGTCATCCGCGATCGCGACGAGCGAGTCGCCGAAGAGGACGTTCACGACGCGGCGATGCACGGAATGCACGGTGCCGAGGGTGGCATCGGCGAACGCGCGCTCGGCGGCTCCTGAGAGCGTCTCCGCAAGCGCGTGATCCCAGCTGGTCGCAGCGAGGGCGACCGGGACAGCGACGGGGGTCATCGTCTTCTCTCCGGGATGCCCCTCCCGTGGATGTGCGGGGCGGAGCATCTTTACGTTGTGTTACTTCAGGTATACCATTTAACGAAATGGAATACCATCCCGGAATGCGGGATACCAGAAGACCTCGACAAGGGAGAACAGCATGCGCGTCGTAGTGGCACTCGGAGGCAACGCCCTCGCCCGCCGCGGAGAGCCGATGACCGCGGAGTACCTGCGGGCCAACGTCAAGTCCACGATGGAGGCGCTGGCGAACCTCGCTCGCGACAACGAGATGGTCATCACGCACGGCAATGGCCCTCAGGTCGGTCTGCTCGCCCTGCAGAACCTCGCCTACCAGGATGTCGCCGCGTACCCGCTCGACATCCTCGGCGCCGAGACCCAGGGCATGATCGGCTACGTCGTGCAGCAGGAGCTCTCCAATGCGCTGAACGGCGAGCGCGAGGTCGCGGGCATCATCACGACCACCGTCGTCGACGAGGCCGACCCGGCCTTCGCCCGCCCGACCAAGCTGATCGGCCCGACATACTCCGCGCATGACGCGGCCGAGGCTGCCGCCGAGTACCGCTGGACCATCGCGAAGGATGGCAACGCATTCCGCCGCGTCGTGCCCTCGCCGAATCCGCTCTCGATCGTGCAGGCGCCGCTGATCCGTCGTCTGCTCGAGGCAGGCAGCCTCGCCGTCTGCGTCGGGGGCGGTGGCGTGCCGGTGCGCGAGGATTCCAAGGGGCGCCACATCGGCGTGCAGGCCGTGGTCGACAAGGACCTCGCCTCCGCGGCACTCGCCGCCGACATCGGTGCCGACACGCTCATCATGCTCACCGACGGCGACTATGTCAGCGAGAACTGGGGCACACCCGAGCAGCGTGACATCCTCACCGCGTCGGTCGACGCCGTGGCGGCCATGAAGTTCGCCGAGGGCTCGATGCAGCCCAAGATCGACGCCGCCATCCGCGTCGCGCGTGCCGGCGGCCGCACTCTGATCGGCCCGCTGGACCGCCTGGACGACCTGCTCGCGCGCCGCATCGGCACCGAGATCGTCCCCACGCTGGACGAGGGAATCGTGTGGGTGCAGGACGTGCAGGGCAAGGCATCCAAGAAGGCCTGAGTCCCTGTTCCGGCCGAGTGACCGGGAAACGCCCGGTCACTCTGGAAGAATGAAGCCGTGAGCGGAGCAGAGGAACGCATGCTGGAGTCGACGAGGGTCGCATCGTGGTTGCGCGATGCGATCCTGGACGGCGTCCGCGAGCCGGGAAGCCGTCTGATCGAGCGCGACCTCGCCGCGGAGTTCGGCGTGAGCCGCGTTCCGGTGCGCGACGCTCTGAAGGTGCTCGAGGGGGAGGGGCTCGTGGAGCTCCGTCCCCGCACCTGGGCAGTCGTGCGGGAGTTCACCGACCACGATCTGGCCGACCTCGATGAGGTGCGCGAGGTGCTCGAGCCCCTGGCGTTCCGGCTCGCTGCGCAGCGGCATCGCAGAGAGGGGCTGGAACGGCTGCACCGGGCCCTGGAGAACGAGCGAGCCAGCGCAGAGGTCGAGGACCGCGTCGTGTCACGTCGCTCGGCGGCGGACTTCCACGAGATCGTCACCGACCTCGCGGACAACATGCTGCTGACCGACCTCATGCAGAGCATCCGCAGCAGACTGCGCTGGGCGCTTTCCCAGCACGACGACCTGCGGCACATCGCCGAGGAGCACGTCGCCCTCTACGAGGCGATCCGCGATCGCGACGGCGAGCGCGCCGCGACACTCGCCCTCGCGCACATCGAGAGCAGTCGCCGGGAGCGCACCGCACACGCGCAGGCCCTGCACATCGAGACCCCCGCGACGGGAGCGGTCGCCTCGTAGCGCTAGGATTCTGCGATGACCCCTCCTCGCCATTTCGACCAGTCCTCGAAGCTCAAGAACGTTCTCTACGAGATCCGGGGCAAGGCACTGGTCGAGGCGGCACGGCTCGAGGCGGAGGGGCACCAGATCCTCAAGCTGAACACGGGCAACCCGGCGATCTTCGGCTTCGAGGCTCCGCACCAGATCGTGCACGACATGCTCGCGGCCGTGCCGACGGCGCACGGATACAGCGACAGCAAGGGCATCGTCTCCGCGCGCCGTGCGGTGGTCAGCCGCTATGAGCAGATCCCCGGCTTCCCGCGCTTCGATCCCGATGACGTGTACCTCGGCAACGGCGTCTCCGAGCTGATCACGATGGTGATGCAGGCACTGCTCGATGAGGGGGACGAGGTGCTGATCCCGGCACCCGACTACCCGTTGTGGACCGCCATGACCTCGCTCGCCGGCGGCACCCCGGTGCACTACCGCTGTGACGAGAACAACGGATGGAACCCCGATCTGGAGGACATCCGCTCGCGGATCACGCCGCAGACCAAGGCCATCGTCATCATCAACCCGAACAACCCCACCGGCGCCGTGTACTCCCGCGAGGTGCTCGAAGGGCTGGTGCAGATAGCCCGCGAGAACCAGCTGCTGCTGCTCTCCGACGAGATCTACGACCGCATCCTGTTCGATGAGGCCGTGCACATCCCGACCGCGACCCTGGCACCCGACCTGCTCTGCCTGACATTCAACGGGCTGTCCAAGACATACCGCGTGGCGGGCTACCGTTCCGGATGGCTGGTGGTCACCGGACCCAAGGATCACGCGCAGGGGTTCCTCGAGGGCATCACTCTGCTGGCTTCCACACGACTGTGCCCGAACGTGCCGGCGCAGTACGCCATGCAGGCAGCGCTGTCGGGCGTGCAGTCGATCGACGCGCTGATCGCCCCCACCGGGCGCCTGCACGAGCAGCGCGACATCGCCTGGCAGGGCCTGGAGTCGATCCCCGGGGTCAGCTGCGTGAAACCGCAGGGCGCGCTGTACGCGTTCCCGCGCCTGGACCCGAACGTGCACGAGATCCGCGACGACGCGCGCCTGGTCTACGACCTGCTCGTCTCGGAGCACATCCTGCTGGTCCAGGGCACCGGGTTCAACTGGTCGACGCCGGATCACCTCCGTCTGGTCACGCTGCCCGAACCCCGGGTTCTCAGCGCCGCCATCGAACGGCTCGGGAACTTCCTCTCGAGCTACCGGCAGTAGCGGGCTCGCGGACGCCGGCCTCCCGCGTGGTGAGTCCCGCGGCGAGTCGGCGCACCGCGGCGACCAGCGCGGATCGCGGCAGCACGTCGGCGATCGGGCGGGCGCGCAGCAGCGCGGCATCCGTGGCGCGCCGATCGTAGGGCAGGAACTGCACGTCGTCGATGCCGGCGAACCGGTCGAGCGTCCTGCGGATCTGGCCACGGGCGTCGATGCCGAGCGGACCAGGGCGCACGGAGTTCGCGACGACAGTGATCGGCGTCGCGCCGACCAGGTGCCGCAGTTCGGCGTGCCCTCGCACGAATCTGCTGACGCCGACCGGATCGGCCGAGGTCACGGCGATGATCGCATCGGCCTCGCGCAGAGCGGCCGCCGTCGCGGCGTGGCGTGACGGGGCGGCGAGATCATAGTCGTCCTCCTCTTCCTCGAACGAGGCGGACACATCGACCACGATCTCCTCCGCCCAGTCGCGGCAGGCGGTCAGCGCACCGTGCATGCGCGCGGCGCCGAGCTCGGGCCACCGCGAGGGGCGGTTCAATCCGCCGAGCACGTCGATCGGTCCTGCCGAGGTCTCCAGCGCCACTGCGAGTCGTGACAGCTCCGCGCTGTCGAGACTGCCCAGCTCCGCACGACGACAGGCGGCGGCGAGACCGGGCGCTTCGTCGCCCAGCCCCAGCTGCATGGCGACCGACGGGGCGGTGGTGTCGGCGTCGAGCAGTGCGGTGCGTCGTGCGGCGCGCGCGAGTTCGACGGCGAGCTGGATGGCCAGCGTCGTCCTGCCGGGGGCGCCGTGCGGGCCCCATACGGCGATCACACGCGACGCCCGCCCATCCGCCGCCGCGGGCGGCGTGTCGGGGCGTTCGGCGACGAGCGCTTCCGCGATGCGCCAGCCGGGAGTGTCCTCGGGGAGCGCCGGAGCGAGCCCGTGCCGCGCCAGCAGCCGCTCCTCCCCATCGCCGAACGCGACGATCCGCACCGCCGCGCGGTCGCACACGGCGATGAGGTCACCGGTGATCCACCGGCGCGACGGGGTGATGACGAGCGCATCGGCTGCATGCAGGTCGGCGGGGACGATCGCGTCGGGCGCGGTGACGGAGAGGATCGTGACGTCTTCGAGCTCGAGCTCGGCGGCCAGGGCCCGTGCGCGCTCCTCGTCGGCGAGGGCGACGACGACGGCGGTCATTCGGCCGGCCCTGCCGGGATGACGGATAGTGCCGATCCACCGGTGATCGCGGACAGCACGTCAGCGACATCCGCCCGATCGATGACCACCTCGACGTCGGTGCGGGCGTCGTTGAGCATGCCCTCCGGCTCGGCCACAGACGCGACGACGCCATCGGGCACGAGGATGCGGGGATCGCCGAAGGAGCGGCCGTCCTTGCTGGGCGGCGCCTGCCAGAGCTCCACGGTGCTGCCCGCCTTGACGCCGGCGGGGATGGCACCCGTGCTCGTGATCACGATCGTCGTGGTGCGGCCGTCATCGGCATCCGTCGCGCCGGATCGCGGCACGAGCTCCCCTTCGTCGATCGTGCGCGCCGCGATCATGCCAGGCTCCAGGTCCTGCGGGGCGAGATAGTCGCCGGTGAGGGCCCCGAGACCGACTTCGACCACCTGGAAGTCCGACGACCCGAGCGGCTCGCCCAGCACGATCGTCCGCGATGCCTGCAGCACCGGCGTCGTCTGCCTGGCCGCGCCGACCAGCAGCCACACGCCGGCGATCGAGGCGATGACCAGCGCGATGCCGATGAGGAACCGCGCGTCTGCGAAGAACGAGCGGCGGGTGCGCGAGTGCGTCGTCATGAGGACATCGTCACAGATCCCGGAAGAACGCCTCGAAAGTTATCCACAGGCGCTCCGGCGCTGTCCCTCGACCCGCTGTTCGCGCAAGAATGGAGCAATGCCCGAAGCAGCCCCGTCCGCCCCGCGCTACCTGACACCCGCCCAGGTAGCCGAGCTCCTCGCCGTCCCGGTCGAAGAGGTCATCGCGCTCGTCCACGAAGGGCGGCTGCGCGGTGCGCAGCTCGGTTCCCCGCCGCGCTGGAGGGTCGAAGAGGCAAGTGTGAACGACTATCTCGAGGACCAGACCGAGGCTGCGCGCCGCACGGCGCTCTGGCACCAGTCCGAGAACGCGAGCTTCCCAGAGGTCTGGGGTCCGTCGCCGCGCATTCAGCGCTGATCCCGGGCATCCGCCGCCCGCATCCGCGCACCGCGCACACGGAGCCGCGCCGGATCAGGGCATCCGAGTGCCAGACCGTTCCGCACGCACCCATCGCAACGACGAGAACGGTACGATCCGGAAACCGTGCACGGCCGAGGTCCGGCGGGGCTCGCCGAGGTCGTGCAGCGCGATGTCCAGGTGATCGGCCCCGGCTCGATCGATCGTGCCGTGCCGGAGCCCGCCGTCGCGCAGCGCGAGGGAGACGGGGACGCGTCGCTGTGCGAGATCGCGCAGCACGAAGCCCAGGGTCATCCTGGCGCGCAGCGGCGCCAGCGGAGCGCTCGCATCCAGGCTGCCGAGCAGGCTGCCGTGGTCGGTGTCGACAGCGGTGATCGCGGAGATCGGGACGATCGTGGGGCGGGCGTCGTTCTGAGGGGTGACGGCGATCCAGTCGGCGCCCATCGTGCGCGCCGTCGCGTGCAGGCGCTCGCCGTCGCCGAGGCCGAGGGCGACGACGGATGCCTGGGAGCAGAGTGCGCGCAGCCGATCATGAAGGTCGAGTCTCGAGATGCGGAGCCGCTCGGACTCGGCGTCGAGTGCGGCGCGCTCCGCCTCCCACTCGGAGGCGAGCTGTCCCTCGAGGTCGTCGAAGAGATGATCCCATTCCACACTCCGAGGTTAGGGGAGTGCGGGTGGGCGGGTACGGGTTATCCACAGACCTGCGTGCAGATGCTTCCCGAGTTCGAACATTCGTGGTCTACTTTCCTGGGGTTCGCGCTGGGGCAAGGACACCACGCAGCATGGATCGAGGACGATAAATGATCGCGCAGGAGTATTTCGCGCCCCAGCACACACCGGCCGACGCGCTGCCCGACCCGGTGCCGCTGCTCCGAGGTCTCGCTCAGGGCGTGCTCGAAGTCCTCGCTGGGGTCCGTGAGGTCGAGCAGCTCGCACGGTGGCTGAACGAGGACTCCTTCCGCAAGTTGGTCGTCCGATCCAATCTCGCCGCGCGGGCACGGAGCGCCCGCGGCACGCCCGCGACACGGCCGGTCTTCCGCATCCTGTCGCTGCGGCACTCGTCTCCTGCGGAGAACGTGCTCGAGGCGACGCTCGTCGTGGCGGGGCCAGGGCGCGTGCGCGCCGTCGCCGTGCGTCTCGAGGGGCTGGACGGGCGCTGGCGCGCGACATCCCTCGCCGTGCTCTGATTCCCGGGGCCGTGCACCCTATTCTTGGGAGGGTGTCCACGCTCAGTGATCTCGTCCACGCCCAGGGCCTCCTCAGTGATGCAGACGTCGAATGGCTGCACCGCCTCGCCGGAGACGGCCAGCTGCTCGCCGACCTGTCATCGGCCGACATCGTGCTGTGGGTGCAGACCTCCGACGGGTCGTTCATCGCGATCGCGCACTCCCGGCCCAGCGGCGCGGCCACGCTGTTCTACCGTGACATCGTGAGTGAGCGGGTGCGGCCGCAGTGGCGCACCCAGGTGCAGACGGCGTTCGACACCGGCGAGATCATCGACTCCTCCTCTCCGGACTGGTTCGAGGAGATCCCCACGCGTGTGCGCGCGGTGCCGATCGAGCGACGCGGCCAGCAGGGCGTCGTCCTCGGGGTGATCACCAGGCACACCAACCTCGGCGAGGCTCGGATGCCGTCGCGCCAGCAGATCAGTTTCGACGAGTGCGCGAACGATCTGTTCCGCATGATCGCGACGGGGGAGTTCCCCGACCTCGCCGCACCCACCTCGCCGCGTCGCGGTGCTCCGCGCGCGTCGGACGGCCTGATCCGGATCGACGTCGACGGCATCACCACCTTCGCCAGCCCGAACGCGCTGTCCGCGTTCAACAGGATGGGGTTCGACGACGAGCTCGAGGGCGAGTCCCTCGCCGAGGTCACCACGCGACTGGTGCCGCCGTCGAGACAGGTCGACGAATCGCTGCCGGTGGTCGTCACCGGTCGAGCGCCGTGGCGCACCGACATCGAGGCGCGCGGCGTGACCGTGTCGCTGCGCGCGATCCCGCTCAAGGATCACGGCACGAGGATCGGCGCGATCGTGCTGTGCCGAGACGTGACCGAGCTGCGCCACCAGGAGCAGGAGCTCATCACCAAGGATGCGACCATCCGTGAGATCCATCACCGGGTCAAGAACAACCTGCAGACGGTCGCTTCGCTGCTGCGCATCCAGGCCCGCCGCACCCACTCCGAGGACGCCAGGGACGCGCTGACCCAGGCGATGCGCCGCGTTGAGTCGATCGCGGTGGTGCACGACACCCTCGCCAGCGGCCTGTCCCAGACGGTGGACTTCGACGAGGTCTTCGCACGCGTGCTGAAACTGGTGGCCGAGGTCGCCGCCGCGCCGAACACCCGTGCGCGCACACAGCACAGCGGCCGGTTCGGCGTGCTGCCCAGCGAGTACGCCACGCCGCTCGCGCTGGCGCTCACCGAGGTGGTCACCAATGCCGTCGAGCACGGTCTCGCCGGACAGGAGGGCGTCGTGACCATCGAGGCGCACCGGACCACCGAGAACCTGCGCGTCGTCGTGCGAGACACCGGGCACGGGCTGCCCGAGGGGCGGGTGGGGCAGGGGCTCGGCACGCAGATCGTGCGCACCCTCATCCAGGGCGAGCTCGGCGGCACGATCGAGTGGAAGGGTGAGGACGGCGAGGGCACCGAGGTGACCATCGACGTGCCGCTGCGCTGGATCAAGGCCTGACGCACGGCGTCCGACACACACGAAGACGCCGCCGTCCGGAATCCGGGCGGCGGCGTCAGTGGCTCAGTGTGCGAGCGCTCAGCCGGCGCGACGGGCGCGCGCGGCGCGGCGCTTGAGAGCGCGGCGCTCGTCTTCGGAGAGACCTCCCCAGACACCCGAGTCCTGTCCGGTCTCAAGGGCGTACTGCAGGCAGATCTCGGTGACGGTGCAGGTGGCGCAGACGGCCTTCGCCTTTTCGATCTGGTCGACGGCGGGACCTGTGTTGCCGACGGGGAAGAACAGCTCGGGGTCGACGGTCAGGCAGGCGGCTTTGTCGCGCCAATCCATGGGGGCTCCTCGGTATGGGATCTGGTTCGAGTACGCGGTTGCGACACTCGATGCGGGCGGCGGTTCGGGGGTCCGCTACCCTGGTGAGATGCGAGCGATTGCTCGCCCCACGCCGCTGTGGGAGCACATGGCTTTGTCTATTCTGTTACATGGAAACCGTGAAATCAAGGGTTTTCTGACATCCGATTCCTCAGGAGTGCTCGTGCGCGCATCCCGTCCTGCCTTCCTCGCCGCGATCCTGCTCGTGCTCGAGGGCATCGCCCTCGGCATCATCTCGATCATCGAACTCGTCCAGCTGGGGGCGGGCAACGTCAGCTCGACGCCGTCCGGTCTCGGCCTGGTCGTGCTCACGCTGCTGGTCGCAGTGGGACTCGTGCTGTTCGCGTTCGGGGTGCTGAGGCGCCTGTCCTGGGCACGCTCCGGTGCGATCGTGTTCCAGGTGCTGGCCGTGGCGCTCGGGCTCTCCTCCCTCACGCTGCAGCCAGTCCCGTGGCTGTTCACGATCGCCGTCGGAGTCCCCGGCGCCGTGTGCCTGGTGCTGTTGATCCTCGCGTCGCGCAACGACGGCCGCAGCGACCCGAGGGTACAGGGCAGGGGCTGATCAGGAATCGATCCCGAGCGTCTTCCGCAGCCGGGCGACGTGGCCTGTGGCCTTCACGTTGTACTGCGCCAGCGTGATGACGCCGTTCTCGTCCAGCACGAAGGTCGAGCGGATGACGCCCTCGATGACCTTGCCGTAGTTCATCTTCTCGCCCCAGGTGCCGTAGGCCGCGTGCACGGCGTGGTCGGGGTCGCTGAGCAGCTCGAAGGTGAGTCCGTCGCGCTCCTGGAACTTCTTCAGCTTCGCGGGCTCGTCGCGCGAGACGCCGACGACGGTGTATCCCGCGCCCTGCAGCGACGAGATGCTGTCCCGGAAGTCACAGGCCTGGGTGGTGCAGCCCGGCGTCATCGCGGCGGGGTAGAAGTACAGCACGACCTTCTTCCCCCGCAGATCCGACAGGGAGACGGTCTTCCCGTCCTGGTCGAGCAGGGAGAAGTCGGGGGCCGGGGTGCCCGCCTCGAGGCGCGTCGCAGTCATGACTCCAGCCTATCGGCGGGGTCGGGGTGCCCGGCGGTCAGCCGAAGGTCTGCAGCAGTCGCTGCAGGGAGTCCAGGCGCCCGCGGCCGGCCTCGCCGAGCTCGCCGGATGCCGCGGCCTCGTTCAGCGCGCAGTCCGGCGCATCCGGCAGGTGCGTGCACCCGCGAGGGCAGTCCTCGGCGATCGCCGCGAGCTCGGTGAAGGCCGCGAGAATGTTCACAGGATCGACGTGGCCGAGACCGAACGAGCGCACGCCGGGGGTGTCGATCACCCAGCCGCGTCCGTCCGCGCCCTGGTAGCGCAGCGAGACCGTCGACGACGAGGTGTGCCGGCCTCGGCCGGTGACCTCGTTGACGTGCCCGGTGGCGCGCCCCGCGCTGGGCACCAGGGCGTTGACCAGAGTGGACTTGCCCACGCCGGAGTGCCCCACGAACACCGTGGAATGCCCGACGAGGGCGGCTCCGATCTCATCCACAGGCATCTGCCCGCGGGCGCTGGTGAACACGCGCAGGTCGTCCAGCCCGTCGAAGTGCGCCAGGAAGGGAGCCGGGTCGGCGAGATCGGTCTTGGTCACGACGAGGAGGGGGCGGATGCCGGCATCCAGGGCCGCGACGAGGTAGCGGTCGACCAGTCGCTCGCGCGGCTCGGGGTCGGCTGCGGCCACCACGACCAGCATCTGGTCGGCGTTCGCGACGATCACCCGTTCCACCTGGTCGGTGTCATCGGCGCTGCGGCGCAGCAGCGAACTGCGCTCCTCGATGCCGACGATGCGGCCGAGGGTCCCCTCGTCGCCCGAGCGGTCGCCGACGACCCGGGCCCGGTCGCCGGTGACGATCGGCTTCTTGCGCAGCTCTCTGGCACGCGCGGCGGTGATCAGGTGCTCCTTCTCGGTGCCCTCGCCGACCAGCACGCTGTAGCGGCCGCGGTCGACGCCGAGCACGCGGCCGATCGAGGCGTCCTCGTGTGCGGGACGACGCTTGGTGCGGGGCCGGTTGGCCTTGGGGTTCGGACGCACCCGAACGTCGGACTCATCGAACTCGTCGAGCTCGTCCTCGTCATCGTCAGCGCCCAGCCAGCTCACGCGCCCGCGCCCTCCTGCATCCGCTCCCAGAGCTGCGTGAACTCCGGCAGTGTCTTCGCGGTGGTGCCGATCTCGTCGATCTCCACCCCCGGCACGCGCAGTCCGATCAGGGCGCCGGTGGTCGCCATCCGGTGGTCGTGATGCGCCGGCCACTCGCCGCCGCGCAGCTGCACCGGGGTGATCCGCATGCCGTCGGGGAGCTCTTCGATCTCGCCGCCGAGCGCGCGCAGGTTGCCGACCAGTGCCGCGATGCGATCCGTCTCGTGCCCGCGGATGTGCGCGACGCCGCGGATGGTCGTGGGGCCGTCGGCGAACGCCGCCAGTCCCACGATCGTGGGAGTGAGCTCGCTGGCGGCCGACAGGTCGAGTTCCAGGCCGCGGATGCCCTCGCCGGCGCGCACCGTGAGGACGCCGGAGTGGCGCGACACGTGCGCGCCCATCGCGCGCAGGATGTCGGGCAGCAGGGCGCCGGGCTGGGTGGAATGCAACGGCCAGCCGGTGACGGACACCTCGCCGCCGGTGACGAGTGCGGCGGCGAGGAACGGCGCGGCATTGGACAGGTCGGGCTCGATCGCGATCTGCTTCGCGCGAGGCACGCCGGCCTCGACCAGCCATTCGCCCGCGGCGGGACGCTCGATGCGGATGCCCCGGGTGCTCAGCGCCTCGATCGTCATGTCGATGTGCGGCAGGCTCGGCAGGTGCTCGCCGGTGTGCACGAGGTGCAGCCCGACATCGAACCGGGGTGCGGCGAGCAGCAGGCCGGAGACGAACTGGCTCGATTCCGATGCGTCGATCTCGACCCTTCCGCCGCGGATGTGCCCATGGCCGCGGACCGTGAACGGCAGCGACCAGGTGCCCTCGTCGTCGACGTCGACCCCGAGGTCGCGCAGCGCGTGGATCATCGCACCCATCGGGCGATGCAGCGCGTTCTCGTGCGCGGTGAGCGGCACATCGGCCGTGGCGAGGCCTGCCAGCGGGGCGATGAAGCGCATCACCGTCCCGGCTTGGCCGCAGTCGATCTCTTCGCCTCCGGCCAGCGGTGCAGGGGTGACCTCGAGGTCGGGGCCGAACTCGCCGTCGCCCTCGACCTCCTCGATCCCGACGCCGAGCGCGCGCAGCGCATCGATCATGCGGCGGGAGTCGTCGGAGTGCAGCGGATGCAGCAGCCGGCCCGGTCCGTCGGCGATCGCGGCGATCACGAGCTCGCGGTTGGTCAGCGATTTCGAGCCGGGAATCGTCAGCGTCGCGACGATCGGCCCTGCGGCCACGGGCGCGGAATACCGACCCGTCACGGGGGAGGTGGAATACCTTGCAGCGCTCATCGGTTCCAACCTTAGTGAACGGCCCCGACGTGATCGGAGAGGAGGGGCGGCATGCTCTCGACTCTGGAGCGCGATGACATCGCCATCGTGGACCCCTGGGGCACCGGCCTAGACTGGCCGGTGATGGATGACACCTCTTCTGACGACGCTGCTGCGCGCGACCCTCGACGCGATTTCGAGGAGCAGGCGATCCCGTACATGGATCAGCTCTACGCTGCTGCCATGCGCATGACGCGCAACCCGGCGGACGCCGCCGATCTCGTGCAGGAGACCTTCGTCAAGGCATTCGGCTCCTGGGCGACGTTCTCGCAGGGGACGAACCTGAAGGCGTGGCTGTACCGCATCCTCACGAACACGTACATCAACATCTACCGCAAGAAGCAGCGCGAGCCGTTCCAGGGCACGATCGACGACCTCGAGGACTGGCAGCTCGGCGGGGCCGAGTCCACGACCGCGACCCGCGGCCGCTCGGCCGAGGCCGAGGCGATCGACCGGATGCCGGCATCCGTCGTCAAGGACGCGCTGCAGCAGGTGCCCGAGGACTTCCGCCTCGCCGTGTACCTGGCCGATGTCGAGGGATTCTCCTATCAGGAGATCGCCGACATCATGAAGACGCCCATCGGCACCGTGATGAGCCGCCTGCATCGTGGCAGGCGCATGCTGCGGGAGCTGCTGGCTGACTATGCCGCCGAGCGAGGGATCGCGGCGGCCGGAACGAGGAGCACGAAATGACGGACTGCGGCTGTGACAAGGCGCGTCGCGACCTTGAGGAGTACCTGCGTTCGGAGGTCTGCAAGACGTCCGAGGGCGAGATCCGCGAGCACCTGGACAACTGCCCGTCCTGCCGGGACGAGGCTCTTGTCGCCAAGACCCTGACCGAGGTCGTCGCTCGGGCCTGCAAGGAGGCGGCTCCCGAGGAGCTGCGCGACCAGGTCCTCGCGCGACTGCGCACCGCCGCCGCGCACTGACGTCCGTCGGTGCCCCTCGATAGGGTGGGCGGGTGACCCTCATCGACGCGCGAACCGTAGCCGCAGACCCTCTGTCCACCGCACGTCTGCTCGATGCCGGTCTCGAGTACCGCGTCGTCGACATGGCGGATGCCGCCTCGGCTGCCGCGTTCGCCAGGGCGGACGCGCGAGGCTTTCTCGACGCCGACCCCGACGAGGAGCTGATCGGGCGACTGCGGAGGTCGTGGGCCGGCCGCAGGAACATCGGCGTCTACGAACCGGGCGCCTCGGCTGAGGCACTGCCTGTGGCCACCCTGAACTCCTGGGTCGCGCCGATGACGATCCCCGGCGGGGACATCCCGATGTGGGCGATCAGTGCGGTCACCGTCGCCGGCACGCATCGTCGACGCGGCATCGCCCGCAACCTGCTCGAGGGCGAGCTGCGCGCCGCGGCATCCGCCGGTGTGCCGATCGCGGGTCTGACCGTGTCGGAGGCGACGATCTACGGCCGATACGGCTTCGCGCCGGCGCTTCCGGCCGCGCGCGTCGTGATCGACACTCGTCGCGCCGGGTGGATCGGCGCGGACGTCCCCGGGCGACTCGAGTATGTCGATCGCGCGCCGCTGGCTGTCGACCTCGGTGAGCTGCACGATGTGTCCCGTGGCCGCCGCGCCGGGCAGATCCCCGGGTGGGAGCAGCGTTGGAGCCGGGCGGCCGGGCTCGCCGAAGACGGCAAGGGCAGGGATGTGCGCGGCGTTCGATACGTCGACGCCGAGGGCCGGACGCGCGGCGCCCTCGCTTACGTGCTCAAGCAGGAGCCCGGACAGTTCCGCTTCACGCTGGCGATCAACTTCCTCGTGGCGGAGACCGACGAGGCGCTGCGCGCGCTCTGGGGGTTCGCGATCAACCACGACCTGGTGACGAGCGTCGAGTGCGATCTGCGTCCCGTCGACGATCCGATCCTGCACCTGGTCGCAGACCAGCGCGCCGTCGAGTTCACCGTGCACGATCACGGCTGGCTGCGTGTGCTGGACGTGCCGGCGGTGCTGGGAGCGCGCTCGTATCGCGCGCCGCTCGACGTCGTGCTGCGGGTCGAGGACTCCCTCGGCTTCGCCGAGGGCACCTGGCGGCTGAAGGTCGCTGCCGACGGTCGTGGATCAGCATCGGCGACGGATGCCGCGGCCGATGTCACGATGACCGTGGTGGAGCTCTCCGCGATCTACGCCGGGGGAGTGCGCGCGACTCAGCTCGCCGCTGCCGGCCGTATCCGCGGCGACCACGAGATGCTCGCCGGATTGGACGACGCGTTCCGCACTGCGGATGCCCCTCTGCTCGGCATCTGGTACTGATCCGGCCCGTCAGCTCTTTCGGCCGCGGTCGCCGTCCCAGTCTGAGGTGACGCCGTAGATGATGACCTCGCCGGCGGGCACGCTCTCCGCGGGGAGCTCGAACGTCGCACCCCGGTCGATGAGATCCGGGCCGGCGAGTGTGCGCAGCCGCACGATGTCGGAGGCCGTCGCGGGCTCGAGACGTTCGGCGGCCTCCTGGCTCAGCACCCGCAGCGACTCATCCAGCCAGGTCTGCTGCGCGTCGTGCGCCTTCTGAGGTGCGAGATCGAGGGCGTCGGCCGCCGTGAGGTCCCGGGTGCGGCCGAAGAACCACAGCAAGACGGCGAGAACCGTCGCGCCGAAGCCGACGATCAGCATCACCAGCGCCACCGGCGGCGCGGTGGACGCGTTCACAGCGAGGGCGACTGCAGTGGAGACGAGCAGTACCAAGAAGATACGGAGCAGACCGGCCGGCAGCGCCTTGAAGCCCGCGCAGAGAACGCACACCAGGACGAGCACACCGATGACGGCCGAGGAGATCGCGGTGGGGACGACCAGATCGTGCGGGTCGAAGAAGCGCCCGCCGATGCTGGAACCGAGCGGATAGACCGACGCGATCGCGAGGACGATCAGCACGCTGCCGATCCAGCCTCCGCGTGCGCTGCGTCCGCCGTACTCCGCGCGCAGCGAGCGACCGATGCGAGCCCGAGCCTCCTTGCCGGTCGCGAGAGCGCGCTGCCAGAGATCCAGCGCGATGTCGTCCTGCCCGCAGGCGTCGAAGGCGGCGCGCTCCACCATCGCCGGGGTGGTCTGTGCGGGCGTGGCCGAGCCGAGAGCGGCGCGGACGGCCTCGAGTGCGGGGGCGTCCCGATCGTCGCTCATCGTGCGACGCCCGCGCCGGTGAACCTGGCCGACGCGAGCACGTTCTCGATCTGGGGCAGAAGCAGCGCCGCCGAAAGCGTCGGAAGGGGCGTCATGCGCGCGATGCACAGGTGCGCGCCGACATCGAGCACCCAGACCATCGTGATGTCCCGCACGACGTGCGCGGAAGCCGAATCGCCTTCCGTGCTCCGCACGGGCGTCGCCTGCGACACGCGCCAGCCGGTGACATCCTCCGATTCGAATGGTGCGACCGAGGACGCCCAGTCGGAGGGCTCGATCGACTGGGCGATCTGCACCGCCGTCGCCTCATCCGGTGCGGGTGGTGCGTCGGCGACATGCAGCACCGACAGCGCGCCGTAGGCCCCGGCCTCGGGGACGGCGAGCAGGAGCAGCGCCGACAGGTCGCTCTGCACCCTGGTCTCCATCGCGAGCGAAGCGGCCATCCCGAGCGCCTGATGATGCTCCTCGTCGTTCGCGGCGAGCAGGCCGGCGAACCATTCCGGCGCCCCGGCCTCGTCAGGGACGATCGACCAGTATCGTTCGTCGAAGCGCAGCTCGAACTCAGGCATCACGCCTCCACCGGACGCTCGCGGCGATCCCGTCGCAGATCATCGTCATAGCGGTGATCGCATCGTCCGGGACCGCGGCGGCGTGGGTGCCGCACAGCACAGTGCCGCGCAGCATCAGCACAGACCTCGGTCGTCCGGGGACCGGCAGCACGTAGCTGATCGAGCGCACGGTCACGCTGCCGCCGTCCATCGCTGTCTCGCGGGTCTCCTCCCAGCGCAGCACAGTCCCGGCCTCGTCCATCGGCGCGGCACCGTAGCGGCTGATCAGCTGCGCCCCGAGGTCGGCGGCGCTCGCGCCCTGCGGGGCGTGCACCCATGCGGCGGACAGGCTCACCGGAGCGAACAGATCGGGGTCGTCACTCCCCGGCGCGAAGACGCGGATCACATCGCCGGAGACGGCCTGGCCCGCTGCGTCATCGAGGATCGCCGCCAGCTGGACGCGCGCCGAGGCGCGCTGAGCGACCGGAAGCGCCTCGAGCCGGGCATCCGCCCGGGCGCGGAACTCCGCGTAGTCAGGACCGGACGAGATCCAGTCTGTGGGGAGCATGACCGCGAAGTCGGGCAGCTGAGGACTTGTTCCGAGCAGTTCGGCGCGTAGAGACATCCGTTCCATTATCCTCGCGGGATCAGCCGAACATGCCCTTGGCGGAGTACGCGTTGTAGTACACGTTCTTCATGACGTCCGCCATTCCGCCGAACGCCTCGAGGAGGTTCGTCGGATTACCTGCCAGCGCCCGCCATCCGCCCGCCCATCCACCGGGGACGAGATGGGTGTTCTTGATGATGTACCCGGGCGCATTGAGCATGCGCATGAGGTTCTGCGAGTTCAGGCCGTGGATGGTGAACAGCCCGGGGATCTTGTTGCCGAGGAACGTGTTGAAGCTCTTCCAGCCCTTCGCGAAGTCGCCGAACTCCGACCCGAAGAACTTCGCGGCACCCGAGAACCGGCCGCCCGAGCCGAGCAGCTCGCCGAGCTTGCCCACCTTCGCGAAAGAGGCGAACTTCGCGAGCCTGCCGAATGGGATGACCGCGACGGCGGAGAGTATCAGCGCCGTCATGTCGCCGCGTCCGGCGAGGAACTTCGACGCCTCGACCGCGACCGACAGCACAGCCACCACGGTCGCCGCCACGGCCGCGATGATGGCGAGCGGACCGGTGAAGACGAACGCGACCACGATCAGCGCGAGTCCGACGTAGAACAGGATGGTGCCCAGGGCCTCGATCGCCGGCATCATGTTGTCCCAGAAGCCGTCCTCGACACCGTTGGCGTTGACGTCCGAGAGGGCGCCCTCGGCGATGTCGTACGCACCCTCCCACGTCTCCGTGGGTGCGTCATAGCGGGACCAGTAGTACTCGAAATCCTCGACAGCCGTGTCGAAGGTCGCCTGCTCGGACGAGGAATCCGGACGCTCCTTGCCCTCCTGGTCGACGTCGTGGTTCTTGTCGAAGTCGAACTGCCACTGCGCGCCGGAGACCTCGCTCAGCGCGGACGAGGCTCTGTTCACCGCGCCCCACTTGTCGTGGGCCTGCTCGACCAGCCAGTCGGTGGCGCTCTGCGCCTTGCCCAGTGCCACGCCGTAAGCGGTCAGGGCTGCGCCGCTGGGCGTGTAGCGCTCACCCGCGACGCGGAGGTCGTCGTGGACCTCCTTCGCCTGATCGCGGATCGCCTCGAAGGAGTCGCCGCGGCCGACCGTGCCGTCGGCGAACAGCCCGAGCCGGTTCGCCGAGTTCGTCATCAGTTCGCCGAGATTCTCGATCTCGGTGCCGCGGGTCTGGATCGCTTCATGCTCACCCGTGATCTTGCGCATGTGCCGTCCACCGGCGGTTACCGGCATGTCGGGACGGGAGTAGATGTAGCTGTTCTCTGTCATCGCTTCGGCTCCTCGGACTGCTCCAGGCTCTTGGCCAGTTCCTCGTCGAGGTCCTTCCAGGCGTTGCGGGAGTCGTCGATGTGCTGCTTCATCTTCTCGAGATTGCGGCGCTGAGTCTCGCGCTTGTCATCCCACTTCGACTCGAAGTCGTGCGCCGCCGACGAGAGAGAGGTGCGGTCCAGAGGATGCCCGATCGCGTCGCGCAGTGCTGCCGTGCGCGTACCGGCGTCCGCGAACTCGGACATGATCTGCCCGAGTGCGTCGCTGATCTCGCTCATCTGATCGAGGGGGATTTCGACTCCGTCGCCCATGCGGGGCCCTTCTTCCTTCTCGTGATTGGTCCGTTGCACTGTATCGAGACCCGCGGACGCGGCGCCATGGGGAGAACTCCCCACCCTTGGATCCTTGCGAAAAGGCGGCGCCGCGACCGATCGGTCACCGCGCCGCCGTTCTCAGCTCGTTCAGTCCAGCGTGAGCGCGGCCTTCAGCAGCTCGGCCTGCTCGACGGCGTGCACCTTCGAGGAACCGGTCGCGGGCGACGCGGATGCCGGACGGCTGATCGCGCGGAACTGGCGCGGGCCGGGGACGTCGGTGAACGCGAGTGCCAGGAACGGCCAGGCACCCTGGTTCTCCGGCTCCTCCTGCACCCACACCAGCTCGGCGTTCGGGTAGCTGTCGGTGATGGCCTTGAGCTCGTCGATCGGCGTCGGATACAGCTGCTCGAGCCGGACCAGTGCGACCTCGGTGTTCGGGTTCTTGTCGAGCTCGCTGCGCAGATCCCAGTGCACCTTGCCCGAGTGCACGAGCACGCGCTTGACCGCGGCGCGGTCGAGCTGACGCGCGTCGTCGATCACGGGCTCGAATCGGCCCTGGGTGAAGTCCGCCACCGCGCTGGTCGCACCGCGCAGGCGCAGCATCGCCTTCGGGGTGAAGACGATCAGCGGCTTGCGCGGACGGGCGTAGGCCTGACGACGCAGCAGGTGGAAGTACGATGCGGGCGTCGAGGGCCGCGCGACGATCATGTTCTCCTGCGCGCACAGCTGCAGGAAGCGCTCCATGCGTGCGGAGGAGTGATCCGGTCCCTGGCCCTCGTAGCCGTGCGGCAGCAGCAGAGTGACGCTGGACTGCTGGCCCCACTTCTGCTCGGCCGCCGAGATGTACTCGTCGATGACTGACTGGGCGCCGTTGACGAAGTCGCCGAACTGGGCCTCCCACAGCACGAGAGCTTCGGTGTCCTCGACCGAGTAGCCGTATTCGAATCCGAGTGCCGCGTACTCGCTGAGCAGCGAGTCGTACACGAAGAAGCGACCCTGGCCGTCGGACAGGTTCGTCAGCGGCAGCCACTCCTGGCCGTTCTTGCGGTCGTGCAGCACCGCGTGGCGCTGCACGAACGTGCCGCGGCGCGAGTCCTGGCCGGCGAGGCGCACCGGGGTGCCCTCGAGCAGCAGCGAGCCGAACGCGAGCAGCTCGCCGAAGCCCCAGTCGATGGAGCCGGAGCGGCTCATCTCGACGCGCTTGTCGAGAGCCTGCTGCAGCTTGGGGTGCACGGTGAAGCCCTCGGGCTTGTTCGCGTGCGCGTCGCCGATCAGGCGGATGATCTCCTCGGACACCCCGGTGACCTCGGGCGCCCCGACACGGTCGTCCACGGGCGTCAGCTCCGGGGCGATCGGCGTGGCACCGGTCTCGGCGGCGTGCGTCTCCGCGAAGGCGATCTCCAGGCGGTTCTGGAAGTCGGCCTTGGCCTCGTCGTACTCCTCCTCGGTGATGTCGCCGCGTCCGACCAGGGCCTCGGTGTACAGCTTGCGCACCGAGCGCTTGGCCTGGATCAGGTCGGTCATCAGTGGCTGGGTCATCGACGGGTCATCGCCCTCGTTGTGACCTCGGCGCCGGTAGCAGACCAGGTCGACGACGACGTCGCGGTGGAACCGCTCGCGGTACTCGAACGCGAGCTGGGCGACGTGGATGACGGCCTCGGGGTCGTCTCCGTTCACGTGGAAGATCGGCGCCTGGATCGTCTTGGCGACATCCGTGGAGTACACAGACGTGCGCGAGTCGTTCGGCAGGGTGGTGAACCCGACCTGGTTGTTGACCACGATGTGCACGGTGCCGCCGGTGCGGTAGCCGCGCAGCTGCGACATCTGCAGGGTCTCGACGACGACGCCCTGGCCGGCGAAAGCGGCGTCGCCGTGTACGAGCACCGGCAGCCACGTGAAGGTGCCGATCGGCTTGCGGTCCTGCTTGGCGCGGACGATGCCCTCGAGCACGCCGTCGACCGTCTCGAGGTGCGACGGGTTCGCGGCCAGGTAGACCGGCATCTCCTCGCCGTCCTCGGACACGAAGGTGCCCTCGGTGCCGAGGTGGTACTTCACGTCGCCGGAGCCGCGCTGGTTGCCCGGGGTCAGCGACCCCTCGAACTCGCGGAACACCTGGCCGTAGGTCTTGCCTGCGATGTTCGTGAGAACGTTCAGGCGGCCGCGGTGGGCCATGCCGATCGCGGCACCCTCGAGACCCGAGGCGGCTGCGCCCTGCAGGATCTCGTCCAGCAGCGGGATGAGCGACTCTGCGCCCTCGAGGGAGAAGCGCTTCTGGCCGACGAACTTCGTCTGCAGGAAGGTCTCGAACGCCTCGCCCTCGTTCAGCTTGCGGAGCACACGGAGCTGTTCGTCGTGACCGGGCTTGACGTACTTGACCTCGAGCTTCTCCTGGAACCAGCGGCGCTGCTCCGGGTCCTGGATGTGCATGTACTCGATGCCGACGGTGCGGCAGTACGAGTCGCGCAGCACGCCGAGGATGTCGCGCAGCTTCATCTGGCGCTTGCCGCCGAAGCCGCCGGTGACGAACTCGCGGTCCAGGTCCCAGAAGGTCAGGCCGTGGTTCTCGATCTCGAGGTCGGGGTGCGTGCGCTGCACGTACTCCAGCGGGTCGATGTCGGCCATGAGGTGGCCGCGGACGCGGAACGAGTTGATGAGCTCCTGCACGCGGGACTGCTTGTCGACGCGCTCGGCGAGGTCGATCGAGATGTCGGAGTTCCAGCGGATCGGGGCGTACGGGATGCGCAGCGCCGCGAAGATGTCGTCGTAGAAGCCGCGCTGCCCGATGAGCAGCTCGTGCACCTTCTTCAGGAACTCGCCCGAGCCGGCACCCTGGATGACGCGGTGGTCGTAGGTGCTGGTCAGGGTGATCGTCTTGCCGATGCCGAGCTCGGCCAGCGTCTTCTCGCTGGAGCCCTGGAACTCGGCCGGGTACTCGAGGGCGCCGGCGCCGATGATGCAGCCCTGCCCCTTCATCAGACGCGGCACCGAATGCACGGTGCCGATGCCGCCGGGGTTCGTCAGCGAGACGGTGGTGCCGGCGAAGTCGGCGGCCGTGAGCTTGTTGCCGCGGGCGCGGGAGATGAGGTCCTCGTAGGCCGAGAGATACTCGTGGAAGCTCATGGTGTCGGCACGCTTGATGCTCGGGACCAGCAGAGCGCGAGTTCCGTCGGGCTTCGGGATGTCGATGGCGATGCCCAGGTTCACGTGCGCGGGGGCCACCACCGAGGGCTTGCCGTCGACCTCGGCGTAGAAGACGTTCTGGCTCGGGAACTCCTTGAGCGTCTGGATGAGCGCCCAGCCGATCAGGTGCGTGAAGCTGATCTTGCCGCCGCGGGTGCGGGCCATGTGGTTGTTGACCACGATGCGGTTGTCGATCATCAGCTTGGCCGGAACGGTGCGCACGCTGGTCGCGGTCGGGACGGTCAGCGACTGGTCCATGTTCGCGGCGAGCGTCTTGGGCATACCGCGCAGCGGCGTGACCGTGTCCTCGTCGACGGCAGGAGCCTCATCCTTCGCCTGCGGCTTCGGGGCCTGGGCGGGCACGGGTGCCTGGCGGGCGGGCTTCGCGGTGGTGCGGGCGACGGGCTGAGCGCCGATCACCGGGATGGGCGCCGTGACCGGGGCGGTCGTGGTCGGCACGGGCGCCGCTGCCGCGGCATCCGGCTGATAGTTCTCCAGGACGGGCCACCACTCCTTGTCGACGGAGTTGCGGTCCTTCTTGAACTGCTCGTAGAGCTCGTCCACGAGCCAGGAATTGGCTCCGAACCCCCCGTCGCCGCCGACGCCGGTCACCTGGTTCGCCACTCTCGATCGCCCTCTTTCATCGCTGAATGTCTGATGAGCGGATCAGGGCAGACCCGCACACGTTACGGGGTTCAAGCCTAATGCCATTCCCTGCACGAGCGCTTGATCCGACAGCGCCGCCACGCCGTCCCACCCGGTACCTTGGAACCCATGGAGTTTGCAGGCGAACGACCCATGGTCGACCTCACGTATTCGGACGTGTTCCTGGTGCCGCGGCGCTCGGGCATCACCAGCCGCCTGCAGGTCGATCTGGCCCCTGCAGACGGCACACCCGCCACCATCCCGCTGGTGGCGTCGAACATGAATTCGGTGACCGGTCCGCGGTTGGCCGCGGCGCTCGCGCGGCGCGGCGGGCTGGGCGTGCTGCCGCAGGACCTTCCGCTGCAGGAGCTCGACGCGGCCATCCGCTGGGTCAAGCGCCAGCCGGTGCGGTGGGACACTCCGCTGGTGCTGCCGCCCTCTGCCACCGTCGCAGACGCACTGCGCCTGCTGCCGCCGATGGAGGGGCACGGAATCGTCGTCGCCCCGTCGGGCGACGAGCGCATCCAGGTCGAGCGGATCTTCGGCATCCTTCCTGCGACCCGTCTCGCGACCGCACTCCCGGATGCCGCGCTCGGCGACCTCGTGCACGCGCATGCTCCGGCGATCGATGCCGAGACGGTGGGCGAGGGCCGTGCGGCGTTCGACGCCGTGGACGCACTCGACGCCGAGATGGCGCTGGTGATCGACCACGGGCACCTGGTCGGCACGCTCAGCAGGCGCACCGCGTTGCGCTCGAACCTGTACCGCCCCGCCGTCGACGGCTCGGGCCGCCTCGCGGTCGCCGCCGCGGTCGGCATCAACGGCGACGTCGCCGAGAAGGCCAAGGCGCTCGCGGCCGCAGGTGTCGACGCGCTCGTCGTCGACACTGCGCACGGTCACCAGGAGGGGATGCTGCGCGCTCTGTCCCTCGTCGCTGAGTTGAATCTCGGCATCCCGATCGTCGCGGGAAACATCGTCACAGCCGACGGCGTCGCCGATCTGGTCTCCGCGGGGGCCACGATCCTCAAGGTCGGGGTCGGCCCCGGTGCGATGTGCACGACGCGCATGATGACCGCTGTCGGACGTCCGCAGTTCTCCGCCGTGCTCGAGACCGCCGAGGCCGCGCGTCAGGTCGGCGCGCACGTCTGGGCCGACGGGGGAGTGCGCTACCCGCGTGATGTCGCTCTCGCGCTCGCCGCCGGTGCGGCATCCGTCATGGTGGGGTCCTGGTTCGCCGGCACCATCGAGGCTCCGGGGGAGCTACAGCATGATGCGGAGGGTCGCGTGTTCAAGGAGTCCTGGGGCATGGCGTCGACCAAGGCCGTGCAGGCCAGATTCGGCCGGCTGGACTCGTACGAGCGGGCGCGCAAGGAGCTGTTCGCGGAGGGGATCTCGTCGTCGAGGATCTACCTCGATCCGCTGCGTCCCGGTATCGAGGACCTGCTCGATATGATCACCTCCGGCATCCGCTCGTCGTTCACCTACGCAGGCGCTGCCACCGTTCCGGAGTTCCACGAGCGCGCGCTGGTCGGCCTGCAGTCCGCGGCCGGCTACGAGGAGGGCAAGGCGCTTCCGGTCTCGTGGTGAGCGGGCGGGAACACAGCCCGATTATGTAGAATCGGGCGCACAATGGACGACCCTCCTTCTTGCAGTCCCTCGCCCCACCGCCCGCTCCTCCTTCACTCGGAGGGGATCAGTTGATGGATTACATCCTGTTGGGCGTGGGGCTCCTCCTCACGATCGGCACCGGCCTGTTCGTGGCCAGCGAGTTCGCACTGGTCAATCTCGACCGTGCCGAACTCGAAGCGCGGCAGGCCCGTGGCGAGACGCGACTCGGCCTCACCATCCGGGCGCTGAAGATCACCTCGACGCATCTGTCATCGGCGCAGCTGGGCATCACGCTCACCACGCTGCTGACCGGTTACACGATGGAGCCGGCGATCTCGAACCTGCTGTCGCCGGTGCTCACCTCCTGGGGTGTGCCCTCGGGAGCGGTGCGGCCGATCGCCGTCGTCGTGGCGATGGTCGTCGCGACGCTGCTGTCGATGATCCTCGGCGAGCTGGTACCGAAGAACTTCGCGCTGGCGCTGCCGATCGCGACCGCGAAGCTGGTGCTCCCGTTCCAGACCGCGTTCACCGCGGTGTTCAAGCCTGCGATCCTCGTGCTCAACGGCAGCGCGAACGCGGTGCTGCGATCGATGGGCGTCGAGCCCAAGGAGGAGCTCTCCGGCGCGCGCAGTGCCGAGGAGCTCTCCTCTCTGGTGCGCCGCTCCGCCAGCGCGGGCGTACTGGAGGAGGACACCGCGTCCCTGCTCGACCGCAGTCTGACGTTCACCCGTCTCACCGCGGCCGACATCATGACCGCCCGTCCGAGCATGCAGTCCGTCGCGTCATCCGACAGCGCCGACGATGTCATCCAGCTCGCCCGGCGGACCGGGCTGAGCCGCTTCCCCGTGCATGGTGACGACCTCGACGACATCACCGGCGTCGTGCACCTCAAGGCCGCCGTCGGCGTGCCGCGTGAGAAGCGGCCCGAGGTGCCGGTCGGCGCGCTCTGCACCGAACCTCTCCGCGTGCCGGAGACCGTGCACCTGGACGCACTGCTCGCCGAGCTGCGCGCCAAGGGCTACCAGCTCGCGATCGTCGTGGACGAGTACGGCGGCACCGCGGGACTGGTGACCCTGGAGGATCTCGTGGAGGAGATCGTCGGCGAGGTGTCGGATGAGCACGACCGCACCCGCGCGGGCATCGTCCGCAGGCAGGACAGTGTGACCTTCCCCGGCGAGCTGCGCCCCGACGAGCTGCGCGCGCAGACCGGTATCGACGTCCCCGAGGGCGATGTCTACGACACCGTCGCCGGCTTCGTCATGAGCCTGCTGGAGCGGGTGCCGGTCGTCGGCGACGAGGTGCGCACCGAGCACGGCGTGCTGCACGTCGTGCGCATGGACGGCCGACGCATCGATCGGCTGCGCTTCACGCCGGACCCGGCGTCCGACGAAGAGGAGGGCGGCCGATGAGCGACTGGGCGGGAATCGTCTGGCTGGTCGTGCTGCTGCTCGGCAACGCCTTCTTCGTCGGCGCCGAATTCGCGGTCATCTCCGCCCGCCGCTCGCAGATCGAGCCGCTCGCCGAGAAGGGCTCGCGCCCCGCGAAGACGGCGCTGTTCGCGATGGAGCACGCCACGCTGATGCTGGCGACCTCGCAGTTGGGCATCACGATCTGCTCGCTGCTGATCCTGAACGTGTCGGAGCCTGCGATCCACCATCTGCTCGCGGTGCCGATGGACGCGCTGGGCTGGACGACCACGGTCGTCGACGTGACGGCGTTCGTGATCACCCTGGTGCTGGTGTCGTTCCTGCATGTGGTGTTCGGAGAGATGGTGCCGAAGAACCTCGCGTTCTCGCTGCCCGATCGCGCGGTGCTGCTGCTCGCGACCCCGCTGGTGTGGATCTCGAAGGTCTTCATGCCGGTGATCTGGTTCCTGAACGCCTCGGCCAATGCCGTGCTGCGCCTGTTCCGTGTGGAGCCGAAGAACGAGGCCGCCTCGACGTTCACCCTGGACGAGGTCGCCACGATCGTGGATCAGTCCCGTCGCGAGGGCGTGCTGGCGGATGCCGCGGGCACGGTCGCCGCGGTCGTCGAGTTCACCGACAAGAAGGCGCGCGACGTGGCCGTGGCACTGGGTGACCTGGTCACCCTGCCGCAGAACACCACGCCGGACGAGATCGAGCGGGCCGTCGCCCGCTACGGCTTCTCCCGGTACGTCATCGTCGACGACGAGGGCCTGCCGGTCGGCTACGTGCACCTGAAGGACATCCTGCGCGCCGCCGAAGGGCCGGATGCCGCGCAGCGGGCCACCGTCCCGGTGCCCGCGAAGCGCATCCACCACATGGTGCCCGTGCAGGAGGACACCGACCTCGAAGACGCGCTGACCGCGATGCGGCGTGCCGGGCGGCACCTGGCGCGGGTGCGCGACCGCAACGGCGACACCACCGCGGTGCTGTTCCTGGAGGACATCATCGAGGAGCTCGTCGGCGAGGTGCAGGACGCCACTCGGCGCGGCTACGGTCGTTGAGCCACGCGTGCCCGCCGGCGCTCAGCGCCAGCGGGCACGCAGGTACTGCGGCGGCCAGGCGACGTCGGCACCCAGTTCGTGAGCGGCGCGCAGACCGAAGTGCGGGTCGCGCAGCCATTCCCGACCCGCGAGCACGGCGTCGGCGCTGCCGGACGCGATGACCTGTTCGGCCTGTTCGGCGGTCGTGATGAGTCCGACGGCGCCGGTGGCGACCCGTCCGCCTTGCCGCACGATCTCGGCCAGAGGCACCTGATATCCGGGGTGCGGGTCGATCTGCTGGTGCAGTACCAGTCCGCCGCTGGACACGTCGATGAGGTCGGCGCCGTGCTCGACCGCCCATCCGCCGACGATCGCGGCCTCCTCGGGGGTGAAGCCGCCAGCGGCTTGATCGGTGGCCGAGATGCGCACCAGAACGGGGACGGCCTCGCCCGCGACATCCCGCACCGCGTCGACGACGCGCAGCAGCAGACGGGCGCGGTTCTCGAGGGTGCCGCCGTACTCGTCGGAGCGCAGGTTCGACAGCGGCGAGAGGAACTGGTGCAGCAGGTAGCCGTGCGCACCGTGCACTTCGAGCAGATCGAATCCGGCATCCAGGGCACGGCGCGCGGCATCGGCGTAGCCGGTGACGACGCCCTCGATGCCGGAGCTGTCGAGAGCGACGGGGTCGGCGAAGCCCTCGAAGGCGATCGCCGACGGGGCGAGGGTCTGCCAGCCGCCCTCGGCGGCGGGCACGGAGCCCCGCTGCTCCGCCCAGGGCCACCAGGTGGAAGCCTTGCGACCGGCATGCGCGAGCTGGATGCCGGCATGCGCGCCGCGCTCGTGGATGCTGCGCACGATCGGCGCCCAGGCGTCCTGCTGCGCATCGTTCCAGAGACCGGTGTCATGCGGCGAGATCCTGCCCTCCGGCACCACGGCTGTGGCCTCGGCGATGATGAGGCCGGCGCCCCCGTCGGCGAACTGCGGCAGATGGACGTGGTGCCAGTCGCCGGGCACGCCGTCCACGGCGGAGTACATGCACATCGGCGACACCCACAGCCGGTTGCGCAGGGTGAGGGAGCGGAGGGTCAGCGGGGAGAACAGCAGGCTCACGGTTCGAACCTAGCGCTGTCCGCGCCGAGCGCTAACGTGGAGGCATGCGTGAGTGGACCGGTGCGGATGTCGCGCCCTTCCTGCGTGCGCCCGGAGCCGACGCCGACAAGCGCTCCCGCGGCGTCGTCGCCCTGCGCACCGGATCGGTGAGGTACCCGGGTGCCGCGGTGCTCGGCGTCGAGGGCGCCTGGCGCACCGGCTGCGGCTTCGTGCGCTACGTCGGTCCCGCCACCGACATCGTGCTGGCCAGGCGACCGGAGACCGTGATCGGTGCGGATGCCGGCGCGCATGTGGACGCCTGGGTGATCGGCTCCGGCACGGACGGCGGCGCACGCGTCGGCGGCGCCGGACGCGGGGTGGCACCTGTGACCGAGGCCGTGACGCTGCCGGGAGCACCGCGCGCGGATGCGGGACGCTCTGCCGTGTCGGCGCGCGGCTATGACGAGGAGCGCGCGCTGCGCAGCATCCTCGCGGGAGAGCAGCCTGTGGTCGTGGACGCCGGCGCCCTCGACCTCGTCCGCGGTGGCACGGCGCCGATGGTCATCACGCCGCATGCGGGCGAGTTCGCCCGGTTGCGCGAACGACTGGGGCTGGATGCGGCAGTCGCCACCGATGACGCCGGTCGTGCCGCGCAGGCGATGGAGGTCGCGCAGACGCTGTCCTGCACGGTGCTGCTGAAGGGCGCGCGCACCACGGTGTGCGGGCCCTCCGGCACGACGATCGTGGTCGCGAACGCGCCCGGCTGGCTCGCGACCGCGGGCGCCGGCGATGTGCTCGCCGGCGTGATCGGTGCGCTGTTCGCCGCGAATCCGGATGCTGCTCCGGCCGAGGTCGCGGCATCCGCTGCGTGGCTGCACGGCCGGGCGGCGACGATCGCCGCGGGCGCAGGGGACGATGCGGTGGGGCATCCGATCGTCGCCCTGGATGTCGCAGACGCGCTGCCGTACGCGGTGGCGGAGCTGCTGGCATGAGCCGGATCCGGCCCGGCACGATCGCTCTCTGGGCCGTGTTCGTGGCCGTGCACGCGGTCGTCGCCTGGTTCGGCTGGGTGCTGCCCAGTCAGCCGATGGGCGATGTCGTGCTGGTCTACCAGCCCTGGTCGCACTCGGCGCTCAGCGGTGGGGCGATCATGGGGATCACGGAGTCGTGGGTGTACCCGCAACTGGCTCTCATCCCGATGGTCATCGCGTACCTGCTCTCGCTGCCGCTGACCGGGGCGATGGGATCACTCGGCGCCTACCTCATCGCCTGGGCGGTGCTGGTCACCGCACTCGACCTGGTGGGCTTCGCCGTTCTCGTCGGCCGGGGCCGCACCCACCGGCGGCGGGTCGCCGGCTGGTTCTGGTGCGGTGCGCTGCTGCTGCTCGGCCCGATCGCGATCTACCGGCTGGACGCCGTCACCGTGCCGCTCGCGGTGATCGGCGGGCTGTGGCTGGCCACGCGACCCGCGATCGGAGCCGCCCTGCTGACGGTGGGCGCCTGGATCAAGATCTGGCCGGCTGCGCTGGTGCTCGCTGCGGTCATCGCCGTGAAGCAGCGCATCCGCATTCTGCTGACCGCCGCCGCGGTGACCGCCGGGATCATCGTGGTGCTGTTCCTGCTCGGCGCGAACAGCGCGCTGTTCGGCTTCCTCGGGCAGCAGACCGGGCGAGGCCTGCAGATCGAGGCCGTCGCGGCGACGCCGTTCCTCTGGATGGCGGTGGCAGGCCACGCGTCGATCGCGTACAGCTACGAGATCCTCACGTTCCAGATCGAGGCGCCGGGGGCATCCGTCGTCTCGGTCCTGCTGACGCCCCTGATGGCGCTGGCGGTGCTCGCCGTCGCCGTGTTCGGCGCCGTCCAGGCCGCACGCGGCGCCACCTGGCAACGGCTGTTCCCGCCCCTCGCACTGACTCTGGTGACCGCGCTGATCGTCACGAACAAGGTCGGGTCGCCGCAGTTCCAGACCTGGCTGATCGCGCCGATCATTCTGTGGCTGGTGCTGGACCGCGCACGTGCCGTGACACCTGCACTACTGGTGCTCGGGCTGTGCGCGCTCACCTTCCTCGTCTACCCGCTGACCTACGACGCGCTGCTGCGTGCCGAGGCGCTGCCCGTGCTGCTGCTCAGCATCCGCAACATCCTGCTCGTCGTGCTGGCCGTGGTCGGCATCGGCGCCGTGCTGCGCGTGCCGGCCGACAGCCGTTCCCGCTGAATCCACCAACCGGAGGTATCCCATGCTCATCGCCTTCTCCGTCGCCCCGAGCGGCGCACCCCAGGACGGGACCGAGAACCCCGACGCCTCCGTGCACGACGCCGTCGCCGCCGCGGTGAAGGTGGTCCGCGAGTCCGGCCTCGCGCACCGCACGACGTCGATGTTCACCGAGATCGAGGGGCCGGACTGGGACACCGTGATGGACGTCGTCAAGCGCGCCACGGAGGCGGTCATGCCGTTCGGCTCCCGGGTCTCGCTGGTGCTGAAGGCCGACATCCGTCCCGGCCACAGCGGCGAGATCGACGGCAAGATCGAGCGCCTCGAGGCGGCGATCGAGGATGCCGCACAGGCCTGACTTCGAGGACGGCATCCCGGTCGCCGGCACCGCGGTCGTCCTGAGGGATGCCCCGGACGGGATGCAGGTCCTCATGCTGCTGCGCCCGGATCGTGGTTCGTTCGCAGGCGCCTGGGTCTTCCCCGGCGGCAAGCTCGAACCGGGCGATGCCGGTCTCGGCGAGACGAACCGCGCCAGGGCCGCAGCAGTGCGCGAGACGGCGGAGGAGGCCGGCATCCGCATCCGCGACCTCGTCACGCTGTCGTGCTGGGAGCCGCCGCGCGAAGTGCCGAAGCGCATCCGCACCTGGTTCTTCCTCGCCGCAGAGGACGGCGAGGACGTGCACGTGAACCCCGGCGAGATAGCGAGTGCGCAGTGGATCACCGCGGCCGAGGCACTGCGCAGGCATGGCGAGGGAGACCTGGTGCTGTGGCCGCCCACCTGGGTGACCCTGCACGGACTGCTCCCGCACCGCACGGTCGCCGAGGCGTTCGCGTCGCTCGGCGAGCCCGAGCTGCGGCGGACCCGCATCATGGAGTCCGCCGAAGGACGGGTGTTCCTCTGGGAGGGCGACGAGCAGCATCCGGAGCATCCGGGTGCCGCGGGTGCGCGCAACCGGGTCGTGACCGGGCGCCTGCCCTGGACGTACCAGCGCGGCTAGGCGCGGCAGGCGCCCGGTCCATCGTCAGATCAGCTCCAGCACCGGCCCTTCGTGCACGGCACGGTAGATCGTGTTGCGGATCGTGTTCGCCTCGTCGGAGGTGAGCGTGCGATCGATGGGGCGCAGGATGATCCGCAGCAGCAGGTTCACCTGACCGCTCTCGGTGCCGAGGCGGAAGCGGGCGGCGTCCGGCAGCTGCTCGTGCGCCGTGCGGGTGAGCACTTCGACCGACTCGACGACGTCGGCGTCGTCACCCAGGGCGATCCGGACACGGTCGCCGAGCGTCTCCTCGTCGTGCTCCGCATCCAGCACCACCGAGATGTCCCGCCGGGCCGCCGGCAGCGGTGAGACGTGGCGCCACGGTTCGAGATCCAGCATCTGGGTCGCGATCCGCGGGTCCTCGGCACGGAGGTAGCGGATGTCGGAGATGCCCTTGCGCAGCATCAGAGCACGCTCGAGACCCATCCCCAGAGCGAGACCGGACCACCGCTCAGGGTCCAGCCCTGAACCGCGCAGCACGTCGGGATGGATGCGCCCGCACTCGGCGAGCTCGAGCCACTCGCCGTCGTGGAGCACGTCGATCTGGCGCCCGCCTTCCGTGTAGGGGTGCATCACGTCCGTCGTCCGCCACTCCGCGCCGGGGAGCACAGCCTCGACAAGACGGCCGATCATCGTGAGCATGTCGTCATCGTCGACGCCCGGGGCGCTGCGAATGCGCCAGAGGTCGACCTGGTGGGGCTCTCCGACATGGGTGCGATCGACGGCGTCGCGCCGGAAGGCGAGGCCGGGTGCCACGATCAGCTCATCGACATCCTGTCGTCCGGCGTAAGCCTCGAGGGCGGTCGGGAGCTCGGCGCTCATGTGGCTGCGGAGCATCACGGTGGGACTGATGTAGCGCGTGTAGCGGCGGGCGCGGGTGACATCGTCGCGACCGTAGCCGAGGCGATCGTAGTTCTCGTGCACCGGGACGACAGGGGAGCTGCGCACCAGGCGCACGGAGCTTTCCCACTCGGTAGCCAGAGAGATGATGACGGAATCGAGAAGGGACTGCAGGGCGTGGGCGCCCTGAGCGGGATCGGTGAGGTCGCGCAGCTTCAGGGCGCGGCAGAGCTGGTCGGGGGTGAGATAGTCGGCATGCGACATGCGAGGGTCTCCAGGAGAGTGGAAGCGGTCGGTGAAGGATGAGAGCTTCCCCCGGCCGTGCCCACGGAGACCAGTGCGCTACAGGCGCGCTTCGACGGCCCCGCGGCCATGAGGCCGGGGGCACGGAAATCGCTGCTGCGCGTGCATGGGGGCGAGTCTAGCCTTCCAGCAGGCGTCGCAGGTGGCGGCCGACCTCGTCGGTCTCGATGAGAAAGCCGTCGTGACCGAAATCGCTGGTCAGCACCACCGCACCGTCGTCGATGGTGTTCGGGATGCTCCGCGCGATGCGCTGCTGCCCGTCGACGGGGAACAGCCGGTCGGTGTCGATGCCGAGCACGAGCGTCTTCGCCGTGACCCGGTGCAGAGCCTCCTCGACGCCACCGCGGTCGCGGCCGATGTCGTGCGAGTTCATCGCCTCCACCAACGTCAGGTAGCTGTTCGCATCGAACCGGCGGGTGAACTTGTTGCCGTGGAAGTCGAGGTAGGACTCGACCGCGAACCGGCCGCCACGGCCGAGCGGCGACAGATCGGACTGCCAGGATCGCTGGAAGCGCTGGTTCAGTTCGATCGGGCTGCGGTAGTTCAGCAGCGCCATGCGACGCGCGAGGGCGAGCCCGCGGTGCGGGCCATCGCCGAGCCCCGCGTCGTAGTACTCGCCGTCGTCGAAGCGCGGATCCATCCGCACGGTCTCGAGCTGCACGAAGTTCAGCGCGAGTTGGTCGGCGGTGGTCACCGGGGGAGAGGACAGCACGGCGAGGCGCTCGACCCGAGCCGGATGCGTGACCGCCCACTCCAGGGCATGCATGCCGCCCATCGAGCCGCCGATCACGGCTGCCCAGCGCTCGATGCCGAGCGCGTCGGCGAGCTTCACCTGAGCGGACACCTGGTCGCGGATCGTCAGATAGGGGAAGCGGGACGCCCACTCCCTGCCGTTCGGCGCGATACTGGCCGGGCCCGTCGAGCCCTGGCATCCACCCAGGATGTTCGGGGCGATGACGAACCACTCGTCGGTGTCTATCGGCCCGCCGTGATCGACGATCTCGTTCCACCAGCCCGCTGTCGGATGTCCTGGTCCCGCCTCGCCTCGCACGTGGCTGTCGCCGGTGAGCGCGTGCAGGATCAGGATCGCGTTGTCGCGCGCGGCGTTCAGCTTCCCCCACGACTCCCATGCGAGACGGATGCCGGGCAGTTCGGCGCCGTTCTCGGTGCGAAAGGCGCCCAGATCGGTGAACCTGCGGCCACCGGCCGGGTCGCCGTCGCGCCAGGCGCCGGTGGCCGGCGGGCGCGCGCGCATCATGCTGGACTGCGCTTCGGTCACACGCCGCGAGGGCACGGTGTCTGCCGAGGTCGTCTGCCAGTCCATGCCCCCATTCTTCCGTGAGATGACCAGGACCTGTGGCACGTTACGCACTGCGAGGCGGGGTCGTTCACCGCCGCGTCATCCGCCGTTCGCGCTCCGCTCGCCTGGCATCCCTAAGGTCTGGGGCGGCGCCGGTCGGCGTCCTACGCACTCATTCGGAGGAGAACCTCATGAAGCGCACGACATCTGCGCTCGCCGCGACCGGCGCGCTCGTCGCGATCGTCGCGGCATCGCTGGTCGGAACTGCGGCAGCCCCGGCATCCGCGTCCGCGCACGGCAATGACGGCCGTAACGACGGCCGGATCAAGAACGTGATCTACCTGGTCGGAGACGGCATGGGACGCACGCACGTCTCGGCCGGTCGCGAGCGGTACTACGGCGCCGACGGGCGCCTGAACATGGAGACCATGCCCTCGCACGGCTACGTCAGCACATACGCCGTGCAGAAGGGCTCCGCGCAGCCCGGTGAGGACGGCTTCGAGCCGAACTACGTCACGGACTCCGCATCCGCCGCGACCGCGTGGTCGTCCGGCGTGAAGACCTACAACGCAGCGCTCGGCGTCGACGCCAAGGGCACGCTGGTGCCGACCGCCATGGAACTGGCCAAGAAGGCCGGCTACCGCACCGGCAACGTGAGCACTGCCGAGATCACCGACGCCACCCCGGCCGGCCAGATGAGCCACGTGCTGGCACGGGGATGCCAGGGCCCCGTGTACTCGGCGAAGTCCTGCCAGGACGCCGAGGTCACCGGCGCGGAGCTGCCCACCGACGACCTGCGCGTCACGCCGGTGGCCAAGCAGATCGCCCGCAACGGCACCGCCGACGTCATCCTCGGCGGCGGTCTGAGCCGCTTCGACGCCGCGGACGAGAAGGCGCTGCGAGCCCAGGGCTACAACGTGCTCGGATCGCCCTCGTCGCAGACCGTCGCGACCGGCGCCGACCTCGCCCGCGCGAAGGGCGACAAGGTGTTCGGCCTGTTCAACCAGGGCAACCTGACGATCGAGAAGGCCAAGCGGGAGAACCCGCAGTCGGTCCAGGCGAAGGAGCCGAACCTCGCTGCGATGACGACCAAGGCGATCTCGCTGCTGGAGGGCAAGGACAAGGGCAAGAAGGGCAAGGGCTTCTACCTGCAGGTCGAGGGCGCGCTGATCGACAAGCGCTCGCACGCCAACGACGCCGCGCAGACACTCGAGGAGATCAAGGCCTTCGACGACGCCGTGAAGGTCGCACTCGACTTCGCGAAGAAGGACGGCCACACCCTGGTCATCGTCACCGCCGACCACGAGTGCGCGGGCTTCAACATCATCGAGAAGGGCTCGTTCACCAACGCCGAGGCGGCGAACCCGCCGGTGAACGTGGACGGCGGGAACACCGCGAACAACTCCACGCCCTCGCGCGCCGGCGGCAACACGAAGGATGCTTCGCGTTCGACCGGCATCGTCAACGGCGCGGGCTCGAACGACCCGCACAACTTCGCCCCGGCGACGTTCCGCACTGCGGACGACCCGAAGGACGTCAAGGACGGCAGCCCGGAGGCGAGCCTGTGGCTGACCTACCTGTCGGGCAACCACACCGGTGCCGACGTGCCGATCTACTCCTTCGGCGCCGGCTCCGACAAGATGCAGGGCTCGATCGACAATACCGATCTGTTCGACATCGTCACCGGCGCGCTGCGCGTGCGCTGATCCACCCTGCGGGGGCGCCCCGATCGGGCGCCCCCGCTTCGGTCTGTCTGGAGGACCCCATGAGACGTCACGCGCTCGCCCTGGTCGCGGTCACCGCACTGCTGCTGACCGGCTGCTCGGCATCCGTCGCGCCGTCGGCCGAGGATGCCGCATCGCGGCCCGTCATCGCGACGACGCTGCCCGACCTCCCCGCGCCGAGTGGGGAGCCGGAGCTCGCGTCGCTGCAGGACCTGATTCCCGCCCCCGGGAAGGTGCCGCTCGCCGCCGGTCCCTTCGACGACCGCTTCGTCGTGCGCGGCGTCGCCTTCGACGGCGCGGCGGTCACCGGGGAGCTCGAGATCACCTCCGACGTCAGCGATGTGCTCGAGCTGATGGTGGTCGCCGGCTTCTACGACGAGGACGGACGGATGCTCGGCACCGCGCGCTTCGAGCAGCACTCGGACGGCGATCACGACCATGCCGGCGTGCCGTCCGAGACGACGGCCTTCCGCATCGAGGTGCCCGCCGGGTTGCGCGGCAAGGCTGTCGCCGCCGCGATCGGCGTGCCGGTCCTCGTGAACGAGTAGCCGGTCGCGCGCAAGGATGCCCCGGACCAGACGGTCCGGGGCATCCTTGCGCCTTCTGAGGAGCGATGTCAGGCGCGCGCGGCCTCGGTCACGCGACGCGCGGCCGCGAGTGCCTGGTCGAGATCGGCCTTGAGGTCGTCGATGTTCTCCAGCCCCACCGAGAGGCGCACGAGGCCGGGCGTGACGCCGGCGGTGAGCTGCTGCTCGGGGGTGAGCTGCGCGTGCGTGGTCGATGCGGGGTGGATGACCAGTGAGCGCACGTCGCCGATGTTGGCGAGGTGGCTGAAGAGCGAGAGGCTGTTCACGAACTCGCGGCCGGCCTCCACGCCGCCCTTGAGCTCGAACGAGAGCACTGCGCCGACGCCCTTGGGTGCGTAGTGGTTCGCCTTGGCGTACCACGGCGAGGACGGCAGGCCCGAGTAGTTCACGCCCGCGACGTCGTCGTGGTTCTCGAGCCACTCGGCGATCTCCTGCGCGTTCTGCACGTGGCGC
The DNA here is from genome assembly GCF_042798735.1 of Microbacterium sp. NPDC057741. Classification (NCBI taxonomy): domain Bacteria; kingdom Bacillati; phylum Actinomycetota; class Actinomycetes; order Micrococcales; family Microbacteriaceae; genus Microbacterium; species Microbacterium sp. NPDC057741. The sequence goes on along the minus strand of NZ_JBHVJW010000001.1, from coordinate 1,033,491 downwards.
TCGACGCGCAGCGACAGGGTCTCGACACCCTGGATGAGGTTCCAGGCGCTCTGCGGCGCGATCGCGGAACCGAGGTCGCGCAGCAGCTGCACACGGGCCTTGATGATGTAAGCGAGCGCGTCGCCGACTGCCGCGGTGTACGAGGCGCCGTGGTAGGAGGGGTCGGGCACGGTCAGGCCGGGGAACTTCTCCACGTTCTTCGACCACTCGAACTTCCCGCCGTCGATGACGACGCCCCCGATCGTGGTGCCGTGGCCGCCGAGGAACTTGGTCACCGAGTGCACGATGATGTCGGCGCCGTGCTCGAACGGGCGGATCAGGTACGGGGTGGCGATCGTGTTGTCGACGATCAGCGGCACGCCGTTCTCATGAGCGACATCGGCCACGGCCCGGATGTCGAGCACGTTGATCTGCGGGTTGCCGATGGTCTCCGCGAACAGCAGCTTCGTGTTCGGGCGCACCGCGCGGCGCCACTCCTCGATGTCGTCCTGGTTCTCGACGAAGGTGACCTCGATGCCGAGCTTGGCGAGCGTGTACTTGAACAGGTTGTAGGTGCCGCCGTAGATCGAGCTCGACGCGACGAAGTGGTCACCCGCCTGAGCGATGTTCAGGATGGCGAAGGTCGACGCGGCCTGACCGCTGGAGAGCACCAGCGCACCGGTGCCGCCCTCGAGTGCGGCGAGGCGCTGCTCGAGCACGTCCTGGGTGGGGTTCTGGATGCGGGTGTAGATGTTGCCGAATTCGGCCAGGGCGAAGAGGTTCGCGGCGTGGTCGGCGTTGTCGAAGACGTACGACGTGGTCTGGTAGATCGGCGTCGCGCGGGCCTTCGTGACGGGATCGGGTGCGGCACCCGAATGGATCTGCTTGGTCTCGAAACGCCAGTTCTCAGCTGCGGACATGAGTTTCCCCCAGGGATGGAAGCGGGTGCGTGCGGCGGATGCCTTTCAGTGAGAGTACGGAAGAACGACGAGTGTCAACAAGGAACGGGAAATGTGACGTAACAACCGGTGCTGTGTGTGCCGATGGCCCTGACTCGTTTCGTCGTACGGTTGAGTCATGGCGAACAGACGTGCAGTGGTGACCGGCGCGAGCACCGGTATCGGCGAGGCGACGGTGCGGGCGCTCCGCGCCTCCGGTTGGGATGTCGTCGGCGTGGCCCGGCGGGCCGAGCGGCTGGAGGCGCTGGCGGCCGAGACCGGTTCGAGCGCCTTCGCCGCCGACCTCACGGATCCTGCGCAGATCGAAGCCCTCACGGCTCATCTCGTCGAGACCGGCCCGGTGCACGCGCTCGTGCACGTCGCAGGCGGTGCGCGAGGCACCGATCGCGTGGAGGGCGGTTCGGCGGAGCAGTGGCGCTGGATGTACGAGTCGAACGTGATCGCCGCCCAGCAGCTCACCGCCGCGCTGCTCCCTCAGCTGCGTGAGGCGGCCGTCGACGGGCACGCCGACCTGCTCTTCGTGACTTCGGTCGCCGCGCGTGGGGCGTACCCGGGCGGCGGCGGATACAACGCCGCGAAGGCGGCGGAGTCGATGATCCCGCAGGTGCTGCGCCTCGAGCTGAACGGCGAGCCGATCCGCATCACCGAGATCGCCCCCGGCATGGTGCACACCGAGGAGTTCACGCTGCGCCGTCTCGGCGGCGATGCGGTCGCGGCCGAGGCCGTGTACTCCGGTGTGGAGGCGCCGCTGGTCGCGGAGGACGTCGCCGACATCGCCGCCTACGCACTGAACGCACCTGCGCACGTGAACCTCGACCTGATCGTGATCCGGCCGGTCGCGCAGGCCGCGTCGCACCTGCTGGCGCGCGGTCCGCTGCGCCCGCGGATCGAGGACTGACGTGGGGGTGCACCTCGTCGGCGGCGGCTTCGGCCGCACCGCCTTCGCACCGTTCACCGCGGACGTGCACGCCGCCGCGCCCCACGATGAGACTCCGGTCGTCGCCGTCGTCACCGTCCGCGAGAACGGCGGCACCGGGCACGCCCGCGACCTCGTCGAGGCGATCACCGCCGATGGCGCCGCGGCCTTCGACATCCGTCTCGTGACCGCCGCCGAGGATGATGTCGTCGACCCGGCCGTGTTCGACGGTGCGCACGCGATCGTGATCGGCGGCGGACGGACGCCTGCCTATCACGCAGCCCTGGAACCGAGCTTCGACCGCATCCGCACGGCCGTCGCGAGCGGCACGCCGTATCTGGGCTTCTCCGCCGGCGCGATGATCGCCGCCGAGCGCGCCATCCTCGGCGGCCGACTGATCGGCGGCGTTCCCGTGGCACCGGAGGGCGTCGCGCAGCGGCTCGACGAGCTCACCATCGCCCCCGGCATCGGCCTCGTCGACGTGTCGGTCGACGTGCACGTCGCGCAATGGGGCGCGCTGTCCCGCCTGATCGCGGCGACCGAGGCCGGGGCCATCGACGGCGGAGTGGGGCTGGACGAGAGCACCAGCCTGATCGCCGGATCGGACGGCCTGCGGATCGCCGGAGAGGGCAGCGTCTGGCGAGTCTCGCCCGGCGAGGACGGCGTGGTCGTCTCGAGCGACCGGAGCGCACGCTGATGCCCAAGACGCTCGTCGAGCTCGCCGCCGACGGGCAGCTCGATCCGGGCTGGGCCGAGGCTCTCGCGCCTGTGCAGCCGGTGATCACCGACCTCGGCGAACGTCTGCGCGCGGAGCAGGCCGCCGGCCGCGGGTACCTTCCGGCGGGGGCGAACGTGCTGCGCGCGTTCCAGCGTCCGCTCGACGACGTCAAGGTGCTGATCACCGGTCAGGATCCGTACCCCACGCCGGGGCATCCGATCGGCCTGTCCTTCGCGGTCGAGGCCGAGGTGCGCCCGCTTCCGCGAAGCCTGGGCAACATCTACAAGGAGCGCCAGACCGACCTCGGCATCCCGCCGGCGCCGCACGGGGACCTGACCGCCTGGAGCGACCAGGGCGTGCTGCTGCTGAACAGGGTTCTTACGGTGCGGCCCGGCACTCCGGCATCCCACCGCGGCTGGGGCTGGGAGCAGGTGACCGAGCTCGCGATCCGCGCGCTCGTCGCGCGCGACCGGCCGCTGGTCGCCATCCTGTGGGGCGCGGATGCCCGTGGTCTCAAGCCCCTGCTCGGGCAGACGCCGATCATCGAATCCGCGCATCCCTCGCCGCTGTCCGCGAGTCGCGGGTTCTTCGGGTCCCGGCCCTTCTCCCGGGCGAACGAGCTGCTCGCTCAGCAGGGTGCCGATCCCGTCGACTGGCATGTCGGGGGAGAGGCATGAGAACCCGCCCTGTATCCGAGGGCGACTTCCCCGGAATCCGCGCGATCTACAACCACTACGTGCGCGAGTCCGTCGTCACGTTCGACGAGACCGAGTCCACCGACGAGGACTGGGCCGCGAAGGCGGCGAGGATCCGGGGCGCCGGGCTGCCGTTCCTGGTGGCCGAGACCGACGACGGAGAGCTGATCGGCTATGCGCTCGCGCAGCCGTGGTCGCCGAAGTCGGCGTACCGGTACACCGTCGAGAACTCGATCTACCTCGCGCCGGGAACGGCCGGTCAAGGCTTCGGATGGGCGCTGATGGCGCAGTTCCTCGCCGCCTGCCGGGACGCAGGGCTCCGTGAGGTGATCGCGGTGATCGTGGAGGGCGCTGACGCCTCGCTCGCGCTGCACCGCAAGGCGGGGTTCACGGACGCCGGCGCGCTGCGGAACGTCGGTGAGAAGTTCGGCCTGGACCTCGGCGTGCAGTTTCTGCAGCTGTCGCTCAGGACGCCGGGTTCTCCGGGATGACGGGGATCGCGGCGAGCAGCGCCTTCGTGTAGTCCTGCTGCGGATGCCGCAGCACGGCATCCGTCGAACCGCGCTCCACGATCCGGCCGTCCTTCATGACGGCGACCGTGTCGCTGAGATGCTGCACGACGCCGATGTCGTGCGACACGAGGACGAGCGTGAGGTTCTCGGTCTGCTGCAGTTCGGCGAGCAGCTCGAGGATCTGCGCGCGCACGGTCACGTCGAGCGCCGACAGCGGCTCGTCGCCGACGAGGATGCGCGGGCGGTGCGCGATCGCGCGCGCCAGCGCGATGCGCTGCCGCTGACCGCCGGAGAATTCGTGCGGATGCCGGTCCGCCATGTCCGCGTCCAGACCGACCTGTTCCAGCACCTCGCGCACGCGGGCACGGTGGTCGCCGTCGATGTCGAGGGCACGCAGCGGCTCCGAGACGATCCGCCCCGCCGACATGCGGGGATCCAGCGACGCGTACGGATCCTGGAAGACCAGACCGGTCTGCCGGCGCAGCCAGTGCAGCGACCGCGCGCTCGCCGAGGCGTCGACCTCGCGCCCGTCCACCACAACTCGGCCTGCGGTCGGCCGGTCCAGGCCCAGCAGCAGCCGCACCAGCGTGGATTTGCCCGACCCCGATTCCCCGATCACGCCGAGCGATTCGCCCTCGGCGATCTGCAGATCGGTCGGATGCAGGGCGGTGTTCGTGCGGGTGCGCTCGAACATCGACTTCTTCGGCAACCGGAATTCGCGGTTGAGGCCGGACGCCTCGATCAGACTCATGAGCCGCCGCCTTCCGGGCGCCACAGCGTCGCCGTGGCATCGCGCAGCAGGCCCCGAGTGATCGGGGACTGCGGAGCGCTGAGCAGTGTGCTGACCGGCGCGCGCTCGACCACGCGGCCGTCCTCGAGCACGACGCCGTTCGTGGCGACCTGGGCGAGCACCGCGAGGTCGTGCGTGATGAACACCAGTGACATCCCGCGCTCCTGCACAAGGGCCAGCAGCAGGTGCAGGATCTCGGCCTGGATCGTCACGTCGAGGGCTGTGGTCGGCTCATCCGCGATCAGCAGGCGGGGATTCGCCGCCAGCGCCATCGCGATCGCGACGCGCTGGCGCTGCCCGCCGGAGAGCTGATGCGGATACCTGTCGACGATGCTCTCGGGGTCGGGCAGCCGCACCTGTGCGGCCGCCTCGATCGCGCGCCGGCGCGCCTCGGCCTGAGGAATGCGCTCGTGGATGCGCACGGCCTCGGCGATCTGCCGACCCACGGTGCGGATCGGGTTCAGGGCCGTGCGCGGCTCCTGGAACACCATCCCGATCTGGTCACCGCGCAGCTGTGCCATCCGCCGGTCCGGCAGACCGATGATCTCGGTGCCGTCCCAGCGGATGCTGCCGTACGCCGACGCCTCCTCAGGCAGCAGCCCCATCACCGCGAGAGCCGTCAGCGATTTTCCGGAGCCGGACTCTCCGATCAGCCCGAGCCGCTCGCCGTTCGCGACCTCGAACGAGACTCCGTCGACGACGCGTCGTCCGTCGATCTCGATCACGAGATCCTGCACGACCAGACTCATGACACCACCCCCGGTACGTGCGCCTCCGCAGCGCGGCGCTTCGAGCCGCGTGCGGAGAGCGTCGGATCGGTCGCCTCGCGCAGCGCGTCGCCGAGCAGGTTCAGGGCGAGCACGGTGAGCGTGATCGCCAGTCCCGGCCACAGCACCGACAGCGGATGCACGCCGATGTAGCGCTGCAGGTCGGCGAGCAGCAGGCCCCAGGACGGCTGCGAGACCGAGGCGCCGAAGCCCAGGTACGACAGCCCGGCCTCCGCGAGCACGGCGACCGCCATAGACCAGGACAGCTGCACGATGAAGACCGGGGCGACGTTGGGCAGCAGATGCTGCACGAGGTTCTCGATCGGCGTCAGACCGTTCGCCCGGCCGGCGAGCACGAAGTCGCTCTGCTGCACGCGGCGCAGCTCGGGGCGCGTCACGCGGGCGATGTTCACGCCGAAGCCGATCCCGACCGAGAACACCACGACCCACAGCGACCCGCCCCAGACCGCCGAGATCATCATCGCGATGAGCAGCACGGGGAACGCGATCAGGATGTCGACCAGCACGGCGACGGTCTCGCGCACCCAGCGGGTGGTGAGCGCGCCGAGCGCGGCGAGGGCGATGCCGACGAGCGTCGCCACGATACCCGCGCCGACGCTGACGAACACCGTCGTGCGCGCACCGACCATGATGAGGCTGAGGATGTCGCGCCCCGTGCCGTCGGTGCCCAGCAGATGCGGCCAGCCCGGGGCCGCCCAGCGGTCGCGGATGCTCCCGATCAGCGGATCGAACGGGGTCCAGAACAGCGAGATCAGTGCGGTCAGGGCGACGACGGCGACGACGATGACGGCGAAGCGGCCGATCCGCGACGCCCAGAGCCGGGAGCGCCAGTTCATTCCGCCTCCCGCTGTCGTGGGTCGATCGCGTGGTGCACGAGGTCGACGAGGAATCCGATCACCAGCACGAAGCCGGTCAGCACGAGCAGCTCGCTCTGCACCTTGACCAGATCGCGGGTTCCGACATCGGTCACCAGCATCCGCCCGATGCCGGGCAGCGTGAAGAGCTGCTCGATCACGACCGAGCCGACGATGATGCCGGCCACCTGCAGGCCGAGCACGGTGACGATGGAAAGGCCCACCGCCGGGATGCCGTGCTGCACGAGTGCGCGGCGGCGGGTGAGGCCCTTCGCCGCCGCGGTGCGCACGAAGTCCTGGCCGGCCGCCTGAAGGGTGGCGCTGCGCACGAACCGCATGAGCATCGCGCCCTCGACGAGGCCGATGGTCAGGGCGGGCAGGATGAGCGACTCGAAGGCCTTCCCCGGCTTCGCCCAGCCGGCGATTGGGAAGCCCTGCGCCGGCAGCCAGTGCAGTCCGTGTGCGAAGACCAGCACCAGCAGCATCCCCGCCCAGATCACCGGCACTGCCGCCACGGCCTGCGCGGTGAAGTTCATCGCGGTGCCGCCGGCACGGCCGCGGAGCATGGCCGAGACGATGCCGAACGGAATCGCGATCAGCAGCGCGATCGCCAGCGACATCAGTCCCAACGGCACGGTGACCTGCGCCTTCTGCACGAGTTCGGCGCCCACCGAGGCCCCGCTCAGCTGCGAGGTGCCGAGGTCGCCGTGCAGGATGCCGCCGATCCACTCCGCGTACTGGACGGGCAGGGGGCGGCCGAGACCGAGTGATTCGCGGATCGCGTCGACCTGCGCGGGGCTCGCCTGCGTGCCGGCGATCAACTGAGCGACATCCCCGGGGAAGACGCGCAGCGTGAGGAAGATCAGCACGCTCGACACGAGGAGCCCCGCGATCAGCAGGGCTCCTCGCGTGAGCGTGTACCGGAGCACGGGCGGGTCAGTCCTTGGCGCGGGTGACGCCGAGCAGGTTGATCCGGGAGTTGATCGAGTCCTTCGGGAAGCCCTTCACGATCGGCAGCAGCGCGGTGAGAGTCGCGCCGTTGTACAGCCAGTCCGCGGCGTCATCCTCCGAGACGATCTTCGCGGCCTGCGAGAGCAGCGCAGCAGACTTGTCGGGGTCGATCTCCGCCATCGCCTCGGCGTACAGCTCCTGCACCTGCTTGTTGTCGTAGCCGAAGTAGTAGTCCGGGTTCGCCCAGTTGCCGAAGTCGCGCGGCTCCACGTGCAGCACGAAGCTGAGCTCGTAGTCGTGGTTCGTGTAGACATCCTCGAGCCAGGCCGGGAACTCGACGCGGTTCACCTTCAGAGTGACGCCGACCTTCGCGAAGTCCGAGATCAGCACCTGCGGCACGGTCGTGCCGTAGAACGTCGGGATCGTCAGCGTCAGGGTGAGGTCTTTCTGACCGGCCTCCTCGAGCAGCTTCTTCGCCTTCGCCGGGTCGTAGGGGACCAGCTTGGAGAGGTCCTGGTAGCCGGGGTCGAGCTCGGGGATCGGCCCGTACATCGTCTGACCGGCGCCGACGGCCTCGACGAGGGCGTCGTGGTCGATGGCCAGGCGCAGCGCCTCGCGCACCTTCTGGTCGTCCAGCGGCGCCTTCGCGTTGTTGAACGCCAAGGTGCCCTTGTCGGTGGTGCGACCGGTCGTGACGGCGAAGTCCCCTGTCTCTTTGAGCTGTTCGACGAGGTTCGGGTCCACGGCGGTGAGCACGTCCAGCGTGCCGTCCATCGCGGCGTTCACACCTGCGGTGAAGTCGGGGATGTAGTGGAACACGACCTCCCTGACGCCGGCCTTGTCGCCCCAGTACTTGTCAGAGCGCTCGAAGGTGATGCTCGCGCCCTTCGACCAGTTGCCGAGGGTGAACGGACCGGTGCCGTTCTCAGCCGTCTTCAGGTCGGTGGTGTCACCGGTCTTGAAGACCAGCCCGGCTCGGCCGGTGAGCGAGAACAGGAAGTTCTGGTTCGGTTCGGTGAGCACGATCTGCACGGTCTTCGGGTCGGTCGCTGTGATCGAGGCGACGCCGGCGAAGTCGGAGTGACCCTGCACGCTCTCGTCGGTCTGCACCGTCTTGTACGACGAGACCACGTCGGCCGAGGTCAGCGCGGTGCCGTCGTGGAACGTCACACCGTCGTTCAGCGTGAACGTGTAGGTCAGGCCGTCCGCGGAGACCTCGTAGTCGCTGGCGAGGCGCTTCTCGATCTTGTTGTCCTGCGTGCGGGTGACCAGGCCCTCGTAAATGTTGTCGAACAGGATCTGCTCGAGTGCGGCGCCGCTGGTGTGCCGGATGTCGAGGTTGGTCGGTTCGAGCACCAGGCCGACCGACAGGCTGGCCTCGGGATCGGGCTTGCCGTCAGAGGTCGGCTTCGGCTCCGCTGAGCCGGTGCACGCGCTGAGCGCGAGCGCGACGGCGGTCAGGGCGCCGAGCAGCGCGAGGCGGGTGGGGCGTCGGAACATGTGCGGTCCTTTCAGACGGCAGTGCTGTGTGCGTGCGGGAGGGTCAACGTCGGGAGGCGTCGAACGATTCCGCGATGAGCGAGGCGAGGGCCGCGGGTGCGGTCTCCTGGACGTTGTGGGTGGCGTCGACGGTGCGGATCGCGGCATCCGGACGGCGTGCCTGGAACTCGGCCCCGTCCTCGTCGGCGACGTAGCCCCTGGTCGCGCGGACCAAGGTGATCGGCGCGGTGACGGCGGCGAGATCGGCCCAGCTCCGGTCGGATGCGAGGATCGCGGCACCGGCATCCGGCGTGGTCGCGAGCGCCGATCCGGCCAGGTGCGCGAAGTGATGCTTCCACTCGATGCGTCCGTCGTCACGGACGTGCGTGTTCAGGAACACGCCGCGCTCGGTCTCGGCGCGGGTGCTGCCGAAGCCGAAGGACATGGCCCGATCCACCGCCTCGTCCAGCGAGGCGAAGTCGGTCTGCCGGTAGAACTCGCCGAGCGCCGAGGGCGCGGCGTCGCCGCGGACCCCGGCGGTGATGTCGACGATGATGAGGTCGCGGACGGATGCCGGGTGGGAGGCTGCGACGGATACCGCGGTCAGGCCGCCGAGGGACTGGCCCACGAGCACCTGGGGTGCATCGGTCCAGGCATCCAGCGCGAGCGCGACATCGGCCGCGAGGGTCTGCGGCGTGTAGTCGAGGTCGGCGCGCCAGGAGGAGTCACCGTGCCCTGCGAGGTCGATCGCGAGAGCGGGGCGCTGCAGGTGGAGGACGGTGGTGTCCCAGGTGTGCGCGTTCAGGCCGGCGCCGTGCAGCAGCGTCACCTCGGGACTGCGCTCGCCGTAGCGGATGGCGCTGAGGGTGCGGCCGTCGGGGAGGGAAAGGATGAGTCGCTCGGCCGTCGGTGCCGGGACGCCGAGAGCGGCGGCCTGGCCGGGAAGATAGCGGAACTCGCTGGTGTCGTTCTCCACGGCTGTATTCTCCTTCCTGGACGGGGTTGCGCGGAAATGCGGATGCAATCTGACCAGCTGCGCGCGGACGCAGGTTCATCAAATGCTCGATGGAGCGCAAGAATGATAGACGTTCTGCCTCGCGCCTGATCCGCTGTCGCTTTCATAGGATGGAAACATGAGTGTCCTCCTCGTTCCCGGCGTCGCGAACATCCGCGATGTCGGCGGGATCTCGGTGGGGACGTCCCGGGTGAAGGACGGGGTGCTGTTCCGCTCCGGCCATCTCGCGCAGCTCACCGCGGCGGGCGATGAGATGCTTCGCGCCCGCGTGCGCCGGGTGGTCGATCTGCGCGATGACAGCGAGGTGTCCGCCGAGCCGTCAGCTCTGCATGACGTGCCCACCACGCGCGTGCCGCTCTTCCTCGGCTCCGTGGCCTCCTTCTTCGCCGAGGATCTCAGCCTCGCCGGCATGTACCAGCACCTCGTCGACGACGCGGCACCTCGGCTCATCGACGCGATCCGCCTCATCGCCGCCGGAGATCCGACGCTCGTGCACTGCACGGTGGGGAAGGATCGCACCGGGGTCACCGTCGCGCTCGCACTCTCGGCGGTGGGCGCGGACCGCGACGAGATCGTCGCCGACTACGCGCTGACCGCCTCCCAGCTGCCGCAGGCTCGCACGAGGGCGGTCGTCCAGTACCTGCGCGCGCGGCACCCGGATGCTCGGAACGCGATCGACCTGGCGACGGCGTCGCCCGCGCCGGTGATGCGCGAGCTGCTCGCAGGCATCGAGCGCAAGCACGGCTCGGTCGTCGGTTACCTGCGAGCGGGCGGGCTGACCGACGCCGAGCTGGAGGCGCTCGGTCGCGCGCTCGTCGAGTGACGGACGCCGGCCGAGGTTAGGTAAGCCTTGGCTGAGTGATATGATCGAGGCATCATGCGAACCTCCCTCGACGCGACCAGCGCGCGCTCCCAGCGCCGAGAGGCCCGTCGTCGTTCGCATCACCTCGTGACCGCCGACGAGAACTCGCTCGCCGAGCTGGAGCTCTTCATCGCGACCCTGCCGCTGTGCGCGTCGGGCCGCATCTTCATCGAGGTGCCTGAGGCATCGGACATCGGAGTCATCGCGGCGCCGGGCCGCATGACGGTCACCTGGCTCGCCCGCGGCAGCCGCACCGGTGCCGCCGGCTCGGGCCGTCTGTGCGCGCCGGGCGAGGCACTGGCCCGCGCCGCGTGCGCATGGGCCGACGAGATGCTCTGCGACGAGCAGGTCGAGACGCACGTCACGCTGCTGGGCGGCTTTCTCGGCACTGCCGACATCGTCGAGCACCTCACCGATGCGCTGGGCATGGATGCCGCGGCGATCAGCGCGCCGGAGAGCTACGGGCTGCTGACGCGCTGACGGCGCACATATCCGCCGTCCTCGAGGCCCGCCTCGATCTCGAACCGGTTGCGCAGGGCGTCGCGCCCAGCGAACAGGTAGAGCAGCGGCATCAGGAACCCGTACCGTAGCCACTGCGCCTTGTGCACGGCTTCGTGCCTCAGCACCGCCTCGCCGGGTGCGTGATCGCCGGTGAGGTAGCAGCCGCCCACGCAGACACCGCCGCGGGCGAACGCCCAGTTCGGCAGCCCTCGGAACACCCACAGCCCGTTCCGTCGCTCCACCCGGCCCGTGCTCCACAACGAGCCCCAGACGAAGCCGACGGAGGTGCCCCACCAGTAGCCGATCCGGCTGATCGGCGAGCGCAGCAGGAACGAGGGGATGCGGCGGTCGAACCGCCGCCCGCGCGCCAGGGCGGCCTCGGCGGCCGGGCGCCAGTCGTCCGTCACGCGAGGACGCCAATGAGTCGCAGGATCGCACCCAGGTCGTCGACGGCAGCCGTGGGGGTGCGTGGCGCGAAGCCCGCGATCGTCGCGCCGGCCAGAGGGAACTCCTCGCGGAGCCGACGGATCGCGGCGATCAGATCGGATGCCGAGGCGCCGAACGGGGCGGCTTCGGAGACGCCGCCGAACTCGGCGGGGTCGATGACGTCGACGTCGATGTGCACCCAGACGCGGGAGGCGCCGGTGGCCCGGATCGCTTCGAGCACCGCATCCGCGCGGGTGAGATCCTCGGGCGTGAGCGAGGTGAGCCGGTCGAGCTCGCTCTCCTCCTCGTCGTCGACTGCGCGCACGCCGACGGTCACCACGCGATCGCGGGGAACGCCGGGGGAGAGCGCGACCTGGGCCTCGCCCTCGCCGAGCACGGCGCGCAGCGCCATGCCCGAGAACGCGCCGGACGGTGAGGTGTCCGGGGAGTGCAGATCGGGATGCGCGTCGCACCACAGCACGGCGACATCCGAGGTGTCGGCCGCGGCGAGGGCGGCGACGGTCACGCTGCAGTCGCCACCGATCACGACGGCGCCCTCCGTCCAGGCGTCCTGCAGAGCGGAGCGCACTCGCAGCAGCGAGCTCAGGCGGTGCACACCGCTGCCCAGCGATTCGCCGGCCTCGAGCGGCACGTCGAGCATCGTGGTGGCGGAGCGGGGCAGGTCGCCAGCGATGGCGGCGGCCCCGTCGGTCAAGAGCATGGCCCGCGCGGAGGGCGAACCCTGCCACTGCGGGACGATCAGGAAATCGGTCATGTCAGTCGGGGGTGTCGGGTTGGTGGGGGAGAGCGGGTGGGCGCCGCAGCGCGGCGCCCACCCCGGGTGTCACTCGGACTCGATGGCCGCCTGCGGCTTCGGCGAACCGCCGGCCTTCAGCTCGGCCAGACGCGCCTCGACCTCGGTGAGCTCGCCGAGGTCCTCGAGGCTCTCGAACTGGGCGTCGAGCGTGGATGCCGCGATCTCCGCCTTGCCCTGGGCGAGGGCCTCCTGACGGCGGATCTTGTCCTCGAACCGGCCCAGCTCGCTGGTGGGGTCGAGCACGTTGATCTGCTTGACGGCGTCCTGCACCTTGTTCTGCGCCTCGGCGACCTTGGCGCGCGCGAGCAGCTCGCTGCGCTTGTCCTTGAGCTGCCCGAGCTTGTCCTTCATGCCGTTCAAGCCGTTCTTCAGCTTGTCGACGATCTCGGTCTGCGCGGCGATCTGGGGCTCGGCGGCGCGTGCGTCGCGCTCCTCGCTGATCTGACGCTGCAGCGCGATCTTCGCGAGGCTGTCGAACTTGTCGGCGTCGGCGATGCTGCCCGCGCCACGGAGTTCGTCGGCCTTGCGGCTGGCGGCGAGGGCCTTGTTGCCCCACTCCTGGGCCGCACGCACGTCCTCTTCGTGGTCGCGCTCGAGCAGACGCAGGTTGCCGATCGTCTCGGCGATCGCGGACTCGGCGTCGGCGATGTTGTTGGTGTAATCGCGCACCAGCTGGTCGAGCATCTTCTGCGGGTCCTCGGCGGAGTCGAGGAGCGAGTTGATGTTCGCCTTCACCAGCGTCGAGATGCGCCCGAAGATGGATTCCTTGGCCATGGTGTGTTTCCTTTCGATACGGAAGGGTCTGTGAGTCGAGATCGAGTGCTGTCCAGGTTCAGAAGCGGCCCCCGCTGGAGCTGGAGCGTCCGCCGCCGAAGCCGCCGGCGGAGAAGCCGCCTCCGCCTCCGCCGCTGCTCCAGCCACCGCCACCGCCGCCCCAGCCGCCACCGCCACGGTTTCCGCCGCCGCCGAGGAGCTGACCGATCAGCACGCCGCCGAGCACGGCGCCGAGGGTGTCATTGCCGCCACCGCCGCCGCCCCCGCCCCACGAACCGGTGTCGCTCTGTGCGAGGCGCAACGCCTCACCGGCCATCCGATCCGCATGCTGCGCGTACGCCAGGGCCTGCTGCGGGTCGGCGTCGGCCATGCGGCGCGCCTGGTCGCGGTTGGACTGAGCCTCGGCGAGACGGGTGCGAGCCGTGGAGCTGATCGCCCCTCGGCGATTCAGGATGAAGCTCTCCGCTGCGGAGATCTGCACGTCCGCACGCTCCAGGGCACCGCCGAGCAGGCTGCGGGCGTGTGCGATCTTGGCCTGCTCGTCACGCACCTGCTGAACGGTCTGGTCGATGACGGCGTTCGCGGCGTCCAGCACGCGCAGCGCGTCAACGGGGTTGCGTCCGGTGCCGCCGAGCAGACGCTGCGCGTCGGACAGGTGCTGGGAGGTGGCGGCGATCGCCTGCGCGACGAATCCCTGCGCGTCGGGCAGAGTCTGCGCGGTCTGCATATCGCTCTGCAGCTCGGCGACGAGTGCCGCACCGCGCTCGTCTGCGGCCTTCAGATCGTTCGAGAGCTGCTCGACGGCATCCTCCAGCTGTGTGGCCTGCTGGACCGCGCCCTCCGCAGCGCGGATCGACACCGCGGCATCCCCGGTCTTCCCCGCGGCCATCTGCTGCTCGGCGGCTTGGATCTGTTCGTCGGTGAACGCCATGCGCGAGCGCGCCTGAGCGGTGTTGTCGGCGACGGCGGAGATCGCCGCGGGCGCGTAGACCGTGCCCAGCGCAGCGAAGATCTGGTCGGCACGGTCGATCTCGGCACCCGCCGCGGTGCGCAGGCGGCGCACGTTCTCGAGCGCCGCCGGAGCGTTCTGCTCGAGTTCGCGGAGCTCGTCGAAAGCGGTCTTGCGCTCCTCGAGCGATTGGGTCGACTCGGAGCAGAGCTGGATGATGGTCTGGTTCCAGACGATCCGCTCCTGATCGGAGTCCGGGATCTCGTCGTCGAGCTTCTGCTGCAGCGAGAACGCCTGGTCGAGGTTGGTGCGAGCGGTCTTCAGCGCCGCGACGAACTCGCCGATCGCGTCGTCGCCGAACTGCGCCCTGGCGTACTCCATCTCCTGCTCGCTGGACTTCACCACGTCGTCGGTGCGCACCAGGGCGATCGACGCCTGCTGCGTCAGCGCGGCGATCTCCGCCTCACGAGCCGCCTGCTCCGCCGCGCGCCTGCGGCTGCGACGCACCTGCAGTACGACGATGAGGACGATGACCGCCGCGATGGCCACCACGCCGAAGATCGTCCACCCGCGTGCGGTGCGCGCCGGCCCGTCGACCACGATGTCCTGCACCTCGGCAGCGGCCGCGTCGATCGCCCCCGCCCAATCGCTCTGGCGCAGCGCCGGCAGCATGGCGTCGGTGACGCGGGCACGGTCGGCGACGGACACGGCGCCCCCGGATTTCGGGCTGTTGATCGCGAACACCCGCGTGTCCGTGGCGACGCCGATCAGGTACTGGCGCTCACTGAGACCGTTGGCGTCGGCGGTCTGGTCGACCCAGTCGGTGTCGGTCGACGGGTTCGTGAACTCCGGCACGAAGACGAAGAACAGTCCGACGCCGGTCTGCTCATCGAGCTCGGTGAGGCGCGCCTCAGCCGCCCTCTCCTGAGCAGGAGTGAGCACGTCGCTGGTGTCGGTCACGTAGACGCCCGGATCGAGCGGCCCCGGATCCGTCGCGGATGCCGCACCGACAGCGAGGCCCGTGCCGAGAAGCGCGATCAGCAGACCCGTCACCACAGTCCAGCGCGTCCGCATCCCGCTCCCTCCACCCCGATGAGCATGCCCCACGGCACGAGTCTATGCACTGGCACGGACAGGCGACAGCGGCGGGACGCAATCGCCGTTCGCCCTGCGCGGAGCGGGCTCGCGCGACGCATACCCTGGAGGGCATGGAAGACCGGTACGGATCGGATGTGCTCGCCGCGGGCTGGCGCGAGCAGGGGTTCAAGAAGTCGGCGGACGTCGCCGCCGAGGCCGATCTCGTCGTCGAGGTCGCCGACGACGGGTACTGCGGTGCCGTGATCCGGATCGAGGCCGGCATGGTCGAGCTGGAGGACTGGAAGGGCCGGCGGCGGATGTTCCCGCTCGGCGCAGGGTTCCTCATCGACGGCGAGCCGGTACGCCTGGTGCAGCCGGCGGCGAAGCCGACTGGCCCTCAGCGCACAGCCTCGGGTTCGTTCGCGGTCGCGGACAGCAGGGCGCGGACGGCGCTGCCCAGCCGCATCCTGGTCGAGGGACGGCACGACGCCGAGCTCGTCGAGAAGGTGTGGGGCGCCGACCTGCGGCACGAGGGCGTCGTCGTCGAGTACCTGCAGGGCATCGACCTGCTCGACGAGCTGCTCGCAGAGGCTCCGCCGACCGCACAGCGCCGATACGGCGTGCTCGTCGACCACCTGGTGCCGGGCTCGAAGGAGACCCGCATGGTGGAGCAGATCCTGCGAGGCCCGCATGGGCCGCACCTGAAGATCGTGGGGCATCCGTACATCGACGTCTGGCAGTGCGTGACGCCCGCCGCCCTCGGCATCCGCGCGTGGCCGGTGATCCCGAAGGGCACGGACTGGAAGACCGGCATCTGCCGCGCTTTCGGGTGGCCGGCCGAGTCGCAGGCCGACATCGCCCATGCGTGGAAGCGCATCCTCTCGCGGGTGTCGACGTACCGCGACCTGGAGCCCTCGCTGCTCGGACGGGTCGAGGAGCTGATCGACTTCGTCACGGAGTGACGCGGGACTGCATCAAAGATACGAAACGTAAGATCGCACAAGATTCTTCTTCCCTCAAGGCGGATTCGAGGGCAGAATCGGCACAAGCTGTTCCTGCCCCGAGGAGAGAATCGTGAAATTTCGCAACCTGATCTCGGTCGGCGCCGTTGCCGTACTGATGGTCGGACTCCTGACTCCTGTCGCATCCGCGAGTGCGGTCGACGATGATACGCATCAGAAGATGATCACGTCGACGCACTGGGACTCCAGGCGCGACTTCGCCCGCGGAACCTCTGACGGCGTGACGCCCGCCCCGCACGGCGGGGTGGCCCTGCCGACCCCGCTCTCGCACCGGCTGCCGACGCTGACGTACATCGATCCGTTCGGCGACGGTGCGAAGCGCTCCTACGAGTACGGCACCTGGACCTCACCGGTCGTCGTCCCCGGCTACTCGATCGATGAGGCGATCGTCTCGTGGAACGCGACGACGCCCACGGGCACATGGGTGGAGTCGTCCTTCCGCGGACGCCTCGCCGACGGCACCTGGACCAAGTGGTACGTGATGGGACGCTGGACCTCCGGCGCGGACTTCGGCAAGGGCGACATCCATCGCACCTCGGTCGACGGCCAGGGCGACGAACACGCGAACATCTGGACCGACACGTTCTCGGCGCGCACAGGACAGGAACCCGAGGCGTTCCAGACCCGGGTGCGACTGCTGCGTCCCGAGGGGTCGAGGGCGAGGCCCAGCCTCGAGGCGGTGACCACGCTCACCAACGAGTACCTCGAAGGGTCGGATGGCGCGACCAGCGCGTTCACGCTCGGCAAGCAGGTCGAACTGGACGTGCCTCCGTACGCGCAGAACATCCACTCCGGCGAGTACCCGGAGTTCGGAGGCGGCGGAGAGGTCTGGTGCTCGCCCACCTCGACGACGATGGTGCAGTACTTCTGGGGCAAGCGAGTGCCGGCGCGCGAGCTCGCGACGATCGAAGGCGTTCCGCAGGATCCGCAGGTCGCCTACGCCGCCATCTACGCGTGGGACTACACCTATGAGGGCGCGGGCAACTGGCCGTTCAACGCCGCGTATGCGCACCGCTTCGGGCTCGACTCGTTCGTCACCCGGTTGCGTTCGCTCGCCGAGGCGGAGCGGTTCATCGCACGGGGCATCCCGGTGATCGTCTCGCTCTCCTGGGATCTCGAGGAGATGCCTGAGGCCGGATACGACACCGACGGTCACCTCATGGTCATCGTCGGCTTCACAGCCGAGGGCGATCCGATCCTGAACGACCCCGCGGCGAACAGCAACGACAACGTGCGCAGCATCTACACCCGGGAGAACTTCGAGAAGGTGTGGCAGAACTCGACCAACGGCATCGCCTACATATACACGCCCCAGGGCAAGCGACTGCCTGACAACGTCGGAGGAGTCACGCCGAACTGGTGATCGGCGGGGCGAACGAGCCGATTACCCTGGAGGGATGCCAGAACCCCGCACCTTCCGCGATGAGCCGGTTTCATTCGTCCGCCGCTCCGGCCGCATGTCGGAGGCCCAGGAACGGGCGTTCGAGGAGCTCGCTCCGCACTACCTGCTCGATGTGCCCCGCGACGTCGCCTGGACCTCGGTGCATCCAGAGGCCCGGCTCGACCCGGCCTCCGAGTACGGCCGTGAGGTATCCCTGATCGTCGAGGTCGGTTCGGGGCAGGGCCACGCGATCGTGCACGCGGCATCCACCCGCCCCGACGAGGACTTCCTCGCCGTCGAGGTGTTCCGCGCCGGACTCGCCCGCACGATGCTCGACGCCGACAAGGCCGGCGCCCGCAACCTGCGCCTGGTCGAGGCGAACGCCCCCGAGGTGCTCTCCTCGTATCTGCCCGCCGGGGCGGCATCCGAGGTCTGGATCTTCTTCCCCGACCCGTGGCACAAGAAGCGGCACACCAAGCGTCGCCTGGTGCGCCCCGGGTTTCCTGCGACCGCCGCTCGTGCACTCGCAGACGGCGGGATGCTGCGCCTCGCGACCGACTGGGAGGACTATGCGGTGCAGATGCGCGACGTGCTCGACGAGGCGCCCGAGTTCGAGCGCGCCTTCGAGGGGGAGTGGGCCGAGCGCTTCGACGGTCGCATCATGACGGCCTTCGAGCGCAAGGGCATCGCCAAGGGCCGCGACATCCGCGACCTGAGCTACCGCAGGCGATCGAACTGATCTCAGGGTCGCGCGTCCGCGCCGATTCGGACTGTGCGTGACGATCACGAATCAGCGACGCTTTCGTGCGGTGCATCGCGCCCGGCGTACTTTGAGCGCATGACGGATGCCCCGGATGGATCTGGAGTGGTGGCGGAGCTGCCCTGGGTGCCGATCGAAGAGCATCAACGGGTGCTCAACACCGCGAGGACCTGGAGGACGGGCGGGAGATGGCTCATCGGGGTCGTGGTCCTCGGCTCTCTGATGTTCGTCGGCATCATGTTCCGGTTGTATCTCACGCCTGGAGAGGGCGCGATGGCGGTGACGCAGCCGCAGGAATGCCGGGTTGTCGACGGCGAGGTCCTGGTCGCCGTGGACCTGACAGTGTTCTCCTCGTCCACTTTGTCGCAGGTCTCCCTGAACCTTCAAGACACCGCTGTCTACCGGACGAAGACGCTCGAATTCATCTCGGCCGGCGTCGTTCCGGGCCGGCAGTCGGTCGAGGGCCTGCGCGATGAAGAACTGGAAGAGCTCGCGCTTGCTGGGGATCGAGACTTCATTCCCGTCACGGAGGGGCAAAGGCTCTTTCTGGTTGCCGCGCTCTCGACTGAAGGAAACACGCACGGCGAGCTTGAAGGTCTGACTCTGAGCTGGAGCGCGGGGGAGATGTACCTGGAGCAGATCGTGGCGCTCGGGCTCCGGTTCTCAGACGGCGAATGTGCAGTGACGGTCGCGGGCGTGTCGCCGTGAGCACTCGGCATCCTCCGCCTGGGGCTGGCGATCGGAGTCCAGGCGGACGGCGCTGATTGCTTGGTACCCGATGCACCGCGTGCCCCCGAGGCGCCTGAACGAGAGCGTGAGATCGTGGTGACGTGACCCGCAGCGCCTGGCAAGCCGTCGGACCGGCCGCGCTGGTGTGTGCGGCGGCGCCGGCGTTCTTCGTGCTGGGCTGGACCGTCGTCGGCTGGGCGCTCCTCGTGGCAGGCGTCGGCACCGCGGCGCTCATAGAGCGTGGGCGCATCGCAGCCGCCGAGCCGTCGCTGACCCGTGATCTCACGCTGATCGGCGTCGGCATGCTGATCGTGCACTCGATCCCGCTGGCGGCGGAGCTCGACGACGGTGCGATGCTGCGCTTCACACTGGCGCTCGGTGGCGCGGTCCTGGTGCCCTATCTGGTCTCGCGCTTCGTGTTCCGCGACAGGGCGATCTCGTTCCCCTGGCGCACCGGGCGGCGCTGGGCGCCGTGGCAGTGGATCTGGTTGATCGCGGTGCTCGTGCTGGGCTGGCTGATCCTGCCGTTCTACTTCATCACAAGCGGGGTCTACCTGAACTGGCCGGTCGTGGACAGCCCCGAGCTCATCGGACGGTTGTTCCTCGGCGTGGGTGCCGTCGGCATCTGGGACGAGCTGTTCTTCATCTGCACGGTCTTCGCGCTCCTGCGACGGCACCTGCCGGATGCGGCGGCGAACGTGCTCCAGGCGGTGGTGTTCGTCTCGTTCCTCTGGGAACTGGGCTACCGCGCGTGGGGCCCGGTGCTGACGATCCCGTTCGCGCTGCTGCAGGGCTGGATCTTCCTCCGCACGCACTCTCTCGCCTACGTGGTGACGGTGCACCTGCTCTTCGACGCGGTCGTGTTCGCGGTGCTCGTGCATGCGCACAACCCGGGGATGCTGCCGATCTTCCTGCTCTGACGGAGCCACAGACCTCCGGCGGCTGAGAGGATTGATGCATGGACATCCGTACCGCGACCGCTGCCGCGCTGACCGATCAGGAGGTCCTCCGACTGCGTGAGGACTTCCCGATCCTGCAGAGCGAGGTGAACGGGCATCCGCTCGTCTACCTCGACTCGGGGGCGACCTCGCAACGGCCCTTCGCTGTGCTCGACGCGGAACGCGAGTTCTCGTCGACGCTGAACGCGGCCGTGCACCGTGGCGCGCACACGCTCGCCGCCGAGGCGACCGTGGCCTTCGAAGACGCCCGCGCCGCGCTCGCAGAGTTCATCGGCGCGGACGAGGACGAGGTGGTCTGGACCTCGAATGCCACCGAGGCCGTGAACCTCGTCGCGTATTCGCTCTCGAACGCCTCCGCCGGCCGGGGCGGCTCTGAGGCCGACCGCCTGCGACTGGGACCCGGTGACGAGATCGTCACCACCGAGATGGAGCACCACGCCAATCTCATCCCCTGGCAGGAGCTCGCCGCGCGCACGGGCGCGACCCTCCGAGTGGTGCCTCTCGATGACGATGGCGCGCTGCGCCTCGACGTCGCTGCCGAGCTGATCGGCGAGCGGACCCGCCTGGTCGCCGTCACGCACGTCTCGAACGTGCTCGGCGTGATCAACCCGGTCGAGCAGCTGATCGCGGCGGCGCACGCCGTCGGCGCCCTCGTGCTGCTGGACGCCTGCCAGTCCGCGCCGCACCTGCCGCTGGACGTGCACGCGCTCGACGTCGACTTCGCCGTGCTCTCCGGGCACAAGATGCTCGGACCGACCGGGATCGGCGCGCTGTACGGTCGGCGGGAGCTGCTCGAGATCATGCCGCCCTTCCTCACCGGCGGCTCGATGATCACCACCGTGACCACCACCGCGGCGGAGTACCTGCCGCCGCCGCAGCGCTTCGAGGCCGGCACCCAGCGGGTCTCGCAGGCCGTCGCGCTCGCCGCAGCTGTGCGGTACCTGCAGGACGTCGGGATGCCGCGGATCGCGGCGCACGAGGCCGAGCTCGGTGCCCGCCTCGTCGAAGGCCTGTCCTCGATCGACGGTGTCCGCGTGCTCGGTGCCGGCATCGACCTGCCGCGGGTGGGACTCGCGAGCTTCGACATCCCGGGCATCCACTCTCATGACGTCGGCCAGTTCCTCGACGATGCCGGCATCGCCGTGCGCGTGGGCCACCACTGCGCGCAGCCGCTGCACCGTCGCCTCGGCGTGACGTCGTCGACCCGCGCCAGCACGTATCTGTACACGACGCGGGACGAGGTCGATCAGGTGATCGACGCCGTCGCTCGCACCATCGACTTCTTCCGGAGGGCATGATGGCCTCGTCCGACCTGCAGGGGCTCTATCAGGAGCTCATCATGGACCACTCCCGCGCACCGTACGGCTTCGGGCTGCGCCCGGCCGTGGCGGCGCAGTCGCACCAGCTGAACCCCACCTGCGGAGACGAGATCACCCTGCAGGTGCACGCCGCCCCGGACGGCACGATCGAGGCAATAGCCTGGGAGGGGCACGGATGCGCGATCTCGCAGGCGTCCGCCTCGCTGTTCGCCGAGCTCGTCGAGGGGATGCCTGTGGCCGAGGCCGAGCGTCGGATCGAGGTGTTCCGCGAGGCGATGCGGTCGCGCGGGAAGATCGAGCCCGACCCTGAACTGCTCGGTGACGCCGCTGCGCTCGGCGGGGTGTCGAAGTACGTGGCCAGGGTGAAGTGCGCGATGCTCGCCTGGGTCGCCGCGGAGGACGCCCTGCACAAGCTCGGCTGAGCCCCGAACTGGGCTCAGGAGAACTGCGAGACCGTCGAGAAGAACTGCGCGTAGAACGACGAGAACACCGCTGACGTCCAGATGATCGTTGTGAGCAACGACGTGACGGCGATTGCGATCGCGGCCCACATCGGCCACTGACCGGTGCCCGACTGACGGCGCACGACGACCGAGCGGCCGATCGGGTACACCGGGTTGAGGAAGCTCCAGGCCCAGTGGAACCGGCGCTGGTACCCCAGCCGGCCGAGGTCGCGGTGGTCGAGATAGGCGAACAGGACGCCTGCGCCGTAGAGCAGCAGGCTGCCGAACGAGAGCAGCATCGTGATCGACATCAGGCCGTTCGTCCACACGAACATCCCGTTCACGTTCGTCGGATCGGACGCGTAAGGGTCGTACATCATCGTGCTGAACGTCGCGAGCATGCGCTGCATCATCTGCTGCATGAGCACCAGCTGCGCGATCGAGAGCACCAGGCCGACGAGGGGAACGGCCACGACGGCCCAGATCCACGGAGTGTTCGTCGGAGTCCCCGGCGGCACCTGCGGGTAGGGCTGAGTCGCAACGGGTGCCGGTGCGGACATCGGCGTCGTGGTCGCCGTCCAGGCCGTTCCGTCCCACCAGCGCAGCACGCCGGGCGCGCCGTCCGGGTACCAGCCGGGAGGGGTGGGCGGGGCGTACGACATCGGGATCCTCTCGGTACGAGAAATGGCCGCCCTGAGGACGGCCATCTCTTGTTCTGTGCCCCCGACAGGAATCGAACCTGCGACCTACGGTACCGGAAACCGGCGCTCTATCCGCTGAGCTACGGAGGCGAACCTGACGAGCCTATCAGCTACCGGAGGTCTCTCCCGTCAGCGCCCGGCCTACTTGCCCGGGGCGACGGGCTGCACGGTCTCGGCAGGCTCCACGGCGACCGTGACCGGCGCACCCGCCATCTCCTTCAGAGCCGCCGCCACCTTCTCGGCGAGGTACCGGTGTCCGGCGTTCGACGGGTGATCCCGCCCGGGGCCGGTGTCGATGAGGCCGGTGTAGTTCTGCGGGGTGATCCACTTCTGCTGCACGGGGGAGATGTACCACCAGCCGCGCTGCGCGGCGAGCTGCTGCAGGTCGTGATCGATGCGGGCGGTGGCCTGCTCCACGGGGAGCACCTGCGGCGCGGGACCGAGCACCACGATCCCCGCATCCGGATAGATGTCCGCGAGCCGGTTCCACGCGGCGTCCACCGCGGCGCGGTAGTCGGTGGCCGGCAGTCGCCGGTCGTTGATCGACCCCTCGATGACGACGAGGTCGGGACGCAGCGCCGGATCGAGCCGGTCGATCCGCGGACCGTAGGCCGGCCCGTCGAGGCCGGGCTTGAGGTAGCCGCTGCCGCGCACGCCGTCGACGATCGTCGTGCCGTGCATGAGGTCGGCGAGCCGGTAGGCGTAGCCGTCGGTGGGCGGTGTCGCAGCGGACCCGTACGTCCACGAGTCGCCGAAGACGAGGATGCGGGGGTGCTCGGGCAGCACGAGGGGAGCGGGCGCCTCGGCATTCGTCGCACCGGAAGAGGCGCCCAGTGCCACCGGGTCCGGAGCGTGCGTGCGAAGCATCCCGAACCCGATCGACGCCACCGTCACGAGGACGGCGGCGCCGATGAGGATCGCGCCACGCAATGACATGCGTGGACGATGGGATGGCGGAGTCATGATCCGAGGATAAGCGCTCCGCCGACTACTTGGACGTGCCCTGCGACACCGAGCCCTGCAGCTGGCGCTGGAACAGGATGTAGACGATCAGCACCGGGATGATCGTGATCATCACGGCGGCGAACATCTGCCCGAAGTCCAGCGCATAGCCTGCCGACGACGCGTACGACGCCATGCCCTGGGACAGCACGTAGTTGTCCTGGTTCGTGTTCAGTGAGATCGGGAGCAGGAACTGGTTCCACAGGCCGAGGAAGTTCATGATCGCGATCGCCGCCATGCCGGGCTTGGCCATCGGCAGCATCACCTGGAAGAACGTGCGCCATTCACTGGCGCCGTCCACGTATGCGGCCTCCTGGATCTCGTAGGGCAGCGACTTGAAGAACGAGAACAGGAAGAACACGGTGAACGGCAGCGCGAACGCCACGTAGGTGAGGATCAGGCCAGGCAGCGTGTTCAGCAGTCCCATGCCCTGCAGGATGAAGAACAGGGGCACGATCGCGAGGAACACCGGGAAGGTGAGCCCCGCCAGCATCAGGTAGTAGATGATCCGGCTGCCCGGGATCTCGAACCTGGCAAGCACGTAGGCGCACATGGCGCCGAGCACCATCACCAGGACCAGCGAGACGCCCACGACGATGACGGTGTTCACGAACATCCCGCCGAAGTTGTTGTCGACCCAGGCGCTGATGTAGTTGTTGAAGTTCCAGTTCGCGGGCAGCCCGAACGGGCTGGCGAAGATCTCCTTCGTGGTCTTGAACGATCCGATCAGGGTCCAGACCATCGGCAGGATGACGATGATCGACCAGATCACGAGGACGCCGTGCGAGATGCCCCCGACGACCTTGTCTCCGGTGGTCGACTTCGTCGTGCGGATCTTGGGAGCGGAGTGCTTGCCCTTGTCGATCGTGACCGCGGCGCGCGTGTCGGTGCTCATGCGCGTCCTCCTTCATCCTTGCCGCCGACCAGGCGGAACACGCCGATCACGACGGCGGCGAACAGCAGGGTGATCGCCGCGAGCACCACGCCCATGGCGGTGGCGAGGCCGAACTGGCCCTTCTCGAAGGCGGTGCGGAACAGGTACTGGCTCATCACCAGCGTGGTGTTCGAGGGCCCACCGGTCGAGTTCAGACCGGCCATGTAGACGAAGGCGTCCAGGGCCATGATCCCCAGGTAGATGTACGCGGTCTGCACGTTGTCTCGCATCTGCGGCAGCAGGATCGAGGTGACCGTGCGGAAACGTCCGGCGCCGTCGATGCGTGCCGCCTCGAGCGTCTCGCCGGGCAGACCCTTGATCGCGGCGATGAACAGGATCATGTAGAAGCCGACCATGCTCCAGACGATCACGAAGATCGTCGCACCCATGGCGGTGCTCTCCTCGCCCAGCCAGGCGAACTGGTTGTTGTCGATGCCGAAGATACCCAGGACGCCATTGAGCAGACCTGTCGGAGCGTAGATCATGCTCCACAGGATCGCGATGACGATCGCGGGGATGACGTACGGGAAGAACGACACCACGCGGTAGAAGCTCGAGCCCTTCAGACCCCGGACGTTGCCGTGGCTCGGGCCGCCGACGGTGATCATGCTCGCGAAGATCAGTGCGATCACGATGGTGATCAGCGGGACGACCACGGCGAGCAGGATGTTGTTCCCCATCGCCTTCAGGAACGTCTGGTCCTGGAACAGCTTGACGAAGTTCTGCAGACCGACGAACTGCATGTTCGGTGAGAACCCGGTCCAGTTCGTCATCGAGTAGTACAGCGCCTGGACGAACGGGGAGATCACGAAGACCAGGAAGATAGCCAGGGGCAGGAGCAGGAAGACCAGCAGGAAAGATCCGTAGTCCCAGTTCAGCTTGCGCGGAAGCCCCGCACGGGGCGCCTTGCGGCGCCCCGTGCGTGCCGCGGTGACCGCGGCTGTCTGAAAGCCCGGCCCTCCGCTAGGAGTGGAATTGCTCACTTGATCTCGATCTTCGTGATGGAGCTGTCGTTCGCGACCTTGTCCACCAGTGCCTGCAGCTGCTTCGTGATCTCGGCGACCGTCATGCCACCGGCCAGGAACGAGTTCCAGATCGGCAGCTGGTCGGAGTTCATGCCGTACAGGTTGGTCGACTTGATCGTGAACACGTTGTCGCCCGCAGCTTCCAGCATCTTGCCCTGCGACTGCAGGGCGGTCGAGCCGAAGCCGTCCTCGGGGACGGTGCCCTTCACGATCGTGGGAGCGAACTTGCTCTTCGCGAACGCGGTGGCGGACTCCTTCGACAGCATGGTGCGCAGCAGCTCCTTGCCGCCGGCCGGGTTCTTCGCCTTGGTCGGGACGATGAACGGCTCGCCCGCCTCGGCGCGCGCGAAGCCCGCCGGGGTGGTCTGCTTGTCGTCCAGCGGCAGCTCGGTCATGCCCATCATCTTGAAGTCGGGCGCGGTCTGCTTCTTCATCTCGTTTTCGATCCACGAGCCCGAGGGGTAGAGCAGAGCAGCCTGGTCCAGGCTCCACTGCGACTGCGCCTGCGTGAACTGCGTTCCGCCGCCGCCCGGCTTCATGTAGCCGGCCTTGATCAGGTCGTACAGGATCGTCAGGATCTCCTGGATGATCGGGTTCGACCAGGCCTTCGGGTCGAGGTTCTCCAGCGGCAGGCGCACATCGTCGCCGCCCTGGATGACCGCCGAGTCGATGACGAGCGTCTGGTAGTACGTCGCCGCCTCCTTGCCCCAGAGGAACAGGTACTTGCCCTTGGCCTTGGCCGCGGCGCCGAGCGCGGGAAGGTCCTGCCAGGTCTTCGGGACCTGGAAGCCCTCCTTCTCGAACAGCGATCCGGAGTACCAGATGCCGTAGATCGTCATGACGTAGTTCAGCGCCTTGAACTTGCCGTCGAAGGTGCCGGGGTCCTTGACGCCGCCGTACACGGTGTCCGCGATCTTGGTGCCCTCGAGGTTGTTGGCCTCGAACACATCGTCCAGCTCCTCGAGCTGGTCGAGGATCGTGTTCCAGCCGATCGAGTTCGCACCCGAGTTGTCGATCAGGTCCGGCGGGTTGCCGCCCACGAAGCGGGGCTGCAGCTCCTGCGCGATCTTGGTGGACGACGAGACCTTGACGGTCACACCGTCGAGCTTCTTGTTCGCCGCCATGATCTTCGCGGAGTTCTCGACATAGTCGATGCCGTAGCCGCCGTTGAAGATGACCGCGTCGACCTTCGAGTTCGCCGCGACTCCGAACGGGTTGTCAGCGGTGACCTTGCCCGTCGAGCCGCCGCCGCTGCTGCCGCCGCCGGGCGCTGCGCACGAGGCGAGCGTCATGCCGAACGGGACCAGCGCCGCCGTGGCGATGGCTCCGCGCAGCAGGTTGCGGCGGCTGATGGAGGTGTTCTCGAGTTCCATCTTGTGACTACCTTCCCTGGTGTTGGGGATGTGTGGTTTGTGGTGGCCTTGCGGCCCAGGGTATTCGTAACGGTGCTCTGCGTGGATAACGATCCGGCGGCGTCAGTCGCCGCGACGGATGCGGTCCGCGTAGAGCTCTTCCAGTGCGTGGTTGTGTTCGTCTCCTCCCGGGATGTTGGCAGAGATGTACATGGGCGGCTTCTCACCGGTCTCGGCGATCGCGCGGGCGACGCCGAGCGTCAGCAGCTGCGCGATGAAGGCGGCGGTGATCGACGAGATCGCACCTGCAGCGACGCCGTCGGTCACCTCGAGAGTGGCGTCCCCGTAGGGCGCGAGGTTGTCGATGACGACGTCGGCGACCTCGCTGAGCCGCTTCCCGCTCGGATGCTTGGACTCGACCCTCGAGGTGTGATCCAGGCTGGTCACGGCGATGACCGGATGACCGTGCTCCTTCGCCCAGACGGCGACGCCGACGATCGAGCCGTTGACGCCGGAGTTCGAGGCGATCACGAACACGTCGTGCTCACCGACGGGGGTGAGCGCCATGAGCTCGTCCACCACCCAGGGCTCGCGCTCCAGAGACGCGTTCAGGATGTCGGCATCCCGATCGCCGTGCAGCACGAGGTCGCGCAGCGCGATCTTGTTCGTCGGGATGAGCCCGCCGGCGCGGCCGGCGATCTCCATCGCGAACGCCTCCGAGTGTCCGGTGCCGAACGCGTGGATGACGCCGCCGTCCTCGAGGGCGCGGGTGAGCAGCGAGATCGCGCCGTCCAGGCCGCCGTCCTCGGCGAGCGCGGCGATGCGCTCGAGTCGGGTGGTGGCCTCGCGCAGCAGGTCAGTGGGGGTGGCGGTCATCGGATCTCCTGGATGCCTCGGGGCAGGTGTGCGGTGGAGCGCCATCGTGGACGCCGCAGACCGGCGACCGCGCGAGCGGTGTCTTCGAGTCGGGCCCGTGATGCGGGGAAGTCCTGCTGTGCGACCAGGTAGTAGAGCAGGTCGATGATGAAGAGCTGCGCGTGCGGCGCGGACAGATCATCGGGCCGGATCGTGGGCGACTGCGCGGCCGTGGTGACGACCTCGTCCGCAGCATCGGCGAGCGCAGAATGAGCGTCCTGGGTGATCGCCAGGGTGAAGGCGCCGGAGGCGGCGGCTCGGGACAGCATCTGAACCGTGTCGATCGTGCTGCCCGTGGTGGACATGCCGATGGCGGCGCTGCTGCTGCCCTGCAGCGCGGCCGAGGTGAGGCCGTCATGAGCAGAGGTCCACAGATGCGCGTTCACTCCGATCCGGTACAGGCGATCTCGGAGGAAGGCGGCGATCGTCCCGCTGGAGCCCACCGCGTAGATGTCCAGATGATCGCAGTGCGCGATCGCCTTCGCCGCGCGCTCCACGGCGCCCAGATCCAGTCGATCGACCGTCGCCTGGATCGCACGGCCGTGCGTCTCGACGAGGGTCTGCATGAGGACCTCGGGCGGATCGTCTTCCCCCAGGACTCGGCGTGCGCGACGCGGAGCCTCGTCGGTCGCGCTCGCGCGGCCGATCTCGGAGGCGACGCGGACCCGGAGCTCCGTGTAGCCGTCGAAGCCGATGAGGCGGCAGAACCGGGTGACCGTCGCCGCGGACGTCTGCGCGCGCGTCGCGAGTTCGCTGATCGTCCACTCGAGCGGCGCAGAAGGATGCTGCTCCACGACGTCTGCGACCCTGGCCATGGCGGCCGGCATCCGCCAGCGCCCGGCGTCGATCCGGCGTGCGATGCTGACATCGTTGCCGGTCGTCTCGGTCCGTGGCACCATTGCCTCCAGTGAAAATCGCATACGTTTGGTAAGCGTCTTTCTGAAACCTATTCTCATTCTGCTCCGAGGTCAACGATGAACATGAGAGATTTCGATCGCGATCGCCTGATCGTGGGCATCGACGCGGGTGGAACCTCCACCAGGGCGACGCTGCTCACCCGGGACGGCGAGTGCCTCGGCTACGGGAAGTCGGGCAGCGGGAACCCGACGTCGGCGGGGGTGCTGCTCGCAGGCGAGAGCATCGTCGACGCGGTGTCGCAGGCGCTCCGGGCCGCCGACCGCGGGATCGGCGAGATCGATCATGTGATCGCGGCGATGGCCGGTCACGGCGCCGGCGGTGAGGTGGGCTGGTTGGTCGATGCGCTCGCCACCGCCGGCTACGGCGGGGAGCTGGGCTTCGAGTCCGACCTGCTGGCCCTGTACTTCTCCGGCACCGCGGAGCAGGACGGATATGCGATCGTGTCCGGCACCGGCGCCGCCGTCATCCGAGTCTCGGGCGGCACGCTGGAGGCGACGACCGACGGCGTCGGCTGGCTGCTCGGAGACCGGGGGAGCGGCTTCTGGATCGGCCATCATGCCGCGCTCGCGGCGGTCGAGGACCTCGACGATCGAGGGCCGGCGACGGCACTGACCGAAGCAGTGCTCGATGCGCTCCAGGTCGTGCCCGCCGACTTCTCGCTCGGCTACGGTCGCCCCGCGAAGCTCGAGGGGCTGATCCGCGCGATCTACCGCGGTCGCCCGGTCGAGCTGGCACGCCTGGCTCCGCTGGTGTTTGCCGCCGCCGGTGAGGACGAGATCGCGCGCGGCATCCTGTTGCGCGCAGGCGAACTGCTCGCGCAGTCGTTCACCGCCGTGCACAGGGGCTCCGGGCCCGTGGTGGTGGGTGGGAGCGTGCTCTCGCAGGAGGGGCTGCTGTCCGAGACGTTCCGGCACCTGGTCCGGGAGCGCGACCCGGAGGTGAGGTTCATCCCGGTGGCCGACGGAGTTGTCGGCGCGGCGGCGCTCGCCCTCCGGCATGCGGGAGTCGTCGTCGACGGGGAGGGGCACGCGAGGCTGACGGCATCCGTCGCGGCCGCCCGCGCCCGCTGACGCACAGGAGCACCACGTAGACTAGAAGGTCTATGAACCCGGAAACGCTCGCCCAGGAAATCCTCGCCGTCATCACCCCGATCGCGGCGTCGCTGCGACCCGGGGAAGAGCCGGCTCTCTCGGCATCAGACATCGTGCTGGAGCGCCCGCGCAACCGTGACCACGGCGACTGGTCCTCGAACATCGCGATGCGTCTGGCCAAGCGGCTGGGCACCAACCCGCGCGAGCTCGCGCAGCGCGTCGCCGACGGGCTCGTGCAGTCGGACGGCATCGCCGCGGCGGACGTCGCAGGCCCCGGGTTCCTGAACATCCGACTGGACGCCGCAGCCGCGGGTGCCCTCGCGAAGACGATCGTGGACGCCGGCGAGACGTACGGCACCAACGACTCGCAGGCGGGGGTCTCGGTGAACGTCGAGTTCGTCTCCGCGAACCCGACCGGCCCGCTGCACATCGCGCACACCCGTTGGGCTGCGCTCGGCGACTCGATCGTGCGCCTGCTGCTGGCGAGCGGGGCGAATGCCGTGCGCGAGTATTACATCAACGACGCAGGCGTGCAGATGCAGCGCTTCGGCGACTCCATCGTCGCTGCCGCCAAGGGCGAGCCGACACCCGAGGGCGGTTACCCGGGTGAGTACATCGCGACGCTCGCCGGTCGTGTGCTCGCGGCGCGCCCCGACCTTCTCGAGCTTCCCGAGGATGAGCAGCTGGTCGTCGCGCGCGACCTCGCCTATGAGTACCAGCTCGCCGAGATCAAGAACTCGCTGGAGCGGTTCAACGTGCCCTTCGACGTCTGGTTCTCGGAGCGCACGCTGCACGCGGCGTCCGTCGACGGCGGCCCGAGCCTGATCGACCAGGCCGTCGACCGACTGCGCGAACAGGGCCACGTGTTCGATGACGAGGGCGCCGTCTGGGTGCGCACCACCGACTTCACGGATGACAAGGACCGCGTCATCCGCCGTTCGAACGGCGAGTACACGTATTTCGCCGCGGATGCCGCGTACTACCTGAACAAGGGCGACCGCGGCTTCGAGAACAAGATCTACCTGCTCGGCGCCGACCACCACGGCTACGTGAACAGGCTCAAGGCCGTCGCCGGTGCCGCGGGCGAGGACCCGGAGAAGAACATCCAGGTGCTGATCGGCCAGATGGTGTCGATCAACGGCGCACGGCTGAGCAAGCGCGCAGGCAACATCATCGAGATGGACGACCTGCTGAACTGGCTCGGCGCCGACGCGCTGCGCTACTCGCTGGAGCGCTCGCCGGCCGACTCGCCGCTCGACCTCGATCCCGAGCAGCTGCAGAAGCGCACCAACGACAACCCGGTGTTCTACGTGCAGTACGCGCACGCCCGCACACACAACGTCGCCCGGAACGCGGGGGACTCCGGTGTGGACCACTCGGAGTTCGCCCCCGAGACGCTGACCCACGAGACCGAGTCGGCGCTGCTCGGCGCGCTGCAGGAGTTCCCGCGTCTGGTCGCGTTCGCCGCCGAGGTGCGCGAGCCGCACCGCATCGCGCGCTACCTCGAGGAGCTCGCCGGTCTGTACCACCGCTGGTACGACAACTGCCGCGTTATCCCGCAGGGCGACGACCCGATCGAGACCGTGCACCGCACCCGGCTGTGGCTGAACGACGCCACCGGCATCGTGCTGCGCAACGGTCTCGGACTGCTCGGCGTCAGCGCCCCGGAGCGCATGTGAGCGACACATCCGCGTACCACACGCTGCCGCTGCCGGACGACCTCATGCCGGCCGCGCCGCAGCCGAAGCGCCGCGCGCGCTGGCCGTGGGTGCTGCTGATCGTCGTGGTGGTGATCGCCGCGCTCGCCGTGGCCGCCGAACTGGTCGCGCGCGCCGTGGTGCCGAGCATCGTGCGCAGCGTGGTCATCGACAGCATGGAGCTTCCCGCCGACCAGCAGCTCGACGTGCAGACGTCCGGTCTGCTGGTGCCGCAGCTGATCTCCGGCCGGCTCGCCACGCTCGAGCTCGCCAGCGACAGCGTCGAACTGGGCGGCATCACCGGTGCCGTCGATGTGGTCGCGAAGGGCGTGTCGCTCAGCGGCGGGGAGATCGGCCACGCATCCGGAACGGTCACCATCCCCGAGGACCAGTTCGCCGCACTGGTGAAGAAGGCCGATCTGCCGATCGAGAAGATCGCGTTCGACGCGCCGGATGTCACGGCGAGCGGCAGCGTGCCCGTGCTGGGGATGTCGATCCCGGTGTCCCTGACGGTCACACCTGGAGCGGATGCCGGTGAGCTGCTGCTCACCCCGGTATCAGCGAAGCTCGGCGGGATCGATCTCGACCTCGCGCAACTCGCCGATCGGCTCGGCGGGATCGGCTCGGGACTCGCGGAGACGCACCGGATCTGCATCGCCGACCAGCTGCCGGCGGGCATCACCCTCACCGGTCTGAAGATCGTCGGTGACACGGCAGCGGCCGATGTGGCCGTCGACGGCAGGATCGGCACCGACCAGTCGCTGCAGGAGAACGGCACCTGCCCCTGAGCCGCATCGGGTCAGGACCGGTCGCGCTCGTCGGACGCCGCGCGCTGTGCCTGTCGCAGTGCCGAGGTGGCGACGGCGACGTCCTGCTCCGCGCGACGCAGCCGGTACTGCGCCAGGGTCTGGGCACCGTGCCTGCTGAGCACACGATCGCTGCTCTCCTCTGCGGCGATGGCGATGTACGCCGTCGTGAGCAGGATCACCTGCGTCGAGAGGTTGAGCCAGATCAGCAGCGCCAGCAGTGACGCGAACGAGGCAAGCAGGGGATTCGCCTTCGCCCCGCTGACGAACAGGCCGGACAGCTCCTGCAGCACGAGCAGACCGACGGCTCCGCCGAGCGCTCCGCCCCAGAGCGCGCGCCGCGGGGCGCGCACACCCGAGAGAGCGCGGAACGCGGCGACGATGAGCACCATGTTCAGCGCGAGCACGATGCACAGCGACAGCACGCGCACCGACCAGAACACGGCCCCGGAATCGGCCGGCATACCCACCGCGCCGGCGGACCAGCGCACGGCGACGCCACTGGCGAACGTGAGGAACGCTGCAGCGAGGAAGGTCGCACCGATCACGACGGCGAGCAGCAGGTTGCGTGCGGTCGCGCGCAGCCAGGGAACGTCCTCGGCGGCGGTGCCGCACATCGTGCGCATCGCTGCGCGCAGCGAGCCGATGCCGCCCAGTGCAGACCCGATCAGCCCGATCGCGGACAGCGCTCCCGCGATCGTGAGGCCGGCGGGCGCCCGGATGCTCGACGGGTCGACTATCCCGCCCTCGCCGTCCTTCGCGATCAGGCCGGGCAGGGCGACGTCCACTGCGGAGATGACGGCGTTCCACGCGGCGTCGTTGCCGGCGAGCCAGAGCGCCGCGACCGAGAAGCCCAGCAGCACGGCGGCGAACACGCTGAACAGAGCACGGTAGGTCACCGCATCGGCGAGCATCGGTCCGCGCCGCGCAAGGTGCAGCAGCACGGCCCTCACAGGGCGCAGGCGCAGCGCGGCGCGGATCAGCGCGTCCCGCCACCGGACCGGCGCGGCGGAGACGGGCGCCGGACGGTTCGAGGGCGATTCGTCTTCCATCGGCGCCACCCTACCGAAGGGCTCGTAATGAGGCACAGGCCTTGACGGGAGGTCCTGCGACGGTGCCCTAGAATCGGGGGAACCTCGCGGCGTGCACCGTTCCGCCCGAGGATCCCTCCCACGATTGGTGTCCTGCTCCGTGCATTCCGCCCCCACTGCGCTCGCCCCCGACTGGCTGGCCGTGCCCGATGATCCCGACGATCTCGCGGCGGGGGTGTGGCCGGCATCCGCGCACCGCGACGCGGACGGAGCGCTCGTCATCGGTGGTGTGCCCGTCGGCGACCTGGTGCGCTCCTACCGCACTCCCTTGCTCGTCCTCGATGAGGGCGAGGTGCGTCGTCGCGCGGCGGCACTGCGTGATGCCTTCGAAGCGGCCGCTTCGGCGCACGGCACGAGCGCGCGCATCTACTACGCGGGCAAGGCCTTCCTCTCGACGGCCGTCGCACGATGGATGGTCGAGGAGGGGCTGAACGTCGACGTGTGCACCGGTGGCGAGCTGCAGGTCGCTCTGGCGGCGTCCGTCGACCCGGCGCAGATCGGCTTCCATGGCAACAACAAGTCGGTCGCGGAGCTCGAGCGCGCGGTGGAGGTCGGCGTCGGCACCGTCATCATCGACAGTGCGATCGAGATCGAGCGTCTCGCGGCGATCACCGCACGCACCGGCTCCGTGCAGCGCGTGATGCTGCGGGTGAACAGCGGCGTGCACGCCGAGACGCACGATTTCCTCGCGACCGCTCACGAGGACCAGAAGTTCGGCACTCCGCTGGCGGATGCCGCGGCGATGGTCGCCCGCATCCGCGAGCTGCCCGGGCTGGAATTCATCGGACTGCACTGCCACATCGGGTCGCAGATCTTCGGCGTCGCCGGGTTCCGCGAGTCCGCCTCCCGCGTGCTGGACCTGCACGCCGAACTGCTCGAGGGCGGTCCCGTCCCGCAGCTGAACCTGGGCGGCGGTTTCGGGATCGCCTACACCCGCGTCGACGACCCCGCACCCGTCGCGGAGCTCGCCGAGGGAATCGTCGCCGCAGTCGCCGAAGGCTGCGCGGCGCGCGGCATCGACACGCCGGTGCTTTCGTTCGAGCCCGGTCGCGCGATCATCGGCAACGCCGGGGTCACGCTCTACGAGATCGGCACGGTCAAGGACGTCGTCCTCGATAGCGGCAGCCGCCGCTACCTCAGCGTTGACGGAGGCATGAGCGACAACGCGCGTCCCGCGCTGTACGGCGCCCAGTTCTCTGCGCGACTCGCCTCCCGCGAGAGCGGCGGCGAGCCCGTGCTGTCGCGTGTGGTCGGCAAGCACTGCGAGTCCGGCGACATCGTCGTGGATCACGAGTACCTGCCTGTGGACGCCGCACCGGGCGACCTGCTGGCGGTGCCGGCGACCGGCGCCTACTGCGCTCCGCTGTCGAGCAACTACAACCATGTCCCGCGTCCGCCGATCGTCGCCGTGCGCGACGGCGCGGCCCGGGTGATCGTGCGCGGCGAGACCGTGGCCGATCTGCTGTCCCGCGATGTCGGCATCACGGAGCCCGATTCCGATGCCTCGCAACCGCCCGCCTCCGCGGGAGAGCAGCTGCACAGTTCCGAAGGAGAGAGATGAGCGAGTACCGACGACTTCGAGTGGCGCTGCTGGGTGCCGGAGCCGTGGGATCCCAGGTGGCCGGTCTGCTGCTGCGCCACGGCGACGAACTCGCCGATCGCGCGGGCGCAGAGCTCGAACTGGCGGGCATCGCGGTGCGCAACCTCGATGCGCCCCGTGACATCGACCTGCCGCGCGAGCTGTTCACCACTGACGCCGAGAGCCTCATCACCGGCGCCGACATCGTGGTCGAGCTGATAGGCGGCATCGACCCGGCTCGGGCGCACACCCTTCTCGCGCTCGGCTCCGGTGCCGACGTCGTGACGGCCAACAAGGCACTGCTCGCCACGCACGGCCCCGAGATCTTCGAGGCCGCCGACCGCGTCGGCGCGTCGGTCTACTACGAGGCGGCCGCAGCCGGCGCCATTCCGATCATCCGCCCGCTGCGCGACTCGCTCGCCGGTGACCGGGTGGTGCGGATCATGGGCATCGTGAACGGCACGACGAACTACATCCTCGACCGGATGGACTCCGAAGGCGCCGATTTCGCGGATGTGCTCGCCGACGCACAGCGCCTGGGCTACGCCGAGGTGGACCCGACGGCCGACGTCGAGGGCTACGACGCCGCGCAGAAGGCGGCGATCCTGGCATCACTGGCCTTCCACACGGCCGTGCCGCTCGAAGCGGTGCACCGAGAGGGCATCAGCGGGGTCACGGCGGACATGATCGAGGAGGCCCGCGATGCGGGCTTCGTCATCAAGCTGCTCGCCGTCTGCGAGCGCCTGGGCGACGAGGGCGCCGAGTCGATCTCGGTGCGCGTCTATCCGGCCCTGGTGCCGCGCTCGCACCCGCTCGCGTCAGTGCACGGTGCGAACAACGCGGTCTTCGTCGAGGCCGAGGCCGCCGGCCCCCTGATGTTCTACGGCGCCGGTGCCGGCGGCGTGCAGACCGCGTCGGCGGTACTCGGCGACATCGTCTCCGCGGCACGCAGGCACATCGCCGGCGGGACGGGCGTGGGGGAGTCCACCAGGGCCAATCTGCCGATCGTCCCGATCGGTCACGTCACCACGCGCTACCAGATCACCCTCGAGGTCTCGGATGCCCCCGGCGTGCTCGCCACGGTGGCGAGCCTGCTCAGCGAGGGCGGTGTCTCGGTCGCCACGGTGCTGCAGACGGTGGCCGAGCCGAACGCAGCGGAGGGCGGCACCGCGCGCCTCATCATCGGCACGCACCGCGCAGCGGACCAGTCCCTCAGCACCACAGTGGACAGCCTGGCCGCCAGCGATGTCGTCGAGCGCGTGGTGTCGGTGCTGCGCGTCGAGGGCGAGTGACCGTGGTCGTCGCCGTCGTCCCCGCATCCGAACCGGTCGATCCCGCCGGCGGCGAGCCCGTTGCGGGCGCGCTGCGCACCGTGGACGTCACCGTCCCCGCGACCAGCGCGAATCTCGGTCCGGGCTTCGACACGCTGGGGCTCGCGCTGAGCGTCTACGACCACCTCGTGGTGTCGTCCTTCGCCGACGACCGTCTCGAGATCGAAGTGTCCGGCTCCGGAGCTGACGAGATCCCGACCGACGCCACGAACCTGGTCGTGCGCACGATCGCGCACGTCTACGCGGATTCCGGCCGCCCGATGCCGGGGCTTCGGATCGTCGCCGACAACGGTGTGCCGCACGGCCGCGGACTCGGGTCCTCCGGAGCCGCCGTGACCGCCGGCATCCTGGCGGCGAAGGGCCTCCTCGCCGGTGACGTCGAACTCGACGATCAGGCGCTGCTGCGGCTCGCGACCGAGATCGAGGGGCATCCGGACAACGTGGCCCCCGCGCTGTTCGGCGGACTGACGATCGCGTGGATCGGCGATCACGGCCCCGCGCACAAGAAGCTGCTCGTGCACCGCGGCGTCGCGCCGCTGGTGTTCGTGCCCGGGTTCACGATGTCGACCTCGCTGGCGCGGTCACTGCAGCCGCACCAGGTTCCGCGCGAGGACGCCGTGTTCAACGTGTCCCGCTCGGCCCTGCTGGTCGCCGCTCTCACGCAGAGCCCCGAGCTGCTGCTGGACGCGACCGCCGACCGCCTGCATCAGGACTACCGGGGTCCGGCGATGCCGGAGACGCTGCGGCTGGTGCAGTCGCTCCGACAGGCCGGCTTCGCCGCCGTCGTATCGGGGGCGGGTCCCAGCGTGCTGGTGCTCGCCGACGGCCCCGGCCACCGCCAGGACGCCGTCGAACTCGCGGATTCCGTCACGGACACCCCGTGGGCCGCACACATGCTCGCAGTCGACGTGCGGGGTGGTACAGTAAGGAACCGAGCGGAGGGCTCCACGTAACTTCGTGAATCTGGCCCCATCGCACTTCTGCGAGATCCGCACGTGTTCCCCGGTCTGAGAAGGAATCCGTTCCTTCGCGGTTCCGGCTGGCTGGCGCTCGTCGCCTGTGCGTGCAACGCACCCAGCACTGCTGTGTGCTCAGGATTGCTCATACCCCACGACATATGAGGGAGTACTCGTGGAGAACTTCTCCGAGACCCAGAACGACCAGGCGGCGCCGGTGAACGACGCCCCCGCATCCACTCCG
Organism: Microbacterium sp. NPDC057741; assembly: GCF_042798735.1. Taxonomy (NCBI): domain Bacteria; kingdom Bacillati; phylum Actinomycetota; class Actinomycetes; order Micrococcales; family Microbacteriaceae; genus Microbacterium; species Microbacterium sp. NPDC057741. The sequence continues at coordinate 996,174 of NZ_JBHVJW010000001.1, read as the reverse complement.
GCCACCGAGGCCCCCGCAGCCGCGGTTGACGCCCCGGCCGCCGAGGCGCCGCGCAAGCGCGCACCGCGTCGCGCCACCACGGCGACGGCCGCGGCGAAGGCCGCCGAGAAGGCTCAGGCCGAGGCTGCCGCACCGGCTGCCGAGACTGCTGCCCCCGCCGCCGAGGCTCCGGCCGAGGCGCCGAAGGCGAAGCGCCCGACGCGCAGTCGCGCGAAGAAGGCGGATGCCGCGCCCGAGGGCGAAGCCCCCGCTGCCGAGACGCCCGCCGGTGAGTCCGCTGCCGCCGCCGAACCCGCCGAGGCACCTGCCAAGCGTGCGTCGTCGCGGCGTGCGTCGTCGAAGGCCGCTCCGGCGGCCGAAGCCGGCGAGCAGGCCGAGCAGGCCGCCGAGAAGCCCGCCGCCGAGAAGCCTGCCGAGAACGACGGCGCCGAGGGCGAGCAGCCCGCCAAGCCGGCCCGCCGCCGCGGCAAGAAGAGCGAGCAGCCCGCGCAGTCCGAGGGCGAGTCCGCAGCGTCCGAGGCATCCGACTCCGGCTCCGGTCAGGCCGAGAAGTCCGCCGACCAGGGCGGCGAGAGCAAGGACTCCGGCGACGGCGAAGAGGGCTCCGGCCGCGGCCGGACCCGCAGTCGCAGCCGCAACCGCGGCCGTGGCCAGGGCGGTCAGAACGGACAGGGCGGCCAGCAGGAGCAGCAGCAGTCCGCTTCGTCCTCGTCCGATGACGAGCAGGGCGGCCGCTCGCGCCAGCGCAACAAGCGTCGCGGCGGCACCAACCAGACCACCGACGAGTTCGAGACCGAGATCGGCGAGGACGACGTCCTCATCCCGGTCGCCGGCATCCTCGACGTGCTCGACAACTACGCCTTCGTGCGCACCAGTGGCTACCTGCCCGGCCCCACGGACGTGTACGTCTCGCTCGGCCAGGTCAAGAAGTACAACCTGCGCAAGGGCGACGCCGTGGTCGGCGCCATCAAGCAGCCCCGCGAGGGCGAGCAGCAGGGCCGCCAGAAGTACAACGCCCTGGTGAAGGTCGACTCGATCAACGGTCTGTCCACCGACGACGCGGGCACTCGCGTGGAGTTCGGCAAGCTCACCCCGCTGTACCCGCAGGAGCGCCTGCGCCTGGAGACCGCGCCCGAGAAGCTGACCCAGCGGATCATCGACCTCGTCGCCCCGATCGGCAAGGGCCAGCGCGGCCTGATCGTCGCGCCCCCGAAGGCCGGCAAGACGATCGTTCTGCAGCAGATCGCGAACGCGATCGCGCACAACAACCCCGAGGTGCACCTCATGGTCGTCCTGGTGGACGAGCGCCCCGAAGAGGTCACCGACATGCAGCGCTCGGTGAAGGGCGAGGTCATCGCCTCGACCTTCGACCGTCCTGCCGAGGATCACACCACGGTGGCCGAGCTGGCGATCGAGCGCGCCAAGCGCCTGGTCGAGCTGGGTCGCGACGTGGTCGTGCTGCTCGACTCGATCACCCGCCTCGGTCGCGCCTACAACGTGTCGACCCCGACCTCGGGCCGTGTGCTCACCGGTGGCGTCGACGCATCGGCGCTGTACCCGCCGAAGCGCTTCTTCGGCGCCGCGCGCAACATCGAGAACGGCGGCTCGCTGACCATCCTCGCGACCGCGCTGGTCGAGACCGGCTCCAAGATGGACGAGGTCATCTTCGAGGAGTTCAAGGGCACCGGCAACAGCGAGCTGCGCCTGTCGCGCGCGCTGGCCGACAAGCGAATCTTCCCGGCGGTCGACGTCAACGCGTCGAGCACCCGCCGTGAGGAGATGCTGCTGTCCTCCGACGAGGTGAAGATCACCTGGAAGCTGCGTCGCGCCCTCGCGGGCCTCGACCCGCAGCAGGCCCTCGAGGTCGTGCTGGGCAAGCTCAAGGAGACCAGCTCGAACGTGGAGTTCCTCATCCAGATGCAGAAGTCGATCCCGGCCCCGCCGGCGACCGGCCACAGCCACGGGCACGAGAACAGCATCCGCTGAGATCGTGTTCGAGTCCGTCCAAGGCCTCATCGACGAGCATCGCCGGGTGCAGGAGGAGCTCTCCGACCCGGCGGTGCACGCCGACGCCGCGCGTGCCAAGCGTGTGAACCGGCGCTACGCCGAGCTCTCGCGCATCGTCACGGCGTACGACGCCTGGTCGGCGGCATCCGATGATCTGGATGCCGCACGCGAGCTGGCACGCGAGGACAGCGCGTTCGCCGACGAGGTGCCCGCGCTCGAGGAGGGGCTGTCGGCCGCGCAGGAGAAGCTGCGCCGGCTGCTGATCCCACGCGATCCGGACGACGCCCGCGATGTCATCATGGAGATCAAGGCGGGGGAGGGCGGGGCCGAGTCGGCGCTGTTCGCCGCCGACCTGCTGCGGATGTACATCCAGTACGCGGCATCCATGGGGTGGAAGACCGAGCTGCTGGAGCGCAACGAGTCCGACCTCGGCGGCTACAAGGACGTGCAGGTCGCGATCAAGGGATCCTCGACCGATCCTGCTCAGGGCGTCTGGGCGCACCTGAAATACGAGGGCGGCGTGCACCGGGTGCAGCGCGTGCCCGCCACCGAGTCGCAGGGGCGCATCCACACCTCCACCACCGGCGTGCTGGTGTTCCCCGAGGTCGACGAGCCCGAGGAGATCCAGATCGATCAGAACGATCTGAAGATCGACGTGTTCCGCTCGTCCGGCCCCGGCGGCCAGTCCGTGAACACCACCGACTCCGCCGTTCGCATCACCCACGTGCCCACCGGCATCGTGGTGTCGATGCAGAACGAGAAGTCGCAGCTGCAGAACCGCGAGGCCGGCATGCGAGTGCTGCGCGCCCGTCTGCTGGCCAAGCAGCAGGAGGAGCTCGCCGCGGCGGCATCCGATGCGCGGAAGAGCCAGATCCGCGGCATGGACCGATCCGAGCGCATCCGCACGTACAACTTCCCCGAGAACCGGATCGCCGACCACCGCACCGGGTACAAGGCGTACAACCTCGACCAGGTGATGGACGGCGCGCTCGCCCCGGTGATCGCCTCCTGCATCGAGGCGGACGAGGCCGAGCGCCTCGGCGCCGTCGGCTCCTGACGACGGAGGTCGTCTCCTTCGTCGGAGTCAGGGGCTAGGCTCTGCCTGTTCCTCGACTTCAGGAGATGCCATGCCGCAGTTCGCCGTCCTCATCCATGTCTCCGACTCCGCCCACGCTCCCGATGCGACGCCGGAGGAGCTGAAGGAGTGCGATGACGACTACGAGGCGCTCGTCGCCAGCGGCAGGATGAGCCTCGCCTACGCCCTCACACCCAAGGAGTTCGCGAAGACGGTCAGGCGGACGGGCGACGTCGAGGGCGTGCATCGGCCTGACGGTGACATCGTCGCGGGCTTCTACGTGATCGAGGCCGCCGACATCGACGAGGCGGCGCGCCTGGCACGGCACAACCCCGCCGTGCTCGCCGGGGGCGCGGTCGAGATCCGTCCGGTGCACAGCGGCGGCCTGGTCGAGGTCTCCTGAGCGCTCACCATCCGCCGCGCGTCGGCGTGTGCCCGTCCCTCGCATCCTCGGGCATGGCCATCTCGGCACGCATGCCGAGCAGCCGCACCGGCCGCTCGGGGTCGATCCGCTCGATCATCTCGCGCGCCTTCGCCACCACGGCCTCGCGATCGGTGGTCATGGGCACGCGCCTGGTGAACGTCTTCGTCGTGAACGGCGCGTAGCGCACCTTCAGTCCGAGGCCCACGACGGCGCGTCCGTCCTCACGGACATCCGAGAGCACCTGGTCGAGCAGGGCGAGCGCCGCGAGCTCGATCTCGGTGCGGTCAACGAGATCGGTCTGATAGGTCGTCTCCCTGCTGTGCCCGCGGGGCACCCAGGGCGTGTCGTCGACCACGGCCGAGGCGCCGCCACGGCCGAGCTCCCGATACCACAGCCCCATCCGCGGGCCGAATTCCGCCGTGAGGGCGTCTTCCGGCGCGTCGGCGAGTTCGGTGACGGTGCGGATGCCGAGGGACAGCAGGCGCTTCGACACCTTCGAGCCGACGCCCCACAGCTCGATGACCGGGCGGTCGCCCATCACCTCGTCCCAGTTCTCCGTCGTGAGCCGGAACACCCCGCGCGGCTTGCCGAATCCCGTCGCGATCTTGGCGCGCACGAGCGTGTCCCCGATGCCGACGCTGCAGTGCAGCGAGGTCCTCGCGAGCACGGCCTGCTGGATGCCGCGCGCGAAGGCCTCGGGGTCATCCGTGTCGACTCCCACGAACGCCTCGTCCCAGCCGAGCACCTGCACGACGGCGCCCGGCTGCGCGCGCAGCTCGGCCATCACCTCTTCGGACGCGGCGAGGTACGCCGGAGCGTCGACAGGGAGGATCACGGCGTCCGGAACCTTGCGGGCCGCGATGCGCAGCGGCATCCCCGATCCGACGCCGAACGCGCGCGCCTCGTACGACGCGGTGGACACCACCGCGCGCTCGGTCGGATCGCCGCGGCCGCCGACGATCACCGGCAGACCCGCGAGCTCGGGGCGCCGCAGCACCTCGACCGCCGCGATGAACTGGTCGAGGTCGACGTGCAGCACCCAGTGCATGTTCCCGAGAGTACGCGGGGCGGGTGCCGGCCGGCACCCGCCCCGCGGGGTTCAGCCGCCGTAGACGCCGAGCTCCCAGATCGAGTAGCCGTAGTTCGTCGTGCGCTGGGTCATGCTCACGCGGACGTACCTGGCCGCGGTCGGCTCGAAGGACGCGGTGTCCAGGCCCCCGTCGCCCGTGGTCGTGGACCACACGGGCCGCCAGTTCTTCGCGTCATCGGAGACCAGCACCTCGTAGGCCTTCGCGGCCGCCTTCTCCCAGTTGATGGTGACGCGACCCACGGGCACGCTGGCTCCCAGGTCGACGCCGAGCCACTGCGGGTTGCCGTCCCAGTCCTTGCTGGCCCAGCGGGTGGACGTCGAGCCGTCGACAGCCTGGCCCGCCTGGTAGCTGTAGATCGGGTTCCACTCCGAGGTGCTCGCCATCGCCGACTTCCCTGTGGCGAGGTTCTGCCCCGATCTGTAGCCCTTCGTCCTCTCCCAGGTGCGCAGATAGCCCTCGGCACCGCGCATGAGGTCGTCGACGACCGCCTTGCCGCCGGCCAGCCGGATCTGCTCGACATAGTCCGGCAGGAGGCCGTAGTGCGCGAATCCGTCGGTGTTGAGGTCGAACGTGCGCTCGCCGGTCACCTGGCGGTCGAGCTTCACGCCGCCCGCGGCGGAGAAGGGATAGGCGATCTTGGTGGGGGAGGCGTCCGGTCCGGGATGGCTGCCCACGCCGTTGAAGTCGAGACCGAAGCCGTAGCCTCCGCCGGCGGCGCTTCGGGCTGGGGCATCCCGCTTCCACTCCGAGACGAAGCCCTCGGCACCGCCCGGGTAGCCGGTCTTGAAGCCGCCGAGCGCGTACAGGCGCGAGACCATCCGTTCGTCCATCCAGCTGTGGCTGGAGAGGACACCCGGGTACCCTGCGGCCTCCACGATGTCGAGGCTGCGCGACGCGGCCTTGACGCTCATGTGATCCAGTTCGATCATCATGTTCCGCGCCATCATCGCCTTCAGCGCGTACTCACCCAGCGACGTGAGGCCCCTCGTGTTGCAGTTCTTTCCGGCCGTGTATGTGGGAACCTCCACACCTGGCGGAAGATCGTCCTCGAGTTCGGGGACGCTGGCGCCGCCGATCGGATTGTCGTGCATGGCGCCGGTGCACTGCTCGGTCTGCCAGAACGTGCCGGTCGAGTAGAACTGCCCGATGTTGATGACGGTGCCCTGAGTGCCCTCGTCGAAGCGCACGCCGCACAGGGCGTTGTCGAACTTGTGGCACAGGAACATGCTGCTCACACCGAGCGACTGCAGCTCGGCGAGCCCTTTGTCGATGTCGGACCTGCTGCACTGGGCGACGTCGAGGATCATCTTGCAGCCGAACGGCTCGGACGTCTCCACGCCGAGCACCACGGCGAGACGCCCGGACTCGATGACCTGTCGGGCCTGCTCGGGTGAGGTGACGATGCGGAAGAAGCCCTTGCCGGGGCCGCCGTAGATGGTGTCGATGTAGGACTCCATCTCACGCACCTTCTTCGCCTCGAGCCGGATCGCCGTCATCTCGTCGCAGGAGCGGTCCTTCGGCATGATCGGCAGCGAGCAGATGACGCCGTTGGTGACCAGATCGTTCACCAGCACGCGCTGACCACCCCGCCAGGCGCGCTCGATCCACGCGTAGTAGGACTGCTGGTGGCTCATCGAGGCGGTCTGCGGCCAGTCCTTGAACGTGGGCCAGCCGACGGGGTCGTGGTGGTCGATCCCGCTGACGAGGCTCTCGAAGATCGCGAGGCGTCCGTCGGGGTAATGCTCAGGGCAGTCCTTGAGCGCGGCGGCGATGCCATCCGGTGAGAACGGCGCGCCGCAGATCATCCGGCCGCCGAAGCCCTCGTTCGAGTTGAGATGCGTGTGCGCGTCGACCAGCCCGCGCACCTCGCCCTTCACGGTGCCCGTGAACGGCGCACCGGTGACGTTCAGCTCGGCGTCGGGGGAGGGGCGGTCGGGTGCGTCCCACCACGCGCCCTCTGCCGCAGCCTGCGGGACCGATGCCGGCGCGGCGGATGCCGGTGGGGCCGCCGCCGGTGCGGCGACCGCTCCGGTGACGAGGACGGATGCCGCGGCGAGGGCGGCGAGCCATCGTCGGCGGAGCGGTCGGGCGTTGAATCTGGACGGGGAAAAGCGGTGATCCCGCGCGGCGCGCGGCTGGGGAGTCGCCATCTGAGCCTCCTTGCTCGATTGCGACGCATCCTATTGTCTAGGAGTCAATATCGTCCAGAGGCGGGGCTCAGATCAGGTACTCGGGAGCGGAGAGCAGGTGCGCGAGGTTCTCGCCGGGCACGCGGGAACGCACCTTGGCGGGCACTCCGGTGAGCACCGAGTCGGCCGGGGCATCCTTCGTGACCACCGCGTTGGCGCCGATCGCCGTGCCCGCGCCGATCACGATCGGGCCGAGGATCTTCGCGCCGGCACCGACGAGCACACCGTCCTCGAGGGTGGGATGCCGCTTGCCGGCGTCCCTGGTGCGGCCGCCGAGCGTCACTCCGTGGTAGAGCATGACGTCGTCGCCGATCTCGGCGGTCTCGCCGATCACGACCCCCATGCCGTGATCGATGAAGAAGCGTCGACCGATGACCGCTGCGGGATGGATCTCGATCCCCGTGAGCCAGCGGGTGAGCTGGGAGCCGAGTCGTGCTGGGAAGCGCAGACCGCGCTTCCACAGCGCGTGGTTCACCCGATGCGCCCAGATCGCATGCAGGCCGGGGTAGAGCACCGCGATCTCCACCGCGCTGCGCGCGGCGGGATCACGAAGCCGGGCGGCGGCGATGTCCTCGCGCATCCGCCCGGCCCATGTCATGCCAGGGACCGGCATCAGTCCTCGCGCAGGTCCTCGAACAGCGCGGTGGAGATGTAGCGCTCGCCGGTGTCGGGTGCGATCACGACGATGGTCTTGCCCGCGTTCTCGGGACGGGCGGCGACCTTCAGCGCCTGTGCGACCGCGGCGCCGCTGGAGATGCCGACCAGCAGCCCCTCCTTGGCGGCGAGGGCGCGTGCGGTGGCCAGCGACTCGTCGAAGTCTGCGGTGATGATCTCGTCGATGACGTCGCGGTCCAGCACAGCCGGCACGAAGTTCGGGCCGATGCCCTGGATCTTGGCGGGACCGACACGACCCTCGGAGAGCAGCGGGGAGTCCTTCGGCTCGACGGCGATGACCTGCACGTCGGGCTTCGCAGCCTTCAGGCCCTTGCCCGCACCGGTGACGGTGCCGCCGGTGCCGACGCCCGCGATGAAGATGTCGACGGACCCGTCGGTGTCGCGCAGGATCTCCTGAGCGGTGGTGTCGAAGTGGATCTTCGGGTTCGCGGCGTTCTCGAACTGGCGGGCCCAGACGGCGCCCGGCGTCTTCTCGATGATCTCCTGGAGGGCCTCGATCGCGCCGCTCATGCCCTTGGTCGGGTCGCTCAGCACGAGCTCGGCGCCGTAGGCCTTCAGCAGAACGCGGCGCTCCTTCGACATCGACGCCGGCATGGTGAGGATCACGCGGTAGCCGCGCGCAGCGCCGACCATGGCGAGGGCGATGCCGGTGTTGCCGCTGGTGGCCTCGACGATCGTGCCGCCGGGCTTCAGCTCACCGGATGCCTCCGCTGCGTCGATGATCGCGATGCCGATGCGGTCCTTCACGCTGGATCCCGGGTTGAACGACTCCAGCTTGACCAGGACGGTCGCGCCCAGGCCCTCGGTGAGCCGGTTCAGGCGCACGAGCGGAGTGTTGCCGAACGTGGAGGTGATCTCGGAATGGATACCGGACATGGGTCGACCTTTCGATGCAAGGAGCGAGAGCGGCACCAGCCTACTTCTCGGCCTCCGAACGATGACGGAATGTGTCTCCTCCTAGAATTGGACGCATGCCAGACACCCTCTCCGCGCTGCTGCGCGCCGTCGCCCAGCAGCTCGCGGAGGCCGGTGTCCCCGACCCTCAGGTCGACGCCGAGCTGCTGGTGGGGCATGTGCTCGGGCTGTCGCGCGGGGGAGTGCAGGCCGCCGCGCTGCGTGGCGACTCGATCTCCGAGCAGGATGCCGTGGAGCTGGAGGCGCTCACCGAGCGCCGTGCCGCGAGAGAGCCGCTGCAGCATCTCACCGGCACAGCCCCCTTCCGTCAACTCGAACTCGCCGTCGGGCCCGGGGTGTTCGTGCCCCGCCCCGAGACGGAACTCGTCGTGCAGTTCGCGATCGACGCGCTCGTCAGCGTGCCGGATCCGGAGCCGATCGGCATCGATCTCGGCACCGGCAGCGGCGCCATCGCGATGGCTATGGCCACAGAGGTTCCGCAGGCCAGGATCTTCGCGGTCGAGCTCTCGGACGCCGCGTTCGGGTGGGCGGCGCGGAACACCGCGGATGCCGAGAATCTGACTCTCGTGCAGGGCGATCTCGCCACGGCCTTCGACGAGCTGCGCGGCGCCGTCTCCGTCGTGATCTCCAATCCGCCGTACGTGCCGGACGACGCGATCCCGCGCGACCCGGAGGTGCGCCTGTTCGATCCGGCGAAGGCGCTCTACGGCGGACCGGACGGTCTCGACGTGGTGCGGGTGATCAGCCGCCGCGCGCTCGAACTGCTCCACCCGGGCGGGCTCCTGGTGCTCGAGCACGGCGAGTTGCAGGGCGATGCCATCCGCGGCATCCTGACCGCCGACGGATGGCGTGCGGCGGCGACGCATCCGGATCTCACCCGACGCGACCGTGCGACCACGGCGCTGAAGCCGTGACCGGCTCACATCCGAGGGATAAGCGGCGCGTCACCGCCCGCGTAGACTGAGGCCGCCATGTCTACCGTCTTCGATTGCAGCGATGAGGCCGAGCTCCTCGCCGGTATGCGCCATGCCCGTCAGGCCATCGCCAGGGGCGAGCTCGTCGTCCTCCCCACCGACACCGTCTACGGCGTCGCCGCCGATGCGTTCTCGCCGGCGGCCGTGCGCCGCCTCCTCGAGGCCAAGGGGCGAGGCCGCGACATGCCGCCGCCCGTGCTCGTCTCCGGGCAGGCCGCTCTCGCGGCGCTGGTCGAGAGCATCCCCGGACCGGTGCAGCAGCTGGTCGACGAGTTCTGGCCAGGCGGCCTGACGATCATCCTGCCGTCGCAGCCGTCGCTGGCGTGGGATCTCGGCGACACGCTCGGCACCGTCGCGGTGCGGATGCCGGATCGCCGGATCGCCCTGGAACTGCTCGAGGAGACCGGACCGCTCGCCGTCTCGAGCGCGAACCTCACCGGCAAGGACGTGGCGATCTCGGCGGCCGACGCCGAGGAGATGCTCGGCGACAGCGTGTCGGTCTATCTCGACGGCGGGCTCAGTGCGGACGGCATCGCTTCCACGATCATCGACTGCACGTCGTTGGCCGATCCGTCCGCCGAGAACCCGCGTGTTCGGGTCCTGCGCGACGGCGCGATCAGCAGGGAGCGGCTGGCCGCCGTGCTCGGCGACCTGCTCGAGCCCGAGATGTCGCCGGCCGACACCGTTGCGGAACAGGAGCCCGTGAAGGACGGAGGAGCGCCGGAGGAGGGCGTCGACGACGGAACGACCGCTCCGGACGGCGCCGCGTGAAGCAGTACCTGTTCACGGTCATCCTGACGGCGGCGATCACGTTCGCGCTGTCCTGGGCCGTCTGGAAGCTGAGCCTGAAGTACAAGCTCTATCCCGGCATCCGTGAACGGGACGTGCACACCACACCCACGCCGCGACTGGGCGGCGTGGCCATCTTCTTCGGCATCGTGGCGGCCATCGCCGCCTCGGCGGCGAACCCGTTCTTCGACATCATGTGGGTGCCTCCGAGCACGATGTGGTCCGTGTTGGGCGCCACCGCGCTGATCGCGGTCGTGGGCGTGCTCGACGACCTGTGGGACCTGGACTGGTTCATCAAGCTGGGCGTGCAGTTCCTCGCCGCCGGCATCATCACCGTGGGCGGGGGACTGCAGATCCTCTCGCTCCCCTTCGACGAGATGATCCTCGTCTCCAGCTGGGTCAGCATCGGGGTGACGATGCTCGCGCTGGTCGTGGTGATGAACGCGGTGAACTTCATCGACGGCCTCGACGGTCTCGTGGCAGGCGTCTGCCTGATCGCCAACGGTGTGTTCTTCATCTACGCGTACACCCTCACCCGTGATTCCGGCGCGTCGAGCTACTTCAACCTCGCGACGTTCCTGGCCGCCGTGCTCATCGGCGCCTGTCTCGGATTCCTGCCGCTGAACTGGAGTCCGGCGAAGCTGTTCATGGGAGACTCCGGCGCGCTGGTGATCGGGCTGCTGATGGCCACCTCGGCGGTTGCGCTCACCGGGCAGATGCCCCCCACAGCCTTCGACCCGGAGCAGTTCGGCCGCTCGCAGCTGCTCGGTGCGTTCATCCCGATCCTGCTGCCGCTCGTGATCGTCATCCTGCCGCTGCTGGACTTCGGTCTCGCCGTCTTCCGGCGCATGCGCGCGGGGAAGTCGCCGTTCTCGCCCGATCGCCTGCACCTGCACCACCGGATGCTCGATCTCGGTCATCGCGACCGCGACGCCGTGCTGATCTTCTACGCCTGGACCGCCGTGATCTCGATCGCGGTGCTTCTGATGTACATCGCCACCCGTGAGGACTGGCCGGGCGGCTATCTCGTCGGCGTCGTCTTCGGTGCCGTCGGCGTCATCGCCTGCCTGGTGGTCACCTTCTACCCGTCCCATCCGAAGCACCCCACACCGGAGAAGTCATGAACACCCCCGCCAGGCCGACCAGCACGCCGCTGCTGCGCCGCACCCTGATCCTCAGCGCCATCGCCACCGGAGTCCTCGCCGTTCTCGGCGCCCTGATCGGATGGGCCGTCGCAGGGCAGGAGGGGCTGATCAGCGCGCTCGTGGGCGTGCTGCTGTCCGCGGTGTTCCTCGCCATCACAGCGATCAGCATCCTGATCGCGAACCGCTGGTACGGCGACGATCTCTACGTGCCGATCTTCTTCGGTGCGGTGCTCGGCGGCTGGCTGCTCAAGTTCGTGATCTTCCTGGTGGTGCTCGCCCTGCTGCGCGGCCAGCCGTGGATCCAGCCGCAGGTGCTCTTCTTCGCGATCGTCGCGGGCATCGTCGTCACGCTCATCATCGATGTCATCGTGATGAGCCGCTCCAGGATGCCGAACGTCAGCGACGTCACACTGCCGGAATCAACTGAAGATCAATCGGATTCGTGAGCTGGCGCACAAGTTTGCTAGGCTGTAGAAGTCCCCGCTGAGAGATCGCTGAGTAGCCTTGTGCCCCGGTGAGATCGCGGGTGACGACCATCCGTCCCCTTCGCGCCGATGCCCATTGGTGCAGACGAAGCTGGAGCCGCAACGTTGACTCAAGCCGTGACTCTGATCGCAGCAGCCGCTGAGGATCCGACGTTCCATCCTCCGTCGATCTGGGAGTTCTTCCCCCCGGTTCTGCTGTTCGAAGGCACGCCGTTCGCGATCACGCGGATCAACCTCGCGCAGATCCTCGCCACGGTCGTCCTCGTGGTGCTGTTCCTCATCGGAACGCGTCGTCTGAAGATGATCCCCGGTCGCTTCCAGAGCATCATCGAGATGGGTTTCGGGTTCGTGCGGAACAACATCGCGCACGACCTGCTCGGCCGCAAGGACGGGGACCGTTTCCTCCCGATCCTGATGACGATGTTCTTCATGATCCTGTTCATGAACATCACGGGCATCATCCCCGGCATCAATATCGCCGGCACGAGCGTCATCGCGGTGCCGCTGCTGCTGGCGATCGTCTCCTACGTGACGTTCATCTACGCGGGTGTGAAGAAGAGCCCCAAGGGGTTCGTCAAGGCCTCGCTGTTCCCGTCGGGCATCCCGGTCGCGCTGCAGTGGTTCGTCGCCATCCTCGAGTTCCTGTCGACGTTCATCATCCGTCCCGTGACGCTGACGCTGCGACTGCTGATGAACATGATCGTCGGGCATCTCATGCTGGTGCTGCTGTTCTCCGCCACGTCGTTCTTCATGTTCGGCATGGGCGGCCTCTGGTCGGCGCTCGGCGTCGCCACCGGCGCGTTCGGCCTCGCCTTCACTCTGTTCGAGATCCTGGTGGCTGTCCTCCAGGCCTACATCTTCGCCGTCCTGACCGCGGTCTACATCCAGCTCGCGGTCGCTGAAGAGCACTAAAGGGGACAGGCTTCCGCCTGCCCACCAACCGAAAGGAAAACCCCCGTGGACGCAACTACGGTTCTCGCTGCTGTCACCGTCGATGTGAGCGGCTCGCTCGCCGCAGTCGGTTACGGCCTCGCCGCCATCGGCCCGGCCATCGGCGTCGGCATCGTCGTCGGCAAGACGATCGAGGGCGTCGCCCGTCAGCCCGAGCTGGCCGGTCGCCTGCAGGTCCTGATGTGGATCGGTATCGCCTTCACCGAGGCGCTCGCCTTCGTCGGTATCGCCGCCGGCTTCATCTTCGGCTTCTGATCCGCCACCTCACACGTAAGGAGACAGGATGCTGAGCACTCTTGTCACTGCCGCGGAGGAGGCTCCGAGCCCGCTGCTGCCGGCGCCCTATGACCTCTTCTGGTCCGCGGTCTGCTTCGTCATCATCCTGGTGGTGTTCTGGAAGGTCGCCATCCCGAAGCTGACGAAGATGCTCGACGAGCGCTCCGAAGCGATCGAGGGCAACATCGCCAAGGCCGACGAGGCGCAGAAGCAGGCAGAGGCCGCGCTGGAGGAGTACACCCGCCAGCTCGCCGAGGCTCGCGCCGAGGCCGGCACGATCCGCGACGCCGCCCGCGAGGACGGCAAGAAGATCGTCGCCGAGGCCAAGGACTCCGCGACTGCGGAGGCTGCGCGCATCACCGCTGCCGCGCACTCGCAGATCGAGGCCGAGCGCCAGTCGGCGTTCGTCTCGCTGCGCAGCGAGGTCGGCACTCTCGCGATCGATCTCGCCGGTGGCGTGGTCGGCGAGTCGCTGTCCGACGACAAGCGAGCAGCCGCGGTGGTCGACCGCTTCCTGGCCGACCTCGAGGCCTCTGAGACGGCGGCCAAGTAATGGGCAGCGCGACCACTCAGGCGCTCGAGACCACCGCCAACGCTCTGGCCTCGATGAAGGGGATCACGGTAGACGTCGCCGGCGAACTGTTCGCCGTCGCGCGCCTGATCGATGAGTCCGTTCAGCTGAGCGGCGCGCTCGCCGACCCGTCGGTGCCCGCAGAGGCCCGCGCGAAGGTGGCAACGGACGTCTTCGCGCAGGCTTCTGAGCCGACGCGTGAAGTGCTCCGTGTCGCCGTGTCGCAGCGCTGGTCCTCGGCCGCCGACCTGGTGGACGGCATCGAGGAGCTCGCGGTTCGCGCCGCGGCTATCGGTGAGCCGAACGCAGACCTCTCCGGAGAGCTGTTCGCGGTGACGCGAGTCATCGCCGACAACCCCGAGCTCGAGCTGGCCCTGGGCAGTCGCCTGGGTGACAGCACGGCGAAGGCCGGTCTGGTCAAGCGGGTGCTCGGCGGCGGCACCAGTGCGGCGACCGAGCTGATCGTCTCGTCGCTGGTGCGTCAGCCTCGGGAGCGTCGCGTGCGCCAGCTGCTGAGTCGTGCCATGAGCATCGTCGCCGCCCAGCGCGGCGCGGTGGTTGCCACGGTCCAGACGGCTTCGCCGCTCTCGGCGGATCAGCACACGCGCCTCAGCCAGGCGCTGACCCGGCGGTACGGCTCGAACGTGTCGCTGAACGTGGTCGTCGACCCCACCGTGGTGGGAGGCCTGCGCGTGCAGGTCGCCGACGACGTGATCGACGGCAGCATCTCCGCGCGGCTCGCCGACCTCCGACAGAAGCTCGCGGGCTGACTCAAGACTTTGCGCGGGCTGACCGCGCCACCAGATACAAAGGGAAGACAATGGCAGAACTATCGATCAGCCCCGACGTCATCCGTGACGCGCTGAAGGACTTCGCCGCCGCATACGAGCCCACTTCGGCCGCTGCGACCGAGGTCGGCACGGTCATCGACGCCGCCGACGGCATCGCGCACGTCGAGGGACTGCCCGGTGTGATGGCGAACGAGCTCGTGACCTTCGCGGACGGCACCAAGGGCCTCGCACTGAACCTGGACGAGCACGAGATCGGTGTGGTCGTCCTCGGCGACTTCACCGGCATCGAGGCCGGCCAGGAGGTCACCCGCACCGGCGAGGTCCTCTCGGTCCCGGTCGGCGACGGCTACCTCGGCCGCGTGGTCGACCCGCTCGGCAACCCGATCGACGGACTCGGCGAGATCGCCACCGAGGGCGTCCGCGCGCTCGAGCTGCAGGCGCCCGGCGTCATGCAGCGCAAGAGCGTGCATGAGCCCCTGCAGACCGGTGTCAAGGCCATCGACGCCATGATCCCCGTCGGCCGCGGTCAGCGCCAGCTGATCATCGGCGACCGCCAGACCGGCAAGACCGCTCTCGCGATCGACACGATCATCAACCAGAAGGCCAACTGGGAGTCCGGCGACACGAACAAGCAGGTCCGCTGCATCTACGTCGCGATCGGCCAGAAGGGCTCGACCATCGCCTCCGTCAAGGGCGCGCTGGAAGAGGCCGGCGCCCTGGAGTACACGACGATCGTCGCCGCCCCGGCATCCGACCCGGCCGGCTTCAAGTACCTGGCCCCTTACACCGGCTCGGCCATCGGCCAGCACTGGATGTACGGCGGCAAGCACGTCCTGATCATCTTCGACGACCTGTCGAAGCAGGCCGAGGCCTACCGCGCCGTGTCGCTGCTGCTCCGCCGCCCGCCGGGCCGCGAGGCATACCCCGGCGACGTCTTCTACCTGCACTCGCGTCTGCTCGAGCGCTGCGCGAAGCTGTCCGACGAGCTCGGCGCCGGTTCGATGACGGGTCTGCCGATCATCGAGACCAAGGCGAACGACGTCTCGGCGTACATCCCGACCAACGTGATCTCGATCACCGACGGCCAGATCTTCCTTCAGTCCGACCTGTTCAACGCCAACCAGCGCCCCGCTGTCGACGTGGGTATCTCGGTCTCGCGAGTCGGCGGTGACGCTCAGGTCAAGTCGATCAAGAAGGTCTCCGGAACGCTGAAGCTCGAGCTCGCGCAGTACCGCTCGCTCGAGGCCTTCGCGATGTTCGCCTCCGACCTCGACGCGGCCTCGCGTCGTCAGCTGGCCCGCGGCGCGCGCCTGACCGAGCTGCTCAAGCAGCCGCAGTACTCGCCGTACCCGGTGGAGGAGCAGGTCGTCTCGATCTGGGCCGGCACCAACGGCAAGCTCGACACCATCGACGTGCCCGACGTGCTGCGCTTCGAGCGCGAGCTGCTCGACTACCTGCGTCGCAACACGAAGGTTCTCGACACGCTGCGTGAGACCAACGTCCTCGACGACGCCACCGTCGCCGAGCTCGAGAAGCAGACTGACGCCTTCATCCTGGAGTTCGCCGGCGGCAAGGGCCAGGCCCTGGGCACACCCGGCAACGAGCAGGTCTCGGCCGAGGACGCCGCTGAGGTCGACCAGGAGAAGATCGTCAAGGGTCGCCGCGCGTAACGCGCGGGGGATACGCATTCATGGGCGCTCAACTCCGGGTCTACAAGCAGAAGATCTCTTCTGCTCAGACGACCAAGAAGATCACGAAGGCGATGGAACTCATCGCGGCTTCGCGCATCCAGAAGGCGATGGCACGCGTCAAGGCGTCCTCTCCCTTCGCGCAGGCCGTGACGAGGGCCGTGTCCGCCGTCGCGACGCACTCCAGCGTCGACCACCCGCTCACCCGTGAGTCCGAGACGATCCGCCGCTCCGCGGTCGTGATCTTCTCGAGCGACCGCGGGCTTGCGGGTGCGTTCAACTCGCAGGTGATCCGCGAAGCCCTCGAGCAGGGCGAGCAGATCCGGTCCAAGGGCAGCGAGCCGGTCTACTACCTGGTCGGCCGCAAGGCCGTCGGCTACTTCCAGTTCCGCGGCATCACCGCGGCCGCGGAGTGGACGGGTGACACCGACACGCCCTCGTTCAAGACCGCCGAGGAGATCGCGCACGTCCTGCAGGAGGCGTTCCTGCGCGGCGGTGCCGACAACGGCGTTGACGAGATCGTCCTGGTGTTCAACCGCTTCGTCAGCATGATGACGCAGGAGCCGACGGCGCGCCGCCTGCTTCCGCTCGAGATCTCCGAGGCCGACGCCTCGGAGGCGGGCAGCACCGTCTACCCGCTGTACGAGTTCGAGCCGGATGCCGCGACCGTGCTGGACGCGATCCTGCCGGTGTACATCCAGAGCCGTGTCTTCAACGCGCTTCTGCAGTCCTCGGCCGCCAAGCAGGCCGCGACGCAGAAGGCGATGAAGTCGGCCAGCGACAACGCCGACAAGCTCATCACCGACTACACCCGCCTGCGCAACAACGCGCGTCAGGCGGAGATCACGCAGCAGATCGCCGAGATCGTCGGCGGCGCCGACGCCCTGGCGTCGAGCAAGTAAGCCTCAAGAGAGAGACGAAGATATGACCCCCACCGCAACGGCTGAAGCCGCGACCGCGGTCGTCGGGCGCGTCGCACGCGTCACGGGCCCGGTCGTCGACATCGAGTTCCCGCACGACTCGATCCCCGACATCTACAACGCCCTCAAGACCACGATCACGATCGGCGACGAGTCCACCGAGATCACGCTCGAGGTCGCTCAGCACCTCGGCGACGACCTCGTGCGCGCCATCTCGCTGAAGCCCACCGACGGCATGATCCGCGGCCAGGAGGTGCGCGACACCGGCGAGGCCATCTCGGTCCCGGTCGGCGACGTCACCAAGGGCAAGGTTTTCAACGTCATCGGCGAGGTCCTGAACGCGGAGCCGGGCGAGCAGGTGGAGATCACCGAGCGCTGGCCGATCCACCGCAAGGCGCCGAACTTCGACCAGCTCGAGTCGAAGACCACCATGTTCGAGACCGGCATCAAGTCGATCGACCTCCTCACCCCGTACGTGCAGGGTGGAAAGATCGGCCTGTTCGGCGGTGCGGGCGTCGGCAAGACCGTCCTCATCCAGGAGATGATCCAGCGTGTCGCGCAGGATCACGGTGGTGTGTCCGTGTTCGCCGGTGTCGGCGAGCGCACGCGTGAGGGCAACGACCTCATCGCCGAGATGGAAGAGGCGGGTGTCTTCGACAAGACCGCCCTCGTGTTCGGCCAGATGGACGAGCCGCCGGGGACGCGCCTGCGCGTCGCCCTCTCGGCGCTGACGATGGCGGAGTACTTCCGCGACGTGCAGAAGCAGGACGTGCTGCTCTTCATCGACAACATCTTCCGCTTCACGCAGGCGGGCTCCGAGGTGTCGACGCTGCTCGGCCGCATGCCCTCCGCCGTGGGCTACCAGCCGAACCTCGCCGACGAGATGGGTGTGCTCCAGGAGCGCATCACCTCGACCCGTGGTCACTCGATCACCTCGCTGCAGGCGATCTACGTGCCGGCCGACGACTACACCGACCCGGCTCCGGCGACCACGTTCGCGCACCTCGACGCCACCACCGAGCTCTCCCGCGAGATCGCCTCGAAGGGTCTGTACCCGGCGATCGACCCGCTGACCTCGACCTCGCGCATCATGGACCCCCGCTACCTGGGCGAGGACCACTACCGCGTGGCCACCACGGTCAAGCAGATCCTGCAGAAGAACAAGGAGCTGCAGGAGATCATCGCGATCCTCGGTGTCGACGAGCTCTCCGAAGAGGACAAGATCATCGTCGCCCGCGCGCGCCGGATCCAGCAGTTCCTCTCGCAGAACACCTACATGGCGAAGAAGTTCACCGGTGTCGAGGGTTCGACGGTGCCGCTGAAGGAGACCATCGAGTCGTTCGACGCGATCGCCCGCGGTGACTTCGACCACGTCGCCGAGCAGGCCTTCTTCAACGTCGGTGGAATCTCCGACGTCGAAGAGCAGTGGGCGAAGATCCAGAAGGAGAACGCCTGATCATGGCTCTGAAGGTCAATCTCGTCTCCGCCGAGGCGGAGATCTGGTCGGGCGAGGCCAGCCTCGTCGTCGCCAAGACCGTCGAGGGCGAGATGGGCATCATGAGCGGTCACGAGCCGGTGCTCGCGATCCTCGCCAAGGGCGAGGTCCGCATCACCGAGCTCGACGGCACCAAGGTGCTGGCCAACGCGCAGGACGGATTCCTGTCGATGGAGGGCGATGAGCTCACCATCGTGGCCGGAAACGCCGCGCTGATCGCCTGACATCCGTATTCACGTCTCCGCCCCGGTTCCCGCTCAGGGTCCCGGGGCGGAGTCGTCTGCAGACCATTCCGGGAAGGGGCCGTCCATGCGGATCCTGCTGCCGCCGTCCGAGACGAAGCGATCGGGCGGAACGGGGGCGCCGCTCGATCTCGACGCCCTCGCGCTGCCCTCGCTCGCCCCGACACGTCACCAGACCGTCGATGCGCTGATCGCGCTGTCAGCGGATGCCGCGCATTCGCAGCGCGTGCTCAAGCTGAGCGATCGCCAGGCCGGTGACGTCGAGCACAACCGCGTCCTGCGCACGGCCGCGACCATGCCGGCGATCGACCGGTACACGGGTGTGCTCTACGACGCACTCGATGCCGGTTCGCTGGACGGGTACGGGCGGCGCTGGCTCGGAGCGCACGTGCTCGTGCATTCGGCGCCGTTCGGTCCGGTGGGCGCTCTCGACCCCATCCCGTCCTACCGTCTTGCTGCAGGAACTGCGCTCCCCGGCATCCCCCCGATGCGTCGGCACTGGGCCGACGCGACGAGCGCGGCCCTCTCGGAGGAGCGGTTCGTGCTCGACCTGCGAAGCGAGGCCTATGTCGCACTCGGCCCGGTGCCCGCATCCGTGAGTTCGGCGTACGTGCGGGTGGTGACTCCGACCGGACGTGCGCTGAACCACTTCAACAAGAAGTCCAAGGGGGAGCTGGTGCGCCTGCTCGCGCTGTCGCGTCCGCGCGTGGGCAGCGTGGGAGCACTGCTGCGCTGGGCCGAAGAGAAGGGTGTGGTGCTCCGGCGCACCGATCCCAGTGTGCTGGAGCTCGTCGTCGACGAGTGACCCGCAGCGGTAACCCGCCGCGACGGTCGTTGCCGTGGCCGGAGTCACGCCGATAGCATGACCTGTGCGAAGCCCAGGTTTCGCCGTGGGGGGCGAGATCCGCCTCCCGAGACCAGAGAAATGTGAGTCTCATGGGTTACTCCGACTACGGAGCAGGCTACGCAGCCATTCTGGCTGTGTACTTCTTCGTCATCTTCCTCATCTCCATCGCCGGGTACATCCTCACGTCGCTCTTCCTCATGAAGATCTTCGAGAAGGCCGGTGTCGAGGGCAAGTGGCGCGCGTGGATCCCGGTCTACAACGCAATGATCTTCCTGAAGCTCGGCGACATGAGCCCGTGGCTCGTCCTCTACGGCATCGGCGCGTCCATCCTGCTGGGATGGATCCCGGTCATCGGGCAGATCGTGCTGCTGGCGGTCGCGGCACTGATGGTCATCGCGTCGTGGCGTGTCGGCCTGAAGCTGCAGAAGGAGGGCGTCTGGGTGATCCTGTACATCTTCCTCTCGATCGTGTGGCTCGGCATCAACGCCTTCGACAAGTCTCGTTGGAACGTCGCGATCGCACCGGCTCCGTGGGCAGGGAACGCGTTCTTCGGCGACCGCACCGTGTGGCAGGGTGTTCCCGTGCAGCCGGTGAACGCCGCTCCCGCGTACGGCGCTCCGCAGGGCTTCCCGACTCCCCAGGGCTACGCACCGCCGGCACCGCAGGGCTACGCTCCGCCGGCCCCGGGTGCTCCGGCTCCTGGTGCTCCGGTACCGCCTCAGGGTTTCGCTCCGCCGGCGGCACCGGCTCCGGGCGTTCCGGTTCCGCCGGTCTTCAGCACGCCCGACACGCCGGCTGCCCCGCAGACCCCGCCCGCTCCGCCCGCGCCCCCGGCACCTCCGGTTCCGCCGGTCCCGCCGGTCCCGCCGACGGATGCCGCTCCCGCAACGGACGCCGCACCTGAGGCTGCGCCGCAGGCCGACGCTCCGGCGATCGACTTCGGCACTCCCGCAGCCGAGCCGCAGACGGATGCTCCGGCTGCGCCTCCCGCGGCCGAGGGCGACGAGAACCAGCCTCCGGCCTGAGTCCGGAACTCGAAGGGCTCCCGATCTGATGATCGGGAGCCCTTCTCCTTGCCCGGGAGGGAGAAGAGGTCCGAGCCGCGTCAGCGGTCCGGACCTCTTCGTCGTGAACAGATCAGCGCACGTCGTACGCGCGGGTGATCGTCTGCAGCACCTTCGCGCCGTGGGAGTCGGTGAGCTCCACGCGCAGCGACACCTGCTTGCCGGCGTCACCGGTGTGGTCCACCACGAGGTCGGCGCCGTTCGAGGTGAGCTTCGTCGTGCCCGGGGCCCAGGTGGTGCCGCCGTCCACCGACGTCCACACCTTCGCCGCCGTCACGGCGCCGGCGTCGTAGCCGGGGTTGGCCTGCAGCCGGGCCGGAACGGTGACCGAGCCCGCGGCGACGGTCTTCACGCCGTCCTCGGGCAGATCGAGGCGGGGGAACAGCAGCGCCAGCGGCTGGCTGAACACGTCCGGCTTCTCCTCGGAGCTGAAGGTCCAGGTGGTGTCGATCAGCGTCGACCGCTTCCAGACCTTCGCCGGAGCACCGATCTTCTCAGTGGTGAGCGTGAGCTCGTAGGTACCCTTCTCGGACGGGACCTCGAAGACGCCGAACGGGTCCGCCCTGGTGCCGATCGCCTCGCCGTTGCGCTTCAGCGACATCTTGCCGAGGTCGCCGAAGCCGCCCTGGTCGGCCCAATGGCCGGCGCTGTCGGCCCACACCGTGGGCGCAAGGCCGATGAGGTTGCCCTGGCGCTCCGCGATCAGCTGCTGCTTCCCGTTGCCGTCCTCGCGGATGCCGGGAGCGACCGTGCCGCCGTACCAGGAGTCCGTCAGGTGGTCGCCTGCCGAGAAGGTGCGCCACTGGTCGTTCATCGCTTCGCCGAAGGGCAGGCTCGAGTACATCGAGCGGTACCACTTCGTCGTATCTGCGCTGAAGTAGTTCGTCCGCTCCGAAGGTGCGGCGACCGGCTCGAAGCCTCCGATGGCGAACGCCATGGAACTCGGACGCTGCACCGAGGTCGACAGCACGAAGTCGGACGCTGCTCCGTCCATGCTCGTATAGCGGTCGTCGATGCGGCCGAGCGAGGCATCCGACACCCGGTGCTTCTGCGCGGTGACCAGCTGCCCGTCGGAGAAGAAGCCGAGCGTGTAGGAGTACGGCGTCTGAGCTTCGGCGGACCAGGCGGCCGCGACCGGACCAGCGGCCGTCGCGGCGGAGAGCACGGTGCCCTCCGAGGCAGGCAGGGTGTAGGTCGGAAGCGGCAGAGCATTGAAGCCGTTCGTGGCCATCCAGGCACCGGGGTCCTCGCGCCACAGCAGCAGCGCCTTCGCACCGGCGGCCGCTGCCCGGGTCTGCACACTGTAGTCGCTGGTGCCGACCGGGATGCGTGCCAGCACGAGCTTCCCGGACACTGCGGCGGCCTGGAACTCAGCCGCTGATCCGTCGCCGACGTTCACGATGTCGGCGGATCCGTCGCCGTCCAGGTTGCCGATTCCGGATCGCGGCGAGAGCGGGTGCAGGGACATACCCGTCGAGGTCGTCATGGACGACACCAGCGGGGCGATCCGGCTCTCCCAGTTGCCGAACTCGAACGTGCCGTCGCCCTTTGCGACCTTGCCGTCGATCTGCGCGTAGTACTCCTTGGTGCCGGCGGAGCCCGACATCGATCCGGCGTGCACGAATGCGTCCTGCCAGATGCGCTCGAAGGTGAGCGTCGTGGAGCGAAGCTCGGACGGCTTCTCGGTGGTCGTGGTGAGCGGGTTCGCCCGCCTTGCGTCCAGGACGATCGTGGTGTCCTTGTCGATCACGACCTCCGGCTGTGCCAGATAGGCGAGCGACTGCGGCACGGCCCTGCTGTTCGCTGCGGTTCCGGCGGTGGGGGTCACGCCGAACGAGGTGAGGAAGTACTTGCCGGGGCGGACCTTGTAGGTCTGCTCCTGGCCGCCGACGTACCGGCGCTCCCCGATGGATGTGTCGGTGCTGACGAGATCGACCGATGACGCGCCGGAGGCGATGTCGCCGTTGCGGTCGATCACCTTCACCTTGACCGAGACCTCGGGCGCCTCGGCGTAGAGGCCGAACGCCGTGGAGACCCGCTGCGCGCCCGCGGTGGCGATGATGCGCGCGGTGATGTCACCGAGGGCGCTGTCCGGGATCCTCGCCCCGAGCTGCACGGTCACGGGAACCTCGACCGAGCCGTTCGCAGGCACGGTCACGCGCTGCGGCAGCTTGAGCAGCGGCGTGTTCACCGGTTTGCCGTCGTTGCCGGTCACCTTCTCGACGCTCAGTCGCAGGTCGACCGACTTCGCGCTCGCGTTGGTGTACGTCAGGCTCTTCGACTGGTACTCCTTCGTCTGCGGGAAGTCGAACGAGCCGCCGAACACCGAGGACTGCGCGGTGACGGTCTGAGTCAGCATGCGGGCCACGTCGAGACTTCCGGCGCCGACCTCCTGGGCGCTGCCGGCGATCTCGGAGTTCGCCGACGAGGTCAGCAGCTGCTTGAGCTCCTCACCGGTGAGCTTCGGGTTCTTCTGCTTGGCGATCGCCGCCGCGCCGGAGACGTGCGGGGTCGCCATCGATGTGCCGGACATCGTCTGGTAGGCGGCGAGACCGCGACCTCCTGCGGCGGCGGCGAGGATGCCGACGCCGGGTGCGGCGATCTCCGGCTTGACGGCGTGCGTGCCGCCGACGGCGCCACGGCTGGAGAACTGCGCCGTGGCGTTCTTGGAGTCCACAGCGCCCACCGTGAGCGCCGAGGCGGCGCATCCGGGGCTGGAGACGGTGTTCTGGCGCGGACCGATGTTGCCGGCCGCGACGACGAACAGGCTGTCGCTGGAGGCGGAGAGCCGGTCGAGAGCCTGAGCGATCGGATCGTCGCAGGTGGTCGCGGGAAGCTGGCTGCCGAGGCTCATCGAGATCACGTCGGCGTCGCTGTCGACGGCCCACTGCATGCCGGCGATGATGTCGGAGTCGTAGCCGAAGCCGTCGTCGCCGAGAACCTTGCCGATGAGCAGCGATGCCCCGGGCGCGACGCCGCGCTCCTTGCCGTCGCTGGCGGCGCCTGTGCCGGCGACCGTGGATGCGACGTGGGTGCCATGACCGATCAGGTCATCCGTGCCGTACCTCGAGTTCGTGAAGTCCTTGGAAGACGCGATCCGTCCCGCGAAGTCGGGGTGCTCGGCGTCGATGCCGGTGTCGAGCACGGCGACCTTGCTCCCGGTGCCGTCCAGGCCGGCGTCCCAGGCCGCAGGAGCGCCGATCTGTGCGTTCGAATCCGCCATCGTCGGGACGACGGGACGGTCCAGCCAGACCTTCGTCAGCCCCTTGCCGGCGGCCGAAGCAGGATCGGTGAGCTGATCCCAGGTGGCCTGGACCTTGTCCTTGGCGACCACGTACGCGACCGCGTTCACCGACGCGAGCGGAGTGACCTCGCTCGCCCCGGTCGGCGTCGGCGCGGGGGCGGCATCCGTGACCCTCCTGGCGTCGGCGTCGTACTGGGCGATCAGCCGGACCGACTTCGCGTGCGCGTCGTCGAGGCCCGCCTTCACGAGCGCGGCGACATCGAACAGCTCCCTGTCGACACGACCGGATGCGAGCGCCGCACTCGCCCCCGCGGGGAACACGTAGAGGCTGTCGCCGTCACGGTGCGTCTCGTACAGCGGCACACTGCCGTCCTCGCGGGGAAGCAGCTGCGCAGTGGGTTGCCCGTCAGCGGTGCGGGTGACGCGCACGCGGTCGCCCGAGATGAGGGTCACCGTCGCCGCCGAGCTCTGCCCGGTCGCGCCGGCCAGCGGCTTCGCGGTCGATGAGGAGGTCGTGCTGGTCGCGGCCGTCGCGATCGTGGGGACGGCCACGCCGATGCCGCTGATGCCGAGGGCGATGCCGCCGACCGTGGCGACCACCGCCCGCGCACGTCGTCGTGCGTGGCGTTCTTTTCGGGGATCCATGGGGGAGTCCTTCCGTGTGTTGGGGTGTGCGCCAACGTTCGCACGAGAGGCGGACTAACGTGGTGGCGGGGACGTGCCATGTCCGTCATCCGCCACCGATCGCCCGCCCGTGCGAGTCCACCGGGGCGCAGGAAGAGCGGGAGAACGGATGCTTGACGAGATCGGGCTCGACGACGAGCACGCGGAGATCTACCGGATGCTTCTGGAGCAGCCCTCGGCGGACGTCGACGAGATCGCCGCCCGGATCCGCCGCTCGCCCGAAGAGGTGCGGCGGCTGCTCGCCGGGCTGGAGAGCGTCGGGCTGGTGGCGCGCCAGGGCTCCGCACCGGACCGGGTCGTGGCATCCCCGCCGTCGCTTGCGCTGCGGCCGATGCTCGTGGAGAGCGAGCGACGGCTCGCCGCCGCGCACGCCGCCTTCGTGCAGCTCAGCGAGATCTACCGGCAGGGCGCCGCGCTGCGGGCGGCTCCCGACGTCGTCGACGTCGTGCTGGGACCGGATGCCGTGCGGCAGCGCATCGCCCAGCTCCAGGCATCCGCTGTCGACCGCGTCGACGTGTTCGTCAAGAGCCAGGTCGCGCTGCTCGAACCCTCCGACAACGTCGAGGAGGAACGGGCGCTGGAACGCGGCGTCCGGTACCGGACGATCGTCGAGTCGGGTGTCGCCGAACGGCCAGGCTTCCTCGATGCGGCGCGCCTCGCCATCGCGGGCGGCGAGGAGATCCGCGCACTCCCCGACGTGCCGACCCGGCTGTTCCTCGCAGATGACCGGCTGGCGCTGCTGCCGATGCACCCTGAGGGCACAGATCAGGTCGGCGGGGCGCTGCTCGTGCACCCCAGTGGGCTGCTCGACCTGGTGATCGCCGTGTTCGAGTCGTTCTGGCGATCGGCACGTCCGCTGTTCGGGCAGGATGAGGAATCGGCCGCCGATCGGGAGCTGCTCTCGCTGCTGATCCTGGGCCTGACGGACACCGCCGCGGCGGCGCAGCTGGGCGTCTCGCTGCGCACCGTGCAGCGCCGCATCTCGGAGCTGTCAGAGCGAGCCGGGGTGACCTCCCGGTTCCAGCTCGGCGCCGAGGCCGTCCGGCGCGGGTGGGTGTGACGAATCCCGACCCGCACGGCACCGATAGTGTGGAAGGCATGGTGAACGCTCAGCGTCGCGTGGGGGCCTCAGGACTCGTCGTCTCCGCCGCAGGTCTCGGATGCAACAACTTCGGACGCACGGGCACGGTGACCGAGAGCATCAAGGGCAGCCGCGACGTGATCGACGCGGCGATCGACCAGGGCATGTTCTTCTTCGACACGGCCGACATGTACGGCAACGGCGGCACGAGCGAGAGCTTCATCGGCGAAGCGCTCGAAGGACGCCGCGATCGCGTCGTGCTGGCGACGAAGTTCGGGCACGAGTACGACATGGGCTACGACTTCCCGGCCGGGCGCGGTTCGCGTCGCTACGTCAGGTTCGCCGTCGAGCAGTCGCTGCGCCGGCTGCGCACGGACTGGATCGATCTCTACCAGCTGCACCTGCCCGACGCGCAGACGCCGATCGCCGAGACGATCGACGCGCTGGACGAACTGGTCGACGAGGGCAGGATCCGTTACTACGGGCACTCGAACTTCACCGGCTGGCAGATCGCAGAGGCCGAGTTCACCGCACGGGCGCGCTCGACGGGCCGCTTCGTCTCATCGCAGAACCAGTACTCGCTGCTCGCACGCGGCGCCGAGCGCGAGGTGCTGCCCGCCGTGAACAGGTACGGACTGGGCTTCTTCCCGTTCTTCCCGCTGCACAACGGCCTGCTGACCGGCAAGTTCACCCGTGACGGCGGGCCCACCGGCAGCCGCATCATGAACGAGCGTCGCTTCATCTGGGAGAACGCGCCCTGGGACGCGCTCGAGGGCTATGCCGCGTTCTGTGCGGATCGCGGCATCACCATGCTCGAGGCGACCTACGGCTGGCTGCCGGCGCAGCCGGGGGTCTCTAGCGTGATCGCAGGTGCCACGACGCCTGCGCAGGTCGAATCCAACGTGCGTGCGGCCGTCGCCTGGGAGCCGGATGCAGCGGATCTGGCCGCCATCGACGCTCTCTTCCCGCTTCCCGAGGATCCGGCAGTCGGTCTGTGAACCCTGGTTCCACTACGATGGCAACAGATTCCGGCGATATCCGGAGCACCGCCCGCACACCGGAGAGTCCTCGTGCCTGAGACGACAACGCAGACGTACCGCGTCGATGACGCCGTGCAGCTGTCGTGGGCGGGTGCGACCGATCAGGGTCACCGCCGCGACACCAACCAGGACGCCTTCCTGGCCCGCTATCCGCTCTTCGTCGTCGCCGACGGCATGGGCGGGCATGCCGGAGGCGAGATCGCGAGCGGTCGGACGATCGCCCGTCTGGACGCCGTGGTCGACAGCGGTCAGGTCGGCACCGAGGCGATCGAGAAGGCGCTCGGCCTGGCCGTGGCCGACATCGCGGCCCATCCCGACACCACGGATGAGGGCACCGGCACCACGCTGACCGGGCTCTTCCTCGATCTGAGCAACGATGAGCCGCGCTGGGTCGTGCTCAACATCGGCGACTCCCGTGTCTACCTGGCGCGCGAGGGCAAGCTCGCACAGGTCACCACCGATCACTCGGTCGTGCAGGAGCTCATCTCGTCGGGCAAACTCAGTCCGGAAGAGGCCGAGGGACACCCGTACAGCAACGTCATCACGCGCGCCGTCGGAGCCAGCGAGCTGCTCCCGCCGGACTACATCTCCGTCGAGGTGCAGGCCGGGGACCGTTTCGTGGTCTGCTCCGACGGTCTCACCAAGGAGCTCACCGACTACGGCATCCTGCACTTCCTGCGCGAGCACGCCGACCCGGCCGCCGCGGTCGAGGCGATGCTCGAGGCTGCGCTGGAGAACGGCGGCCGTGACAACGTCACGGTGATCGTGCTGCAGGTCGACGACTCGTCCTCCACAGCGGACGATTCCGCGGACTGACCGCATAGGGCTGTGGACAGCCCGCACTCGCGCCGTTCCGTGCGCTCTGATGGGGGCATGGAAGCCACCACGATCGTGCTGCCGCCGTCACCGGCACCGCCCAGCCGTCCGTCCCTGCCGTTGCTCGCGGCGATCGTGCCCGTGATCGCGGGGGTGGCGCTGTGGGCGGTCACCGGCTCGCTGTTCGCGCTCTGCTTCGCCGCGCTCGGGCCACTCATGCTCCTCGCGTCGTTCCTCGACGGCCTTCGCACCCGGCGCCGCGACCGCAGGCGCGGCGAGGTCGAGGCGGACGCGGCGTGGGAGCGCGCGGAGGCCGAACTGGTCCAGGTGCACGCCCGTGAGCGCGCCGACCTGTGGCGTCGGTATCCCGATGCCGCCGGATGTCTGATCGAGCAGCCGCTCCGCGGGCCAGAGCCGCCGACGGCGGACACAGCCCTGGTCCTCGGTCGTGGCACACGGGCGAGCGGGGTGCGCGCCAGCGGGGGAGAGGACGATCGTTCCCGTGCTTTTCGGGAACGGGCCGCGGTGCTGGGCGACGCACCGATGACCGTGCCGATCGGACGGGGCGTCTGCGTGCGCGCACCCGAACCGGTCGGGGCGGCGGTGCTGCGGGCGCTGATCGTGCAGCTCTGCCAGCGGTTCACCGCGTCGCAGCTCATGCTGCTCGGGGACGGTCTCGAAGACCTCGGCGTGGCCGAGCTGCCGCATGCGAGCACAACTCGACGCGCCGCGTTCCGCCTGGTGGTCGGCGCCGGGGGCGACCATGGCGGCGACGCACGGCTCTCGCTGTGCGCGCCCGACGAGCAGCCGCCTGACGGGGTGACAGCGGTGCTGGACTGCACCGACCCTGCGCGTGCGCGACTGCGCACCCCGGACGGCGTCAAGGAGGTCATCGTCGAAGGAGTGTCGCTCGCGCAGGCCAGGCGGATCGCTGCGGAGAGCGCCGCCGCTGCGGAAGATGTCTCCGAGGTGCCGGCGACGATCGCGCTGCATGAGCTCGACATGGTGCCGAGCGGCGGAGCGGGCCTCGCAGCGGCGATCGGACGCGGCGAACGCGGCGACCTCGTCGTCGATCTGGTCGAGGACGGGCCGCATGCGATCGTCACCGGCATGACAGGCACCGGCAAGAGCGAGCTCCTGGTGTCCTGGGTGACGTCGATGGCCGCCGTGCACGGTCCCGAGCGGGTGAACTTCGTGCTCGCCGACTTCAAGGGCGGCACAGCCTTCGATCCGCTCCGTGAGCTGCCCCAGGTGGCTGCGGTGATCACCGACCTCGACGATGACGGCGCGCGTCGCGGCGTGGAGAGCCTGACGGCCGAACTGCGTCGCCGGGAGCGGGCGCTCGCCGAGGCCGGCGCGCGCGACATCCGCCAGCATCCCTCGCTGCCTCGGCTGGTGATCGTCGTCGACGAGTTCGCCGCGCTGCTGCAGGAGCACGCCGACCTCGGCGCGGTGTTCACCGATGTCGCCGCGCGCGGACGCGCGCTCGGCATGCACCTCGTGCTCGGCACACAGCGCGCGGCCGGTGTGATCCGCGACGCGCTCGCCGCGAACTGCCCGCTGCGCGTCAGCCTGCGAGTGGCGGATGCGGCAGACAGCAGGCTCGTGATCGGCTCGGACGCCGCTGCCGCGGTGCCGGGCGGGCCGGAGGCGCGCGGGCTCGCGTTCGTGCGCAGGCCGCAGGACGCGGAGGCCGTCTGCGTCCGCATCGCGCTCACCGGCGCGGCGGAGGTGCGGGCCACGTCGCTGCGCTGGGCCGACGCTGCGCGACCGCGCAGTCCTTGGCTGCCGGCACTCCCGGAGCGGCTGACTCTGGACGAGATGCGGCCGGATGTCGATGGCGGCCTGCGGCGGCGCGGCACGGGACTCGTGCTGGGCAGAGCGGACGAACCCGATCGTCAGCGTCAGCCAGCGGAGACCCTCGAGTCGGGGTCGGGCCTGGCGGTGATCGGCGGGCCGGGCTCCGGGAAGACCGCAGCGCTGCGGCTGCTCTGCGTGCAGCAGCCCGACGCGCGGATGATCCCGGTCGATGCCGAGGGAGCCTGGGACATGGTGCAGGAGCTGCTCGCAGAGGCTGCCCGCCCGCCCCTGGTGCTCTGCGACGATCTCGACGCACTCGTCGCCGCCTACCCGCCGGAGTACGCGCAGGAGTTCGTGTCTGCGTGGGAGCAGATCGTGCGCGCGCTTCCGACGGTGGTGACCGTCTCCCGCGTGTCCGGAGTGCTCGGTCGTGTCATCGACGCGCTGCCACGGCGCGCGGTGCTGCGGATGCCCGGCAGGATCGAGCACATCTCGGCAGGGGGAGAGCCCGACGCCTTCCGCCGGGATCGCTCGGCCGGGCGGGCACGCATCGACGGGCGAGAGGTGCAGCTGTGCTGGGTCGAGACGGAGCATGCACAGCCGAGGCTCACCGGCGGGTCGCCTCGATGGCGGCCCGAGCACGACGTCAGCGGCGTCGTCACGCCGGCGGTGCAGCGCACCACCGAGCTGCTCCGCCGGGAGCATCCGGCGCACCGCGTGATCGGGGTGCCGGAAGCGACCTCCCGCGGCGCGGCAGGCCCTGAGCCCGTGATCGTCGTCGCCGACCCCGAGGACTGGCGGATGAACTGGTCGCTCGCACAGCGGGTGCGGGCAGAGGGCGAGATGCTGATCGCCGCGGAATGCGGGAGCGAACTGCGTCAGCTCGCGGCGGTACGCAGTCTGCCGCCGTACGCCCGCTCGCATTCGGGACGGGCCTGGGCGACGGCACAGGGCAGCGCTCCCCGGCGCGTGCTGCTTCCCGGTGCCCCGGACTGACCTGTCAGATGCCGGCGCCAGGGCGGATGGTGCCGACCGGCGCTCCGCCGCCGTTCACGACCAGCGGCAGGTCGGCAGCCAGCGCCGCGACATCCGCCTCGGCCACGGCGCCTGCGCGAGCGAGCAGGGTCGCGGCGACCATCGTGGCTGCGCGGCCGTTGCCGTCGAGCATCTTCAGCGCGACTGTGGTGCCGCCGGGAGCCACCATGACCATCACGCCCTCGGCGCCGTGCTTCGCGAAGACGCCGAGGCGCTCGATCGCGATCGTGTCCTGGTGGCCGGGGCCGGCGATCGTCCACGGGTTCTCGCGCACGGCGCGAACCAGTTGGCCGGCGACGCGGTGCAGGGCGAACGGTGAGCGATCCGAGGCGGTGCCGATGCGGTGGATGCTGCGGGCGAGCCCTTCCAGCGTCATCGCGTGCACAGGGGCGCCGCATCCGTCGATCGCGGTGTGCGCGACCTTCGCGCCGATCAGCCGCTCCACCGTCTCGCGAATGTGCACCTGCAGCGGATGCGCCGGATCGAGATAGCCATCGGTCGGCCAGCCCGTCGCCACGCAGGCACGCAGCATCGCGGCGTGCTTGCCGGAGCAGTTCATCCGGATCCGGCTCGGCTCGGCGTGGTCGCGCGTCATCTCGCTGCGGGTCTCCGTATCGCCCGGCCAGGACGGCGGGCACGCGAGGTCGTCCTCGGTGAGGCCGCCCGCGACGAGCATCTCCCGCACGAGCGCGACGTGACGGTCGGTGCCGGTGTGGCTAGCGGTGCTCATCGCGAGCTGCTCGCCCTCCAGCGCGGCGCCTGCCGTGACACAGGCGACCGCCTGCATCGGCTTCATGCTCGACCGCGGCAGGATCAGCGCGTCGGCGTTGCCGTGACGCGAGACCACCTCGCCCTCGGGCGAGAGCACGACCGCTGCGCCGGCATGACGGGATTCGACGAATCCGCTGCGTTCGACGACGGCCAGTTCCACAGAATCCGCAACGGTGAGAGTCTCGAGCACGTCCTCCAGCTTATGACCTGCGGAGCGCCGTGCCAGACTGGCGGCATGCCCCTCGGAGAACACCGCTACGCGCTCACGACCACCTGGACCGGCAACGCGGGCACCGGCACCAGCGGGTACCGCGACTACCGCAGGGACGTGACGCTGCAGGTCGAGGGTAAGCCCGAACTGCTGGCTTCCTCCGACAAGCCGTTCCGCGGCGACACATCGCGCTGGAACCCCGAGGACCTGCTCGTGGCATCCCTGTCGGAATGCCACCTGCTGTCTTACCTTCACGCCTGTGTGACCGTCGGAGCGATCGTCACGTCGTACCGGGACGAGGCGACCGGTGTCATGCGCGAGGACGGCCGTGGCGGCGGGGCGTTCGTCGAGGTCGTGCTGCGCCCGCGGGTGACGGTCGCCGATGAGTCGATGGTCGCGGTCGCCGAGGAGGCGCACCATCAGGCGCATGAGTGGTGCTTCATCGCGAACTCCGTGAACTTCCCGGTGCGCGTCGAGCCGGTCGTCACTGTCGCAGACTGACGGGGCGCGGGGTCAGCGTCGCTCGTGCGGCAGCGCCTGCTTGATCTTGTCGATCGGATTCTGCGCGGGCGGCTCGTTGTACACGCCGGCGAGTTCCTGCCCGGAGAGCGCGTGGATCGCCGCCATGATCTCGTCGGTCGCCTGACGTCGGGCCCTGCCGCTCGAGGCCGGGCCGTGCGTGCTGAGATCCAGCGGCTCGCCGAACTTCACCGTGATGCGCTCGCGCAGTGAGGGCATCTTCGCCCCGCGGGGCATCACGCGGTCTGTGCCGATGAGGCCCACAGGCACGACGGGCGCGCCGGTCTCCAGCGCGAGGAACGCCACCCCCGTGCGTCCCTTGTACAGGCGTCCGTCGTCGGAGCGGGTGCCCTCCGGGTACAGCGCGACGGTCAGCCCGTCGTCGAGGAGCTGCTTCTGCTGGTCGAGGGCGTCGAGGGCGGCCTGGCCGGCGCCGCGGCGCACCGGGATCGCACCGATCGAGGTGAAGAACATGCGCGACATCGCGCCCTTGAAGCCGGTGCCCTCGAAGTAGCTCGACTTCGCGAGGAAGTGCACGGGACGGGGCGCTGCAACAGGGATCGCGATCGAGTCGATGAACGACTGATGGTTGCTGGCGAAGATCAGCGGACCGTCCATCGGCACGTTCTCGCGACCCTCGATCCTCGGCCGGTAGATCAGGCGCGCGAGCGGCGTGATCAGCGTGCGCCCGAAGGCGTACGCGAAGCCTGCGCGCTTCGGGGCGCTGGTCTGCTCAGGTGCCGATTCGGGCTCCGGCGACTGCTCAGAGGTCATCCGCAAAGAGTATCGAAGCATTCATGCCGGTGGGGGAATGGTCGGCACTCAGCCGCGGCCTAACCGGATGGGGGATGATGAGACGTCTCCCGCCCCCGATCACGAGGTCTCACCGTGCGCCTGCGTCGTCCGCTTGCCCTGCTGTCCACCGTCGCCGTGGCGACCCTGATCCTGGCCGGCTGCGCGGGTTCGCCGGATGCCGCGTCGACGCCGACGCCCACCAAGAGCTCGTCCAAGTGCGTGCTGGACACGCAGCCAGGCGCGACCTCCGATTCGATCAAGATCGACGGCTCGGGTCTCGACGCCAAGGTCACCGTGCCGAAGGACGCCAAGTTCGCCGACGTCGAGCGCACCGTCGTCAAGAAGGGCGACGGCAAGGACATCACTCCCACCGACTTCATCTCGGTGCGCTACCAGCTCGTCCAGGCCGACACCGGAGCAGTCCTGGACACCTCGAAGCGCGGCCCGGAGGGCGTGCTGCCGGTGCTGCTCAACCCGAACGCACCGCAGCAGCTGTACGACATGACCATGTCGCCGATCTTCCTCATCGCGACCGAGTGCA
This sequence comes from Microbacterium sp. NPDC057741, assembly GCF_042798735.1. Lineage (NCBI taxonomy): Bacteria > Bacillati > Actinomycetota > Actinomycetes > Micrococcales > Microbacteriaceae > Microbacterium > Microbacterium sp. NPDC057741. The sequence goes on along the minus strand of NZ_JBHVJW010000001.1, from coordinate 963,023 downwards.
TGCCGATCGGCTCGGAGGCCGTGCTCGCCCTCCCCGGCGAGAAGCTGGGTGAGAACCAGCCCTCCGTCGTGCTGTACGTGCAGACCCTCGAGAAGCTGCCGACCGTCGCCACGGGCAAGAAGGTCGACCCGCCCGCCGGCATGGCGACCGTCAAACTCGACAAGGACGGCGCGCCCACGATCACCATCCCCAAGACCGACCCGCCCACCGAGACGAAGATCGGTCAGCTGAAGCAGGGCGACGGTGCGACCGTGACCGCGAACGATCTGGTCACCGTGCAGTACCGCGGGGTCAAGTGGAGCGACGGCAAGGAGTTCGACTCCACCTGGAGCCGCGACGCGTATCCTTCCCAGTTCCCGGCCACCGGGGTCGTCAAGGGCTTCCAGCAGGCGCTGATCGGCCAGAAGGTCGGCTCGCAGGTGCTCGCCGAGATCCCGCCGAAGGACGGCTACGGAGCATCCAAGGGGCACGAGCTCGAGAAGGAGACCCTGGTGTTCGTGGTCGACATCATCGGAACCACCCCCATCGAGAAGCAGTGAGGAATCCGGCCGCGCAATAGGCTGGCGGCATGCGTCGCATCCTCGTCCTCGGGTCCACAGGTTCCATCGGCACTCAGACACTGGATGTGATCCGCGCGAATCCGCGGAGATTCGAACTGGTCGGCGTCGCCGCCGGATCGAACGCGGAGATGCTGGCCGAGCAGGCGTCCGAGTTCCACGTCGAGCACACCGCGCTCGGCGCGGAAGAGGCTGAGCAGCTGGTCCGTGACGTGGAAGCCGATGTGGTGCTCAACGCGATCACCGGTTCGATCGGCCTTGGTTCCACGCTGGCGGCACTGAAGGCCGGCCGCACCCTCGCACTGGCGAACAAGGAGTCGCTGATCGTCGGCGGTGCGCTGGTCCGCGCCGCTGCGGCTGAGGGACAGATCGTTCCGGTCGACTCCGAGCATTCCGCGATCGCGCAGTCGCTGCGCTCCGGAGAGCACGGCGAGGTGCGGCGGTTGGTCGTCACCGCATCCGGCGGACCGTTCCGCGGGCGCTCGCGGGAGCAGATGGCCGCGGTCGCCCCGTCCGAGGCGCTCGCGCACCCGACCTGGAACATGGGCCGGATGGTGACCACCAACTCGGCCACGCTGGTCAACAAGGGCCTCGAGGTGATCGAGGCGCATCTGCTCTTCGACGTCGCCTACGACGACATCGAGGTGGTGGTGCACCCGCAGTCGATCGTGCACTCCATGGTGGAGTTCGTGGACGGCTCTACGATCGCTCAGGCGTCGCCTCCGGACATGCGGCTGCCGATCTCCCTCGGATTGGACTGGCCGCACCGGGTCGGCGGCGTCGGGCGTCCGTTGGACTGGCGCCAGGCCACGAGCTGGACCTTCGAGCCCCTGGACGACATCGCGTTCCCGTCCGTGGCACTCGCCAAGCTGGTCGGCCGCGCCGGCGCGACCTTCCCCGCGGTCTACAACGCCGCGAACGAGCAGGCGGTGGATGCGTTCCACGAGGGGCGACTGTCATTCCTCGGCATCGTCGACACGATCGCCGCGGTCGTCGACGCACACGAACCGCCGGAGCAGCTCACTCTCGAGTCGCTGGCGGCTGCCGAGATCTGGGCTCGCGCGAAGGCCGACGCCCTCATCGCCGCGGCCTGATCCCTCGCTCCGGTCGCACTCGCTGCGGGTGTGCATGCCCGGCACCCGCATCCGTTGGGACCGGAGCTGTGGTTGATTGTGCTCCGGTCGCACTCGTTGCGGGTGTCCGGGCAGGGGGACCCGCATCCGTTGAGACCGGAAACGGGGCCGGGAGACGCGACGACCGGAATGGGTCAGCGGGCCTCCGGCACCGGCCAGCCGGCATCCTGCAGGGCCTGGCGAGCCAGGGCTCGCGCAGAGAACGGGGTGCGGACGCCGTCGATCTCGCGGTAGTCCTGGTGTCCGGGTCCGGCCCACAGGATCGCGTCGCCCTCGCCGGTCATCGCGACCGCGGTGCGGATCGCCTCCTCAGGAGCCGCGACCTCGAGGATCTCGGCGTCGGTCCCCGCGGAGCGTGCGCCCTCAAGCAGCGCTGCGCGGATCGGCGCCGCCGCCTCGTAACGGGGGTGGTGGTCGGTGACGAGCACGATGTCCGCGCCCTCGGCGGCGACGCGCCCCATGATCGGCCGCTTCAGCGTGTCCCGGTTGCCGGAAGCGCCGAACATCATCAGCACCTTGCCAGGGGTGACCTTGCGCACAGCGGCCAGGGTCTTCTCGAAGGAATCGGGGGTGTGAGAGAAATCGACGTAGACCACGGGGCCGCGCTCGCCGGAGACGATCTCGGTGCGACCGGGCAGCACGGCCCGGACCTCTCCGTCCCGCTGCAGAACCTCCGCGATCCGGCCGAAGCCGTAGCCGGCCTCGACGAGCATCGCGATGGCGAGGCCGGTGTTGGCGGCCATGTGCGCGCCGATCACGGGGATGGTCGTGGTGATCTCGGCGCCGCCCGGCGCACGGACGGTGAAGGTCGTGGCGCGCTGCGTCTCCTCCTCGATACGAACGGTCCAATCGGCGCGGGCAGCGGCATCCGCGTCCTGGGCGAGCTGCGGTGCGCCCACGGTGACCACCGGGATCTCGGCGCGCGAGACGACCTCGAGCCCCGAGGCGGTGTCCACGCACACAACCCCGCGACGTGCGCGGTCCGGGCGGAACAGCGCGAGCTTCGCCGCGAGGTATGTCGCCAGGTCGCCGTAGTCGTCGAGGTGGTCGTGCGTGAGGTTGGTGAACCCGGCGACGTCGAACAGGATGCCGTCGACGCGGTGCCGCGACAGCGCCTGGGCGCTCACCTCGACGGCGACCGCCTCTACGTCACGCTCGCGCATGAGTGCCAGCAGCGCGTGCATCTCGGAGGACTCCGGCGTCGTCAGCCGTGACACGATGGTCTGCCCGGCGATGTGCCTCTCGGCGGTGGAGCTCAGACCGGTAACGACGCCCAGCTGGTTCAGGATCGCCTCGAGCACGTGCGCGGTGCTGGTCTTGCCGTTGGTGCCGGTGACTGCGAGCAGCTCCGGCATGTCATGGTCCGTGCCGTACAGCCAGGCGCTGATCCCCCCGAGCGCAGCCCGCGGGTCGTCGGCGATGAGCACCGGGAGCCCGCTCGGTGCGGCGATCTCCGCACCGTCCGCGTCGGTGAGGATCGCTACAGCTCCCTGCTCGGCCGCCTGCCCGGCGAACTCCGCGCCGTGCCGGCGCGCGCCGTGGATGCCGACGAACACCTCGCCCTCGCGCAGATCCGCGGTGGCCAGTGTGATGCCCGCGGCCGTCAGGCCCGAGAGGTCCCCGCGGATGCCGAGGCCGAAGCGCTCGGCGAGATCGGCGAGCGACCGGTGCGACGGGCGCTCAGGGCGCAGGACGGGGGGCAGGGGAGCGGAGGCGGGTGCAGTGGCCATGACGCCTCCAGTCTCCCACGCGGTCGGCAGATCCCCGCCGCGGTCACAGCGGATTCCTCGCCACGGCCAGTACGGTGATCTGGTGGAAATCCTGCTGTACCTGGGCGGCATCCTGTTCATGCTGATCGGTCTCGCGCTGTCCATCGGACTGCACGAGATCGGGCATCTCGTGCCCGCGAAGCTCTTCGGCGTGCGCGTCGGCCAGTACATGATCGGGTTCGGCCCGCGACTGTGGTCGAAGCAGATCGGCGAGACCGAGTACGGGGTGAAGGCGCTGCCGCTGGGCGGCTTCATCTCGATGTCGGGCATGTACCCGCCGTCGAAGGAGACCGGCAAGGCGAGCGGGCTGTTCTCGAAGCTGGTGCAGGACGCCCGCTCGGCCAACGACGAGACGATCGCGGAGGGCGCGGAGGATCGCGTCTTCTACCGGCTGCCGGTGTGGAAGCGCGTCATCGTGATGTTCGGCGGTCCCCTGATGAACCTCATCCTCGGTGTGCTGATCTTCACGGTCGTCGCCTCGGGCATCGGCCTGCTGCAGGCCACGACGACCGTGGCATCCGTGAGCGAGTGCGTGGTGCCGGCCGGCTCCAGCCAGACCACCTGCAAGCCGGGCGACCCGACGGCACCTGCCGCCGAGGCGGGCATTCAGCCCGGCGACGTGCTGGTGAGCGTCGACGGCCAGGACGTGTCCACGTTCGCCGAGGCATCCGCGATCATCCAGGCCTCGCCTGGAGTCGCGCTGCCGGTCGTCGTCGAGCGCGACGGCGCGGAGGTCGACACGACCCTCACGCCGGGTCCCGCACAGCGGCAGGAGGTGGATGCAAAGGGGCAGCCCGTCGTCGACGCGGACGGCAAGCCGGTGATGCACGAGGTCGGCTACGCGGGCATCACGTCCCAGCAGGCGTACGTCCGCCAGCCGATCGGCACCGGCGCCGAGATGACCTGGCAGCAGGTCAGCGGCGTCGCCTCGATGATCGTCACCCTTCCGCAGAAGATGTGGAGCGTCGGCGAGACCGTCTTCGCCGGTGCGCCGCGGGATCCGAACGGGCCGCTCAGCGTCGTCGGGGTCGGGCGTCTGGCCGGTGATGTCGCCGTCACCGACAGTCCGATCCTGAATCGGCTGAGCACCCTGCTCTACCTGCTCGGTGCGCTGAACATCGCGCTGTTCGTGTTCAACCTCATCCCGCTGCTGCCGCTGGACGGCGGCCACATCGCCGTCGCGTTGTGGGAGGGCATCAAACGCACCTGGGCGAAGCTCACCGGGCGGCGCGCACCGAAGCCGGTGGATGCCACGCGGCTGGTGCCGCTCACCGTCGTCGTCGCCGTGGTGATGATCGGCATGGGCGCGCTGCTGATCGTCGCCGACCTGCTCAAGCCCGTGAACCTGCTGGGCTAGTGCCCTTCGTCTCGTCGCTGCGCTCCTCGCTCAGGGGCCGGGGTGTTCGTCCGGTTCCTGAGCGAGCGCAGCGAGCGCCGTGTTGAGCGAGCGCAGCGAGACGAAGTGACGAAGGGCCCCTCAGGCCAGGGCGTGCTCCGCCAGTCTCTGCAGAGTGCGGATGCCGTCGCGCGACAGGATCGACTCCAGGTGGCCCTGGATCGACGCGAAGCCCTCACCGCGAAGGGCGTAGACGTCTCCGGTGACCGCATCCGCCGACACCTCGGCATCCGCCGCCGACGCGGTGCCGGGGGAGACCCGCGCGGTGAACGTGTTGTAGAAGCCGACCGAGGCGTCCTCACCGAACACGGGCACCGTCTTCTGCACGCCCTGATGCGGGGCGTCCAGCGGCACCAGGTCGATCCCCAGCGAGTCCGCGAGGATCTGGTGGCTCAGGCACACGGCCAGCAGCGGAGCATCCGCTGCGCGACGACGGGCGACGACCTGTCGCATCCGTGTGATGCGCGGTGATTCGGCATCCCGCGGGTCGCCGGGCCCGGGACCAGCGACCAGCAGGTCGGCGGCGTCGATCTCGTCATCTGTCACGGCTTCCCACGGCACGACGCGGGCGTCGAGGCCGAGGTGCCGCAGCTGATGGGCGAGCATCGTGGTGAAGCGGTCCTCCGCGTCCACGACGAGGGCGGTGCGGCCCGCCAGCGGGCCGGCAGCTGCGGCTTCCTGGGGCTGCAGCCAGAACTCTGCCAGGCGCGCGTTTCGTGAGGCGAGCAGCTCGGCGACCTCGGCGTCGTCGGCGAGCGATCCTGCGCCAGGCGCGTCGTCGTCGCGAGCCTCCGCCGCCAGGTCGCGCTCGATCGCGCCGATCGCGCCCAGCACACCCGCAGCCTTGCCATGAGTCTCGCCGACCTCGCCGTACGGGTCGGAGTGGCGCACCAGGGTCGCGCCCACCGGCACCGACAGTCGTCCGCCGTCGACGTACACCGTGCGGATCAGGATCGGCGCATCCAGGTCGTGGCCGCCGTGCGCGTTGGGGCTGAACAGTGCAGCGACACCGGAGTAGTAGCCGCGCGGAGTCTGCTCGTGCCGCCGGATCACGGCACAGGCGTTCTGCATCGGCGACCCGGTGACGGTCGGCGCGAACATCGTCTCGCGCAGCACGTCGCGCGGGTCGAGCCGGCTCTGCCCGCGCAGCATGTACTCGGTGTGCGTGAGCCGTGACATCTGCTTGAGGTGCGGGCCGGTGATGCGCCCGCCGTCCGAGCAGACCTGGCTCATCATCTTGAGCTCCTCGTCGACGACCATGAACAGCTCCTCCGTCTCCTTCGTCGAGGAGAGGAACTCGGTCAGCGCCGACTTGGTGGCGCCGCCGGCGGGATGCCGGAACGTGCCCGAGATCGGATTCATCGTGACGATGCCGTCGCGCGCGACGACATGCGCCTCCGGACTCGCGCCCACCGCGATGCGGCCGGGGGTGATCACCGCGAAGGTCCAGTACGCGCCGCGCTCGTGCTCGAGCAGGGCGCGGAACCAGGTGAGCGCCGCGATGCGATCACCGGTCTCGAAGGAGGCGCGGTAGTCGCGGCGGATCACGAAGTTCGCGCCCTCGCCGCGGCCGATCTCCTCGTCGATGACGCGCGTCACGATCGCGGCGTAGTCCTCGTCGGTGATGTCGAACCCGCCGCCGCGGAGAGCGATCGGCTCGTCGGGTAGCGCGGCGATCAGCTCTGCGGCGTCGAGCTGCTCGTGCGCATCCACGAGGATGCAGCGCAGCGGCGTGCCGTCATCCCGCGCCTCGAATCCCCGCTCGCGCACCTGACGGTAGGGGACGAGGGCGAACACCTCCCGGTCCGCCTTGAGCGGGATGTCGGCGAGCAGATCGACGTCGGTGACGGTGCCGGTGAGCAGCTCGACGCCGCTGTCGCGCGCGATGAGCACGAATGACGCGTCGGGGTCGGCGGTGAGGGCGTGCAGGCGGTCGGCGATGGCCATCGGGTCTCCTGTATCGGGGAATCCGGCGCGGGATGCAAAAAGACCGCCCCGGAAGGCGGTCTGATTCTCGTGGGTACGCGAAACTCCGCCTAGGAGGCGGGCCACCAGGAACGGTTCGCGGACATAGGGCGAAAGTACCACACCCGAAGGCGGGGATCGGGCGTGTGACGCGATCAGGACTCGGTGCCCGTGCTGCGGACATCCTCGTCGCCCCGGGCCTGCGCCACGGCGATGCCCACAGCGTGCACCAGGGCGTCGTCTGGCAGGTGCGGGGCGCCGTCCGGCGCGGTCGACGCCGACCACGGCAGGTGGATGAATCCCGCCCGCGCCTCCGGCGCGGCTGCCAGCGCCGTGTAGAACACGTGGTTGCACACGTAGCTGCCCGCCGAGAGGGACACGTGCGCGGGGATGCCCGCCTCGTCGATCGCCCGCGCGATCCGCTTCACAGGCAGAGTCGCGAACCGGGCGGCGGGTCCGTCCGGTTCGCTCGGCACGTCGATCGGCGCGGCACCGGAGTTGTCCGGGATGCGGGCGTCGATGAGGTTCACCGCGACCCGCTCGACAGCGACCCTCGTGCTGCCGCCCGCCAGCCCGAACGCGATGACGACCTCCGGTAGGTGCTCGGCGATCAGCGCGCGCAGCTGTGTCGCGGCATCGGTGAAGACGACAGGGAGCACCGCGGCGACCAGATCGTCCGACGGATGCGCGGCCGCATAGGCGCCTACGGCATCCTGCGACGGGTTGCCCGCGCCGCCGGCGAAGGGACCGAAACCGGTGAGCAGGACGGAGGCCATCCGCTCAGCCTATGCGTGCGTGCAGGCCCGGTGCGGCGCGGGCGTCGTAGGCTGGAGGGGTGCCAGCAGTGAACCTGGGGATGCCGCGCGTCCCGGAAGTCCTCGCCCCTCGTCGCAAGTCCCGCCAGATCCGGGTCGGCAAGGTGCTCGTGGGCGGCGACGCCCCCGTCAGCGTGCAGTCGATGACGACCACGAAGACCACCGACATCAACGGCACCCTGCAGCAGATCGCCGAGCTGACGGCGTCGGGCTGCGAGATCGTGCGCGTCGCGGTGCCGTCTCAGGACGACGCCGACGTGCTGCACATCATCGCGAAGAAGAGCCAGATCCCGGTCATCGCCGACATCCACTTCCAGCCGAAGTACGTGTTCCAGGCGATCGACGCCGGCTGCGGCGCGGTGCGCGTGAACCCGGGCAACATCCGCAAGTTCGACGACCAGGTCGGAGCCATCGCCAAGGCGGCGAAGGACGCCGGTGTCTCGCTGCGCATCGGCGTGAACGCGGGCTCGCTCGACCCCCGGCTGCTCGAGAAGTACGGCAAGGCCACTCCGGAGGCGCTCGTGGAGAGCGCGGTCTGGGAGGCGTCGCTGTTCGAGGAGCACGACTTCCACGACTTCAAGATCTCCGTCAAGCACAACGACCCGGTCGTGATGGTGAAGGCCTACCGGTTGCTCGCCGAGCGCGGCGACTGGCCGCTGCACCTCGGCGTGACCGAGGCCGGTCCGGCGTTCCAGGGCACGATCAAGAGCGCCACGGCCTTCGGCATCCTGCTCAGCGAGGGCATCGGCGACACGATCCGCGTGTCGCTGTCCGCTCCGCCGGCCGAGGAGGTCAAGGTCGGCCATCAGATCCTGCAGTCCCTGAACCTGCGCGAGCGCAAGCTCGAGATCGTCTCCTGCCCGTCGTGCGGGCGTGCGCAGGTCGATGTGTACACGCTCGCCGACGACGTCACCGAGGGACTGAAGGACATGACCGTGCCGCTGCGCGTCGCCGTGATGGGCTGCGTCGTGAACGGCCCCGGTGAGGCCCGCGAGGCGGACCTGGGCGTGGCCTCGGGCAACGGCAAGGGGCAGATCTTCGTCAAGGGCGAGGTCATCAAGACCGTGCCGGAGGCGGACATCGTCGCCACCCTCATCGAAGAGGCGAACCGCATCGCCGCGGAGATGGGCCCCGACGCCCCGCTCGGCACCGCGCAGGTCGTCACCAGCTGACTGACGCCGGACATGTCCGATCCTGGACATCGGATTTCCTTGTGAGCCTCACAGCCACTTGATTCACTGCTCATGAGTTCAGGCACCCCAGGCCTGACGAAGAGTAAGGAATCAGTGCTGATGAAACTCTCGTTCAAGACACCCCTCGCCGTCGCGTCGATCGCAGCCCTCGCGGTCACCGGCTTCGGAGCATCCGCCGCATCCGCGGCGGCCGCTCCGACGACCACGGCGGCCACCGCCACCATCGCCCAGACAGGGGCGCAGGACGTCGCAGCGGTGCGCGCGCAGTTCAACGAGTACCTCAAGACCGCCGATCTCGACCCGACGACCCGCGCGCACTACGAGGAGATCGGAGCCTCGGATGCCGCCTTCGCCGCGGCCGTGCAGACTGAGCTCGACGCCGTGCGCGAGACGCTGCGCGACGCGGGCATCTCGGAGGGGATGGCCGGGGCCATCGATCCGGGCGACTACCAGTGCAGCACGAGCGAGCTGACGACATGGGCGCGTGCCCAGCTCGCGAGCGTGGACCCGGATGCCTGGTATTGGTACAACAACGGCCTGCTCGGCGTCTCTCCCTCGCTGTTCCTGCAGTACTGGACGCTGATGAAGACGCCGGTGGATCCGCACGATGCGGAGTTCGGCGTCAACGGCGACAAGACCAACGAGCTGTCGCGCACGTTCCGTGCTCTGGAGAGCTTCTGGGGTATCAACGACAGCGAGGTCGGCCTGGTCCCGTTCGACGCGAAGGTGTTCGCCAGCACCCCGGAGGCTGCAGCCGACCGTCAGTTCGTCTACGACGGGTTCGGGCGGGTCAACGGACTGATCGCCATCCTGATGCAGCTCTCGGTGGAGAGCGGCATCATGCGCGGGCTGGTGGACGAGGGCTTCCCCGGCGGCGTGGACAACCCCCTGTTCACCCTGAACGCGTTCGCCCTCGACCCGGACCGTGCCGATGACAGCACGGGCATGCTCGCCGAGCTCGGCATCACGCGTCGCGTCGCGATGGGCGTGGGGCTGAGCAGCATGTGGGACGACATCGGACTCGGCGCCGTGGGCGACCGGGCCGTGCTCGGCCACGAGTACGCGCACCAGGTGCAGTACACCCACGATCTGTTCGAGACCGACCTGACCGACGAAGCCGAGCAGACCCGCCGGTCTGAGCTGATGGCGGACGCCTTCAGCACGTACTTCACGGTGAGCAAGCGGGGTGCGTCGCTGAACAAGGCGTCGGCGCTGCAGGCGATGCAGTCGTTCTACACGGTCGGCGACTGCTCGTTCACGAACCCTGGGCACCACGGGACTCCGAACCAGCGCTATGCGAGCTCCGAGTGGGCGGCGGACTTCGTGAAGGCGCAGGACGACCAGGGACACATCATCGCCACCGAGGACCTCGCGGCTGAGTGGGAGAAGGTGTTCCCCGAGCTCATCGCCCCGGATGCGGAGTGACCCCGCCGCGTCAATGACCGAGCCGCGTCGATGACCGTGTCGGCCGTCGAGTCACACCCAGCCCTGCATGGCCAGCTGCAGACCCAGCTGGAACCTGGTGTCCACACCGAGGTGCTCCTGCAGAGCGGTGACCCGGCGGCCGACCGTGCGTTCGGAGACGCCCAGCTCACGGGCGATCGCGCGGTCGGTGATGCCGAGGCTGAGCAGCCGGACCAGCTCCCGGTGCTCGTCCGGCGCTGGATGACGCACCGACTCGAGCGCGCTGCCCGGGTCGAACGGCAGCGCAAGCTGCCAGAACGTCTGGAAGACGACTCGCCACGACTCGACCAGCCGGCGGTTGCGCATGACCGCGAGATGGATGGGCTCATCGTTGTCGTAGGAGACGTTCAGGGTCGCGCAGTCGTCGGCGATGACAAGATTCACAGGGACCCGGGGGAGCACCCTGGCCTGCTCTCCGGCGGCGACGCACTCGGTCGTGACGGCCAGGGCGGACTCGTTCTCGAACAGGCGACTGTGGTAGACGACCTGCACGCCCACCCCACGGGCCAACGCGTCGAGCACGCCGTGCGCCGGCTCGATCGTCATCCCGGCCCGCGGACCGATCGACAGAGCGAGGATCTCCCGCCGTGCCTGCGCGATGTGGGCGTCGAACTCCCGGCTCGCGGACGGCCCGGAGAGCACCTCCACACCGACCTCCTGCCCGCGCGCCGCGCGCCAGACCGCCATCAGATCATCGATGGCGAGCTGGGCGGCGACGGCCCGCTGAGTGTGCTGATCCGCGATCTCCTGCAGCGGACCGGCCGGGGGCACGATGTCGACGGATCCGGCATGCACGACGGCCAGGCCGGTGGCGGTGAGAGTGCGCAGCGCCGGAGAGTCGACCTGCTCCAGCGGGAGCGGCCCCACGCTCGCCAGGTGGGCGTACAGCGTACGGGAATCGTCGTCGATCCCGGGCAAGTCGTAGTGCGACGGCAGCAGCAGCCGCGGGATGCGTTCGTTCACGGTCACCTCGGGTCGGACGTGGGGGAGCATCCGATGCCTCAGCGTATCGTGAGCGGATGCTGTGGACGCTGCGCGCGTGGAAGCATGGAGTCATGCATCCTGATGTTCTCGCGCGCCCCACGACCGTCACGTTCCCCGCCGGAGCCCTGAGGGCGGATGCCCGCGTGCTGACAGTGCAGGGTGGTGTCGTGGTCACCGACGTCACCCCGTTCCATCCCGTGGACCACACCTGGCCCGACCAGCCGGGGGACTCAGGGACGATCGTGGTCGGAGCGGACGAGGTCGCAGTGGCCGAGGCCGTGATGGCGGCGATCAGCGACGACGGCGCCTTCGCCGTCGGGACAGACATCCCGGTCAAGCGCGGTGCGGAGGGCTGGACGTGGCTGGTGGGGCACCGCGTGGAAGGCGAGATTCCGGCGTCCATCACAGCGGGGGCGTCCGCGGCCCTCGAAGTCGATGAGGTGCGTCGAGCCGGCCTCAGCCGCGGACACACGGCATGCCATCTGGCATCCCTCGCCCTCGATCTTGCGCTGGCGGACCTGTGGCGCAAGGATCCGGGCGCCGATGCGCTCGGCAGCCCGGACTTCGAGGGCCGGGCGAACCAGACCAGCTTCATTCATGTCGACGGCGCCGTCGACGAATACCGCCTCGGCAAGAGCCTGCGCAAGGCGGGCTTCGATTCCGAGACCTTCGCGGCGACCGTGGCGGAGCGCGAGGCTGCGATCAACGCCACGCTGGCGTCCTGGGTGGCCTCAGGGGCTCCGAGTCGCATCGTCACCGACGGGCCGACGATCATCGACATGCGCCGCTGGGAGTGCGAGCTGCCGGCGGGCACCGCATCGATCCCGTGCGGCGGAACGCATGCGGCCTCGCTCGCGGAGTTCGCCTCGATCACCGTGTCGCTGGTACTGCAGGATCAGCTGCTCACGATGACGACTTCGGCCGTGGCCGCCTGACGCGTCAGGCCGTCGCCCGCTCGTCCACGCCGAATTCGTTCAGCCAGGTGTGCCAGGGCGACACGGATTCGACGAACGCGATCGCATCGAACGCCTCCCGCACGGGCAGCGGCTGCAGGACGTCGCCGTTCTGCACACCCGCCGTGCGATCCAGGGCGTCCATGGCGGCGGGCGTCATACGCCGGAGATCCACGACGAAGTCGCCGATGCCAGCGCGTGCGAACGCCGCGTCGGCGCTGCCCGGCAGCAGCGGGCCGATCGGCTGCACGAACGGCCGGGAGTGACCGGGTGCGTCGGCGGGATCCGGTCGGTGCAGCCACGCATCACCGCCGCCGAATGCGGTGCCGATCGCGACGTACGCGGATCCGAGCCTCTCCGCGAGGTGTCCACCGAGAGTGGTCATCGGATCCGGCACGTACGGCGGAGCGGAGAACGGCGTGCGCTGCACGTGGCCGTTCGCTGCCGCGACCAGGATCCGCGGCTCGTCGCGCAGCACCCTCTCCACCGAGTCCGCCATCCACGCATCCCGGATGTTGGCAGGGGGCCAGGTGCGAATCGGGCCGCTGGTCATCGCGCGGAGGAAGTCGTCGGCGGCACGTGCGCTCTCGGCCGCGTTGATCGCGGCGTCGACGCGACGCACCGCCGAGCTCCCACCGCCGGAGCGCGCGACGAGGTCGGGCCGGAGTGCGCGCGTCCGCGCAGCGAGATCGCCGACCGCCGCGGCGATCTCGTTCCGCCGCTCGGGCGGGAGCGCGAGGTACGCCTGGATGGTGGGGGCCGCCTGCGCCAGTCCTGAGCGGTCGGCAGGGAGGTAGTCGAACAGAGGGACCACCGCCGCGCGCACATGTGCGGCGTAGGCCGGATCAGTGTCATCGAGCAGATCGAGCGTCGCGAGGACACCCGGCAGCGCGCTCGCGGACGAGTCGGGCACGTCCATACCGGCGAACCGCACCGGGATGCCGCGGACGTTCTGCTCCCGCATCCAGGTGACCTGATCGAGCATCTCCTCGCAGGCGCCGAACCGGTACGTGATCCCGCGACCCAGCACGTCGCGCAGCCCCGGCCCACCATCACGCAGCCAACGATCGACCCTGAGGCCCTCCGGCTGGCCGCTCTCCATCACCAGGGTCGTGAACCCGGCGCGGCGCACGAGGAAGCGGAACAGACGGTGCCGAAGACCGAGGAACTCGTGCACGCGGTGCATCGATTCGCCGACGGCGACGACGCGGGCGTCGCCGATGATGTCGAGGAGCGGCTCCAGATCGCTGTCGTCGGGATCATCCGGATCCAGGGTGCGCAGCCGGTGCGCGTCGGTGCGGAGCCAGGAGGCGAGCGGGTCTGCGGTCACAGCAGGATCGTACGCCGTACGTGGTTTCCACATGCCTGCTCCGGAACCGGGCGCGGCGGTCCCCATCGCCGCTAGCGTGCTGGCGACGGCGCCCGGATGCTTCGGGGGCCGACCGACTGTCAAGGACGATACGGAGGAGACGGGCAATGAGACGGAAATGGATCATCGCGGTGGGTATCGCGATCGGAGCTCTCGTCGGCGGGGCCGCGGTGACGGCTGCCGGCGCACACGGCTGGGTGACGGACCCGCCCAGCCGCCAGGCGCAGTGCGCGGCGGGCGCGACCTCGTTCGACTGCGGATCGATCGAGTACGAGCCTCAGAGCGTCGAGGCGCCGAAGGGCTCGATGAAGTGCAGTGGCGGCAACGCCGAGTACGCGATCCTCGACGACGCGTCCAAGCCGTGGCCGCGCACGAGGATCGACTCCACCACGACCCTGACCTGGAACATCACGGCTCGGCATTCGACGAGCAGCTGGGAGTACTTCGTCGACGGTGTGCCGTTCGCGGTCTTCGACGGCTACAACCGGCAGCCCGAGGCCACCGTGAAGCACACGCTGACGAACCTGCCGGCGGGCGACCACATGATCCTCGCGCGCTGGAACGTCGCCGACACGGTGAACGCGTTCTACAACTGCATGGACGTGACCGTGGGGACCGGCGGACCGACGAACCCGGAGCCGACACCGACGCCGACCCCGACCCCGGGCACCTGCACGGCACCGGCATGGAGCGCGTCGAGCATCTACATCGGAGGCGCTCAGGTGAGCGAGGCCGGTCACACCTGGAAGGCGTCCTGGTGGACGACCGGCGAGAAGCCGGGCACCACGGGCGAGTGGGGCGTGTGGAAGGACCTCGGCGGCTGCTGACCGGCATCCGCTGAATCGGCTCCTCAGGGCCGGGCCCTCGTGACCCGGCCCTGACTGCTGCCGCGCGAGGGAGTAGCGTCGGTGCACGTGACGGTGAATCGGATGAGCAGGGCCATCGTGGGCGCGGCCGTCATCGGGGCAGCCGTGCTGGCCGCCGTCCTGGTCTGGTCGGAGATCGTGCACGAGCGCTCCTCGCGTCGCCGGATGGGTGTCGATGACGGGCATCCGGTGCGGCGCGAGGCGATCGTGGTGCTCGGTTATCGCAACCGCGGCACGCGCGTGAACGGCGTGAACCGCTATCGAGTGCGCGCCGCGCTGCGCTCGCTGTCGCCGGATGCCGGAGAGTCGATGCTCGTGCTCTGCGGCGGTGCCGTCGGTGGCGACATCCCCGAGGCCGAGCTGCTCGCCGCTTACGCGTTGCGGCGCGGATACGCCGGTCCGATCCGGCTCGACACGCAGAGCAGGACGACGCGCGAGAACGTGCAGAACGCGATCGCGCTGGTCGAGGACGCCGATGCGATCAGGATCGTGTCGAACTCGCCGCACGCCGAGCTCGCGCGGGCATACCTCCGGGACCTGCGCCCCGATCTGGGCAGGCGCCTGCGGCGGGCGCGCGAGCAGCGGCTCGGCGAGGTCCTGTACATGAAGCCGTACTCGGCGGTGCAGGGGCTCCGCGCGCTCGCCGAGCATGACCGCATCACCGACAGAGAAGGAGCATGACATGCAGAAGCGAACCCTCGGCCAGGGACTCGAGGTCTCGGCGATCGGACTGGGATGCATGGGGATGTCGCACGCCTACGGCCCCAACCCCGGCAGTCGCGAAGACATGATCGCCGTGCTCCGCGGCGCCGTCGACCTTGGAGTCACGCTCTTCGACACCGCCGAGGTGTACGGGCCCTACGTGAACGAGGAGCTCGTCGGCGAGGCGCTCGCGCCGGTGCGCGACCAGGTCGTCATCGCGACGAAGTTCGGCTTCCAGATCGGCGGACACGGCCTGGACAGCCGGCCCGAGCACATCAGGGAGGTCGTGGACGCCTCGCTGCGCCGCCTCCGCACTGACGTGATCGACCTGCTCTACCAGCACCGGGTGGATCCGGCCGTGCCCATCGAGGATGTCGCAGGCACGGTGTCCGCGCTCATCGACGAGGGCAAGGTGCGCCTTTTCGGACTGTCCGAGGCGTCCGCAGCGACGATCCGCCGCGCGCATGCCGTGCAGCCGGTGACGGCGGTGCAGAGCGAGTACTCGCTGTGGACCCGCGATCCGGAGACGGATGTGCTTCCGGTGCTCGGTGAGCTCGGCATCGGCTTCGTGCCGTTCAGCCCGCTGGGACGCGGCTTCCTCACTGGGGCGATCGACACCACGACGGCGTTCGCCGCCGATGACATGCGGGGCGGCCTGCCGCGGTTCACCGAGGAGAACCGGGCGGCGAACGCCGCGCTGATCGAACGGGTCGGTGCGCTCGCCGCGGCGAAGGACGCCACACCCGGTCAGATCGCGCTGGCGTGGCTGCTCGCGCAGCAGCCGTGGATCGTGCCGATCCCCGGCACCAGGCGAATCTCCCGCATCGAGGAGAACCTGGCGGCCGCGGAACTCGTGCTGACGCCCGTCGAACTCGCCGAGCTCGACGCCCTCGCCGACGAGGTGCGGGGCGAGCGCTACAGTGCCGCGCAGTTCGCGCAGGTGGATCGGGGTTGACGACGGTGTCTGGCGGATCTAACCTCTTACCAATCGGTAAAGTTTACTGATTGGTAATGCAGGAGGTTGTCATGCCTGATGTGTCGCATTCGCTCGAGATCGCCGCTCGCCCCAGTGCCGTGTGGCGGTGGCTGGAGACCCAGGAAGGCCTGCGCCGCTGGATCGGCGCTGACCTGGAGATCGATCTGACGGTCGGCGGCTCCTACCGGATGACCGGCGCAGACGGAGACACGCAGATCGTCGGCACCGTGCTCGAACTCGTGCCCGAGGGACGTCTGGTGCTGTCCTGGCTGGAGGAGGATGCCGGGTGGCAGCATCCCGGCCGGCTCGTGATCATGCTGCGGCCGACCGAGGCGGGCACCGAGGCGACTCTCGTGCACGACGGTTTCGCCGGCATCGGCACGGACGGTTGGCGCGGCACGCGCGACGCGTATCGGCGCGGCATCGTGAAGCATCGCATCCTGGAGCAGCTCGCCGCCCGCGTGGGGGAAGGGTGACCGATCTGTCGGACGCGGCCTTCCGCGCGCTCGCCGATCCGACGCGCCGGCGCATCCTCGATCTGCTCGCCGACCGCGGTGTGTGCACGGTCGGCGAGCTCGCCGAGGAATTCCCGGAGCTGGTGGCATCGGGCATCTCGAAACACCTGATGGCGCTGCGCGCGGCCGGCCTCGTGGTTTCGGAGCGTGAAGGACGCAACCAGCGCTACCGGATCGATGCGGATGCCTTTCAGCTGGCGCTCGGCCCCTGGATACGCCGTTACGAGGACTACCTCGAGACGTCGCTGCAGGCGCTGAAGGCGCTCGTCGAATCGGGGGAGGAGCCCCCGGGCGTCACCGGTCCAGACACATCGAGATGATCGCCTGCTGCACAGGCATGAGCGTCTTCTTGAAGCCGTGGCCGGCGAACGCCGGATGCCGGAAAGCGTCCTCGGTCGCCTCCCGACCCACGAGATGCGGGGGACAGGGGATGAACCGCGCGCCCGTCGGTGCGGAGTCGAGAAGGCCGGCGGTGATCCGGAACGGCGAGAGGGCCTCGGCATGCTGCCCCGGAGCGTCGGTGATGATGACGTCGGCGGTCGCGATCGCGCGCAGGAGATCGTCGGTGTGCTCAAGCCCTGGCGTCGCGAGTGCGCCCGGACAGCACTGGACGAGAGCGAGACCGAGCACGCCGGCGATCTCCTGCCAGGCGCGGGCGATGTTGCCGTCGGCGCCGACGAACAGGAACCGCAGACTCCGTGGGTCGCGCGTGCGGCTGAGTGCGTACACGTCGCCGAGCACCTCGCACGGATGGTTCAGCTCGGTCATCGCGTTGACGACGGGGACCGGGCTGGATGCGGCCAGGTCTTCGAGGATCCGCATGCGCTGCCGCACGATCAGCACATCCGCCCACGATGCGAGGTAGCCGGCCACGTCGGCGAGCGACTCGGACTTCTCCAGCGACTCGGGCGGGAACACGATCGGCTGCAGGCCCATGAGGTGGGCACCGCGCTCGAACGAGACACGCGTGCGCAGGCTGGTGCTGGGGAAGAACATGACGGCGCAGCCCTCGTGACGTGGCCCGGCTCCCCGTTCGCACCGCTCGGCCAGCGCGAACAGGAGCTCGACGTCGGCGCGGTCCCAGTCGGACAGTCGGATCAGGTGGCGCACTGGGCCATGCTATCCAGCCCGTGCGTTCAGCCGAGCGCCCTCGTCATCTTGAAGTTCGTCAGCTCGACGCCCTCCGTCACCGGGTGCTGTTCGGCCTCGACGACGAAGCCCGCATGCTCGAAGAAGGGCCGCGCCGTGATGCTCACGTTCGCGGAGAGGCCGGCCGCCCCGGCATCCCGGGCTCGTCCTTCGATCTCGGCCAGGAGCCGACGGGCAACGCCCCGCCGAGCGAAGTGCGGGGAGACGAACATCATGTCGATGTACCCTTCCGCGCTGACGTCGGAGAATCCCGCCATCTGCCCGTCGACGACGGCGACGATGGTGCTGACGCGGCATCTCGCCTCGTTCCAGTCCTCGACCCTGCGTTGACTGGGACGTGCCCACGCCGAGATCTGCGCGGCGGAGTAGTCGACAGCGGCGGTGATCATCACGGCGTCGAGGAACACCGCCAGCGTCGCCGCCGCATCCTGCTCGCGATAGTCCCGGATCACCTTGTCGTTCACCGCACGAATCCGTCCTGCATCCGTCCGCCGGCGCGATCCAGCTCCGCTTGCACACGATCGGCGAAGGCCGGGTGGTCGTCCGTGAGCAGGGGCGCAGCGAGCGCCTCGGCCCGGCCGGCATCCCATGCGCGCAGCCGGCGGGGCAGCCACTTCCCGGTGCCGAGCCACTGGCCTTCGGCGAGCAGCATCAGCTCGGCGGTGCGCTCGAAGAGCATGGATGCCAGGACGCGGCGCTCCAGAGGGTCGGTGGCGTCACGCAGATCGTCGAGCGCGTCGGTGATGACGTACCGGCGGTGTGCGGCCTCCGCCTCGGTCAGCGTCGGCCCTGCTTTCAGGACATCGTTCCAGTGCCGGCGGAGGTCGTCGAGGTCAGCGCCTTCTCGCACGGCCCAGCCCTCGATGAGCATGTGCACGATGACCGGTCGATGCTGATCGACGCCGCGCTGAGCCCACTCCGCGAACCCCGCGGTGGTGTAGGCGAACACCTCGAAGACCTCACCCTCGAACGCGTGCGTCGACGCGGCACTGGTCTGATCGTCGGTGAAGAGCGCCCCGCCGATCAGCAGCAGGTCGATGTCGCTGCTCGCCGTGCGCTCGCTTCGGGCGGTGCTGCCGCCGATGATCACCGAGTCGGCGCCAGGAAAGTGCTCGGCGACGAATCTCTCTGCGACGGCGGCGAAGTCCATCGGGCCAGCGTAGCGGCGGTCGCCGCGGCATCATTCCGGAGTTCCGCAGCATCCCGGAGACTTCGGCGCCGTGAGCATCCGAGCTGGCGCAGTCCTCCGGGATCCAGCTGCGCCGCGCGGTTCAGAACAGGGCGAGTGCTTCGGCCAGCATGCGGTGGCCCTGGCGCTCGAACGCCTCGTCGCCGACCTTGTACGCCCAGCACGCGGTGCCGATCGCCTCGCGCAGCGCGTCCAGTCGCCACAGCTCCGCGTCACGCGGATCGGGGCCGTAACCCTCGAAGAACGCCGCCTCGAGCTCGGGATGCCCGCGCCACTGCTGCGCGGCGAGGCGGGCGAGATCGGTGGAGGCAGGGCGGAACGCGAAGCGCCCGAAGTCGATCGCCCGTACGGTGCCGCCGTCGGCGAGCCAGTTGCGCGGATGCCAGTCGCCGTGCGTCGGGACCAGCTGGACGGTCGGAGTCGGGGCGGAGGACAGGATGCTGTGGGTGCGCTCAGCGGTCGTGGCATCCACGCGGTGCGGCTGCCGCAACCAGTGCAGCGCGCGAGCCGTTGCGCGCTCCTCGTATCCGGCATCCTTCCGCATCTCAAGCCGGTGCAGGCGGCGCAGCAGTTCGCCCGCCTGCCGGTACGTGTCGGGCAGCCGTTCGGCATCCGTGCCGAGTACGAGCGAGCCGGCCAGATACTCGAGCAGGATGATGCGCGCGGCGGCATCGGCGTCGAGCAGCCGCGCGGCCTGCGCCGTGACCGCGAGGGGCTCGACATAGGCAGGGTGCGCGGAGATCTCGCGCGGCAGGTGGGTGTCGTCAGGGCCTGCTGCTTTCACGACGAAGTCCCGCCCGCCCGAGCGCACGTGCAGCACGGTCGTGTCGACGAGGTTCCAGGACATGTCGCGGACGAGCTCCGCACCCGGTAGCCGGTCCGCGAGCCAGGTCCGCTGTGTCGTATCCAGCCGTTCGATCATCGGTTCACCCTGCCGTTCACGGGTACGGATGCAGGACCGAATTCCGAATGGAGGGCGACACGCCGCCGGATCGTCCTGTATCCGTCCGCTCTCCCTGCATCCGGAGCAGGGTGCCCGCTCACGCGGCCGAGAACGTCACGGTCCCTGTGCGGACGTCCGCGGCGTCCAGGCGCACCCGCACGACGGCGCCGGGCGTCGTCCCCTCCGGCACGGGGGCGCGGGCGGTCACCGCAGGGTCGGCGATCTGAACCGTCGCCTTCCCCTCACCGTTGGCGGGCCGAACGACGGTCGCGCTGAACTCCGTGCCGACGTGCGGGGCGAGCAGGGCTGCCTCGACGTGATCGAGAGTCTGGGAGTTCAGCTGCGACGCACGCGCGGACGACTCCTGCATCAGCTTCGGCAGTTCCGGCAGACCCTCGCGTGCCCAGTCGGGAACCTTCTCGCCCTGTGACAGAGCCAGACAGATGGTGAGCGACCATCGGTCGACGAGTCGGCGCAGCGGCGCGGTCGCGTGCGCGTACGGTGCGCCGATCGCCGCCTGAATCCGCTCCTCCGGCGGTGCGCCGTCGAAGACGACGTATCCCGCACCGCGGAACAGCGCGCTGGCCGCCTCGAGCACCGGGAGGGTCAGGGGGTCCGTGCGGTCGAGCCCGCGCAGGTAGTCGCCGTACCGCCCTGTGGTCCACGGCCGGCCCAGCGCCTCGGTCTGCACCCGGAAGGCCTCGAAGGTCGTGTCATCGGGCTGCGGCATCGTGCGCAGCACGCCGATGCCGCCGTCGAGCATGATCGTGGCCGCGGCCATGCCCGTCATCAGAGACAGTTGGGCGTTCCATTCCTCGATCGGCAGCGGATGACGCATCTCGATGTCGTACCGCCCGGGTGCGGTGCGCACGACCTCGGCGTCCGGCAGGTTCAGGCTCGCGCCGCCGCGCGCCGCCTCCTGCTCCAGCCGCAGTCGGCCGACCTCCGGCAGCAGCACGGCGGGGGAGTCCTCGCCCCGGTCGAGCGACCTCTGGGCGCTCACATAGTCCAATTGGGCTCGCGAGCGGATCAATGCGCGCTGCAGCGTCGTCTCCGTCACGGCGCCGTCGGAGTCCAGGGCGAACGTCCACACCAGCGCAGGGCGCTCCTGATCGGGCAGAAGTGAGGCACTGCCCTCGCTGAGCACAGGCGGATGCAGCGGAATGGAGCCGTCCGCGGCGTACAGGGTCTGCCCGCGCTCGCGCGCCGCCGCGTCCAGGGCACCGCCCGGAGCGATGAATCCGGGCACGTCGGCGATCGCGTACCGCACCGTGTAGCCCTTGCCTGCGCGCTCGATCTGGAAGGCCTGGTCGAGGTCCTTGGATCCCTCAGGGTCGAGCGTCGCGAACGGGATGTCACGCAGATCGACGTCGGGCACGGGCGCGGTGGCGTGCTCGGCCTCGGCGATCGCCTCGGGCGGGAACGGGACGTCGAAGGGCGCTCGCACGGCGGCCAGCGCGTCGGCCAGGGCGCTCTGCGCTGCGGACTCTGCGATATGCGATCGTCGCTGCGGCATGGCGCCAGCTTATGCCGCCTTCTTCGGACACATCCGCCCCGGGCACCCGGCGCGGCGTTAGCGTGGCAGTCATGACCACCACTGCTGACAGGGCTCAGTCCCTCGCCGCCCTCTACGATGCACCCGAGATCCTGCGTGTCGTCAACGTCTGGGACGTGGTCTCGGCTCAGGCGATCGCCGCCCTTCCCGAGACCCGCGCCCTCGCCACCGCCGGGCATTCCATCGCCGCCACCTTCGGTTACGCCGACGGTCAGATCCCGCGCGAGATCATGATCGACTTCGTCGGCCGGATCGCCGCAGCGGTCGAACTGCCTGTGAGCGCCGACCTCGACGACGGATACGGCGATGCCGGCGAGACGACTCGGCTCGCCATCGGCGTGGGTGTCGTCGGCGCGAACATCGAGGACCGCCTGAAGCCGCTGGCCGAGTCGGTCGCTCAGGTCGAGGCGATCGTGAAGGCCGGCGAGGCGGAGGGGGTGCCATTCGTGCTGAACGCCCGCACCGATGCGATCGTGCGCGGCGGCGACAAGCCGCTCGCCGACAAGCTCGCCGACGCGGTGGAGCGCGGCCGTGCCTACCTGGACGCCGGCGCGCAGGCCGTGTTCGTGCCCGGCATCCTCGACGCCGACGCCACCCGTACGCTCGTCGACGGGATCGGCGTCGGAAAGGTCAGCGTGATCGGTCTGCCCGGTGCGCTCACCGCGGCGGAGTACCAGGAGCTGGGCGTCGCCCGGATCTCGTACGGTCCCGTGCCGCAGCGGGTCGCGCTGACGGCGCTGCAGGATGTCGCGACGAGCCTCTATGCGAACGGCGTGATCCCCGAGGGCACCCGCGCACTGAACTGACGGTTGTGAGAGGCGACGGGTGACCACCCGTAGAATCATCCCGTGGTCACCCGTCTCTCTCATCTCTTCGTCCGTACGCTCCGTGAAGACCCGGCTGGCGCCGAGGTCGCGAGCCACAAGCTGCTGATCCGCGCCGGCTACATCAGGCCTCAGGCCGCCGGCATCTTCGCGTGGCTCCCGCTCGGCCTGCGCGTGAAGGCGAAGATCGAGAAGATCGTCCGCGAGGAGATGGAGGCCGCCGGCGCCCAGGAGGTGCACTTCCCGGCTCTCATGCCGCGCGAGGCATACGCCGCGACCGGCCGCTGGGACGAGTACGGCGACCTGCTGTTCCGTCTGCAGGACCGCAAGGGCGGCGACTACCTGCTCGCACCGACGCACGAAGAGGCGTTCACGCTGCTCGTGAAGGACCTGTACTCGTCGTACAAGGACCTGCCGCTGTCGATCTACCAGATCCAGGACAAGTACCGCGATGAGGCGCGTCCGCGCGCAGGCCTCCTGCGCGGCCGCGAGTTCACCATGAAGGACGCGTACTCGTTCGACTACACGGATGCCGGACTCGACGCGAGCTACCAGGCGCAGCGCGACGCCTACGAGCGCATCTTCCAGCGACTCGGCATGGAGTACGTGATCGTGCAGGCGGATGCCGGCGCGATGGGCGGCTCGCGCAGCGAGGAGTTCCTGCACCCGACCCCGATCGGCGAGGACACCTTCGTGCGGTCCGCCGGCGGCTACGCCGCCAACGTCGAGGCCTACACGACGCCGGCGATCGCCCCGGTCG
The DNA here is from genome assembly GCF_042798735.1 of Microbacterium sp. NPDC057741. NCBI lineage: Bacteria > Bacillati > Actinomycetota > Actinomycetes > Micrococcales > Microbacteriaceae > Microbacterium > Microbacterium sp. NPDC057741. The sequence goes on along the minus strand of NZ_JBHVJW010000001.1, from coordinate 939,946 downwards.
CCTTCGATGCGGATGCCGCGCCGGTGGTCTTCGACTCGCCGAACACCCCGACGATCGACACCCTCGTCGCGCACAGCAATGCCGTGCTCGAGGGCGAGTTCACCGCGGCGGACACCCTGAAGAACGTCGTGCTCGCGCTGACCCACCTGGACGGAACCCGGGAGCTCGTCATCGTCGGCGTGCCCGGCGACCGCGAGGTCGACGAGAAGCGCGCCGAGGTGGCGTTCGCACCGGCCGAGGTCGAGCCCGCCACCGATGCCGACTTCGAGAAGAACCCGCTCCTCGTGCGCGGGTACATCGGGCCGTGGAGCGAGACGGGCGCTGTGCTCGGCGAGGAGTCGGCCACCGGCATCCGCTACCTCGTCGACCCGCGCGTCGCCGAGGGCACCAGCTGGATCACCGGCGCGAACATCGACCAGAAGCACGCGCACAGCGTGATCGCCGGCCGTGACTTCGCCGCGGACGGCTTCGTCGAGGTCGCCAGCGTGCGCGACGGCGACCAGGCTCCCGACGGTTCCGGTCCGGTCTCGATCGCACGCGGCATGGAGATCGGCCACGTCTTCCAGCTTGGCCGCAAGTACGCCGAGGCACTCGGGCTCAAGGTGCTCGACGAGAACGGCAAGCTGACCACCGTCACGATGGGCTCCTACGGCATCGGCGTCACGCGCATCCTGGCGGCGATCGCCGAGCTGAACAGTGATGACAAGGGCCTGATCTGGCCCGAGACGATCGCGCCGTTCGACGTGCACGTGATCGCCACGGGCAAGGACCAGGTCGCCTTCGACCTGGCCGCTCAGCTGTCCGCCGACATCGAGGCGACCCGTCGCGAGGTGCTCTTCGACGACCGCCCGAAGGTCTCGCCCGGCGTGAAGTTCGGCGACGCCGAGCTGCTCGGCGTTCCGACCATCGTGATCGTGGGCCGCGGTGCGGCCGACGGCCAGGTGGAGCTCTGGGATCGCCGGTCCGGCGAGCGCGAGACCGTCCCGGCATCCGAACTGATCGCCCGGCTGGGCTGAGCAGGTACGGGGCCCGCGGACTGCGGGCCCCGTGCCGGCACTCTGGCGCGCGGGCCGCGCGAGGTGCATGATCACGGCATGAGCAGGTTCCTGCTGACGACGATGCCGTTCACAGGGCATGTCGCCCCGATGGCTGCGATCGCGCGTGAACTCGTGCGTCGTGGGCACGACGTGCGGTTCTACACCGGAGGCCGGTTCCGCGATCGGATCGAGGCGTCCGGAGCCCGGCTGGTGCCGTGGCGGACCGCGCCGGACTTCGACGAGAACGACATGCCCGCCACGTTCCCGCGGATGGTCGGCAGGAAAGGGCTGTCCCAGCTGCTGATCAACGTGGTCGACTGCTTCATCGGCACGGCACCGGCGCAGGTCGCCGACCTGACAGCGGAGTGGGAGCGCGAGCCGTGGGACGCCCTCGCCGCGGACGAGACCTCGGTCGGTGCGGTGCTGTACAGCAGGCGGGCGGATGCTCCGTGGTCGACGATCTGCTCGCTGCCGCTCAACCTGCCCGGCCCCGCAGGGCCGCCCAGCGGGATGGGCATCCGGCCGGGGACGAACCCGGTCACGAGGGCGAGGGATGCCGCGCTGCGCGGACTGGTGCCCTTGATCTCGCGAACGCTCGTGCAGGCGATCGTTGTCGCCGAGCGCGCCGTCGGCCTGCCGCCGGAGCGCATCACGATGGATCGGCTGGTCTTCTCCCGCACGCTGATCGCAGCGAGCGGATCCGCGCTGCTGGACTACGGCCGGACAGATCGGCCTCCGCACCTCCACTTCGTCGGCGAGGTCGCCCGTCCGGTGACCTCCGGCTCGGCGTCGCTGCCGTCGTGGTGGGGCGACCTGGACGGACGTCGGGTCGTGCTGATCACCCAGGGAACGCAGAACATCGACCCGGACGACCTGCTGCGCCCCGCCCTCGGCGCCCTCGCGGACCGCGACGTCCTCGTGATCGCCACCACCGGCGTCGCGGGCGTCGACGAGCTGCCGCTCCCCGTGCCCGACAACGCCCGCGTGATCGGGTTCGCACCGTTCGGTGATCTGCTTCCGCGGGTGGACCTGATGATCACGAACGGCGGTTGGGGCGGCACGCTCGCAGCGCTGCGGCACGGCATCCCGCTGATCATCGCCGGGGGAGACCTGGACAAGCCCGAGGTCGCCGCCCGCGTCGCGTGGAGCGGTGCGGGACTGAACCTGCGCACCGGCACACCGAAGCCGCAGGCCGTGGCAGCCGCTGTCGATCGGGTGATCGGCGAACCGTCGTTCCGCGCCTCGGCGGAGCGGGTCGCGGCGCAGCTGGGATCACTCGGCGGTGCCGGACGCGCCGCCGATCTGCTCGAACGGACACTCTGACGGCCGGTACGACCGCGGGACTTCGTCTGCCGTGCGACGGGCCGCGGCACTGAGGAGCACTCCGGCGCCGTGCTCAGCGCCGGTCGAGCAGGTCCCTGATCTCGGCGGACAGCTGCTCGGACTGCGCGAGCAGAGCCGCCAGACGTGCATCCCGCGGCGCATCCGCGTCATCCGCATCCGCGTGCGACATCCCGGCCGCGACCGCCCCGGACGCGGCACCGGCTGCCACACCGGCCGAAGCCGCGCGACTGCGACCGGCGGCGCGTTCGTCGCCGTGCCCCGACTCCATGCCGGCATCCGCCGAGGGGGTCTCGCCGGCATCCGCGCCGTCTGCGACGGAGGCGTCGCTCTTCGACGGGCCCAGGAACAGGTTCGCCAGGTAGCCGGTGAACGTTCCGAAGATGCCGACGCCGACGATGATGATGAGCACGCCGAGTGCGCGTCCGGCGTTCGTCACCGGGTACTGGTCGCCGTAGCCGACGGTCGAGATGGTGACGACCGTGTACCAGAGCGCGTCCGACGCCGAGGTGATGTTCGCACCCTTGGCATGCTCCTCGATCGCGAGGATCGAGAGGCTGCCGAACTGCAGCACGATGATGCCGAGCAGCAGCAGCGTCATCAGGGTGCTGTTCGCACGATCGTGCACGAGGGTGGAGACGATCTGCCGGAAGCCGAGCGCACGCAGGAGGCGGAACACCCGCAGCAGCCGGAACACCCGCAGGATCTTGAACTGCGGGAACGGCAGGCTCGCCAGCAGGTCGGCCCATCCGAAGCCGCGGAAGAAGTACTGCGAGGGCGTGTTCGATGTGGTGATCCGGTAGATGAAGTCGATCAGGAAGATCACGCTGAACAGCGCGTTCATCACCGACAGCACGAGCTGCATGGCCCCGTCGCCGGCGAAGACGTAGACCAGCACGAGGTTCGTGATCGACAGCAGCGACAGGATGCCGATGAAGATCTCGTACGCGGTGTTCTTCAGCTCGCTGCGACGCGCGCGCTTCGTCCTGGCCATCAGGCGCTCTCCTCCCGGCGCGCTGTGCAGCGCGGCAGCACTCATCTTCCGGCACCGTGTGGTCGCGGATCGCGTCGACTCGCCCGGCGAGGGCGACGAGCCCCGTGCTGTCCCGCATGAAAGGGTGGAGGCATGACCGATGCGCCTTCGTCCGACGACCTCCGCGCGCGACTGACCGCGCTGCTCGACGAGGAGGGCATCACAGCGAACAAGGCTCTCGTGACGCGCATCCTGCAGTCTGCCGTCGCGCTGGGACAGGACCGCACCGACCGCCTCGACCTGAAGATCGCCTCCGCGGCGATCAGCGAGATGCGCGATGCGTTCCGACTGTTCCAGCCGCTGGGCGGCGTGCCCAAGGCGACGATCTTCGGGTCAGCGCGCACCACCACGGATGACCCGCTCTACGGTCAGGCGCACGACGTGGCCGGCCTGCTGTCCAAGGACGGCTGGATGGTCGTGACCGGCGCGGGCCCAGGCATCATGCAGGCTGCCGCGGAGGGCGCGGGGCGGGAGATGTCGATCGGCATCTCGATCCGGCTGCCCTTCGAGGAGAAGGCGAACGCGGTCGTGGCCGAGGACTCGAACCTCGTCTCGATGAAGTACTTCTTCACGCGGAAGCTCATGCTCATCAAGGAGTCGCGCGGATTCGTGTGCCTGCCCGGCGGGTTCGGCACCATGGATGAGATGTTCGAGCTGCTCACGCTGCAGCAGACAGGCAAAGCCGAGCCGGTGCCGATCGTGCTGCTGGACGAGCCTGGCGGCACGTTCTGGCACGGGCTCAAGACCTTCGTCGACGGCAGCCTCGCGGCCAGCGGCTACATCGCGGCCGATGACCTGGATCGGGTGCTGATCACCGACTCGGTCGTGGCCGCCTCTCGCGAGATCCTCGACTTCTGGCACAACTACGACTCGCTGCGGTGGGTCGGCGACCAGCTGGTGCTGCGGCTGCGCAACGACCCGACGGACGCCGAGATCGAAGCCCTGAACGAGCAGTTCGGCGATCTGCTTCTGCGCGGCCGCATCGAGCGCACTGGGCCGCTCGCCCCGGAGCGCGCCGATCACGACGCGGTCGACCTGCCACGGCTCGTGCTGGTGCTGAACCAATACAAGGTCGGATCGCTGTACAAGCTGATCCGCTCGATCAACGCGCTGCCGTCTGCGGGCTGAGGGCCGTCAGCCCGCGAGTCCCTCGATCCGGTCGGCAGCTACCACCGCGCCCTGCTCGGCGCGCAGCCGTTCTCCGGTCCGTGCGGCGATCGATGCGATGCGCGCGTCTGAGAGCAGACCGGCGATGGCGTTCTTGAGCTCGGGTGCGAGCACCGAACGGGGCAGCATCCGTCCGACGCCCTGCGACTCGACGATCCGTCCGATCAACGGCTGATCCGAGGTTCGGTTCATCGGCAGTGCGAGCACGGGAACGCCGTGCGCGAGCGCGGCGAGGGTCGTGGAGTGACCGCCGTGCCCGATGACGAGTGCCGCGTGCGGCAGGATCTCGGCGTGCGACGACCGACCGCGCACTTCGACGTTCGCAGGGAACTCACCGCGCAGCGGCGTCTGCGGCGCCGACCTCGTGACGACCGCGCGCACCGGCAGAGCGCCGATCGCGGTGATGACTCGCCGGTACACGTCGTCCTGCTTGCGCTGCCAGACGCTGCTGAGGCTGACCAGCACCAGGGGGCGCTCACCGTCGGCCCTGGGCACCGGCGCCGACCCGCGTTCGGTCGTGCCGGTCCACTCGAATCCGAGCGTGTTCTCCTCGTCCGTGAGCGGGTCAAGGTCGCGATCGGTCAGCAGCAGCCGGGCGCCCGCCGCGCTCCACACCTGCGTGGGGCTCAGTCCGAACGGTCCCAGCATCGCGCTCGCCGGTCCCTGCGACATCCGTCCGCCCCAGACGGCGCCGAAGGAATGGAACAGCACGGCGGTCGGCGCTCCGGCACGGGTTGCCTCGCGGATCGACGAGATCATGATGCCGTCGAGCGCGATGACGTCGGGGTGTCGCTGCGCGATCGCCTCGCGTACCTGTTTCGCGACGGTGGGGCTCACGCCCATCCGGGCCATGTCGGACATCTGCGCCGCGCCGTTCGTCGCGAGCCCCGGCTGATGTCCGACCAGCGCGGGCAGCGGCACGGGCTCCACCCCGGGATGCCGGGGCAGCAGGCCGGCGAAGGCGACTCGATGCCCTCGCGTCAGCAGTTCGCGCGCGACGGCGGCCACCGGCGGCATGTTGCCTCCGGCGTCCGCCCCGACGAAGAGGATGTCCAGCGGCGTCACGGTGGTCCGATCTCGTTCCCCAGTGCGGATGCGGGCGGCATCCGCAGAGATCCGTTGCGCTCAGGCTAGACCCGCACCGTTCCGCGGACAAGCGCAGAATTCCGGGGGAGTGGCATCATGAGTTCGTGACGCATTCCGCAGATGTGACCTGGAACCTCGACGGCATCGACATGCACGGCACGTTCACCGCTCCCGACGGCGAAGGGCCGCATCCTGCGGTGGTGATGGTCGCGGGCAGCGGCCCGACCGATCGGGACTGGACCTCGCCGCTGCTGCCGGGAGCCAACGGCAGCGCGAAGCTGCTGGCCGAGGCCCTGGCGGATGCGGGCATCGCCTCGCTGCGCTATGACAAGCGCGCCTCCGGCCCCCATGCTGCCGAGAACGTGCCGCAGCTGATCGGGAAGATGAGCATGCAGTCCCACCTCGACGAGTTGGTCGCGGCGGTGGGTGCGCTCGTCGCGCAGGAAGGCGTGGATGCCGCGCACATCGTCGGCCTCGGCAACAGCGAGGGATGCCTGCACGTGCTGCACTACGCCACGACCGCTCAGCGGGTGCCGTTGGCAGGCATCGTGCTCGCCGCTCCTCCAGGGCGCAGCATCGGCGCGGTGCTGCTGACCCAGTTGCGCACGCAGCTCGGTCTGGTGCCCGGTGGGGCCGACCTGATGCCTCTGGTCGAGCAGGCCGCCGCACGGTACAGCGCCGGGGAGCCGATGGCTCCGGATGCCGGACTGCCCGAGCCCGTCCGGATGGTGCTGTCCAGCTTCGAGACGCCGGCGAACCTGCCGTTCGCACGCGAGCTCTGGGCGGAGGATGCCACGGACGCACTGCCCGAAGTGCGCATCCCGGTGCTCGTGGTGATCGGACGCAGAGACGTGCAGGTCGACGCCGAACTCGACGGCGGACCGCTGCAGACCGCCGCCGACGGCATGCCTCACGTGACCTTCGCGTTCCCGGAGCACGCCAATCACGTGCTGAAAGAGGACGTCCGCTCGCCTGAGGAGCGCGCGGCGGCGCCCGGCGCGGGCTACAACGATCCCGGCACTCACCTGGATCCCGAGGCGCTGGACGCGATCCTCACCTGGCTGCGCGCAGTCGTCGGCTGATTCAGCCCCGCTCGGCGGCCACGATCCCCGCGGCGAAGGCAGCGAGGTCGACGGGGTGGCCGAGCACACGCTCGGCGGCGCGGTGCCCGGAGGCGTAGGCGCCGCCGACCGTGGCGGGCTCATCACCCCAGGTCGCCTCGCCGGCGAGGTGCAGCACGCCGTCCACCGGGGCCGCCAGAGCGTCGTGGTCGAGGTGCGACGTGCCTGTCGCCTGGTACGAGTACGACCCGTCGGAGTACGGATCCTGACCCCAGCGGGTGATCCAGTGCGCAGCCGGATCGGGCACGACATCGCCGTACAGCGCGCGCAGTGCGCCCACCACGTCGTCGACGATCCCGGCATCCGACACATCCTGCAGATGCCGACCCAGCGGTCCGGCCGCGAACGTCAGCAGCGTCGGTCGCCCGCTGATCGCCGAGACGTCGTACCAGGAGTGCCAGATCTCGCCGGCCTCGCCCAGTGCGCGGATCACGTAGCTGCCCTCGTCCCAGAACCTCTCCGGGAACTGAAGGAAGACCTTGTTGAACACGCCCATGCCGAGCCGCTCCAGAGAATCGGAGACCCGCTCGGGCAGAGGCGGTTCGAACGCGATCGAGGCGGACTTGAGCACGCCGAGCGGCACGGTGACGACGACGGATGCCGCGGTGTAGTCGGCTCGGTCCGTCGTCACGATCACGCCGTCCGCGCTCCGCGAGATCACCGAGACCGGCTCGGTGAGCCGCACATCGAGACCGGCGGCGATGCGATTCGGCAGCTCGTCATAGCCGCGAGGGAACACCACCTCGTCGCCCTCGATCGCGTCCTCGTCGAGGCCGTGCGCGTCGAGGTCGCCGATCCAAGCCCCGCACTGCTCCTCGACCCGATGCCGGAAGAACTCGCGGATCTCGTCGATGCGCTCCGGGTCGAGGCCGGACCGGTCCAGCACGCGCTCGGTCACGTCGAGGTAGCTGTCGCCGGGGGAGGAGGTCGCTATCTCGTCGAGCAGTGCCGCATCGGCGCGAGCCACGTCGGCCACCCACTGCGCGCTCGCGGCGGCATCCATCCGCCGCCCGTCGCCGTCGAAGTCCTCGATCGGCCGCCCGCCCGCCTGGAAACTGCCCACTGTGAACTCGATCGTCGGCACGCCGAGCGCCTGGGTGAGGTTCCAGAGCGGGGACTCGGCGATGCCGTGGATCCACGACGCGCCGAGATCGACGGGGAAGCCGGCGCTGCGGTCGGTGTTCATGCGTCCGCCGATCCGGTCGCGGGCCTCCAGCACGAGCACGCTCCGGCCGGCGTCGTGAAGCATCCGCGCGCAGGTGGTGCCGGCCATGCCGGCGCCGATCACGATCGTGTCATATCGAGTGGGGGCGGTGTCGGGGAGAGCCATGCCGCACAGTATGCGGGCAGCGGCATGCATCCGTCCAGAGGGCGGAATCCTCCACCGCCGCGCGTTCCGGTATCCTGGACGGATGCCCGCGGCGAACCTGACCGCGGTGAGAGCTTAATAGGGAGGCCGTCATGGACATCGAACTCGGGCTGCTGCGCGGTATCGAGAAGGAGAAGGCGATCCCCTTCGATGAACTCGTCGAGATCATCGAGCAGGCGATCCTCACGGCCTACCTGAAGAACGCCTCGTCGGAGGGCGACGAGACCACCGAGGGCGTCCGCGTGCACCTCGACCGCAAGTCCGGTCACGTCGCCGTGCTGCAGCCCGTCCTCGACGAGGAGGGCGCGGTCATCGGCGAGGAGGAGACCACTCCCGACGACTTCGGCCGCATCGCCGCCTTCGCCGCCAAGCAGGTCATCAGCCAGCGGCTGCGCGACATCGCGGACGACGCGGTGCTCGGCGAGTTCCGCGGCAAGGAGGGCGACATCGTCGCCGGTGTCATCCAGCAGGGTCCGAACCCGCGGATGATCCACGTCGACCTCGGCTCGGTGGAGGGCATCCTGCCTCCCGAGGAGCAGGTGCCGGGCGAGGAGTACACGCACGGCTCGCGGCTGCGCGTCTACGTCACGAGCGTGGCCAAGGGCACCAAGGGCCCGCAGATCACCGTGTCGCGCACCCACCCCGGGCTGGTGCGCAAGCTGTTCGCGCTCGAGGTCCCCGAGATCGCTGCCGGTCTCGTCGAGATCGTCTCGCTGGCCCGCGAAGCCGGCCACCGCACGAAGATCGCGGTGAAGGCGAACGACCCGTCGATCAACGCGAAGGGCGCCTGCATCGGCGAGCTCGGTCGCCGCGTGCGCGCGGTCACCGAGGAGCTCTCGGGGGAGAAGATCGACATCGTCGACCACAACCCCGACCTTGCCACGTTCGTCGCGAACGCGCTCTCGCCGGCGAAGGTCACCAGCGCCTTCGTGCTGGATGCCAGCACGAAGGCCGTCCGTGCGCTCGTCCCCGACTACCAGCTGTCGCTCGCGATCGGCAAGGAGGGGCAGAACGCCCGCCTCGCCGCGAAGCTCACCGGAGCCAAGATCGACATCCAGCCCGACAGCGTCATGGACTGACCCCGGCGCGGGGGAACGGACACCCGAGGGCGAGGTGTAGGATGGAACCTGTACGAACGTGTGTCGGTTGCCGCGAACGTGCCTCTCGATCCGCCCTGATCAGGGTGGTTGCCCGGAATGGTGAACTCGTCCTCGACGAGCGCGCTGTCCTGAGCGGCAGGGGAGCGTGGCTGCATCCGACGCGGGAATGCATGGATGCCGCGCAGCGGCGACGTGCTTTCGCCCGTGCACTGCGCACGTCGGGAACCCCGGAACTCTCCGAGGCCGACATGCGGATCATCGAACAGCATCGCCAGAACAAAGGCTGAACGGCTATGGAAACAAAGTGAACGGCTCGAAATGAGACCCGTCCGCGACTGATGGTCTGCCCTGCCTGGGCGGACCGACCCAGACAGGAGAATTGTGGCTGCCAAACCACGTGTGCACGAGATCGCCGCTGAACTCGGCGTCGACAGCAAGTTCGCTCTCGCGAAGCTCAAGGAGCTCGGCGAGTTCGTGAAGAGCCCGTCCTCGACCATCGAACCGCCGGTGGCGCGCAAGCTGCGCGCGGCGATCGAGGCCGACCCGTCCGCGAAGCCGGCCGAGGCGAAGCCCGAGACGAAGACCGCCCCGAAGCCTGCGGCTCCGGGTGCGAAGAGCGCCCCGAAGCCGGGCCCGAAGCCCGGTCCCGCGAAGCCCGCGGCGCCTGCCAAGCCCGTCGACGACGCTCCCGCGCCGGCCGCCGAGCAGGCAGCTCCGGCCGCGCCGGCGGCGCCGGCCTCCGAGACGCCCAAGCCCGGTGGCAGCGCGCCCAAGCCGGGTGGCGCACCGAAGCCCGGTGCCGGTCAAGGCGGTGCCGGTCAGAACGGTGCCGCGCCCAAGGGCGGCGGCGCTCCGAAGCCGGGCGCACCGCGCCCCGGCAACAACCCGTTCTCGTCCGCGCAGGGCATGGGCCAGCGTCCCGCAGGCCCGCGTCCTGGCAACAACCCGTTCGCCTCGGCTCAGGGCATGGGCCAGCGCCCGACCCCGGGCAACATCCCGCGGCCGCAGGCGCCCCGCCCCGGTTCGCCGCGCGTAGGCGGACCCCGTCCGGCAGGCGCCGGTCGTCCCGGTGGCGCACGCGGCGGTCAGGGCGGTCGTCCCGGTGGCGCACCGTTCCAGCAGCGCTCCGGCGGTCCCGGTCGTCCCGGTGGTCCCGGTGCGGGTGCCGGTGGTGCCGGTGGCGGCTTCCAGCGCCCGGGCGGCGGCTTCGCCGGTCGTCCCGGTGGCGGCGGTGGCCGTGGCCGCGGACCCGGTGGTGGTACCGCCGGTGCGTTCGGCAAGGGCGGCGGCAAGAGCAAGCAGCGCAAGTCGCGTCGGGCGAAGCGGCAAGAATTCGAGATGCGGTCGGCGCCGATCGTCGGCGGCGTCAACGTCTCGAAGGGCAACGGCGAGATCATCCGGCTGCGCCGCGGTGCCTCGATCGCCGACTTCGCGGACAAGCTCGAGGCCCTGAGGGGTTACACCGTCCAGCCCGGCACGCTCGTCACCATCCTGTTCAACCTGGGTGAGATGGCGACCGCGACCGAGTCGCTCGACGAGGCCACCTTCGAGGTCCTCGGCGAGGAGCTCGGCTACAAGGTGCAGATCGTCTCGCCCGAGGACGAGGACAAGGAGCTCCTGGAGGGCTTCGGTCTCGACCTCGAGGCAGAGCTCGAGGCCGAGAGTGAGGACGACCTCGAGATCCGTCCTCCGGTGGTCACCGTCATGGGACACGTCGATCACGGTAAGACCCGTCTGCTGGACGCGATCCGTCAGACCAACGTCATCGACGGTGAGGCCGGCGGCATCACGCAGCACATCGGCGCCTACCAGATCTGGACCGAGCACGACGGCAACGAGCGCGCGATCACCTTCATCGACACCCCGGGTCACGAGGCGTTCACCGCCATGCGTGCCCGTGGCGCGCAGGTGACCGACATCGCGATCCTGGTGGTCGCCGCCGACGACGGCATCATGCCGCAGACGGTGGAGGCGCTGAACCACGCCCAGGCGGCCGACGTGCCGATCGTGGTCGCGGTGAACAAGGTCGACAAGCCCGAGGCCAACCCGGCCAAGGTGCGCCAGCAGCTGACCGAGTACGGCCTGGTGGCCGAGGAGTACGGCGGCGACGTCATGTTCGTGGACGTGTCGGCTCGCGCCGGCACCGGCATCCAGGACCTGCTCGACGCGGTGCTGCTGACCGCTGACGCGGGCCTGGACCTCACGGCGAACCCGAACAAGGCCGCCCGTGGTGTCGCCATCGAGGCGAAGCTGGACAAGGGCCGCGGCTCCGTCGCGACCGTGCTGATCCAGTCCGGAACGCTGCGCGTCGGTGACGCGATCGTCGCCGGCACGGCGTACGGCCGCGTCCGCGCCATGCTCGACGAGAACGGCGACGCGGTCGAGTTCGCGGCGCCCTCGCGTCCGGTGCAGGTGCAGGGTCTGAACTCGGTGCCCCGCGCCGGTGACGTGTTCATCGTCACCGACGAGGACCGCATGGCCCGCCAGATCGCCGAGAAGCGTGAGGCCGTCGAGCGCAACGCCCAGCTGGCCAAGGCCCGCAAGCGCATCTCGCTCGAGGACTTCACCCGTGCTCTCGAAGAGGGCAAGGTCGAGACGCTCAACCTCATCATCAAGGGCGACGTGTCCGGTGCCGTCGAGGCGCTGGAGGAGTCGCTCCTCAAGATCGAGGTCGACGACTCGGTGCAGCTGCGGATCATCCACCGCGGTGTCGGCGCCGTCACGGAGTCGGATGTGAACCTGGCGACGATCGACAACGCGATCGTCATCGGCTTCAACGTCCGCCCCGACGCGAAGGCCCGCGAGGCGGCGTCCCGCGAGGGCGTGGATATCCGGTTCTACTCGGTGATCTACAACGCGATCGACGAGATCGAGAGCTCGCTCAAGGGCATGCTCAAGCCGGAGTTCGAAGAGGTCCAGTCGGGTGTCGCCGAGATCCGCGAGGTGTTCCGCTCCTCGAAGTTCGGCAACATCGCCGGTGTCATCGTCCGCTCCGGGACGATCACGCGCAACGCCAAGGCGCGCGTCATCCGAGACGGCGTCGTGCTCGCCGATGGCCTGGCCATCGAGTCGCTGCGTCGTTTCAAGGACGACGTCACCGAGGTGCGCACCGACTTCGAGGCCGGTATCGGCCTCGGCAAGTACAACGACATCCAGATCGGCGACGAGATCGAGACCATCGAGATGGTCGAGAAGCCGCGCGGCTGATCGAGTCCGTACGATGTGAGGGGCGCCTGCGGGCGCCCCTCATTCGTCACACAGGGGAGTAGGGAACATGGCTGGCGAACGACAGGCACGGCTCGCGGACCGCATCCGCGTCATCCTCGCCGAGCGGCTGGAGAAGGGGCTGCGCGACCCGCGCCTCGGCTTCGTGACGATCACGGACGTGCGCGTCTCGGGCGACCTCCAGCACGCTTCGGTGTTCTACACCGTGCTCGGCACAGAGGAGGAGCGCGTCGCCAGCGGCGCCGCGCTGACCTCGGCGACCGGGATGTTGCGCAGCGAGGTGGGTCGTCAGCTGAGCACCCGACTGGTGCCGACGCTGGAGTTCATCCCGGATGCGCTGCCCGAGACGGCCGACCACATCGGTGCTCTGCTGCGTGAGGCGCAGGAGCGCGACGCCGAGGTGGCGAGGCTCGCCTCGACGGCCACGCACGCCGGCGATGCCGACCCTTACCGGGCGGACGACGAGGACGAGTGAGCTCAGGCCGGCAGACGGCCCGCCGGGTTCCGCTCGACCGCCCGGTCGATGACCTCGACGAATCCTGAGAGGCCGGGAGCGGCGGCGATGTCCGCACTGATGCGCTCAGCGGCCCGGCGATAGGACGGATCGCCCAGCACGTGATCCGCGCTGCGGCGCAGTCGTCCGGGCGTGGGGCGTTGCGTACGCAGGTTCACACCCGCGCCCGACCATGCCACTCGCGCGGCGACCTCGACCTTGTCCTCCTTGCCCGGAGCGATCACCAGGGGCACGCCGTGACGCAGCGCGAACTGCACTCCGCCGTAGCCGCCGTTGCTGATCATCAGCGTCGTCCTCGCCAGAAGCTCCTCATACGGCAGGAACTCCGCGACGCGCACGTTCTCAGGCAGCGCGCCGAGTGAGGACACCGGAGCTCCGCCCGTGGCGATCACCACCAGCGCATCCGATCCTGCGAAGGCGCTCGCGGCGGGCAGGATCAGGTCCTCCGGATCGTCGTTCGCCAGCGTTCCCTGGGTCACGTGGATCACCGGCCTGGAACCGTCCAGCTCGGACCACCAGGCCGGCCGCGCGTGCACGGCCGCTGTCGAGGACGACACCGGACCGACGAACTCGATTCTGGCGTCGATCCCCGGACGCGGGTACTCGAAGGACGGCACCGTCAGCTGCACGATCGCGTCGGCGTGCCGCATCCAGTCCATGACGGGGATGCGCGGTGCGCGGCCGTGCACCTGCCTGCAGATCTGCGCCCCGGCCGCGCTGACCGGAGCCATCAGGCGCGTTGTGAGTGCCTGCAGGATCCCGTTGCGAATCCGCCCCGGTGCGCCACCGAGGGGAGCCAGGCCGAACCCGAACGGTGCGAGCCCATCGGCTGACATATTCAGCGGCAGCACCCCGCCGACGATGACCGCGGGACGTTCGTGGGCGGGCAGATCCACGAGAAGTGCCCCGGCCGCGAACGTCGGATCGACCACGATCGCATCGGCCGCCTCCTGGCCGAGGAGGCTCTGCACGGCGGCGTACTGACTCGCGCCCGGCCGCACGAACACGTGCTCTATGTCATGCGCGATCGCCTTGATCGGGGAGAGCCGCTCTCGCTCGGGGAAGCGCTCGCTGATCCGCCGGTCGTCGAAATCCGCGTCGGCGGGCAGCGGGATGTGTTCGGCGCCCGTCGCGGTGACGGCATCCCGGAATCGGGATCCGGTGAGGAAGCGCACGCGGTCGCCGCGGGCGATGCACGCCTGCGCGAGCGGGAGCAGCGGTGTGACGTGGCCGTGCACGGGAACGCTCGCGAACAGGATGGATGTCATCGGGGTCTCCGATCTGCAGTGATATGGATGGCGGTGAGGAGCCTTGTCCCGATCGTTCTGATACATGCGCCGATGAAGAGGGCGCGTGCTATTAGTTTGTAATCGGTGCTAACATTTTGCCCACGCGATCAGCGTTGTGATCGGAGGGCGATGTGGCCACGGTTTTCGCAGTACCCAGGAGCGTCCGCGCGGTGGTGACGGCGGGGCCGCCCGCCTCGCATCCGACGATCGCGCCGCACGTGCACGCGCAGCTCGTCGCCACGTGCTGCGGCGATGAGGACATCGCCGCAGAGGTCGCCGACGCACTCGCCCCCGAGCAGCGCACGGGTCTGAGCGCGCTGCCCGATCCGCTGCCGCTGGTCCCCGGCATCCGCTCCGTCATCGCTGCGGCGCTGCCCGCCAGCGACCTGCGCGTCCTGTTGATCGCCGCCGTCTGCGTCGATGATCGTGTCGACGTGCTGCTCGAAGCCGGCGGCATCGACATGGATCAACTCGTGCACTCCGCGGCCGGCGCCGCGCTCACACTGGTCGCCGGCCGATTCTGGTTCGCAGACCCGCGGGTGCGCATCTACGCGCACGAGTCGTCCGACCTCGGGGCCCGCACCGAGGCACACCGCGCGCTGGAGGAGGTCTACGTCGCGCGTGGCGAGGAGGAGCGGGCGCTCTGGCACCGCGCCCTCAGCCAGATGCAGGGCGACGGGACCCTGACCCGGCCCCTGCTGAGGATCGCGAACCGTGCGCTGGATGCCGGGCAGGCGGAGCGGGCGTACTCGATCGCCCGCGAGGCCGCGAGCCACGCGGATGCCGCGGATGTGGACGAGGCCCGCGTGACGGCGGGATGCGCGGCGCTGAGCGGCGGCTGGTTGGACGACGCGGTGGCATGGCTGACTCCGGTGATGGCGGGCGCGTGTCCGGATGCCCGCGCGGCGCGGGCGCTGTCGATCGCGACGACGCTTCGCTACGGGACAGCCCCGTCGCTGGCCGACGATGACCAGGAGGCGGCCGATCGTGACCTGCTCGCCGGGCACTGGGCGCGCATCGACATCTCGGTGCTCGAGCATGACGACCCGGTGCACGCACCGCTGCGCGCGGCCCTGCGCGCCGCGCTGCGTGGCGACGTCTCCGGCGGACTGCGCATCCTCGCCGTCGCGACGACACCGCAGCCGGTGAATGAGGACCCGGGCGCGCTCGGAGTGGCGCACGGACCGCTGCTGCGGGCGCATCGAGAGGTGCTGGCGGCGCTGCTGCGCACCTGGAACGGCGAATTGGGGGAGGCGCGCGCCGCACTGCAGCGCGCTGCTTCGGCAGTGCCGCTTGCGCTGCCCTTCGGCGGGCTGGCGATTCGCCTGGCGAGGCGCCTGGAGCTGGCCTGCGACGGTCGCACCGGTGAGCTCTCCGCCGTGCTCGAGGCCGTGTCGCCGTTGCCGCGCATGCAGGCGAGATCGGTGGAGCGGGCGATCGCCGCCTACCTCTCCGGTCGAAGCGACGAGGCATCCGTGCATCTGCGGATCTGGGCCGAGCGCGCGCCCCAGGGCTTCGAGGTCGGTCTGCCGGGTCTTGACGAAGTGGGTCCGCTGGATGTGCCCGTGCAGGTGCAGCCGCCCGAGGCCGCCCACGCCGGTGCCCTGCGCAGGCAGATCCGATCCACGGGCGCCGGCGCGACCGGACTCCAGCTCGAGGAGATCGCGGATGAGGCTATCCAGATCCGATCGCCGTTCGAACGCGGCCGGATCGAGGCGATGCTGGGAATCGTGGGCATGACCAGGGGCGACAGCGCTGCAGCGGCGAGGCACCTGCGCACGGCGATCGGCATGCTCGCGGACGCGGGGGCGGACGCGTGGCGCTGCGCCGCCGAGGCGCGACTCTCGAAGCTGGGGGAGCAGCCCATCATCGACGTGCACACTCCCACCACCCCGATCCCGGTGTGCACGGCCGACCCGCTGGGCGTGTGCCGCTCTGCCTGGCAGCCGATGCTCACCGGGCGGGAGCTGGAGATCGCGATGCTCATCGCCGAGGGGACGAGCAACCGCGACATCGCGGAGCGTCTGCATCTGTCGGTGCGCACGGTC
This sequence comes from Microbacterium sp. NPDC057741, assembly GCF_042798735.1. NCBI lineage: Bacteria > Bacillati > Actinomycetota > Actinomycetes > Micrococcales > Microbacteriaceae > Microbacterium > Microbacterium sp. NPDC057741. The sequence goes on along the minus strand of NZ_JBHVJW010000001.1, from coordinate 923,616 downwards.
GAGGTGCATGCGGGGCGGATCTTCCGCAAGTTCGAGGTGCGCACGAGGGGCGAGCTGACTGCGCTCGCGCACCGCACGAACCAGCACGTCTGACCGCTCCGCAGACAATGTGGAAACCACTGATGTGGGGCACCTTCTCCCGCCGATAGCGTCGGGCCAGCCCGATTCCCGGGCCTGCTGTCCGTTCGGAGAACAGGAGCCCCATGCACACTCGTCGATCCTCGTTCCGGCTTCGCGCCGGGGCGGTCATCAGCGCCGCGGTGGTGATCGCGGGCTTCGCGATAGCCACCGGCACGGCCTCCGCGGCGGAGCCGTGTCAGGCCCCCTGGGCGGGAGCCTCGGCATACTCCGGAGGGGCGCAGGTCTCGTACCAGGGCGCGAACTACAAGGCGAAGTGGTGGACCCAGAACGAGACCCCCGGCGCGAGCGCCTGGGGCGCCTGGGAGAACCTCGGCGCCTGTGGCGGCACCACGCCCACACCCGACCCGACTCCGACGCCGGACCCGACCCCGACGCCTGACCCCACGCCGACGCCGGACCCGACTCCCACGCCGACTCCGGATCCCGGCACTCCGTGGACCTCGAACCCGGATGAGAAGTGCCGTCCCGACGGCCTCTACCAGACCCCCGGTGTCGACGTCCCCTACTGCACGGTCTACGACCAGGCCGGCCGCGAGAAGCTGCCCAACGGCCTCGAGAACCGCGTCATCGGTTACTTCACCAGCTGGCGCACCGGCAAGAACGGGCAGCCGAGCTACCTTGCATCCGACATCCCGTGGACCAAGCTCAGCCACATCAACTACGCCTTCGCGCACATCGGCAGCGACAGCAGGGTGTCGGTGAACCAGGATGCCGCGGGCAACCCGGCCACCGACATGACCTGGCCCGGCCAGGCCGGTGCGGAGATGGACCCGGCGTACAAGTACACCGGTCATTTCAACCTGCTGAACAAATACAAGAAGCAGAACCCCGGTGTGAAGGCGCTCGTGTCCGTGGGCGGCTGGGCCGAGACCGGTGGGCACTTCGATGCCGACGGCAACCGCGTCGCCGACGGCGGTTTCTATACGCTGACCGACTCCCAGGCCAAGATCGACACCTTCGCCGACTCCGCGGTGCAGTTCATCCGCACCTACGGATTCGACGGCGTGGACATCGACTACGAGTACGCCAACAGCAACGGCAAGGCCGGCAGCCCGGATGACTTCGCGTACTCCGAGCCCCGTCGCGCGAAGCTCTGGGCCGGCTACCAGTCGCTCATGAAGACGCTGCGCGAGAAGCTCGACCGGGCCTCGGCCGCGGACGGCAAGGCTTACATGCTGACTGTCGCCGCCCCGGCATCCGGCTGGCTGCTGCGAGGTGCCGAGGCGCACCAGATCCTGCAGTACCTCGACTACGTGAACATCATGAGCTACGACCTGCACGGGTCGTGGAACAACTACGTGGGCGGCAACGGCGCGCTGTACGACGACGGCAAGGACCCCGAGCTCGCAGCCGGTGGCGTGTACAACGCGTACAGCAACATCGGGTACCTCAACACCGACTGGGCGTACCACTACTTCCGCGGCGCGATGCCGGCAGGCCGCATCAACGTCGGCGTGCCGTTCTACACCCGCGGCTGGGACGGCGTGCAGGGCGGTACGGACGGGCTCTATGGCACGGCACCGCTCGCCGACCAGACGAAGTGCCCGGCGGGCACGGGGCCGTCGCTCGGCGGTACGTCCAAGTGCGGCGCCGGTGCTGTCGGCATCAACAACCTGTGGCACGACCTGGACAAGTCGGGCGGCGAGGTCGGAGCGGGTGCGAACCCGATCTGGCACGTGCTGAACCTGGAGAAGGGCGTGGTCGGTGACTACACCGCCTCGTACGGTGCACCGACGACGATCAACGGCACCTACAGCCGTCATTTCGACCAGACCACGAAGGTGGAGTGGTGGTGGAACGCGCAGACGAAGACGTTCCTCTCCGGTGACGCCGACCAGGCGATCAAGGCGAAGGCGGACTACGTGGCCGACAACGGCATCGGCGGAATGATGATCTGGGAGCTCGCGGGAGACTACGGCTACAACCAGGCCAAGGGTCAGTACGAGATGGGCGAGACCCTGATCGACATCATCCACGACCGCCTGGCGGCCTCGAAGCCCTACGGCGCGACGAAGGCGAACGTCGCCATGCCGACCAAGGCGCTCGATCTGCAGGTCGGCTACAGCGACTTCGCGCTGGGCGACAACAACTATCCGATCAATCCGAAAGTGACCTTCACCAACAATGGGAAGACCGCCATCCCGGCGGGCGCGACGATCACCTTCGACACCGGCACCAGCGACACCGGCGCCATGGGCGAGCAGAACGGATGGGGCCTGACCAAGGTCGGAAGCGACCACACCGGCAGCAACGTCGGCGGCCTGAAGGGCGACTTCCACACCTATTCGCTGAAGGTGCCCGCGGGCGGCATCCCGGCCGGCGGATCGGCATGGACCAAGCTCAGCTGGCGGCTGCCGATGGCGCAGATCTCCAACCTGCGCGTCACGGTCGGCACCGAGACCTACGCCACGCTGTACGACCTGACGCGCGGCGCGACCCTCGTCGAGCCAGGTTCGGGGTCGAGCGGCGGAGGATCGGGCGGCGGCACCGGCACCTGCACTGCGCCGGCCTGGAGTGCGAGCTCGGTCTACACCGGCGGTCAGAAGGTCAGCTACGACGGCTCCGAGTACGCGGCCAAGTGGTGGACGCAGGGTGACAAGCCCGGCTCCGCCTCGGTCTGGGGCGACGGCGTTCGCTGCTGACGTCCACGTCCGCTGGACATCCGGGCGGCGCGTTTCCCTCCGCGCGCCGCCCGGATCAGGATTCCCGCTGATCGCGGGGTACGGAGCGGATGCCCGGCATCCGCCGAACAGGAAGAGAAGGTATGAAGAAGACCAGATCCCCCCGGCGCGGCATCGTCGCAGCGCTCGCGGGCGTGGCGGCTGCAGCGACGCTGGCCGCGGCTTTCGCGGTGCCGGCTGCCGCGGCCACACCCGCTGAGACCCCCGCGGCGAGCGACACCGGCAACGTAAACGGCTACCGCAACGTCGGCTACTTCGCCCAGTGGGGCGTGTACGGCCGCAACTTCAAGGTCAAGCAGATCGACGCCTCGGGTGCCGCAGACGACCTGACGCACATCAACTACTCGTTCGGCAACATCAACAACCAGACGCTGAAGTGCTTCATCGCGAACAAGGCACAGGGCGAGGGGCCGAACGGCTCCGACGGTGCAGGCGATGCCTGGGCCGACTTCGGCATGAGCTATGACGCCGCATCGTCGGTGTCCGGCAAGGCCGACACGTGGGACCAGCCGCTGGCGGGCTCGTTCAACCAGCTCAAGCAGCTCAAGGCGAAGCATCCGAACCTGAAGGTGCTGATCTCGCTCGGCGGCTGGACCTGGTCGAAGAACTTCTCCAAGGCGGCGGCGACGGATGCCTCTCGCAAGGCGTTCGTGTCGAGCTGTATCGACCTGTACATCAAGGGCAACCTGCCCGTGATCGACGGCCGCGGCGGCGCGGCCGCCGCGGCGGGCGTCTTCGACGGCGTCGACATCGACTGGGAGTGGCCCGGCAGCCAGAACGGCAATGTCGGCAACTACGTCGACGAGGTGAACGACAAGGCGAACTTCAAGGCTCTGCTCAAGGAGTTCCGCACTCAGCTCGACGCCTACGGTGCGACGAGCGGCAAGAAGTACCTGCTCTCGGCGTTCCTGCCCGCCAACCCGGATGACATCACAGCCGGCGGCTGGAACGACCCCGAGAACTTCAAGTCCCTCGACTACGGCAACGTGCAGGGCTACGACCTGCACGGCGCGTGGGACCCGGCGTTGACCGGGCACCAGGCGAACCTCTTCGACGACCCGAAGGACACCCGCGCACCGAACCGCCGGTTCAGCGCCGACAAGGCCGTGCAGATGTACCTGAAGGCGGGCATCGACCCGAAGCAGATCGGCCTCGGCATGGCCGCCTACGGTCGTGGCTGGAAGGGCGTCACCTCGGCTCAGCCGTGGAGCGCTGCCACCGGCGCCGCGCCAGGAACCTGGGAGGCCGGCAATGAGGACTACGACAAGCTGAAGAGCCTCGGCACCGAGTACTACGACGCCGCGACGGCTTCCGCCTGGCGCTACAACGGCGACCAGTGGTGGAGCTACGACAACAAGCAGTCCATCGAGCGCAAGGCGCAGTACACCCTGGACCTCGGCCTCGGCGGCGGCATGTTCTGGGAGCTCGACGGCGATCGCAACGGCGAGCTGATCGGCGCCTACGCCGACAGACTGCGCACCGGCACGCCGGGCGACGGCGACACCCCCGGCAACGGCGGCGGCACCGACCCCGGAACCGACCCCGGAACGGATCCGGGCACCGACCCCGGCACCTGCGCCGCGGCGGCCTGGTCCGCGACCGCGACGTACAGCGGCGGCGCGAAGGTCAGCTTCGAAGGTGCCGAGTACACGGCGAAGTGGTGGACGCAGGGCGACAAGCCCGGCACCAACGCCGTGTGGGAGAAGGCCGGCACGTGCGGCACCGACCCCGGCACGGATCCGGGAACCGATCCCGGCACCGACCCAGGCACGACTCCCGGCGCCTGCGCCGCTGCATGGAGCGCCGGAACCGCGTACCCCGGAGGCTCGACCGTGAGCTACAAGGGGTCCGATTACAAGGCGAAGTGGTGGACGCAGGGCGAGACCCCCGGCTCATCCCAGTGGGGTGCGTGGGAGCTCGTCGCCGCCTGCAGCTGATTCGCATCGCCTGACGCCGTGACACGGCGTGCGGATGCCCCGGGGATTCGGGTTTCCCGGGGCATCCATGCGTTCAGCGGGGGAGCAGCAGGTGATCGTCGGATGCCTCGACGAGGCCGTCTGCGATCAGCGAGTCGATCGCCCTGTCCCGCTGCACGCGGTCGGGCCAGTCCGCGAGCACGGCATCCGCAGGCATCCGATGATCCTGCGCGTGCCGCAGCGCGCGCAGGATACCGCCGCGCGTCTGCCGGTCCGAGCCCTCGTAGCGCGCCTGGCGGCGGCGCTCGTCGCCGGTGTCGGGACGACCTGCGGCGACCCAGGCGCAGGATGCCGCGATCGGGCATATCTCGCACCGGGGCGCGCGGGCCGTGCACACCACGGCCCCCAGCTCCATCGCGGCGGCGTTGAACACGGCGGCATCCGCGTCGTCTTCAGGCAGCAGCGCCGACATGCGGGTCAGGTCGGCCCGCGCCGGCGGAGCGGGCTGTGAGCGCCCGTCGACGGCCCTCGCGATCACCCGACGGGTGTTGGTGTCGACCACCGGATGCCGGTCGCCGTAACTGAACACGGCGACGGCGCGGGCTGTGTAGTCGCCGATGCCGGACAGCGCGAGCAGCGCGTCGACGTCACGTGGGACGACGCCGCCATGCCTCTCGACCACCTCGATCGCGGCGCGATGCAGCCAGAGCGCTCGCCGCGGGTAACCGAGGTTGGCCCACTGGTGCACCACCTCGGCCGGCGTCGCGGCAGCCTGCGCGGCAGGAGTCGGCCAGCGCTCCAGCCACTCCCGCAGGTGCGGGATGACACGGGTCACGGGCGTCTGCTGCAGCATGAACTCGCTGACCAGCGTGCCCCATGCGCCATAACGATCCGAGAACTCCGCTCGCCGCCAGGGCAGATCGCGGGCCTCGTGTGCGTACCATTCCAGCAGAGCTGGGCGCCACGCGGCGGGGGGAGTCGCGGGCGTGGGCATCCAGCCAGCCTATCGAGGGGCACGGCTGCGACGGAGGGCGAGCCATGAACACGACGAAGGGAAGGCGCACCGCAGCGATGCTGGGCGCGCTGGCGCTGGCGGTCGCGCTGGCAGGATGCGGCACGGTGTCGCCGACGAGCACCACTGCGCCGCCGCCGACGTCGGTGGCGTCGCCGACGCCGTCGCCGATCGAGACGCAGCACACCGACGCCGACCCGGCCGACGTGCGCACCTGGACGATCACCGAGCAGGGCATGGGGCCCGTGCAGCTGGACGAGCTCTTCGCCGACGCTGTCGCGGGCGTGCCGAATTGGACTGTCGACCAGAACTGCACCTGGGCGGCGTTCCGGAATGATCAGGCGACCGGCGTCACGGTGTACTTCGCGCGCAGCAGCGACATCAGCGACGGGAACGTCACGACGATCGAGACGGAGTCCAGTACCGACACGGTGAAGCCGGCTGACGGCCCGCGCACCGCCGACGGCCTGGGCCTCGGATCCAGCCGCGACGAGGTGCTCGCAGCCCACCCGGATGCAGCCGTGCAGAAGCCGACCGTCGGCGACGGCGCGCTGCTGCGCGTGGGGCCGGCGGGGCCGGGCCAGGGTGCCATCTTCTTCTCGTTCCGCGCCGGAGAGGACACGGTGAGTGCGGTGACGGTCACCTCGCGCGACGAGCCGCCGTACGAGGTCTGCGGCTGACTCGCCGTAGGCTTGTGGGATGGTCTCGCCCGGAATCCTTCTCGTCGACAAGCCAGGCGGGCTCACCAGCCATGACGTCGTGGCGCGCGTGCGCCGTGCCTTCGGCACCCGCAAGGTGGGGCATGCCGGCACACTCGACCCGATGGCCACAGGTCTCCTCGTCATCGGCATCGAGGGCGCGACCCGGCTGCTGACGTACATCGTCGGCGCCGACAAGACCTATGAGGCGACGATCCGTCTCGGTCAGGCGACGACCACCGACGACGCCGAGGGCGAGATCGTCTCCACGACGGATACCGGGGATGTGCCGGCATCCGCGATCGAGGCCGGCATCGCCGCGCTGACCGGCGAGATCTCGCAGGTCCCCAGTGCTGTCTCGGCCATCAAGGTCGACGGGCGCCGGGCATATGACCGTGTCCGCGCGGGGGAGCAGGTCGAACTCGCCGCCCGCGAGGTGACCGTCTCGCGCTTCGAGGTGCTGGCGGAGCGCCGCACCGACGGGGGCATCGACCTCGACGTGATCGTGGACTGCTCGTCGGGCACCTACATCCGTGCACTGGCCAGGGATCTCGGCGCAGGACTGGGTGTCGGCGGGCATCTCACCGCGCTCCGCCGCAGCCGGGTCGGCCGCTTCGATGTCGCGGACGCCGTGACCATCGACCAACTGGCCGAGGCCGAGCCGATGACCCCGGCCGCGGCGGCCGAACGCGTGCTGCCGGTGCTCGCCGTCACTGCTGACGAGGCGCGCGACCTGCGGCACGGCAAGCGTCTCGGCGGGCAGGCACCGCGACTGACCGCGCCGCTGGCCGCCGCGATCGACCCCGACGACCTCCTGGTCGGGGTGGTCGAGGCACGCGGCAAGGACCTGAAGAGCGCCATGAACATGCCCGAGGAGGCATCCCGATGATCCTGTGGTTCACGATCGTGCAGATCGCGCTCGCCTGTGCGTCCGGGCTGTTCTGCCTGATCGCCGGCTTCGCCGGCCGCAGGCCGAGCGATTGGACCGTGGGCAGCCTCGCCGTCGTCGAGCTGCTGCTGCTCGTGCAGGTGGTCGTCGCCATCATCGCGCCGCTCGCAGGCAACCCGCCCTCAGGTGATCTCCTCGAGTTCTGGGTCTACCTTGTCGCTGCGGTGCTGCTGCCGCTGGGCGGCGTCGCCTGGGCGCTGCTGGAGCGCAGCCGCTGGAGCACCGTCATCCTCGGCGTCGTCGGCTTCTCGCTGGCGATCATGCTGTGGCGCATGCAGACCATCTGGACGATCCAGGTCGCCTGACGGCTCCTGAGCGAGCGCAGCGAGACGAAGGACGCCTCTAAACTGGAACACGCCATGACCAACACTGTTTCGAGCGCCCGCATGACGGGCGTCGGCCGCGTCCTCGTGATCGTCTACGCCGTGATGGCGCTGGGTGCCACGGGACGCAGCTTCGTGCAGATCGTCCGCAGGTTCGACGAGGCGCCGCTGGCGTACACGCTGTCGGCGCTGGCCGCCGTGGTGTACATCCTGGCGACTCTTGCGCTGATCAACGCAGGCAAGCCGGGCTGGTACACGGTCGCCTGGGTGGCGATCGTCTTCGAGCTGGTCGGCGTGCTGGTGGTCGGCACGCTCAGCCTTGTCGAGCCGCAGCTGTTCGGGCACGACTCGGTGTGGTCGTACTTCGGCATGGGGTACGTGTTCATCCCGCTCGTGCTGCCGATCTGCGGCCTGTGGTGGCTGCGCACCCACCGTCCGGCGGTCGCGTCATGATCGTGTTCCGCGGCACGGAGGACGTGCCGGCCGACTTCGGCCCCTCGGTCGTCGCGATCGGCAAGTTCGACGGCGTGCACATCGGTCACCAGGCCGTCATCCGGCAGATGCAGGAGGACGCGGAGGCATCCGGCGCCCGCACCGTCGCCGTGACCTTCGATCGCAATCCGCTCGCGCTGCTTCGTCCGGAGATCTGCCCGGAGAGCGTCGTCGATCTGGAGCGCAAGCTCGAACTGCTCGCCGGCACGGGCATCGACGCGACGCTCGTGCTCACCTTCGACCGGGAGCTGTCATCGCGCGAGCCCGCGGACTTCGTCACCGGCATCCTGGTCGATGCGCTGCACGTGCGCACGGTGCTGGTCGGCGCGGACTTCCGCTTCGGACGCGGGGGAGCGGGCACACCAGAGCTGCTCCGCGAGCTCGGCGCGAAGCAGGGCTTCACGGTCGACGTGGTCGAGGACGTGTTCCTGCCCGGCTCCGACCGGCGCGTGTCGTCGACCTGGGTGCGCGAACTGCTCGATGCCGGTGACGTCGCCCAGGCCGCACAGGTGCTGGGTCGACCGGTTTCGGTGACAGGGGAGGTGGTGCACGGTCTCAAGCGCGGGCGAGAGCTGGGCTTCCCGACAGCGAACCTCTCCGAGACGGTCGATGCCCTGGTTCCCGCAGACGGCATCTACGCCGGCTGGCTGGTCGACGGCGACAGGCGGTACCCGTCCGCGATCTCGGTCGGCACCAACCCGACCTTCGATGATGTGGCGCGACGGCAGGTCGAGGCGCACGTGCTCGGTGAGACCGGCCTGGACCTTTACGGCCACCATGTCACCGTCGAGTTCGCCGAGCGTCTGCGCGGCATGGTCGCGTTCGAGGGGATCGACGCGCTGATCGCCCAGATCGACGCGGATGTCGCCGCCGCGAAACGGCTGCTCGGCGTCTGACACACGGCCTGTCGCGGCGCCGGAACCGCGTGATGGCGTAGACTTAGGCGCGGATTCCCGCCCGAGCGCATCTGCTGCGCATCGGCGCCGGCGATCCGGAGGTCGCGGGGGCATCGGCCCGAATGCGCAGTCGCCATGCGAATACGCATCCGGTGAGGTCCGTTCCGGCAGCACGCCGCCCGCGGACGACAGGTACGGCCGAGCATCCTCGGCACGGATATCTCAGCTCAGGAGGAGCATGCCGACCACGGCGACCGCCGCCCCGCGGCGAAAGAAGACGTCCCGTCGCGATGACGAGGCGCCTCTGATCCCGATCCTCGCGCGCAAGGTGCGTGAGATCGAGGCGAAGGCCCAGCGCGGAAAGCTCGGGCCCACCAATCGTGTCAAGTTCCAGGTCATCGCCTTCCTGGTGCGCGAGGAGCGCGCCAGGGTGAAGGCCGACCCCGAACTGTCCGACTCGGCGCGCGCGGAACTGCTGAAGCGCCTCGACGGCGTGGCGACCATCCTCGCGAAGACCGCCGCGCGCGACACCTCACTGATCCAGCTGCTCGAGGCCGACCAGGCCACGAGCCCCGTGGCCAAGCGGATGCGCCGGGACTGGCTGCTCGAATCGGGTGCGGAGCTCGCGCCCGAGGAGCTCGTCATCACCGACATCGCTCCGGTGCGCCAGACCACCGTGGTCTCGGCCGCGCTCGCCGAGAAGCAGGTCACCCCGCCCTCGGTCGAGGCCCGCCAGCTCTCGAACCCCTTCCTCGCACCGGATCTCACGCCGCGCCCGGCCTCCACGCCGCGCCGCCGCCTGGACGGCTGGGAGCTGATGGGCCCGCTCTACAAGGCGTTCGAGTCCGGTGCCGGCGGGGGAGCGGCCACCATGGAGCTGCCGCCGGTGCCCGAGTACGACCACATCTCGCCCAAGGGCCGCGAGGTCATGGTGCACCAGTCGCGGTTCATCGAGTCCGTGCGCGCCGGCCACCGCAGCTTCCTGCTCGCCGATGAGCCCGGCCTCGGCAAGACCGCGCAGTCGGTGCTCGCGGCATCCGTCGCCGAGGCGTACCCGCTGCTGGTCGTCGTCCCCAACGTCGTGAAGATGAACTGGGCCCGCGAGGTCGAGCTGTGGACGCCTCAGCGCCGCGCCGCGGTCATCCAGGGCGACGGCACCGACATCGACGCGTTCGCCGACGTGTTCATCGTGAACTACGAGATCCTCGACCGGCACCTGTCCTGGCTCAGCTCGATCGGCCTGAAGGGCATGGTCGTCGACGAGGCGCACTTCATCAAGAACCTCTCCTCGCAGCGCTCGCAGAACGTGCTGGCACTGGCCTCCCGCATCCGCGACCGCGAGCGCGACCCGCTCATGCTCGCCCTCACCGGAACGCCGCTGATCAACGACGTCGAGGACTTCGACGCGATCTGGCGCTTCCTCGGTTGGACCAACGGCGAGAAGCCGGAGCCGGCGCTGATGGAGAAGCTGGATGCCACGGGGCTCACCCCGGCCGACAAGTCGTTCTACGCCGAGGCCCGCGAGGCCGTCATCTCCATGGGAATCGTGCGGCGCAAGAAGAAGGACGTCGCCGCCGATCTGCCCGACAAGCTGATCGCCGACCTGCCGGTGCAGCTGGACGACGAGTTCGGCCGCGGCATCCGCGAGGCGGAGCGCGAGCTGGGCCAGCGGATGGCGGCGAAGTACCGCCGCATCGTCGAGGCGCGCGCCGCCGCGCACGGACCTTCGGATGCCGGTGAGATCGACGACGACATCGTCCGTCTGGTCGCGCACAACGAGCTCGAGGAGTCCAAGGCCGCAGGCACCGGCGGAGACAACGTCTTCACGATGGTGCGCCGCATCGGTCAGGCCAAGGCGCAGCTCGCCGCCGACTACGCCGCTCAGCTGCAGCGCTCGGTCGAGAAGGTCGTGTTCTTCGCCAAGCACATCGACGTCATGGACCAGGCCGAGGCGCACTTCGCGGCATCCGGCATCAAGGCGGTCTCCATCCGCGGTGACCAGACCACCCCGGCCCGCCAGGCTGCGATCGACGCGTTCAACACCGACCCGGCCGTCGGCATCGCGGTGTGCTCGCTCACCGCCGCCGGCGTGGGCGTGAACCTGCAGGCGGCCTCGAACGTCGTGCTCGCGGAGCTCAGCTGGACCGCGGCCGAGCAGACCCAGGCGATCGACCGAGTGCACCGCATCGGTCAGGACGAGCCGGTCACCGCGTGGCGCATCATCGCCGCGCACACGATCGATACCAAGATCGCCGAGCTCATCGACCAGAAGCAGGGCCTGGCCGGCCGTGCGCTGGACGGCGAGAACATCGAACCGGGAAGCACGGAGTCCGTGCAGCTCGGCGCGCTCATGCACCTGCTGCGCGAGGCGCTGCAGGGCGCCTGACGTCACAAGCCGTTCAGAGGGCGTTAAGAACAAATGTTCTTGACGCCCTCTGGCGTTGGATATCGACAGGATCTCGCAAGATCGTCGTTTCGGCCCGATGCGCCCCGCAAGATTCCCGGTTTTCGGTCACTTCGAATGGCATCGGATGCCGCCGCCCACTAGGGTCGGAAGCAGGCAGCGTCGCCTTTACCCTTTCCCCCGAAGCATGAAGGCAGCAGCATGAAGATCGGCATTCTGACCAGCGGTGGCGACTGCCCCGGACTGAACGCAGTCATCCGCGGCATCGTGCTCAAGGGCACCACCGCCTACGATCTCGAGTTCGTCGGCATCCGCGACGGCTGGCGCGGCGTGGTCGACGGCGACTTCTTCCCGCTCACCCGGCACGAGGTCAAGGGCCTGTCGAAGGTCGGCGGCACCATCCTCGGCACCAGCCGCACCAACCCCTACGAGGGCGAGCGCGGCGGCGCCGAGAACATCGCGAAGACTCTGTACGGGCACCGCATCGACGGCATCATCGCGATCGGCGGCGAGGGCACCCTGGCGGCGGCCGACCGCCTCGCCAAGGACGGCATCAACGTGATCGGCGTGCCGAAGACCATCGACAACGACCTGCGCGCCACCGACTACTCCTTCGGCTTCGACACCGCCGTCAACATCGCCACCGAGGCGATGGACCGGCTGCGCACCACCGGTGACTCGCACCAGCGCTGCATGGTCGCCGAGGTCATGGGCCGGCACGTGGGCTGGATCGCCCTGCACGCCGGCATGGCCGCCGGTGCGCACGCCATCCTCATCCCCGAGGTCCCGCAGACCCTCGACGAGATCGCCGCTCTGGTGACCAGCGCCCACGATCGCGGTCGCGCACCGCTCGTCGTCGTGTCCGAGGGGTTCAAGCTCGAGGGCATGGACGAGGCCTACAGCGACAAGGGGCTCGACGCGTTCAACCGCCCCCGCCTCGGCGGCATCGGCGACCGGCTCGCGCCCGAGATCGAGCGCATCACCGGCATCGAGACGCGGGCGACCATCCTCGGTCACATCCAGCGCGGCGGCTCACCCTCCGGGTTCGACCGCGTGCTCGCAACCCGGCTCGGCCTGCACGCCGCCGACGCGATCGTCGACGGCGCCTGGGGGCAGATGGTGGCCATGCAGGGCACCGACATCGTGCGCGTCCCGTTCGAGGACGCCCTCGGCGAGCTGAACACCGTGCCGCGCAGCCGCTATGACGAGGCCGCGGCGCTCTTCGGCTGAGCAGCAGGGCCGGCGCCGCGCGCCGGCCCTGACTCGTCAGTCCGCCAGGCCGAAGCGGTCCAGCATCCAGGCCAGCGCGAACGCGCGCTCGCGCCAGGCGTTGTAGCGCCCGCTGACACCGCCGTGCCCGGCGGCCATCTCGCACTTCAGCAGCACGTCCTCGGCGCCGGAGAACCGGAGCGCCGCGACCCACTTCGCGGGCTCCACGTACAGCACCCTGGTGTCGTTGATCGACGTGATCGCGAGGATCGGCGGGTATGCGGCATCCGTCCTGATGTTCTCGTACGGCGTGTACGACTTCATGTAGGCGTACACCTCGGGGTCGTGCAGGGGGTCGCCCCACTCGTCCCACTCCACGACCGTCAGCGGCAGGGACGGATCGAGGATCGACGTCAGCGCGTCGACGAAGGGCACCTCGGCGAGGATGCCGGTGAACAGCTCGGGCGCGAGGTTGGCGACGGCACCCATCAGCAGGCCTCCGGCGCTGCCGCCCTCGGCGATCATCTGCTCGGGCGTGGTGACTCCGGCATCCACCAGGTGCCGCGCACAGGCGACGAAGTCGGTGAACGTGTTGCGCTTGCGCAGCATCTTGCCGTCGTCATACCAGTGCCGGCCCATCTCGCCGCCGCCGCGGACGTGGGCGATCGCGAACACCACGCCGCGGTCGAGCATCGACAGGCGCATGGGGGAGAAACCGGGGTCCATGCTCGACTCATAGGAGCCGTAGCCGTACAGGTGAACTGGGCGGGGCTCGGAGCCGGGCTCGCCGAACGAGCGCCGCCAGACCAGCGAGATCGGCACCTGCGCGCCGTCCTCCGCGGTCGCCCACAGCCGTCGCTGGTCGTAGTCCGCCGGGTCGTAGCCGCCGAGCACCGCCTGCTGCTTCCGCACCAGGCGCTCGCCGGTCGTGACGTCGAGATCCATCACCGTCGAGGGCGTGATGAACGAGACGTAGCCCATCCGCAGCAGCGGGGCATGCCACTCCGGGTTGCCGGAGAACCACGCCGAGTACAGCGGTTCGTCGAACTCCAGCTCGTCGAGCCGGTCGTCGGCGTAGGAGAGCAGCGCGATCTGCCCGAGCCCCTCGCGGCGGTATTCGACGGTGGCGAAGTCCCGGAAGCAGTCCACCTCGAGGATGCGGCGTCCGGGCGTGTGCGGCAGCACGACGCGGCGCTCAGCCTGCGGGTCGGATGCCGGCACGGCGACCAGCTCGAAGTCGAGGGCGTCTTCGTTGTGCAGCACGTACAGCACGTCCTCGCCGTCGATCACGGCGTGATCGATCTCGTACTCCACGCCGTCGCGGCGAGGCCAGACCACCCTGCCGCCGGCGGTCAGGTCGGCGAAGTCGAACAGGTGCGCCTCGCTGGTGATCTTCGAGCCCATCTCGACCACCAGGTACTTCTTGGAGCGGGTGATGCCCGCACCGAGCCAGAACCGCTCATCGGGCTCGTGGAACAGCCTCACGTCGTCGGCCACCGGGGTGCCGAGTCGGTGCAGCCAGAGAGTGTCGGGCCGCCACGCCTCATCGCGCGTCGTGTAGAGGATTGCGGTGCCGTCGGGGGTGAAGAAGGCCTGACCGGTGTTCTCGATCACATCGTCGAAGTCCGCGCCGGTCGCCAGGTCGCGGACGTGCACCGTGTAGAGCTCATCGCCCTCGACGTCCACCGACCACAGCATCCGGGTGCCGTCGTCGGACACATCGAACGCACCGAGCGAGAAGAACTCGTGCCCCTCGGCCTCGACGTTGCCGTCGAGCAGCACCTGCTCGCCGGGCACCGGCTCACCCGGCACCAGCTTCGGCGGGGTCCAATCGTCGGCGGATGCCGCGGTGCGGCACTGGATGCCGTACTGCGCCCCCTCCTCGGTGCGGCCGTAGTACCACCAGTCGCCCTGACGGGTCGGCACAGAGAGATCGGTCTCCTGCACCCGGCCCTTGACCTCCTGGAACAGGCGCTCGCGGAGCGCGTCGAGGTGCGAGGTGCGCTGCTCGGTGTAGGCGTTCTCGGCTTCGAGGTGGGCCACGACCTCGGGATCCTCCTTGGCACGGAGCCATTCGTAGGGGTCGTCGAAGGTGTCTCCGTGGTGGGTGCGGGGCGCGGGGCGGCGCGCCGCTGCGGGCGCGCTCGTGGTCTGCTCGGTCACCCTCCCACGCTACCGGGCGCAAGTTGACCGAGGGGGAGCGGGGTGGGAGGATTCACAAGGGCCGATCAACGGAACGTGAACCCACGGTGAACTCTTCGTTCGTCACGCCGACCCCGTCGGCACTGTCTCTGCATCTTCAACGAAAGCGACCGGTGGAAACCGCAGCCCTCATCGTCGTGCTGGTCATCGCGCTGGCACTGTTCTTCGACTTCACGAACGGCTTCCACGACACCGCGAACGCGATGGCGACGCCCATCGCCACCGGTGCTCTCAAGCCCAAGGTGGCCGTGCTGCTGGCGGCGGGCCTCAATCTGGTCGGCGCGTTCCTGTCCACCGAGGTCGCGAAGACGGTATCCGGCGGCATCGTGAACGAGGCCGACATCCCGCATGACCTGCTGCCCTCGCTGATCTTCGCCGGCCTCATCGGCGCGATCACCTGGAACATGCTGACCTGGCTGCTCGGCCTGCCGTCCAGCTCTTCGCACGCCCTGTTCGGCGGCCTGATCGGCGCGACCCTGGTGGGCTACGGCCTGGCCGGCGTCAACTTCAGCATGGTGCTCTCCAAGGTCGTGCTGCCCGCGCTCATCGCCCCCGTCACGGCCGGTGTGATCGCTTACACGGCGACAAAGGTCGCCTACGGCATCACCCGGCGATACGACGGACGGCCCGACGGCCGCTCCGGCTTCCGCTGGGGACAGATCTTCACCTCGTCGATGGTGGCGCTCTCGCACGGAACGAACGACGCCCAGAAGACGATGGGCGTGATCACCCTCGCCCTGATCTCGGTCGGCTGGCAGACAGGCGACCGGAACAGCGCCGACTATCACAACCCGGAGTTCTGGGTGATCGTGGCCTGTGCGTTCACGATCGCGCTCGGCACCTATCTGGGCGGCTGGCGCATCATCCGCACGCTCGGCAAGGGCCTCACCGACGTCAAGCCCGCGCAGGGCTTCTCCGCCGAGAGCTCGACCGCGGCGACCATCCTGGCCTCGAGCTACTTCGGCTTCGCTCTCTCCACGACGCAGGTCGCATCCGGTTCGGTGATCGGCTCGGGGCTCGGACGCCGTGGCTCCACGGTGCGCTGGCGCACCGCCGGACGCATCGCGCTGGGCTGGCTGCTGACGCTCCCGGCCGCCGGCGCCGTGGGCGCCATCGCCGCGGTGCTCGTCGTACAGTTCGGCGGCTGGGGCGTCGCGATCGACGCGATCGCCGCGGTCATCATCATCGTCGGCATCTTCCTGCGCTCCCGCAAGAACGCCGTGACCGCGTCCAACGCGATGAGCGACGTCGCGGAGTCCGGCCACGCCGTCGACCAGCCCGACGTCCCCGGTCCGACCCGCCGCACCAGCCGCATCGAGCTGATGCGCGCGCTGGAGCGCGCCGAGCGCAAGGCAGATGAGGCCGAGCGTGCCGCTCGCAAGGCGAAGAAGCTGAAGAAGGCGGGCGGGACGCCCGGCGAGGTCAAGGCCGCCCGCAAGGCCGCAGAGCGCGCCGCGCAGAAGTACGCCGAGGCCGATCAGGCGGCCAAGGAATGGGAAGAGCTCAGCGGCAGCCGCCGGGCCCGCGCGCAGCTGGCCGAGTGGGACCTCGACATCGATGAGCAGGAGGACGCCCGATGAGCGTCGAGATCAACTGGATCGACTTCGGCTACGTCTTCTTCGCCGCACTGGTCGGCGCGGTCGCGATCGTTGTCTTCTACTCCCTCGGACTGCGGATGCTGGTCCGCGCCGGACGCATCCCGGTGGTGTCCCCTGCGGAGTTCACCGACGCGATCACCGTGCTCACCGACAAGGAGATCCGCCGCGCCGAGAAGCAGGCGGCCAAGGCGGCGAAGAAGAGCCCGCTCACCGACGCGCAGAAGACGCTCGCCTTCCTGGCTGCGATCGGATGCTTCATCCTGTGCGGCCTCGCCGTGCTGGGCGGCATCACGCTGATCGTCATCGGGCACTGACTGCGGCTTATCATGAGGGGCATGCCCGCCCTTCCCGCGTTCGGTCGTCATGAGGCGGCGTCGCACACGATCATCCATCTCAGCGACCCGCACCTGCTCGCCGGGGGAGCGCGGCATGCGGGCGGTGCCGACTCCGACGCGAACCTGGCCCGCACTCTGCAGGCCGTGCGCCAGGTGCATCCGGCGCCCTCGGCCATCGTCGTCACCGGTGACCTGACGGACTTCGGCGAGCCGGATGCGTACCGCAGGCTGCGGGCGGCGCTCGAACCGGTGGCATCCGAGCTCCGGTGCCCGATCGTGTGGGTCGCGGGCAATCACGACGAGCGTCCGGCGCTGCGGGCCGAGCTGCTGGACGCGGCCCCGACCGAGGAGCCCGTCACCGGGGTCTGGGATCTCGACGGCCTGCGTCTGATCGCCCTGGACTCGAGCGTGCCTGGCTGGCATCACGGCGACCTGGATTCCGGTCAGCTGGACTGGCTCGCCGAGCAGCTGCGCACTCCTGCCCCGCGCGGCACCCTGCTCGCGCTGCACCACCCGCCGCTGCCCTCGCACCTGCCGCTGTTCGACATCCTCGAGCTGCGCCATCAGGACGAGTTCGCCGACGTGATCCGCGGCACCGACGTCCGCGGCATCCTGGCCGGCCATCTGCACTACTCCTCGGCCGGAACCTTCGCCGGGGTACCGGTGAACGTCGCCTCGTCCACCTGCTACTCGATGAACGTCGCGCTGCCGGCGGTGGACGTGAACGGGATGGACGCCGGACAGTCGTTCCATCTGGTGCACGTGTACCCCGACACGATCACGCACACAGTGGTGCCCGTCGTCGACGCGCCCACCGGCGACTTCTTCTCCGAGGAGTGGGTGCGCGAGATGGCGGCGCTCACGCCCGAGCAGCGCCTGGAGGCGTTCTCGCGCAAGCCCTCGGCGTAGACTGGGTGCATCCCCCGCTTTCCAGTACCCGCCGAACACCCACAAGGATGTGACATGGCCGCTGACGCGCCTGCCCGTACTCGTACCGAGACCGATTCGATCGGAAGCATGGAGATCCCCGCGGACGCCTATTACGGCGTGCACACCCTCCGCGCCGAGGAGAACTTCCCGATCACGAAGCGCCCGATCTCGGTCTACCCCGATCTGGTCGTCGGCCTCGCGATGGTCAAGCAGGCCAGTGCGCGGGCGAACAAGGAGATCGGCGTGCTCGACGCCGAGCGGGCAGACCTCATCGACGCCGCCGCGCAGCGCGTGATCGACGGCGAGTTCCACGACCAGTTCGTGGTCGGCGTCATCCAGGGCGGCGCCGGAACCTCGACGAACATGAACGCGAACGAGGTCATCACCAACATCGCGCTCGTGATGGCGGGGCGCGAGAAGGGCGACTACGACTTCCTGTCGCCGATCGACCACACCAACCGCAGCCAGTCGACCAACGACGTCTACCCGACGGCCGTCAAGATCGGACTGTCGCTGACACTGCGCTCGCTCCTGGAAGAGCTCGACCTGCTGCGCGGCTCGTTCCTGAAGAAGTCGCGCGAGTTCCACGACATCCTCAAGGTCGGTCGCACTCAGCTGCAGGATGCCGTGCCGATGACCCTGGGCCAGGAGTTCCACGGCTTCGCCTCGACCCTCGGCTTCGACCACGCCCGCCTCACCGAGAACGCCTCGCTGCTGTTCGAGATCAACATGGGCGCCACGGCCATCGGAACCGGCATCACCACGCACCCCGCGTACGCGCCGGCTGTTCTGAAGCACCTGCGCAGGATCACCGGTCTCGACCTGCAGACCGCCAGCGACCTGGTCGAGGCGACCAGTGACACCGGCTCGTTCATGTCGTTCTCGTCGTCGCTCAAGCGCAACGCGATGAAGCTCTCCAAGATCTGCAACGACCTGCGTCTGCTCTCGTCCGGCCCGCAGGCGGGTCTGGGTGAGATCAACCTGCCCGCGATGCAGGCGGGCTCCAGCATCATGCCCGGCAAGGTGAACCCCGTCATCCCCGAGGTCGTCAACCAGGTGGCGTTCGCCGTCGCCGGCGCCGACATGACCGTCACGATGGCGGCAGAGGCGGGTCAGCTGCAGTTGAACGCGTTCGAGCCGGTCATCGCGCACTCGATCTTCCAGTCCATCACCTGGATGCGCCAGGCGATGTGGACGCTGCGCGTGAACTGCGTCGACGGCATCACCGCGAACACCGATCGCCTGGGCGCCATGGTCGGCGCCTCGGTCGGCGTGGTCACCGCCCTCACCCCGTTCATCGGGTACGCGGCCTCCGCTGCGCTGGCGAAGACGGCGCTGCTGACCGGCCGCAACATCGCCGACCTCGTCGTCGAGGCCGATCTGATGACTCGTGAAGAGGTCACCAAGCAGCTCTCGCCGGCGCGCCTGTCGGGGCTCGAGACTGTGACCGCGGCGATCCCGATCGTCGCCGCCGAGGACGACTGACCCGCTGTCGCCAATAGGCTGTCCTGCATGAGCTCCGGAGGACAGCCACCCGCTTACGGTCCGCCGCCCGCGCAGGGCGGCGGACCGCAGCAGTATCAGCCGCCGCGCCCCGTGTACGCGTCGCCGCTGGCGAGGGCCCCGAGGTATGCGGCACCCGCAGCCCCGGTCGCGCCGGCGCCCGCACCCGCGCTGCCCGCACTTCCCGCGCCGGTGCGAACCGGCCGCACAGTGGCGATCTGGATTTTCGGCGTGCTGGGCTTCGCGCTGCTGCAGCTCATCGGCTACTTCGTGAACGCCCTCGGTGCCGGGGCTTCCCTCCTCGGTCTATTCCTCGCTCTCGTCCCACTGGCGATCGTGCTGCTCGGGGTCTGGTTCATCGACCGGTGGGAGCCCGAGCCGCGCAGCCTGGTGATCTTCGCGCTGGCATGGGGCGGGATCGCCGCGGTCGGCATCGCCCTGCTGGTCGACCGCGGCCTCGGTGAGATGTTCGGCGCCAGACCCGACGCGCTGACGGCGGTCGCACAGGCGCCCATCGTCGAGGAGATCGCCAAGGGTCTCGGCGTCTTCCTCATCTTCGTGATGGCGCGGCGCGCGTTCGACGGACCGGTCGACGGCGTCGTCTACGGCGCTCTGGTCGGAGCCGGGTTCGCCTTCACCGAGAACATCCAGTACTTCGCGATCAGCCTGCACGAGGGCGGCGGCGAGGCCCTCACGGCGACGTTCGTGGTGCGGGGGCTGATGTCGCCCTTCGCGCACGCGATGTTCACCTCCGTCACAGGCTTCGCGATCGGTCTCGCGGCGCGACGAGGGGCGAGCATGGGCAGCGTCTTCGGCGCCGGCTGCGTCGGGCTGCTCGGCGCGATGGCGCTGCACGCCCTGTGGAACGGCTCCTCGCTGTTCGGCGACTTCTTCCCGCTGTATCTCACCATGCAGGTGCCGCTGTTCATCGGCTTCATCCTGGGCATCATCGCGCTCAAGCGCGAAGAGGCGCGACTGACCAGGGAGCGGCTCGGCGACTACGCGAAGGCCGGGTGGTTCACACCCGAGGAGGTCACCATGCTGGCGACCCCGACGGGGCGGCGCACGGCGATGAGGTGGGCGTCGACGCTGCGCGGCGACCGGCGACCGCTGATGAAGTCGTTCATCCGGGATGCCACGGAGTTGGCCGCCGTGCGGCAGCGGGCGATCCACGGACACGACAGGTACGCCGCCGCGGACGAGCACGCGCTGCTGGTGCGCACCCGGGTGACCAGGGCCGCGCTGCTGGCGTACTGAGCAGACAGGTCGCAGCAAGACTCAGCGCCCGGTGCTGCGGCGATGCCTGCAAGCGAATCCGGGCGCTGAGTTGATCTGTTCCCAGGGTGCATCACCCGATCCGAAGTGTCAAGGGTCGGCTGTTCGCTCTCGGCGCGCATCCTCGCGTTGACCGTGCGCGGGGCGTCCGGTTACATGGAGGCATGACTGATCGCACAAAGCCCGAGTTCGACGCCCCCACCGGCGAGGCTCCCGCGGAGCTCGTCATCCGCGACATCATCGCCGGCGACGGCACCGAGGCGAAGCCCGGCGACACCGTCACCGTGCACTACGCGGGCGTCGACTACGACACCGGCGAAGAATTCGACTCGTCCTGGGGTCGCGGTGAGACCATCCAGTTCCCGCTGCGCGGCCTGATCCAGGGCTGGCAGGAGGGCATCCCCGGCATGAAGGTCGGCGGTCGCCGCGAGCTGGTCATTCCGCCGCACCTGGCCTATGGCCCGGCCGGTGCGGGCCACTTCCTGTCCGGCAAGACCCTGATCTTCATCATCGACCTCGTCGCCGTCGGCTGACATCTCCGCGCAGCAGGCCCCCACCCGGCATCCGGGTGGGGGCCTGTTCTGCCTGGGAAAAGAAAATCCGATTCCTCGGAATATATCCAAACGCATGTAAGTTGTAACCCGTGTCGCCATTCGGCGGCAACGACTTCCCCCAAGGAGCACAATGAGCACCATCGACGTCCCCGGTTACCGCGCCGGCACCTGGACCCTCGACCCGCAGCACAGCGAGGTCACCTTCAGCGTCCGCCACATGATGATCTCGAAGGTGCGCGGCAGCTTCGGCGTGAAGAGCGCGACCCTGTACGCTCCGGAGAACCCGCTCGAGACCAAGGTCGAGGCCAGCGTCGACGTGACCTCGATCGACACCAACGACGAGGGCCGCGACGCGCACCTGCGCTCCGCCGACTTCTTCGACACCGAGAACCACCCCACCATGGAGTTCGTGTCGACCGGCGCCCGCGTCGAGGACGGCGATCTGTTCGTGGACGGCGACCTGACCATCCGCGGCACCACCAAGCCGGTCAGTTTCGCGCTCGACTTCGGCGGCTTCGGCACCGACCCCTACGGCAACTACAAGGCCGGCGCGTCCGCCACCACCGTCATCAACCGTGAGGACTTCGGGCTGACCTGGAACGCGGCCCTCGAGACCGGCGGCGTCCTGGTCGGCAAGGACGTCACGATCAACCTCGACCTGCAGGGCGCTCTGCAGGCCTGATCGCCACATCCCGAGAGGGGTGCGGATGCTGCGGCATCCGCACCCCTCTCGCATGTTCAGGCGACGCGACGGCCCAGCCGGAGCCTGTCCTGTGCGAGCAGGATGCCGGCGAACACGACGAGCACCCCGACCGGCTCGTTCCAGGTCACCTGCTCGTGCAGCACGAGGACTCCGAGCGTGACCCCGACCACCGGGGTGATGTAGGTGACCGTCGACGCCCTGGTCGGTCCCCAGGCCCGCAGCACGTTCTGGTTCCAGACGTAGGCGAGGCCGGTGCCCAGGAAGCCCAGGAGCACCACGGCCACGACGACCCCGGCGTCGAGACTGACCGGTGTCAGCACCAGCACCGGCGTGAGCAGGAGCATGATCGCGGCGGCGAGGCCGATGTTCAGGAAGGTGAACACCAGCGCGCTCACCCCGGTGTCAGAGAGGAAGCGCCGCATGTACGCGAAGCTGAAACCGTAGCAGGCGGTGGCGCCGAGGATCGCGAGCTGCGCACCGATGCTCTGGCTCCCGTCCAGTCCGCCCCACGGGGCGATGATGACCATCACGCCCAGGATCCCGACCAGGATGCCGACGATCTGTCCCGGCTTCAGCTTCTCCACCCGCATCACGGCCCAGGCCATGATCGCCGTCATGATCGGCGTCGTCGCGTTGTAGATGCTGGAGAGCCCGGAGCTCACATGCTGCTGAGCCCACGAGAAGATGAGGAACGGCACGACGCAGAACGTCACGGCGACGACGGTCAGGTGCATCCAGGTGCTGCCGGCGCGCGGCAGGCGGTCGCGGCGCAGCACGACGAACAGGCCGAGGGCGAGCGCGCCGAGCATCAGCCGGGACCACGCCACCTGAGCCGGGGAGATTCCGCCCAGCGCAACCTTCATGAACAGGAAACTGGATCCCCACACGATCCCCGTCAGGAGGAATTGGACCACGATCGACGCGGACCGAGGGCGCGCGATGACGGATGGCGGGGGAGTGGCGGTCGAAGTCACTCCCGAACTCTATTCACGCCACGGCGTGCGCCGGCGCGGTTCCGGATGCGACGTCCGATATCCGCCGATGATCGGCAGGATTCCGTCGCGCGATCGCACTCAGGGCACCGGATCGGCCGCGTCGTAGGCGGCGAAGCGCGGGTTGCGCCTCGCGAGCAGCGCGACCAGTCCGATCACCAGGAAGCCGCCGAGCAGCGGCGGGAACCACAGCGCCGTGAGTGTCGCGAGCGTGCCGGCGTACAGCGCGCCCATGCGCGGCCCGCCGGCCACCACGATGATGAACACGCCCTGCAGTCGTCCGCGCATGGTGTCGGGCACGGCCGCCTGCATCATCGTGTTGCGGTAGATCGAGCTGACGTTGTCGCACGCGCCCGACAGGGCGAGCGCAAGGCAGGCGGCGATGATCAGCCCGACGTCCGCCGTCCTCGCGTCGGCGGACGAGGTGAACGATCCGATCAGCAGCACCGCGCCGAACAGCAGGATCGCGAGGCCGTAGGCCTGCACCGCCCGTTCGATGCCGCGGCCGTGCCAGCGGTACTGCACCACTCGCCCGGAGAGCAGACTGGACGCGAACGTGCCCACGGCGACCGCCGCGGTGAGGATGCCGGTCGTGAACGCGCCACCGCCGAGGATCACGGTGCCCAGCGCCGGGAACAGCACCAGCGGCTGGCCGAACGTCATCGCGAGGATGTCACAGATGAACTGCATCCGGATGTTGCCGGCGCGGCGCAGGAACCGCCAGCCGTCGACCAGTGAGGCGAGGCCCGGCCGCACGATCTCCCCCTCCGGCACGAGTGCGGGCAGGGTCCACAGTCCGAGGAACATCGCCAGCATCAGCACGACGTCGATCGTGTACGTCCATCCGTAGCCGGTCAGGGCGACCAGCAGACCCGCCAGTGCGGGGCCCGCCATCACGGTCAGCCCGAACGCGACGCCGTTCAGCGCGGACGCTGCGGCCAGCTTCTCGCGGGAGATGAGACGTGGCACGATCGCGGTGCGGGTGGCCATGCCGACCGAGTTCGCCGCGGCGATGATCATGCTCAGCGCGTACAGCCACCAGATCGTCTCGCTGTGCGTCCAGGTGAGCACGGCCAGCAGTGCAGTGGCGGCGAAGGTCACGGTCGCCGCGATCAGGGCGACGAGGCGGCGGTCGAAGGCGTCGGCGAGCATGCCGCCGTACAGCCCGGCGAGGATCATCGGGACGAGTCCGGCGACGGCGATCATCGACACGGCGAAGGTGCTCTGCGTGATGGCGAACACGTGCAGCATGACGGTGACCATCGTGAGCTGGCCACCGATGCCGGCCAGCGTCGAGCCGATCCACATCCGCGCGAACGCCGGAGAAGCCTTGAGAGGGGAGAGGTCGATGAAATGGCTCACGCGTGCGTTCCGTACTGCATCATCCGAGCGTATCCGAGGGGTCCGCACCGGCGGTCGGTCGGCGCCCCGGATCACTGGTAGACTCTTCAGGTTGCCGTTAGATCGGCCGCGGATAAAGAGAGCTCGCGCATCAGGCGCCGGGCACCGCGCAATGAGTGAGAGGGGATCGAATCTATGGCACTGGAAGCAGACGTCAAGAAGGCGATCATCGAAGAGTACGCGACGCACCCCGGTGACACCGGATCCCCCGAGGTGCAGGTCGCGATGCTGACGCAGCGCATCAAGGACCTCACCGAGCACCTCAAGGAGCACAAGCACGACCACCACTCGCGTCGTGGCCTGTTCCTGCTCGTCGGTCAGCGCCGCCGTCTGCTCGGCTACCTCCAGGACGTCGACATCGAGCGCTACCGCTCGCTGATCGAGCGTCTCGGACTTCGCCGATAAGCAAGGGCACCGCGTTCCGAGCGTTCAATCGCGCAGAACATTCTTGAGAAGGCCTCCCCACGGTGTGGGGAGGCCTTCATCGTGTCCGCGCCGGATCAGCCGGCGATCAGCGAGATCGGTTGTCTGCGGATCACGAGCATCGTGCACGCGCTGAGTGCCACGCCGAGGACTGCCATGACCAGGATGCTGGCGGTCCAGTCGCCTGTCGCATCATGCAGCAGGCCGAGCAGCAGGCTGCCGACACCGGCGACGGCGTACCCGACGCCCTGGGCGATCGCGGACAGGATGCCGGCGGACGGCGCGTCGGCCGAGAGACTGACCAGCAGGCCCATGGCCAGGCCGAAGCCGGCGTTCTGCACGATGCCGAGCCAGGACACGACTGCAGAGTCCATTCCGGAGCTGAGCGCGAACCACGCGTAGCCCGCCGCCATCGCCAGACCCAGACCCGGTCCGAACCAGGTCAGGGCTCGCCGCCGACGGGCGATCACCGGCGCCAGCAGTGAGGGCACGAGACCGATCAGGCTGAACCAGCCCAGCAGCCACCCCGCAGCGGCCGGATCCGTG
This sequence comes from Microbacterium sp. NPDC057741, assembly GCF_042798735.1. NCBI lineage: Bacteria > Bacillati > Actinomycetota > Actinomycetes > Micrococcales > Microbacteriaceae > Microbacterium > Microbacterium sp. NPDC057741. Next base: position 898,433 of record NZ_JBHVJW010000001.1, on the reverse strand, counting down.
CCGCGCTCGGCGAGCATGGACGGGAGCCAGGTGGTGACGGCGAAGTAGAGCAGGGACTGCAGCGAGAACACGGCGGTCATGATCAGCATGGTCGAGCGGTTGTCGCGTGTGATCGCGATCCGGGGACTGTGCTGCGGGTCACCGCCGGCGGTGCGACCGGCGAAGAGCATGGCGAGAGCCGCGATCAGGGCGAGTACCGCCCAACTGGCCAGCGCTGCCGCTGTGCCGCCGAGGGCGTCCTCGAGCGGCACCGAGAGACCGGCACCGAGGGCTGCTCCCACGCCGAAGGACATCGTGCTCAGACCGACCCACAGCCCTGACGCGCCCAGCGACTTCAAGAACGGCGGGATCAGCGTGGCCCCCATCATGATCGCGGCGCCGGCGATGAAGGTTCCCGGCACCAGCATCCATCCGCTGACGACCCGCAGCGCGAGCGCGGCCGCCAGCGCGAGCATCGCGACGAGCAGCGCACGCGAGGTGCCGATCCGCCGCGCGAGCAGGGGGCCGAGGGGTGCGGTGACGCCGAATGCGACGATCGGCAGTGTGGCCAGCACGCCGGTGCCGGCATCGCCGAGGGCGAATGCCGCCGAGACGTGGTCGAGCAGAGTGGAGACGGATGTGATCGCCGGGCGGAGATTGATGCCGACCAGCAGGGCCGCACCGAGGGCGATCGCTCGGCTGAGCCCGCCCGTGGCCTCAGCCCGCGACGACACGGAGTCCGTCTGCGACGATACGGCCGTCGTGCAGCACCGTGCGGTCGGTGCCACGGTCCATGACGGCGCTGGATGGGGTCTCGCCGTCCACGAGGAGCAGGTCGGCGCGGTCGCCGACCCCGAGCCCGGGGCGATCGCCGACACCGGTCACGCGCGGCACGTCGTGCGACATGATGCTCGCGCCGCCCATGGTGGCCACAGCGAGGGCGAGCTCGATGTGGTCGTCGCGGCGATAGCCGTTCGTGAACGCGAGCTGCCAGGTGCGGTCGAGCATGTCGCAGTTCCCGTACGGGCTCCAGTAGTCGCGCTGCCCGTCCTCGCCCAGGCCGAAGCGCACGCCTGCCTCGATGAGCCGGACCAGCGGGAGTTGGTTCGGGGCGGCGGGGGCGACCGAAGCCATCGAGATGTCCAGCTCGGCGAACGTCTCGATGAGGCGCTGAGTGGTGGCATCGTTCACCGCGCCGAGGTCGTATGCGTGCGCCATCGTCACCTTGCCCTGCATGCCGAGCGCCTTCACGCGCTCGATCACGAGATCGGTACTGAACACGCCCAGGGCGCCGGGCTCGTGCAGGTGGATGTCGATCTCGACCTGGTACTTCTCGGCCAGTCCGAACACGATGTCGAGGTGACGGGCGGGGTCGCGGTCGAGCTGGCACGGATCGATGCCGCCCATCACGTCGGCGCCCTGCTTGAGCGACTCCTCGAGGTACTCGATGGTGCCTTCCTCGCGGAGGATGCCGGCCTGAGGGAAGGTCATCACCTGCACGTCGGCCTGCCGGGCGTACTTCTCTTTCGCCGCCATCACCGAGTCGAACTTCTCCAGCTTGCAGTCCACGTCGACCTGCGCGTACGAGCGCACCCGCGTGGTGCCGCGGGCGATCATCGCCTCGAGGGTGCCGGCCACGATCTCGGCGTGCGGGACATCGGTGCTGCGCCAGTTGTTCCGATCGTTCATCATCATGCCCCAGACGCCCGGGGCGCCGGTGTGCTCGCGGAACGGCAGGCCGATCCGTGAGGAGTCCAGGTGCACGTGCACGTCGCTGAACGAGGGGAGCAGCAGGCGGCCGCGACCGTCCACATCCCCCGGTGACGCCGGGGCCGCCGGATCGTGCGCGCGGATCTCGGCGATGCGGTCGCCGTCGAGGAGGACATCGGAAGCAGGTTCGCCCCACGGGCGCACATCTCGGATCAGCACAATTCTGGTATACCAGATCAGGATGGAAGGACCACCGATGCTCCGACGCACCCTGATCACCGCCGACCATGTGCTGGTGCACGACGGCAGCACGCACCGTGAGCTGCGCGACGGCGCCGTGGTCGTCGAGGACGACATGATCGTGTACGCGGGGCCGACAGAAAGTGCACCAGCGGATGCCGCGGAGCGCATCGACCTGGGCCAGAGCCTGCTGATGCCAGGGCTCATCGACCTGGACGCTCTCACCGACATCGACCACCTGCAGCTCGACTCCTGGTGGGACGGCGCGCACAGCAGGCGGCTGACCTGGTCCGCGGAGTGGTTCGCGCAGCGTCGTCACGTGTTCACGGCCGAGGAACGGCAACGGGTGCGCGAGATCGCGCTCGTGCAGCTCGCGCTGCACGGCATCACCTCGTACATGCCGATCGCCTCCGAAGTGCACTCCGAGTGGGCCGAGAGCGCGGAGGACCTGCTCGCGATGGCGGAGTTCTCCCGAGGACTCGGACTGCGCGGATTCCTCGGCCCGTCCTACCGCTCCGCTGTGCCGGTGATCTCCGGCGACGCCAGGGAATTCCGCTTCGTGGCGTCCGAGGGCGAGGCGGGGCTCGCCGACGCGATCCGATTCCACGACGCGGTCGCGTCCTGGGGCGATCCGCTGCTGACGCCCGTGTTCCTGCCCTGCCGCATCGAGACGCTCACGCCCGAGCTGATGGTCGCCACCGCGCAGGCCGCCGCCGAACGCGGCGCCCTGGTGCGGCTGCACGCGCTGCAGGGAGTGGGGGAGCGCGACGAGATCCTGCGCACCCATGGCTGCACGCCGCTCGAACTGATCGAGCGCACCGGGCTGCTGCACGACCGTCTGATCGTGCCGCACGGCGTGGTCATCGACATCGATCCGCGCGTGCACGGCGAGGACCGCGGCGACCTCGCCACTCTTGCCGACGCCGGCGTCGCCCTGGTGCACTGCCCGCTCACGAACGCGCGGTACGGCTCCGAGCTGCAGACCTTCGCGCGCTACCGGGACGCGGGCATCGTGTTCGCGATGGGCACCGACTCGTTCCCGCCCGATCTCATCCGCGGCATCGACGTGGGCGTCTCGGCGGCGAAGGTGCAGAACGGCGACCTCTCGATGGGGGATGTCGCGGGTTACATCGATGCCGCGACCGTGGGCGGTGCGCACGCCCTGCACCGGCCTGATCTCGGGCGCATCGCCGTCGGCGCCGCCGCCGATCTGACCGCGTTCCGTCTGGACGATGTGCGCACCGGACCGATCGATGATCCGATCCGGGCCCTCGTCCTCGCAGGCTCCGCACGCGACGCGCGCCTGACCATGGTGGGCGGCCGGGTCGTCATGCGCGACGGTGAGATCCCCGGAATCGACCTCGACGCGATCCGCCGCGACGCGCAGCGGCTGTTCGACAGGATGCGGGATGCATACGCCCTCCGCGACCATGGCGGCGGCACGGTGGAGGAGCTGTTCCCGCCGGTGTTCCCGACGGTCTAGACCCCGACCAGATCGGCGTGGTGGATCGCTGCCACATCCGGGTGCGCGCGCAGTCGCGACTTCAGCGCGTTCTCGCCGTAGAGCGCGTGGATCGGGTTGGCCGGGTCCTCGGTGACCCCGCGCGCCTCGGCGGCGAGCTCGGCCGGCAGCTCGATCAGCGGTAGGCGCGAGTCGAGTGCGGGGTTGAAGAAGAACGGGATCGAGATCCGCTCGTCCGGAGCCTTCGGCGAGATCACGCGGTGATCGGTCGCCTTCAGGTACCCGCCGGTGGCGTACTCGAGCATCTCGCCGATGTTCACGACGAACGCACCGGGCACCGGCGGGGCATCCACCCACGCGCCGTCGCGGCGCACCTGGAGTCCGCCCTTGCCCGGTTCCACCCAGAGCAGCGTCAGCACGCCGGAGTCCTTGTGCGCGCCCACACCCTGCTGCGGCTCGGGATCGGCCTTGCCGGGGTAGCGCACGATCTTGATCAGGGTCTGCGGTTCGCCGAAGTGCTCGTCGAAGTACGACGACTCCGCGCCCAGAGCCTCCGCCCAGGCTCGCAGCAGCCGGCGCGACACCTCGGAGAGCGTGGCGTGCCACTCTTCGACCACCTCACGCAGCTCAGGCTGGGCCTCGGGCCACAGATTCGGGCCGACGAGGCGATTGAAAGCCGGGCCGCCCTCGATCGACTCGCGTTCCGGGCCGATGTCGATCTGCTCGCGCCAGTCGACCCTGCCCTGCGTGCGCTCGCCGCCGATGCGGGTGTACCCGCGGAAGTGCGGGCTCTTCACGTTCTCGATCGAGAGCTTGTCGGCCTCGGGCAGTGCGAAGAAGTCCCGCGCCGCGCGGTGCAGACGCGCCTCGAGCTCAGTGGAGATGCCGGTGCCCGTCAGATAGAAGAAGCCCACGTCGTGGGTGGCCGCGCGCAGCTCCGCACGGAAGCGCTCGGCGGCCTCTGGCCCGGCGTCGAGGCGGGAGAGGTCGAGGACAGGAAGGGAGAATTCGGCCATGGAAAGACGGTAGACGCCGTTTCACACGGCGTCACGAATATTGCGCGGGGTTACCCGGATGCTAGAGTTTCATAGGTAAGGCATTCCTTACTTTCGTCCGTCCTCGGAGTCGCCCCGCGTGTTCGCATCACTCCTCATCGGCCTGCGTGAAGGCCTTGAAGCCGCGCTGGTCGTCGGCATCCTCGTCGCCTACCTCAAGCGGATCGGACGCGCCGACGTGCTGCCCAAGATGTGGGCAGGCATCGGACTGGCCGTCGCGCTGGCGCTGGGGATCGGTGCGATCCTCACGTTCGGCGCGTACGCTCTCACCTCCCAGGCGCAGGAGCTGATCGGTGGGCTGTTCTCGCTGCTGGCCGTAGTCATGGTCACGTGGATGATCATCTGGATGCAGAAGGCCGGCCGCACGATGAAGGCCTCGCTTCAGGGCGGCGTGGACCGTGCCCTCGAAGCCGGAACCGTGTGGGCGCTGGTGGCCGTCGGATTCGTCTCGGTCGCGCGTGAGGGCATCGAGACCACCCTGCTGCTGTGGTCGATGTCGCAGACCTTCGGTCGCGATCCGTCGGTGCTCCTCGGCGCCGGGCTCGGACTTGTCGTCGCGGTGATCGTCGGCTGGTTGCTCGCGCGTGGCGCGGTGAAGCTCGACCTGCGGCGATTCTTCGCCTGGACCGGTGGTTTTCTCGTGATCGTCGCTGCGGGCGTCCTCGCCTATGCGGTGAAGGACCTGCAGGAGGCCGGTGTTCTCCCCGGTCCGTTCAGCGCCATGGCACCGCTCGATCCCGCCACCGGCGCCGTGCTGATCGGCTGGGCCGGTTTCCCGTTCGGCTGGGCATTCGATCTGAGTGGTGTCATCGCACCGACCGGTCTCTGGGCGGTGCTTCTGCAGGCGACCCTCGGCTTCATGCCCCAGATGAGCTGGCTGCAGGTCATCGCTTGGCTGCTGTACATCGTCATCGTCGGCACGTTCTTCCTGCGCGGCCTTCCGCGCCGCCGCACCGCGAAGACGGCCGAGACTGCGGCATCCGCGACCGCCCCCGCACAGACCTCCTCCCGCGCGGACCCCGCGTCCGCGGCATCCGCTCCGGCACCCGGACTTCCCGTCACGACCTCTGAAGGAACAGCATGACCTCCTCCTCCCGCGTCCTCAGCGCCATCGCCGCCACCGGCGCGGCCGCGCTCCTGCTCAGCGGCTGCGTGGCCAAGGCCGACGCCGACCCCTCCGCGGCCTTCACCGTCTCGTCCACAGGGTCGGAGTGCGCCGTCTCGACGGACACCGCGAAGAGCGGCACGCTGACCTTCGACATCACGAACGGCGGCGATCAGGTGACCGAGTTCTACCTGCTCGCCGACGACGGTCTGCGGATCGTCGGTGAGGTCGAGAACGTCGCGCCGTCCGCCTCGCGCGCACTGACCGTCACCGTTCAGCCGGGCAAGTACTTCACGGTCTGCAAGCCCGGCATGGTCGGCGACGGCGTCGGCAAGGCGGCGTTCACCGTCACCGGTGACCGGGTCGCCGTGGACGGGCCGGATGCCGCGCAGAAGAAGAAGGCGGTCGACCTCTACGCCGCATTCGTGAAGGACCAGGTCGGCCAGCTGGTGCCGGCCGTGGACGAGTTCGTCACCGCTTACGAGAACGGCGACGACGCGAAGGCGCGGCAGCTGTTCCCGACCGCCCGCGCATCCTACGAGCGCATCGAGCCGGTGGCCGAGGCGCTCGGCGACCTCGACCCGCGGATCGACTACCGCGAGGTCGACGCCGTCGCGGAGGGACTGGACTGGACCGGGTTCCACCGCATCGAGAAGGACCTCTGGGTCCCCGCGAAGGACGCGCTGAACGCCGATCACGAGACCTCCGCCTGGAAGGACTGGGCGCCGTCGACGACGGCAGAGCGGGCGGACTACGGCGACCAGCTGATCGCCGACGTGCAGGAGCTGTACGACTACGTGCACTCCGACGACTTCGTGAAGAACCTCGAGGACCAGGGCATCTCGGGCGTCTCGAACGGCGCGATCGCGCTGCTGGACGAGGTCGCCACCGGCAAGATCACCGGCGAGGAGGACTGGTGGTCCGGCACCGATCTGAACGATTTCGCCGCGAATGTCGAGGGGTCGAAGATGGCGTTCTCGCTGGTGAGCGAGTTCGCCGCGGCCCAGGGCAAGGATGGCGCCGCGCTGGTGAAGCAGATCGAGACCGGCTACGCCGACCTCGATGCCGCACTCGCGCAGCACGGATCGCTGAAGGACGGCTTCACAGACTTCAAGAAGCTGACCGACGTGCAGAAGCGCGAGCTCGTCGACCTGATCAACTCCCTCGCCGAGCCGCTCTCGCAGCTCACGGGCACGACGCTCTCCTGAGCGCGGGTGGGGCTGAAGTGACCGAGCAGCAGAGCGCGGAAACCGGAACGGATGCTCCCGACGCGCGGTCGCAGCGCGGCCTGAGCAGGCGTGGCCTGCTCGGCCTGGCCGTCGGCGGGGGTGCCGCAGCACTCGTTGCGGGCGCCGGAGCGGGGTACGCGGTCGCGGCATCCCAGCGCGGCCCGAACGAGGAGGCGCCGCATGAGTTCTTCGGCGCGCACCAGGCCGGCATCATCACGCCAGTGCAGGAGCACCTGCACTTCGCGTCCTTCGACATGATGCCGCGCACCGATCGCGCCGACCTCATCGAGCTGCTGCAGGACTGGTCCTATGCCTCCTCCCGGATCACGCAGGGACTTGACGTGTCAGCCACCGGCGCGGTGGACGGCTCGCCCGAGTCTCCGCCGGACGACACCGGCGAGGCGCAGGGTCTGCATGCGAACGGGCTCACGGTCACGATCGGCTTCGGCCCTACGCTGTTCGAGAAGGACGGCGAGGACCGTTACGGCATTCGGGACATGCGTCCCGCCGCACTCCAGCGGTTGCCGGCGTTCCTCGGCGACGACCTCGCGCCGGAATCCTCTGACGGAGATCTGTGCATCCAGGTCTGCGCGGACGATCCGCAGGTCGCCGTGCATGCAGTGCGCAATCTGAGCCGGATCGCCTTCGGCCGGGCGCGGCTGCGCTGGTCACAGCTCGGCTACGGCAAGACCTCGCGCACGACGTCCGACCAGCAGACCCCGCGCAACCTGTTCGGGTTCAAGGACGGCACGGCGAACATCCTGGCCGACGACTCCGACGCTCTCGACAAGAGCGTGTGGGTGGCGGAGTCCGACGAGCCGGCCTGGCTGGCTGGAGGCTCGTACCTGGTCGCGCGGAAGATCGCGATGATCATCGAGACCTGGGATCGCGTGAGGCTCTCCGAGCAGGAGCGCACCTTCGGCCGTGACAAGGGCGAAGGGGCACCGCTGTCCGGCGGCACCGAGTTCACCGAGCCGAAGCTCGCGGGGCTCGACGGCCGCAGCCACGTCAGGCTCGCGCACCCGGATTCGAACGGCGGCACCCGCATCCTTCGCCGCGGCTTCAACTACGTCGGCGGCAACAACGAACTGGGCCGGCTCGACGCGGGGCTGTTCTTCATCTCGTACCAGCGAGATCCGGCGCAGTTCATCACTCTGCAGCGCAGCCTCTCCACAGATCTGATGAACGAGTACGTCCGGCACGTCGGCTCGGGACTGTGGGCGATCCCGCCGGGCGCCGTGGCAGGGTCCTACGTCGGGGCACCGCTGTTCGCGTAGCCCCGACACCGGTTCAGGACGCCGCGTCGATCAGGGCGACGATCTCGTCGTAGCCCGCCTGCTCGGCGAGCTCACGGGGCAGCGCGCCGTTGCCGTCCGCGATGCTCGGATCCGCACCGGCCTCGAGCAGCAGGCGCACGGTCTCGATGTGATCGGCAGAACCGGTGCCGAGCACGATCGCCTCGAGCAGCGCGGTCCAGCCCAGGTCGTTGACGTGGTCGAGCGGTACGCCAGCGGCGATGAGGATTCGCGTCGTGGAGACGTGCCCGTGCTCGCCGGCCGGGATCAGCGCCGTTCCGCCGTAGCGATTCGTGCTCCTCACGTCGGCTCCGTGCTCGATCGTGGCGGTCAGGATCTCGTCCAGTCCCTCGGCTCCGGCGTACAGGAATGCGGAGTCCTCGATATCGTCCTTCGCGTTCGGATCCGCGCCGGCATCCAGCAGGATCAGCGCGATGTCGGTCTTCTCGTCCTTCGTCGCGGCGACCACCGGCGTGGCATCGCCGTCACGGCGAGATTCGAGGTCGGCGCCGTCGTCGATCGCTGCGCGGACAGCCCCCGTATCTCCGTCGCGGACAGCCTGCCACAGCGCCGCGGTGGGAGCGTCGTCGGCGGTTGCGGCGTCGGATGCCGGTGACGCAGTGCACCCGGTCATCACGAGCGCCGCTGTCGCGAGGGCGGCAGCGAGCGCGGCGAGACGTCCGGTCAGGCGGCGGTCGCGGTGGCGTGCAGGTCGAGCGGTCATGGTGCCTCCGATGGTCAGCGTCCCATCCACGTTCGCAGGGCGGGACGAGTCCGACATCATCCGATCGGCTACTCGTTCGCACCCTGCCGGCCGATGACCGCCTGCGGGTCCGGGAAAGAGCATGGATGCAACGGGTCGGTGCTCGCACACCGGTCCACTGCGACCACGAAACGAAGGACATCCAGATGAAGCTCAAGAAGCCGATCATGATCACCGCCTCGGCGTTCATCGCCCTGGGCCTGCTGGCAGGCTGCGCGCCTGCCGGGCCGAACAGTGCGCCGACCTCCGGTGCCTCGGCCTCCGAAGAGGCGGCGGCGGAGTCTCCCTCCGACGTTCTCGCGTCGACCGCGTGGGAGACCACCGGCGCGACCGACGCCGCAGGTGCGGACGTCGCGCTCGACGACGAGAACGTGAAGAACTTCGTCGGCTGGGCGTACTTCAAGGACGGCGGGTCGTTCACGATGTACAACCTCGACGACTCCCCGAAGATGCAGGGCGACTGGACAGTGACGGAGGCCGGCAAGACCCGTCACATCGTCGCGAAGGACGACGCCGGCGAGGTGCTGTTCGAGCGCGACTCCGACATCGTCACTCTGACCGATGAGGAGTTCACCTACCGCGTGTTCCCCGATCCGGAGAACACCGAGGTCTACTTCGACATCATCCACACCCCCACCGATCACGAGGAGCCTGCTGCCTGAGCTGTCCTCGCGTCACGGAAGGCGCCCGTCCCCGAGCGGGGATGGGCGCCTTCCGTGCTCACTCGGGCCGTCGGCGCGAGCCAGTGGGGTCGCTGCGGTGATCCTCTGCCGAGACCAGCGCAGGATCGGCGAACAGCCAGCGCGGCCGCGGCTCGATGAGCGGGCGGAACACTCGCCGCACGGGCCGGGTGGACAGGGCGAGCGCGATCAGCACTGCCACGACCGTGATCAGCGGCAGCCAGATCCAGGTCGGGTCGAGTCCGCGCAGGATTCCGGATTCGCGGAACGGGTACAGCACGAAGGAGTGCAGCAGGTAGACGTACATCGTGTACTGCCCGAAGTGAGTCCACCAGGTGGCGCGGCGGGGGATGAGCACGAAGAACGCCGCGCTCAGCACGATGGCGAGCGCCATCAGCGCGATGCGGATGCCGCCGGCCCACCACTGGTCTGCGGCGAGGCCTGCGTAGGAGTCGTCGTAGAAGAACCAGAAGCGCAGGTCGACCTCATCCCAGAACGGCAGCCATCGCCAGCACACCAGCGCCCAGGCGCCGAGCGCGGCGATCGCGCAGAGCCGCAGCCACCAGGGGCGGAACTCGATGAGCCGGAAGCGCCGCACGATGTCGTGCTCGCGCAGCCACCAACCCAGGGTGAAGAAGAACATCAGTCCGAGGGTGCGGGACAGCGAGAACGTACTGTCCACGTTGGACATGTAGCCGACGCCGATCGAGATCAGGAATGCCCACATCAGCGGCCAGCGCAGCAGCGCCAGGTAGGGGAGCACCAGCCGGAAGATGCCGAGTGCGAGCAGGAACCACAGCGTCCAGGACGGCTGGGTCAGGTTGGGCTTCGCCTGGCCCTCGACCAGCCATTTGGTCAGCGCCCAGAGGCCCTCGAAGATCACGTACGGCACCAGGATGTCGGTGATCACCCGCGCCATCTGGCGGCGGGTGGGGCTGGAGGCCTTCGAGAAGTAGCCCGAGATGATCGCGAACGCCGGCATATGGAACGCGTAGATCGTCAGGTAGAAGGCGTACGAGATGTCGGAGTCGTAGATCAGTCGCTGGATGCCGTGTCCCAGGACCACCAGCACGATGCAGGCGAAGCGGGCGTTGTCCCAGAACGGGACTCTTCTTCGAACGCGAACGGGGGGTACAGCGGCACTGCTCATCTGTCGAGGCTACCTGCGGGAATATGTTTGCGGTCTGGGCGTTGTACGAGATACATTCACTTGAATAAACCCGGATGCCACGGCATCCCGATCTGGAGAGAAAATCGTGAACGAGCAGAGCGGTATGCAGTTCGGTCTCATGTCGGTGAGCGACATCACGCAGGACCCGACCACGGGAGTCACCCCGAGTGAGGCGGAGCGCATCCAGGCTGCGGTGACCATCGCCAAGCACGCCGAGGAGGCGGGGCTGGATGTCTTCGCCATCGGCGAGCACCACAATCCGCCGTTCTTCTCGTCGAGCCCGACCACGCTGCTGGCGTACATCGCCGCGCAGACGGAGCGTCTGATCGTCTCGACGTCGACGACCCTGATCACCACGAACGACCCGGTGCGCATCGCCGAGGAGTACGCGATGCTGCAGCACCTCTCGCGCGGCCGGATGGACTTGATGATGGGCCGCGGCAACACGGGGCCGGTGTACCCGTGGTTCGGCCAGGACATCCGCCAGGGTCTGCCGCTCGCGATCGAGAACTACGCGCTGCTGAACGAGCTCTGGACCAAGGACGTCGTGGATTGGGAAGGCAAGTTCCGCACTCCGCTGCAGGGCTTCACCGCGACCCCGCGACCCCTCGACGGCATCAAGCCGTTCGTCTGGCACGGCTCCATCCGCACGCCCGAGATCGCCGAGCAGGCCGCGTACTACGGCGACGGCTTCTTCGCGAACAACATCTTCTGGCCCAAGGAGCACTACCAGCGCCTCATCGAGCTGTACCGCCAGCGCTGGGAGCACTACGGCCACGGCGCGCCGGAGACGGCGATCGTCGGTCTGGGCGGTCAGGCGTTCATCCGTCCGAAGTCGCAGGACGCCGTGAACGAGTTCCGTCCGTACTTCGACAACGGTCCGGTGTACGGTCACGGCCCTTCGATGGAGGACTTCACCGAGATGACGCCGCTGACCGTCGGCTCGCCGCAGCAGGTCATCGACAGGTACGCCGGCATGCGCGACACGTTCGGTGACTACCAGCGCCAGCTGTTCCTCATGGACCACGCCGGCCTGCCGCTGAAGACCGTCCTGGAGCAGATCGATCTGCTCGGCGGTGAGGTGGTCCCGGTGCTCCGGAAGGAGCTCGCGAAGGACCGCCCGGCGAACGTGCCGGATGCCCCGACCCACGCTGCCCGCGTCAAGGCGGTCTACGGCGAAGGCCCGGCGCGCGAGGCACGCCCCGGTGCGAACCGCGGTGACAACCTCACCGCCGGATCGCCCTACCAGGACGGCGGAGCTGCGCCGATCGGCTCGGCGTTCGGCGCCGCAGCGACGAAGGGAGCCTGACATGACCGAGCGTCGTATCGCCGTGATCTCGGCCGGCCTGTCGAACCCGTCCTCGACGCGGATGCTGGCCGACCGGCTGGCCGCGGAGACCGTGAAGGTCCTGCGTGGGCAGGACATCCCGGTGACCGTGGACGTGATCGAGCTGCGCGACCTCGCGCATGACATCACGAACAACCTGCTGACCGGCTTCGCGCCGCCTGCGCTCGAGACGGCGATCAACACCGTCGTCTCGGCGGATGCACTGATCGCCGTGACACCGATCTTCTCGACGAGCTATTCCGGGCTGTTCAAGTCGTTCATCGACGTGCTCGACCCGGACGCCCTCACCGGCAAGCCCGTGCTGATCGGCGCGAACGCCGGCACGGCACGGCACTCGCTGGCCGTGGACTACGCCATCCGGCCGCTGTTCACCTACCTCCACGCCGAACCCGTCTCGACGGGTGTGTTCGCGGCATCCAGCGACTGGGGTGCGAACGCCGACGACGTGGCGCCACTCAGCGCCAGGGTCGAGCGCGGCGCGCGTGAGCTGGCCGAGGCGATCGCCCGCCGCGAGCCGGCCTCGGACGCCGACCCATTCGATCCGGAGACCTATCTGGGCAAGGGGCGCTCGTTCGGACACCTGCTCGGAGGCCTCGCCGGGGAGTGATCCGAAATGGTATACCATTCAGTCTGGACTGACTGAAGGAGACCGTCGTGACCGAAGCCGATACCCGCCCCACGCAGCGGATCGGCTTGGCCACGGCGGTCTCTTCTCTGCGGGGCAATCGCGACTTCCAGCTGCTGTGGACCTCGAACCTGTTCTTCTTCGGCGGGGTCTGGACCCAGACGCTCGTGTTGGGCTGGATGGCCTTCGAGATGACCGGCTCGGAGTTCCTCGTCGCCCTGTTCACCGCAGTGCGGCTCGCCCCGCTCCTGCTCGGCCCGATCGCCGGTGCGCTCACCGACCGATTCGACAAGGTGCGCCTGCTGCTGCTGGCCTGCGGCTGGGCGACGGTGTCGATCGCCGTCGTCTCGTTCCTCGCATCCGCCGGGATGCTGTCCTACTGGGCGCTGCTGGCCGGGGGACTGGCCATCGGGCTGGCGCAGTCGCCGTCGCAGACGGCGCGCGCCTCGCTGGCCCTCGATCTGGTCGGCCCCGCGAACCTGTCCAACGCCAATGCGCTGAACTCTTTGGCCATGAACATGACGCAGGTCGTCGGACCGGCGATCGGCGGTGCGATGATCGCCGGGCTCGGAGCCCCCGCCGCGCTGTGGGTGTCCACCGCCTGGTACGCCATCTCACTCGCGCTGCTCGTTCCGCTGCGCCGCATCCCGCACGTCGCGCATGCCGAGCCGGAGCCGGTGCTGCGGATGCTGGTGAGCGGCTTCCGCCTGATCGGACGCAACAGGCTCGCCGTCGGCGTGCTCATGGTGACCGTGGTCGCCAACACCTTCCTGTGGCCGGTCTACCAGTCCTTCATGCCGGTGTTCGCCGACCAGCGCTTCGGACTCGACGCCGACGGGCTGGGCATCATGCTCGCCTGCTCGGGCATCGGCGGACTGGTCGGCTCCGTGGTGATCGCCGCCCTCGGCGACTTCCGCAACAAGGGGGCGCTGTTCGTGTTCGGCACCATGATCTGGGGTGCGCTGTGGGCGGTCTTCGCGCTGCTCACCTCGGCGCCGGCCGGATTCGCGGTGCTCGCGGTGGCGGGATTCGCCAGCGCCGCCTTCGGTGTGCTGCAGACGACGCTTCTGCTCATCGTGACGGACAAGCGGCTGCACGGCCGTGTGCTCGGCCTGCAGGAACTCGCGATAGGGATGATCCCGATCGGCTCACTGCTGCTGGGTGTGCTCGCCCAGACCTTCGGCGTCGCGCCGGTGACCTTCTGGGCGGCGGTGCTGCTCGTGCTCTCGGTGGGGACGGTCGCGCTCAGGGTGCCGGCGGTGCTGCGGATCCGCTGACCCGCAGCACCGCCGCGCGACGAGGGGCTCAGCCCTCGATGCCGCCCTCGAACGCCTCTGCGCCGAGGCCCCGACGGATCTCGAGCTGCTGCTCGGCCTCGGTCTGCGCCGTCTCGAAGGCCTCGTCGTCGCGAAGGGTCTCCTTCTCGTCGTCGGGCCCCTGGGGCTTCTTGTCTGTCATGAGCGTGCTCCCGTGCTGGTGTTCTGCTCAGCCGCTCTTGCGGCGGAACTCGCGCTTCATCTGCGGGGCATTGGTGGCGTGCACGGCTGAGTCGCCGTCGAGGTGTGCCTGCCCTGAGCGTCCTCGCGCATTCTTCTTGTCGAGCGCCTCTTTGAACTTGCGCTTCATCTCTTCGGACGCGGCGTCTTTGCCTTCGGTACTCATGGCGCCAGCCTAGTGCAGCTGCCACTGATAGTCTTGATGCGGTCGCCTGTGCCATTCATGCATCTGCATACAGGTACGTATGCTCGCTCGTCACACGGACGCGCGAGCCTAAACAAAGAAGGAGAGACCTCTTGGAAGGTCCTGAAATCACCGCCACCGAGGCCGTTCTCGACAACGGCCGCTTCGGCACCCGCACCATCCGCTTCGAGACCGGCCGCCTTGCGCAGCAGGCTCAGGGCGCAGTCGCCGCCTACCTCGACGGCGAGACCATGCTTCTCTCGGCCACCAGCGCGGGCAAGCACCCGCGTGAGGGCTTCGACTTCTTCCCGCTGACGGTCGACGTCGAGGAGCGCTCCTACGCTGCAGGCAAGATCCCGGGTTCGTTCTTCCGGCGCGAGGGTCGTCCCTCCACCGAGGCGATCCTCGTCTGCCGCCTGATCGACCGTCCGCTGCGTCCGTCGTTCGTCGACGGTCTGCGCAACGAGGTCCAGATCGTCATCACGGTGCTCTCGATCGCACCGGGTGAGTTCTACGACGCACTCGCGATCAACGCGGCGTCCGCGTCGACTCAGATCTCGGGTCTGCCGTTCTCGGGCCCCGTCGCCGGCGTGCGCCTCGCGTTCATGCCCGGTCACGGCGAGCACGCAGACCAGTGGGTCGCGTTCCCGACTGCCGAGCAGGTCAGCGAGGCCGTGTTCGACCTGATCGTCGCCGGTCGCGTCGTGACCAAGACCGACGGCACCGAGGATGTCGCGATCATGATGGTCGAGGCCGAGGCGACCGAGGGCAGCTGGAACCTGATCAAGGCCGGCGCCACCAAGCCGAACGAGGAGATCGTGGCCCAGGGCCTCGAGGCCTCGAAGCCGTTCATCGCCCAGCTGGTGAAGGCTCAGGCAGAGCTGGCCGCGCACTCGTCGAAGGAGCCGGGCGTCTACCCGGTGTTCCTGCCCTACTCGCAGGAGACCTACGACTTCGTCGCGAAGCGCGCCTACGACGAGCTCGTCGGCGTCTACCAGATCGCCGACAAGATCGAGCGTCAGACCGCTGACGACGCGATCAAGGAGCGCGTCCACGCCGAGCTCGTCGCCGCCGTCGAGGCGGGCGAACTGCAGGCCGTCGCGACCCTCGAGTTCTCGGCCGCGTACAAGTCGGTCACCAAGAAGATCGTCCGCGGACGCATCCTCAGCGAGAACATCCGCATCGACGGGCGCGGCCTGGCCGACATCCGTCCGCTGGACGCGGAGGTTCAGGTCATCCCGCGCGTGCACGGCTCGGCGATCTTCCAGCGCGGCGAGACCCAGATCCTGGGCGTCACCACGCTGAACATGCTGAAGATGGAGCAGCAGATCGATTCGCTGTCGCCCACGACCAGCAAGCGCTACATGCACCACTACAACTTCCCGCCCTACTCGACCGGTGAGACCGGCCGTGTCGGGTCGCCGAAGCGTCGCGAGATCGGGCACGGCTTCCTGGCCGAGCGCGCCCTCGTGCCGGTGCTGCCCACCCGCGAGGAGTTCCCCTACGCGATCCGTCAGGTCTCGGAGGCCCTCGGCTCGAACGGCTCCACCTCGATGGGCTCCGTCTGCGCCTCGACCCTGTCGCTGCTGAACGCCGGTGTGCCGCTGCGCGCACCTGTGGCCGGCATCGCCATGGGCCTGGTCTCCGACGAGGTCGACGGTCAGACCCGCTACGCGGCGCTGACCGACATCCTGGGCGCGGAGGACGCGCTCGGCGACATGGACTTCAAGGTCGCCGGCACCAGTGAGTTCGTCACGGCGATCCAGCTCGACACCAAGCTCGACGGCATCCCGTCCGAGGTTCTGGCAGGTGCCCTGACCCAGGCCAAGGAGGCTCGCCTCACGATCCTCGGCGTCCTGAACGCCGCGATCGACGCTCCCGACGAGATGGCGCCGACGGCGCCGCGTGTCATCAGCGTGCAGATCCCGGTCGACAAGATCGGTGAGCTGATCGGCCCCAAGGGCAAGACGATCAACGCGATCCAGGATGAGACCGGCGCGCAGATCTCCATCGAGGAGGACGGCACCGTGTACATCGGCGCGACCGATGGCCCGTCGGCCGAGGCCGCTCGTGCCCAGGTGAACGCGATCGCCAACCCCACCAACCCGGAGGTCGGCGAGCAGTTCCTCGGCACCGTCGTGAAGATCGCCACCTTCGGCGCCTTCATCTCGCTGCTGCCCGGCAAGGACGGCCTGCTGCACGTCACTGAGGTGCGCAAGCTCGCCGGTGGCAAGCGTGTCGAGAACGTCGACGACGTGCTCTCGGTCGGCCAGAAGCTGCTGGTCCGCATCACCAAGATCGACGACCGCGGCAAGCTGTCCCTCGAGCCCGTGCTCGAGGAGGCTGCGGCCGACGAGAAGGTCGAAGAGGTCGTCGAGGGCTGAGCCCCGGCATCCGCTCACGAGGTCCGGTCCCGCTTGCGGGGCCGGACCTCGGTCGTATCTGATGTGACCAAACCGTTACGGCAACTTTTCGCCGGTTCCCAGCAAATCAGCAGGACCCGTGGAAAACGTCGCTTACCCTCGAAGTACGCACCGGGGGGTGCTGAAAACGAACGGGTCAGAGGATCCGCGGGGGTTTTAGAGTATGCGTCTTTTCAGCGTCGGCACACCAGCCGAAGCGGAGCGCGCCCCGCAACGGATCGACGAGCACCCCTCCGCTCCGATTCCCGTCGTAGGTCCCGGCGTCGGTGAGAGCATCCGAACAGAGCTGGGCGAGACCGGACTGAAAACCTTCCCGCTCATGCTCGGCGCCGCCGAGTTCGGCTGGAACGTCGACCGCGACACCAGCCACGCCATCCTGGACCGGTACCTCGAGTTCGGCGGCAACGCCGTGCACACCGCCGACGGATACTCCGGCGGACGAAGCGAGCATATCGTCGGGCAGTGGCTGTCATCGCGCGGCGTGCGCGATCGCATCGTTCTCGGGGCGCGCGTCGGTGCGCACCCCGACAACCCCGGCCTCGGCTCGGTCAACCTCGTCCGTGCCGTCGAAGCCTCGCTGGGCCGGCTCGGCACCGAACACATCGATGTGCTGTACCTGGATGGCACCCTCGACCAGACCACGAACCTCGAAGACACCCTCGCCACCGTGGAGTGGCTGCGCGAGACCGGCAAGATCGGCGCGGTGGGCGCCTTCCGGTTCGCCGCCGAGCGTCTGGTGGAAGGCCGCATCCTGGCATCCGCCGGCTACCCGCGGATCGATGTCATCGACGAGCCGTACAACCTCGTGCGGCGCGAGCCCTTCGAGGGTGACCTCCGCCTGGTGGCCGGGGCACAGAACCTGGCGGTCACTCCATCCCACGCGCTCGAGCACGGGTTCCTGTCCGGCCGGCACCGCAGTAAGCAGTCCGCGACGGGGGTGCGCGGCGAGCAGTTGCGCTCGCATCTGAACCGGCGCGGCATTAAGATCCTGCGGGCCCTCGACCTGGTGGCGCAGGAGCTCGGCGTGCCGGTCGCGGCGGTGTCGATCGCCTGGCTGCTCGCGCAGCGCACGATCGCTGCGCCTATCGTGAACACCTTCGCGCCCGAACAGGTCGACGAACTGATGCAGGGCGCCGGGGTCACGCTGTCGCGCACACAGATCTCCGATCTCACCCGAGCGGCGAGCTGACGGAGTCCGGCGTCGGCGGGGTGGCATAGGCTGGTGGTGCCCCGATGAGGGGGCATGAAGCGAGCGGGTTGTGACGCACTATATCTATCTGGTCAGACACGGTGAACATCAGGATGCCGAGCACGGCGTCGACGACGGACCCCTCTCGCCGCGAGGTCAGCGTCAGGCAGAGCTGATCGCGGATCGCCTGTCCGGACTGCCTCTGGATGCGGTCTGGCATTCGCCGCTGCTGCGTGCTGCTGAGACCGCGCGGGCGGTCGCCGCGCGTCTGCCCTCGGTCGACCCCGCGCCCTCCGCGCTGCTTTTCGACTGCGTCCCCACGGGCATGACGGAGGAGACGCCTGCGGTGTTCGAGCCGTTCTTCGGCTCGGTGACGGATGCCGAGATCGACGCAGGCAAGGCGCAGATGTCGGATGCCGTGAACGAGTTCCTCATGCGCAAGAACGGAGAGGTGCACGAGGTGCTGATCACGCACAACTTCGTGATCTCGTGGTTCGTGCGCGAGGTTCTCGGCGCCCCCGAATGGCGCTGGATGACGCTGAACCAGGCGCACTGCGGGTTGACGGTCATCGCTCAGAAACAGGGTCGACCGTGGTCGCTGCTCACGCACAACGACCTCGGGCATCTGCCGATGGAACTGCGCACCGGCCTGCCCGACTACGCGTCGGTCTGATCGGTCTCGAATCCGAGTGCGAGGACGCCGATCTCGGCGTGCTCTCGCAGCCAGTCCAGCGCGTGCCGCTCGTGCGGGGGCATGTTCGGCGGAAGGTCGTCGATCGGGAACCAGCGCAGCTCGGCGCACTTCTCAGGCTCCTGGATCGTGGGCTCCCCGGTCCATGAATCAGAGGTGAAGAACCACTCCACGCGCTGCTCGATGGGGTTGTCAGTGCCGTCGGTGCGCTGGAGCACGCAGATCGGGATGAAGTCCAGCTCGGCGACGGTGACGCCGAGCTCCTCGGCGACCTCCCGCGCGGCCGCAAGGGTCGCGGTCTCGCGGGGCTCGATGTGGCCGGCCGCGCCGGCACTCCACATGCCGTCCATGTAGCCGGTGTTCTGGCGCAGCTGCAGGAGCACGCCCTCGTCGCTGCGCAGGAAGACGTAGGACGCCGGGATGACCGAGAATCTGCTCACCGGACGATGCTAGAACACGTGAGCAATGCGTGAAGGTGACAGGAAGCGCCGAACACCGATGTCAGTTCACGGTGCCTTCACCGACGACACGTGACCCTTCGAATACCTCAAACGCGGCTCCGGACTCCAGCGCGCTGTAGTCCACATCGTAGGCGAGCACCATCTCGATGTTCGCTGTGTCGCCTGGCTGAAGCAGCGTTGTCGCATCGCTGAGGAAGATCACGCCCAGGTAGGCGTCACCGCCCCGCACGCGAACGTGCGGTCGATACTCGCCGAGCAGACCCGCCGGAGCACTCCGCCCGCCACCATCCGTCGTGAACAACGTCACGGTGGCGTGGACCGACGGTCTGACCGCTTTGCCGTACCAGCGCGTCGCGTTCGGGTTCTCGTTGTAGGGCTCGATCTGCGCATACCCGCTGCGCGCGTACAGGCCACCGGCTGCCTCCAGCGTGTGATGGGTGTCGAGCACTAACTCGGTCGCTCCCCAGCCCGCCGCTCGGCGCTCGAGCTCCTCGAGGATCGCGCGGCCGGTGCCTGCGCCGCGCCCCGCGGGCTGCACGAACAGGTGTTTGATCTCGAAGCGCGGACCGGAGTCGCCGTCGGTGAGGCGCCGCACAGCGCCGCATCCGAGCACCGCGCCGCCGTCGTCCAGCGCGAGCAGGAACACGCCGTCCGGCTCTCGGAAGGCATCCGGGCCCGGGAAGGCCGGGCGGTACTCGCCGGGAAACGCGGACGCCCGCATCGCGAAGTAGTCGGTGAGCACGGCGACCGCCGCGGGGTCTGTGGCCGGGACGGCGCGGAAAGTCACCATGGAGCAACGGTATCGCCGGTCACGGCAGGTTCACGGCCGCCACCGCGGACATATACCTAAACTGGAATCATGACCACACAGGTTGCTCTCGTCGGCGGATCCGGCAAGCTCGGCGGCATCATCCGCGCGGTGATCGACGAGCTCGACGGCTTCGAGGTGAGTCGGGTGCTCGGCTCATCCAGCGACCTCTCCGAACTCGACGGCGCCGACCTCGTCGTCGATGCGTCCACCCCTTCGGTCAGCGTCGAGGTCGTCCGCGCCTCGATCGAACGCGGCATCAACGTGCTCGTCGGCACTTCCGGATGGTCGCAGGAGCGGATCGCTCTCGTCCGGCCCCTGGTGGATGCCGCAGACACCGGCGTCGTCTTCATCCCCAACTTCTCGCTGGGCTCAGCACTCGGCTCGGCTCTCGCGGCGGCGGCCGCGCCGTTCTTCGCCTCGGCCGAGATCATCGAGGCGCATCGCGACACGAAGATCGACTCGCCCAGCGGCACCGCGGTGCGTACCGCCGAACTGATGGCCGAAGCCCGAGAGGGTCAGGGCCCCGTCTCCGCACCCCACGCGGACCAGCGCGCCCGCGGCCAGAGGGTCGCCGGGGTGCCGGTGCACTCGCTGCGACGTCCCGGCGTCATCGCCAAGCAGGAGGTCATCCTGTCGGGCGCGGGGGAGTCGCTGACCATCACCCACGACACCGTCGACTCCGCGGCCGCCTATGCGCCCGGCATCCGTCTGGCGCTGCCCTACGCGCGCGACGTGCGCGGCGTGATCGTCGGTCTGGAGAACATCATCGACCTCGGCCTGCGCCCGAACGCATGACCTTCCGGGTCGGCGTGCTCGGCCCCGTCCAGCTCGCCGGTCGCGATGCGGGTGGCGTCGCCATGCGTGCGCTGCTGGCAGCGCTCACTCTGGCCGGCAGCGGTTCGGTCCGCTCGGTTGCAGCCCTCGCCGACGACATCTGGGGCGAGGACCAGCCGCAGAATCCGAAGGCGGCGCTGCAGACGCTGGTCTCCAGGGCTCGTGCCGCCGGCGGTTCGGATCTCGTGCGCAGTGCACCGGGCGGTTATGGGCTCCGCACTGATGCGACGGATCTGCAGCGTGCCAGGGAAATCGCCCTGGAGGCCACGAATCGTGGGCACCGAGATGCGCAGCGGGTCGACCTGCTCGAATCCGCGGTCGCGCTGTGGCGCGGCGAGCCGGGACTCGATCTCGGCGACGCACCCGTGGCCGGCGAGCTGGTTCGCACTGCGGTCGCCCTGCTCGACGAGATCCGCTCCGGGCTCGCCGCCGCCTACGCGGACGCCGGTCGAGATGCCGAGGCCATCGCGCTGCTGACCGCAGCGGCCGAGGAGCACCCTCTCGACGACGGCGTCCACGTTGCGCTGATGGAGTCGCTGGCGCACGCCGGCCGAACGCCTGAGGCTCTCGCGCTCTTCGCCGACTTGCGATCCCGGCTGAGGGACGAGCTCGGCACCTCGCCGTCCGCGACTGCGGTGGAGCTCAACACGCGGCTGCTGCAGACCTCGGATCAGGTCGGGCCACGGGTGCGCATCGGAGTCCAGGCCGCACCCAATGAGCTGATCGGCAGGGACGAGGTCCTCCGCGACGCGTCGGCCCTCCTGGAGCGGACGCGACTGCTGACGATCCTCGGCGCCGGGGGTCTGGGCAAGACGCGGCTGGCGCAGGCGATCGCCCTCGACGCAGATGCGCCCGCGGTGGTCGTCGTTCCTCTCGCAGGTGTGCGGGAGGACGCGGGAGTCCCGATCGCCGTCGCCGCAGCCCTCGGCATCAGCGAGATCACGCCCGGTCGCCGGCTGAACGATGCGGTGCCGCGCCCCGACCTGATGGCGCGCGTCATCGCGGTGCTGGGCGAACGGCGCACACTGCTCGTGCTGGACAACTGCGAGCAGGTCATCGACGGCGCCGCACAGTGCGCGGCAGAGCTGCTCGCAGCCGTGCAGACGCTGAGGATCGTCACCACGAGCCGTACGCCGTTGGCGATCGCCGCCGAGCAGGTGCTGCCGCTGGAACCGTTGACGATCGACGCCGATCCCGGGGCCCCCGCCGTCCGGCTGTTCATCGAGAGGGCGCGTGCCGCCCGTCCGGGCGCGACACTCGACCTCGAGACGGTCGCGCGTCTCTGCCGGCACCTCGACGGACTGCCGCTGGCGATCGAGCTCGCTGCCGCACGTGTGCGCACGATGACGCCCGAGCAGATCGAGCTGCGACTCGAGAACAGGTTCGCGCTGCTCACAACCGGTGACAGGTCGGCGCCGGAACGGCATCGCACGCTGCAGGCGGTGATCGAGTGGAGTTGGGACCTGCTGGCGCCGGAGGCGCAGCGTGCGCTCGCCCTGCTCTCGGTACTGCCGGGCGGATTCTCCGCCTCGATTGCCGAGGCGGTTCTCGGCGTGCCGGCCGACGACGTGCTCGACATGCTGGTCTCGCACTCCCTGCTCGGCGTGATCGAGAGCACCGAGGGTGCGGAGGTGCGCTTCCGGATGCTCGAGACCGTGCGCGAGTTCGGTCAGCGGCGGCTCCAGGACGCCGGCAGCGAGGAGGCGGCGTGGGAGGCCGTGATCACCTGGGCGACGACGTTCGCCGCTGCGCAGGGCGAGGGGAGCAGGCGGTTCCCGGCCGGGCTCACCGCGTCGGAGCACCTGTCGATCAGCCGGGAGCACGACAATCTGGTCCATGTCCTGCGCCACCTCCTCGCCGAGGAGCGTGATGCCGATGCCGTGCTGCTGTTCGCCGTGCTCGGGCAGTCCTGGTTCATCCGTGGCTCGTTCACGGAATTCATCGGCTACGCCCCGGGGATGATCGGCGCGGCGGCCGGGGCCGAGCGCGACAGGATCGGCGCAGACCTCATCGTCATCGCCCTCGCGATGGGCGTGCTGGGATGCATGATCAGCGGTGACTCGGGCGCCGCGCGGGGTCTGGCGGTGCTGCGTCAGCGCAGGGAAGCGGCAGGCGACGGCCTGGCACCCGCGTGGCGGCTGCTGGCCGAGGCACTGGACGCGGCGGCCCGGGGTGGAACCGCTGGCGCTGCGGACATCACGGCGGGTGAGACGGATCCTCGCGCGCAGCTGGCCGCCGACATCCTGATGTCGCAGGCCGCGGAGAACGACGGCGAACCGGATGCGGCGATGAGCGCCGCTCGCAGCGCATGGGAGCGTGCGCGGCGGATCGGCGAGCGGTGGGCCGAGGGCATGGCCGCCGACCTCGCCGCGCAGCTGGCCGCG
Source organism: Microbacterium sp. NPDC057741 (assembly GCF_042798735.1). NCBI lineage: Bacteria > Bacillati > Actinomycetota > Actinomycetes > Micrococcales > Microbacteriaceae > Microbacterium > Microbacterium sp. NPDC057741. The sequence goes on along the minus strand of NZ_JBHVJW010000001.1, from coordinate 875,298 downwards.
CAGACCGGCGACGCCGATGACGCGCTGGTCTGGCTGGATCGCGCAGCCGAGGTGTTCCGGGAGTACGACGCGCAGGACCAGCTCAGTCAGCAGGAGTGGGTGCGCGGCGGCGCACTGCTCTGCCTCGGACGAACAGCAGACGCCAGGCCCCTGTTCCAGCGGCTCGTAGACGAGGGAGGGCTCAGCCAGGACGGCCTGGAGCTCACCTCCATCGGCGTGTACGGTCTGGCCGAAGCCGATCTGGTGGACGGCGATCTCGTCTCCGCATCCGACTACTTCGCCGCCGCCATGCGTGCGTTCGCCGAACCGGCGACACGGCGTTCGCCGTGGTACCTGATGGCGATGTCTGGCTACCTCGCGGCGGCCGTGCGCTCGTTGGGGCTCACGACCGACGAAGTGGCGGTCTGGGAGCGTCGGCTGCGCACCAGGACGATCGCCGCCTGCAGGCAGCGCCGCGAGGGGGTGGATCGTCCTGTGCTGGGCACCGCACTGATGGGCTGGTCGGCGTGGGCGCTTCGCAGCCCGGGCCGGATCGAGCGCGGTGTTGAGGCGGTCGCGCTGTCCGAGGTCCTCGGCGGCCGGCAGAACATGCCGACATTGGACCTCGCCGCGCACCTGGCGGATGCCGAGCGCATCGCCGGCACCGATGTCGTGGAGCAGGCTCGCGCCGAGGTCGCCGCGCTGGCGCCCGAGCAGAGGCTCGAACGCGGCCTGGCCGTGCTCGCCGGCCACTGACCCGGCATGCGGAAGGGGCGCCCGCCATCGGCGGACGCCCCTGAGCGCGTGAAGGATCAGGCCTTCCGCATGTACGCCCGCACGGTGAGCGGCGCGAAGATCGCGACGATCACGGCAGCGCCGAGCAGCGAGATCCACGCATCAGCACCGAAGGCACCGGTCGAGGTGAGGTCGCGGACGGCCGTCACGAGATGCGAGACGGGGTTGACGTTCACGAACCACTGCATCCAGTCGGGCATCGTGTCGACCGGGACGAAGGCGTTCGAGAGGAACGTCAGCGGGAACAGGATGATCATCGAGATGCCCTGAACACTCGATGCGGTGCGAGCGATCACCCCGAAGAACGCGAAGATCCAGCTCACCGCCCACGAGCAGAGGACGACCAGCAGTCCCGCGGCGACCACGGATCCGAGCCCGCCGCCCGGGCGGAAGCCCATCAGCGCACCCATGGTGAACGTGAGCACTGTGGCGATCGCATAGCGGACCGTGTCGGCCAGCAGCGCACCGGACAGCGGGGCGATGCGGGCGATCGGCAGCGACCGGAACCGGTCGAACACGCCTTTGTCCATGTCCTCGCGGAGCTGCACGCCGGTGACGACCGAGGTGGTGATCACGGTCTGCACGAGGATGCCGGGGATGATCACCGGCAGGTACGACTGCACGTCGCCCGAGATCGCGCCGCCGAAGATGTAGGTGAACATCAGGGTGAACAGGATCGGCTGCAGCGTGACATCCATCAGCTGCTCCGGCGTGCGCCGGATCTTGATGAGGCCGCGCCCCGCCATCGTGAGGGTGTTGCGCAGCGCGAGTCCGAGACCCGCGTGGTTCTTCAGAGACCGGTCGGATGCCGGGATGATGCGGGTGGCCGCGGGGGCGAGAGTGCTCATGCGCGCACCTCCTCCTTCTGTGAGGCGGCCGTGGCCGCAGGATCGTCGTTCTCGTCCTCGGCGGAGTGGCCGGTGATGGTGAGGAAGACCTCATCGAGCGTCGGCTTCTGCACGCGCATCTCGCTGAGGCCGATGCCGGCCTCGCGGAGCACGATGAGCAGGTCAGCGACACGATCGGCGTCGGTCATGGGAGCGGTGATGCGAGCAGCCTCCGGGGAGAGCACGCCCTGCACCCCGAGCACCCGCTCGATCGCGCGGAGCGCGTCCTCGGCATCCGCGGGTGCCGTGAGCCGCAGCTGCAGCGAGGACGCTCCGACGGAGGCCTTGAGATCGTCGGGAGAGCCCTCCGCCACGACGCGACCCCGGTCGATCACCGCGATGCGGTCGGCCAGCTGATCGGCCTCGTCGAGATACTGCGTGGTCAGCATGACCGTGGAGCCCGTGCGAACGAGCTCGCGGATGGTGTCCCACATCTGGCCGCGGGTGCGCGGGTCGAGACCCGTGGTGGGCTCGTCGAGGAAGATCAGCGGGGGCTGGGCGATGAGGGACGCAGCCAGGTCGAGGCGACGGCGCATGCCGCCGGAGAACTGGGCGAGCGGGCGGCGCGCCGCCTCGGTGAGCCCGAATCGCTCGAGCAGATCCGCAGACTTCGCGCGGGCCTCCGCGCGGGTCAGCCCGAGAAGCCTCGCGAAGATCATGAGGTTCTCATTCGCCGACAGGGTCTCGTCGATCGACGCGAACTGACCGGTCACTCCGATGAGCTGACGGACGACGTGGGGCTCGCGCACGACGTCGTGGCCGAAGACGCGGGCACTGCCGCCGTCCGGTCGCATCAGCGTCGCGAGCATGTTGATGGTGGTGGTCTTACCGGCGCCGTTGGGGCCGAGGACTCCGTAGACGGTGCCGGCGGGCACACGCAGGTCGACGCCGTCGACCGCGCGGTTCGCACCGAACACCTTCACGAGTCCGTCGGCCGCGATGGCCCATTCTGAGGTGGAGTTCGTCATGGGACGAGCATCCACCGGGCCGCTGTCGGCGCACTGTCGTGGCGCTGTCTGTCGCTTTCAGGCGCTGTCGGCGCGAACGAGCGGACACTCGCACGCTCCTAGGATTGAGGCATGACCTCTCGCATCGGCGTCGCCGTCATGTCCGCCGCGCTGCTGCTGTACATCGTGATCGTCGTCTGGCTCGCGGTGCTGTTCCTGCGCAGCGGCACGGGTGCGGGGATCGCGATGGGCATCGCGCTGATCGTGATCGCGCCGATCGGCGCCTGGGCGATGTACCGCGAGCTGGCCTTCGGCCTGGCGGCGGATCGGCTCGGCCGGCTGCTCGACGGCGAGGGCGGGATGCCGGAGGCGCCTGAGCAGCTCATGCCCAGCGGGCGCCTGATGAAGGACGACATCGAACCTCTCGTCACCCGATACACGGATGCTGCGGATGCTGCGCCGCAGGACTGGCGCGCGCGATACCGGCTCGGCGTGGTGCAGGATGCCGCGGGGCGCCGCAAGGACGCCAGGGCCAGCATCCGCGAGGCGATCCGGATCGCGAAGGCCGCTGCCTGACATCGGGCTGCGTGCCCAGCTTCGGAGCTGAAGCACCGCTCGGTGGCGCGTTGCCGTTCTCCGCGGCGTGTTTCGGTGTGTGATCCGCCGTGTCGGATACGGCTGGCGCCGGAGCCGAGCAGGTGCGGCGTACTCAACTGCGGATACCGCGATGTGCGCGGCGGTGTGTCGCCGGTTCTCGTCGGCGTGTCGGGCGCGTGACCCGAAGCTGAGCACGTCGGGCGGTGCTGCCCGCGCACAGAAACGCCGACGCCCGCGTCGAGGACGAAGACGTCGGCGTCGGTCGGCTCAGGCGAGCGCGGCCTCGAGGGTGATCTCGATGCCGGCGAGTGCCTGCGAGACCGGGCATCCGGCTTTGGCGCCCTCGGCGAACTGCTGGAACTGCTCGGGAGTGAGTCCCGGGACGGTCGCGTTCACGTTCAGGTGGCTGCCGGTGATGCCGGTGCCGGGCTTGAAGGTGACCGACGCCGTCGTGTTCACGCGCTCGGGCGGGGTGCCGTTCTCGGCGAGCGCGTTCGAGAGCGCCATGCTGAAGCACGAGGCATGGGCGGCGGCGATGAGCTCCTCGGGAGTGGTGGTCGTGTCCGACCCCTCGCTGCGGGCCTTCCAGTCGATCGGGAAGGTGCCGAGGTTCGACGAGGAGAAGGCGACGGTGCCCGACCCCTCGATCAGGGATCCGGTCCAGGTGCTGGCGGCTTCACTGGTGACGGGCATGGTTCCTCCTGTTGTCGGGGGTCGATCGTGCCAGCCTACCCAGCGCAGGCCCGCCGTGGGCGGGTCAGGCGGTCGCGCCGCGCAGGATGCCGGCCCGTCGCAGCAACAGGTAGAGCTGGCAGCCCAGGCAGAAGCCGAACACAGCGTTCAGGAACGCGGCGATGAACGCGGCGGCGGCCGCGATCGGCAGTGCCCACGGCACGCCCAGCAGATGGAGCAGGAGACCGAGACCGACCACGAACAGACCGACGCCCTGCGCGAAGCGCGGCGGGCGGGGATCCTCCAGTTCCGTCGGCGGAGCCAGGCGCGGACGCACGAGCGTGCGGAACAGCACGCTCCACGGCTGGGTCCGCGGCGAGAGCACGCCCCAGAGGAACAACAGCGCGATCACGAACAGCAGGACGAACGCAGGGTCCAGCATCCGCTGCAGCGGGGAGGCGAAGGAGATCAGCCAGGGCGTCTGGCCGGCGACATACCCGAAGCTGACGGCGCCGCCGCCGGGCCAGATCGAGAGCCAGCGGAAGGAAGCCGGCTCCGCCGAGAGGGAGAGCTGCACCGTCGACAATCCGACAAGTCCCAGCAGCACCGCGATCAGCAGCAGTACAGACGTGATTGATGCCGCGAACCGCGGCCCGCGCGGGTCGATGCCGGTCGGGGTGCTCATCGTGCCTCCTGCAGTGCGGGCAGCGCGCCCAGCGCCTCTTCGACGTCTGCGCGTCGGGGGACGCCGTTGAACCGTGCCCGCACGATGCCGGCGCGGTCGACCAGGAACGTGGTCGGTGTCTGCAGCACCCGGTACTTGGACGCCAGGTCGGTGCGGTGGGTGAGGTCGACGTCAGCGTGCAGCACGCCTTCGTGCCCGTCCGCCACCTGCCCCAGCATCCGGCGCACCTGAGGGCAGCGTGCGCACATCTCGGTGCTGAACTGGACGAGGGTGGCAAGCGGGCCCAGGCTGCCGACATCGGCGGCATCCACAGTCTCGCTGCGGCCGGCGCGCCGGCGGCCGTCCCTGGCATGCCAGACGAATCCGGCCACGAGGGTGCCGACGAGCAGCACACCTGCGACGGCGAGTGCGGCGATCGGATCCATGATCAGAGAGTACGGCGGGCCGTGGGGGAGAGGGCCGGATGTGTCCCACGATGACGGGCCCGCCCCCGCGCCCCGCCGGTATCGTGTCTGTCATGACCGTTCCCACGCCGTACGAAGATCTGCTCCGCGACGTCCTCGCGAACGGAACCCACAAGGACGACCGCACGGGCACCGGCACGACCAGCGTGTTCGGCCGCCAGATCCGGTTCGATCTCGCTCAGGGCTTCCCCCTCATCACGACCAAGCGCGTGCACTTCAAGTCGATCGCCTACGAGCTGCTGTGGTTCCTGCGCGGCGACTCGAACGTGCGCTGGCTGCAGGAGAACGGTGTCACCATCTGGGACGAGTGGGCCGACGCCGAGGGTGACCTCGGCCCCGTCTACGGCGTGCAGTGGCGCTCCTGGCCCACCCCCGACGGCGGGCACATCGACCAGCTCGCCCAGGTGATCGAGCAGATCAGGGCGACGCCCGACTCCCGCCGGCTCATCGTCTCGGCCTGGAACCCGGCCGACATCCCCGACATGGCGCTCGCCCCGTGCCACGCGATGTTCCAGTTCTACGTGGCCGACGGCAAGCTGTCCTGCCAGCTCTACCAGCGCAGCGCCGATCTGTTCCTCGGCGTCCCGTTCAACATCGCCTCGTACGCACTGCTGACGATGATGGTCGCTCAGCAGACCGGACTCGAGCCGGGCGACTTCGTCTGGACCGGCGGCGACTGCCACATCTATGACAATCACGTCGAGCAGGTGCGCGAACAGCTCACGCGCGCGCCGTACCCGTACCCGACGCTGAGCTTCGCGAGGAAACCCGAGACGATCCTCGACTACACCTACGACGACCTCGTCGTGGAGGGCTACCAGCACCACCCCTCGATCAAGGCTGCGGTGGCGGTATGACCTGGGTGGGGCTCATCTGGGCCGAGGCGCACGGTGGCGTGATCGGTGCCTCCGGCGGCATGCCCTGGCACGTGCCGGAGGACATGGCGCATTTCAAGGAGATCACCCTCGGTGCCCCCGTGATCATGGGGCGGAAGACCTGGGACTCCCTTCCGGAGCGGTTCCGGCCGCTGCCGGGACGCGAGAACATCGTCATCACCCGGCAGCAGGACTGGACGGCCGATGGGGCGCGCCGCGCCGCGAGCGTGCAGGATGCCGCGCGCGGCCTCGACGAGGTCTGGGTGATCGGCGGTGCCGAGATCTTCACCCAGGTCGTCGCCGACGCCGACCGGCTGGAGGTCACCGAGCTCGATCTCGAGGTCGCCGGCGACGCCTACGCTCCATCGAAGGCCGGCTGGCGCCTGGTCTCCGAAGGGGAGTGGCAGACCTCTCGCACCGGCATCCGCTATCGGTTCCTGCGTTACGAACGCTGATGCCCACCGCCCTCATCACCGGTGCGAGCGCCGGACTCGGCGCGGAGTTCGCGCGTCAGCTCGCGGCGCGCGGTGCCGATCTGATCCTCGTCGCCCGTGGGGTGGACGCGCTCGAGGCGCTCGCCGCCGAGCTGCGCAGTGCGTACGGCGTCTCCGCCGACGTGATCGCGGCCGATCTGTCGGTCGAGGCCGACGTCGACATCGTGGCCGCCCGTCTGCGTGACGCGGACGATCCGGTCGATCTGCTCGTGAACAACGCCGGTTTCGGACTGCCGCTGCAGTTCGCCGACAACGACGTCGACGCCGAGGTGCGTCACCTGCGCGTGCACGTCGAGGCGCCCATGCGGCTGATGCACGCCGCACTGCAGACGATGCGCGGCCGCGGCGGTCGCATCATCAACGTGGCGTCCGTGGCCGGGTTCATCTCCCGATCTACCTACTCGGCCTGCAAGGGATGGCTGATCGCGTTCAGCCGCTGGGCGAACGCCGAGTACGCCAGGGACCGGGTCAGCTTCACGGCCGTGTGCCCCGGATTCACGCACACGACCTTCCACGAGCGGATGGGTCTCGCCATGGGGGAGGAGGGTGTGCCCGGCATCGGATGGCTGGATGCCGAGGACGTCGTGCGCGAAGGACTGCGCGATGCGGCGCGAGGCAAGGCAGTCTCCATCCCGTCCCTGCGCTACAAGACAGCGGTCGCGCTCACCGGCATCCTGCCGCGCTCGCTGACCGCGGGTGCCGCGCGTCGAGGCCGCGTCTGACGCATCCGGCGCGCAATGCGGCATCCCGAACCTATACGCTGGGAAGCATGACGCACACGGGCAACCCCTTCGGACAGGTGCTCGTCGCCCTCATCACTCCGATGACGGCCGACGGCGAGGTCGACTGGCCCTCCGTCGAGAAGCACATGGACCGTGTGATCTCCGACGGCGCCGACGGCATCGTCGTCACCGGCACCACCGGCGAGACCTCGACCCTGACCGACGCGGAGAAGCTCCGCCTGGTCGAGGTCGGCAAGGACGTCGCCGCAGGACGCGCCAAGATCATCACCGGCGGCGGGTCGAACGAGACCGCGCACGCCATCGAGCTGTACAAGGCCAGCGAGAAGGCCGGCGCCGACGGCATCATGATCGTCACGCCGTACTACAACAAGCCGACCCAGTCCGGCATCCTCACCCACTTCCGGCTGGTCGCCGACGCGACCGACCTGCCGGTCATCCTGTACGACATCCCCGGCCGCACCGGCGTGCCGATCAAGTACGAGACCATCCTGCGGCTCGCCAAGCACCCGAACATCCTCGCCGTCAAGGACGCCAAGGGAGACTTCTCCGAGGTCAGTCGGGTGCTCAACCAGACCGACCTGATGTACTTCTCCGGCGATGACTCGAACGTGCTGCCGCACCTCGCCATCGGCGCCACCGGCATGATCGGCGTCACCGCCAACATCACCTCCGCGCCGTACCGCACCATCGTCGACGCGGTGAACCGCGGTGATCTGGCGACGGCCACCGCCGAGCACAAGCGACTCGAGCCGCTGGTGCGCGCCGCGATGACCCACGTTCCGGGCACCGTCTCGGCGAAGTACATCCTGCACGGCCTCGGCCGCATCGACAGCCCCCGCGTCCGCCTGCCCCTCGTCGGGCCGGAGGAGTGGGAGGCGGCCGCCATCGAGGACGAGCTCGCGCTCGTCAAGGACATCCCGGGTGCGGACTTCTCCGACTTCCGCCCCGACCGCAATGCCGCCGCAGGCGGCGCACTCCCCAAGGTGCACGGCACGACCAGATGACGGTCGTTCGTCGGCGGCCCGTCGACGGGCACAGGGAGCAGATCACCGGGCGCGCAGCGCGCCCCGCCTAGGAGGCACCCATGTCCATCCCCATCGCCGACCCGGAACCGATCGCCGACGCCACTCTGCGGGTGACCCCGCTGGGCGGCCTCGGTGAGGTCGGCCGCAACATGACGATCTTCGAGATCGACGGCAAGATCCTCATCGTCGACTGCGGCGTGCTGTTCCCTGAGGAGCACCAGCCCGGCGTCGACCTGATCCTGCCCGACTTCGAGCCCATCAAGGATCGCCTCGACGACATCGTCGGGGTCGTGCTGACGCACGGCCACGAGGACCACATCGGCGCCGTCCCCTACCTGCTGCGCCTGAAGCAGGACATCCCGCTGATCGGCTCGGGCCTCACGCTCGCACTGGTCGAGGCGAAGCTCAAGGAGCACCGCATCAAGGCCTTCACCCTGACGGTGAAGGAGGGCGACCGCGAGCAGGTCGGCCCGTTCGACCTCGAGTTCGTCGCGGTGAACCACTCCATCCCGGATGCGCTCGCCGTCGCGATCCGCACGGAGGCCGGCATGGTGCTGGCCACCGGCGACTTCAAGATGGATCAGTTGCCGCTGGACGGCCGGATCACCGACCTGCGCGCGTTCGCGCGTCTGGGCGAGGAGGGCGTCGACCTGTTCCTGGTCGACTCGACCAACGCGGACGTGCCCGGATTCACTCCCACCGAGCGCTCGATCGGCCCGGTGCTCGACCAGGTCATCGGCAAGGCGCCGCGTCGCGTGATCGTGGCGAGCTTCTCGAGCCACGTGCACCGCGTGCAGCAGGTCATCGACGCCGCGCACGCCCACGGGCGCCGGGTCGCCTTCCTCGGGCGCAGCATGGTGCGCAACATGACGATCGCCGAGCAGCTGGGCTACCTGCAGGTGCCCGACAACGTGCTCATCGACTACAAGAAGGCGCGCGACCTGCCCGACGACAAGATCGTCTACATGTCGACCGGATCGCAGGGCGAGCCGATGGCGGTGCTGAGCCGCATGGCCAACCTCGACCACGCGATCGAGCCCGGTCCCGGAGACACGGTGATCCTGGCCTCCAGCCTGATCCCGGGCAACGAGAACGCCGTCTACCGCGTGATCGACGGCCTGACCAAGCTCGGTGCGAACGTCGTGCACAAGGCCAACGCACGGGTACACGTCTCGGGGCACGCCGCCGCCGGCGAGCTGCTGTACTGCTACAACATCCTGAAGCCCCGCAACGTGCTTCCCGTGCACGGCGAGTACCGTCACCTGATGGCGAACGCGAAGCTCGCGCAGGACACCGGCATCGCCGAGGAGCGCACGATCATCGCCTCGAACGGCACCGTGATCGACCTCAAGGACGGCGTCGCCCGCGTCGCCGGCCAGCTCGACCTCGGCTTCGTCTACGTGGACGGCTCCACCGTCGGCGCGATCACCGACGCCGACCTGAAGGACCGCCGCATCCTCGGCGAGGAGGGCTTCGTCTCGGTCATCGTCGTCGTGGACGCCACGACCGGCCGCATCATCTCCGGCCCGGAGATCCACGCGCGAGGCATCGCCGAGGACGACGCGGTGTTCGACGACGTCGCACCGAAGATCGTCGCCGCGCTCAAGGAGGCTTCGGGCAACGGCGTGCGTGACACGCACGCGCTCTCGCAGGTCGTGCGCCGCACGATCGGCCGCTGGGTCAACCAGAAGCTGCGTCGTCGCCCGATGATCGTCCCGCTGGTCATCGAGGCGTAACCCGGATCGGATGCCGGGATTCGGTCGCGATCGCGCATCGAATCCCGGCCTCACCCGCGTCATTGCGGGGTATTGTCGGTGCCCGGGAATACCGTAGAGACATGGCCAGGAGCACCACGAAGTCCGAGCGCGCGTCCGCGAGCGCTCCCAAGAGCGCTCCGCGGCAGTCCTCCTCGCGATCCTCGTCGTCCCGATCGCAGAAGGCGGCTCCCGCGCCGAAGAAGTACGCCGACGAGCTCGACAAGCCATCGGTCGGTCTGCGCATGTGGATGGGCGTCGCGCACGGCGTCGGCGGGCTGTTCCGCGCCTTCGGTCCCGAGACTCTCGAGAAGGATCAGCGCCGCGACGGCTTCCCGTTCTTCCTGGTGCTGCTCGCCTGCATGGGCGCGGTGGTGGAGTGGTTCTTTATCGGCAACGACGTGGCCGCGCAGATCTCGGCCTATTCGGTCGGCGGCCTCGTCGGTCGCACCGCCTTCCTCATGCCGGTGCTGCTGCTGTTCCTGGCGGGCTGGTTGTTCCGGCATCCGTCGTCGGTGCACGACAACGGGCGGATCGGCATCGGCTTCGGCCTGCTGATCCTGAGCATCGCCGGCATCTGCCACGTCGCCTCCGGCAGCCTGAATCCCAAGGGCGAGATGGTCTGGCCGCAGCCCCGCGACGGCATGCCCGCGCTCAGCGAGGCGGGCGGACTGTTCGGCTGGATGATCGGTCAGCCGCTGCTGTTCCTCGGCCAGGTCTTCGCGTACATCGTGCTGGGACTCCTCATCGCGCTGAGTCTGCTGATCATCACCAAGACACCGCCGAACCGCATCGGCGAGCGCCTCGGCGACCTGTATGCGTGGATGTTCGGCGCGGAGCGCCGCGAGAAGGTGGAGAAGACGGCGGATGCCTCCGAGCAGACGCCCGATGAGGACGACGGCGTGCTGCCGTGGTGGCGGCGCAACAAGACCGGCCGCGAGGAGGACCCCGACGACGGCGTCGACTCCAAGGCCATCACCAAGCTGCTCGACGAGCCGACCGCCAAGGCCGCCTACGATCAGGCCGTCATCGTCGACGACCCGTCGGATGCCGCGACCGAGGTGCTCACCGACGTCAGCGCCCTGACTCAGCTGCTCGACGAGCAGAACAGCGCCACCGCGCTGCTGGACGACTCCGGCACGACGGGGGAGCTGCCCGGCTTCGACGGCTTCGGCACCGCGGGCCCCGGCCAGAACGGTCCGCAGCCGCCCGCCGCACCGTATGTGCTGCCTCCCGCGGCCGTGCTCGCGGAGGGGCCGCCCTCGGTGGCGCGCTCGGAGGCCAACGACCGCATTGTGCAGCAGATCACGAACGTGCTCACGCAGTTCAACGTCGACGCGAAGGTCACCGGCTTCTCTCGTGGCCCCACGGTCACGCAGTACGAGGTCGAGGTCGGCCACGGCGTCAAGGTCGAGAAGATCCTGCAGCTGAGCAACAACTTCGCGTACGCGGTGGCTTCGAACGACGTGCGCATCCTGTCGCCGATCCCCGGCAAGAGTGCGATCGGCATCGAGATCCCGAACACCGACCGTGAGACGGTCTCGCTCGGTGATGTGCTGCGCTCGCCTGCGGCTCAGAAGAGCACTCATCCGCTGACGATCGGTGTCGGCAAGGACGTCGGGGGCAACTTCGTCGTCGCCAACCTCGCGAAGATGCCGCACCTGCTGGTGGCCGGTTCCACCGGCTCCGGTAAGTCCAGCTTCGTGAACTCGATGATCACCAGCCTGCTGATGCGGGCGCGTCCTGCCGACGTGCGCATGGTGCTCATCGACCCGAAGCGTGTGGAGCTCACCAGCTACACCGGGGTCCCGCACCTGATCACGCCCATCATCACGAACCCGAAGAAGGCTGCGGAGGCGCTGCAGTGGGTCGTGAAGGAGATGGACATGCGGTACGACGACCTCGCGTCGTTCGGATTCCGTCACATCGACGATTTCAACCGCGCCGTGCGCGCCGGCGAGGTCGAGGTCCCCGCCGGCAGTGAGCGCGTGCTCAAGCCGTACCCGTACCTGCTGGTCGTGGTCGACGAGCTCGCCGACCTGATGATGGTCGCCCCGCGCGACGTCGAGGACTCGATCGTCCGCATCACCCAGCTCGCCCGCGCCTCCGGCATCCACCTGGTGCTGGCCACGCAGCGACCCAGCGTCGACGTCGTGACCGGTCTGATCAAGGCCAACGTGCCATCGCGTCTGGCGTTCGCCGTGACCAGCGTCACCGACAGCCGGGTCATCCTCGACAGCCCGGGCGCCGACAAGCTGATCGGCCAGGGCGACGCCCTGTTCTCGCCGATGGGCTCGTCCAAGCCGTTCCGGCTGCAGGGCGCCTGGGTGCAGGAGAGCGAGATCGACGCGGTCGTCAAGCATGTCACCGGCCAGGCCCGCCCCGAGTACCGTCCCGACGTGCAGGAAGCCGCGGCTGCAGCGAAGAAGGAGGTCGACGAGGACATCGGCGACGACCTCGAGCTGCTGCTGGCCGCCGCCGAGCTCATCGTCACCTCCCAGTTCGGCTCCACCTCCATGCTCCAGCGCAAGCTGCGCGTCGGGTTCGCGAAGGCCGGCCGCCTGATGGACCTGCTGGAGTCGCGTGAGATCGTCGGCCCTTCCGAGGGCTCGAAGGCTCGCGACGTCCTGGTCACAGGAGAGCAGCTGCCCGAGGTGATCGCCCGGCTGCGCGGCGCGCCCGCGCCGGCCGCAGCGCCCGCGGCGTCCGCTGCGCACGCCGCACCTCCGGCTCCGGATGCCGGAGACCCGTACCCGACCGACCCCATCGAGGCGCAGTACGACGGCTTGCCCGTCGTCGAGAGCGAGGGCGACGAGGACGCCTGGGGGCTGACCGGGCGCGACTGATCGATAGGATCGGTTCGTGGCGATTCCCAGGCAGCTCCCCAACGCGATCACGATCGCCCGCATCCCGCTCGCGGTGGTGTTCTTCGTGCTGCTGCTCATGGGCGGCACCTACGGCGAGACTCAGCCTGTGCTGCGCTGGGTCGCCGCGATCCTGTTCGTGATCGCGATCTCGACCGACTGGGTCGACGGCTTCCTGGCCCGCAAGTACGACATCGTCAGCGACTTCGGCAAGCTCTGGGATCCGATTGCCGACAAGCTCCTCACCGGCGCAGGGTTCATCGGGCTGGCGATCCTTGCCGAGGTACCGTGGGCGATCGTGATCATCATCCTGATCCGCGAGTGGGGCATCACCGTGCACCGGCTCATGATCAGGAGCGAGCACGTCGTCGCGGCCGCGTGGATGGGCAAGATCAAGACCGTCGTGCAGGGTGTCGCGCTGAGCTGGGCGCTGCTGCCGCTGCACGTGCTGGTCGGGATGCCGGCTTGGATCATCGTCACGCAGACGCTGATGATCACCGCTCTGGTGCTCACTGTCGCGAGCGGCGTCGACTACATTGTCGCGCAGGTGCGCGGATCCCGCACGGCGCGCCGATGAGCGACGCTGCCGACCTGATCGCCGCCCTGCGGCGTCGTGGCTGGACCCTCGGCGTCGCGGAGTCGCTGACCGGGGGAGCGGTGTCGGCGGAACTGGTGTCGGTGCCCGGTGCGTCCAATGCGCTGCTGGGTGCGGTCGTGGCGTACGCGACCCCGGTGAAGAGCAGCATTCTGGGCGTGGATCAGGCGCTGCTCGACACGCACGGGCCGGTGCATCCGGAGGTCGCCGCGCAGATGGCCGCCGGCGTACGGGCTGCCGTGCAGGTCGCCGGGCGTCCCGCCGACGTGGGCATCAGCACCACGGGCATCGCCGGTCCAGATTCCCCGGACGGGCAGCGGGTCGGCACCGTGCACATCGGCGTCGTGACCCCGCTCGCGCAGTCCGTGCGGTCGTTCGTGTTCGACGGCGACCGGGCGCAGGTGCGCCGCAGCAGCGTGGACGCAGCGATCGCGGCGGCACTCGAACTGGTTCGGGAATAGCGACGGCGCGGCGCCGGTTCTCCCTGATGTGCTGATGACGGAGCGAACGCTCACAACTGAACCACAGAGAGAAACAGTAGATTTGAAGACGCCAGGTGGGGTTAGACTGGCGATCCGTTCGGCGCAACAGCCGGCGGAGACGATGGAGGGGAGGTTCCGATGATCCTTGTACGACAGGAGATCGGCGATGTGCTGAGGGACTTCCGCCTGCAGAAGGGGCGTACCCTCCGGCAGGTCGCGGGCAAGGCATCCGTCGCTCTCGGTTACCTCAGTGAGGTGGAGCGCGGGCAGAAGGAGGCGTCCAGCGAGATCCTCGCATCGGTCGCCGAAGCCCTCGACGTCCCCATCTCGACGATCATGCGCGAGGTCGGCGACCGCATCTCGGTGCTGGAGGGCATGCAGGTCTTCCCCGACGTGGTTCCCGACGATCTGGTCGCATCGGTCGAGCCCGAGCTCTCGCTGCGCTGATCGCGGATGCGACGCAGTGAGTTCCTGCGCGCCGTCGACGACGAGTTCGGCGCGCGCGCCACGGCGCTGACCCAGGACCTGGTCCTGAGCAGCATCGGTCGCACCGCCATAGAGGCGCTGGACGACGGCGTGTCACCGCGTGAGATCTGGCTGGCGCTGTGCGAAGAGGCCGATGTGCCGGCGATCCGTCGTTACGGCGTGGGTCGCCTCGAGCCTCGACAGCACTGACGATTCGATCCGCACTTCTGATCGATACCCGGGCGGCGTGTCATCGAAGAAGTGTTCGATAGGCGCGTATCGTTCTGCACAGATGGATTCCGGCCGGAATCTTCCCACAGGAGGGGGTATCGCCGACTCGATGTCGGTGGCCCCTCCTACGGTGAAAGACATGGCCTGAGCCATACGCCTTGTCTCAGATCCAGCCCCGCCGGGGTCGGACGCGACAGCCTACAGGCGGCAGAACTCGAGTACGAAGGAGCACGTCATGCCCTCACCCGCAGACCGCGAGAAGGCCCTTGAATCCGCCCTCTCCCAGATCGACCGCCAGTTCGGAAAGGGCTCGGTCATGCGACTGGGCAGCGACGAGCGTGCGCCGGTCGAGGTCATCCCCACCGGATCGATCGCGCTGGACGTCGCCCTCGGTATCGGGGGACTGCCGCGCGGCCGCATCATCGAGATCTACGGTCCCGAGTCCTCGGGTAAGACCACGCTCACCCTGCACGCGATCGCCAACGCGCAGCGCGCCGGCGGGATCGCCGCGTTCATCGACGCGGAGCACGCGCTCGACCCCGAGTACGCGAAGAAGCTCGGCGTCGACATCGACCAGCTGCTGGTCTCGCAGCCCGACACCGGTGAGCAGGCGCTCGAGATCGCCGACATGCTGATCCGCTCCGGCGCGATCGACCTTGTCGTCATCGACTCCGTCGCGGCCCTGGTGCCGCGCGCCGAGATCGAGGGTGAGATGGGCGACTCGCACGTCGGTCTGCAGGCTCGCCTGATGTCGCAGGCGCTCCGCAAGCTGACCGGTGGGCTCAACCAGACCAAGACCACTGCGATCTTCATCAACCAGCTGCGCGAGAAGATCGGCGTGTTCTTCGGCTCGCCCGAGACCACTGCCGGTGGTAAGGCGCTGAAGTTCTACGCGTCGGTGCGTCTCGACATCCGTCGCATCGAGACCCTGAAGGACGGCACCGACGCGGTCGGTAACCGCACCCGCGTCAAGGTCGTCAAGAACAAGATGGCGCCGCCGTTCAAGCAGGCCGAATTCGACATCCTCTACGGCGTCGGCATCTCGCGCGAGGGCAGCCTGATCGATTTCGGTGTCGAGCACGGCATCGTCAAGAAGTCCGGCTCCTGGTACACCTACGACGGGGACCAGCTCGGCCAGGGCAAGGAGAACGCCCGCAACTTCCTGATCAAGAACGACGACATTGCTCTGGCGATCGAGACGCAGATCAAGCAGAAGCTCGGCATCGGCGGGGCTGCTGCTCCGGCCGAACCCGTGGCCGACGAGCTGGCACAGCGCCGTCCGGCCTGATCATGACGGACACGAGCGGGGGTGAGCGCGACGACGATCGTCTCGCCCCCGTGATCCCACTGTTCGGCACCGCTCCGGCACAAACGGGAGAGACCGACGTCGTGCCTCGGCGCACCGGCGAGGACGGGCTCTGGCGTTCCACCTGGGATGAAGGCGGGGCGGAGCGCCCCGCCGACCCGGGCACGCGGCACCCCGCGTATGGCGCGCATGCGGGAGCGCCGGGCGAGGACGAACCGGGCAAGGCCCCGCGCCTGCGCGCGCTTCGCCCCGCACAGGGAGTGGATCCCGCTGACGAGGATGATGAGGGCGCGATCGATCCCGATCAGCTTCGCTCCGCGGCGGAGGACGCGCTTGTGCGCAAGCTCCGCGGCCATGCGATGTCGGTGTCGGAGGCGCGGACCGTCCTGCGGACCGCAGGACTCCCCGGCGACCAGATCGATCAGGTGATCGACGACTTCGAGCGTCGCAAGTATCTCGACGATCGCACGCTTGCGGGTCATCTCGTCATATCCGGGGTCGAGCGCAAGGGGCAGGGTCGCGTTGCGCTCTCCCGAGCGCTCGCGCAGCGGGGCATCCCGCGCGACATCGTCGACGAGGCTCTCGCCGAGTTGCCCAACGACGATGCGGAGCGTGCGCTCGAGTACGCCAGAGGCAAGGCACGCAGCATGACCAGGCTCGATCCGGATGCCGCGCTGCGGCGACTGGTCGGGCAGCTGTCGCGCCGCGGCTATGGCGGCTCCGTCGCAATGAATGCCGCGAAGACGGCGCTGCGCGAGGCATCCTCGACCGGTTCCGCGTCCAGGGTTCGCTTCATCGAATCCGAGTGAGCCGAGCGACGTCCGTCCCTCGGCTCACTCGGTCGGGCGGATCAGCTTCCCGGAGGTGCCGGGAAATCGCCGCCTCCAGAGCCTGACCCGGGAGAGGGGAAGTCACCCGAGGAGAACCGGCTCGAACCGCGACGCGTGCTGCTCGAGGTGTCGTTCGATGTGATCGCCTGGTCGAGGTCGGCGAGCACGACGACATCGCCGGCGCTGAGCCCCTTGGCGATCTCGGTGCGTTCCGCACCGATCGCGCCGAGAGTGACGGCTGTCTTCTTCACAGCACCGTCAACCAGGACGTCGACGGTCGAGGTGGAGCCGGCGCGGGTCACTGCCGACGTGGGCACCGTGAGTACGTCCTTCGCAGCGGCGAGCTGTACCGTCGCCGTCGCGGTCGCGCCGATGCGCGGTGTGTCGCCGCCGGCATCCACAGCCAGAGTCACCGTGTATGACGGTGTGGACGTCGACGACGTGTTCAGCACGCCGATCGACGCGACTGTGGCGTCGTACTCCGCCCCGAACGCGGGCAGCACGACCTTGGCATCCTGTCCCACCTCGACCTTGCCGATCTTGGAGAGCCCGACGCCGGCTTCGACCACGTAGCCGCCTGTGCTCTGCACCGTGATCACGGCGGTGTCCGAACCGGCGCTCACCGTGTCGCCGGGGACCATCCCGACCGAGACGATCGTGCCGTCGATCGGGCTCGTGAGCGTGGCGAACGTCAGGTCCTGCTTCGCGATCGCAAGTTCGGCTTCGGCTGCGTCGATCGCCGCCCGATCGGCGAGGATCTTCTCCGCGGTGATCGTGCCGGACGAGCCTGAGCCGCCGGTCATTCCGTCCGGCGTCGCCGTTCTGGTCACGGCGGCCGTGCGGATCACGAGAGTCGAGCTGAACGCGCTGGTGCTGGCGGTCGTCCCGGTCTGCGCGGAACCGTCGTCTGCAGAGCCCGTGCCGGGCCCGTCAGAGGACGAGAGCTGCTCCTGCAGAGCCGCGACCGCGTCGTTCAGGTCCTTCGCGGCATCCGACACGGCGCCATTGGCGGTCTCGGTGGTCTGCTGCGCCGACTGCGTCGCGGAGACCGCATCCTGGCAGTTGGTGAGCTGCCCCTGGGCGTCCTTCAGCGCGATCTGAAGCGCCGCGATCGCGGCCTCGTCGAGCGCTGCGGCGTTCCCGCCGTCTGAGTCGCCGTTCTCTGCGGGCACTTCCAGCTTCGCGTCCAGGAACGGTGCGCACACCTGCTGCGCCGAGGTCAGCGCCGCACGGGACGCCTCACCGGCGGTCACGGACTGCTCGTACGTGTTCAGCAGCTTCTGCTGGGCGTCGGTGACGGCGGCGATCGCGGCCTTCGTCGCTTCGTCGTCCGAGGGTTCGGATCCGTTGTCGCCGGACCCGTCGTTGCCGGAGTCGTTGTCACCGCCCGGTGTCGATCCGCCCGGTGTCGATCCGCCCGGCGTGGATCCGCCCGGTGCGGATCCGCCCGGTGTCGATCCGCCCGGCGTGGATCCGCCTGGTGTGCTCTGCGGGGAGCCGCCGCTCGACGGCGGCGTCAGCGAACCGGACGAGTTGCCCGATGCTGATGACGAGGTAGTGCCGTTCGC
The DNA here is from genome assembly GCF_042798735.1 of Microbacterium sp. NPDC057741. NCBI lineage: Bacteria > Bacillati > Actinomycetota > Actinomycetes > Micrococcales > Microbacteriaceae > Microbacterium > Microbacterium sp. NPDC057741. The sequence continues at coordinate 857,040 of NZ_JBHVJW010000001.1, read as the reverse complement.
CTGCGCGTCCAGGTCGTCCTCCAGCGTCTGCTGAGCGGACGCGTCGGTGTCCTCGGCCTTGGTCACGGCATCCTTCAGATCACCGGTGTCGAGAGCGGCGAGCGCCTGACCGGCGGCCACCTCATCGCCGAGGGAGGCGGTGACGGACGTGACGGTGCCCGCCACTTGAAACGACGCGTCGGCACTGTTCGCGGACGCGAGCTGTCCGGAGAGATCGAGCGCCTCGGTGACGTCCGCCTTCGCGGCGACGGCCGTGCGGTAGTCGCCGTCGGCTCCTCGGGTCGCCGCGTAGACGGCGGTCGTACCGGATGCCAGGACCAGCACTGTCACGGTGACACCGACGATAACGCGGTTGCGGCGTCGGCTGAAGAACGCACCGGCTCCATGTCGCGCCCTGGTGGTCGCGGCCGGTGCCTTGTCGGCGCGCATGTCGTCGCTCTCCGAAAGGTCGAACAGATCGTCGTCAGCGGTCATTCGGAGTCTCCGCTCTGTCCGCCGCCGTTACCCTCGGGAGCCTGGCCGCCGGGCGTCCGCCCACCGGGAAATCCGCCGCTGCACTGGCCGCTGTCGTCCGGGTCGGAGAGCGCGAGGGCGGTGGCGTCGTACCCGCCGGCGTCATCGGCCTTGCCGGTCGCCATCACGCACAGACCGGTCTTGATATCGGCAGTCGTGGCTGCCGCCGTGCCGGTGATCGTGGTATCGGCGTTCAGCGCCACCTCGGTGCTCGTCGTCTTCTGATCCTCGCCGAACGACACGGCGTCGACGGTCACCTTCGAAGCGGAGACCCCGGTGACGGCCCCGGAGACCATCGATCCGAAGCCGCCTCGGCCACCGGGTCCGTCCGTCGGCATGTCGGTGGGGCGGTCCTTGGGTATGTCCGTCGGCATGCCCTCCGGCCGCTCGCCGGACGGTGCTCCGCCAGGGAAGCCGCCCATGCCGCACGTCCCGTCGTCCGATGCCTCGGTGACCGTCACCGAGGTCGCGGTCTTGGCGTCGGAATCCGCATCCGTCATGATCATCACGCAGTCGCCCACGGCGATCGAGGACGCGTCCACGGTGACCCGCGTGGTGACCGTGGTGTCGTCGGAGTAGCGCACCGAGGTCTGCTCGTTCGTGCTCTGCACCTGCAGCAGCCCGTCGTCAGCCGAGGCGATCAGACCGCTGACGCCGCGCGGCGACTGCTGCTGCCGTTGCTGCTGCCCGGCATTCGATGACGAGCCGCCGCCCTTCGATGAATCGGCGGAAGCATCCGCGGAAGAGCAGCCGGCCAGCAGAAGCCCACCCGCGACCAGGAGGGACGAGGCGACCAGCGCGGTACGAAGTCGAGAAGCGGTGAGTGTCATGTGTTCTTTCCTTGAGAAGGGGGAGGTCATTCGCTGCGGAGGGCGTCGATGGGCACGAGCCGGGCAGCTCTGGTGGCGGGGTAGACCCCGAAGATGAGGCTGATCGCGACGGCCACGCCCATGGCGAGGAACACGATCGGGAGGGAGAGCACCACGGAACTGCCGATGAGCGCCGGGAGCACCAGCGCGACCACGATGCCGAGGATTACCCCGACGATGCCGCCGCCGAAGCCGAGCACAGTCGCTTCGAGCAGGAACTGGTTGCGGATCGCCCCGGGCGGGGCGCCGAGTGCCTTGCGCAGCCCGATCTCCCTGGTGCGCTCGGTCACCGAGACCAGCATGATGTTCATCACGCCGATTCCGCCGACCAGCAGCGACAGTGCGGCGACACCGGCCAGCAGCACCGTGAGGGTCTGATAGACCGCGGTCGCGGTGTCGACAAGGGCGTCCTGACTCTCGACCGTGAAGTCGGCACTGTCGGCGTCGGTGATGCCGTGCAGGTTCAGCAGGATCGACTGCACCTCCTGATAGGCGCCGGAGAGCACTTCGTCGGAGACCGCCTTGACGTAGATCGTGTTCACGGCGGACGAGCTCGTGCCGCCCATCACCGTGCTGGCCGCGGTGGACAGCGGGATGATCGCGGCATCATCGAGGTTGGATGAAGAGCTGGAACCGGCGGAGTCGAGCACACCGACGATGTCGAAGGCCGTCCCGTCGATCGTCACGGACTGCCCGACGACACCCGTGCGGCCGAACAGCTCGGAGGCGGTCTCGGAACCCAGCACGACGACATGCGCGTTCGACGCGTAGTCCTCCTCGGTGAAGAACGACCCGGCGGACAGAGTGCGGGAGCGCACCTCGGGCCAGTCCGTCGTCGTCCCCGTGACGGTGGTGGTCCAGTTCGTGTCGTTCGCGACCAGTGACAGGGAGGACGTCTTCTCGGGCGCCACGCTCTTCACGTCCGGAGCCGCGACCTCGGACTGCAGCGCCGTGGCATCCGTCGCCTTCAGGGTCGTGGACGTGCCGAACCCGCCGCGGATGCCGGTGGAATCGGTGCTTGATCCGGGCGAGACGATGAGCAGGTTGCTTCCCAGCGAGCTGATCTGCTCGCTGACATCCTTCTGCGTGCCGAGGCCAAGGCCGACCGTGACGACCACAGCGGCGACGCCGACGAGGATGCCGAGCACGGTGAGCAGAGATCGGAGGGTGTGCGAGCGGATCGCATGCCAGGCGGTGCTGAGAGTCTCGGACCAGTTCACGCGGCCACCTCCGCGGCCTCGGCGATCTGCCCGTCGCGCACGAGCGCGATGCGCTCTGCACGCTGGGCGACGTCGTGCTCGTGCGTGATCAGCACGATGGTGCGCCCGGCGTCGTTGAGCTCGTCGAACAGACCGAGCACGTCCTCGGTGGAGGTGGAGTCGAGGTTTCCGGTCGGCTCGTCGGCGAGGATCATCGTCGGCTCGCCGACCAGGGCCCGAGCGACGGCCACACGCTGCTGCTGTCCGCCGGACAGCTCACCCGGTCGGTTGTGCAGGCGCTGCTCGAGACCGACCCTGGTCAGCGCCGCGACGGCGCGATCGTGCCGCTCGGCCTTGCCGACGCCGCCGTACACGAGCGGCAGCTCGACGTTGCGCAGCGCGGACAGCGACGGCAGCAGGTGGAACTGCTGGAACACGAACCCGATCCGTTGGTTTCGCACCTGTGCCAGGGCGGCCTCGCTGAGCTGCGACACGTCCTCGCCGCCGAGCCTGTACTCGCCTTCGGTGAGCACATCGAGGCATCCCAGGATGTTCATGAGCGTGGACTTGCCGGAGCCGGACGGTCCCATGATCGCGAGATACTCGCCCTCGTGCACCTGCAGGTCTATTCCCCGCAGGGCCTCGAACTCGAGGTCGCCCGAGCGGTATGTCTTGCGCGCGCCGATCAGTTCGATGACGGGTTCGCTCATCGCTGGCCTCCGTTCCCGCTGCCGGGGAACTCGCCGCCGCCGGGCAACTGGCCGCCTCCGGGCATCTGGCCGCCCCCAGGCATCTGCCCGCCGCCGGGGAACTGGCCCGAGTTGCCCTCGCCGGGAGTGAAGCTGGCGACCACCACCTTGTCGCCCTCCGACAGACCCGACGTGATCTCGGTGTAGCCACCGCTCGTCTCGCCGACCTCGACGGACTTCTCGGCCTGGGTCCCGTCATCGGCGACGACGGTGACGGTGCTCTTGCCGTCTGCGGTCGTGACCGCTGCCGAAGGAACGGAGAGCACATCCGCGCGCCGTTCGTAGACGATCGATGCCGTCAGGGAGACGCCGTCGTAGAGGCCCTTGCCGTCGCCGGTCACGGTGACAGTGACCGGGTACTGCGCGGAGCCGGACGTGGTGCTCGGCAGGACGCCGACCTCGGCCACGACACCGAAGTACTCGTCGCCGTCATCGGTGGTGAGTTCGACCTGCTGGCCCTTCTTCACGTTCGCGATGTCGGTCTCGCCGACGGACACGTCGAGCGACCAGGAGCTGGTGCTGACGATCGTGAATGCCGCGGAACTCGTGCTTGAGTCGCTGGACGTGGTGCTCGTCGCGCCGCCGAACGGGCTGCTGCCGCCGGAGGAGGACGCCGGAGACGACGAGTTCGACGAGGATGAGGAGGAGGATGAACCGGAGCCGGTGATCTTGTCGCCGACGGCGATCCCGACGCTGGTCACGAGCCCGGCGGCAGGGGCCTTGAGCGTGGCATCGGACAGGGCGCCGGTCGCCGATTCGACATCGGCCTGTGCGACATCCACCGCCGCGGATTCCGCCGAGATGCGGGCATCCGAAGCGCCGGAATCCTGTGCGTCGGAGAGCGACGACTTCGCATCGGCGAGCGTCGCCTTGGCCTCGAGCAGGTCGGCGTTCAGCTGCAGCGTGTTGACAGTGGCGAGCACATCGCCGGCGGCGACGGTCTGCCCCTCGGCGACCTTGACGGCGGTGACGGTGCCGGAGACGGTGAAGCTCACGTCCTCCTGCACCGCGGGGGTGGCGGTACCTGTTCCCTGTACGGTCTTCTCGAGCGTCTCCAGGCTCGCTGTCACGGTGCGGGTGATCGTCTCGGCCTTCGCGTTCTGGGCGGGCAGGAGGAAGGCGAACACCCAGATCGCCGCTGCGGCGACGAGCACGAGGCCGACGGAGGTGAGGACCTTCGTCCGGGTGCGGAATCTGGCGAGGAACGTTCGTGGGCTCATCTCAGGGCTGTGCTCCTGTCGGGTCAGGGGGCACCGCCTTCGTGACGAGCCCGATGAATCGAAAGTACGAAGCAGGGCGGAGTGCGGCCGTTGCGCTTCCTTTGAGCCGGATAAAGATCGCGGCTCGTAGAATGGCAGTCATCATGACTACTCCGCGCAGCGAACCGACGATCATCGCGCCGTCGTCGGCGGCGATCGATGCCCTGGGACATCACCGCTCCTATGAAGTGCGCACCTTCGGGTGCCAGATGAACGTGCACGACTCCGAGCGCCTCTCCGGCTCTCTGGAGAGCGCGGGCTACGTCCGCGCCGCCGACGGCGAGGACGCCGACGTCGTGATCATCAACACCTGTGCCGTGCGCGACAACGCCGCCGGCAAGCTGTACGGCACGCTCGGGCATCTGAAGTCCAAGAAGGACAAGCACGAGGGCATGCAGATCGCCGTCGGCGGCTGCCTCGCTCAGATGGACAAGGACGCCGTGCTCGACAAGGCGCCCTGGGTCGACGTCGTCTTCGGCACGCACAACATGGGCTCGCTGCCCAGCCTGCTCGAGCGCGCCCGCCACAACGGCGAGGCCGAGCTCGAGATCCTCGAGGCGCTCGAGGTGTTCCCCTCGACGCTGCCCACGAAGCGCGACTCCGCCCACAGCGGCTGGGTGTCGATCTCGGTCGGCTGCAACAACACCTGCACGTTCTGCATCGTGCCCAGCCTGCGCGGCAAGGAGAAGGACCGTCGCCCCGGCGACATCCTGAACGAGATGCGCCTGCTCGCCGACGACGGCGCGATCGAGGTCACGCTGCTCGGCCAGAACGTGAACTCCTACGGCGTCGAGTTCGGCGACCGTCAGGCCTTCGGCAAGCTGCTGCGCGCCGCAGGAGAGATTCCCGGTATCGAGCGCATCCGCTTCACCAGCCCGCATCCGGCTGCCTTCACCGACGACGTGATCGACGCGATGGCCGAGACGCCCGCAGTCATGCCGCAGCTGCACATGCCGCTGCAGTCCGGCAGCGACCGCATCCTGCGCGCCATGCGCCGCTCCTACCGCAGCGAGCGGTTCCTCGGCATCCTCGATCGGGTGCGCGAGAAGATCCCGAACGCGGCGATCACCACCGACATCATCGTGGGCTTCCCCGGCGAGACCGACGAGGACTTCGAAGACACGATGCGCGTCGTCGAGAAGGCCCGTTTCTCGGGGGCCTTCACGTTCCAGTACTCCATCCGCGAGGGCACCCCAGCCGCGACGATGGAGGATCAGGTTCCGAAGGAGGTCGTGCAGGAGCGCTACGACCGCCTGATCGCCCTGCAGGAGCGCATCTCGCTCGAGGAGAACCAGAAGCAGGTCGGCCGCGAGGTCGAGGTTCTGGTCTCGGTCGGCGAGGGCAAGAAGGACGCCGAGACGCACCGCCTCACCGGACGTGCCGAGGACAACCGGCTCGTGCACTTCGAGGTGACGCCCGGCTCGGACCTGCCGCGCCCCGGTGACGTCGTGACGGTGAAGGTGACCCACGGCGCGCCGTTCCACCTGCTCGCCGACGATCCGACCGGGGCCCCGCTGCGCATCCGGCGCACCCGCGGCGGCGACGCGTGGGACCGCGCACAGGCCGAGAGCTGTGCACTGCCCGAGACCGGCGCATCCAGCACCGCAGGCACGGTGCGTCTGGGCACGCCCACGCTGCGCGTGGGCGTGTGACCGGCATCCGCTCTTCATGACGCGACTGTGGGCGGTCGTCGGCGCGACCGGTACCGGCAAGAGCGATCTCGCGCTCGATCTCGCCGAACGGCTGCGCGCGCAGGGGAACCCGGCGGAGATCGTCAACGCCGACGCCATGCAGCTGTACCGCGGCATGGACATCGGCACGGCGAAGCTCGGCGAGCACGAGCGGCGCGGCATCCCGCACCATCTCTTCGACGTGCGCCGGGTCACCGAGGAGGCCGCGGTCGCCTGGTACCAGCCACTCGCTCGCTCTGCGATCGAGGCGATCTTCGCCCGCGGAGGCGACGCGATCCTGGTCGGCGGCTCCGGACTGTACGTGTCCAGCGTGATCTTCGACTTCCGGTTCCCGCCGAGGGATGCCGCGCTGCGCGCAGAGCTCGAGGCGGAGCTGGAGGCGCATGGCGCCGGCGCCCTGTTCGCTCGGCTGCAGTCGCTCGACCCAGCCACAGCCGCGAAGATCGATCCGAAGAACGGCCGACGACTCGTGCGCGCGCTGGAGGTGCTCGCGCAAGGCTCTGCGACGCACGGCGCCGCGCTGCCGGATGCGCCGGAGCTGTGGCAGCCGGACACCCGCATCATCGGCCTGCACATCGACCGCGCGATGCTCGTCGAGCGCCTCGACCGTCGAGTCGAGCGCATATGGGCCGACGGGCTCCTGGACGAGGTGCGCGGTCTGCGTGAGCACGGCCTCGAGGACGGCGTCACGGCGCGCCGGGCGATCGGCTATGCGCAGGCGCTCGCCGAGCTGGACGGACGGATGTCGCAGGCCGAGGCCATCGCCGAGACGCAGGCCCTGACCCGGCGTTACGCGCGCCGCCAGGTGTCGTGGTTCAAGCGGTACCCGGGCATCCGATGGATCGAGCCGGGTGCGGGAGCGGGATCAGTCCTTGACTGACAGCTCGTCGGGCTTGACGCCGAACGCGAAGTAGCTCGCAGGACCGATCCAGTTCACCAGGATCACGGGGATCCACGCGGGCTTCGGCCCCCGCACCTGACGGGCGTCGCGAGCGGCGAGATCCCAGAACGCCAGTGCGGCGAACGCGATCTGCACGATGCCCAGGATCGTGAGGAGCACCTTTCCACCGGCGCTGATCTGCTTCTTCTCGGACTTCGCGTCGCATCCCATGCTCCGAGTCTGGACCACATCGTTGCGCGTGGCGAGGGCTTTCGAGTGTCCGTGGCCGGAGGCACGATAGGGGCATGAGCCCCCACTTCTACACCGCCTCGTCACTGGACGGCTTCATCGCCACTGCCGATCACTCCCTGGACTGGCTGCTCAGCCAGGACATCGACATGGAGGGGCCGATGGCGTACCCGGGGTTCATCGCCGAGATCGGAGCCCTCGTGATGGGCGCTTCGACGTACGAATGGATCCGCCGCCACGAGGGCGAAGTCTGGAATTACGTGCAGCCGACCTGGGTGCTCACGCATCGCGACCTGACAGCGATCCCGGGCGCCGACATCCGGTTCGCGCGCGGCGATGTGCGCGCGGTGCATGAGGCGATGACCGCGGCGGCGCCCGGGAAGGACCTGTGGGTCGTGGGCGGGGGCGAACTGGCCGGCCAGTTCGCCGATGCGGGTCTGCTCGACGAGGTCTGGGTGCAGTACGCACCGGTGACTCTGGGATCCGGTGCGCCGCTGCTGCCCCGTACTCTTGATCTCGAACTCATCGACGTCGCGCGCAACCGGGCGTTCGCCTGCACGCGCTATCGCGTGCTCAAGGGCGCGCAGATCGGAGACACCAGTGACCGCGCAGCTGAGGACGTTCGACAGGGCGGATGAGGGCGCCGTCATCGCGCTGTGGGACGAGGCCGGTCTGACCCGGCCGTGGAACGATCCGCATGCCGACATCGAGCGGATGCTCGCCGTCTGGCCCGATCTGCTCATCGTCGCCGAGGACGCCGGACGGATCGTGGGCACCGTGATGGCGGGCTATGACGGTCACCGCGGATGGATCTACTACCTCGTCAGCGCGGGCGATCGTCGCGGAGAGGGAATCGGACGGATGCTGGTGGAGGAGTCGGAGCGCCGCTTGATCGCGCTGGGGTGTCCGAAGGTGCAGCTGATGGTGCGCCCGGGGAACGAGATCGTCTTCGCTTTCTACGACCGGATCGGCTACGAGCGCTTCGACATCGGCATGACGGGCAAGCGGCTGATCGTCGATGCTCCGGCGGCGGCGGCCGTCGTCTGAACGGGTCACTCTTCGAGGCTGAATAGACTGGGCACATGGTCGCATTCACCAAGGGGCACGGCACCGGCAACGACTTCGTCATCATCGCCGACCCTGACGGCGCGCTCGAGCTGAGCCCCGAACAGGTCGCCGTGCTCTGCGATCGCAACTTCGGCATCGGCGCGGATGGCGTGCTGCGGGTCGTGCGCTCCTCAGCCATCGCCGACGGTGCGGCCGCGCTCGCCGAGGAGCCCGACGCGGAGTGGTTCATGGACTACCGCAACGCAGACGGCTCGATCGCCGAGATGTGCGGCAACGGCATCCGGGTCTTCGTGCATTACCTGGTGCGCTCCGGGCTGGCGACGCTGGAGCCCGGCTCCACGCTGCCCGTCGGCACGCGCGCCGGCGTTCGCGATGTGATGCGCAGTGAGACCGGTTACCAGGTCGACCTCGGTCGCTGGCGGCTCGTCGACGGCGACCCGCTCGTGCGGGCTCGCGGTCTGTCGGTTCCGCGTCCGGGCACCGGCATCGATGTCGGTAACCCGCACGTGGTCGTCGCGCTGGCCTCCGAGCAGGAGCTCGACGAACTCGACCTGCACGCGACGCCCATCCTCGACCCCGCGCCAGTTGCCGGTGCGAACGTCGAGTTCGTCGTCCCAGGTGAACCGCTGGTGCGCGACGGCATCGGTCACGTGCGGATGCGAGTGCACGAGCGTGGCGTGGGCGAGACGCTCAGCTGCGGCACCGGCGTCGCCGCCACAGCCCTTGCCGTACGGTACTGGGCGGGGGAGAAGGCCCCGAACGACTGGCGCGTCGAGGTGCCGGGCGGAAAGCTCGGTGTGCGGATGTTCCCTGCAGAGGACGGCGAGCACGTCGCGCTGTCGGGTCCGGCGCAGCTGGTGTACACCGGCGACATCGATCTGGCCTGAACCGCGCCCTGCGCGCTCAGGAGGGGAGCACCACCGGTTCGGTCGGCGGAGTTCCGTGCCTGCGCACCTTCAGCACGCGGTAACCCTTGCCCGTCGCCGCGCGGAACACGCTGTACCCCGGGTCGAACGTCGCATCGATCCAGCGCTGCAGCGAGTCGGCGCCGAGGTTGCGCTGCACCACCAGCCAGGCGTCGCTGCGTTCGTCGAGCCGCGGGATCCAGCGCTCGAGCATGCCGTGCAGTTCGTTCTTGCCCACGCGGATCGGCGGGTTCGAGCGAATGGTGCGGAACAGCACGTCATCGGGAACATCATCGGGCAGCACGGCGTTGACATTGGTGAGCCCGAGCGCCTTGGCGTTGCGGCGCGTCAGATCGAGGGCGCGCTCGTTGACGTCTACCGCCCAGATCGTTGCATGCGGCGCGGACAGCGCCATCGTCAGGCTGATCGGTCCCCACCCGCATCCGAGGTCGAGGAAATCCCCGCTCGGCGGCAGCGGCGGCATGTTGGCGAACAGCACAGCGGTTCCGGCATCTAGGCGGTCGGGACTGAAGACACCGCCGGCGGTCGTGACCTCGAGATCACGGCCGGCGAGGGTGACGCGGATGTTCCGCAGGTTCTCCGCACTGGCCGGGGTCGCGGTGAAGTAATGGTCGGACCCCATACCGCGAGCGTAGCGGACGCAGCGGGCTAGGGTTAAGACGCTCTATTGAGAAAGCAGGAATCCGGACCGGATGACGAACCCCAACAACAACGACGACAACACGCAGGACTCCCTGGACCGGGTGCTCGCCAACGCCGAGCAGCGGATCGCCCCGATCGTCTTCGGCGGCGCGCAGGCGCTGCAGGATTCGGCGACGGCCGGATACGGCTCCGCCGACGGCGACCAGTGGGACCTCGAGGATCGGCATGCGCTGCGCCGCGTGGTCGGGCTGTCGACGGAGCTCGAGGACGTCACCGAGGTCGAGTACCGCCAGCTGCGGCTCGAGAACGTCGTGCTCGTCGGCGTGTATCCGCAGGGTGCGCAGGATGACGCGGAGAACTCGCTGCGCGAACTCGCCGCCCTCGCGGAGACCGCCGGCGCCGTCGTCCTCGACGGACTGCTGCAGCGCCGCCCCCATCCGGATCCGGCGACCTACCTGGGCCGTGGCAAGGCCGAGGAACTGCGCGACATCGTGCGCGCCGTCGGCGCCGACACCGTCATCGCCGACACCGAGCTCGCCGCCAGCCAGCGGCGCGCACTGGAGGACGTGGTCAAGGTCAAGGTGATCGACCGCACCACCGTCATCCTCGACATCTTCAGTCAGCACGCCAAGAGCCGCGAGGGCAAGGCGCAGGTCGAGCTCGCGCAACTCGAGTACCTGCTGCCGCGCCTGCGCGGCTGGGGCGAGTCGATGAGCCGTCAGGCCGGCGGCCAGGTCGGCGCGGGCGGGGCAGGCATGGGCTCGCGCGGACCGGGTGAGACCAAGATCGAACTGGACCGCCGCCGCATCCGCACCAAGATGGCACTGCTGCGCAAGCAGATCCGGGACTTCGCGCCCGCGCGCGAGGCCAAGCGCGCCGAGCGGCACCGCAATGCCATCCCGTCGGTCGCGATCGCGGGGTACACGAACGCCGGCAAGTCCAGTCTGCTCAACGCGCTCACCAGCGCCGGGGTACTGGTCGAGAACGCGCTGTTCGCGACGCTGGATGCCACGGTGCGGCGCTCCGAGACGGCTGACGGTCGCGTGTACACGCTCACCGACACCGTGGGCTTCGTGCGCAATCTGCCCCACCAGCTCGTGGAGGCCTTCCGCTCCACACTGGAGGAGGTTGCCGAGTCGGACGTGATCGTGCACGTCGTGGACGGTTCGCACCCCGACCCGTCCGCCCAGCTGCAGACCGTCCGGGACGTGATGGGCGACCTGGGCGCGCGCGACATCCCCGAGATCGTCGTGTTCAACAAGGCGGATCTGCTGTCAGACGACGAGCGGCTCGTGCTGCGCGGGCTCGTGCCGGGCGCGCACTTCGCGTCCTCGCGCACCGGCGAGGGCATCGAGGAGCTGCGCGCGGCGATCGACGAGGCGCTGCCGATGCCGGCCGTCGAGGTGCGCGCCCTGGTCCCGTATGATCGCGGCGACCTGGTCTCAGCTGTGCACGAGCACGGCGTGCTGATCTCCGCCGAGCACGAGGAGAACGGCACCGCGATCCACGCGCACGTCTCCGAGCGTCTCGCGGCCGAGCTGGCACCTTACGCCTCCGGGGCCTGAGCGCCCTTCGTCTCAGCCGCGCTTCGCGCGTCTTCGCTCGGGAACGGCGGGCCGCACCTCTCCGGCTCCTGAGTGCCCTTCGTCTCGTCGCTGGGCTCCTCGCTCAGGAACCGCGGGCACGGCGGCGTCAGCTCGCGCTGAACCGCGCCTCGACGGTCGCGGACACGACGATGTCCTCGGCCTCGTAGACCATGCCGGGACCGCCTGAGGCATCGAAGGCGGCCGCACGCATGAGCATCTTGCCCTGCGGCGGTGCGGCCGACTCCTGACGGGAGATCAGTCCCAGGTCGGCGATCTCGACGGGGGTGACCGTGTGCAGCCCGAGGGCGGCCGCGTAGGCCTCGGCACGCGCGACAGCGACGGAGACGGCCTCGGCCGCGACGTCCCGCTCGGTGCGCGCCCTGGTCTGCGGGGTGAGCTGCCAGTCGACGCCGCCGATCTCGACGCCGTCGCGTACGGCGACGTCCGATACCCAGAGCGAGAGCTCGGATGCCTCGGCGAAGGTCACAGTGAATGAGATCGCCGCGTGGTACACCGGCGCGAGCCGCTTGCCCTCGTTGTTCCACGGACGCTCCGCGTGCACCGTCATGCGGGTGCTGGACCACTCCACGACGGTGTCGGAGTCGTTTCGAGCCACGATGCTCTGGCGGACCGGCTCGGCGAGACGGGTGGCCTCGTCGACCGCGGAGGCGCGTTCGGGGCCCTCGGCACGGATCGTGAGATGGATGACCGCGCGCTCCGGCGCGATGCGCGCCTCGTTCTCGCCCCGGACCGTGATGATGACGTCGCTCATGAGGGGGACTCTACGGCACGGCGCGGATGCCGGAAACGGGAGGACGGCCTATCGATAGTCCTTCTCGCGTGCCAGGATGTTCCTCGTGCGACTGATGAGGGGGAGCGTCATCGGCCTGCTGGCCGCTGCCGCCGTATTGACGACGACGATGACCGCGAGCGCCGCGACCGGGGCGTCCTGGGCGCAATGGGCGCCTATGGCCGGAGCATCCGGGGCTTACACGGGCGAGGTGTCGATCTCATCGTCTCCGCAGCTCGACGCGACGTACTCGAGCAGCTCGCGCTCCGGTCAGGTGGGTGTGATCTCCGGAGCCAGCACCTGGCTCTCGGAGGGCACACCTGTCGGCGCGGTGTACGGCTCGAGCCGTAACCAGCCGTACCTGAACCTCCGTCCGGCCGCGGACAACGCGACGTCACCCTCGATCACCAGCTATACCTTCGAGCAGCCGACTCCGTCCTCAGGCTGGGCGTTCACACTCGGTGACATCGATGCCGATGCCGTGCAGATCCGCGCGCTCGGCCCCGACGGCACTGCGCTCACCGCCGCGCAGCTGGGCTTCCAGGGCGGATTCAACTACTGCGCCCCTGGGGTCGTGGGAAAGCCCTCTTGTACGGGGGACGCAGCCGACATCCCGATCTGGAATGCGGGCAGCTTCACCCTGACCGGCAATGCGGCTGCGCTCGACACCCAGGGTGCTGCCGCTTGGTTCCAGCCGAACGCTCCGATCTCCTCGCTGACCTTCACCTTCACCCGTCGCGCCGGCTTCCCGGTCTACCAGACCTGGTTCTCCGCGATCACCCGTGGCGTGACCGGAACGGTGCAGGACACGACCGCGGGCGCTCCGATCGCCGGAGTGCCGGTTCGCCTCACCGACGCGAACGGCGCGGTGATCGGTGAGACCGTCACCGCGGCGGACGGCACCTATTCGTTCCCGAGCGCGGTGGCGACCGACGGCTACACCGTCGAGATCGTGCCTCCCGTAGGGAAGACGAGCGACGAACCGAGCCGCCCCGTCGATCTGATCGCGCAGGACGGCGTCGCCGACTTCTCGGTGCGCGACATCGTGCCCGTCGCGGTCTCCGGCACGGTCCGAGATCAGCATGGCCAGCCGGTCAGCGGCGCGAGCGTGACCCTCGAAGACGGCACGACGGTGCGGACCGGGGCCGACGGCTCCTATCTCATCGACAGAGTGCCGGTCGGAGCGCACACACTCACCGTGACTGCGCCGGATGGGTACACGGTGATCTCCTCACCGGCACCGTTCACCGTTCCCGAGAACTCCGAGGACCCGATCACGGGGAAGGACTTCGTGCTCCAGGAGCTCCCGGCACTGTCGGGGATCGTGACGGCGGCCGGTTCCGGGATCGGCGGCGTCGTGGTCACGGCCGAGGGCCCAGGCGGAACGATGCGCACGGTGACCGCCGCGGATGGCAGCTACTCGTTCCCGCATCTCCCGGCCGGTGAGTACGCGGTGCGCCTCGAGGCTCCGGACGGGTACGTCGTCTCGGGGCCGGCCGTCCGCGACGAGACCGTTGCCGCCACCGACATCACGGGCGTCGACTTCGTGCTGTCCCGCCTCGGAGCCGTCGCGGGCACGGTCACGACCACCTCCGGTGCCCCTCAGCCCGGAGCGACCGTGCGGATCACGGGACCGGACGGCACGGTGACGGCGACGACGGGACCCGACGGGGGCTACGGCCTCGGTGACCTGCCCCCAGGGGAGTACGAGATCGAGATCGTGCTGCCGGACGGATTCGTCTCGGCATCGCCGCCCTCGCGAACGATCACGCTCACCGCGGCGGGCGAGCTGATCGAGGACCAGGACTTCGTGCTCACCCCGGAGCAGGTCACGCCGACGCCGACTCCCGTGCCGTCGGACACGCCCGCACCCGCTCCGGCCGATCCCGAGCATGCGCAGGGCACGGGCGGTCTCGCGACGACGGGCGCGGACCCGCGCCCGGTGATCGGCACCGGCATCGTGCTGCTGCTCGCGGGCGCAGTCGTGCTGCTGATCGCTCGACGACGCCGGGCCTGAGCGGGATCCGACCGACAGTCATACGCGACGAGTGTCTCGGCGCTCCTCGCTATGCTCGGCGACAGGATGAACGCGACGACACGCCACGGACTGCTCCCAAGGCGCAGCGCTCGCATCCTGACGTCGACGTCAGCCCTGATGTGGGGGGTGCAGTTCTCGTTCCTGAACCCGGTGCTCGCGCTGCTGCTGGTAACCCTCTACGGCGCGACGGCCGCGGAGGTCGGCTGGACGCTCGCCGTGTTCAACGTCAGCGGCTTCATCGCTGCGCTGGTCATCCCAGCGATCGCCGACCGCACAGGCGACTATCTCGTGCCACTGCTGTGCAGCGCGGCGCTGACCGGTGCGCTGACGCTGTCGCTCGCCCTGATCACCACGCTGCCGATGGCGGCTCTCGCCCTGGTGGTGCTCGGCGGACCCGCCAGCGTCGGTGTGTCGATGCTCTTCGCCGAGATGAGGGCAGCGGGCGACTCGCGCGAGACGATCATCAACACGCGCGCGCTGTTCTCGTTCGCGTGGGTCGCAGGGCCTCCTGTCGCGACGATAATCATGAGCACCTTCGGCAACAGGTCGATCCTGATCGCGCTCGCCGTGGTCTCCCTTGCCAACATCTCGACGACCCTTGCGATGATCGCGCATCGCCGCCGCCGCAGGCAGGAACCGGATGCTGCACCGAAACCGGGGATCGAGCATGAGCCGGTCACGCCCTGGTCGCTCGTCGTGGTCGTGCTGATCTCGGCCCTGCTCGCCGCCACGAACAATGCAGCGGTCGCTGCGATGAGCCTGGTCGTGACCGAACGGCTGGGCCTGCCGCTGATCTGGGCGGGCATCGCCCTCGGTGTGGCCGCGGGCTGCGAGATCCCCGCGCTGCTGATCATCGGACGGCTGACGAGGCGATTCTCGAACAGGCTCCTGATCGCGACGGGATGCGTCGCAGGCATCCTCTACTACGGCGGGATGACTTTCGTGACCGAGCCGGTCGCCCTGGTCGCGCTGCAGGTGTTCAATGCGTGGCTCGTCGGCGTCACTGCCGGGGTAGGGATGACCTGGTTCCAGCAGATCATCCGTCGTCCGGGTCTGGCGACCGGCGTCGCGGCCAACGCGCGACGTGGCGGTGCGGTCCTGTCCGGCGGCCTGATCGCTTTCGGCGGGATGACGGAACTCGGGTTCCAGGGGGTGTTCGCGCTCTGCGCGGTGCTGTCCCTCATCGCGCTCGGACTGGTGGCGCTCGTGCGCACGTCGTCGAACTGACGCGGAATGGCGCAGGGGCGACATCCGTTGTAGTCTGTAGTGCTCGGCTGCGATGCATCCGAGCTGGTAAATCAACAGTGCGACAGCGGCTCCTTTGCAAGAAGGTCCACGGGGCTGATCGGTTTCGACGGCGCCTGTGAATCCACGAGAAGCGGGCCGAGGATGCAGGGTTATCTCGTGAACGCTCCCTGCAAAACAATAAGTGCCAATGCAAAGCGCACTGACTTCGCCCTCGCTGCGTAAGCGAGCCCGATAGTCCGTCAGACCGTATGTGATTCCGATACGGATCCTGGCGTCATCTAGGAATCTTGCTGTGTGACGGCGTCTGGACGTCACACGGGACTCTTCCCAGGCTGGGCTTGTCGACTTAGGTGTCTGTGACAAAGGTCGGAGCCGAGCAGAACGTCTGCACAGACTGCGCCCGGAGAAGGCGTGGAGACTCAGCGTCGGACGGGGGTTCGATTCCCCCCAGCTCCACTGACCGCTGTCGCAAGTGAGAAGCCCGCCTCTTCAAGAGGTGGGCTTCTCCATTTCTGCCAGGGCACCGGTCAGCCGTCCGCGCCCGTCCGCGTCGGCCGACGGAATGCGCTCCGAGATCATCCCGATGATCTCGGACGCCGCCTGAGGCGACGCGGCGAGACCGACGAGCAGCTCTATCGCCTCGACGTCGTCGATGCCATGCACGATCAGGTCGACGAGCGCGGGAACGGCGTCCAGATCGCCGCGGCGCCCGCGGATCAGCGCCGCTCTGGCGCGGACGACCGTGTCGGAGTCGGCGAGCGCTCCGGCGAGTGCGGCGAGTGCTCGCGCACTGCCGATCTTCTCCAGGGTCACCGCCGCCTTGCGGCGCTGAGCGACATCCGGGGACTCCAGGGACGCCTTGAGCAGCGGGACGGCGCGGTCGCCGATCCGGGCGAGGGCCCAGTCCAGTGCGCCGGGGGCGTTCGGGTCGCGCTCCTCGGGCGTGGACTCTTCCGGCGCCGAGGGGCGAGGCGCGATCGGGGTCACTGCGGCGGGTGGCGCCGGTGGTGTCGTCGGCCCGCTCGCCGCCGGTTCGTCCGACGGCAGGCCGTGCAGCAGCCCGACGATGTCGAGTGCTTCGGTTCCGCCGTCGAGACCGCTGTCGCTGACCCGCTCCAGCAGATGGAGCAGCTGCAGCTCATGATGGATCCGCTCGCGGGTCAGTGCGGTGAGCCTGTCGACGACCTGGGCAGGAGTGGTCGCCGGGTCATCGAGCGACTCGGCGACCTCCGGCAGGTCCAGGCCGAGTGCGCGCAGTGCCTCGACACGGAACAGCCTCAGCACGTCGGCTTCGGAGTACCGGCGATATCCGCCGGCAGTCCGCTCGCTCGGGGACAGCAGTCCGATGCTGTCGTAGTGGCGCAGCATCCGCGCGCTGATGCCGGTCCGCGCCGCGACCTCGCCGATGAGCATTCTCATATTCCACCGCTGAGATTGTCACCATGTCAAGGTCACCTGCTCGCGCGTGCTCGGCGGAATACATTCGGATGCATGGATGGTTGAGACTGTCATGAGCGACATCGAGTTCGGGCTGGACACGTTCGGGGGAGTCACCAAGGACGCTGAGGGGCGGAGTCTGCCGCATCCGCAGGTGATTCGGGATCTGATCGAGGATGCGGTGGTCGCCGATCAGGCGGGACTGGACTTCTTCGGGGTCGGCGAGCACCACCGCCCCGACTTCGCGGTGTCGAGTCCTGAGATGGTGCTCTCCGCCATCGCCGCCAAGACCGAGCGGATCAGGCTCGGCTCGGCCGTCACTGTGCTGAGCTCCGACGACCCGGTGCGCGTCTTCGAGCGCTTCGCCACGCTCGACGCGGTCTCGAGCGGGCGTGCCGAGATCGTCGCGGGGCGCGGCTCGTTCATCGAGTCATTCCCGCTCTTCGGCTACGACCTGCAGGACTACGAGGTGCTCTTCGAGGAGAAGCTCGACCTGCTCGCGGCTCTGCTGAAGGAGCAGCCCGTGACCTGGCAGGGCTCGACGCGTGCCGCATTGACCGACCAGCGCGTCTTCCCGACGACCGAGCGCGGGCTGCGGGCCTGGGTGGGCGTCGGCGGCAGCCCGGACTCCGTGGTGCGCACCGCGCGGCACGGTCTCGGCCTGTTCCTCGCGATCATCGGTGGGCCCGCGTCGCGGTTCGCGGCGTACATCGACCTGTTCGAACGTGCGCAGGACCAGTTCGGCGTGGAGCGCCAGCCGGTGGCCGTGCACTCGCCGGGGCTCGTCGCCGAGACCGACGAGAAGGCGCACGCCCTCGTGCGCGACGGCTGGTTCGCGATGCGCACCAGGATGGGCCAGGAGCGAGGCTGGCCGCCGCCCGCCGTGGGCGACTTCGAGCGCGAGATCGAGACGGGCGCGCTGTACGTCGGATCGCCGGAGACGGTCGCCCGGAAGATCGCGGCGACCCTGCAGGTGCTGAAGGTCGACCGCTTCGACTTCAAGTACGACCAGCCCGTGCAGCACGCCGCCCACCAGCGCTCGATCGAGCTCTACGGCGAGAAGGTCGTGCCGATGGTCAAGGACATGATCGCCTGAGCGCGCACCGTCACGGCGACTGTGCGAAGCTCTGAGCGTGCACATGAAGATAGACGACAGCGCCGATGGCTACGTCATCGTGAGTCTGACCGTGGTGCATGCGGATCCGATCGCAGAGCTGGCCGTGTACGAGACGTTCTACGAGCGGGTGACGGATGGCTCGCACTGGTACCAGTTGGGAACGCTGTCGTTCTCGGAGAAGGACGCTGCGCGACGAGCGGAGGAGCTGGATCGTACGATCCTCACCCTCATCGATCGTCTCGACAGCGCGCCCACGGAGCTCCTCCGCTCTGAGGAGGTCTTCACCCGCCTTTTCATCACGTTCCCCCATGGTGCTGAGACGATCAGCGCGTCGACCCTGCGGCGCTTGGCTGACGTGGGCGCGACCATCTGGCTCGACTTTCTCGAGTGAACGTGCCGCTGATCCGCTCATTGCCCGCGAGTAGGGTGGGAGCGTGCGGGACGACGAGCGATCGCGGGCGGAAGTCGTCCTGGGGCTTGCTGTCGTCGGCGTCGTGATGGTCGTCCTCGGCGGCCTGCTCGCGGCCGTGACGGGTCCGCTCGAGCTCGCGAAGGGCAGCTGGGCGGCGGCGTATCTCGTGCTCGTAGCCGGCGTGACCCAGGTTGCGATGGGTGTGGCGCTGCGCCGATGGGGTGGGCGCGTTGGCGCTGCGTGGTGGCAGTTCGTGCTCTGGAACCTCGGCAACGCCGCGGTGATCCTTGGCACACTCCTCGCCTCGCCCGCCCTGGTCTTCGTCGGTTCAGCCGCGCTGGTCGCGGCGCTGGCGCTCGCGTTCCTCGCGACCCTGCGAGGCGCGCGGACCCAGGATCGGATGCTTCTGATCGGGTATCGCCTGCTGCTCGTGCTTGTCGTCGTGAGCATCCCGGTCGGCATGGTGCTCTTCGTGATCCGGCAGGCATGATCGGCGCGCTGGACGCAGACCGCGTCGCCGCGTAGTGTGCTGAACGGTCGGTCAGGAAGCCCGGCCGTGGCGTGAGCACAAGGACGTGGACATGCAGGACCTGTCACCGCACCCCGGCGATCTCGACCCGATCGAGACCGCTTCCGCAGACGAACTTCGCGCGCTGCAGCTCGAGCGCCTGCGCTGGACGATGGAGCACGCATACCGGAACGTGCCGCACTACCGGGCCGCCTTCGACGCCGCGGGCGTGCATCCCGATGACCTGAAGAGTCTCGACGATCTCGCGAGATTCCCGTTCACCGCGAAGTCCGACCTGCGCGAGAACTATCCGTTCGGCATGTTCGCCGTGCCGCGCGAGCAGGTCGTGCGCGTGCACGCCTCGTCAGGCACCACGGGGCGGCCCACCGTCGTGGGCTACACCAGAGCCGACCTCGACGTCTGGGCGACCGTCGTCGCGCGCAGCATCCGTGCTGCCGGCGGCAGGGCGGGCGACATCCTGCACAACGCGTACGGCTACGGGCTGTTCACCGGCGGGCTCGGCGCGCACTACGGCGCCGAGAAGCTCGGATGCCTTGTGGTGCCGGTCTCGGGTGGTCAGACCGAGCGACAGGTGCAGCTGATCCAGGACTTCCGGCCGGACATCATCATGGTCACGCCGTCGTACATGCTGTCGATCATCGACGAGATGGAGCGGCAGGGCATCGACCCGCGGTCCACCTCGCTGAAGGTCGGTATCTTCGGCGCTGAGCCGTGGACCAATGACATGCGCCGGGAGATGGAGGAGCGCCTGGACATGCACGCCGTCGACATCTACGGGCTCTCCGAGGTGATCGGCCCCGGCGTGGCCAGCGAATGCGTCGAGACCAAGGATGGACTGACCGTCTGGGAGGACCACTTCTACCCCGAGATCGTCGACCCTGTCACGATGCAGCCGGTGCCGGACGGCGAGGAGGGTGAACTGGTGTTCACCTCGCTCACCAAGCAGGCGATGCCCATCATCCGCTACCGCACGCGTGATCTGACCCGATTGCTGCCGGGCACCGCCCGCTCGATGCGCCGCATCGAGAAGATCACCGGCCGCACCGACGACATGATCATCCTGCGCGGCGTGAACCTGTTCCCGACCCAGATCGAGGAGCTCATCCTGCAGACGTCGGCGCTCGCACCGCACTTCCAGTGCGTGCTCACGCGCCCCGGCCAACTCGACGAGCTGACTGTGCTCGTCGAGCCGCGCGAGGGCGCCGCGGACACCGCTTCGGATGCCGCGGAGCGGCTGCGCCATCTGATCAAGGCCCGCATCGGAGTGACGGTCTCCGTCGATGTTCGCGCCCCGGGCGAGGTCGAGCGCTCCGCAGGCAAGGCCCGACGGCTCATCGATCAGCGGCCGAAGCGCTGAGCCGACAGAGCTGCCCGGCGTCACTCCGCCGGCGGCCACTCCTTCGCGACCAGCGTCAGGACGTCGTAGGTCGCCACCGGCTCGTCGTCCTGATTGACGACGACCGCGTCCCAGCGCACCTCGCCGTAGTCGGCGGAACTCCGCGGGGTGATCTGCTTGACCGTCAGCGTCACGCGGATCGAATCGTCGGCCTTCACGGGAGTCAGGAAGCGCAGCCCGTCGACGCCGAAGTTCGCGAGCACGGGACCGGGATCCGGATCGACGAAGAGCCCGGCTGCCAGCGAGACCACGAGATAGCCGTGCGCGACGATGCCGCCGAACAGCGGGTTCTTCGCTGCCGCCTCCGGGTCCGTGTGCGCGTAGAAACGATCACCGGTGAAGTCGGCGAAATGGTCGATGTCGGCGAGCGTAACCGTGCGCGGCTCCGAGACGACGCTGTCGCCGATGCGCAGCTCGCGCAGGCTCTTCCGGAACGGATGCACGTCCTCCACGCGGCGCGCCGAGCCGGTCGTCCAGCGGCCGGTGATCGCGGTCATCATGTCGGGGGAGGCCTGCACCGCCGTGCGCTGCATGTGGTGCAGCACCCCGCGGATGCCGCCGAGCTCTTCGCCGCCGCCTGCGCGCCCCGGTCCGCCGTGCACGAGCATCGGCAGTGGGCTGCCGTGACCGGTGGACTCGGCGGCGTCGTCGCGGTCGAGCACCAGCACCCGGCCGTGCCAGGGCGCGAGACCCAGCACGATCTCGCGTGCGAAGGCAGGGTCGTGTGTCACGACGGATGCCACCAGGCTGCCCCGTCCGCGAGCGGTGAGTGCGATAGCCTCATCGACGGTGCGGTAGGTGATCACCGTGCTCACCGGCCCGAACGGCTCCACATCGTGCGGCTCGGACGCGCCCGCATGCGCACGCAGCAGGATCGGCGACAGGAACGCGCCCGTCGTGGCATCCGCTCCGACGACCTCGACATGCTCAGGATCGCCGAACACGAGATCCGAGCTGCGGCGCAGCGTTGCGACCGCCCTGCGCACCTCTTCGCGCTGGCCGATGCTGGCGAGCGCGCCCATGCGCACCTGCTCGTCGGCAGGATCGCCGACCACGGTGCGTGCCAACCGGGCGGACACGGCCGCGATCACAGCATCCGCCATCGCCTCCGGCACGATCGCCCGACGGATCGCCGTGCACTTCTGACCGGCCTTGACCGTCATCTCGGCGACGACGCCCTTGACGAACAGCTCGAACTCGGGATCCTCGGGAGTGACGTCTGTGCCCAGCACCGACGCGTTCAGCGAGTCGGCCTCGACCTGCAGGCGCACGCCGCGCTCCTGCACGGCGGGATCGCGGCGCAACAGGTCGGCGGTCGCGGCCGAGCCCGTGAACGACACCGAGTCCTGCGCGTCGAGCATGGCGAGCAGGTCGCCGACGCCGCCCGAGATCAGCTGCAGGGCGCCCTCGGGCAGGATGCCGGACTCGACGATCCTGCGCACGACGGCCTCGGTGAGGTACGCGGTCTGGCTCGCCGGCTTGACGATCGTGGGGAGACCTGCGAGGAATGAGGGGGCGAGCTTCTCGAGCATGCCCCAGACCGGGAAGTTGAAGGCGTTGATCTGCACCGCGACGCCCGGACGCGACGTGTAGACGTGCTGTCCCAGGAACGTGCCACCTCTGCCGAGCTGCTCGACGGAGCCGTCCAGATACACGACGTCGTTCGGCAGTTCGCGCTTGCCCTTGCTCGCATAGGAGAACATCGTGCCGATGCCGCCGTCGATGTCGACCGCCGAGTCGCGGCGCGTCGCACCGGTGCGCGCCGACAGCGCATAGAACTCGTCCTTGTGCTGATTCAGCATCAGCGCGAGCTCCTTGAGCATGGTCGCCCGCTCATGGAAGGTCAGCGGACGGATGGCCGGGCCGCCGACTCGACGGGCGTAGTCGACCATCGCGGCGGTGTCGAGACCGGAGCTCGAGATGCGGGCGATCTCCTCGCCGGTGGCCGCGTCGAGCAGGGGCGTGCCGTCGTCGTCCGCGCGGAACCAGGCGCCGGCGGCGTAGCTCTCCAGAAGTGGGCTCACGGGGTTTCCTCTCCTCGTCGTCGAGGGCGCGCGGGAGCATTGCGCCACCCGCATCCGTGTGTCAGAGTAGTACAGAACGGTCGGTCAGTAAATAGGCCGGATGCTCCGACGGAGGTGCAGCATGAAGGTCGAGGACGACCTGGAGCTCGAAGGACGCTTCGAGGAGATCGTCGCGCGCCGCGACCGCATAGAGCCGCGCGACTGGATGCCCGAGGCGTACCGCAAGACGGTGATCCGCCAGGTGGCCCAGCACGCGCACTCCGAGATCATCGGGATGCAGCCGGAGGGCAACTGGATCGGGCGGGCACCCTCACTGCGGCGCAAGGCCATCCTGCTCGCCAAGGTGCAGGACGAGGCAGGCCACGGACTGTATCTGTACTCCGCGACCGAGACCCTCGGGGTCTCCCGGAACGAGCTCACCGAGAACCTCATCGCCGGCAGGCAGAAGTACTCGTCGATCTTCAACTACCCGACGCTGTCGTACACCGACGTCGGCACGATCGGCTGGCTGGTCGACGGCGCCGCGATCTGCAATCAGGTTCCGCTGTGCCGCACTTCGTTCGGTCCCTACGGACGCGCGATGATCCGCATCTGCAAGGAGGAGTCCTTCCACCAGCGGCAGGGCTACGAGCTGCTCATGACGATGATGCGCGGCACCGACGCCCAGCGCGAGCTGGTCCAGGAGTCAGTGAACAGGTTCTGGTGGCCGTCGTTGATGATGTTCGGCCCACCCGATGACTCCTCGCCGAACACTGCGCAGTCGATGGCCTGGGGCATCAAGACCCACACCAACGACGAGCTGCGCCAGAAGTTCGTCGACATGACCGTGCCGCAGGCGGAGGCCCTCGGCGTGACACTGCCCGATCCTGAGCTGGTCTGGAACGAGGAGCGCGGTCACTACGACTTCGGCACCCCGGACTGGGACGAGTTCTGGGCGGTCGTCGGCGGCAACGGCCCGTGCAACACCCAGCGCATCGAGCATCGCCGCAAGGCCTGGGAAGCGGGGGCGTGGGTGCGCGAGGCGGCCATGGCGTATGCGGCGAAGGAAGAGGCGGCGGCATGAGCGATGTCAGAGCGGAGTGGCCGCTGTACGAGGTGTTCGTCCGCGGCAAGCGCGGGCTGAACCACGTGCACGTCGGATCGCTGCACGCGGCGGACGATCAGATGGCGCTCCGGCATGCCCGCGACGTGTACACCCGGCGCAACGAGGGCGTCAGCATCTGGGTGGTGCGCTCCAGCGAGATCACCGCGTCCAGCCCGGACGAGAAGGATCCGATGTTCGCCCCCGCAGGCGACAAGGTGTACCGGCATCCGACGTTCTACGTGATCCCCGACAACGTGCCCCACATGTGAGGGCGACGACGATGACAGACGAGTTCCACGACAACGCCTACGCCGGTCTGCTGGTGAACGACGCCCACTGGGCGTTCGGCACCGACTTCGAGGATCCGCTCGCGGGGGTCGACACGACCGTCCCGGACGGCGTCGACCCCAGCGCGCTCGCCGCGTACTGCCTGATGCTGGGCGACGATGCGCTGGTGCTCTCGCAGCGCCTCTCGGAGTGGTGCAGCCGCGCGCCCGATCTCGAGGAGGACATCGCGCTCGCGAACATCGCCCTCGACCTGCTCGGTCAGGCCAGGCTGCTGCTGGCGCGCGCCGCTGCCGCCGATCCGTCCGTCGTACCGGCGCTCCCGGACGGCTCGCCGGTGCCGGATGAGGATCGGCTCGCCTTCTTCCGAGATGACAGCGCCTTCCGCAGCGTCCGCCTCGCCGAGGTGCCGAATGGCGACTTCGCCGAGACGATCACCCGCATCCTGATCTTCTCGACCTGGCGCTATGCGCTGTTCACCCGGCTCTCCGGCAGCAGGGACGCCGTGCTCGCCGCCGTCGCCGCGAAGGGCGCGAAAGAGCTCGCGTACCACCGCGACTTCGCCGGACGCTGGTTCGTCACCCTCGCGCAGGGGACCGAGGAGTCCCGCCGACGTCTCCTCGCCGCCCTCGACGGCCTCTGGCCGCTGCGCGCCGAGCTCTTCGAGACGCATCCGGTGGAGCGCACGGTCGCGGATGCCGGTGTCGGCATCGATCCCGCCCAGGTGCAGGACGAAGCCGATGCCGTTCTCGACCAGGTGCTCGCGGCCGCGAGCGTCGATCGACCCGACAGGGCAGCGCTGGCCGGCGTGCAGGGGCGTCGCGGGCGTGACGGCAGCCACACCGAGGCGCTCAGCCGCATGCTCGCCGAGATGCAGGTCGTCGCCCGCGCGCACCCGGAAGGACGGTGGTGAGCATGCCCGTCGTCCTGGACCGCACCGACCTCCTGACCCGGGCCTGGGCGGCGGCGTCCCGCGTCGTGGACCCGGAGCTGCCGATGCTCACCCTCGTCGACCTGGGCGTGCTGCGGTACCTCACCGTCGACGACGACGGCACGGTGGTCGCCGCGATCACCCCGACGTACTCCGGATGCCCGGCGATGGCGACGATGCGCGACGACCTGCAGCGCGAGCTGCAGGAGGCCGGGTTCCCCGCCGTGCGCATCCGCATCGCCCTCGAACCGGCCTGGACCACGGACTGGATCTCACCCGAGGGGCGTGCAGCGCTCGCCGCGGCCGGCATCTCGCCGCCGGGAAAGGCACCCGTGCACACCGGGCCGGTCGCGATCCGGCTCGGCCCCACGCGACGGGATGTGCGCTGCCCGCAATGCGGCAGTGCGGATGTCGCGTTGTCGAGCGAGTTCGGATCTACGGCATGCAAGGCTATGTACCGGTGCCGCTCCTGCCTGGAGCCCTTCGACCACGTGAAGGAGATCTGACGTGACGGCAGCAGCAACCGCCACCAGGGGAGCGTTCCACGCCCTCGCCGTGACCGCGATCGACGTCCTCACCGACGACGCCGTCGCCGTGACCTTCGCTGTGCCGGAAGATCTTCGGGCGGAGTACGACTTCGTCGCCGGGCAGTCGCTGACCCTGCGCCGGTTCATAGACGGGGTCGAGGAGCGCCGCACCTACTCGATCTGCTCGCCGGCCGGCACTGCACCGCGCATCGGTGTGCGCGTCATCCCCGACGGCCTGTTCTCGCCCTGGCTCGCCCACGAGCTGCGGCCAGGAGACACGGTCGAGGTGCAGACGCCGAGCGGCAGCTTCCGCGCAGAGGCATCGCAGGGCGGTCGACACCTCTGCATCGCCGCGGGGTCGGGCATCACCCCGATGCTCTCCATCGCCGCCACGGTTCTCACGAACCCGGCATCCGACGTGACGCTCATCTACGGCAACCGCACGACGACCTCGGTGATGTTCGCCGAGGAGCTCGCCGACCTGAAGAACGCGCACGCACGGCAGTTCGACCTGGTGCACGTGCTCTCCCGCGAACCGCGCGACGTGGAGCTGTTCTCCGGGCGGCTCGACGCCGATCGGCTGCGCACGCTGCTCACCACCCTCGTGCCGATCGGCGACATGGACCACGTCTGGCTGTGCGGGCCGTTCGGCATGCTCACCGACGCCCGTGCCGTGCTCGACGAGCTCGGGGTGCCGCGCGACCGCGTGCACGTCGAGCTGTTCTACGTCGACGAGCCCCCGCCCGAGCTGCGGCATGCGGATGCCGTCATCGAAGGCCTCACCAGCGATGTCACCGTCGTGCTGGACGGGCGCCGCACGACCACGGCGATGTCGCGCGGCACCACCATCCTGGAATCCACGCAGCAGACTCGCACAGACGTGCCGTTCGCCTGCAAGGGCGGCGTGTGCGGCACCTGCCGTGCCAAGCTGTGCGCAGGAGAGGTCGACATGGTGCGCAACTACGCCCTCGAACCCGCCGAGGTCGAGGCCGGATTCATCCTCACCTGCCAGTCGTTCCCGGTGAGCGACGAGGTCACGGTCGACTACGACAGCTGACGGAGCGGACATGACAGACGCCTTCATCCTCGATGCCATCCGCACGCCGATCGGCCGATACGGCGGAGCGCTCGCCGCAGAGCGGCCGGACGACCTGGCCGCCCTGGTGATCCGCACGCTCGTGGAGCGCACCGGGATCGATCCGACCGACGTCGACGAGGTGATCCTCGGCGCTGCGAACCAGGCCGGCGAGGACAACCGCAACGTCGCACGCATGGCGGCCCTGCTCGCGGGGCTGCCGGTGAGCGTGCCCGGATTCACAGTGAACAGGCTCTGCGCCTCGGGCATGACGGCGATCCAGACCGCCCGTCAGATGATCGCCGCGGGCGACGCCGACGTCGTCATCGCCGGGGGAGTGGAATCCATGACCCGCGCGCCCTGGGTCACCGAGAAGCCGTCGAAGGCGTGGGGCCGGCCCGGTCGCAGCTGGGACACGTCGATCGGCTGGCGGTTCACTAATCCGCGCTTCGACGACGAGACGACGCTGACCATGCCGCAGACCGCCGAGCGGGTCGCGGAGTTCTCGCGGCTGTCGAGGGCAGAGCTCGACGAGTTCGCGCTCGGCTCGCATCAACGTGCGATCACGGCGCAGGATGCCGGGCTGTTCGAGCCCGAGCTCGTCGCCGTGGGGGAGGTCGCGGTCGATGAGGGTCTGCGGCGAGACACCAGTGCGGAGCGGCTCGCAGCGCTGCGGCCCATCCACGGCGAGGGCGGAGTCATCACCGCGGGCAACTCCAGCGCGCTGAACGACGGCGCCGCGGCGGTGATCGTGGTCAGCGAACGCTTCGTCGACCGGCACGGGCTCGAGCCGCGGGCGCGCATCGTCGGCGGAGCCAGTGTCGGCGTGCCGCCGCACCTGATGGGCCTGGGACCGATCCCGGCCACCAGGGTGGCCTTGGACCGTGTGGGCTGGGACGGCACAGACCTCGATGCCGTCGAGCTCAACGAGGCGTTCGCCTCCCAGTCCCTCGCCTGCATGCGCGGCCTGGAGCTCGACCCCGAGAAGGTGAACGCGTGGGGCGGGGCGATCGCTCTGGGGCATCCGCTGGGATGCTCCGGAACCCGCATCGTCGTGACGCTGCTGAACCGTCTCGAGCACGACGACCTGAACCGCGGGCTCGCGACGATGTGCGTCGGCGTCGGTCAGGGCACCGCGCTGCTGATGGAGCGCGCATGAGTGCGCCGGTGATCATCGAGCAGCACGACGATCGGGTCGTGCTCCGACTGAACCGGCCGGAGGTGCGCAACGCCATCGACCTCGCCACCGTCGACGCGCTGCACGAGGCCTGCCGGATGCTGGAGCGCGAACCGCGCATCGCGCTGATCATCGGCTCGGGCGGCACGTTCGCCGCGGGCGCCGACATCGGCGAGCTGCGCGAGCGGCGCCGCGATGACGCCCTCGCCGGCATCAACTCGGGCCTCTTCGACCGGATCCAGCGCCTGCCGATGCCGACCATCGCCCTGATCGACGGATACGCGCTCGGCGGCGGTGCGGAGCTCGCCTATGCATGCGACTTCCGCATCGGCACCCCGGATGCCCGTATCGGCAACCCCGAGCCCGGTCTCGGCATCCTCGCGGCGGCTGGGGCGTCCTGGCGGCTGCGCGAGCTGATCGGCGAGCCGCTCGCCAAGGAGGTGCTGCTCGCCGGCCGCGTCCTCACCGCGGATGAGGCGCGCGACGTGCACCTGCTCACGGACGTCGTCCCCGCCGGCGAGCTGGAGGATGCCGGGAACCGCCTCGCCGACCGGATCTCCGCGCAGGCGCCGCTCGCGGTGCAGCTCACCAAGGCGGCCTTCCATGCGCCGCGCGAGGCGCACCCGCTGATCGACGACCTCGCGCAGGCGGTGCTCTTCGAGACGCAGGAGAAGCAGGACCGGATGACGGCGTTCCTGGAACGCCGCGCGAAGAAGGAGCGCTCATGACGGTTCCCGCACGGGTCGGTGTCTACGGCGGCGGGCGCATGGGCGCCGGCATCGCGCACGCGTTCGCCATCGCCGGCGCGGACGTCACGGTCGTCGAGAACGGCACGGATGCGGCGGACGCCGCCCGCGACCACATCGCGGCGAGCCTCACCAAAGCCGTCGAGAAGGGTGCCGAGGTCCATGGCACGGCCGCCGTGGTGATCGAGCCGTCCGCGCTGAGCGACTGCGCGCTGGTCGTCGAGGCCGTGCCCGAACTCATCGACCTGAAGAGCGAGGTGCTGGCGCGGATCGCTCAGATCGCCCCGGATGCTGCGATCGCGACCAACACCAGCTCGCTCTCTATCGACGAGCTGGCCGGTGCGCTGCCCGACCCTTCCCACCTGATCGGGCTGCACTTCTTCAACCCCGTACCGGTGAGCGATCTCGTCGAGATCGTGGTCGGTGCGCGTACTCCGGATGCGCTGGTCGTCAGGGCTCGCGAGTGGGTCGCAGGGCTCGGCAAGACGGCGATCACGGTGCGGGACGCCCCGGGGTTCGCGAGCAGCCGGCTGGGTGTCGCGCTCGCCCTGGAGGCGATGCGGATGCTGGAGGAGGGTGTCGCCGACGCCGCAGACATCGACACCGCGATGACTCTCGGATACCGGCATCCGACCGGTCCGCTGAAGACGACCGACATCGTCGGTCTGGACGTGCGGCTGGCGATCGCCGAGCACCTCGAGCGCGAGCTGGGACCGCGCTTCGCGCCGCCGCAGGTGCTGCGTGACAAGGTCGCCGCAGGAGAGCTCGGGCGCAAGACGGGCAGGGGGTTCTACGAATGGTGAGTGAGATGGACCCGCAGCAGCTCGCCGAGGCATGCGCGGAGCGGATGTGGTCCACGGATGCCGCGAGCCAGGCGCTCGGGATGAGCATCGAGGGCGTCGGGCCCGGCGCCGCGACGCTCGCGATGACCGTCCGCACGGACATGGTGAACGGTCACGGCATCTGCCACGGCGGGCTGATCTCCGCACTCGCGGACAGCACCTTCGCCTTCGCCTGCAACAGCCGCGGCACGGTCACCGTCGCCGCCGGCTTCGAGGTGGACTTCATCGCGCCCGTCGCCCTCGGCGAGCGGCTCGTCGCCGAAGGGCGCGAGACCGTGCTGCGCGGCAGATCGGGCATCTACGATGTGGTGGTGCGCCGCGACGAGACCGTCGTCGCCGTCTTCCGAGGGCGCAGCCGCTCCCTCGGCCGTCCGGTACTGGAGGATTCATGACCGACCCGGTCCTGCTCGAGCGCGACGGCGGCGTCGCCGTCATCACGCTGAACCGCCCCGAGGGCCGCAATGCGCTGAACGTCGCCCTGAAGACCGCCCTGGTGGCTGCGGTGCAGGATGTCGCGGCGGATGAGGCGGTGCGCGCCGTCGTGCTCGAGGCGAACGGTCCGGCCTTCTGCGTCGGCCAGGATCTCGCCGAGCACGCGACGCAGCTGGCGAGCGGCGGGGGAG
Source organism: Microbacterium sp. NPDC057741 (assembly GCF_042798735.1). NCBI lineage: Bacteria > Bacillati > Actinomycetota > Actinomycetes > Micrococcales > Microbacteriaceae > Microbacterium > Microbacterium sp. NPDC057741. The sequence continues at coordinate 827,128 of NZ_JBHVJW010000001.1, read as the reverse complement.
CGGCGGCCGCGATCAGCACCGTTCGCGACCACTACTCGCCGCTGGTGCGCGGTGTGATGACCATGCCGAAGCCGGTCGTCGTGGCTGTCGACGGCGCGTGCGTGGGCGCCGGGCTCGGGCTGGCGCTGGCCGGCGATCTGCGCGTCTTCGGCGCGGGCGCGAAGCTCGGCACGGCCTTCACGGGTATCGGGCTGACCTTCGACACCGGGCTGTCCTACACGCTGCCTCGCTCGATCGGCGAGGCGCGGGCTCGTGAGCTGATCCTGCTGCCGCGGATGTTCGGGCCTCAGGAGGCGATCGACTGGGGAATCACCGGCGAGATCGCCGACGACCCCCGCGCGCGGGCGCGCGAGATCGCCGGGCTGCTCGCACAGGGGCCGACGACGGCCTACGGCGAGAGCAAGCGTCTGCTGGTGGATGCCGAGGCGCTGGAGGCGGCGCTGGAGGCCGAAGCCGTCTCGCAGGAGCGCAGCGGATCGACGCAGGACCACCGCGATGCGGTCGAGGCGTTCCTCGCCCGTCGGCCGCCGGTGTTCACCGGGAAGTAGGCCGCCGCAGCCCGTCGATCGCGACGGAGAGCACGTCATCGGCCAAGCCCTCCGGATCGATGGCACCGTCGGGCCGGTACCACTCGACGATCGAGTTGATCATGCCGAAGATCAGGCGGGTGATGGTGCCGGCACCGATGTCGTCACGGAGCAGCCCCTCGTCCTGCGCCCTGCGCACGAGCGAGGACACCCGCTGATCGAAGGCGCGGCGACGCTGCAGTGCCGCGAGTTCGATCGGGCTGTTCCCGCGCAGGCGCAGCAGCAGCGTGACCTGCGGCTGCTGGGCGGTGAGCACGCGGACGGCGCCCCGGATGCCCTCGTCGAGCTGTGCGGCGACGGTACCGCGTTCCATCGCCTCGTCCAGAGCGCCTTCGAGCCCGCCCAGCGCGCTGTCGAGTGCGAGCTCGAGCAGCTGCTCCTTCGAATCGAAGTGGTGGTAGAGCGCGGACTTGGTGAGACCAAGGCGAGTGGCGAGGTCGGCGACCGAGGTCGCGTCGTAGCCCTGCTCGTTGAACAGATCGACGGCGATCTGCAGCACCTGCTCCCGGCTGTAGCCGGGGCGTCCGCGGCGCGCGGTCTGCGGTGCGGTCATCGCGGGGCTCCCTCCGTGCGCATACGCGTCAGCGCGTCAGCATCCTGGATCAAACGTAGCGGGCCGACGGCGCTAAGCTGGAGGGACACTGCCCGAATCCGAGAGGACCGTCATGGCCGCATTCATCGCCTTCATCATCATGTTCGTCGGCGGAATCTACCTGCTCGGTGCGGCATTCAGCCTCACGGCCTACCAGGCCCTGGTCTTCATCGCGGGCATCCTGCTCGTCAGCATCGCGCTCGGCATGCTGATGCGCCAGCGCGGTTCCGCTACGCGTCGCTCGAACAACTGGTCGCAGGACAGCTGACCCACTGACATCGAACGCGCGACGGCCATCGGCCGTCGCGCGTTCTTCGTGTCCGGGCGGGTCACTTCCAGTCGATGAGGACGAGGCCCTGCTTGGTGTCGGCGTACTTCACCCAGCCGTCACCGAACTGGTAGGTGAGTCCGTAGCCGTCGTCATCGGTCGCGAAGGCATACTTCGGGTCCTCGGTGATGACGCCGTCCTCGCCGTCGACGCGCTGCCAGCCCTCGGAGATCAGAGTCGACTGCGCCTTTGACGCGGTCTGCGCGTCGATGGGCGCCCAGCCGTACTGCTGGCCATGGTCGGATGCCGTGGAGTAGTCGGCCCAGCTGCACAGGATGCCGCCGTCGAGGACGAGTTCACCGATGGTGAAGTCGGCGGACTCGGCGGTCCAGCCCTGGTCCTCCAGGCCCTTCACGGTGCCCTCGGAGATGATCGTCTCGCAGGTCGGGTCGGCGCCCTTCGTGGGCGCGGGCTCCGGCTCCTCGGCCGCTGCGGTCGCCACCGGGGTCTCCACGGGCTTCTCCGCTGCGCTCTTCGTGGGCGCGGGTTCGGGCGAGGGCGCGCAGGCGGTGATCGCGAGAGCGAGTGCCAGGATGCCGGTGGCGGCGAGGGGGATGCGGGGGTTCATCGTCTCTTCGTCGGTTCGGTCGGGATGCGGGGGCATCGCCGAGGCGGTTCAGCTCGCGGCGTTGCGAGTGAAATCGAGGATGGCGTCGTGCAGCACGCCGTTGCTCGCGAGTGCGGAGCGGTCGGTGATCGAGTCGGAGCCGTCGAAGGCGCTGAAGCGGCCACCTGCGGCACGGACGATCGCCACGGCGGCCGCGATGTCGTACTCCTTGACGTCGAACTCGGCGACCATCTCCAGGCGTCCCTCGGCGAGCAGCATGTAGCTGTAGACGTCGCCGTAGGCGCGGTCGCGCCAGACGCGCTCGGCGAGCGCCAGGAGTTCGGGCAGATGCCCGGCATTCGCCCACTGGGTAATGCTCTGGAAGCTCACGCTCGCGTCATCGAGGGAGTCGACCTCCGAGACCGTGATCGGCCGGTAGCCGCCGTCGGCGTTGGTCCACGCGCCCCGGCCCGTCACGCCCCACCAGCGGCGCCCCAGCGCGGGCATGCTGACGACGCCGACCGTGGGCACGCCGTCGATCGCGAGCGAGATCATGGTGCCCCACAGCGGCACACCGCGCAGGAAGTTCGCGGTGCCGTCGATCGGGTCGATGATCCACTGGCGGTGCGTGTCGCCGCCGGCGCCGAATTCCTCACCGAGGATGCCGTCGCCGGGGCGCTCTGTCGTGATGATGTCGCGGATGGCGCGCTCGGTGGCGAGATCCGCATCCGTCACGTGCGAGCGATCGGCCTTCAGCGACACCTCGAGATCCGCGGCGTCGAACCGCGGCAGCGACTGCGCATCGGCCGCATCGGCCAGCCGGAGGGCGAGCTCGAGGTCGGCGTCGAGGGAGCGGTCCGCAGAGGAGAGGGTCACGATCTCAGACTAGTGGGCGAGGCGTGAGAACAGCCTGACAACGAGAAACCCCGCCTCATCGAAGAACCTGATGAGACGGGGTATTTGGTGCACCCCCTGGGACTTGAACCCAGAACCCACTGATTAAGAGTCAGTTGCTCTGCCGATTGAGCTAGAGGTGCGTGTTGCTTGTCCGGCAACGAGGAATTACGTTACCAGTCGCGGGGGTCCTGGACAAATCCGTGCAGCACTCCCGGGCGCGTCGTCGTGCCACGGCTCAGAGGCGCGCATCATCGTTGAACCGTGTGAGCGCGATCTCACCGTTCGCACGGCGCTGGAGCTCTGTGACGGTCGAGTTTCCGACGGGAAGCAGCATCCAGGTCGAGGGCGGCGCGGAAAGTGCGGATGCGACGAAGCTGCCGATGACGAACGCGTGGGTCACGACAACGAGCGCACCCGTCTCGCCGCTCAGCATCCCGGTGAGACGATGCCAGCCGGCGCGCAATGCGGAGCCGTCCTCGTCCTGCTCCTCGGCAGGGGTCTCGCGCAGCCACTCCCACCGGTGCTCCGGATAGTCGCTCCAGCGCTTCGCCGAGGGCATGGGCGTGCGATCGTCGAGGAAGGACTGGGTCTCGTACCCCTGGCCCAGACGGTGCGCGACGACGGACGCCGTCTGCCTGGCACGTCGCCGTGGGCTGCTCAAGACCCGCACAACGGGCTGGGTCGAGAGTCGATCCGCGAGAAGGCCGGCCTGGCCCTCGCCGACGGCGCTGAGTGCGGGGTCGGCGTCATCGTGACCTTCGGCCTGGGCATGGCGCACGAGGAGGAGTCGATCCATCCGAGCAGTCTGGCAGACGACGCGCCCGGCTCTTCCGTCCCGCGCATCCTGGTGGGATCATGGCACTCACGAGGAGGCTCCCATGATCGAACTCGACGAGATCGACACCGACGAGGACGGCGCGCTCACGGCGATCGCCGAGCTTCCGGGCGGACGGCGCGTCACTGTGCAGTACGACTTCGACGACGACTTCGACCTCGATGAGGGGGACGACGACGAACTCGACGACCAGGAGGACGACGACGGAGGAGGGGGAGGCATCGATCCGGAGAACCTCCCGGACCTCGACGAGATGCAGGCCACGGCCGAGCACGCACTCGCGCGGTTGAGCGAGGAGACGCTGGACGGCATCGAGCGAGAGGTCGTGCGCGCCCTCGCCGAGGCAGCGGCCGAGGACGACGAGTCCGATCTCGACGACCTGCTGGTCGACCTCGCCGACGACATCGCCCTGGACGGCGTCGTCGTCTTCGGCGACGGCGGCATCACGCTGCTCTACGTCGCGACCGACAACTTCCCCGACACGACCGTCTACTGCCTGCTCGACGACGACCTGGAGATCGACGACCTGATGGTCGAGTAGGGCTTCACGCCACGCGGACGAGCGATCCGCCGGTCATCGTGCGCAGCTGCTCGAACGTGAGCGGCATCACCGAGTGCGGCGTGCCCGCCGCCGCCCAGATCTGCGGATGCCGCTGCAGATCCTCATCGAGGAACGTGCGCAGCGGGGCGGGGTGGCCCACGGGGGCCACCCCGCCGATCGCCTGACCGGTGACCTCTCGCACGAGAGAAGCGGGAGCCATGGCGACCTCGGCCGCGCCAAGCGCATGTGCGAGGACGGCGAAGTCGACCCGGTGCGCACCGCTGGTCATCACCAGGACCGGGTCGCCGTCCGCCGTGAGCACGAGGCTGTTCGCGATCGCGCCGACCTCGCAGCCCACGGCCCGTGCGGCCTCGGCCGCGGTGCGGGCCGAGTCCGGCAGCACGACGACGCGGGTGTCGACGCCAGCCGCGGCCAGATGCTCGACCACGATGCGCGTGCGCGGGGGAAGGGGCTGCTCGGTGGTCACGACGTCATCGTCTCCTCGGCTCGGGGGAGATGCGGCTCAGGCCGCATCCCCCACGAGGATAGCCTCGGCGTCCTCTCCCGCGCCCTCGCCCTCGTCGTCGATGTGCGCGAGCACCCTGCGGCCGAGGAAGACGGTGAGCGCGGCGATCAGGACGGACGCGGCGGCGAACAGATACGGCACCGTCGCGTTGTAGTGGTGCCACAGCAGCGCCGCCAGCGGCGGGGCGGCCGCGCCGCCGAGGAAGCGCACGGCGGAGTAGGACGACGATGCCACCGCGCGAGGCAGATCGGTGGCCTCCATGACCGCCTCGGTGAGGACGGTGTTCATGATGCCGAGGAACAGGCCGCCGACGATGATGCAGACGACGAGCCAGACGGCGCTGGTCACGACCAGGCCCGCGACGATCAGGTCGATCGCGAGCAGCGGCAGCACGGTGAGGATGATCGTGGTGCGACGCATCCGGCGCATCAGCACCGGTGCGACCCAGACGCTGGTGACTGCCAGGGCCACACCCCAGCCGAAGAACGTGAAGCCGATGCCCATCGCGCCGAATCCGAGCGGGAAGGGCGAGAATGCGAGCAGCACGAAGAAGCCGATGTTGTAGAACAGGGCGGCGACGGCGAGGATCGCGAGCGCCGGCCGACGCAGCGCGGTGAACGGCGCCGAGAAGGGCACCGGCTCGCGCTTCTCGCCCTTGCCGCGCACCAGGGTGAGCACGGCGATGAAGCCGATGGCCATCAGGACGACGACGCCGAAGAACGGGCCGCGCCAGCTGACCTCGCCGAGCAGACCGCCCAGCAGCGGGCCCACGGCGATTCCGAGACCCAGGGCGGCCTCGTAGAGCACGATGGCCGCGGCGCTGCCGCCGGATGCTGCGCCGACGATCGTCGCGAGCGCCGTGGAGATGAACAGCGCGTTGCCGAGACCCCAGCCGGCGCGGAAGCCGATCACGGCCTCGACACTGCCGCTCGTGGCGCAGAGCAGGGCGAACACGACGATCAGGCCGAGTCCGGTGAGCAGTGTGGCCTTGGCGCCGATGCGGCTGGACACCCAACTGGTGATGAGCATCGCCAGGCCGGTGACCAGCAGGTAACTCGTGAACAGCAGTTCGGTCTCGACCGGGGTCGCCTTGAGCGAGTCGGCGATCGCCGGCAGGATCGGGTCGACGAGGCCGATGCCCATGAACGCCACCACGCAGGCGAACGCCACCGCCCATACCTGCGCGGGCTGTCTCCAGACCGATCCTGTGGTCGTACTCATTCAGATTCTCCTGTTTCTCTGCTGTGGTCGTGCAAGATCTGCGCCGCGCGGGCGAGGATGTCCCAGTCCTCGTCGGCGAGACCGGCGAAGCGCGGCGCCAGGGCTGCGCGGAAAGTCGTCCGCCAGGCCTGGATCGCGTTACGCCCCGCGTCGGTGATGCTGACGAGCGTCGCCCGCGAGTCCTCCGGATCGTGCGTGCGCACCACCAGGCCCGCACGCTCGAGGTCGCCGATGAGCCGCGTCATCCCGGGCTGGGTCGTGCGCGCGGCAGCGGCAAGGGCGCCGATGCGCTGCGCCGGTCTCTCCTCGAGCAGGCTGAGCGCCCGCCACTGAGCGGCGGGGGCCTCGTTGCGTGCATCCTGGGCGGCGATCCGCCCGAGTGCGTACGACGACAGCACCATCGTCGGGATGATCTCGTCACGATCCATACCAAGGAGTATATACCGACTGGTATGTATATGGATGCGCTTGACGGATCGAAGGATGGGCTCGTAGCATTCCAGATATCTGAATCACCTTTCAGGTGTCCCGACCTTCCACTGTTGAAAGGCGTCCCCATGCGGGTTACGAAGAAGTTGCTCCTGGGATCGGTGCTCGCAAGCGCCGCCCTCGTGATGTCGGCCTGCGCGCCGCAGCCCGGTGCCGCGACCGGAGGTGATGGGCCGGCAGAGGTCCGCGCCGCCGTGATCACCAGCGAGAGCGGCCCGCTGGCGGGGTACGGCAAGCAGTACCTCGACGCATTCAAGGCCGGCCTCGACTACGCCACCGACGGCACCGGAGAGGTGGACGGCACGAAGATCGTCGTCGAGTACCGGGACGACACCGGTGACCCGGACACCGCGGTGACCGCGGCCAAGGAGGTCATCGGCGACGGCGTCAACATCCTGCTCGGCAGTGCCTCTTCGGGCGTCGCCCTCGCCGTGGCCGAGCAGGCCGCGCAGAACAAGGTGCTGTTCATCTCGGGCCCGGCCGCGGCTGACGCGATCACGGGCATCAACGGGTACACGTTCCGCTCCGGCCGTCAGTCCGCGCAGGACGTCGCGACCGCCGGAACCTTCCTCGATGACCTTAACGGCAAGAAGGTCGTCGTCTTCGCCCAGAACAACGCGTTCGGCCAGGGCAACGTCACGGCCGTGCAGGACATCCTGGGTGGCCAGGGCGCCACCGTCGAGCCTGTGCTCGTCGCCGAGGACGTCACGGAGTTCACGCCCTTCGCGCAGCAGGTGCTCACCGCGAAGCCCGACCTGGTCTTCGTGGCCTGGGCCGGCGCGACATCCGGTGCGATGTGGCAGGCGATGAGCCAGCAGGGCGTCCTGGACGACATCCCCGTCGTCACCGGCCTCGGCGACTCGCCCACGTTCGGCGCGTACGGCGAGGCATCCGAGAAGATCAGCTTCCTGAATCACTACTTCCCCGGCGCACCCGACAACAAGGTCAACACCGCGATGGTGAAGGCGATCGAGAAATCCGGCGGCACGCCCGACCTGTTCAGCCCGGACGGCTTCAACGCGGCGATCATGCTCGTGCAGGCCGTCAAGAAGGGCGACGGCGACGTCGACAAGATGGTGAAGGCGCTCGAGGGCTTCGAGTTCGACGGGCCGAAGGGCAAGAACACCGTCCGCGCCGAGGACCACGCGCTGATCCAGGACATGTACCAGGCGAAGCTCGTCGCGAAGGACGGGTCGTTCGTGCCCGAGCTCGTGAAGACCGTGCCCGGCGCCGACGTGGCTCCCGCAGAGAAGTGATCCGCGCAGCATGACAGAACCCGCCCCGCCCCCGCCCGCAGGCGCCGCGCTGCGCGTCGAAGGGCTCGGGCTCCGCATCGGCGGAGCCACGATCCTCCAAGACGTCGCACTCGACATCGCCCCCGGCGCGCTCGTCGGCGTGATCGGCCCCAACGGAGCCGGCAAGACCACGCTGTTCAACGCGATCTCCGGCGTGCTGACGCCGACGTCGGGCCGCATCCTGCTAGACGGCGACGACATCACCCGGATGCCGGTGCCGCAGCGGGCGCGGGCGGGACTGGGGCGCACGTTCCAGACCTCGAGCCTGTTTCCGAGCCTCACCGTCCTCGAGAACGTGCGGCTGGCCGTGCAGGCCACGGAGGGCGGCAGCTACTCGCTGTTCCGCTTCCCCCGGCGAACCGATGCCGAGACGCTGCGCGCCGTCGAGCTGCTGCTGGCCGTCGGCCTCGAGCACCGACGTGATGCCAGGGCGGGCGACATCAGCCACGGCGACAAGCGCAAACTCGAGATCGCCGTGCTGCTCGCCACCCGATCACGGCTGGTGCTGCTGGACGAGCCGATGGCCGGCGTCGCCTCCGGCGACGTCGCCGGCCTGGTCGAGAACATCCGCGAGCTGCACCGCGAATCCGGATGCACCGTGCTGATGGTCGAGCACCACATCGACGCGCTGATGGGCCTGGTGGATCTCGTCGCGGTGATGTACTTCGGCACGATCATCGCGCTGGACACACCGCAGCGCATCATGGAGAACCCGACCGTGCAGAGCGCGTACCTGGGCACGGCGGCATGAGCGCCCCGATCCTTCAGGTCAGAGGACTGCAGGCGTCGATCAACGGCCAGCAGGTCGTCGAGGACGTCAGCTTCGAGGTGCCGGCCACCGGTATCACCGCGGTGCTCGGCCGCAACGGCGTCGGCAAGACCTCCACCCTTCGCGCCGTTCTCGGCCTGATCCAGCGCCGTGGCGAGGTGCTGCTGGACGGCGAGCGCATCGACGGCCTGCCGACCCATCGCATCGTGCGCCGCGGCGTCGGCTACGTGCCCGAGGACCGCGAGGTGTTCTCCGCCCTCACCGTCGCCGAGAACCTCGCCCTCGCCGAGCGGCAGTCCGCTCCGCGTCGCGAGTTCGTCGCCGAGCTGTTCCCCGATCTCGTCGCGCGGCGCGACCAGCGCGCCGGCACACTCTCGGGCGGCCAACAACAGATGGTCTCGGTAGCGCGGGCCTTGCTGAACGACAACCGACTGCTGCTCGTGGACGAGCCGACCAAGGGCCTCGCGCCGAAGATCGTCACCGAGGTCGCAGACGCGCTCGCCGAGGCGGCCAAGACCGTGCCGATCCTGCTCGTGGAGCAGAACCTCGACGTCGTGCGGCGCCTGGCCGCGGGCGCGGTCGTGATCGCCGGTGGACGCGTCGTGCACACCGGCCCGGCGTCCGACGTGCTCGACGACGCCGACCTCACCCGTCGCCTGCTCGGCGTCAGCGCGGAGGCCGTCTCGTGAGCACTCTCATCCTCACCCTCGTGATCGGCGTCGGTCTCGGCGCCCTGTACTTCCTCGTCGCCAGTGGCCTGAGCCTGATCTACGGCCTCATGCACGTGCTGAACTTCGCGCACGGAGCCTTCCTCACCCTCAGCGCGTTCGTGGGCTGGGCAGTCGCGCAGGCGCTCGGCACAGACTCATGGTGGTCGTTCCTGCTCTCGATCCTGGTGGGTGGGCTGGTCGGAGCGGTGTTCGCCGCACTCACGGAGCTCGTCCTGATCCGGCCGCTGTACGAGCGGCACATCGAGCAGGTGCTCGTGACCGTCGGGCTCTCGTTCGCTGCGGTCGCCCTGTTCGAGGGCATCTGGGGCACCGATGCCGTCAACGTCAAGGGACCGGCGTGGCTCGGGCAGACCACATCGATCCTCGGTGCCAGCATCCCGAACAAGTACTGGGTGCTCATCATCGCGGCGGTGCTCGTGCTCGCCGGCCTGGTGCTGTTCCTGAAGAAGACCCGGTACGGGCTCATCATCAGGGCGGGCGTCGAGAACCGCGCCATGGTCACCGCGCTCGGCATCGACGTGCGCCGCTCGTTCACCCTGGTGTTCGCGATCGGTGGTGCGGCGGCCGGCATCGGCGGGGTACTCGCTATGCACGCGCTCACCTACGTGTCGGCCCACCTGGGGTCCACCCTGCTGATCTTCGCGTTCATCGTGACGGTGGTGGGCGGCCTCGGCTCGTTGGCGGGCGCGGCCGTGGCATCCGTGCTCGTGGCGGTGCTGCAGCAGGTCGCGAACACCTACCTGGGCGGCACCGGCGACTTCATCGTCGTGGTGCTGCTGGCGGTCGTGCTGCTGGTGCGCCCGCGCGGACTGATGGGGAGGACGGCATGACCCGCTCGGCCCGGTTCCTCCCGATCGCGATCGGCGCCGCCTTCGTGGTGCTGCTCGCCGTGCTCCCGCTGCTGAACCTGCAGCTGCCCGGCATCCTGCCCGGCCCAACGTACACGCCGGGCACGCTGGCACTGCTGTCGTTGTGCATGGTCTTCGCGGCGCTCGCGCTGTCGTACAACCTGCTGCTCGGCACCGCGGGCATGCTCTCCTTCGGCCACGCGCTGTACTTCGGTGCGGGCGCCTACGGCCTCGGCATCCTGCTCAAGGCGATCGATCTGCCGCTCGTGCCCGGTGTCTTCGCGGCGCTGATCGGAGGCATGGTGATCGCACTGGTGACCGGGGCGATCGCGATGCGCGTGGACGGCATCCCGTTCGCCATGGTCACCCTCGCGTTCGCGCAGGCCGGCTCCGTGCTGGTGCGCCGCAACCAGCGGATCACCGGTGGCGAGGAGGGTCTCGCGCTGGAGACGCGGAACGTGCCCGACTTCCTGGTCGGCGTGGTGAACACGCGCAACCTGTACTGGATCTCGCTCGTCGTCGTGGTGCTCGTGTACCTCGTGGTGCTGTGGGTCGACCGCTCCCGACTCGGCCATCTCGCCGCCGCGGCGCGCGAGAACGAGCTGCGCGTGCGGGTGCTCGGCCTGCGGCCGGGCCGCGCCAAGCTCATCGTCTTCGTCATCGCCGGGGTGTGCGCGAGCCTCGCCGGCATCGCCTACCTGCTGCTGCAGTCGGGTACGCAGCCCAGCGCCGTCGGCGCCGATCTCACCATCACGGTGCTCGTCATGGTGGTGCTCGGTGGCGTCGGCTTCCGCTGGGGTGCCATCGTTGGTGGCGTGCTCTACACGATCCTCGATCAGCGACTCACCGTGCTCGCCAGAGCCGATGCGATCCAGCAGCTGCCCGACGTGCTGCGGGTGCCGCTGTCCGAGCCGCTCTTCCTGCTCGGAGTGCTTTTCATCCTCGTGGTCATGTTCCTGCCCGGCGGGATCGCGGGCACGGTCGACGGCTGGCGCCGCCGACGCGGTGGGAGGACGGATGCGGCGGGACTGACCGCCCTGGAGGGCGGCGAGGCGTTCGGGGCGCAGCCCGCGGAGGTGAGTCGATGAGCACCGCGGACGGCGTGCACACCCTGGGCCGCTGGCTGCGCGATCGCGCGGCGGCTATGCCGGAGCGGATCGCGATCGACGACCGCGGCGTGACGACCACGTACCGCGAGCTGGCCGCCCGGTCCGGGCGGCTCGCGCGGCGCTGGACGGATGCCGGCTACGGCCCCGGCCTGCGCATCGCGACGGTCTCGGGCAACTCGGCGGACCACGTCGTGGCGTTCTTCGCCTGCGCGATGTCGGGCATGGCCTTCGTGCCGCTGTCCTGGCGTCTCACCCCGGTCGAGCTCGGAGCGCTCGTGCAGCGCGCCGAGCCCGCGTTGCTCCTCGTCGATGATGAGCATGCGGCGCTCGCGGCGGCGGCGGTCAGGCATGTCGACGACGAGGAGCGGCCGCAGGTCGCCGGTCTGGGTGCGACGGGCGTCGAGACCGACGGCCCCGCAGCGCGGCATCCGGTCGTCCCTCGGCCCGTGCGCGACGGCGACCCGCTGCTGGTGATCTTCACCTCGGGGAGCGAGGCCGCGCCCAAGGGCGTCGTGCTCAGCCATGAGAACTGCTTCTGGAACAACCTCGCTCTCGGTCAGGCGATGCCGTTGACGGCCGACGACGTCGTGCTGTCGATCCTGCCGCAGTACCACGTGGCGGCGTGGAACGTGCAGCCGCTGCTGGCGTGGTGGACCGGGGCCACAGTCGTTCTGGAGCGCTCGTTCGACCCCGGTCGCGTGCTGCAGCTGGTCGCCGAGCGCGGGGTCACCACGATGATGGGCGTGCCCACCCAGTACCGCATGCTGTGCGACAGCCCGCGCTGGGCGGACGCCGACCTCTCCTCGCTGCGTCGCGTCGTGGTGGGAGGGGCGACCATGCCGGCCGATCTCGCCGAGGACTGGGCAGCGAGGGGAGTGCCGCTCACCCAGGGCTACGGGCTCACCGAAGCCGGTCCGAACGTGCTGCTCCTCGACGCGGCCGAGACCGGCCGGCACCGCGGCGCGGTCGGACGCCCGTACCCGTCGGTCGAGGTGCGCCTCATCGACCCGACGAGCGGGCTGGAGCTCGAGGGCGCAGGCTCGGGTGAGCTGCAGGTGCGCGGCCCGAGCGTCTTCTCCGGCTACCTCGACGATCCGGATGCCGCCACGCGCGCCTTCGCGGACGGCTGGCTGCGCACCGGCGACCTCGTGCACCGCGACGAGCACGGGGTGCACAGCGTGGTCAAGGACATCTACGTGTCGGGTGGTGAGAACGTCGCGCCGGCCGAGGTGGAGCGCGCGCTGCGCGGGCATCCGCTGGTGCAGGACTGCGCAGTCGTCGGCGTGCCCGATCCGGTGTGGGGCGAGCGGGGCGTCGCGTTCGTCGTCGCCCGTGCCCCGCTCTCGGCCGATGAACTGCTCGCGTTCGCGCGGGAGCGGCTCGCAGCCTTCAAGCTTCCGGTGCGCGTCGCGTTCGTCGACGACCTGCCCCGGTCGACGATCGAGAAGATCGCCCGTCCGCGACTGCGGGCGATGGCGCAGCAGCTGAGAGAGGACGACGCCCATGAGCGCATCCGTTGACGCCCAGGAGACCCCGGTCTCGCCCGCGACGGGCCGCCCGCTCACCAAGCGCGGCGAGGCCACGCGTGGTCGGCTGCTCGAGGCCGCCGAGGCGGTGTTCGCCGAGCACGGCTACCACGAGGCGTCGATCGTGAAGATCACCGAGCACGCCGGCGTCGCGCTGGGCACGTTCTACCTGTACTTCGACAGCAAGCAGGCGATCTTCGAAGCGCTCGTCGTCGATCTGAACCGTCGTGTCCGGCACTCGATGTCCGAGGCGATGGAGGGGGCGTCCGATCGCATCGAGGCGGAGCGCCGCGGCTTCGAGGGGTTCTTCCGCTTCACCGCCGAGCATCCGGCGCTCTACCGGGTGGTGCGCGAGGCCGAGTTCGTCTCTCCGAAGGTGCTGCGCCTGCACTACGAGCGGATCGTCGAGGGCTATCGCGACGGTCTCGCCGCCGCTCAGCAGCAGGGCGAGATCGCCGAGGAGCTCGACACCGAGGTCGTCGCGTGGGCCCTGATGGGTGCCGGTGAGCTGATCGGCATGCGCTACCTGCTCTGGGAGCGCGGCGAGGCGGGCCGCCCGCCGGCCGCCATCGACCCGGCGGTGCTGGACGGGATGAGCGGGTTCATCAACAGGGCGCTGCGGCCTGATACGGGCGCCGCATCGAAGGGGGAGAGCAGATGACCGAGCAGGATCTGGCCGGACGGCGCGCCGTCGTCACCGGCGGCGCGAGCGGGATCGGTCTCGCCTGCTCACGGGAGTTCGCCTCCCGGGGCGCGCACGTCGTCATCGCCGACCTGAACGGTGAGGCCGCCGCGGCCGCGGCGACCGAGATCGGAGGAGAGGCCTGGGTCGTCGACCTCTCCGACACCGAGCCGCTGGAGACGCTCCGCCTCGACGCCGACATCCTGGTGAACAACGCCGGCATCCAGCGCGTCGCGCCGATCGAGGAATTCGATCCCGCCGCGTTCCGCCTCATCCAGCGCATCATGCTCGAGGCGCCGTTCCTGCTGATCCGGGCGGCACTGCCCCGTATGTACGAGCGGGGCTGGGGGCGGGTGATCAACATCTCGAGCGTGCACGGGCTGCGGGCGAGCGCGTTCAAGGCGGCCTATGTCGCGGCCAAGCACGGGCTGGAGGGGCTGTCGAAGGTCACCGCACTCGAGGGCGGGCCGCGCGGCGTGACCAGCAACTGCATCGACCCCGGCTACGTGCGAACGCCCCTGGTCGAGAAGCAGATCGCCGATCAGGCGAAGGTGCACGGGATCCCCGAGAGCGAGGTGGTCGAGAAGGTGATGCTGACCGAGAGCGCGATCAAGCGGCTCGTCGATCCCGTCGAGGTCGGCTCGCTGGCCGGATGGCTCGCGTCGGAGCGCTCGGGCATGGTCACCGGCGCCTCGTACACCATGGACGGCGGATGGAGCGCACGCTGATGCCTGCATCGCACAGTTACCGAACGATCGACGTGCCCGTGTCCGGGGGCGCGCTGCGCGTGGGCATCTGGGACCCTGCCGGGGTCGCGGACCCGGCATCCGTCCTGCTGATCCACGGCGTCACCGCTTCGCACCTCGCCTGGCCGTTCGTCGTCGACCAGCTGCCCGGCATCCGTGTCATCGCTCCCGACCTGCGCGGTCGTGGCGCGAGCAACGACATCGAGGGCCCGGCGGGCATGAGCGCGCACGCCGACGACCTCGTCGCCGTGCTGGACGCGCTCGGCGTCGACGAGCTGCCGGTGGTGGGGCATTCGATGGGCGGCTTCGTCGCGGTGGTGCTCGCGCACCGGCATCCCGAGCGGGTGACCGAACTGCTGCTCATCGACGGCGGTCTGCCGCTGGACGTGCCGGCGGGCATCGACCCCGAGGTGCTGGTGCAGCTGATCCTCGGGCCGACCGCGGAACGGCTGTCACGACGCTGGTCGGGGGTCGAGGAGTACACCGACGAGTTCTGGCGCCCGCATCCGGCGTTCGCCGAGGACTGGAGCACCGCGCTCGAGGAGTACGTCGCCTACGACCTCGTCCCCGACGGAGACGCGTACCGCCCGGCCACCAGCTACCGCACGACGGTCGACGACACGCTCGACATGAACACCGGCACGGCGCTTCCAGAGGCGCTCGCGGCGCTGTCGAAGCCGACGCTGCTGCTCACGGTGCCACGAGGACTGCAGAACGAGACGCCAGGGCTGTATCCGCCCGCGCATCTGGGGCGGCTGCTGGAGGCGTTCCCGCAGGTGCGTCACGTCGCGCTGGACGACCTGAACCACTACACGGTCGTGATGAGCGGACGGGGAGCGGAGGCGCTGGCGCCGCACCTGCCGCGCCCCGCTCGTTGAGCGCCCTTCGTCTCGCTGCGCTCGCTCAGGACCCGGGACTCCGCAAGCTCGGCTCCTGAGCGAGGAGCGCGGCGACGAGACGAAGGGGCAGGCAGTCAGCGCCGCGAACCGGCGATCCGCGAGGAGAGCTGGTGCGCGTGCGCGAGCAGCGTGCGGCCGAGCTGGGGCAGTCGATCAGGGCCGAAGCGGAACTCGACGCCGGTGAGGCTGAGCGCCCACTCCGGACGGCCGTCACGGTCGAAGACCGCGGCGCCCATGCCCCACGACCCCTCCACGATCAGACCGGGGTTCACGGCGTAGCCGCGGGCCTTGGTCTCGGCGAGTCTGGCGCGCAGCGGCTGCATGCCGTGCACGCGCCCCCACCGCTCCGGCAGCTCGGGATGCCGGTCGAGGTAGGCATCCACATCGTGGTCAGGAAGGAACGCGAGGATCGCCAGGCCGGCGCTGGCCACTCCGAGCGGGAACCGAACGCTCTCGCTGAGCACGAACGACCGGATCGGGAAGGACCCCTCCTCGCGCAGCAGGCAGACGGTCTCGTCGGCGCGCCGCACGGAGAGGAACGCGCTCTCCTCGGTCTTCACCGCCAGCGACCGCACGATGTCGCGTGCCAGCTCGGTCACGTCGTAGCGCGCTGCGGCGACGGTTCCCATCAGATACAGCTCTGGACCGGGCATCCACAGCGCTGTCGCGCGATCCTGGTCGACCAGGCCCTCCACCTGCAAGGCGGTCAGCAGACGGTGCGCGGTGGACCGGCTGAGGTCGGCGTCCCTTGCGAGCGTCTGCAGCGATGCGCCGTCGGCCGCCGCGGTCACCAGGCGGAGCAGACGCGAGGCCCTGGCGATCGCCTGCGCGCCCGGCACCGTGCGCCTCGACGAGGATGTCGATTCCATAATGTGGACGCTAGTCGTCGCGGCGACCACATCGCAAGCATCCGGTTGTCGTCGCCCGCGGCGGAGGCGGATGCTGGGGGAGTACCCCATCACAGAGGAGTGACGCGTGATCGACAAGCAATGGGCGTCGGCTGCGGAGGCGGTCGCAGACATCCCCGACGGAGCCTCACTGGCAGTCGGCGGATTCGGCCTGTCCGGCAACCCGATGAAGCTCATCGAGGCCCTGCACGCGCAGGGCACCACCGACCTCAGCATCGTCAGCAACAACTGCGGCGTGGACGACTGGGGACTCGGCATCCTGCTCGGCGCGCAGCGCATCCGCAAGATGACGTCCTCGTACGTCGGCGAGAACAAGGAGTTCGAGCGGCAATTCCTCGAGGGGGATCTCGAACTGGAGCTCACCCCGCAGGGCACGCTCGCCGAGAAGCTGCGCGCCGGAGGCGCCGGCATCGCGGCGTTCTACACGCAGACCGGCGTGGGCACGCAGGTGGCCGAGGGCGGTCTGCCGCGCCGCTACGACGGCAGCGGCGGCGTCGCCGTCGAATCACCGGCCAAGGAGGTGCGCAACTTCGCGCCCGCAGGCACTCCGCACGACTACGTGCTCGAGGAGTCGATCGTCACCGACTTCGCCCTGGTGCACGCCTGGCGCGGTGACCGGCACGGCAACCTCGTCTTCAACAAGGCCGCGCGCAACTTCAACCCGCTCGCCGCACAGGCGGGGCGGATCTGCATCGTCCAGGTCGAGGAGCTCGTCGAACCGGGCGAGCTCGACCCCGACGGCATCCACCTGCCCGGCATCTACGTGCACCGCATCGTGGAGGTCGGCACCGGCGTCGAGAAGCGCATCGAACGGCGCACCGTCAGAGAGGGGAACTGATCATGGCGCTCACCCGCAACGAGATGGCCGCCCGAGCCGCGCAGGAGCTGCAGGACGGCGCCTACGTCAACCTCGGCATCGGCCTGCCGACCCTGGTGCCCAACTACGTGCCCGAGGGCGTCACCGTCGTGCTGCAGTCCGAGAACGGCATCCTCGGCGTCGGTCCGTATCCGACCGAGGAGCACGTCGACCCCGACCTCATCAACGCCGGCAAGGAGACCGTCACCACGCTGCCCGGCGCCGCCTACTTCGACTCGGCGACCAGCTTCGGCATGATCCGCGGCGGCAAGATCGACGCCGCCATCCTCGGTGCCATGCAGGTGTCAGCCGCGGGTGACCTCGCCAACTGGATGATCCCCGGCAAGATGGTCAAGGGGCCCGGTGGCGCGATGGATCTCGTGCACGGCGCCGGCCGGGTGATCGTGCTCATGGAGCACGTCGCCAAGGACGGCAGCGCGAAGATCGTGGACGACTGCTCGCTGCCGCTGACCGGACGCGGAGTGGTGCACCGGATCATCACCGACCTCGCCGTGATCGACGTCACGGATGCCGGTCTGGTGCTGGTCGAGACCGCCCCCGGTGTCTCGGTGGCGGATGTTATCGAGGCGACCGAACCCGAACTGATCGTCTCAGAAGGACTGAAGGAGAACTCATGAGCGACATCGTCATCGTCGCCGCCGCCCGCACCCCGCAGGGACGGCTCAAGGGCCAGCTGGCCGGATTCACCGCCCCGCAGCTGGGCTCGCTGGCCATCAGGGGCGCACTGGCGCAGGGCGGCATCGACCCGTCCGACGTCGACGCCGTGATCGTCGGTCAGGTGCTGCCGGCCGGCTCCGGCCAGAACCCCGCTCGTCAGGCGTCGATCGGCGCCGGCATCGGATGGGACGTCCCCGCCAGCTCGGTCAACAAGGTGTGCCTGTCCGGCCTCACGGCGATCATCGACGCCGCGCGGATGATCCGACTCGGCGACGCGACCACCGTCGTCACAGCCGGCATGGAGTCGATGACCCGTGCGCCGCACCTGCTGATGGGATCGCGCGACGGCTGGACGTACGGCACCGTCGAGGTGCTCGACCACATGGCGTACGACGGCCTCACGGACGTCTACGACAAGGAGAGCATGGGCGCGTCCACCGAACGGCAGAACCCACGGTACGGACAGACCCGCGAGACCCAGGATCGGGTCGCGGAGCTCTCGCACCAGCGCGCCGCCGCAGCCGCGGATGCCGGTGTCTTCGACGCCGAGATCGTCGCCGTCGAGGTTCCGCAGCGCAAGGGCGACCCGATCGTGCTCACCAGAGACGAGGGCGTCCGCCCTGAGACCACCATGGAGACGCTGGCGAAGCTGCGTCCGGCCTTCGCCGAAGGAGGCACGATCACCGCCGGCAACTCCTCGCAGATCTCAGACGGCGCATCCTCGGTGATCCTCACCACCCGCGAGAACGCCGAGGCCAAGGGATGGCCGGTGCTCGCCGTCGTCGGCGCCAGCGGGCAGACCGCCGGCCCGGACAACTCGCTGCAGGCGCAGCCGGCGCAGGCGATCCGCCGCGCCTGCGAGAAGCAGGGCATCACGCCCGCCGATCTCGACCTCGTCGAGATCAACGAGGCCTTCGGGGCCGTCGTCGCCCGCTCGCAGGACGAACTGGGGCTGAGCGAGGACATCGTCAACATCCACGGCGGAGGCATCGCCATCGGGCATCCGATCGGCGCCAGCGGCAACCGGCTCGTCGCGCACATGGCGCATGAACTGGTGCGTCGCGGCTCCGGCACGGTCGCCGTCGGCCTGTGCGGCGGCGGCGGTCAGGGCGAGGCGCTCATCCTCACCCGCTGACGGTCAGCGCTTCGTCGCCTTCGCGGTCTTCTCGAGCTGCTTCGCCTGCTTCTTGGCCCGCTTCGCCTGGACAGGGGCGAGCGGGGAGTCGACCGCGACGGCGACGCCGCGCTCGTCGCGGCGCATGTCGACGACGGCGCCGATCGCGAAGGCGAGTGTGATGGCCCAGCTCGCCCAGGCGAGCAGCGCCCGCCAGGTGATCGGCACGTCGCGGGTGCCGCGCAGCAGCGAGATCCCTGCGGAGATCGCGGCGAACAGGCCGGTGCTGAACAGGTAGCGCATGGATCCACGCTAGCGGGTTCCCGCACGGCGCGCCCGGTAGAATGACGGTCGGATGCCACGCATCCGCCAGCTGTGTATCTTCCGGCCGTCGGCACCCCGACGGATAGCGGCGGCACCCGACCCCGCGCTGATCCGGCGCGCGAGAGCCATGACACAGACCACATCGTCACCGAGCCTGCTCCGCTTGGCAGGCCTTCCGTACTTCCTCATCGCGTTCATCGCGCGGCTGCCGTTCGCCATGATGGTCGTCGGCGTGCTCACCCTGGCGGTCGCGGTGCGCGGCTCGATCTCTCTGGGCGGGCTCACCTCTGCGGCCGTCGGTCTCGGCACCGCCTGCATCGGTCCGCTGCTGGGGGCGGCCGCCGACCGGTTCGGCCAGCGCCCCGTGCTGCTGATCATCGCCGTCGCGAACGCGGCAGCGCTCGTGCTGTTCACACTCGCCGCGTACAGCGAGGCGCCGGACGCCGTGATGCTGATCGCGGCGTTCGCGATCGGTGCGACCGCCCCGCAGGTCGCGCCGATGTCGCGCTCCCGCCTGGTCACGATGATCACGGAGAATATGCCGAAGGCGCGCCAGCCGAAGGTCATCGGCGGAACCATGGCCTATGAGTCCGCCGCCGATGAGACGGTGTTCGTGTTCGGACCGTTCCTGGTGGGTCTGCTCGCCTCGATGATCGCCCCGTGGGCGCCGCTGGTGATCGGCGCCGCGCTGACGATCCTGTTCGTCGGCGCGTTCGCGCTGCATCCGAGCGGTTCTCACATCGCCGCCGCGCGCACGGTGGACGGCTCCGCGATCGCGCCCGTGCGCGAGCTGTTCCGCGCGCGCCTGCTCGTCGTCGTCGTGGGCATGTTCGGCGTCGGGCTGTTCTTCGGAACCATGCTCACCGCGCTCACGAGCTTCATGGAGGATCGTGGCCACCCGGAGCAGGCGGGGCTTCTCTACGGTGTGATGGGCGTCGGCTCGGCAGTGCTCGCGCTCGGTGTCGCCTTCCTGCCGCCGAGCTTCAGCCTCCGCAACCGATGGCTGGTCTTCTCCGGCATCCTGTTCGCGGGCACGCTGCTGCTGTTCGTCGTGCACGACGTGCCCAGCATGAGCCTGGCGCTGGGACTGATGGGCATCGGCATCGGGCCGACGCTGGTCACCCAGTACAGCTTCGGCGCCGCGCACACGCCCGCCGGTCGATCGGCGACGGTGATGACGATGCTCGGATCCTCGATCATCGTGGGCCAGTCACTGGGAGCGGCGATCACCGGCAGGCTGGCCGAGACCGCCGGGACGACCGAAGCCCTGTACCTGCCGATCGTCGCCGCGGCCATCGTGGTCGTCGCAGGCGTCGTCAATCACGCCCTGAACTCGCCCCGCCGCCTCGCTCGATAGCCTGTAGACCTGTAAGGGAGGTCGCCGTCGCAGGCGACAGGACGGGAGGATCCGTGTCGCGAAGCGAACGGGCGGAGTTCGTGGTGGTGGCCAACCGGCTGCCCGTGGACAGGGTCGTCACCCCCGACGGCGAGGAGAGCTGGCGCACGTCGCCCGGCGGTCTGGTGGCTGCGCTGGAGCCGATGATGCGTCGCGTCGACGGTGCCTGGGTGGGCTGGGCGGGCCAGCCCGACCTGGAGATCGCGCCGTTCACGGCTGACGGCATCCGGCTGATCCCGATCGCGCTCAGCGCCGAGGAGATCGCCGAGTACTACGAGGGATTCTCCAACGACACGATCTGGCCGCTGTATCACGACGTCATCGCGCCGCCGCAGTACCACCGCGAGTGGTGGGAGGCGTATGTGCGGGTCAACCGCCGGTTCGCCGAGTCCGCTGCCGCCGCCTGCGCCGAGAACGGCACCATCTGGGTGCACGACTACCAGCTGCAGCTCGCTCCGGCGATGATCCGTGAGATGCGGCCCGATGTGACCATCGGCTACTTCCACCACATCCCGTTCCCCACCCACGGTCTGTACGCGCAACTGCCCTGGCGCGACCAGGTGCTGCACGGACTGCTCGGCGCCGACGTGATCGGCTTCCAGCGTGCGCAGGACGCCACGAACTTCCTCACCGCCGTGCGCCGCCGGCTGCGGCACGAGGTGAAGGCCTCCACCGTCACCAAGGCTGACGGGCACGCCCCGCTCGTCAAGGCGTTCCCGATCTCGATCGACACCACGCCGTATCGCGAGCTCGCGCAGCGCCCGGACATCCGGGCCAGGGCGGCCGAGATCCGGGCCGAGCTCGGGCATCCGAAGCGCATCCTGCTGGGCGTGGACCGGCTGGATTACACCAAGGGCATTCGGCACCGGATCAAGGCGTACGGCGAGCTGCTCGATCAGGGTCGTCTCTCGGTCGAGGACGTCACCTTCGTGCAGGTCGCCAGCCCCAGCAGGGAGCGCGTCAACGCCTACATGCAGCTGCGCGACGAGATCGAGCTCGCCGTCGCGCGCATCAACGGAGACTACGACACGACGGGGCACACGGCGATCCGCTACCTGCACCAGGGATATCCGCGCGAGGAGATGGTCGCCCTCTACCTCGCCGCCGACGTCATGCTCGTCACCGCGCTGCGGGACGGCATGAACCTCGTCGCCAAGGAGTACGTGGCCACTCGTTTCGACAACCGTGGAGCGCTGGTGCTCAGCGAGTTCACCGGCGCCGCCGACGAGCTGCGCCAGGCCGTTCGCGTGAACCCGCACGACATCGAGGGGCTCAAGGAGGCCATCATGACGGCCATCGAGATGCCGCCGTCAGAGCAGGGCAGACGGATGCGCTCACTGCGCAAGCGCGTGCTCGAGCACGACGTCGACGCCTGGTCCACGTCGTTCCTCGACGCGCTCGCCGAGGCGCGCGCCAAGCGCCTGGCGTAAGGGGGGTCCTGGTCCCGCCCGCAGGAGTCTCCTAGGGTGGAGGCATGACGGCGAGGTGGGCGACGGCATGTGGCATCGGTGTGATCCTGACGGGAGCGCTGGTCGGCTGTTCTCCGTATGAACCGACGGAGGACGACTATCTGGACACGCACATCGAGTTCTGGACGATCGCCGCGGAGGCGGGCCAGGAGTCGATGGGAGAGCCGATCAGAGCGGATCTCGAGGAGCATCTCACCCAGCAGTGGAAGGCGGGCACAGGGGACGCCTCCACCCTCAGGGTGGTCTACGACGGTGTCTGCACCGACCTCGAGCAGGACGAGCGGGACTGGATCTTCGAGCTCTCGCCGCAGCTGATCAAGGCCGGCGTCGACAAGGCGACGGCCAGGAAGGCCGCGGCGGATCAGGTCGAGAGCATCGCGGCCCACCTGTGCCCGGAGCAGAAGGGCGCAGCCGCCGACGTGCGGAAGACGCTGCTCGAGGGGGGGACCGAATGACCACGGACTGGACGCCGGGAGCAGCGGATGCCGCGCTCTCCGCTATCGCCCGCACGCCGCGGCTGCTCGTCGCCCTCGACTTCGACGGCACGCTCTCGGAGCTCGTCGTCGATGCGATGAGCGCCCGCGCCGTGCCCGAGGCGGCCGCCGCGGTCGAGCGTCTCGCGGTGCTTCCGGACACACTGGTCGCGCTCGTGTCCGGGCGCAGCCTCGACCATCTGCGGATCATCGCCGAGCACAGCGAAGACTCGCCGGTCGCACTCGCGGGCTCCCACGGAGCTCAGGAATGGATTCCCGGCACGGGGGAGACCGATCCGGTCGACCCGCCAGAGGAGCGGGCGCTGCGCGAGCAGCTCTGGGTGGACGTCGAGGAGCTCCTCGACGCATTTCCGGGCGTGGAGCTGGAGCGCAAGACCTACGGCCTCGGCATCCACGGACGCCCCGCAGACCCCTCGGTGGAGGCCCGGGCGTTCTCCGCCGTCGATCAGCTGATGGCGCGTCGCGCCCCGCACTGGCGGCGCAGGACAGGCAGCCGCATTCTGGAGTTCTCCTCCCGGCAGGAGGGGAAGGATGCCGCCATCGCCGCACTCCGCGAGCGCTTCGGAGCCACCGCGGTCGTGTTCGCCGGGGACGACGTCACCGACGAGGACGCACTGCGCTCGCTGCATCCGGGCGACCTCGGGGTGAGGGTCGGACCGGGGGAGAGCGCGGCGGACCTGCGTGTGGAGAACCCACAACAGATCGCGGCGCTCCTCGGCGTCATCGCGGACGAGCGGGGCGCCGGTCGGGAATAGACTTCCGTCATGTCCTCCCACGAAGCCAACGCAGGCGCGCCCGGCGCCGCTCCAGAGATCGACATCAAGCCCCGCAGCCGCGTCGTCACCGACGGGATCGAGGCCACCACGTCCCGAGGCATGCTCCGTGCCGTGGGCATGGGCGACGCGGACTGGGACAAGCCGCAGATCGGAATCGCGTCCAGCTGGAACGAGATCACGCCCTGCAACCTCAGCCTCGACCGCCTCGCCCAGGGCGCGAAGGAGGGCGTGCACTCCGGCGGTGGCTACCCGCTGCAGTTCGGCACGATCTCCGTCTCGGACGGCATCTCGATGGGCCACGAGGGCATGCACTTCTCGCTGGTCTCCCGAGAGGTCATCGCCGACTCCGTTGAGACCGTCATGATGGCCGAGCGCCTGGACGGCAGCGTGCTGCTGGCCGGCTGCGACAAGTCGATCCCCGGCATGCTCATGGCGAGCGCCCGCCTCGGACTCTCCAGCGTCTTCCTCTACGCCGGCTCGATCGCTCCCGGCTGGGTCAAGCTCTCGGACGGCACCGAGAAGGAGATCACGATCATCGACTCCTTCGAGGGTGTCGGCGCGTGTCGTGCCGGTCGCATGACCGAGGAGGACCTCAAGCGCATCGAGTGTGCATTCGCCCCCGGCGAGGGCGCCTGCGGTGGCATGTACACCGCCAACACCATGGCATCCGTCGCCGAGGCCCTCGGCCTCAGCCTGCCCGGGTCGGCGGCGCCGCCCTCGGCCGATCGCCGACGCGACTACTTCGCGCACCGCTCCGGCGAGGCCGTGGTCAACCTGCTGCGTCAGGGCATCACGACGAAGGACATCCTCACCAAGGAGTCGTTCGAGAACGCCATCGCACTGGCCATGGCGCTCGGCGGTTCGACGAACGTCGTGCTGCACCTGTTGGCGATCGCCCGTGAGGCGGGCATCGACCTGACCCTGCACGACTTCAACCGCATCGGCGACAAGACACCGCACATCGCCGACATGAAGCCGTTCGGCAACTACGTCATGAACGACGTCGATCGCCACGGCGGCATCCCTGTGATCATGAAGGCGATGCTCGACGAGGGCCTGCTGCACGGCGACGCGCTCACCGTCACCGGCAAGACCGTCGCCGAGAACTTGCGCGACCTGAACCCCGACGCCGTCGACGGCGAGGTCATCCACACCTTCGACAACCCGATCCACTCCTCGGGCGGCATCACCATCCTGCACGGATCGATGGCACCCGAGGGCGCCGTGGTGAAGTCGGCCGGCTTCGATGCCGACGTCTTCGAGGGCCCGGCGCGGGTTTTCGAGCGCGAGCGCGCCGCGATGGACGCCCTGGCCGCGGGCGAGATCAGCGCCGGAGACGTCGTGGTGATCCGCTACGAGGGCCCGAAGGGCGGCCCCGGCATGCGGGAGATGCTCGCGATCACCGGCGCCATCAAGGGCGCGGGGCTCGGAAAAGATGTACTACTCTTGACAGACGGACGATTCTCAGGCGGCACAACCGGCCTGTGCATCGGCCACATAGCACCCGAAGCGGTGGACGCTGGTCCCATTGCCTTCGTGCGCGATGGTGATCTTATTCGGGTCGATATCGCGGCTCGTGCTCTCGACCTACTCGTCGACGAGTCCGAGCTGAGCTCCCGCCGTGAGGGCTGGGAGCCGCTTCCCCCGCGCTACACCCGAGGCGTTCTCGCCAAGTACTCCCGACTCGTGCGCTCCGCTGCAGAAGGAGCCACGACCGGTTGAGTGCTCCGGCATCCCGACGATTCCGCCAGATCACATCAGGAATGACACATGACTGCTGATTCCGCCCCGGCCGTGCCACGGCCACCCGCCCGTCCCGCCGCCGCCCCGGAGATCTCCGGGGCCGAGGCCGTCGTCCGCTCGCTCGAGAAGCTCGGCGTCACCGACGTCTTCGGCATCCCGGGCGGCGCGATCATGCCCGTCTACGACCCGCTGATGGACTCCACCGGCGTCCGCCACGTGCTCGTCCGGCACGAGCAGGGCGGCGGCCACGCGGCCGAGGGCTACGCCACGGCGTCCGGCAAGGTCGGCGTGACCATCGCGACCTCCGGTCCCGGAGCGACGAACCTCGTGACCGCGATCGCCGACGCGTACATGGACTCGATCCCGATCGTGGCGATCACCGGACAGGTCTTCTCCACGCTGATGGGAACCGACGCGTTCCAGGAGGCCGACATCGTCGGCATCACCATGCCGGTGACCAAGCACTCCTTCCTGGTGAAGGACGCCACCGAGATCCCCGGTGCCATCGCCGCGGCGTTCGAGATCGCGTCGACCGGCCGGCCCGGCCCGGTGCTCGTCGACATCACCAAAGACGCGCAGCAGCAGGTCGCGCCGTTCGTGTGGCCGCCCAAGGTGGACCTGCCGGGCTACCGCCCGGTGACCAAGGCGCACGGCAAGCAGATCCAGGCCGCGGCCGCACTGCTGGCCGAGTCGAAGAAGCCGGTGCTGTACGTCGGCGGCGGTGTGATCCGCGGCAAGGCGTCCGAGCAGCTGTACACGCTGGCCGAGTCGACCGGGGCACCGGTCGTGACCACCCTGATGGCGCGCGGCGCGTTCCCCGACTCGCACACCCAGCACCTCGGCATGCCCGGCATGCACGGCACGGTCCCGGCCGTGCTGGCGCTGCAGGAGTCCGACCTGATCGTGTCGCTCGGCGCGCGGTTCGACGATCGCGTCACAGGGAAGGCGTCGCTGTTCGCGCCGAACGCGAAGGTCGTGCACGTCGACATCGACCCCGCCGAGATCTCGAAGATCCGCACTGCGGACGTGCCGATCGTGGGCGACCTGCGCGACGTGCTCGTCGACCTCGACACCGCATATCGCGGGATCACCTCGGGGGCGAAGCCCGACATCGAGGAGTGGTGGTCGTACCTCGACGGCCTGCGCACCGAGTTCCCGCTCGGCTACACGCAGCCGGAGGACGGCCTGATGTCGCCGCAGTACGTGATCCAGCGGATCGGCGAGCTGACCGGCCCCGAGGCCGTCTACGCCGCAGGCGTGGGCCAGCACCAGATGTGGGCCGCGCAGTTCATCAAATACGAGCGGCCGAACTCGTGGCTGAACTCCGGCGGCGCCGGCACCATGGGCTATTCGGTCCCGGCGGCGATGGGCGCGAAGGTCGCCGAGCCCGACCGCGTCGTGTGGTCGATCGACGGTGACGGATGCTTCCAGATGACAAATCAGGAGCTCGCGACCTGCGTCATCAACAACATCCCGATCAAGGTCGCGATCATCAACAACTCGTCGCTCGGGATGGTGCGGCAGTGGCAGACCCTGTTCTACGACGGCCGTCACTCGAACACCGACTTGAACACCGGGCACGGCACCGCCCGCATCCCCGACTTCGTCAAGCTCGCCGAGGCCTACGGCTGCCTCGCGCTGCGGGTGGAGAAGGAGGAGGACGTGGATGCCGCAATCCAGACGGCCCTCGAGACGAACGACCGCCCCGTGGTGATCGACTTCGTGGTGAGCGCCGACGCGATGGTGTGGCCGATGGTGCCTCAGGGTGTCAGCAACAGCTACGTCCAGTACGCACGCGACCACGCCCCGGCGTTCGACGAGGAGGACTGATCATGTCGAAGCACGTGCTGAGCCTGCTCGTCGAGGATCGTCCGGGTCTGCTGACCCGTGTCGCGGGGCTGTTCGCCCGCCGCGGCTTCAACATCGAGTCCCTCGCGGTGGGGGTGACCGAGGTGCCGGGCATCTCGCGCATCACCGTCGTAGTGGACGTCGAGGACCTGCCCCTGGAGCAGGTCACCAAGCAGCTGAACAAGCTGATCAACGTGATCAAGATCGTCGAGCTCGAGCAGTCGGCCTCGGTGCAGCGCCACCACATGCTGATCAAGGTGCGCACCGACAACAACACCCGCTCGAACGTGCTCGAGGTCGTGAACCTGTTCCGCGCCTCCGTCGTCGACTACGCTCCCGACGCCCTGGTGATCGAGGTCACCGGCGACAAGGGCAAGGTCGAGGCCCTGCTGCGCGCCCTCGAGCCCTTCGGCGTCAAGGAGCTGGCGCAGTCCGGCCTGGTCGCCATCGGCCGCGGCGGCAAGAGCATCACCGAGCGAGTGCTGCGCGGCTGAGCACACCGAACCATGTTCGCCCGCTCGTCTGCTGGGCGAGCGAAGCGAGAAGAAGTACCACTAGCAAGGAGAAATACAAGTGAGCACCGAGATCTTCTACGACGCTGACGCCGACCTGTCGATCATCCAGAGCAAGAAGGTCGCGATCGTCGGCTACGGCTCGCAGGGCCACGCGCACGCGATGAACCTTCGCGACTCGGGCGTCGAGGTCGCCATCGCCCTCAAGGAGGGCTCGAAGTCGATCGCCAAGGCCGAGGAGGCCGGCTTCCCGGTCAAGAACGTGGCGGATGCCACCGAGTGGGCCGACCTGATCATGATCCTCGCGCCCGACCAGCACCAGCGCGGCATCTACGCCGACTCGATCAAGGACAAGCTGACCCCGGGCAAGACGCTGGCCTTCGCGCACGGCTTCAACATCCGGTTCGGCTACATCGACGCACCCGAGGGTGTCGACGTGATCCTGATCGCGCCGAAGGCTCCCGGCCACACCGTGCGTCGTGAGTTCGTCGCCGGCCGCGGTATCCCGGACATCATCGCCGTCGAGCGCGACGCGTCGGGCCAGGCCTGGGCCACCGCGCTGTCCTACGCGAAGGCGATCGGCGGAACCCGCGCCGGCGTCATCAAGACCACCTTCACCGAGGAGACCGAGACCGACCTGTTCGGCGAGCAGGCCGTCCTGTGCGGTGGCATGAGCCACCTGGTGCAGGCCGGCTTCGAGACCCTCACCGAGGCGGGCTACCAGCCCCAGATCGCCTACTTCGAGGTGCTGCACGAGCTGAAGCTCATCGTCGACCTGATGTGGGAGGGCGGCATCGCCAAGCAGCGCTGGTCGATCTCCGACACCGCCGAGTTCGGCGACTACGTGTCCGGCCCGCGCATCATCGACGCCGGCGTGAAGGCTCGCATGGGCGAGGTGCTGGCCGACATCCAGTCCGGCGCCTTCGCGAAGCGCTTCATCGAGGACCAGGACAACGGCGGCGCCGAGTTCCTCGCCCTCCGCGAGAAGGAGCAGGGTCACCCGATCGAGGCGACCGGCAAGGAGCTGCGCGCTCTGTTCGCCTGGAAGCAGTCCGACGAGGACTACGTCGAGGGCAGCGCTGCGCGCTGACCCGTCGTTTCTGAAGAAGCGGATGTCGCCCTGGGGCGGCATCCGCTTCTTTCGTCCCCAGACATCCGATGTCTGTGCCAGGATGAGAGGTATGCGGCAGGAATGGTTCGATGAGGCCCGGTTCGGGATGTTCGTGCACTTCGGTGCGTACAGTGTGGCGGCGCGGCACGAGTGGGTGCAGAACTACGAGCGCCTGACGGATGAGGAGTACCGGCCCTACACCGAGCACTTCGACCCCGACCTCTTCGACGCCCGCGCGCTGGCGCGCCGCGCCAAGGAGACCGGCATGGGCTACGTGGTGCTGACCACCAAGCACCACGACGGGTTCTGCCTGTGGGACACAGACGAGACGGACTTCTCGTCGATCACCTCCTGCGGGCGCGATCTGGTGCGCGAGTTCGTCGACGCGGTACGCGCCGAGGGGCTCCAGGTCGGCTTCTACCATTCGCTCCTCGACTGGCATCATCCCGACTTCACCGTGGACTGGAACCACCCGCGCCGCGATGACGTCGACGCCGTCGCGCTCAACGAGGGCAGGGACATGGCGCGCTACCGCGCCTACATGCACGCTCAGGTGCGGGAGCTGCTGACGCGCTACGGCACCGTCGACTACCTGTTCTTCGACTTCAACTACCCGGAGAGCCGGGACGGCTGGGCCGGCAAGGGCCCCGAGGACTGGGGATCCGAGGAGCTGCTCGCTCTGTGTCGCGAGCTGCAGCCGGACATGCTGATCAACGACCGGCTGGGCATCCCCGGCGACCTGGTGACGCCCGAGCAGTACCAGCCGACCTCGCCCCTGGTGGACCGGAACGGCGTGCCTCAGGTGTGGGAGGCCTGCCAGACGCTGGACGGGTCGTGGGGGTATCACCGCGACAATCACGACCAGAAGTCCGCAACCCTGCTCACGCAGATGCTGGCGGATTCCGTGTCGATGGACGGGAACATGCTGCTCAACGTCGGCCCGAACGGCCGTGGGGAGATCGCGCCGCGCGACGAGGCGACGTTCGCCGAGATCGGCGAGTGGATGCGACTGCACCGTGACGCGATCGTCGGAGCGGGCCACGCCGACTTCGTCCCGCCCCGTGAGGGTGTCTACACCCGCCGCGGCGATCGGCTCTACCTGCACCTGTTCTCCTGGCCGCTCGGCTTCGTGCACCTGCCGGACCTGGGCGGTCGCGTGAGCTTCGCGCGGCTGCTGAACGACGGCTCCTGGCTGCGCACATCGGTGATCGATCCCGGTCAGCAGGCGGTGAACATGACGCCCGCCGGACAGGCCGAGGGCACCCTGACCGTACACCTGCCGGTGCAGCGCCCCGACGTGCTGATCCCGGTGATCGAACTGACTCTGACCGGCGACTGAGGGTCAGGGGGCCCGCAGCTCGAGGCCGTCCATCGCCAGCCGCGCGGCACCCTGCAGGATGGCGTCGGCTCCGGTGCGCGCCGCCTCGATCCGCAGGGTCTGCGTGACCAGGGGGTGGCAGGCCTCGTAGACCCGGCTCCGCACCGCGGCCAGGAACGGCTCGGACGCGCTCATGCTGCCGGTGAGGAACACAGCATGCGGGTTGAAGAAGTTCACCACTCCGGAGAGCGCCTGGCCGAGGTGCGTCCCCGCGGTGCGGACCAGCGTGGTGGCCCCGGGGTGCGCGTCCCTCGCCATGCTCAGCACGTCCTCCGTGGTGTGCACGGAGCCGAACCCCCGCTCGTGCATCTGCCGGACCAGGCTCGCGCCGCTGGCGACGGTCTCGAGGCATCCGGTGTTGCCGCAGGAGCACGGGATGTCGCCGCTGCCGTCGATGCGGGTGTGCGTGATGTCGCCGGCGGCGCCAGTGGCACCGCGGTGCACCCTGCCGTCCACGATGATGCCGCTGCCGATCGCTGTGCCCGCCTTGACGGTGATGGAGTGCTTCTCCGCGCCGAACTGCATGGTGTGCTCGCCGAGCGCCGCCAGGTTCGCATCGTTGTCGACGGCCGCGGGTACGCCGTGCCGGGCACGCAGGTGCTCGCCGACGCGGAATCCCGGCCAGCCGGGCATCCGCGACGGCTGATCCACCGCACCGGTCGTGATGTCGACGGGGCCGGGCAGGCCCACTCCGATGGCGCGCACCGACGCGTTCTCGCCGAAGCGGTCGAAGACCGCGCTCACCCGCTCCAGCGTGGCCTCGGGGCCGTCGGCGAGGTCGACGGCGATCGTCTCCACCCGGTCGAGGGCTCCGCCGAGGGTGTGCCGTCCGATGCGGGCGTGGCCGCCGCCGAGGTCCGCCGTGAGGATCGTCCCGGCTTCGGCGAGCTGCAGCACGCGCGGCCGCCGGCCGCCGCGTGAGGTGCCGTCGCCGGCTTCCCGGAGGATGCCGGCGTCGAGCAGCGTCTGCACGCGCATTCCCACGGTCGAGGGGGCGACGCCGAGCTGTGCGGCGAGCTCACTGCGGGAGCGCGCGTCACCACCCGCGATGAGCTCGACGATGCGGCGGCCGAAGGCTTCGTCTGAGGGCGGCATGTCTGTCTCCTGGGTGTCCGCGGAGCATCGCGGTGCTCCGTAGACATCGGATGTTCCGCTTGCGTCGATGTACGAAGTATGGCACGGTAACTTCGTTCAAGACGTTACTAGGTTGTTTCGGGAGTCGAAGTAACCTTCCTGCTAGGAGGCAATCAATGAAGATCAAGCGCGTGGGGGCCGTGATCGCGGTCGCCGGCGTCGCCGTGGCGATGGCCGGATGCTCGAACGGCCCGAGCACCGGCGGTTCTGCGGACAGCGACGCCATCGTCGTCGACATGTGGGCGGGCAGCGCGGACGACACCGCCGCGCTGAAGGCGCAGATCGACGTCGCGAAGAAGCAGAACCCCGACCTGAAGATCGAGCTTCGCACGGCGCCCTGGGGCGACTTCTTCACGAAGCTCACCACCAACATGGCCTCCGGCAACATGGCGTGCGTCACCGGCATGAACTCCGGGATGCTCGCCAGCTACACAGACGGCTTCGTGAAGCTCACCGACGCCGACCTGAAGACCGCGGGCCTCGCCGAGAGCGACTTCGCGGCCGGTGCCACCGAGATCCTCAAGAACAAGGGTGACCTGTACGGCCTGCCCTTCGACGTGTCGACCATGGTGACCTACTACAACGAGGACCAGCTCAAGGCGGCCGGCGCCGAGCTGCCGACCAACGACTGGACCTTCGAGGACTTCGAGGCGACCGCCAAGAAGGCGACGACCGGGGGCAAGTTCGGCTTCGGCATCGGCATGGGCGACTTCCAGTGGCAGGCGCTGCCGATCGCGAAGTCCGGCACGCAGCCGGTGTCCGCCGACGGCAAGCTGCAGTTGACCGACCCCGGCTTCCTCAAGGCATCCGAGTGGTACGCCGGGTTGGTCACCGACCAGAAGGTGGCCGCGCCCGTGGCATCCGCCTCCGAAGGCGGTTGGGGCGAGAACCAGTTCACCAGCGAGAACGCCGCGATGGCCGTCGACGGCACCTGGAACGCGGTCGGCTACCTGAAGAACGACGCCGGGTTCAAGGCCGGCCTGGCCCCGCTGCCCACTGGCGCCAAGGGCGACCTCAGCCTCGTGCTGGGCTCGGGCTTCGGCATCGCGGAGACCTGCAAGAACAAGGACGCCGCGCTGAAGGTGCTCGGCTCGCTGCTCAGCAAGGACTCGCAGGACTACATCGCCTCCTCGGGTCGCAGCTACCCGGCCCGCGCCGAGAGCCAGCCGCTGTACTTCGAGTCACTCGACCCGCAGTACCGCGACCAGGTGAAGTCGGTCTTCGAAGCCGCATTCAAGAACGTCGAAGGACAGAACGTCTCCGACAACTGGGCCAAGGTCGGCACGTACGTGCAGCCGGAGCTCGTCAGCGTCTACAACGGCCAGGAGCCGATGAAGACGGTGCTCGAGTCCGCGCAGCAGCAGTTCGGCAACTGAGCCACGCACAACACCAAGGGATGTACACAGAGATGACCACCACGACCGCTCCTCGCCGTCGTCGCGGGTCGCTCGCCAAGGTCGAGGCGCGCCAGGCGCTGGGCTTCGCAAGCCCGGCCCTGGTGGGCCTCGCCCTGTTCACGATCGTGCCGGTCGTCTTGTCCATCGTGATGAGCTTCTTCGACTGGCCGACGTTCGGCGA
The DNA here is from genome assembly GCF_042798735.1 of Microbacterium sp. NPDC057741. NCBI lineage: Bacteria > Bacillati > Actinomycetota > Actinomycetes > Micrococcales > Microbacteriaceae > Microbacterium > Microbacterium sp. NPDC057741. The sequence goes on along the minus strand of NZ_JBHVJW010000001.1, from coordinate 794,641 downwards.
GCGCACCTTCAACGGCGGCGCGAACTACGCCAGGCTCTTCCAGGACCCGAACTTCCTGCCCGCCCTGCGGAACACGATCGTGTTCACGCTGCTGTACGTCCCCGCCAGCATCGCTCTGTCGCTGCTGATGGCACTCGCCCTCGGGCCGCGCATCCGTGGTCGTGGCGCCCTGCGCGTGCTGTTCTTCATCCCGGTCGTCACCCCCATGGTGGCGAACGTGCTGGTCTGGAAGATGCTGCTGCAGCCGCAGGGGCTCTTCAACGGTCTGGCGCAGACCTGGTTCGGCGTCGAGCTGCCGAACTTCCTCGCCGACAAGAACTGGGCGATGATCATGGTCGTCGTCATGAGCGTGTGGCAGGGGATCGGCTACAACATGCTGATCTTCTCGGCCGCGCTCGAGCAGCTCCCGGAGAGCGTGATGGAGGCCGCCGTGATCGACGGCGCACGTGGGTTCCGCCTCACCTGGAGCGTGATGATCCCGATGATCTCACCGGCGATCTTCTTCGCCACGATCATGACGATGATCACCTCGCTGCAGGTGTTCGTGCAGCCCCAGATGCTCACCGGCGGCGGACCGGGCAACGCCACGATGCCGCTGGTGATGTGGATCTACAACCAGGGCTTCAAGTTCCAGGACCTGGGCCTCGCCGCCGCCGGTGCGTGGATCCTCTTCGCGCTGATCATCATCATCACCGCGCTGCAGTTCGGCGCGCAGAAGAAGTGGGTGCACTATGAGCACTGATGTCATGGAGCCCCTCGTGCTCGGCGATTCCGGCGACGACGGCCAGGTCGAGGTGGAGCGCACCCGCGGTCGCGCGCCGCAGAGCACTGCCGGCCGCGTCCGGCTGGTGTTCGCGCACATCGCCGTCTACATCGCGGCCGGTATCTTCCTCCTGCCCTTGATCTACGCGTTCTTCTCAGCGCTCAAGCCGAACGGCGAGATGTTCGCCATGCCGCCTCGCCTGATCGGCTCGGAGGTGCGATGGTCGAACTTCGCCGAGGTCTTCGAGTACGGCCCGTTCTGGACGTACATCTTCAACTCGCTGTTCGTCTCGGTCGCGGGCACCCTCGTGGTGCTCGTTGTCTCGACGACAGCCGGTTACGCGTTCGGCCGCCTGCGCTGGAAGGGCCGGGATGCCGTCTTCGTGCTGTTCCTGGCCACCCTGATGGTCCCGGCCGAGGTGCTCGTCATCCCGATGTTCCAGGTGATGCAGTGGGCCGGATGGGTCGACACCTTCCAGGCGCTGATCTTCCCGTTCGCGTTCACCGCCTTCGGCACATTCCTGATGCGGCAGTTCTTCCGCGGCATCCCCTATGAGCTGGAGGAGGCGGCCCGGGTCGACGGCGCCGGTGCGGTGCGGACGTTCCTGCGGATCATCCTGCCGCTGTCGACCTCGGCGGTCGCGGTCCTCGCGGTGTTCACGTTCCTGTCGTTCTGGAACAGCTACCTGTGGCCGCTGATCGTCACGGTCGACTACAACGCGCACGGCACGCTGCCCGTCGGTCTCGCGAGCTTCTCGGGTCTGACCGGCACGCGCTGGGACCTGCAGATGGCGGCATCGATCATCTCGATGATCCCGACCACGATCCTCGTGATCGCGCTGCAGAAGCATCTGGTCAAGGGCATCGCCATGGCGGGGCTGGGCGGTCGCTGAGGTGAGCATGACGCAGGACCAGGGCACCGCTGTGCCCGCGGGCATCCCCGCGGACGCCGGTATCGACATCGGCGGCACCAAGATCGCCGCGCTCATCGTCGACGAGCAGGGGACCGTTCTGGCACGGGGCAGCTCCCCGGCGCCCGCCAGAGAGGGTGGCGCCGCGATGGCGGATGCCGCCGCAGCTCTGGTGACGCGGCTGAGCCTCGAGGCGGGCGCCTCGCTGCGCGCCGCGGGTGTCGGCGCGGCGGGTGTCGTCGACCACGCCTCCGGGACCATCCGTGCGGCATCCGAGACGTTCGTGGACTGGGTCGGCTTCCCGCTGGCTGATGAGCTGTCGGCACGTCTGGGTGTGCCGGTGCGGATCGAGAACGACGTGAACGCCTTTCTGCTCGGAGAAGCGGCCGGCCGCGACGACCGCGACGTGCTCGGCGTGATGCTCGGCACCGGCGTCGGAGGGGCGCTCATCGTCGACGGCGACCTGCGGCACGGACCGCACGGTGCGGCCGGCGAGATCGGGCACACGCCCGGATACAGCGACCTGCGCTGTACGTGCGGCCAGACCGGGCACCTGGAGACCCTGGCTTCGGGCACGTCGATCGGCGCCCGTTACGCCGACCGCACCGGCGCATCACTGGACTCGCGAGAGGTGGCCGATCGCGCCAGGACGGGCGACGCCGATGCGATCGCGGTGTTCCGTGACGCCGGCAGGGCTCTCGCGCTGGCCTGTGCGAGTGCGGCGACGCTGCTCGACGTGCCGGTGGCGATCGTCGGAGGGGGAGTGGCCCGGGCCTGGGACCTGCTCGCCCCGGCCGTCGAGGAGACGCTGCGCACCGATGCGCCGATCACCGGCATCCCGCTGCGGGTGATCCCCGCGTCGAAGGGCGGCGATGCGGTCGCCCTCGGCGCCATCGAATCCGCACGGCGCGCACACGCTGTTCCCGCATACTGAACCGAGTCGTACAGGAGGACACATGACCGACCGTCCGGAAGCGAGTGAGATCTGGATGGGGCCGCTGGCCCCGCTCTCCGATGGAGGGCTGACCGCCCCGCGTATCGGGATCGCCGGCATCTCGATCGAGTCGAGCACGTTCTCGCCGCACGTGTCCGGCGACGAGGCGTTCACGATCCGCACCGGCGACGACCTGATCGGGTACTACCCCTTCCTCGACGCGGGCCGGGAGCTGCGTGCGGCCGCCCGCTGGGTGCCGATCTTCCACGGGCGCTCGTTGCCCGGCGGCGCGGTCGCACCGGAGACGTATCGGCGCATGAAGGACGCGATCGTCACGGGCATCCGCGACGCCATCCGGGACGGTGGCGCGTTCGACGGCTTCTTCTTCGACATCCACGGCGCGATGAGCGTGATCGGCATGCAGGACGCCGAGGGCGACCTCGCCCGCGCCGTCCGTGCCGAACTCGGCCCGGACACGCTGATCACCACGTCGATGGACCTGCACGGGAACGTCTCCGAGGTGCTGCGCGACGAGGTGGACCTGCTCACGTGCTACCGCATGGCTCCGCACGAGGACTGGATGAACACCAAGGAGCGGGCTGTTTGGAACCTGCTCGACCGGTTGCGCGGGCAGCACGGCTCCGACCCCGTCCTGCGCCGGCCGTACAAGGCGTGGGTGCCGGTGCCGGTGCTGCTTCCCGGCGAGAAGACCAGCACCAGGCTGGAGCCGGCCCGCGGCATCTACGCCGAGCTGCCCGGCATCGAGTCCCTGGACGGCGTCGTGGACGCCTCGGTGTGGATCGGCTACGCCTGGGCGGATGAGCCGCGCTGCCAGGCCTACGTCGTGGTCACCGGTGACGATCGCGCGCTCATCACGGCCGAGTCGGAGCGCATCGCGAGGATGTTCTGGGATGCCCGAGAGGACTTCGTCTTCGTGGCGGAGACAGCCACCCTGGAGGGGGCCCTGGAGAAGGCGCTCGCGCCGCATGCCGCGCATCCCTATCTGATCTCCGACTCCGGCGACAACCCCACGGCCGGCGGCGCCGGCGACGTCACGTGGACGCTGGCTGAGCTGCTGGCCCGGCCCGAGCTGACGGACGGCACGCGGACCACCCTCGTCGCGTCGATCTTCGACGCCGAGGCGGTCGCCGCCGCGGACGCCGCGGGTGTCGGTGCGACCGTGACGCTGGACGCCGGGGCACGCGTCGACCACGGACCGCGCGGCCCCGTGCGGATCACCGGACAGGTCTTCTCGATCACCGAGGGCGACCCGGATGCCGGCACTCAGGCCGTCATCGCCGTCGGCGGCCTGCACGCGATCATCACGTCGCGGCGCAAGCCCTTCCACCACCTGGACGACTTCCGGATGCTCGGGCTCGATCCTGAGGCGGCCGACATCGTCGTGGTGAAGATCGGCTATCTGGAGCCCGAGCTCTACGATCTGGCCGCGGACTGGACCCTCGCACTGACGCCGGGCGGGGTCGACCAGGACCTCCTCCGGCTGGGGCACAGCCATCTGCAGCCCGGCGTCTACCCGTTCGACACCACCGGAGTCCCGACGCTCACCGCCGTCGTGGGCCGCCGTGGAGAGGAGAGCACCGCATGCTGAACTTCGAGATGCGCACCGGCCCCGACTTCGGCGCCGCTGCCCCTCAGTATCCGGCGAACGGCGTCCCCGAGTGGTACCGCGACGCGAAGCTCGGGTTCTTCGTGCACTGGGGCCTGTATTCGGTGCCGGCGTGGGCCGTGCAGCACGGCGAGGACGTGAACATCCCGACCGAGGACGCCTACGCCTGGCATCAGTACGCCGAGTGGTACGGCAACACCGTGCGGATCGCGGGCAGCCCCACCTGGCTGCGGCATCAGGAGCTTTACGGCCCTGGTACCTCCTACGAGGATCTCGCCGATCACTGGGACGTCTCGGCCTTCGATGCCGACGCCTTCGTCGGCGAGCTGGTCGGCGCCGGTGCGAAGTACGTCATCCCCACGACCAAGCACCACGAGGGCTTCTGCCTGTGGGACACCGCGACGACGAGGTTCAACGCGGCCGCGCGTGGTCCGCGCCGCGACCTCATCCGCGAGTTCCACGACGCGACCCGTCGCGCCGGAGCGCGTTTCGGGGTGTACTACTCCGGAGCGCTGGACTGGCATGTCAGCGACTTCCCGCCGATCGAGTCCGACACGGATCTGTTCCGCTTCCGCAGGAACGACGAGCACTTCTCGCGGTACTCGGCCGCACAGCTCGAGGAGCTCGTCGCGCAGTTCTCGCCGGACGTGCTCTGGAACGACATCGAATGGCCCGACGGGGGCAAGGGCGACGACGACTTCGCGGTCGCCGCGTTGCTGAAGCGCTACTTCGACGCCGTGCCGGAGGGAGTCGTGAATGATCGCTGGGGAGTGCCGTACCACGGCTTCCTCACGCGCGAGTACCGCAACATCCCCGACATCCTCGAGCACCCGTGGGAGTCCACGCGGGGTCTGGGCTACTCCTTCGGCTTCAACCAGGCGGAGGACCACCGGCAGTCGCTCTCGGGCGATGCACTGATCCGGATGCTCGTCGACGTGGTGTCGAAGAACGGCAATCTGCTGATCAACGTGGGTCCGGCTGCCGACGGGACGATCCCGGCGCTGCAGCTGGCTGCTATGCGCGCGATGGGCACCTGGCTGACGGAGAACGGCGCCGCGATCTACGGCACCCGTCCGTGGATCCGCTTCGGCGAGCCGCTCGCTCCGGTGCGGTACACGGCGTCGTCGGCGGGAGTGCATGTGCACGCGCTCGACCCGGCGACCGGCGACGTGGCGCTGCCCGCCGAGCTGGCGGGCCGCGAGGCCCGTTGGGCGGACGGGTCGATCGCCCGGTCGATCTCCCATCCGGACGGCACCGTGACGCTGAGCATCCCCGAAGGCCTGCGCAGCGCGGCTGTCGCCGTGGCCACGGTCGGATGACCGCGCCGAGGGCGCGGCGTACCGCGCAGCTCGAGATCGCCGTGCAGGATGCCGCGGGCGCGCGCATCGCGCTCGCGGCGGGAGCCGACCGAGTCGAGCTGTGCCAGGCCCTCGCGGAGACAGGCGGTCTCACGCCCTCCGCGGGTGCCGTGGACGCAGTGCTCGCGGAAGCGGGCAGCGCGGACCGTCTCGCGGTGCTGGTCCGGCCGCGGCCGGGCGGCTTCGTCTACGACGAGACCGAGGTCGCCGTCGTCGCGGCGGATGTCCGCGACATGGTGCGCCGCGGAGCAGGAGCGGTCGTCGTGGGGGCGCTGGATGCCGCGGGACAGGTCGACATCGAGGCGCTGAGACGCTGGACAGACGCTGCGGGCGGCTCCGAGATCGTCTTCCACCGGGCCATCGACACCCTCGCGGACCCCGTCGGCGCCGTCGATCAGCTCGCCGAGCTCGGCGTTCGCCGCGTGCTGACGAGCGGCGGCGCGGCGCGGAGCATCGACGGACTGGGCACTATCGAGGAGCTCGTCCGCCGATCCGCCGGGCGTGTGCAGATCATGCCCGGCGGGGGAGTGCGAGTCGAAGACATCCCCGCGCTCGTGGCAGCGGGGGCGGACGCTGTGCATCTCTCCGCTCGGCGGCCGTCCGGCGACACCTCTCCCAGCGGCCCCGGCGGCGGTGCATCCGGGTTCGATGTGACGGACGCGGCGATCGTCGCCGCCGCGCGTGCGGCCCTCGATCAGGCGATCCCCGCGCCCTGACGCCAGCGCTCACGGACCGTCGAACCGAGTGCTCAGCTGTCTGCGCCGGCTGTGTCGATCCGTGCTCTGGCGAGCCCGGTGAGCCCGGCCGGGTATGGCAGACGCGCGGCGAGCTCTTCAGCCTCTGCGAACTCCGCTTCGGCTCGGCGCGTACGGCCGAGCCGGGCGAGCGCCGCCGCTCGGACGATGCGCGCGTCGACCTCGCTCAGCCGTTCGCCTCCGGACCTGGCCCTCTCGACCTCGGCGTCCGCGATGCGCTCCGCGACGTCAGCATCGCCGAGTCCGAGGTGCGCCCATGCCTCGGCGGTCGCCGAACCGCGGGTGAGTCCGGCGAGCACCTGCAGGGCGGCTTCTGGAGCGCCGGTCTCGATGAGCCATTGGGCTCTGGCCCGCCCGACCTCGTCAAGGGCCTGGCGGTCGGCGGCCTCCTCAGCGGCCCTCTGGGCGGTATCCAGAGCGGAGCCGGGATCCTCGCCGCGCCTCATCCGCACGAGAGCGAGGGCGACGTGCGCGTACGAAGTGGAGAGCCCGGCTTGATCGGCCGGTGCCGCTGCTGCGGCCTCTGCGAGCTCCGACGCGAGATCGACCTCCTCCACGAGTAGGTGGAGCTCGGCGAGGTTGGCCTGTTCGAACGCCTGGGACAGTCGCTCACCCGAACGCGCCACGAGCTCCAAGGCGCTCCTGCCCATCGTGATGGCCTCGTGCAGGCGCCCGCTCCGGCGTGCCTGCTCGCGTCCGACCGAGAGCACCGAGGCGAGGATCTGCGGGTCGCCGTACGCCTCGGCGTGGGGGAGCGCCTGCTGTGCGACCGGGCCGGCCTCGGCGACGCGGCCGTCGAGCGCGAGGGATACGGCCTGATACTGCAGAGCGCGCGCGATCAGTCCTCCTCGGCGCTCCTCCGGAACCTGACCGGCGACCTGCTCGGCACGCCGGGCGTATTCGACGGCGTCGGCGTAGTTGCCGGTGACCAGCAGCGCTCTCGTGCGTGCGAGATGGTGGGTGGTCGCGGCCAGTGCGCCGGAGGTCTTCGATACCGCGGCGGTGTCGAGGGTCGACAGCGCCTCTTGTGGTGACGCTGTGCTGGTGAGCACTTCCGCGATACGCGCGGTGGCGAGCACGGTCCCGTCGCGATCGCCTCGCCGCCGCAGATCGCCTAGCGCCTCCGTCAGCACGACGAGCGCCTCGTCGAAGCGGCCAGTCCGTTGCAGAACGACGCTGCGTTCAAGCCGCACCCACGACGCCTCCGCACTGACAGCGTCCAACCGGCTGATGAGCTCTGAGTAGTACAGGTCCGCCGTGTCGTTCGCGCTCAACGCGGCCGCGCGCTCGGCGGCCTGACGGAGATAGGTCGTGGCGCGCGGGTCGTCCGCCCGGGCGAGGTGGGTGGCCAGTGTGTCGATCGCGTGTGGACGTCTGCGCAGCACCACGTCGGCGAGAGCGCCGTGCAGCACCTGCCGACGAGCCTGGGAGAGCTCGTCGTACGCGGTGAGCCGCACCAGCGGATGCTGGAACACCAGGCCCGGTACCGGCCTGCCGTCGATGACGAGGTCGCGTTCGAACAGCACCGAGGCGCCGAGCGCGGCGTCGACGGCCTCGGCCGCCTCGCCGCTCGAGAGCGGCGGGTGCAGCACGTGTGTCGCGACGTCGAGCACCTCGGAGGTCGCGGCTTCGCCGCCGGCAGTCGCAACGACCTCGGCCACGCGCCGTGCGGCGAGTGGCAGCCGCGCGAGGCGGGCAGCGACGAGCTGACGCACCCCGGCGGAGCGGTCATGGTCGTCGCGCGTCTCGCCTGCGCCGCGCGCGAGTTCCACGGCAAACAGCGGATGCCCGAGCGAGAGCTCCCAGACGCGGTCTGCCTCTGCGTCACCTCCGATGTCCAGAGCGAGCGCTCGGCAGGCTTCGCGATCAAGTCGATCCACCGGCACCGTAGCCGCGACGCCTTCGCGTCGCAAGCCGTCGAGGATGCTGCGCCGAGGATCGCCGGCGTTCAACTCATCATCGCGGACGGTCGCGATGGTGCGCCATCCGCTGTCCGAAAGCGGCCTGCGGCGCGCGAGGCCGCTGAGCAGCTGCACGGTGCCGAGGTCGGCCGCATGCAGGTCGTCGAGCACGAGCAGCACGGGTGCGGAGGTGGAGAGGTCGGCGAGCAGGGCGTCGACCGCCTGGAACAGGCGACGCCGTTCGTCATCCGGGCTGCGCTGCAGCCCGGGGGCAGACGATCCGAGGCTGGGGAGCAGGGCTGCGAGCTCGGGATACTCGCCGCCTACGCGCGCGCGTTCGGCCGCGGAGCGTCCCGCCAGCCAGCCGTCGAGTGCCTCGACGATCGCGCCGTAGGGCGTATGCCCTTCGGAATCGTGTGCGGCACCCCACAACACGACCGCTCCGACGTCGAGCATCCGTCGCGCTGCCTCGATGACGACTCTGGTCTTGCCGATGCCGGCCTCGCCGGTGACGAGGACGACGGGCGGGGACTCCGATGCGGCCAGCCGCTCGATCACATCCGCACGACCATGGGTGGGCGTGGCAAGGGGTACGCGCAGAACCGGAGGTGGCAGTACGGCGTCGTCCGCCGGGCGCGCACCGCCATGGTTCACATCGAGCGCCTGCAGGTGGAGCGCCTCGGTCTCAGCGCCCGGGCGCACGCCAAGCTCCTCATCGAGCGACTCACGGCAGGCGTGGTACTGGTGGATCGCCTGCCGACGCAGGTCCTGCGCCAGGAATGCGCGCATGATCGTACGGTGCGCCCGTTCCTCGGCTGGGTGCACGTCTAGCACAGCGCGGGCTGCGGTGACCGCGTCGTCGGCGCGGTCGGCGGCCAGGAGCGCCTCGGCAAGGTGCAGAGTCACGCGGACTCGCAGATCGGCCAGGCGGTCGCGCAACGGGTGCGACCATGCCGCGTAGCGGTCCTCGGGAAGCACCTCTCCCTCGAGCGCGGCGGCCGCGGACGAGAGGGCGATCGCGTCATCAGCGTCGAGCGCAGCAGTGGCGAGGCGCTCCGCGTCATCGGTGTCGACATCGACGGTGCCGGGCTCGAGGAGCAGCATCGCGCCCTCCGTCGTGAGATAGCTCGACGGTCGGCGCGCGGCGAGTTCGGGCTCGAGGGCGCGGCGGGCCGCATGCAGTGCCACGCCGAAGCTCCGCGTCGCCGCATCGGGCGTCGCGTCCGGCCAGCACACCGCAATGATCTCATCGCGGTGCAGACGGTGGCCAGGAGCCACGGCGAGCAGCTTCACCAGGATGCGGGCGCTGGGCCGCGGCCATGCCTCTGGCAGGGCCGGCTCCGTGTCCCGAGTCGCACGGAAACCCCCGAGCAGGTGTAGCCGGAGGCGTGGCGCAGCGGGAGCATCCGTCGCGGGAACCTGTGCGCTGGCCATTCATCCGAGGGTAGTCGGTCGCGCACCGACTCGGCCCCCGCCTGGGTAGGCGGGGGCCGAGATCAGCGATCGACGTGCGTGGCGATCAGGGGGCGTCGACCGTCGTGACGGCGAACTTGCGCATCGCCGTGAACGGGGTCGAGATGGCCGAACCGAACAGGCCTGCAGCGCGGTCGGTGCCCCGTCCGTTGGGGTTGAGCGAGACCGCCTCGACGCGACCGTCACCGTCGAGGTCGGCGAGGAGGAGCTCCGCCCCGGCGATCGCGGTGTACGACGCGCTCGACCCGAGGAACCCGGTCGAATTCTCCGTGAGCGCGGATACCGGATACGACGCGAGGCCGCTCTCCGATCCGGCGACCACGATGCGCTCGCCCGCGGGGGTCATGGCGAACCCGGCGTCTTGCAGAGTGGGGACCGACCGCATGATGGTCGAGGCGCCGTCGGCCGCGAACGTCGTGATCGCGCCGGTCGTCACCGCCATCAGACCTTCGGGACCGGTGAACCAGGAACCGAGGTTGTGCGGACCACCGAGGCGTGCGCTGTGCAGCACGTCACCGGTTCGGCCGTCGCGGATCTCCATGAACATGGCCGGCGGCGTGGTCGGCGAGACTCGACCGAGCCACGTGTACACGACCGCGTGCCCATCGGCGTACGGGATCTCCGGCGAGGCGAACGTGGCGGCCCGCTGTGTCGCCCCGTAGACGAGCCCGTCGAGACCGAGGTTCTCGGCTGCGGTGGGAGTCTGCTCCCAGGCGACTGCGCCGCTCGACCCCGTGAGAGCGACCGCGCCGAGCGCGACATCGTCAGGGTCCAGCGTGAGCGACTCGCGGGAGGAATACTCCGCGTACACCTTGCCGTCGCCGAAGGAGATGTCGCCGAACACGACGCCGTCCTGCGGCTTGTACGCCCAGGCGAGCTTTCCGTCGCCGTGGTAGGCCCGCACAGAGTCGGTCGACAGGACGATCTCGGACTTGCCATCGTGGTCGAGGTCGGAGGCGCCGACCGTGCGGACGAACTGTCCCGCACCGTCGATCGTCCGAACCACCTTGCCCGTGCGGGCGTCGACGATCGCGGCGGCGGTGTCGGCGGCCACGACGATCTCGTCGCGACCGTCACCGTTCACATCGGCGAGGACGAGCTTCTGCACGGAACCCGGAACGGTGGCCGTCCACAGCAGCACTCGTTCCCCGCGGACGAGTGAGGGCCCGTCGTAGGCGAACAGCCCCTGGGAGTTGCCGCCGACGATGAGGTCCTCCGCGCCATCCCCGTTGATGTCCGTCGCGACCGCCGACGAGGAGTCTGCCTGCAGCGGGGTGAGACCGGTGAGCTTGCCCGAGCCGACGTTGTAGGTGCGGACGTTCTCGAGCGTGTCCACCGTACGGACACGGACGTCCTTTCCGTTCACCAGCACCTGAGACCACAACTGCGATGCCGCGGTGCCGGTGTGCTCCCACTTGAGGGCGCCGTTGCCTGCGGCGAGGGCGCTGATACGTCCGAACCACGTGCTGCTGCGATTCTCGGCGGTGTCGGACCTCAGGTCATCGCGGTAGTTGACGATGACACGGTCTCCAGCGATCGTGACACCCCAAGCGAGCGGGCCGTCGCCGCCGCTCGCCGCATCGCGCTTCAGCGTCCGCGACCATTTCTGGGCACCCGAATCGCCGTCGATGGCACGAACGGTTGATGTGTTGAACTTCAGCACGTCATCGAGCGTCGCCTCGCTCACGACGATCTCGGATGCCTTGCTGCCGCCGAGGTCGCCGATCGCCGAGGCGAGGGGGAAGGCGTTCACCCGGGTGTCGAGCACCTTGCGGGTGCCGTCAGCCAGGTCGTAGGTGACGACCTGGTACTTCACGCCCTCATTCGGGTCGGACTGCTCGAGGGCGACCAGGTGGTTCCTCGAGGCGTCCAATCGCAGCTGACGGGAGTACAGGCGGTCAGTGGCGGTCCACTTCACGTCGCCGTTCGCGGCGTCGATGACCAGCGTGTTGCCGCTCGGCACCGTCGCTGCGGCATCCTTCCGGCGATCCCACGACACCGCGAGCAGGCCATCGCCGACAGCCTCGAGGTCGGCCCAGCCCGACGCCTTCGGAGCACCCGGGTCGTACATCCACTCAGAGGCCGTCTTGAGCGCCGCACCCGCTGACTCGAAGGTGAGGCCGTGCAGCAGCATCTTCGATCCGGCAGGCGAGTTGATGTTGAAGAAGGGTGAGTCGGCGACGACCAGCGTGCCGTCGACCAGCGCAAGGCCGTAGACGGCGTTGTACAGCTTGTACCAGAGGGTGTGGCCGTCCGCGCCGTCCACGATCGTCACGAACGTGCCGGTCGACGGAGTCCCCTGCATCGGCCGATACGGGTTCGCCCCGACCTCCGCGGTGAACACGAGGTCGGCGACGCCGTCGCCGGTGAGATCGCCCGTGGCGTAGCCGTTCTCGGACGCGGGGCTGAACGGGCTCGCAGCGTTGTAACCGACCACGATGCGAGCCGGGTAGGCCTCCGGCTGGAACACACGAACAGGCTTGACCGCCCAGTCCGCGTACCACGACGAGTTGTCGCGGCGCCAGACCTCGGCACCCGCCGCAGTGCGACGCTGGACCAGGCCGAGGGAATCGATCGCGAAGTAGTCGTCGCCGGCACCGGGGACGGGCACGGTCGCGGTCATGCCGTAATCGCCCTCCACCGCGGCATGCGGGGTGAGCTTCCACGCTGCGGCATCCGTTTCGGACTGCAGGGTATTGCCACCTTCGGATGTCTCGGGCTCAGTCCCGGTCGCGGAGCCCTCATCGGCCGAGACCGCGGGTCCCTCCTCGCCGTAAAGGTTGGATGTCGCGTGGGCGGTCAGTGCATCGACCTGCTCGGGCGTGAGCACGAGCGGCGGCTCTGCACTGTCGGCAGCGAACGCGGGGCTGACCATGCCGACGGTCATCGCCACGGCGGCGCAGGTGGCGGCGACGCCGACGACCCGGCGCTTGTTGCGGGTGAACATCATGCTCCCTTTCGGATGAAGCGGATCGCAGAGCCGTCGGTCAGGACGGCCTGGTTGAACGAGTACTGCAGTGCGTCGGTGCCGGTGGCGTTCTCGACGCCGATCGTCGCCGACGATCCGCGCTCGAGCGCGTTACCCGCGACGTCCTTGTACTGCAGGGTCACGGCGCCGGTCTTCTCATCGAAGACGACCTCGAACGACAGACGCACGGTGGTGTCGGCGGCGACGGCGGCGTTGTTCCACACCAGGGCGAACTTGCGAGCGCCGACGGTGCCGGTCAGCGCGGTCTGCACGCTCGCCTTCTTGTCGATCACCAGGTCGTCCCAATAAGCGGCGATGATGCTGTTCGGCGCAGCCGCAGTGGGCAGAGCCGAGTTCGCGTAGTCGCCGAGGCGCGGGGCCGCGAAGTTCACAAGGCCGTTGGTCGTGACCGACGCCGAGGTGTAGGTGGTGCCGTAGAAGCTCACTGGGAAGGGAAGCGCCACGGTCGCGGCATCCTCATCGCCCGAGACCGCGACCTTCGTCGCGCCCTTGATCCACGAGTAGGAGGCGGGCAGGCACGAGGTGGTGCCGGCCGCGTCGGTGCGCGCGGGCAGATCAAGGTCCTTCACAAGATCGCTGCTCACCGCGATCGGTCCGCGGGCGACGCCGTTGCACAGCACCGGGGCCGCGGGCGACGCGGCGAGTGAGAAGGACCCCGCCGCCACGTCGGGGAGCGTGTAGCGGCCCTGGGCGTCGGTCTTGACGGATGGCACCGGGGTGTTCTCGACGGCGACCGTGACGCCGGCGAGCGGAGCACCGACCACGTCGCGAACGACTCCGGATACGCGGTGATGCGCGACGGCGCTGAGAGCGAGATCGTGGACGGCGTCGGTGCCGGCCGCCACGACGTAGCCGTCATCGACGAGCGTCGCGTAGCCGTAGCCGCTGAGCTCGAATCGGTACGTCCCAGCGGGCATCACGACGCGGTAGGCGCCGGCTGCGTCGGTCGTCGTGGTGCGGTCGAAGCCCGTGCCAGTGACGTGCACAGTCAGGTTCGGCAGGATGGCACCGGTCGCGGCATCCTTCGCCGTGCCGGTGACGATCGAGCGGGTGTGCGGCGCGGCGTCTACTGCAGCGAGAATGTCGAGCTTGCCGTCACCCCACACGTTGTTGCGGCCGGCGGTGCCGCCGCAATGGGTGTCGTCGACGTCGCGTGCGGTGCCGTTGAGCAGCGCCTGGGTCGCCGCGATGTCGCCGATCAGGCTCGGGGCCTCGGCCCAGAGCAGTCCGACGGCGCCGGCGAGGTGCGGCGTGGCCATCGACGTACCGTTCATGGCGGTGTAGTTGTTGCCGGGGATCGCGGAGCGCACGTTCACGCCGGGCGCGGTGATGTCGGGTCGCAGCGAGCCGTCGACGGGCGACGGGCCGAAGCCCGAGAAGTTCGCGATCTTGCCGTTGATGTCGTACGCGCCGACGCCGTAGACGTCGCCGCGGCCGCCGGGCGCGGCGGTCGTCATGCAGGTCTTACCGTCGCCGTCGTTGCCTGCTGCGAAGGCCTCGAAGATGCCGGCCGCGTTCCACGCCGCGATGATGTCGGTGTAGAAGGACTGGTCATCGCTGCCGCCCCAGGAGTTGTTGATGATGTCGGGTGCGAGGTCGGGTCGGGGGTTCTGCCCGTTGTGATCGGTCGGAGCGAGCATCCACTGACCCGCCGCGAGAAGGTACGGGTCGCTGCAGGAACGGCCTTCGCAGCCTTTCGCTGCGATCCAGGTCGCGCCCGGCGCGACGCCGATACCGCCGGCGCCGACCATGGTGCCCATCGTGTGAGTGCCGTGGTTGTTGTTGTCGCACGGCACGCCTCCGGTGCAGACACCGGTGGGATCGAACCAGTTGTAGTCGTGCGAGAACGTGCCGTTGCCGAGGTTGCCGCGATAGTTGCCGACGAGCGCCGGGTGGTTGTACTGCACGCCGCTGTCGATGTTGGCGATGACGATGCCCTCGCCCTTCACGCCGTACTGCGACCACACCTGGTCGGCCTTGATGTCGGAGATGCCCCACTCGACCGGGGCATCGGCGGTGACCGCTGCGGCGGAAGTCGTGCCCTCGACCACGGTGTCGTCGAGTGTGTAACTCTGCTCGGGGATGATCTCGGCGACGTCCTTGCGGGCGGCGAGGTCCTCGATGAGGTCGACGTCCGATGAGGTCGCACGGATCGCGTTCGTGATCCAGTACGGCTCGTAGTCGACGCCGTTCTTGTCGAGGTAGTTGCGCAGCGGGCGCTGCGTGTTCGCCGCGGTGGTGGTCAGCTCCGTGTAGGCGAGAGTCGCCTTCTTGTCGTGACCCTTGGCCTTGCGGGCGCCGTTGAGGTTCGCCTTCTCCGTCAGCACGATGAAGAAGGGGGTTTCCTCGCCCTTCTGCGCCGCGGCGAGAACGCTCCGGTCGATCTTGTCCGCGCCACGATCGGCAGGGGCGGCTAGTGCCGGAGGTGCGGTGATGACGAACGCTGAGGCCGCGGCTGCTGCGGCCAGCGTCGCCACCCACGCTCGGGCGGTTCTGGGGAGGTGCATGTCATTTCCTTCGGGGCGATTGACGGCAGGTCCCGCCTGCGGCAACGTCGGCGCACGCGGGATGGCGACACGGTATCGACGATCTCTTACTGGCGAATTACCGAGGTGGCTCGCCCCCAGACGCAAGAAAGAGACACCCCCGAAGGGATGTCTCTCTCCTGGGATCTCGCGCCGTCAGTTCGCGGGCACCTCGTCCTTCACGACGATCGGCGCTTCAGACGGATCGGCCCACTCCGGCTTCGGCAGCGGCGTGCTCTCGTTGCCCGCCTGGATCTCGCGCAGCGCGGCGGCGATCTCCTCGGAGTTCTCGGGCACGGGCAGCCCGCAGGTCTTCAGCTCGGAAGCGAAGCGCAGCGTGAGGCGCTGCTTGCCCGCAGCGACGGCCTCGGCCGTGGTGCCGGTGATCTTCTCGCTGCCGGTCTGGATGTCGGGCACCTGGTCGCACACGTGGTAGACCTTGCCGCCTTCGACCCAGACCACCTGGTCCTTGCCGAGCAGCTGGATGACCGTGGACTGGTCGGCGTTGTACTGCTCGACCGAGGCCGGGGCGAAGTCGATGCCGATGTACGTTGCGATCAGAGCCAGCACGACGCCGACGATGCCGGCAGTGGCCTTCTGCCCCTTGTCCATGTCCTTGTTCAGGAAGATCAGGATGACCAGCGGCAGGAACGCGACGATCGCGATGATGGCGCCGAGCTGGTTCTGCACGAAGAAGCGTGCCTTGTCGGACTTGCGCGCCGGGTCGAGGCGGTTCGCCTTCTTCCAGAGCACCGATCCGGTGATCGACAGTGCGGCGATGACCACGAGAAGCACGAGCAGTGAGATGAACGCCCACTGCGGGAAGATCGCTGTCGCACCGCTCTCGGTCACCAACCCTGTGTCGGGGTCGCGGGTGAACGTGCCGGCCTCGCCGACATACACACGCTGCCGCAGCAGCCAGAAGATGCCGACCGCCTCGCCGACGATCGCGAGCGCCCACAGCACCGCGGCGATCCAGCGGAACGTGGTGGCCTTCTTCTTCGCTTCGGGCGTGGGCTTCCAGCCCGGCGCATCCGTCTCGACTGCCTGTTCGCCGCTCTCCGCCACGATGGCTCCCCTCCTGAGTGTTTCCTGAACGCCCCGAGCCTACTGGGCGCATGATTCCGATCGCTACGCTGGAGACATGACATCCGATCCCGACGATGACGCCCTGAGCTGGGACGGCGACTCCGAGGCGGAGCGCCCCACGCTGCCGAAGGGCTGGCAGGCCGTCGGCCGGGGGAGCGAGCTGGTCGAGCCTGCACCCGCCCTGGATGCCTCGCCCGAGACCCCCGCAGTGCCGGAGGCCGCGTCCTCGGCCCCGGCTGCGGAGGCAGAGGACGATGATGACGAGGAGTTCGAAGGGCTCTCCACCGGGATGCTGCTCGCTCTCGGTGCCGTCGGCGGCATCTACCTGCTGTACACGGTCGGCTGGCTGGTGGGCGGGCTGCGGATGCAGGCCGGCGCGCTGTTCCTGATCCCGAGCGTGATGTACACCGCGACGCTCGTGATCGCGGTGGCGGCGCCGGCGCTGTGGTTCGCTGCCTCCTGGATGCTCACCCGGAACGCGCGCAGCTGGGTGCGCATGACCGCATTGATCGCCGGAGTCGTGTTCCTCGTGCCCTGGCCCTTCGTGATGACCGGGGGAGTGGCCGCATGACCGCCGCAGAGAACACCGTCGAGTCTGCGCCCTCGGGCTTCCGCTCCGCGCTGTCCGGGTTCATCACCGGGCTCGCCGGGCTCGCATACGCCTATCTGATCTGGAACGCCATCGCGTTCCTCATCGGAGTCGCGCCGCTGGGTCTCGCGGCGATGGACTGGGTGGCGCTGCTGTTCGCCGCCGTGCTGCCGGCGCTGGTCTTCACCGCGGCCATCGTCCTCGCACGCCGTCGCACGCTGTGGCAGTGCGTCATCGTGCTGCTCGCGGGTCTGGGTCTTTCGGCGGTGTTCTGGCTGAACGTGCTGTCGTACATGATGCGCAGCATCGCCATGGGCTGACTCGCGGGACGTCACACGGTCGGGAGCAACGAGTCGGCTCGGGTACAGTGGTGCTCGATCGCGCCCCCGACGGTGTGCGGCGCATCGGCTCTCTCCCGCCCTGCCGCGCTGCCCCGAAGGATCCACTGTGCCGAAGCCCGTCGTGCTCATCGCCGAAGTCCTCTCTCCTGCCACGATCGATGCCCTCGGGCCCGATTTCGACGTCCGTGACGTCGATGGCACCGACCGCGAGGCGCTGTTCGCCGCGCTCGCCGATGCCGACGCGGTGCTGGTCCGCTCGGCCACGAAGATCGACGCCGAGGCGCTCTCGCACGCGCCGAAGCTCAAGGTCGTCGCCCGCGCGGGCGTGGGCCTCGACAACGTCGACATCAAGGCGGCCACGGCCGCTGGTGTCATGGTGGTCAACGCGCCCACCTCGAACATCGTCTCGGCAGCCGAGCTGACCGTCGGTCACGTCTTGAGCCTGGCGCGGCATATCCCCGCCGCACACGCTTCGCTGGCCGCCGGTGCGTGGAAGCGCTCCAGCTTCACCGGCACCGAGCTGCTCGAGAAGACCGTCGGCATCGTGGGCCTCGGCCGCATCGGCGCCCTGATCGCCGCCCGCCTGAGCGGCTTCGACGTGCGCCTGGTCGCCTACGACCCCTACGTCACCAGCGCCCGCGCGCAGCAGCTCGGCGTGCAGCTCGTGTCGCTCGAGGAGCTTCTGGCCGAGGCCGACTTCCTCACCATCCACATGCCGAAGACCCCCGAGACCACCGGAATGATTGGCGCCGAGCAGCTCAAGGCCATGAAGCCGTCGGCCTACGTCATCAACGTCGCCCGTGGCGGCCTGATCGACGAGGAGGCGCTGCTCGAGGCGCTGCAGACCGGTGAGATCGCCGGCGCCGGACTCGACGTGTTCACTTCGGAGCCGCCGGCAGAGGGTAGCACCGCCCGTGCGCTCACCGAGCTGCCGAACGTGGTCGTCACCCCGCACCTCGGCGCCAGCACCGAGGAGGCGCAGGAGAAGGCCGGAATCTCGGTCGCCCGCTCCGTTCGTCTTGCGCTCGGCGGCGACCTCGTTCCCGACGCGGTCAACGTCGCCGGCGGCGTGATCGACCCGTACGTGCGTCCCGGGATCGCGCTGGTCGAGAAGCTCGGCCAGGTGTTCTCCGGCCTGGCCCAGTCGCCGCTGACCAGCCTCGACGTCGAGGTCCACGGTGAACTGAACGACTACGACGTGAGCGTCCTCAAGCTCGCCGCCCTCAAGGGCGTGTTCGCGAACATCGTCAGCGAGACCGTCTCGTACGTGAACGCCCCGCTGCTCGCCGAGCAGCGCGGCGTCGCGGTGCGGCTGCTGAAGGACGACGTCAGCGAGGAGTACCGAAACGTCATCACGCTGCGCGGCGCCCTCTCCGATGGATCGCAGCTGTCGGTCTCGGGCACCCTGACCGGTCCGAAGCAGATCGAGAAGCTGGTCGGCATCAACGACCACGCCCTCGAGCTGCCGCTCGGCCAGCACCACGTGGTGATGCTGTACACCGACCGCCCCGGCATCGTGGCCGTCTACGGCCAGAAGTTCGGCGAGGCCGGCGTGAACATCGCCGGCATGCAGATCGCCCGCCGCGCCGCGGGCGACCAGGCGCTCAGCGTTCTCACTCTCGACTCGCCGGTCGGCGACGACCTGATCGACGAGATCCGCACCGCGATCGACGCCGACCTGTTCCGCCAGATCGAGATCACCGAGATCTGACACCGGCACCGAACGGCCCGTCCTCGCGAGGGGCGGGCCGTTCGTCGTTCCGCCCGCGAGGAAGTTCTGAAAGAATCTGGGCGAGCTGTCGATTTCGAAGGATGCTCCACGTCGTATCGGTGTTCGACACCTCAGCGGGCCGCAGGCCCGCCCGACGAAGGAGTAACGATGTCCGACGAGTACATGATCATCATCCGCGAACCGGAATGGGACTACTCCGGCAGCTCGCCGGCGCAGATGGAGGCCGATCTCGCAGGCCACAAGGCGTTCCAGGCGGCTGTTGCGGCCGCCGGCCAGCGGGTCACGGCCGGCGTGCCGCTGCGCGCGCAGGCCGAGGCCTTCCGCATTCAGCCCGGTGCCGATGGCCCGGTCTTCACCGACGGACCGTTCGGCGAGACCCGCGAGGTCGTCACCGGGTTCTACGTCTTCACGGCCGACTCGGTGGAGCAGGCCCGCGAACTCGCGGCACTCGTGCCCACCGGAGGCTGGCTCGATGTGCACCCGGTGCTGGACATGGCCGCAGCCCGGCCCGCGTCCTGACACGATGACCGATCGGATCGAGGATGCGTTCCGCGCGGACGCGGGGCGCATCCTCGGTGCTGTCGCCGCCTACACCGGTGACCTGCAGCTCGCCGAGGACGCCGTGCAGGAGGCGTTCCTGCGCGCGATCGCGCAGGAGAAGGCGGGCGTCGCGCTCGCGAACCCCTCGGCTTGGATCACGACCGCTGCGCGTCGCGCCGCCGTCGACTCGATCCGCAGGACGCGCACGGCAGCGAAGGCTCTGCCGGCGCTTGCCGCCGACACCGCGACCGTCACGGCGGATGCCGCAGGCTTCGCCTTCAGCGGCGATGAGCGGCTCGAACTGATCCTGACCGTGTGCCATCCCGACCTCACCGAGGAGACGCGGCTCGCCCTCGCCCTGCGCTTCGCCTGCGGCATCGCCACGCGCGACGTCGCGGCGATGCTGCTGGTGTCCGAGTCGACGATGGCGGCACGGCTGACCAGGGCGAAGAAGCGGCTGCGCGACTCCGGCATCCGGTTCGCGATGTCGGATGCCGGGCAGATGCGTTCCCGGCTGCCCGACGCGCTCTCGGTGATCTCGCTGCTGTACACGACCGGGTATGCCGCGCCGACGACCGAGGGCGGGCGACGGCTGTGCACGGATGCCGTGGAGCTCGCGCGCGATGCGCGGCGGATCGCCGGTGACGACTCCGAGGCTCTGGGGCTGCTCGCTCTGCTGCTGCTCACCGAGGCGCGGCATCCGTCCCGCGTCGATCCTGCAGGGGAGCTGGTCTCTCTCTCAGAGGCGGATCGTGCGCTGTGGGACCGGGCGCTGATCGCCGAGGGGGAGGCTCTCGCCACAGATGCCCTCACCGCCGGCACCGGCCGGTTCGCCCTGCAGGCCGGCATCGCCGGGGTGCACGCGATCGCGGCGGACTGGGATGCGACGGACTGGCCGGCGATCGCCCGGCTCTACGACGGGCTCGTCGCGCAGTGGCCATCGCCTTCGGCGAGGCTGGCCAGGATCGTCGCCAGGGGTTACGCGGATGGGATCGGTGCCGAAGGTGCGCGCCTAGAGCTGGATGCTGACGAGGCGTTGTTCCGGGGATCACTCGCCGCGCAGGCGTTTGCGGTGCGCGCCGAACTCAGACTCCGCGGCGGCGATCCGCAGGGCGCGCGAAACGATCTGCAGGAGGCCATCGGGCTCTCGTCCGCGCCGGCTGTGCGGCGATATCTGGAACGGCGAGTCCGACAACTGCGATAATCGCACCCACGGGATCCTTCCGCGTGCGGTTCCGTCAACGATGCGAGGGGCAGGCTGTGATGGATGCAGGCAACGAGGTCGACGACGCCGAAGGTGTCACCCGGCTCCGTCGTCGCACCGTCATCAGGGGTGCCGCGTGGGCTGTGCCCGTCATCGCGGTGGCCGTGGCAGCTCCGGCGACTGCTGCCTCGGCTTTCACCTGTCCTCCGGTGTCGGCTGCGGCCGAGTGGGCGGTCGCCATACCGGCACGGGACACCAGCGGAGAGTTCACCACGTCCGGGAACGCGGCGTGGGTGAGCATCGACGGAAGATCCGCCTGGCAGCTCTCGAAGGACAACAGGAGCGCCACTCAGGACGCGTTCGCGGAGACCTTCTCCGAAATCGACATGGTGTCTGGTGCGACGTACACATTCATGATCGAGGTGGCGGCGAACTACCTCAACAACACGCCCCCGAACCCGGGCAACATGAACATCGGCGGCCAGTCGATCCAGATCCGGCTCAACGGGATCAGCGTCCAGGACTACACGACGAGAGCTGCCTGGTCCGGGGGCACGCAGATCTCAATGGGCACCAGCGGAAGTCGACAGTGGAACACCTTCACCTTCACGTACACCGCGACCTCGAGCGGGCCCGTGGCGATCGATTATTTCAACCGCCTCGCTCCTGGCCTCTCCAACGACGACATTCTCGTCGCGATGCCGGTCCTCGTCAGTTGCGTCGTATGACTGCTCAGGCCGCGCTGCGACGGGCTCGTCGCGCTGCGGCCATCGCCTTCGGCAGGGCTGGCCTCGATCATCCTGCGTGGAGAACGTTCCCGGCTACGCCGTCGCCTTCAGCACCAGAGCGATGAGCGCCCGCATCCGCTCCTCGTCGGGGACGAGACGGTCGCCGCCGTCTCCGCCGAGCGCGTTGTTGAAGTACAGGCCGTCGCTGAGCATCATCACCAGGTCCAGGGCCGCCTCGTCGCGTACGCGCGGGGCGATGGTCGCCGACCAGCGCCGGCGCACGTCGTTCAGCGCGCTGACCGCCGCTGCGTGCCCGCCCTGGGCGAGTCGTGAGGTGGCGATGAGGGCGCGGTCGAGCGGGTCGTCGATCGCGACCGAGGTGCGCAGGTAGTAGGCGACGGCGCCCTCATCGGCGGTCTCCATGCGCTGCACGTCCGCGTCGACGAGGTCGGAGAGCCGCTGGATCAGCCCGGCGGCGAGATCGTCCTTCGAACCGAAGTGATAGAGCAGGCCGCCCTTCGACACACCGGCCGCGCGGGCGGTGGCGTCGAGGGTCGCCGCGCGTTCGCCCTCTTCGATGAGGAGGCGCTCGTAGGCGTCGAGCACGCCTTCCTTGGCGCGGGGCGGGCGCGGCATCGGGACTCCTCTGCTCAGTGGATGCTCAGTCGTTCTTCCATTACTATACCAACCGGACGGTATAGTTATCTGGTCGTCCGCGAGACAAGGAGAAGTGACAGCATGACCACCACCGCATCGATCCCCGTGCAGGAGACCGACGGACCCCGCGTCGGAGCGCGCGGCTGGTGGGCGCTCATCGTGCTCATGCTGCCGGTGCTGCTGGTCTCGGTCGACAACACCGTGCTCAGCTTCGCGCTGCCCGAGATCTCATTGGCGCTCTCGCCGAGCGGGGCTGAGCAGCTCTGGATCATCGACGTCTATCCGCTCGTACTGGCCGGGCTCCTCGTGACGATGGGCACGCTCGGCGACCGGTTCGGCCGGCGTCGGATGCTGCTCATCGGCGCGACGGGCTTCGCGGCCGTCTCGGTGCTCGCGGCTTTCGCGCCCACCGCGCTCACGTTGATCGGCGCCCGCGCGCTGCTCGGCTTCTTCGGTGCCATGCTCATGCCGTCGACGCTGTCGCTGCTGCGCTCCATCTTCACGAACCGCGATCAGCGCCGAATGGCCATCGCGGTGTGGGCATCGGCGTTCTCGGCGGGCTCTGCCCTGGGGCCGATCGTGGGCGGCTTCCTGCTGGAGCACTTCTGGTGGGGCTCCGTCTTCCTCATCGCCGTCCCCGTGCTCATCCCGCTGCTGATCTGCGCGCCGCTGCTGGTGCCCGAGAGCCGTGACCCGAACCCCGGCCGCATCGATCCGATCAGCATCCTGCTGTCGATGGCCGCGATGATCCCCGTCGTGTACGCGATCAAGTCCTTCGCGGTCGACGGCCCGACCTGGGCAGGAGGGGCGTGGGCCGCACTCGGCATCCTGATGGGCGCGCTGTTCGTGCGCCGTCAGCTGCGCGCTGAGATCCCCATGCTCGACATGGCTCTGTTCCGGCGGGGCTCTTTCTCGGGCGCCATCCTGGTGAACCTGCTCAGCGTCGTCGCGCTGGTCGGCTTCCTCTATTACGTGTCGCAGCACCTGCAGCTGGTGCTGGGCCTGACGCCCATGGTCGCCGGGTTCGCCCTGGTGCCGGGCATGGCCGCCATGATCGTGTCCGGTCTGGCGATCGTGCCGGTCTCGCGTCGCGTCTCGCCGCATATCCTCATCCCCGCTGCGCTGGCGTTCTCGGTGCTCGGCTACCTGCTGGTGGCCTTCACGAGCGGGTCGATCGCGGCGCTCGTGCTGTCCTTCGTCTCGCTCGGGATCGGCATCGGCGCTGCCGAGACCATCTCGAACGAGCTGATCCTGGCCAGCGCGCCCCCCGAGAAGGCGGGAGCCGCCAGCGCCGTCTCCGAGACGGCCTACGAGCTCGGCGCAGTCCTCGGTACCGCGATCCTGGGTGGCATCATCACCGCCTTCTACCGCGGCGCGCTGGTCCTGCCCGAGGGGTTGGACGCCTCGGCCGCGGATGCTGCCCGCGAGACATTGGCCGGTGCGTACACCGTCGCGCACGGTCTGCCGGACGCTCTGGCCACGCAGGTCTGGGATGCCGCGACCGCAGCCTTCGGGTCGGGCGTGGGCGTGACCTCGATGATCGGTGCCGGTCTCGTGGTGCTCGCGGCGGTCATCGCGGCGACTACGCTGAAAACACGCACCCGCTCCTGAGGCGTGGCGGGGCGGTCCCCGAGCAAGGAGTGTCATGTCGCGTGTCGTGAAGCTGGCCGTCATCCCCGGTGACGGCATCGGACCCGAGGTCATCGCCGAGGCGGAGAAGGTGCTCGATGCCGTCACCGCCGGTGGCGACACGACATTCGAGAAGACCCGCTTCTCGCTCGGTGCCGCCCGCTATCTCGAGACCGGCGACACGCTCACCGACGACGACCTCGACGCGATCCGCACGCACGACGCCATCCTGCTGGGCGCCGTCGGCGGTCAGCCCGGCGACCCGCGGCTCAAGGATGCGAACATCGAACGAGGTCTGCTGCTGAAGCTGCGCTTCGAGCTGGACCACTACGTCAACCTGCGGCCGTCGAAGCTGTTCGCCGGTGCTCCCGGCCCGCTGGCCGAGCCGGGTGAGGTCGACTTCGTCGTCGTCCGAGAGGGAACCGAGGGGCCCTACGTGGGCAACGGCGGCAGCATCCGCCGCGGTACGCCGCACGAGGTGGCGAACGAGACGAGCGTGAACACCGCCTACGGCGTCGAGCGCGTCGTGCGCTACGCCTTCGAACTGGCCGAGCGGCGCGACAACCGCGTCACTCTGGTGCACAAGACCAACGTGCTGGTGAACGCCGGCGGGCTGTGGAAGCGCGTCGTCGACGAGGTGGCGAAGGAGCACCCCGGCGTGGCCGTAGACTATCTGCACGTCGACGCGGCCACGATCTTCCTGGTCACCAACCCTTCGCGCTTCGACGTGATTGTCACCGACAACCTCTTCGGCGACATCCTCACGGATCTGGCCGGCGCCGTCACCGGTGGCATCGGACTCGCCGCCTCGGGCAACATCAACCCCGCCGGCGCCTTCCCCTCGATGTTCGAACCCGTGCACGGCTCGGCCCCCGACATCGCTGGTCAGCAGAAGGCGGATCCGACCGCGGCCATCCTGTCCGTCGCCCTGCTGCTCGACCACCTCGGGCTGCGCGACGAGGCCGCCCGCATCCAGCAGGCGGTCGAGCAGGACATCGCCGAGCGGGATGCCCCGCGCACCACCGCGCAGATCGGCGACGCGATCATCGCCCGACTGCGGGCGTAATCTGGATTCCGGCGCACTACTCGCCCAGCTTTCGACCTGTCAGGACACCACATCATGACCATCGGACTTCCCCTTCAGGCTCCTTCTCCCGCCGGCCTCATCTGGCAGGTGACCCGTAACGAGAACGCCCGTTCCGACGCCGAGCGCGAGGAGATCCTGCGCGACCCCGGGTTCGGCGTGTACTTCACCGACCACATGGTCGACCTGTGCTGGTCCGAGAAGGGCGGTTGGCACCGCCCGCGCGTGCAGCCCTACGGGCCCATCCCGCTCGACCCCGCCGCCGCGGTGCTGCACTATTCGCAGGAGATCTTCGAGGGTCTCAAGGCCTACCGGCACACGGACGGCTCGGTGTGGACGTTCCGTCCCGACCGCAACGCCGCGCGACTGCAGCGCTCGGCGCGGCGACTCGCCCTGCCCGAACTGCCCGAGGAGCTCTTCGTCGAGTCGCTCAAGCAGCTCATCGCGGTGGACTCGTCGTGGGTGCCCAGCAACCCCGAGGAGAGTCTGTACCTGCGGCCTTTCATGTTCGCCAAGGAGGCGTTCCTCGGTGTGCGGGCCGCGAAGAAGGTCGGCTACTACCTGATCGCCAGCCCCGCCGGTGCGTACTTCCCGGGCGGCGTGCAGCCGGTGAACATCTGGCTCTCCACCGACTACGCCCGCGCAGGCCACGGCGGCACCGGCGCGGCCAAGACCGGTGGCAACTACGCCTCCAGCCTGCTGCCGCAGGAGGAGGCCTACGCCAAGGGATGCCAGCAGGTGCTGTTCCTGGACGGCGAGTACATCGAGGAGCTCGGAGGCATGAACCTCGTGCTCGTCACGAGCGACGGCCGCCTGCTCACGCCGGAGTCCGACTCGATCCTGGCCGGCATCACACTCGCCTCGATCCTGCAGCTCGCCGAGGACCGCGGTCTGAAGGTCGAGCAGCGCAAACTGTCGATCAACGAGTGGCGCGAGGGCGCGGCATCCGGTGAGATCGTCGGCGCATTCGCCTGCGGCACCGCCGCGGTGGTCGTGCCGATCGGCAAGCTGATGGCCACCGACTTCGAGATCGTGCACGAGGGTCCCGAATCGACCGAGCTGGCGATGTCGCTGCGCGAAGAGCTCACGGACATCCAGTACGGCCGCCGCGAGGACAAGCACGGCTGGCTCGTCCGCCTGGACGCCTGACCCGTCGCCGCCCTTCGTCTCGTCGCTTCGCTCCTCGCTCAGGATCCGACCACCGGGTCCTGAGCGAGCGAAGCGAGCGTCGTACTGAGTGAGCGAAGCGAGTCGAAGTGACGAAGGGCGCTTGACTAGGCTTGCTCGGGTGAAGATCGCGCGTTTCAGTCACCAGGGCAGCATCCGATTCGGCATCGTGGATGACGGTGACCTCGTCGTCCTCGACGGCGACCCGATGTTCGCGGGCTACGAGCCGACGGGGGAGCGCGTTCCGCTTGCGGACGCCGCGCTGCTCGCGCCCGTGATCCCACGGTCGAAGGTGCTCTGCGTCGGCCGCAACTACCATGATCACGCGGCCGAATTCGGCAACGTCGCCCCCGAGGAGCCGCTGCTGTTCCTGAAGCCGAACACAGCGGTGGTCGGCCCCGGCGATGCCATCGTGCGCCCCGTCGCGCTGTCGGAGCGTGTCGAGTTCGAGGGCGAACTGGTCGCCGTGATCGGCAAGGTCACCAAGAACGTCAGCGTCGAGAACGCACTCGAGCACGTCTTCGGCTACACCGTCGGCAACGACGTGACCGCGCGCGACCTGCAGCGCAAGGACGGCCAGTGGACGCGCGGCAAGGGCTTCGATACCTTCGCCCCGCTCGGACCGCTCATCGAGACCGAGTTCGATGACGCCACGGCGACCATCGAGACGCGAGTGAACGGCGAGGTGCGTCAGCACGCGCCGCTGTCCGACATGATCCACTCCGTCGCCGACATCATCGCCTACGCATCCGCCGTGTTCACGCTGCTTCCGGGCGACGTGATCATGACCGGCACCCCGGCGGGCGTCGGCCCGATCGTCGCCGGCGACACCGTCGAGGTCGAGGTGTCCGGTATCGGCACGCTCCGCAACCCTGTGCGCGACGCCTCGTGACCACGACCGCACTCGAGCAGGGCGATCTGGAGCGCATCCAGCGCCGCACCGTCGGCATACTCGCGCTCGGCCAGGTGCTCGGCGGCATCGCCTTCGGCGCCACCGTGTCGCTCGGCGCGCTGCTGGCCGCCGATCTCTCCGGTGACGACGCGCTGTCCGGTCTTGCGACGGCGTCTGTCACCCTCGGTGCCGCGGCGGCGGCCATCCCGCTGGCCCGGTTCGCCGGCCGGTTCGGCCGCAGGCTCTCGCTGACCGCGGGCAACCTGCTCGCCCTGGTCGGGGTGAGCATCGTGATCACAGCGGCGTCCGTCCGCAGCTTCCCGGTGCTCCTGGTCGGCGTCATCCTGATCGGCATGGGCAACGCCGGCAGCCTGCAGTCCCGGTTCGCAGCGACCGACCTCGCTTCGGCGCAGCACCGCGGCCGCGACCTGTCGATCGTGGTCTGGTCCACGACGATCGGCGGCGTAGCCGGTCCGTTCCTGCTCACTCCGGGTGAGGTGGTCGGGCAGGCGCTCGGGATGCCGCACCTCACCGGCTCCTACGTCTTCTCACTGATCGCACAGGCGCTCGCCCTCGTGCTGTACCTGATCGCGCTGCGGCCGGATCCGCTGCTGCTCGCGCTGCGGCTGGCGACGGACGGCTCCAGGACCGCGGCGCTCGGCTCCTCTGTGGACCGCCCCGTCGCCGCGCGCTACGCGATCTTCGCCGTCTCAGGCTCGCATGCGGTGATGGCCTCGGTCATGGCCATGACCCCGATCCATCTGTCGCACATGGCACACGGCATGCACGGCATGGAGACCACCGAGACGGATGTCACCACGCTCGTCGGGCTGACGATCGGTCTGCACGTGGCCGGCATGTACGGGCTGTCGCCGGTGTTCGGCATCCTTTCCGACCGTTGGGGGCGCGTGCGCGTCGTACTGCTCGGCCAGGCGCTGCTCACCGCATCCCTGCTCACGGCGATCTTCGCCGGCGAGAATCCGGTCGGCGTGATGGTCGCGCTGATCCTGCTGGGCCTCGGCTGGAGTGCGGCGACCGTCGCGGGCGCCGCGCTGCTGACCGAGTCGTCGACCACGCTGCAGCGACCACGAAGGCAGGGCATCAGCGACTCGCTGATGAGCCTGACCGCCGCCGTCGGTGCCGCTCTGGCCGGATTGGTGCTGACGAACTTCGGCTACGGGGGCCTCGGCGCGACCGCTCTCGTGATCGTCATCGCGATCACCGCGCTGTCGCCGCTCGCGCGCACCGGACGGGAGCGCGTCGAGGTCGCACCCTAGGCTGTCGGGATGAGCGACAGCGACGTGCCCAGCGACCTGTGGACCAAGGCGGCCGCGGACGGCTACGACGACCCGGACGATCCGATGTTCGCACCGGAGCTTCTCGCGGCGACGACCGCCTTCCTCGCCGAGCGTGCGGAGGGACGGCCTGCGCTGGAGTTCGCGATCGGCACCGGGCGCGTCGCGATACCGCTGCACGAGCGCGGCATCCCCGTGAGCGGTCTGGAGTACTCGCCGGCAATGGCCGCGCGGCTGCGGGAGAAGACGGAGGCGATCCCGGTCGTGATCGGCGACATGTCCTCCGCCACTGTGCCGGGCGAGTTCGGTCTCGTGTACCTGGTCTTCAACACGATCGGGAACCTCTGGACACAGGACGCACAGGTGGAGTGCTTCCGCAACGCCGCGCGCCACCTCGTGCCCGGCGGCAGGTTCGTCGTCGAGGTCGGGGTTCCGGCGGTGCGCAGGATGCCGCCGGGGCAGACCGCCGCGCCGTTCGACGTCTCCGAGCAGCACATGGGCATCGACACCTACGACTTCGTCACCCAGCGCGCGATCTCGCACCACTACTCCCGTCAGGACGACGGCAGTTACCGGTACGGCGCGCTTCAGTTCCGCTACGTCTGGCCTTCGGAACTCGACCTGATGGCGCGCCTCGCGGGCATGTCGTTCGAGTCGCGGCACGCGGACTGGAGCGGCGCGCCGTTCACCTCGGAGAGCGAGTCGCACGTCTCCGTGTGGCGAAAGGATGCCGCGTCCTGACGCGCCGTGGAGCGGCATCCGCTCTCAGTAGAATCGAAGGGCTATGGCTACTCCTGATCCCCGCACCACCACCGCCACCGGAGCCGATATCCGCGTGCGCTTCTGCCCGTCGCCGACCGGTCTGCCGCATGTCGGCCTGATCCGCACGGCCCTGTTCAACTGGGCGTACGCGCGGCACAACGGCGGCAAGCTCGTCTTCCGCATCGAGGACACCGACGCCGCTCGCGACAGCGAGGAGAGCTACCAGCAGCTGCTCGACGCGCTGCGCTGGCTCGAGATCGACTGGGACGAGGGCGTCGAGGTGGGCGGCCCGAACGGACCGTACCGTCAGTCGCAGCGCCACGACATCTACCGCGAGGTGCTCGACAAGCTGGTCGCCGCAGGGCTCGTCTACGAGAGCTTCTCGACCGCCGAGGAGATCGACGCCCGCAACGAGGCGGCCGGTCGCGCCAAGCAGCTCGGCTACGACAACCACGACCGCGACCTCACCGACGAGCAGAAGGCCGCGTTCCGCGCCGAGGGTCGCCAGCCCGCGCTGCGCCTGCGCGTTCCCGACCACGACCTCACCTTCGTGGACCTTATCCGCGGCGAGGTGACCTTCCCGGCCGGCAGCTTCCCCGACTACGTGATCGTGCGCCCGAACGGCGTGCCGCTGTACACGTTCGTGAACCCTGTCGACGACGCGCTGATGGGCGTCACGCATGTGCTGCGTGGCGAGGACCTCATGCCGTCGACCGCACGCCAGCTGGCGCTGTATGCCGCGCTGATCGACGCCGGCGTCACCACGTTCATCCCGCGCTTCGGGCACATGCCCCTCGTGCTCGGCGAGACCGGCAACAAGAAGCTCTCCAAGCGCGACCCGAAGGCCGACCTGTTCCTGCACCGCTCCAGCGGCATGATCCCTGAGGGGCTGCTGAACTACCTGGCGCTGCTCGGCTGGTCGATCGGTCCCGATCGCGACGTGTTCTCGCGCGACGAGATGGTCGCCGCGTTCGACATCGCCGACGTCAATCCGAACCCGGCCCGCTTCGACCAGAAGAAGGCCGTGTCGATCAACGGCGACCACATCCGCATGCTCGACGGCAAGGACTTCGCCGAGCGGCTGCTGCCGTACCTCGCGGCGGCCGACGTCTTCGGCGGCGCGGAGCCGACGCACGAGCAGATCGTGCTGGCATTCCGCGCGGCGCCGCTGGTGCAGGAGCGCATGCAGCTGCTGGGCGAGGCGCCCGGCATGCTCGGCTTCCTGTTCGCCGACGAGGTCTCCTACGAGGACGACGCGATGAAGGGGCTTCCCGCGAACGCGGCCGAGGTGCTGCAGGCATCCGTCGCCGCCCTCGAGCCGCTCGAGTCGTTCACGCCCGAGACGATCCAGGAGGCGCTGTCCGCCGCGCTGATCGATGGCCTCGAGCTGAAGCCGCGGGTGGCCTACGGTCCGCCGCGCGTCGCGATCACCGGCCGCCGGGTCTCGCCGCCGCTGTTCGAGTCGATGGAGCTGCTCGGCAAGGACGAGTCGCTGCGCCGGCTGCGGGCACTGGGGGAGAAGCTCGCGGACTGATCCGCTCGAACCTCGAGGAGGGAACCGGACGTGACGGATGTCGCGACCTCGGAGTCCGGTACGGACGTGATCCTCGGCGACCTCGGCGTGCTGCTGCTGGAGTGCGGCACGTCGGTCACCGACGTGCGCGGCACGCTCGAGCAGGTGAGCAGACGGGCGCTGCCCGACTCGCCGGTCGAGTTCGCGATCCTGCCCGAGATGGTCATGGTGAGCCGTCCCGGCGCGGCATCATCGACGACGACCGTGATCGGGAAGGGCGCGGCGCTCACGTTCCGGCAGTCCGCGAAGGCCAGCCGGCTCGTGCGCGACCTCGAGTCGGGCGCGCAGCCGCTGACGGCGGCGCCGGCGCGGATCGCGGCGATCCGCGCGACGCCGAGGCGGATGCCGGCACTGCAGAGCCTGATCGGCTGCGGGCTTCTGGCCGGGTCGCTGGCCACCCTGTTCCGCTGCCCGTGGTGGGCGATCGTGCTCGCGCTGGTCGTGGGCCTGCTGGTCGGTGGGCTGACCCTGCTGATGATGCGGGTGCGCGCCGCGGCCGCGGTGGCGCCCTTCGTGTCGGCGTTCGTCTCGACGATCCTCGTCGGCGCCGTGGCGAGCGGGTTGGATCTCGGGCCGGTCCCGCTGTTCGCCGTCTGCGCGCCGATCGCCATCCTGGTTCCGGGTGCACTCATCACGAACGCCCTTCTGGAACTGACGTCGACGGACATCGTCACCGGCGCATCCCGGCTGATGTACGGCCTGATCATGCTGGCCTTCATGGCGGCCGGCGTGTTCGCCGGCGCATCGCTGACCGGGATGCACATCGACTCGGCATCAGCCGCACTCGTGGGCGACGCCGTGCAGCTGACCAACGACCATGGCGGATGGCAGGCGCTGCCGCCGCTGTGGGTGGCGTGGATCGCGGTGGTGATCCTCGCGATCGGCATCGGGCTTGCGTTCGGATCGGGATTCCGGCTGACCGTCGTGTGTGTCGTGGTGATGACCGGCACCTACGCCGTGCTCGCGCTGCTCAGCCCGGTGATGGGCAACGTCGTGGCGACCGGGGTCGCCGGAGCACTGCTCTTCGTCGCCGCTCGCGTACTCGAGCGCGTCACGCTGGCGGTGCCTGCCACGGTGTCGTTCCAGCCCGCCTTCCTGCTCCTGGTGCCCGGCACCATCGGCCTGGTGTCGCTGGCCAGCTTCGACCCTCAGGCCGTTACGACGGCGCTGATGATGTTCCTCAGTCTGAGCATCGGCACGAAGGTCGGTGCGCTGCTCGCCGATCTAGCCCGCATCACGCGATCGACCGTGTTCCTGCGCTGGGTCAAGCCCGCCCGCATGGGGGAGCTGTGACCCACGACGCGCGCGGGAATCCGAGCCGGTTTGGCGCCTGGTGGTGCGTCGGGTAAGCTTGACTCTCGGTGCGGAGCTCCGGTTTCGCCCTTGGGGTATGGTGTAATTGGCAACACAGCGGTTTCTGGTACCGCCATTCTTGGTTCGAGTCCAGGTACCCCAGCAGAAATGAAAACCCCCGCTCCGGCGGGGGTTTTCTGCGTCACGGGATCACTTCGCGAGCTCCGCCATCTGCTCCCGCGTGCCGTTGAACACGTTCATGTCGATGTATTGCTCCTCACCGACGTAGCCGTCGAGCCGGTCGTGATCGGAGTACTGCCAGATGGTCCAGTCCCGTCCGTCGTTCAGCCGCGGCGGGATTGCCAGCGAGCGGCTCCAGATCGGATTGTCGGGGTAGGCGCCCGACAGATAGCGGTCGTAGGCCTGGGATGTCGCGTAGATCACCGGCGGTGATCCGTAGTGCTCCTCCAGCCTCTCCAGCAGCGGGCCCAGGATCGCGTCCACCTCCGCCCGCGTCGGCGGGTGAGCGAAGAAGTCGCCGTAGTACTCAAGGTCGAGAGCGATGGGCAGGGTTGCGCCGCCGGGGACTGTCTCGATGATGTGCGCGGCCTGCGCCTCTCCGCTGCTCTCGAAACTCACGAAGTGGTACGCGCCGACCAGCAGATCGGTCTTCATCGCACCCGTCCAGTTCGCCTCGAACCGCGAGTCGACGGCCGAGGAGCCCTCGGTCGCCTTGATGTAGGCGAAGTCGATGTCCTGAGCGCCGAGAACCTCCCAGTCCACTTCGCCCTGATACGCGGAGATGTCGATGCCGCGCACGGAGTATCCGGCGGCGAGCATCCGCGACGGCCAGAGGACGCCCGTGAAGATCAGGGTCGCGAGGATGCCGAGCGCCCCGACGACGCTCGCAGACACGACGATCAGGCGCCTTCGGGTTCGTCGACTCATGGCCCCAGTCTGTCCCATGTTGTTGCCGTCGTCGTGGGGGACGTGCCATTCTCGAATGCACATCAGCGCCCTTGCTCCGAGCCGCACGCGACCCGCCCCATCGGCGAAAGCGGTGATCAGGGGGGATCGCATGTCCCAGATGGATGCCACGCAGCTCACGCACGAGGCCGGCCACGATACCGAGCACGACGCCGAGCAGGAGGGGTACAAGAAGAGCCTGAACCGCCGCCAGGTGCAGATGATCGCCATCGGCGGCGCGATCGGAACGGGGCTCTTCCTCGGCTCGGCATCCAGGCTGAACAGCACCGGGCCGGCCCTCGTGCTCAGCTATGCGTTCGTCGGCGTGATCGCCTACTTCCTGATGCGCGCGCTCGGTGAGCTCGTGCTGTACCGCACGACGTCCGGCGCGTTCGTCTCCTGGATGAGAGAGTTCTTCGGCGAGAAGGCGGCGTACTACACGGGCTGGATGTACTGGACGAACTGGGCGCTGACCGGCATCGCCGAGCTGAGCGCCGTCGGCCTGTACATCCAGTACTGGTGGCCGCAGATGCCGACCTGGGCGACCGTCCTGATCGCGCTGGCCGTCGTACTCATCGTCAACCTGCTGTCGGCGAAGGCCTTCGGCGAGTTCGAGTTCTGGGCCTCGGTGCTCAAAGTCGCCGCCATCGTGATCTTCCTCGTCGTCGGCACCGTCGTGGTGGTGTTCAGCATGGACGTCGGCGGCCACAGGGCCGGCATCCAGAACCTCTGGGCGAATCCCGGCGGCTTCTGGCCGACGGAGGCGCCGTTCGCGTGGTACGGGCCGATCATCGTGATGTCGGGTGTCGTGTTCGCCTATGCGGCCATCGAGATGGTCGGAATCGCGGCCGGCGAGATGGAGAATCCGAAGCGCGAGGTGCCGAAGGCCGTCAACGCGGTGATCATCCGCATCGGTGTCTTCTACTGCGGGTCGCTGCTGCTGCTGGTGTGCATCCTGCCGACCAGCGAGTACACGGCGGGTATCAGTCCCTTCGTGACGGTGTTCGGCAAGATGGGCATGCCATGGATGGCGAACGTGATCCAGGCGATCCTCATCGTCGCAGCCATGTCGTCGTTGAACTCGGGGCTCTACACCACGGGCCGCGTGCTGCGCAGCCTCGGCATGGCCAAGCAGGCGCCGGGATTCACGCTGAAGATGAGTGGGGCGGGCGTGCCGTGGGCCGGCATCGTGATGACCGCGGTCGTCTACGTGCTCGGTTCGATCCTGAACGCGGTGAGCCCCGACGCCTTCGAGATCGCTCTGGAGGCCGCGTCGATCGCGGTGGTGTTCACCTGGGCGACGATCTTCCTCTGCCAGCTGCGGCTGCGACGACTCAGCGACAGGGGAGTGCTGCCGGCCAGCACGTTCCGCGCGCCCGGCACGCCGTGGACGAGTTACCTGGGGCTCGCGTTCCTGGCTTTCGTCATCGTGGGTATGGCGATCTCGGGCTGGCAGGCCTCGCCGTACTTCTGGCACAAGACCGGGTTCGTCGTGGTGGTCCTCGGCATTCCCGCCCTGTTCCTGATCTTCGAGCTCGGCTGGCTGATCGTGAAGCGCCGCGTCGCGGCGCACACCGGCGATCGGATGCTGGGCAAGTGGACCGACACCGGGCTGCGCTATCCGCCGCAGCCGCCCGGTCCGCGAACGGAGTCGATCGCCGCCCTCGGCACCCTGCAGTTCGAGTACGTCGAGGATGACGATGACGAAGACGATGATGACGACGAGGAGGACTTCCACCTCGAGGTGCATGAGTGGGACAACCTCGATGAGCCTGACAAGAACCCCCCGCCGGATGCCGGGGACGGCGATGCCGAAGGGAGCAGGTGAGATGCGTCGTCTCATCGCCGCCGCGGCCCTGCTGTCGACCGCGCTGCTGGTCGCCGGATGCTCCACCACGCCGCCGCGGAACACCGAGGACAACAAGGCCACGGGGTCGGCCACCCTCACGATCGGGATCGCCGACGACCTGCCCGGCGTCAGCCTCAAGACCGATGAGGGATACGCCGGCTTCGACATCGACACGGCGAACTACGTCGCTGGGAAGATCGGGGTGCCCACGAAGAACATCACCTGGCAGCGCATCGATCAGGACGAGCGGGTGAGTGCCCTGACATCGGGCGAGGTCGACATGGTGGTGTCGACGTTCTCGATCACTCCGGAGCGCGAGAAGGAGATCGCCTTCGCCGGGCCGTACTTCACGGCGCATCAGGACCTGCTCATCCGTCGCAACGACGACACCATCACGGGGCCGGAGACCCTGGACGGCAAGAAGGTGTGCGCGGCCGCGGGCACCACGTCGATCGACTACCTCACCGAGCACTACCGCGGCGAGATCACCGTGGTGAAGGTGCCGTCCTGGTCGGAGTGCGTGCGCGACCTCGTCTCGGGCTCGGTCGACGCCGTGTCGACGGACGACGTCATCCTGGCCGGATTCGCGTCGCAGCCCGAGTACAAGGGGGTGCTGCGCGTCGTCGGCAAGGGCTTCACCGATGAGAATTACGGGATCGGGCTCAAGAAGGGTGACAACCGCCTGGATCAGGTGCGGGATGCGCTGAAGGAGTACATCTCGTCCGGTGCCTGGAAGAAGTCGCTGGACGCGAACGTCGCCCCGTCGGGGTACGCGATCCCCGCTCCGCCGACGGTGCAGTGACGTCCGGTGCCCGAGCGTGACTAGCCTGGGTTCATGCGAACCAGCACCTGCATCCTGCCCGTCTGGCGATGGGGCGAGGCATCCGCGATCTGGCGGGCCGCCGATGAGCTCGGGTTCCACGCCGCCTACACCTACGACCACCTGTCCTGGCGGTCCTTCCGCGACAGCACCTGGTTCGGCGCTGTGCCGACGCTCGCGGCGGCCGCGACGGTCACCTCGCGCGTGCGGCTCGGCACGCTGATCACCTCGCCGAACTACCGGGAGCCGGTGCTGTTCGCGAAAGACGTGATGACGCTGGACGACCTCTCCGGCGGAAGGATCACGGTCGGGCTCGGTGCGGGCACGACCGGCTTCGACGCGACTGTGCTCGGCCAGGAGCCCTGGTCGGCGCGCGAACGGGCCGACCGGCTGCGCGACTTCACGATGCTCCTCGACCGGTTGCTGACCGAACCTGCAGTCACGCAGGCGGAGGGCGCCTACCTCGCGCACGAGGCGCGCAACATCCCCGGGTCCGTGCAGAGCCCGCGAGTGCCGTTCGCCATCGCCGCGACAGGACCGCGGGGTTATCGTCTTGCGGCGCAGTACGGCCAGGCGTGGGTGACGACGGGCGACGGCGAGACCGCGGCCGAGTCGCGTGCGGCGGTGCGCGAGCAGGTCTCCCGTCTC
Organism: Microbacterium sp. NPDC057741; assembly: GCF_042798735.1. Classification (NCBI taxonomy): domain Bacteria; kingdom Bacillati; phylum Actinomycetota; class Actinomycetes; order Micrococcales; family Microbacteriaceae; genus Microbacterium; species Microbacterium sp. NPDC057741. The sequence continues at coordinate 758,548 of NZ_JBHVJW010000001.1, read as the reverse complement.
GAGCGGGCCTGCGAGGAGGCCGACCGGGATCCGGCGAGCGTCGAGCGCATCCTGCTCACCGGGTTCACCGGCGACCGGCCTCTGGACGGTGCCCAGCAGTTCCTCGACACCGCTCGCGCGTACCAGGATGCCGGGATCACCGAGATCGTCCTGCACTGGCCGATCCCCGATACACAGTTCGCCGCCGATCGGGACGTCTTCGAGCGGATCATCACCGAGGGTGCGCCGCAGCTCACCTGAGCGGACGGGGCGGCTCCTCAGGCGAAGGCGAACGCCGGTGGGAAGACCACCACGACGAGAGCGGCCCAGACCAGGAGCACAGGCAGGAAGATCGTCTGCCAGCGCTCCAGCGCGGCCAGAGTCGAACGTCCGCGCACGAAGCGCAGCTGCAGTCCGAGGGAACCCGCGAGGTTGATCAGCAGGATGAGGTTCAGGCCGAGTGAGGCCAGCTTGTTCGGACTGGTTCCATAGGTGCCGATCCTTCCGATCATCGCTGACAGCACGACGAGGTCCACGACGATCGCTGCGCACACCATCACGATCTGCAGCGTGTCGAACCAGCCGGGGCGGGCCTCCGAGCCTCGCGCGGAGATGGCGTAGAGCAGCAAACCGACCACGATGACCAGCACGGCGTCGAAGACGATGAGGATCTCACGACTGCCGTCGATGAGGGCGCCCGATGCGAGCTGAACACCCGAGGCGACGATGAAGGCCAGCAGCAGGGCGGTGAACAACGGCGTGAACACCTTCGTCAGCACCGGTGCGATGTTCTCGATCACGGACTGCTTCGCCTCGACCAGCCATGCCGCGATCACCACCGCACCGGCGGCACCGCACGGGATGAGCCAGTCCGTGACGAAGGAAGTCGCGTCGGCGCCGACCGCGGAGAAGACTCCCACAGTGAGGCCGGCGAGGACCGCGCCGCCGAGCGCGAGCAGGGCCATGTACGCGACCCATTCGCCCGTGAAACGGACGAAGTCCATGCCGTGCACACGCCACGCGCCTCCGGTGTAGACGATGCCGATCACGAGCCAGAGGGCGACCACCGAATGCAGGGCGGCGAGCATCAGGGTGTCGTCGCCCCAGGTGAACGGATAGAGGTTCAGCACGAGCGCGGCCGCGGCGAAGGAGGCACCGACGGTGACGAGGATCGCCCAGGACGCGCTGCGTCGGATCAGGAAGTATGCGGCCGGCGCCGCGAGTCCGAGGACAGCGGCGTTGCGCAGGACTTCGTCCGGCGCGGCGCCGAAGAGAGCGGGGAGCTTGATCAGCAGCGCGCCGGCGACAGCGAGGACGAGCGCGAGCAGCAGTCCTGCGCGGCCGTGACGCGCCGGCTCAGGGAGCACCAGCTGCTTCCAGAGGCGGTCCGAATGCTCCCTGGCGAACTCGCGGGACAGGTCGTCGAGTCGGCCGAGCCTGCCGACGGCGACGAGGAACGCCTCGTCAGGCGCCAGGCGACCACCGGCCATGAGGTCGTCGATCTGATCGCGCAGATGCGACTCGAGTTCGTCGACGTCGGCGCCGATCGCATCCCTGCGCTGCACGTAGTGGCGCCATTCGGCGATCCGCGTGTTCAGGGTCTCCTGGCTGTCGGGTGCAGCCGGGGAGTGTGCGGCATCCATCTCAGGCTCCCGTCGGGTTCAGGGCGGCCGAGGGCGCGCGATCGTCCCAGATGCGGGCGAGCGCGTCGCTGACCACGCCCCATTGCCTGCGGTGCTCGGCGAGGGCCTCGGCGCCGGTCTGCTTCAGCCGGTACACCTTGCGCGGGCGTCCGGCCGGGGATGCCGCCCATGAGGACTCGATCTGTCCGAGCCTCTCCAGTCGATGCAGCAGGGGATACAGCATCCCGTCACTCCACTCGAGGCGCCCCTCGGACAGTTCGCCGATCCGCTGCCGAAGCGCGTAGCCGTACGACTCGCCCTCGGCGAGGATGCCGAGCACGAGTGGCGCCGCCGCAGCAGCGACCAGGTCCTTGCTGATCCGCATCACATACCTCGCAGTTCTATGTACCTAGATCTGCAATGTATCACCGAGAAGGCCCGGAGCATCCACCGAAAGGGGATGCTCCGGGCCTTCTCGCAGGATCGGGAACTCAGAACACGGGCGTCCCGGCGCGCGTCAGCCGCCAGTTCTCGACGTGGAAGTCCGCCGGGTCGATGACCCCGGCATCCGATGCGTACGCGACAATGGCCTCGCGGATCGCGACCTGTGCGTTGTAGACCACCGGCGCAGTGGTGATGTGCGGGAATCCGCCGCCGCCGGACTGACGGTAGTTGTTCACCGCGACCACGAACTTCTGATCGGCGCCGACGGGAGCGCCCTCCCAGGCGAGGTTCACGATGCGCGATCCCTGCGGCTGCGAGATGTCGACGTCGTAGGTCACTCCCGAGAACTGGTCGTAGTTGTAGTCGGGCGTGCTCAGCGCGTTGGTCCAGCTCGCGGGGTCGACGGGCGCGCCGGGCGCGACCTGCTGGAAGTACTTCGCCGAGTACTCCAGGTAGTCCTTGATCTGCGAGCCGGTGAGGACCGACGCCATCATGGTGTTGTCGTAGATGTAGAGTCCGGCGACGTCCTTGATCGTCACCTCGCCGGCCGGGAAGGTCGCGGCGCGGTTGAACGGTGCGGCAATCGAGATGATCGGCAGCGCCGCCTCGGCTGTGCCGGCGATCGCCTTGGACACGGTGTCGACCTGCACCTTGTTGACGTAGTCGAGGATCGCGGTGTCCTTCCAGCACGACTCCGCGGCGGAGAGCTCCTCGGTCGAGGTCGCGACGACCTTGTTCACGTAGCCGACGACGGCGTCGTGCTGCGCCTTGACCACTGCGACCAGCGCAGGGTCGTCCTGGACGGTGCTGGTGAGCAGGTTCGTCGCCTTCTTCGAGACGACCTTCCACTTGCCCTTGACCTGCTGCAGCTCGATGTCGAACACGCTCAGGCGCTGGCCCCAGCACATCGGCTCGCTCATCACGACCTGCTCGCCGGTGACCTCGTTGGTCACGAAGCGCTCCGGGATGTCCTTGTGCGCGTGCCCGAACAGGATGGCGTCGATGCCGGGCACCTGCGCGGCGAGCAGGCCGGCGGCGTTCTCGTTGGGCAGCTCATCGCCGTAGGACGAGGTCCCGCTGTCACCGGCGTGCACGCTGACGACGACGACGTCGACGTCCTGCGCGCGGATGATCGGCACCCAGCGCTTCGCGGTCGCGACGATGTCGAGCACGTCGAGCTTGCCGCTGACGTTGGCCTTGTCCCAGATCACGACTCCGGGGTTGGTCAGGCCGAGCACGCCCACGCGGATCGGCTTGTGGCCCTTGATCTTGAGGGTCTTGATCACGTAAGGCGTGTAGGCCGGCACAGTCGTCCCGGTGCGCACGGCGTTCGCGCCGAGCACGGGTGCCTTCATCTGCGAGATGAACGTGTCGAGGAACTCGAGGCCGTAGTTGAACTCGTGATTGCCGAGCGCGACGGCGTCATAGCCGATCGCGTTCATCTGCGCGGCGATCGGATGCATGGCTCCGGTCTTCGTGATCGGCTCGACGGTCGCATAGTAGAAGCCCAACGGGGTGCCCTGCACGGTGTCGCCGGCGTCGAACAGCAGGGTGTGGTCGGCGCCGCGGTCGGCGCGCACCTGCTTCACCACGCTGGACAGGCGGGCGAGGCCGACGGCGTTGCCTGCCTTGTCGCTGTACGCGGCGTCCTTGTAGTAATCCCAGTTCAGGGCGTTCGCATGAATGTCGGACGAGCCCATCACGGTGATCGTGACCGACTTGCCGACGCCGCCCTGCGCGGCAGAGGCGGACTCGGGGGACGCCGCCCAGCCCGCTGCGGCGAGGGCGCTGGCGGCGGTGACGCCGGTGAGGAAACCACGCCGGCTGACGCCGGGACGGTGGTCGTGGTTGATGTCGGGACTTTCAGCCTGGGGAAGGTGCTGAGTTTCATCTGTCATGAGATCCGATGCAACCACTTCAGGCACGCCCAGACAAGAGACCACGGGTGAACATCGCCTCCCGAGGGTGAGAACGGGGGAGAATCGATATGACCACAGACGAAGGAGCACTGCCATGACCAGCGGCATCACCGACACCGGATCGATCACACGCCAGGAGGGCGCGGAGACCGCCGTCCTCGCCGGGGGCTGCTTCTGGGGCATGGAGGATCTCATCCGGCGTCAGCCGGGCGTTCTCGGCACGCGCGTGGGCTACACGGGCGGTCAGAACGACCACGCAACCTACCGCAACCACCCTGGGCACGCCGAGGCCGTCGAGATCGTCTACGATCCGGCGAAGACCACGTATCGCGACGTCCTCGCGTTCTTCTTCCAGATCCACGACCCTTCGACGCTGAACCGCCAGGGCAACGACATCGGCACCAGTTACCGCTCGGCGATCTTCCCCCTGGATGCGGGGCAGGAGCAGGTCGCGCGCGACACGATCGCCGACGTCGACGCCTCCGGCCTGTGGCCGGGCGAGGCGGTGACCACCATCGAGGCGCCAGGTCCCTTCTGGGAGGCCGAGCCGGAGCACCAGGACTACCTGATCCGCTATCCCGACGGCTACACCTGCCACTTCCCGCGCGCGGGATGGGTGCTGCCGCGCCGGGACGCCGACGCGACGGCCTGATGACGCCGCGGGAGCGGCACCCGGATGCTGCAGCGGTACTGCCTGAGCGCATCGCCGTCCGCGGTGCCCGGGTGCACAACCTGCGGGACGTGGACGTCGACGTCCCGCTGCGCGCGCTGGTCGGCATCGCCGGAGTGTCGGGCTCCGGCAAGTCGTCGCTGGCGCTGGGCGTGCTCTATGCGGAGGGCTCCCGGCGCTATCTCGAGGCACTCTCGACCTACACCCGGCGGCGGATGGCGCAGGCGCCGCGCGCCGCGGTCGATTCGGTCGAGCATGTGCCGGCGGCGCTCGCGCTCCGGCAGCGGCCGGGAGTTCCAGGCGTGCGCTCCACGTTCGGCACCTCCACCGAGCTGCTGAACGTGATCCGGCTCATGTTCTCGCGCCTCGCATCCCATATGTGCCCGAACGGGCATCGGGTTCCGCCGACCATCGACGTCGCGGCCGAGACACCCTTCTCCTGCCCGGTCTGCGGTGCACAGGTGCATGCGCCGGGCGCCGAGGACCTCGCTTTCAACTCCACCGGGGCCTGCCCGACCTGTCAGGGCACCGGGGTCGTGCGTACGGTGGACGACGTCGCACTGGTCCCCGATCCGTCCAAGACGCTCGACGGCGGCGCCGTCGCGCCGTGGCAGATGTTCGGCTTCAACGTGCAGCCGGACATCGCCCGTGAGTTCGGCGTGCGCACCGACGTGCCGTGGCGCGATCTGACCGATGCCGAACGGGAGATCGTGCTGGACGGACCGGAGGAGAAGAAGCACATCACCGTGACCAGCAGGAAGGGCGTGCACGAGCTGGACTTCACGTTCCGCAACGCGAGGCTCACGGTGACCGAGGAGCTGCGCCGCGCGGAAGACGAGAAGCGGCTCGCGCGGGTCAGCCGGTTCCTCACCGAGGGCGCCTGTCCGGACTGCGGCGGCACCCGACTGAGTCCGGCCGCCCGCGCTCCGCGGATCGGCGAGCAGGGCCTCGCGGATGTCACGGCCATGACCCTCGACGAGGTGATCGCGTGGGCCCCTGATGTCGCGCACGAGCTGCCGCGCGAGATGCGCCCGATGGCGGAGGCGCTCGTGGACACGCTGCTGGGCATGGCGCACAGGCTGGTGCAGCTCGGGCTCGGATATCTCTCGCTCGATCGCGCCGGCGCGACGCTGTCGACGGGGGAGCGGCAGCGCGCGCAGCTCGCCCGTGCGGTGCGCAACCGCACGACCGGAGTGCTCTACGTGCTGGACGAGCCATCGATCGGCCTGCATCCGGTCAACGTCGACGGGCTGCTGGGCGTCATGCGCGATCTGCTCGCCGACGGCAACTCCGTGGTGTTCGTCGACCATGACGTGCAGATCCTGCGCGAGGCGGACTGGCTCATCGAGATCGGGCCCGGCTCGGGGTCCGAGGGCGGACGGGTCATCGCCGAAGGCGAGCCGGAGTCCCTGCACGGCGCTTCCCGGATCGCGGGCTTCCTGGACGGCTCCGAACTCGTCGAGGCCCGCGGCCGCGCAGCATCCGATGCCGTGTTCGAACAGGGGCGGATCCTGCTGCGCACCGACTCGATCCACACGGTGCACCCGCTCGAGGTCGACGTGCCTGCGGGACGGCTGACCGCCGTCACCGGTGTCTCCGGCTCGGGGAAGACCACGCTGGTGCTGGAGTCCCTGGTGCCCGCTCTGGTCGCCACCGCCGACGGTGCCAGGCCGCCGTCCCACGTGCGCTCGCTCGAGACACCGGCGGCGATGAAGGTGCACGTCGTCGATGCGACGCCGATCGGCCTGAACGTGCGCTCCACGATCGCGACGTATTCCGGAGTGATGGATGAGCTGCGGAAGGCTTACGCAGGCACGCCCGCGGCACGGGACGCCGGGCTCACCGCGTCGGACTTCTCGTACAACACCGGCTCGCTGGCATGCCCGAGATGCGAGGGTACCGGCGAGATCACGCTCGACGTGCAGTTCCTGCCCGACGTGGACATCGTCTGCCCGGAGTGCGAGGGCGGCCGCTTCGCACCGGAGGCGGAGGCATATGTCCGTGACGGCGTCACACTGCCGGAGCTGCTGCGCTGCACGATCCGGGAGGCGCTGCCGAAGACGGCCGACCTGCCGCGGGTGCACCGCCGTCTGGTCGCGTTCGACGAGCTGGGACTCGGATACCTGACGCTGGGGGAGGCGACACCGGCGCTGTCCGGCGGTGAGGCGCAGCGGCTGAAGCTCGTCACCCAGATGCACCGTGATCAGACCGATGGGGTGTTCGTGCTGGACGAGCCCAGCGTCGGCCTGCATCCGCTCGACGTGCGCACGCTCGTCGCCGTCCTCGACCGGCTCACGGCCCGCGGGGCGACAGTCATCGTGATCGAGCACGACCTCGATCTCATCGCGAACGCCGATCATGTGATCGATCTCGGGCCCGGCGGAGGCAGCGAGGGCGGACGGATCGTCGCCGTCGGGTCGCCGGAGCAGATCGCCGGCACCGAGGCATCCGTCACCGGCCTCTATCTGGCGCGGCACTTGCGGCACGGCCGCTGACCAGCGCTGGACACGTTGCGGCCCCGGGGAGCAGTCTCCGCGGGGCCGCAACGCTCCCGTGGCGTCAGCTCAACCGGCGGCGTCGGCGGGCGGTCGCGATGAGCATCATTCCGATGAGCAGCAGGCCGAGACCGCCCGTGACCATGATCGCCACAGTGCGCGTGTCTGCGCCGGTGGCGGGCAGCGGGGCGGTGAACGTGTTCGTGAACGCGATCGAGACGGTGCCCGAGGTGAGCGTCACGGTGCCGGACGCGCCGTTCTGCGTCTTCCCGTCCACGGTCATGGTGGTGCGGTCGGCGTCACCGGCGTCCGTCTCGGTGACGGTGCACTCGCTGCCGGCCGGCAGATCCGAGACCTCGGCGGTCAAATGCGACGGACCGCCGATCTGGTAGGTCTCGTCGCGGACGACAAGGCCCGGCGCCGGATGCGACGGATCGATGAGCACGCAGGTCACGTCCACCGGGAAGGTGCGCGTCACGGCGGACGCTCCGGAGCCGTCAACGATCTTCGTGATGTCCAGGGCGCTGACCCCGAACGTGTTCGTGATCGCCACGGATGTCTGATCCGCGGCATCCGTGTTCGGCAGAGGAGCGAGCTGCGTGGTCGTCGCCGCCTGCGCGTCGCCGTCCTCGCCGCCCTGGGTGACGACCATCGTCGTGGACTCCGCACCGGCGGCGTCAGTCTCGGTGACCGTGCACCCCGCACCCTCGGGCAGCTCCGTCCACGTGACGGTCTGGCCGTCCTCGATCTGCTGCGTCATCGGCTCAGCAGCGGTGACTCGCTGCTCGTCCCAGGTGCAGGCCAGGGTGACCTGGAACGGACCGTACGCGATCGGGTCGCCGTTCGCATCGACCGCGCCGCTGCCGTCCACGGCCTTGGTCACCGACACCTGCGCGAGGTTGAAGGTGTTCTCGACGGTGAGTGAGGGCTGCGGCTGGTCGTCGACACTCAGGATCGTCGGATCGGTCTCGACCGTGAAGTCGTAACTCTCGCCGTCACCGGCGACGACGTCGCCGTCGGCGTTCAGGATCTGCGTGGAGTTCGCCCCGCCGTCGTCGACCTCGGTCAGGCGGCAGTTCGCACCGGTGGGCAGATTCTCCCACAGGGCTGTGGGGGCATCGGCGCTGACCATGCGGATCATGCCGTCGGGGATGTCCACGACTTCGCCGTCGCGCACGCAGCGCAGACGCAGCTCGTAGGCGGAGGTGCCGTACTTCTCGGCGCCGTCACCAGCGAACGTCTTGGTGACCTGCACCGATCCGGTCAGGTACCAGTTCGTCGCGGTCACCGTCACGAGACCGCCGGTCGCAGGGACGGTTCCCGTGCCGACGGTGGTGTCCTCGCCGTCGTTCGGCGTGATCACCACCGCATCGGCGCCGTTCAGATCGTTCTCGACGACCGTGCACTCCGACCCCGGGATCACCTCGTGGATCGCGGTGCTCCAGCCGTTCTCGGCACTCAGCTCCACCTGCTTGTCGAGCACGGTCTCCCCGGCGAACGTGCAGGTCACTGTGAAGGTGAACGTCTTGTCGAAGCCGTACTGCTCGGCCCCGGCGCCCTCGAAGTCCTTCACCAGCACCATCGCAGTCGCGTCGTACAGGTTGGTGTACGTCACGGTGTTCACCGTTGCGGTGCTGTCCGGCTGCAACTCAGGGATGACGACTCGTCGCGTGCGCTGGTCGATCACGGGGGCGAGGTCGCCGTCGACACCGGGGACGACGGCCGCGGTGATCGTCGCATCGGCGTTGCGCGCGTCGGTCTCGGTGATCACGCAGGTGGACCGCGCCGGGATCTCGGTGATCGTCTTCGTCTCGTCGGCGTCGAGCGTGAACGTCTCGTCGACGACAGTCTCACCCTGGTAGCGGCACTCCACGTGGAACGTGAAGTTGGTCGGCACGTACGGGCTCTCCGACTCGACGAGCTTGCCGACCTCGAGGGACGCCCACTCGTAGGTGTTCTCGATGTCGAAGGCGAACGTCTGATCGGCCTCGGTGACCGTGACCTGTTGCGGTGTGACCGTCGAGCCGGTCTGGCCGGCGTCGTCCTCGGCGACCGAGCAGACGGAACCGACGGGCACGTCCTCGATCAGTGCCGGACCCTCACCCGGGACGACGGTCACGACTCCGTCGTTCGCCAGCGGCACCGCCGCCCCCTGCCAGGTGCAGGTCACCGTCGCCGTGAACGACGCCGGCACGGGGTAGCCGTCGGGCGCGTCGATCGTCTTCTCGACCGAGACCGACCCGTTGTCGAACTCGTTGGTGACGGTGACCACCACGGGATCGGTTCCGTCTCCGATGATGACGGGCTGCTCCGGGCTGATGGTGTGCCCGGTCGCGTGACCGGCATCCGGCTCGGTGACCGTGCAGGACGCCCCCGTGGGAAGTCCCTCGTAGAGCGCCGTGCCGGCACCGGTGATCGTGCGCGTGGCACCGCCCGGGATCGGCACGTCGATGGTCTCGCCGTTGACCTCGCGCGTGCAGGCCAGGCTGACCTGGTAGTCGAAGGTGGTCGCAGGGTCGAGAGTGTTCGCAGGCGCGCCCTCGAGCTCCTTCTGCACCTGCAGCGAGCCGACCGTGAATGTGTTGGTGATGTCGGCCTGGACGGGCGCGGCGGGGTCGTCGCCCACGGTCACGGTGACGCTGCCGCTGGAATCGTTGGCACCGCCGTTCGCGGTCTCGGTCACGACGCAGGTGGCGCCGGTCGGCAGATTCGTCACGGTCCAGGTCGGGTCGTCTCGACTCAGCGTCGTGGTGTCCTCGAACACCGGGTTCGGCGTCGCGCCGTCGAGCGTGCAGGTCATCGCGACGGTGAACGTCGCGCCGCCCCAGGTGTCGCCGCCGGCGCCTGCGACGATCTTGGTCACCTCGACCGCGCCGACGGTGTAGACGTTCTCGAATCCGACGGTGGTGAGCGCCGTCGTCCCATCCTCGTAGGGGAGGACGGTGAAGGATGCCGCCGATGAGGCCTGCGGGTCACCCGCGGTCCCGTTCTCGGTGACGACCACGTTCGTGGTCGCCGCGCCACCGGCATCCGTCTCGGTGACGGTGCAGTCCGCGCCGGCGGGGATGTTCGAGAAGGTCTTGCTGTCGCCGTCGTCGAGTGTGAACGAGCGGTCGGCCGCAGGCACGACCTCCTGATCGAGGTAGGTGCAGCTGGCCTCGAACGCGTAGGTGCGGTCGTAGACGATCGCCTCGCCGTCCTGGTTCTCGGCGCCGCCTGCGTCCACGGACTTCTCGACCGTGAAGCCGCCCGCGGCATAGACGTTGGCCACCTGGATGGAGGCCTGTTCGGTGTCTCCGGCGTAGGGATCCCACACAGCGGCGTCCTCGCCGAGGTCGCGCTCCGCCGTCACCCCGTCCGTGGGATCGACCGTCACGGTCACGCCGGGGATCGCCGGATCCTCCTTGATCGTGCAGTCTGCGAACAGCGGGAGGTTCACCGGCCCCGTGGTGTTGTCGTAGACGAGAACAGTGCCGTCAGCCGCGAGCGTCGGCCTGCTGGCATCCGAGTTGTCGGCGTGCACGAGCGTCACGTCCTCGCCGCCCGAGGTGCAGGTCACGAGCATCGGATAGCTGTCAGGCAGGTTCACGTCGGTCGAGAAGTCCGGAGCGGTCACCGACTTCGACAGGAGCAGCTGCCCGGTCGCCGTCGCGACACCGACCTTCTGCGGCTCCACCACGAGCGACGGGCGCTCCGGCTGGGTCACCGTCTGGTTGGAGCGGGACGCCGTCGCAAACGAGTTGTAGGCGACGGGCAGACCGTTCGGCACCGCCGACTCCGCGGGCAGCTGGAACGGCGTCTGCGTGTCGAACGTCATCCGCAGGGTCTCGCCGGGGCGCAGTCCGGGAGCGGGGGAGACCCCGTCCGGGTTCTGGTATTCCAGTACCATCAGCACGCTTCGTGCGGCTTTCAGCACTTCAGGGGAGGTGGATGTCGTCGCACGTACCCAGTTGAACGGGCACCCCGGATCGGGTGCGGCATTCTCGGTGTAGACCTTGATCGCGTTCGCGTTGCAGGACTGACTCAGCTCGACGTTCGAGAGGAAGATTCCCGCGTCATCCAGGCTGGCCCGATCGGCGAGCTCCGCGAAGTTCGCCGTAATCGTTCCGGTGAGTGTCACGCCGTACTGCGAGCCGCGGTCGCCGGGCACGATCACGCCTTGGTCGTCGACCGACGGCAGCACGTCCACTGCCGCCAGCACCCTGGCCGCGGTGTTGCCGGTGTTGGTGAAGTCCACGCGCCAGGTCTCGACGCCACCGGGGCGGATGATCGGCGCACAGGGGAACGAGTAGTAGCCGTCGTTCGTGACGCCGCCCTTACTCGCGTCGCAGGCCGCGGCGTCGCCGTTCACGTTCAGCACACCGAGGTCGTCGTCGCCGGCCACCGCGGGGTCGCCGCCGTCATTGCCCTTCACGTACTTCTTCGCCGCGATGGTCGCGTTCGCGAGCGGCGCGATCGAGGTATCCGCCGAGCAGTCCTCGACTCCCGGCGGCGTGTTCTCGACCGGCTTCGGGGTGAGGTCCCTGCCGTTCACGACGGTCGTGCCCTCACAGGTCTCGAAGAGCCGGTCGGAGGTCACCGTGGCCTCGTTCGTCACCACCATGTCCGGGGTGACGTCATCGCGGAACTTCAGCGGCGCGTGCATCGTGAGCGTCCAGCCGTGCATGAAGACGAAATCGTCCGGGCCGTCGACGGTGAGCTCGCCGGTCTGCTCGTTCAGCGATGCGGTGAAGCCGGGGTCACCCGACGGCGCGCCGCTACCGGTCAGCGTGAATGTGTACGCCGGCGGATCGGGTTCGACCAGGAGAGAGCCATTCGCGTCCGTCTGCACCTGGTCGACCAGGTGGAAGCCGGTCATGTCCCACTGGCCCGTGTTGGTCACCGTGACGATGTACGGGATCGTGCCGCTCGGGCTGACCAGCGCGGACGAGCCGCGAGTCTTGGTGATCTTCACCGAGTTCGGGCGATGCTGCACGACCGTGACGTCTGCGGCCTCACCTTCCTCGGTGAACTTCTGCTGGCCGAACTGCGCGTCACTGGAGGACTGCACGTCGTCGCTGATCACGCCGAGATCGGTCTCACCGGGGTTCGGCTCGAGATCGGGGCGTGTGGTCGACACCAGGGTGCTGGGGTCGCTGCGCAGCGTTTCCCTTCGCTCGGTGTTCAGGGAGTAGGTCAGCTGCGGGTTGTACGGTCGCTCCCACTGCAGCACGTTCCCGTCTCCGTCGACCTCCTGCGCACGGAACCGCACGCCGACGACGGCGGTCGGGTCGGTCACACCGGTCGGCAGATCGAACGTGACGGTGTCACCAGGGGATGCGTCCACCCAATCGCCCTGCACCCAGCAGGAGGAGGTGTCTGTCAGGGGCAGGCCGTTGCACAGCGCGAGCAGTTCGCCTCCAGGCCCTTGGGTGTAGGCGACGCCGGCGCTGAGCACGTCCATCGCGACCTGGTTCACGGGCGCCGGGACGGTGATCTGAGCGCCGGTGTAGTCCATGGTGTTCCAGAACGTCGGCGTGGTGTCGGTCAGAGTGAAGGATGTCGCGCGGGCCGTGCCGTTCGGACGCCCGCCGAGCTGCGTCGTGTAGTCCTTCGACTCGTCCTCGTAGACGGACGCCGGGTCGATCGACTTGGTGGTCGTGATCGAGTAGCTCGCGCCGACGATGATGAATGAGTCGCTGGCATCCGCCGCTCCCGTACCGCACTGGTTGTCGGCGCAGTCCTCGAGCACGGCGCTCTCCAGTTGCGTGTGTGTGTCGTTGACGATCGTGTCACCGGCCGGAGTGACCGTGACGGGAGTGCCGGGGGCGGAGCGCAGCTCTTCGCGCAGCTGCCAGGTGAGGGTGACTCCGCCCGTCCCGTTCGTCGGGATGACGGCGCCGCCGTCTGCTGAGCGGAACGCGATCGAGACGCCGGTGACGTCGGCGAGGTCATCCGGGCCGAGTGCCAGCGCCTCCGCGTACGAGTAGTCGGTCGTGGTGCCGCTGCGTGACAGCGTGACCGTGGTCTCGTCCTCGCTGATGCCGTTCGGCACCTGGATCGCGTCGATGTCGTACAGGTTGAGAGTGTCGAACACCGTGTCGGGCAGGGCCTCGCCGTCGGTGGGATCATCGATCACCATGCCCGACACCTTCGCCGCGGAGGTGTTGGTCGCGGTGATGGTCGCGCTGATCAGCGGGTATTCCGACGGGTCGACGCCGAGGGCGGGGTCGGGCAGGCCCAGCTGATCCTGATCGAACGTCTTCGTCGTCTCGGCGTTGATCGGCTCATCGACGATGAGGATCGTGTCGTCTGCGACGTCCGTGCTGTCGACGCCCGTCGACGTGTTGACACCGTGCGCGCTGGCGGTGTTGTCGACGAGGCCCGGTTGGCCCGTGTTGTACCCGTACGGGTGCAGGTCGCCGAGCACCGCCTGCGTGGGATCGCTGCGCAGTGTGTCGCGCACCCGGAAGTCGAGGTCGAACGGCCGGCGGTCGTACGAGGAGCCGACACCGGCGCCTGGCGTCTTCTCGGTGAGCACGATGCGCATCGCGAGCGTGTCCGCGGCCTGCTCGTCCGTCAGGGTGTAGCCGCCGAACTGTCCGTCGCAGCCGTTGCCGCAGGCCTGCCCGGTGATGTCGGTCCAGCCCTGCCCGTCGAGATAGAGCGAGACCTCTGTGATCCTGTCGTTCACGATCAAGGGGTCGCTCTGCGGCGTGATCGGATCGATCCGCACCAGATCGAATGCGTCGTACACCGAGTCCACAGTGGCGGTGGGGTCCTGAGTCTCCGAGATGTCCGACAGCGTCATCTCGGAGATGTTCAGTCCGTCCGTCGACCACAGCAGTCGAGCCGTCCGCACGTCTCCGGACAATGCGGGGACGTCGTCATCCGGCGTCCATGCCTTCTCGAGGAAGTCCGGTCCGGTACCGCCGCCGTCGATCGGCAGCAGGTGGATGTCATCGGTCGCGGTGTCGGTCTTCTCGCCACCCGCATCCGGGTTGTCGACCAGCGACTGCGCGTCGTTGTCGTAGGTGACCTCGGCGTCCTGCGGCTGCGTCACGGCCACATCGACGTGCGTGACGACGGTGAAGCCGGGCGGCAGCAGGTCGGGGCATCCGTCGCCCGCGGCCGGAAGGTACTCGAACTGGATGCCGCCGATGTCGTCCTGCAGGTCGGCGGGGATCTGGTACGACCAGAGCTGCTGGGGGCCGGGAACCGCGGTGGCGCCCGGGAAGTCCGTCCACGGCCCGTCGGTGGACTTGGGCCAGTAGCGCACGGTCAGCGTCGTGCACTGCGGGATGTCGGTGTTGTCGATCTCCGTCGCGGTGAAGTTGTCCCAGAACTCGGAACCGGCGGTGGGGTCGACCGGGTCGGAGATGACGAGCTTCTCGGATCCGGCCGTCGACTCGGGTGTGACGTTGCCGGTCAGGGTCATGTTCGCGTCGGTGCCGGGGACGCCCCAGATGGTCTCGGGCGTGATCTCCTTGGTGACGCTGGTGTCGAGCGTCAGCGGGTCGATGGTGAACGGGGCGGATGCGTCGTCGGTGCCGGTCTGGCCCTGGGTGTTCTCGACCGCGGTGTCCACGGCGTTCGTGCTGGAGATGGCCGTCTCGGTCGGCAGGGCGGTGACGTTCAGCGGGAGGGCCGCATACGCGCCCGAGACGATGTCGTCGCCCGCGGCCGAGAAGACCACGGTGAAACCCTCCACCGTGCAGCCGTCCTGCGCGGCCGGCAGGGTGTTCTTCGTCGTGGTGGACGCCGTCGTGTCGGCGCAGTCCGAGTATGTGTACGTGATCTCGGCCGAGGTCGCGGCCACCGGCCACTCGATTCCGTCCGCGAAGCCGTCGAAGCTGAGACCCTGCTCCGTGAACGTCGGCGTGCCGGCCGTCGGCTCGGTGATGGTCAGCGTCTGCACGTTCTGCTCGCCGACGGTGGCCTTGATGTTCGCGGTCGTGCTCTGGCCGCTCACCAGTGTGTTGTCGGCGAAGGACTTCTCGATCGTCACGTCGGGCTTGCGCTGGGCGAGGGTGATGCTCGCATCATCGGTGACGGGCTCGCTGGTGTCGCCCGCCTTCGAGACCGTCGTGGATGCGTCGTTGGTGACCGTCTGCTGGGTTCCATCCGGGATGCCGGTGACGGTGTCGTTCGTCTCGGTGTGCACGACGACCTTGCCGGATGCCCCGGGGGCGAACGTTCCGGTGAAAGTGACCCGGACGCCCTGCGCGTCGGAGATCGGGTCGGGCTCCGCCGTCGTCCAGGCGCCGTTCACCCAGTACTCGGTCGTGGTGCCGGTGGTGCCCTCGGGGGCCGTGACATCGATGCCGGTCACGTCGAGATAGCCGCCGAACGTGCCAGGCGGCGACACGGGATCCTGCACGACGATGGTGTCGACGTTCTGGTTGGAGGCGTTGCCGGGGGTGACGGTCCAGTCGATCGCCTGTCCGGGGACGGCGGGGAGTGTGCCCGTGGGGGAGACGGTCTTCTCGATGCTGGGTACGAGCGTCGTCACGACGTCGAGGGTGACATCCGCGGAGGCGTTGGCAGCGGGGGCGTTACTGCCGTCGACGCTGGCGGTGTTGGTGACCGTCTTGCCGTCCCAGGTGCCGTCGGCATCGGGCTTCACGATCGCATTCACGGTCACCGTCATGCTGTTGCCGCCCGCCCACACCTTCGGCGTCGCGCTCAGGTCGGTGGCGGGGGTCACAGTGAAGCTGTTGCCGTCGGTGTCGATGGTGCGGTCGTACTCGCCCACAGGCTGTCCTGCGGGGGCGTTGAGCTGGACGGTCACTGCCGGGGTGATCGCGGGGTTGAACATCAGCGGTTCGGGCAGCGAATCGCTGAGCACCGTGTCATCGCATCCGCCCTCGTTCGTCGACGAGCAGTTCACGACGATCTGGTAGGTGACGGTGTCGCCGGGGCTGAAGGGCCCAGGCTCGATCGCCGTCTTCTGGATCCCGTACTGCGCGGTGTCCGCGGCTGCGGCGGGAACCGCGGCGACGAAAACCGACGCGGCTGCGAACAGCAGCGCCGTGAAACTCGCGAGAACTCTGTTCTGGCTCTTCATCTGCCGGGCCCCCTGGCGATTCGGTGTCGATCGTCACCCTAGGGCGAATTCATAGGGTTTCACCAGGGGGTACTCCGTTAAGGATGAGGCGTGTGTGACTCGTCTTCTGCCGCGTCGGCGGCTCGATGCGACAGCCTCGACGGCCACCAGATCGACCGTCCGATGTCATAGCTCAGCGCAGGGACCAGCAGCGATCGCACGATGAAGGTGTCCAGCAGCACGCCGAACGCGACGATGAACGCGATCTGGACGAGGAACAGGATCGGGATGACACCGAGTGCCGCGAACGTCGCCGCCAGCACCAGGCCGGCCGAGGTGATCACACCCCCGGTGATCACGAGACCTCGCAGGATGCCGGACCGGGTGCCATGGTCCAGTGACTCCTCCCGCACCCTCGTCATCAGGAAGATGTTGTAGTCGATGCCCAGCGCCACGAGGAACACGAAGCTGTACAGCGGCACCGCCGGATCGGCACCGGGGAAGTCGAAGACGTGGTTGAAGAACAGCGCCGCGACTCCGAGCGCGGTGCCGAAGGACAGCACCGTCGTGAGCACCAGCAGGATCGGCGCGACGACCGCGCGCAGCAGGAGCATCAGGATCACGAGGATCACGGCGAGCACGAGCGGGATGATCAGCGTGCGGTCGTGGATCGACGCGTCGTTGGTGTCGACCGCGGTCGCCGTCACGCCGCCGACGAGCGCGCCGGGCACCGCCTCGTGCAGGTCGCTGCGGATGCCCCGGAGGGTCTGCTCCGCGGCATCCGAGTCCGCAGCGTCGGTGAGCGTCGCCTGCAGCAGCACGTTCCCGTCCGACACCGTGGGCTCGGGAGCGGGGGTGCCGGGAGGACCGGATGCGACGACGCCGTCCGCGGTGACCTGTGCACTGCCGCTCGGGCTGTCGGCGGAGACCACGCTCACGCTCTCGACACCGTCCTCCGCGAGCAGCACGTCGGCGGCATCCTGCAGATCATCATCGGGCACGATCACGTAAGCCGGGCTGCCGGAGCCCGCGGGGAAGTGCTCGCCGAGGATCTGCTGCCCGTCCCGCGCCTCGGAGGTGCCGAGGACGAGGTCGGACTGCGGAACTCCGGACGCGTCCAGCTGGGTCGCGCCCAGGACGCCGGCGGCGAGCACGAGGGCCGTGACGATCCAGATCGGGCGGTGACGTCGCCGGATCCACCCGGCGAGCCAGGCCCACGGTCCGCGTGACGGCATGCCGTCCTCGGCCTTCACCGCGTCCGGCTCGTAGTGCGGGCGGCGCGGCCAGAACGCGGCACGTCCGAACAGGAAGAGGAAGGCCGGCAACAGCGTGAGCGCGGCCAGCATCGCGAAGACGATCCCGATCGAGGCGACCGGACCCAGTGCGCTGTTGGACTTCAGATCGCTGAGCAGCAGGCAGAGGAGACCCGCGATGACGGTGCAGCCCGACGCGACGATCGGCTCCACCGAGCCGCGGATCGCCCGCATCGCCGCCACCCAGGTGTCGGTGTTCACGCGCAGCTGCTCCCGGAAACGTGAGACGTAGAGCAGGGAGTAGTCGGTGGCCGCGCCGATCACGAGGATGAACAGGATGCCCTGCGTCTGACCGCTCAGCAGCAGAAGGCCCGCCTTCGCCAGCCACCACACCGTCAGCAGAGCGGCGGTGAGGGCGAAGATGCTCGTGGTGAGGACGGCCACGGGCAGCAGGAACGAGCGGTACACGATGACGAGGATGACCAGCACCGCCAGCAGCGCGACACCCAGGAGCAGTCCGTCGATGCCGGTGAAGCCGTTGACCAGGTCGGCCGTGAACCCGGCCGGCCCGGTGACGTGGATCTCCACTCCGTTCGGCGCGGCATCGCGCAGCGCCGTGTCGACGCCGGCCACCGCCGCGCGCAGGCCGCCGCTCTCGGCGGTGATCGGCACGAAGGCCTGTGCGGCCTTCCCATCCTCGGAGGGGATCAGCGGCGACACGTCCGACCCCACTCCGTCGACGTCGTCCGGAAGGGCGGCGACCGCGTCCGACATGGTCTTCACATCGGCGTCGGACAGCTCCTGATCGGAGGACACCACGACGACTGCTGGGATCGCGTCGGAGTCGCGGAAGCCGCTGAGCATCGACTGCACCTCGGTCGCCTCCGCGGATGACGGCAGATAGGCGGACTGCTCGTTGGAGGAGACCTCGCTCACCCGACCGAAGTACGGCCCGCCGATACCGGCCACCGCGAACCACACCAGGATCAGCGCGGCGGGAACGAGGATGCGCAGCCAGGTCGGCACCCTGCTGTGCGGCGATCGCCGACGTCGCTGGTCAGGAGCTGCATCAGGGGTGTTGCGGGTCACGGGGGCTCCCTTCGGAGGGGACACGCCCTCGTCCCCAATGAAAGCATGCTCGACGAGGCGGGTGCAGGCCAGAATGAAGGGCATGCGCACCGTCCTCCGCTTCGTCAAGCGCTATCCCGTGGTTCCGCTCACCGTGCTGGTCGCGATCGTCGTCCTCGTCCTGCACGCGACGGGGTCCGCGCTCGCCGCGCAGGTGATCGCGACCGTGTACGTCGCGGCGTTCATGCTGTGGACGATCGTGGGCATGGTCCGCTCGCTGCTCAAGGGACAGTTCGGCCTCGACATCCTCGCCGTGGTGGCCATGGGAGCGACCCTCGCCGTCGGGGAGTACGTCGCCTCTCTGATCGTCGTGCTGATGCTCTCCGGCGGTGAGGCGCTCGAGGACTTCGCGTCCTATCGCGCCCGCCGCGATCTGAACGCACTGCTGGAGCGCTCGCCGCAGCGCGCGCACCTGCTCTCCGCCGACGGCTCGCTGCAGGATGTGCCGATCGACCGGGTCGTCGAGGGCGATGTGCTTCTGGTGCGTCCGTCGGAGATCGTGCCGGCGGATGCTGCGCTGCTCGATGACAGCGCGGAGTTCGACGAGTCCTCACTGACCGGTGAGAGCCTTCCTGTGACGAAGTCCGCGGGCGACGAGGTGATGTCGGGATCGGTGAACGGCGACGACGCCGTGCGGCTGCGGGTGCTCCGCCCCGCCGAGCAGAGCCAGTACCAGCAGATCGTGAAACTGGTCGCCGCGGCCGAGGACTCGCGCGCGCCGGTGGTGCGGCTCGCCGACCGGTACGCGGTGCCGTTCACGATCGTCTCCCTGCTGATCGCAGGCGTCGCCTGGGCGGTCGCGGGGGATGCCGCCCGCTTCGCGGAGGTGCTCGTACTGGCGACGCCGTGCCCGCTGCTGATCGCCGCACCCGTGGCCTTCCTCGGTGGCCTGTCGCAGACCTCGCGTCGCGGCATCATCGTGAAGGGCGGCGCGGTGCTGGAGCAGTTCGGCCGGATCCGCTCCGCGGCCTTCGACAAGACCGGCACACTGACACGGGGTCGGCCGGCATTGATCGACGTGCGTCCGGCGCCCGGGTTCGAGGCGGCGGACGTGCTGCGGGATGCGGCATCCGCGGAGCAGTACTCGACGCACGCGCTGGCCGACGGCATCCGCGCCGCGGCCGAGGCTCGCGGCCTGATGCTGCTGCCGGGCTCGCGGGCGCAGGAGGCGGCGACCAACGGCGTCACTGCGGTGATCGACGGGCGCACGGTCGTCGTCGGCAAGCCGGCATACATCGATGCGCTCACCCCGGACCTCGTGCGGGAGGATCTGCAGCCCGGGGAGGCTGCCGCCTACGTCGCGATCGACGGGCGGTACGCGGGAGCGCTGATCCTGTCGGATGCGCTGCGCCCGGAGTCCGGCGCGGTCGTCGGCTGGCTGCGTGAGCATGGTGTGGAGCGCATCGCGATGCTCACCGGCGACGCGCGGCCGACGGCGGAGTCGGTGGCGGCGTCGATCGGGGTGACCGAGGTGCATGCCGAGCTGCTGCCGGCAGACAAGGTGCGGTTGGCGAGCGAGATCACCCCGCGACCGATGCTGATGGTCGGCGACGGCGTGAACGACGCCCCCGTGCTCGCCGCGGCCGATGTCGGCGTGGCGATGGGCGCGAAGGGTGCGACCGCGGCAGGGGAGGCGGCGGATGCAGTGATCGTCGCCGACTCGCTGAGCCGGCTGGTCGACGCGATGCGCATCGGCAGGCACACGCTGATCGTCGCGACCACAGCGATCGTGATCGGCATCGTGCTGAGCGTCGGCCTGATGCTCATCGCGACGACCGGAGTCATCCCCGCGGTGGCAGGCGCGCTGATCCAGGAGCTCGTCGACCTGGCGACCATCCTCTACGCGCTCCGCGCGCTGCGTCCGCCGAAAGGCACCGAGCTCGGTTCGGTTCCCTCATCGGCGCCGGCGTCAGTCCCGCAGGCGAGCTGACGGGAGCACGCCCGGGCCCTCGCGCAGCTCGAAGACCAGCTGTGTCTCCGTCGCGCGCACCACATCGTGCACGGTGATGTGCTCGAGCACGATGTCACGCAGCGATGCGGCATCCGTCACCGCGACGTGCACCAGGAAGTCGTCGGCACCGGCGATGTGGAACACCTGCAGAACGCCTGGTGTGGCCGCCAGCGCGTCGAAGAGTGCGTCGACCCCGGACTTGCTGTGGTTGCCGAGCCGCACCCGGATGACCGCCTGCACCGGGTAGCCGAGCGCGGTCGGGTCGACGCGCAGTCGCGCGTCGAGCAGCACACCGCGTGCGCGCAGCGAGCGCAGGCGGAACGCGCAGGTGGACGCCGGGATCCCGAGAGTCTGCGCGAGATCGCGGACCGTCGTGTCGGGCTGCTCGGCGAGCGCGCCGAGGATGCGCAGGTCGAGCGGGTCGATGGCGACTGCCTGTTGTGCGGCCAATCCGGGCACCTCGTTCCACATCGAGTCTTGCTGAGACAACAAGATCATCCCGCTCACATGCGCACGGGAGCAACTGTGGTGGACTGATCCTGCGTCGCGGAGCATTCTGTAGGCATGTCAGATCTGCCGCTGCATCCTGAGACCATCGCCGTCCACGCCGGACGCACCGATTTCGCCGCCCTCGGTGTTCATGCAGCGCCGATCGACCTCTCCACGACCAACCCGCTGCCCGACATCCTGCACGGAGGGGACTCGTATGAGGCCATGGCCACCGGCGGGCACCCTGTGCCGGCGGGCGGCAACGTCTACGCCCGCCTCTGGAACCCCACCGTCGCCCGCTTCGAGGAGGCGCTCGCCGAACTCGAGCACGCTGAGGCCTCCGTCGCGTTCGCATCGGGAATGGCGGCGATGACTGCCGCGGTCCTCTCCCACACGCAGCCGACCGGAAAGCACCACGTCGTCGCCGTGCGTCCGCTCTACGGCGGCACCGACCACCTGCTCGACTCCGCGCTGCTCGGCACCCGGGTCACGTTCTGCGATGCACACGAAGTAGTGGGAGCGATCTCTGCTGAGACCGGTCTGATCGTGCTGGAGACGCCGGCCAACCCGACCCTCAACCTCGTCGACATCGCGGCGGTCGTGGCGCAGGCCGGCGGGGTGCCGGTGCTCGTGGACAACACGTTCGCGACGCCGCTGCTGCAGAACCCGCTCGACCTCGGTGCCGCGATGTCGCTGCACAGCGCGACCAAGTACATCGGCGGGCACGGCGATGTGATCGCCGGTGTGATCGCCTGCTCGGAGTCCACCGCGGTGGCGCTTCGTCAGGTGCGCGCGATCACCGGTGCGCTGCTGCATCCGCTCGGTGCGTATCTGCTGCATCGCGGCCTCGCGACGCTGCCGGTGCGGCTGGCCGCGCAGCAGGCAGGCGCGATCGACCTCGCCGGCTGGCTGGCCGATCAGCCCGCGGTCTCGGAGGTGTACTTCCCCGGCGCGAACCCGGCGGACCGCGAACTGGTCGACCGCCAGATGCGCGGCCCCGGCGCGATGATCGCGGTGCGCCTGCGTGGCGGCTACGCGGCGGCCGAGGCGCTCACCGGCGCCGTGCGCCTGTTCACGCACGCCGTGTCGCTGGGCGGCGTGGACTCGCTGATCCAGCATCCGGCGGCGCTGACGCATCGGCCCGTCGCCGCGGAAGCACGGCCCGGTGCTGACATCGTGCGGCTGTCGATCGGCCTGGAGAACGTCGACGACCTGCGCGCCGATCTGGACCAGGCGCTGACGAAGGCGGACGCCGCGGTCGCGCAGTCGGTGCGCTGACGCGGCGGCACCGTCTACGGTGGAGGCATGAGCGACAGCACCGATCCGACGCAGCAGCCCGGCTACACCCCGCAGCCGGGGTACACGCCGCCGGCCGCGCAGGCCGCCCCCGCCCCGCAGGCCGGGTACTCAGCACCGCCTCAGGGCGGCTATCCGACGGCCCCGCAGGCCGGATATCCGGCACCGTACGCGGGCTACGCGGCGGCCCCAGCCGCACCGAAGACCAACGTCCTCGCGATCGTCACGTTCGTGCTCGGCCTGCTCGGCTTCGCGATCGTGCCCGTCATCCTCGGCCACATCTCGCTCAGCCAGATCAAGCGCACCGCCGAGGGCGGCAAGGTGTTCGCGATCATCGGTCTGGTGCTCGGCTACCTGGCGTGCGCGGTGTATCTGTTCTTCGTGGTGCTCCTGATCATCGGCAGCTTCGTCTACGCGGCGAACGTCAACTGACGGTCGGTGACTCCAGGCCCGAGCCGGCCGATGCGCCGGCCGGGCCGAACCGCGCGACCGCAAGCAGTGCTGCGGAGATCGCGACGACCGCCGCCGCGGCGGTGAAGAACGCCGGGAGACCCGCGGCGCCCGCGATCAGGCCCACTCCCGCGTAGGCGAGTGGGCTCAGTCCGAGTGCCAGCAGCGTGAGCACAGCAGTCACACGGCCGAGCATCGCCGGTGGTGTGGATTGCTGCACCTGCCCTTGGCACACCACCATCGTGACGCCGCTGGTGATTCCCATCCCGGCTCCGCAGAGCACGGCCGACAGCATGTCCTGGGCTATCCCGAACACGAGCAGCAGCGTCGCGGTCGCGACGACGGACAGGAGTACCGTCGCCCGCCCGCCGGTGCGTGGAAGGATCGACAGCAGCACGCTCGTCGCCAGCCCTCCGATGCTGAACGCCGCCAGGACGGCGCCGGCGGCCGCGGGAGCCCATCCTCGGTCCTGTACGAGCAGAACCATGCCGGCGGCGACGGGTCCGGAGAACGGCAGCTCGGAGAGCGCAGTACCGATCACGAGCGGCACGATGCGCAGGCGCCGCACCGTCTGCCAGCCCGAGACTCGTGTCTCGTCCTCCTTCGGCACGGTGACCGCGGGCCGGGGACGGATGGTGCGCAGCAGCACCACCGAGGCTGCGAAGATCACGGCCAGGGCCCCGAAGGCAGTGGCGGTGCCGGCGAGCAGCAGCACGGCGCCGAGCGCCGGACCGACGGTGTTCGCGATGCGCAGGCCGGAGATCCGCCACGCCTGCAGACGGGTGAGATCCTGCTGCGGCACGAGCCGGGCGGGCATCGCCCCGACGGCCGGGATGAAGCAGGCGTCGACGATCCCGAAGACCACTGCGACGATGATCAGCCACCAGGGGAGCAATCCCCACGCGACGGTGAGCAGGGCCGCTGCCACGAGCGTCACCGCCCTGGCGGCGTCGGTCCAGGTGGCGATCCTGCGCGGATCGACCCGATCGGCCAGCATCCCGCCGGCGAGGAGGAGCAGCAGTCGCGGGACCGCGCCGGCGGCGAGGATGAGACCGGACCATGACGCTCCGCCTGCCTCCGCTGCCGCCCAGGTCAGGACGAGGTAGTACGAGACGTCGCCGAGGACGGCGAGGGTGTATGCGAGCACCCAGCGCACCGCGTCGTGCCGGATGCCGATGCTCACGGCTGCTCGTAGATCTGGAACCGCACCTGTGTCAGCGGTCCAGCCGAGGGGACGCCCTCCTCGCGATATCGGGAGAGGACGGCCATGAGCTCGTCGCGGAGCCGTTCCCGTCGTTCCCCGTCGAGGGCGATCCGCTGATCGACGAACGCCGATTCCGTCAGCCACTCCGGCTCGGCGCTCGGCACTGCGGAGGCGACCCTCTGCAGCTCCGCCGCCGCGGCCAGCACGACCGATTGCATGTACGTGCGCGCGGACCCGTCGTCGTGTCGGGCGGGATCGAACTGGGAGAAGTCCTCGGCCGCCCGCCACCATCGCTCGCGCTGCGTGCCGAGCGCGGGGTCCTCGGCGATGAGTCCGCCGGCCGCCAGACGACGGAGGTGGTAGCTGGCCGCGCCTGAGTCGAGGTCGAACTCGCGCCCGAGCGAGCGGGACGTCGCGGGGCCGTCCTCGCGCAGTCGGCGCAGGAAGGCCAGTCGCATCGGATGCGAGAGCACCCGCAGTTGCGCGGTGCTGAGTTCTTCGGTTGCCATGCCCGTCAGGCTAATGTTGCGAAGAACTCTTCGCAACTGTGATCCATGGAACGATGGACCCATGAACTCTCCGAACGCCACCGCGAACCTCACGAGGGAAGAGACCGCCGAGCGGGCCGCGGGCATCACGCTGCACCGCGTCCGCGTCGAACTCGACCTCACCGGCGCCCCCGAGCACACCCGCTCCGGATTCCCGACTGCGACGACGCTGGAGTTCGACGCCACGGCATCCGAGACATGGGTCGATTTCATCGGCGAAAGCGTGGACCGCGTGGTCCTCAACGGCGTCGAGCAGGACGTGGAGTGGGACGGTGCGCGCATCCGTGTGACCGGTCTGGCCGCGCAGAACACCCTGACCGTCGAGGCCGTCGCCGCGTACAGCCGCTCCGGCGAGGGCATGCACCGCTTCCACGACCCGGTCGACAACGAGACCTACCTGTACACCCAGTACGAGCCCGCCGACTCGCGTCGCGTGATGGCGAGCTTCGAGCAGCCCGATATGAAGGCCGCCTACACATTCGTGGTGTCCGCGCCTGCCGGCTGGCAGGTGCTCTCGAACCAGCGGCCGGAGCACACAGTCGAGGGCATCGGCGTGCAGACCGTGCGCTTCGCCCCGACGCTGCCGATCTCGAGTTACATCACCGCAGTCGCGGCGGGTCCCTACGCGCGCATCGACGACGAGTGGCGCCGCGACGATCAGGTCGTCGAGCTCGGCCTGTTCTGCCGCGCATCGCTGCTGCAGCACCTCGAGTCCGAGGAGTTCCTCACCGTCACGAAGCAGGGGCTGGACTTCTTCACCGATGCGTTCGCTTTCCCGTACCCGTGGGGCAAGTACGACCAGATCCTGGTGCCCGAGTACAACCTCGGCGCGATGGAGAACCCGGGCCTGGTGACCTTCACCGAGGCCTACATCAGTCGTGGCGCGTCCACCGATGCGCAGCGCGCCGGGCGTGCGAACACGATCCTGCACGAGATGGCGCACATGTGGTTCGGCGACCTCGTCACCATGCGCTGGTGGGACGACCTGTGGCTCAAGGAATCGTTCGCCGACTACATGGGCGCGCACGCACTGGTCGCCGCGACCCGCTTCACGGACGCGTGGGTGTCGTTCGCCAACCGCCGCAAGGCGTGGGCGTACCAGCAGGATCAGCTGCCGACCACGCACCCGATCGTCGCCGACATCCCCGACCTCGAAGCGGCGAAGCTGAACTTCGACGGCATCACCTACGCGAAGGGTGCCTCGGTGCTCAAGCAGCTGGTGGCCTATGTCGGCGAGGACGCGTTCTTCGAGGGCGCCCGCCGGTACTTCGCTGCGCACGCCTACGGCAACACCACGCTCGACGACCTGCTGGTGCAGCTCGAGGAGACCTCGGGACGCGACGTGCGCTCCTGGTCCGCCGCGTGGCTGGAGACCTCCGGTGTCTCGACGCTGTCGCTGGAAGAGGATGCCGACGGTCAGAGCGTCATCGTGCAGACCGATGCCCGCCCGCACCGCCTGCGGGTCGGCCGCTACGACGTGAAGGACGGGACGCCGGTGCTGCGGGATCGGGTGGAACTGGATGTCGCCGATGAGCGCACCCCGTTCGACCGTGCCGACGCCGACCTGGTGCTGATCAACGACGAGGACCTCACCTACGCCAAGGCTCGCCTCGACGAGCGCTCTCTCGCGACGGTGGCCGAGGCGCTCTCGAAGATCGACGACGCGCTCGCGCGAGGTCTGATCTGGGCGTCGCTGTGGAACGCGACCCGCGACGGCGAGCTGTCCGCGCAGCAGTACCTCGCGATCGTGCGTCGGCACGCGCAGGCCGAGAGCAGCATCCTGCTTCTCCCCGGCGTGCTGATGAACGCCCAGTTCGCCGTGCGCCACTACGTGCCGGGCGACACGCGCTCGGCCGAGCAGGGCGCCTGGCTGGAGCTGAGCTGGAGGGCGCTGCAGGCTGCGGACGCCGGCAGCGACGCGCAGCTCGCCTGGGCACGCGCGTTCGCAGAGGCGGCCGCCTACGACGACGCGCGTGGCCAGGACGTGCGACGGATGCTGGACGGCGCGGCGCCTGAGGGTCTCACTCTCGATCCCGACCTGCGCTGGGAGCTGCTGACCGCTCTCACCACCACCGGTGCAGCGGGCCCGGAGGAGGTCGAGGCGGAACTGAGCCGCGATGACACGGCGTCCGGTCGCACGGCCGCCAGGCGCGCTCTCGCCTCTCGTCCGACGGCCGAGGTGCGCGCCGCGGCCTGGGACGCCGCCTGGAACGACCACGCGCTCACGAACGACCACCTGGATGCAGAGATCCAGGGCTTCCGCGCCGGAGGGCGGCGCGACCTGATCGCCGGCTTCGACGGCGAGTACTTCGACCGGCTCGCACCCGTGTGGAGCGAGCGCAGCATCGAGCTGGCCAAGCGACTCGTGACGGGACTGTTCCCGTCATCCGATTCGCTGGAGCCCGTGGACGCCTGGCTCGCCGCGCACGAGGACGCACCGGCCTCGCTGCGCCGGATCGTCATCGAGCAGCGCGACCATCTCGCTCGCGACCTGCGAGTGCGCGCAGCGCAGCCGGTCGCCGACTGACGTCGGCGGCCCGTCGCGGTCTCGGCGGTCGATCAGCCGGCCGAGGTCAGCTCGGCGACGGTGCTGACGCCCAGCGCGCGATGTTCGGGACGATCGTCACTGAGGGTCAGGAACATGAGCGCGAGGTATGCAGCCCACGCACGAGCTCTGACCCAGGTCGCCTCGTCGTAGCGGCTGCCGGTGGCGCTGCGGAACCGGGGCCGTCCGGCGACGTCGAAGAGCAGCCAGCTCGCGGCGAGGTCGCAGGCGGGATCGCCGCCGCTCACGTCGCCGAAGTCGATGAGTGCTGCGAGTCCACCGCCCCGCAGCAGGATGTTGCCGGGATGCAGGTCTCCGTGGATCCAGGTCAGCCGATAGGCCTGCGGAGCTTTCAGTCCCGCCTCCCAGGCTGCGACGAGGGAATCGGCGGTCGGCGTGAGCGCCAGGCGCTCACGCATGGCGTCATCGCGGGTGGCGAGCGGCACGCCCCGGACAGGATTGCGCGGCGCATCCGCGGGCGCCGGAACGTGCAGCGCGGCGAGCGCCGCTGCGAGCGCGGGCGCCCAGGTCGTGTTCGCGGCTCGCGCGACGCCGAGCGCGGGCGTCCCGTCGATCCACGGGATCACCGACCAGGGCCAGGGGAATGCCGCCGTCGCGCGTCCTGCGATCACCGGTACCGGCGTGAGGATGCCGGCGGCCGCGAGTCGGGGACCGATCTCGGGCAGTGCGCGCTGCTCGTGCGTGATGAGGGGGACGGCGATCTCGCGGCGCGGAACACGCACGGCGAGGTCTTCGCCGAGGCGCCAGATCGCGTTGTCCCAGCCGTCCGCGACGAGGGTCAGAGGCAGATCGGCGAGGTGCGGTGCGTCGGAGCGCAGCAGGGCACGGACATCGCCCTCTTCGAGGGCGTGCTCCGCGGCAGGGGAGTCCGCCATGCTCAGAGGTCGAGCGAGTCGCTCGGCTCGAGCGTGAAGAACTCGCCGCCGCCCTGCTCCGTCGACCACTGCAGGCGCCCGCGATGCATGTTCTTGCCGATCACGGAGAGCGTCATGTCGTGCACGCCGAACGCGCGGCGGGGCGCGACCGCCAGCACGAAGTCCATCGCCTCGCCGATCTTCAGCCACGGTGCGCCCAAAGGCGCGGCGAGGGTGGAGACGTCGATGCCGTCCGGCACGGTGTAGGAGTCTCCGGGGTAGTACAGCTCGTCGTTCACGAGCACGCCGACGTTCTCGACGACCGGGAGCGACGAGTGGATCACGGCGTGTTCGCCGCCGAAGAATCGCAGCGAGAAGGAACCCGCGGTCACGGAGTCGCCAGGTGCGACGACAGTGATCTCGTAGCCCGCCGCCGCAGCCGCGACGCCGGCGGGAGCGAACACGGGGGTGCCGGGAGCCGCGAGCAGGATGCGGTCGAGGTGCTCCGGGGTCCAGTGGTCCGGGTGCTCGTGGGTGATCACGACCGCGACGACCTTTCGCAGGTCGTGCAGCGGGGCCGTGAACGAGCCCGGGTCGATGATCAGGGTGTCCCCGCCCTCGTCGATGCGGAGGGCGGCATGTTCGAACTTCGTGACGCGCATGAGAGGAGTCAACTCCTGCGCAGGCGATCGCGCAAACACGCCACGACACGCCCGTGATCCGCTTCCGGGCTGCCTCGATTTGGATGCGTGCGAATCGTCATGTCATACTTGAACAGTTGTCGCGGCACGGAAAAGTTCCGCAAGACGGCCCCATCGTATAGCGGCCTAGTACGCCGCCCTCTCACGGCGGTAACGCGGGTTCGAATCCCGCTGGGGTCACACAACAGCAGAAGGCCCCCGGTTCATTCCGGGGGCCTTCTGGGTATCCGGCGTCGGTGTCAGGCGCGGCGGGAGAGCGGAAGCAGAGCGTCGATCCGCTCGGCCAGGCCGGCGCGCGCGTCGATGAGGTCGATCAGCACGAAGGCGAGTATCACCCCGCACGATCCGCACAGTGCCCCCGCCACGACATCCGAGGGGTAGTGCACTCCCGCGTGCAGGCGCGCGAACGCGACGGTGACCGTGGCCGCTGCGCCTGCCGCGAGAACCCACCATCGTGCTCGTGTGCGCCAGGCGAGGAGCACGGACGCCGTCGAGAGTGCCGCGATGAACGCCACGTGTCCGCTGGGATACGACGGATCGGTCTCTGCGACACCCAGATGCCGCGTGAGCGCCTGCCAGTCAGGCCGCGGCCGGCCGACGATGAGTTTCAGCACGCCGACTCCACCCCAGCTCAACCCGACGGCGAGCGCTGCGGTGAGGCCGGTCGTGACGCTCCGGGACCACGCCGAGGTGAACACCGCGAACGCCACGCCGATCCCGATCGCGGAGGCCGGGCCGAGGCCGGTGCCCACGGCTTCCGCGAGGCTGTCGGCACCCGGAAAGCGAAGCGCGTTCAGTGTGAGCACGGTTCCGAACTCGGCGGTGCTGCCGCGCAGCAGCAGCCCCCAGATCAGGGCCAGCAGGATGCCCGCTACGGCGATGGATGCCGCAGGACGCAGCGAGCGCACGGACCCGGGCCAGAGCAGTCCGGGTGCGCGCCCCCGTGCGGCCGCATCGGGTCGCGACCGCACGGGGTGTTCGGTGCGTGTGCTCACGCGGGCATCCGGTCCGCCGCGAGAGACGCGGTGATGACCTTCGGCGTGACGACCCTGCGCTGTTCGCGCGCGAACCAGGCGACGGCAGCGACGATGCACGCGGTGAACACGATGCTGACCGGGATCGTCCCGAACCCGAGCCCGCCGTCGGCGACCGGCTGCGACAGCAGATCGCCCAGTGAGGCGCCGAGCGGGCGGGTGAGCACGTACGCGGTCCAGAAGGCGAGCACGGCGTTCAGTCCGAATGTGAACCTGGCCAGGGCGACGAGCAGCAGGGCGGCCAGGAACACCGCGGCGGAGAGCGCGTAGCCGAGGTTCAGCGCCTCGCCGAGCAGGTCGCCGCCGGCGGTGCCGAGCGCGAAGGTCACCAGGATCGCAGCCCAATAGAACGCCTCGCGCTTCGGGGTGTCGATGGAGTGGATCGACAGGGTGCGCTCCTGAAGCCACCAGATCAGGAAGACGGCGGCCAGAACGACGGCGAAGACCGTGGTGGTCACGCCCAACGGCACACCGGCGACGTCGGTGAGCATGTCGCTGGCCAGCGTTCCCGCGACCGAGATCAGCACGACCACGATCCAGTACCGCACCGGCGAGTACGCCCTGGCACGGAACTGGGCGACGAGAGCGACGGCCAGGAGTGCGCCGACGACCACGGTGGTGACGCCCATGCCCCAGCCGAGCGTTCCCGAAAGAAGATCCGCGCCCGTCTCCCCGACGGTCGTCGACATCATCTTCACGAGCCAGAACAGCAGAGTGACCTCTGGCACCTTGTTCAGCATCCGGCGTTGCGTGCTGCCCATCATGAGTGCTCCCTTCTCCGGCGCCCGCTTCGGACGACCGCAGAGCCCACGCTAGGGAGGCGTTCGTGACGGGAGCGTGACGGGAAGCTGTGATGCGACTATGCGTCGCGGTCGGGCAGTGTGATCATGGCGGTCGTCCCGGCGCCGGGCGCGCTCTGCAGGCGCGCGCGCCCGCCGTGCAGCTGCGCGATCCGGCGCACCAGGGAGAGGCCGATGCCGTGTCCGGGGGTGCTTCGTGCGGCGTCCGCCCGCCAGAACCGATCGAAGGCTCGTGCGGCGTCGTCCGGTGCCATCCCGGGGCCGTGGTCGGTGACGGCGATGCGTAGGCCGTCATGATCTCGTGTGTACGACACGTCGATCGGATGCTCCGCCGCGGAGTACTTCGCGGCGTTCTCGACCAGGTTCACGGCGGCCCGGGTGACCAGCTCGGGCTGAGCGAGCCGGATCGCCTGACCCTCAGTGCGCAGCCGCACGCGGCGGAGCACGTCTTCGGGGAGCGCCTGCATCAGCTGCTCTCCGAGCGTGTCCGGTGTGGTCTCCGGTCCGGGCTCTCGCAGGCGCTCGTCGCGGGCGAGCAGCAGCAGGTCGCGAGTCAGCGCGTCCAGCTCGCCCAGTGCGTCCAGCGCCGTGCCGATCGACGTCCGGTATTCCTCGCCGCCGCGCGGGCGC
Source organism: Microbacterium sp. NPDC057741 (assembly GCF_042798735.1). NCBI lineage: Bacteria > Bacillati > Actinomycetota > Actinomycetes > Micrococcales > Microbacteriaceae > Microbacterium > Microbacterium sp. NPDC057741. The sequence goes on along the minus strand of NZ_JBHVJW010000001.1, from coordinate 727,490 downwards.
AGCAGCGCCAGCTCGAGCTCGCCCTGGGCGACGGCGATCGGCGTGCGCAGCTCGTGCGAGGCGTCGTCGACGAAGGCCTGCTGGGCCTCCAGGCTCGCGCGCACCGGCCGCAGCGCGTTCCGCGCGAGCAGGTAACTGACCGGCGGGGCGAGCACGACGACGGCCCCGAAGCAGATCAGCAGCGCGGCACGCAGCGTCGCATCGGCGCGATCGAGCGCTTCTTCGGTCGCGCCGGGGATCTCCACGTCGAAGGCGATCGTGGCGTACACGGCGACACCGATCGCGAACGCGGCGACGACCCCGATGATGATCGCCGAGTAGAGCACGGTGAGGCGCAGGGTCGCGCGGCGGATGATCATCGCGGGCCGCCCTCCGGGTGCAGGACGTAGCCGCTGCCCCGGCGCGTGGTGATCGGGTCGGGCAAGCCGGGGGAGGACAGCTTCCCCCGCAGATGCCGGATCGTCGAGGCGACGACGTTGCTGTACCCGTCGTAGTGGGCGTCCCAGGCATGATCGATGAACTCCGAGGTCGAGACGACCCGCCCGGGGTTGCGCATCAGCAGTTCCAGGACGGCGAACTCCCGCGCCGTCAGGTCGATCGGCCTGTCGTTCCTGGTCACCGTGCGGCTGGCCGGGTCTAGGGACACCCCGGCGACCTCGAGCACGGGGGACACCGCGAGCGGGGCGCGTCGCAGGAGCGCGCGCACGCGAGCCAGCAGCTCGGGCAGATGGAACGGCTTGGTCAGGTAGTCGTCGGCGCCGGAGTCCAGCCCGGCGACGCGGTGTGCGGGCGCATCCAGCGCCGTGAGCAGCAGGATCGGCGTGGCGGTGTCGCGTTCGCGCACGCGGCGGCACAGGGCGACGCCGTCCATCGAGCCGGGCAGCATGATGTCGAGCACCAGCAGGTCCGCAGCATCCGTCTCGATCTCGAACAGCGCCGATTCGCTGTCGGCGTGCGTGCTGACGGAGTATCCGCTCTCGCGCAGAGCGCGCTCCAGCAGGGAGCGCAGTCGCGCGTCGTCCTCGGCGATCAGGATCCGCATCCGGTCAGGATACGGCTCGCTCCCGTGACCCGAACCCACCGGTCAGCCAGAGAGCGGCGCCGGTCAGCACGAGACCGGCCGCAGCCAGGGGCAGATCCAGCCCGTAGGCGGAGATCGCGAGTGGCGGCAGCAGGAAGAGCACCACGGCCAGCGGTGTCGCCGTCCGCAGACGCGGTGCGCCGAGCGGGGGCACCTTCTCGAACCGCGCAAGCGGGATCGACAGCAGCCAGACGACGGCGAGCACCAGCAGCAGGAACGGAACCCGCGTCCACCACCAAAGGGCGCCGCCGGGGGCCGGCATCGGGATCGGGAGCAGCAGCTCGATGCCGATGAGGATCATGACGACCGGCAGATGCCACAGGTAGACCGTCATCAGACGCGACCCGATCAGCAGCATCATGCCCTGCACGGCGCGCACCTTCGTCAGAGCGGTGAGCGGCTTGTGCAGCAGCGTGAGCCCGGCGGCCTGGACGACGGCGAGGATCGCCAGCGGCAGCGTCGGCGGCCACTGGTTCGCCAGCATGTTCCACGAGTAGCCCATCAGAGGGACGGAGGCCACAGCGAGGACGTACCCGCCGGCCATCAGTGCGATGAGCTGCCAGGCTCTGCGGCGACGGAACCAGCCGTCGTAGAGGAAGAAGCCGACCTGCTGGCAGAACAGCCAGACGAACAGGACGTTCGGGATGCCGGCGAGCTCATCGCCCACGCCGTAGTGGTCGGGCGTAAGCGAGTGCACACCGAGCACGCCGCGCACCAGTCCGAACCGCAGCAGATCGACGATCACGACGCCTGCGAACAGCACCACGAGGATCCGCCCGCCGTACCGAGTGTGCAGGCGCATCATCGTCGGCGCCAGCGCCTGTGCGGTGATGTACGCGGCGAGGAACCACAGTGGCGAGCCGACCCCGATCGCGACCGTGTCGACGAGAGCCGGATCGATCCCGAGCATCCGCGCGGCTCCGAGCGCCACCGTGAAGAAGACGAACAGCGGCAGCGCAGGCCGGGCCAGACGCGCGAGCCGGACGCGCACGAACTCGTCCTCCGTGCCGCCGCGCTTCAGAGATGAGGCCCATCCGGCACGCGCGGCGAAGCCGCCGACCACGAAGAACAGCGGCATGATGTCGGCGATCCAGCTCGCGACGTCGAACCAGGTCTGCTGCTCGACGGTGCGCTCGATGAGGATCGAGCCGTCGGCGCCGCGCCCCACACCGCTGAACAGGATGTGTGCGAAGACCACCAGCACCACGCAGGCGACGCGCACCAGGTCCAGCGTGAGATCCCGGCCTGCGGGGACGGTGCGTGTCGGAGTCTGGGCAGCGCTGCTCATGCCGAGATTCTAGGGGCGGCTCGTATGCCGCCCTGGGAATGCTCAGGCCTCCGGCGCAGGCTCGGGCTCCGTCCGCAGCGACAGGCTGCGGAGCTGGGGGTTGCGCAGCGGGATGATCATGAGCAGCGCCATTGCGCCGCCGAAGAGCGCGAACGGCACCCACAGCGGGAGGACGCCGGCCAGGGCGCCGAAGATCGCCATGCCCGCGGGCATGAGGCAGTCGTCGCCGAGCCGGAGGATCGATCCGAGCCGCCCCAGGTAGTCGGGCGCAGCGGTCGCAGCGAAGGTCGCTCCCAGCAGGGAGGACGCGTAACCGGCGGTGAAACCGATCGCCAGGCATCCGGCACCCACGACGAACTGGTTCCCGAGCCCGAGGCTGACGATCCCCGCGCCCTGCACCATCAGCGCGGCGAACCCGCCGATCGCCTCGTGGCGTGGCCGCCAGCGCACCACCGTGAGGGCTCCGACCATCGCGCCTCCGCCGACGAGCGCCTCGAAGACGCCGACGGCGCCCGCACCCCATCCACGCGACGTGGCCAGTAGCGGCAGCCCGATGGCGAGCGCCGGTCCCACGGCGAGGTTCAGGCCGGACAGCGCGATCACCAGCGTGCGCGTGGCACGCTCCCGGCCGAGGTGCCGGAACCCGTCGGCGACACCGCGCAGCACGCTCTGCTCTCTGGACGCCCGGGGGAGTGCGAACCTCGGCCGCAGCCACAGCACGATGAACACGATCACGACGACGTAGGTCAGCGTGTTCAGTCCGGCGCTCCCGGTGATCCCGTAGGCGGCGACGAGGAACCCGCCGGCGGCGGAGCCCGCCATCGTGCCCAGGCGCGAGAGAGTCTGACTGAGGGCCGCGTAGGCCGGCAGATCCGCAGGGGCGACGAGTTGACGGGGCATGGTTCCCGCCGCGGGCTCGAAGAACGCGTCGCACAGTCCGAAGGCGATGCTCGCGATCAGCAGCAGGGCGACCGTCGGCTGTGCGGCGAGGCACCAGACGGCCACTGTGACCAGCACGACCACGCGCAATGCGTTGAACAGGATCATGAGCCGCCTGGCATCCGCCCTGTCCGCGTAGGCGCCGCCGATCAGGAGCACCACCGCGCGCGGGATGGTGCCCGCGGCGACGACGAGGCCGGCGACCGCCGGGGAGGCGATCTGCACCGCGGTCCAGGCGAAGGCGATCGTGAAGATCGCATCGCCGGCATCCGAGAGCGCCTTGATGACCAGCCAGGCCTGCACCATCCGATCGCGGGCGAATGCCGGCGGAGTGCGCAGCATCGTGGGTTCAGCCGCAGTGGTCATGTCATACCTCCGTCGGGAAGCCGTGGGCGAAGAAGTAGATCGGCGCCCGCTCCTGCCCGTCCTGCCTGTCGATGCCCGATTTCCAGTCGTCCAGCATGTGCAGCAGCCTCTCCTGAAGGTCAAGCAGCTCCTCCTGCGTGGCCCAGGCGAGCGTGTCGGTGTTGAAGCCCGTCCAGTCGCTGTCAGCGGTGTCGCGGTACCAGCGCTTCAGCCGATCGAGCTGGTTGCGCAGATTCGCACGCTGCGCCTCGCGCGCCAGCAGCGCCTCCGACGGCGAGTCGAAGTCCTCCGCGGACCACGAGAAGGACCGCCGGCTCAGCTGCCACCAGCTGGTGCGCCTGTCGCCGGACGGGTCGTCGACCTGCTCAACGACGCCGGCCTTCTGCAGCATCCGCAGATGGTGACTGATGCTGCCGACCTGGACGTCGAAGGCGCGCGCGAAGGTGCCGACCTGAGTGGGGCCGTGCAGCAGCAGGCGGTCGATGATGCGCCGCCGCAGCGGGTGCGAGATGGCGGTGATGACGTCGATCTGTTCCACGCAGGTAAACGTAAGCGCGATCGGCGAATCTCACAAGACTTCTTGTATACCCCGGAAAATCAAGGAAGTCGCGGAAGCCGCCTGGCCTCGGAGCAGTCGGGCGTCCGGTAGTATTGACTCCGCGAGAGGGAGTATCCCGTCCACCGCGCGTCCGTCATCACGAGCATCGCCATCGCTGCTCCGGGCCCGCACCGCATGAGAATGCGGGGGAGAGACTTTCGGTCTTCACCGAACCCTCTCGAAAGGCGTCCTGTCCGTGGACTTCATCCCCGTCTGGTTCGAGATCACCGCCATGGTGGTCCTCGTCCTCATCCTCATCGGCGACCTCCTGCTGGTGCGGCTGCGTCCGCACATCCCCAGCACCAAGGAGTCGACGCTCTGGGTGGTCTTCTACGTCACCCTCGCGCTGGCCTTCGCGGGGCTGCTCTGGATCGTCTCCGACGGCGAGACTGCGGCGCACTTCGTCACCGGATGGGCGCTGGAGTACAGCCTGTCCATCGACAACCTGTTCGTCTTCGTGCTGATCATGGCCCAGTTCGCCGTGCCGAGGCGCCTGCAGCAGCAGGTGCTGATGGTCGGCATCATCATCGCGCTGGTGCTGCGCGGCATCTTCATCATGCTGGGCGTCGCGGTCATCGAGAACTTCGCGCCGGTCTTCTACCTGTTCGGCGCGTACCTGATCTACACCGCCATCAAGCAGGCCATGCCCGAGGGCGACCACGATGACGACGTGAAGCGTGAGGGCTTCATGGTGCGCCTGGTGCGCCGCTTCGTCGACATCAGCGATCACTACGACGACAACAAACTGCGCACCGAGGTCGACGGCAAGCGCATGTTCACCCCGATGGTGCTCGTCTTCGTCGTCATCGGCGTGACCGACCTGATGTTCGCGATCGACTCGATCCCGGCGATCTTCTCGATCACCTCGAACGGCTTCATCGTCTTCACCGCGAACATCTTCGCCCTGATGGGGCTGCGTCAGCTCTACTTCCTGCTCGGCGACCTGCTCGACAAGCTGCGCTACCTGCACTACGGCATCGCCGTGATCCTCGGCTTCATCGGCGTGAAGCTGATCCTGCATGCCATGCACGAGAACTCCCTGCCGTTCATCAACGGCGGCAAGCCGATCGAGTGGGCTCCCGACATCAGCACCTGGATGTCGCTCGGCGTCATCCTGGTCTCGATGACCGTGGCGACCGTGGCCAGCCTCATCGCCGCCGCCCGCGACAAGCGCGAAGCGGCCGTCACACAGTGACACCGGCGGCGTCGGGCGGATGCTGCGCATGTAGACTGACCCGCATGCAGGCGGTGCAGCTTCTCCTTAGCAGCCGCGGCGAGACCTCGATCTAGGCCTCTCTCGCCGCGGAGTCTCGCCCTGTCTTTCACAGGACACGGCCGCATCTGAATCCAGTGGAGAATCGCATGACAGACGCATCCGCCCGCCCCCGCACCCTGGCCGAGAAGGTCTGGGACGACCACCTCGTCGTCAAGGGCGAGAACGGCGAGCCCGACCTCATCTACATCGACCTGCACCTGGTGCACGAGGTCACCAGCCCGCAGGCCTTCGACGGCCTGCGCGCCGAGGGGCGCCCGTTGCGCCGGCTCGACCTGACCATCGCGACGGAAGACCACAACACCCCGACCCTCGCGATCGACAAGCCGATCGCCGACCTCACCAGCCGCACCCAGATCGAGACCCTGCGGCGCAACGCCGAGGAGTTCGGCGTGCGGCTGCACTCGCTGGGCGACGCCGAGCAGGGCATCGTGCACGTGGTGGGCCCGCAGCTGGGACTGACGATGCCCGGGATCACCGTGGTCTGCGGTGACTCGCACACCTCGACGCACGGTGCGTTCGGGGCGATGGCCTTCGGCATCGGCACCAGCGAGGTCGAGCACGTCATGGCCACGCAGACGCTGCCGCTGAAGCCGTTCAAGACGATGGCGATCAACGTCGAGGGCACGCTGCGCCCCGGCGTCACCGCGAAGGACATCATCCTCGCCGTGATCGCCAAGATCGGCACCGGCGGCGGACAGGGCTATGTGCTCGAGTACCGCGGCAGCGCCATCCGCGCGCTCTCTATGGAGGGCCGCATGACGATCTGCAACATGTCGATCGAGGCCGGTGCCCGCGCGGGCATGGTCGCACCGGACGAGACCACGTTCGAGTACGTCAAGGGCCGCCCGCACGCCCCCGAGGGGCAGGACTGGGACGACGCCGTCGCGTACTGGCGCACTCTGCCGACCGATGACGGCGCCGAGTTCGACGCAGAGGTGTTCATCGATGCGAACGAACTCGAGCCGTTCGTCACCTGGGGCACCAACCCCGGCCAGGGCAGCTCGCTGTCGTCTGCCGTTCCCGACCCGGCCGAGATCGCCGACCCGAACGCCCGCGCCGCCGCCGAGCGCGCGCTGGAGTACATGGACCTCAAGCCCGGCACTCCGCTGAAGGACGTGCAGGTGGATGCGGTGTTCATGGGTTCGTGCACCAACAGTCGCATCGAGGATCTGCGTGCGTTCGCCTCGGTCATCAAGGGCAAGAAGAAGGCCGACGGCGTGCGTGTCATGGTCGTGCCCGGCTCGGCCCGTGTGCGCCTCGAGGCCGAGGCCGAGGGCATCGACCGGATCGTCGAGGACTTCGGCGCCGAGTGGCGCTTCGCCGGCTGCTCGATGTGCCTGGGCATGAATCCCGATCAGCTCGCCCCCGGTGAGCGCTGTGCGTCGACGTCCAACCGCAACTTCGAGGGCAGGCAGGGCAAGGGCGGTCGCACCCACCTGGTGTCGCCCCTGGTGGCCGCCGCCACCGCGATCCGCGGCACGCTGTCGAGCCCGAGCGACCTGGAAGCCCTGGAGGTCTGAATCATGGAGAAGTTCACCACGCACACCGGTGTCGCCGCGCCCCTGAAGCGCTCCAACGTCGACACCGACCAGATCATCCCGGCCGTCTTCCTGAAGCGAGTCACCAAGACGGGCTTCGACGACGCGCTGTTCCACGCCTGGCGGCAGGACCCGGAGTTCGTGCTCAACCAGGAGCCGTTCCAGAAGGCGTCGGTGCTCGTCGCCGGCCCCGATTTCGGCACCGGCTCCAGCCGTGAGCACGCCGTGTGGGCACTGCGCGACTACGGCTTCAAGGTCGTGCTGAGTCCGCGTTTCGCCGACATCTTCCGCGGCAACTCCGGCAAGCAGGGCCTGCTCGCCGCGACCGTCGACGAGGCCGACATCGAGCGGATCTGGGCGCTGATCGACGAGGACCCCGGCCGTGAGATCACGGTCGACCTCGAGGCGCGAACCGCCACGATCGGCGACTTCCAGACCGCCATCGGGATCGACGATTACACTAGATGGCGGCTCCTCGAAGGGCTCGATGACATCGGGCTCACGCTGCGCAACGAAGACAAGATCGCTCAGTTCGAGGCCCGCCGCGAATCGTGGCGGCCACGCACGCTCCCCGTCCGCTGACGCCGGGAGGTCCGTGGGCCGGGGCCACAAGCCCCGCGTTCCTAACGAAGAAGGATGAGGCCCGAATGTCGACACCCGTGCGCGTAGCCGTAGGAGAAGGAACGAACGTGACCGTATCCGAACTCGCGATCCGCGGGGGTCGACCCCTGCGGGGCCGGGTGGATGTGAAGGGCGCGAAGAACCTCGCCACCAAGGCGATGGTCGCCACTCTCCTCGGCGAGACGCCCAGCACGCTGCGGGACGTCCCGGACCTCAGCGACGTGGCCGTGGTCCGCTCGCTGCTCGAGGTGCACGGCGTCCGCGTCGAGGCGGGCGACGAGCCCGGCGCGCTCACCTTCGACCCGAGTGGTGTCGAGTCGGCGCACATGGAGGAGATCGACGCGCACGCCGGTGCCTCCCGCATCCCGATCCTGTTCTGCGGCCCGCTGCTGCACCGGCTCGGCCAGGCGTTCATCCCCGACCTGGGCGGATGTCGCATCGGCGACCGTCCGATCGACTTCCATCTCGACGCTCTGCGCAAGTTCGGAGCCGTCGTGGAGAAGCTGCCCAGCGGCATCCGTCTCTCCGCTCCGGAGGGGCTGCGCGGCGCCAGCATCCACCTGCCGTACCCGAGCGTCGGCGCGACCGAGCAGGTGCTGCTGACCGCGGTGCGGGCGAAGGGCACGACCGAGCTGCGCAATGCGGCCATCGAGCCCGAGATCATGGATCTCATCGCGGTGCTGCAGAAGATGGGCGCGATCATCTCGTACGAGCCCAACAGGGTCATCTTCATCGAGGGCGTCGACACGCTGCGCGGCTACGACCACCGGTCGATCTTCGATCGCAACGAAGCGGCATCGTGGGCGAGCGCGGCGCTGGCCACCGACGGCGAGATCTTCGTCGGCGGTGCCCGTCAGCAGGAGATGCTGACGTTCCTCAACGTCTTCCGCAAGGCTGGCGGCTGGTTCGACATCCAGGAGGACGGCATCCTGTTCCGCCGTGACGGCGAGCTCAAGCCCGTCGTCGTCGAGACCGACGTGCACCCCGGCTTCATGACCGACTGGCAGCAGCCCCTCGTGGTCGCCCTGACCCAGGCGAAGGGCCGCTCGATCGTGCACGAGACCGTGTACGAGAACCGGATGGGCTTCACCGACGCCCTCGTCAAGATGGGCGCCGACATCGTGGTGCACCCGCACGGTCTGCAGGACGGCCCGCGCCGCGTCGCGCGTCGCGAGCTCGAGCAGGCCGCGGTGATCACCGGACCGACCCCGCTGCACGGTGCCGACATCGTCGTGCCCGATCTGCGCGGTGGCTACAGCCACGTGATCGCGGCGCTCACCGCGCAGGGCGAGTCCCGCGTCTCCGGTGTCGACATCCTCAGCCGCGGCTACGAGAAGTTCCTCGACAAGCTCACCGCTCTGGGTGCGGACTTCGACGTCATCCGGTGAGCTGATGGCTGCCTCTGAGAAGGGCAGGCCGAGCCTGTTCTGGCCGCTGGCCGCGGTCGTCGTTCCCATCGCGTCGTACCTTGCGAAGCTGACCTACATCGGCCGGGAGAAGCTGCCCCGTGAGGGGGCATTCGTGCTCGCGCCGAACCACTACACCGAGTTCGATCCGATCGTCGTCGCGCTCGCGGTGTGGCGGCTGCATCGTCTGCCGCGGTTCATGGCCAAGGAGAGCCTGTTCCGTGTGCCGGTTGTGGGGTGGGTGCTCAAGAACACCGGCATGGTCCCGGTCGCGCGCGCCTCGTCGGCCTCCGCCGCGAAGCAGACGATGCTGCAGTCGAAGGAGCTCGTCGAGCACGGTCGCGGTGTGATCGTCTACCCCGAGGGCACGCTGACACGTGATCCCGAACTGTGGCCCATGCGCGGCAAGACCGGAGCCGTGCGGCTCGCGCTGGCGGGCGACATCCCGCTGATCCCGATGGCGCACTGGGGTGCCCAGGAGATCATGCCGCGGTACGGCAAGAAGATCAGCTTCTGGCCGCCCCGCAAGCGCGTGCAGATCATCATCGGTGATCCGGTCGACCTGTCGGATCTGCGCGACCGCGCCGGCGAGCAGGCGGCGCTCACTGAGGCGACCCGTCGGCTGATGGACGCGATCGCCGCGCTGCTCGAGGAGCTCCGTGGCGAGAAGGCACCCGCCGAGCGGTGGAACCCGGCTGATCACGGCCAGAAGGAGACCGGTCGCCTTGACTCCTAAGCGCAATCAGGCGGGCCCTCGCGTCGCTGTGATCGGCGCCGGCAGCTGGGGCACGACGTTCGGAAAGATCCTCGCCGACGGCGGTGCCCAGGTCACCATGTGGGCCCGGCGCCCCGAGCTCGCGCTCGAGATCGCCGAGGCCAAACGCAACTCCAAGTACCTGCCCGGCATCAATCTGCCGCGCACGATGGATGCGACTCCCGATCTCGCCAAGGCGCTGGACGGCGCCGAGCAGGTGTACCTGTCGGTGCCGAGCCAGACTCTGCGCGAGAATCTGAAAGAGCTCCGCCCGCTGCTCGAGGGCACGGAGATGCCCTTGATCAGCCTGATGAAGGGCGTCGAGCGCTCGACCAGCCTGCGGATGAGCCAGGTGATCGAGCAGGAGCTTCGCTGCGACCCCACACGGATCGCCGTGGCATCAGGCCCGAACCTCGCCCTCGAGATCGCCCGTGAGCAGCCCACCGCCGCGGTGATCGCGTCGCTCAGCGAGGAGACCGCCGACATGGTCGCGCGCACGGCGCGCAACCGGTACTTCCGGTCCTTCGTGAACACCGATGTGATCGGCACGGAGTTCGGCGGCGTGCTGAAGAACCTCATCGCCGTGGCGATCGGCATCGTGGACGGCGTCGGCTACGGCGAGAACACGAAGGCGTCGATCATCACGCGCGGCCTGGTCGAGATGACCGACTTCGCGGTCGCGAACGGGGCGCAGCCCAGCACGCTGCAGGGTCTCGCCGGTCTCGGCGACCTGATCGCGACCTGCCAGTCCCCGCTGAGCCGCAACAACACGGCCGGCCGACTGCTCGGCCAGGGGTACAAGTTCCAGGACGTGGTCAAGCAGATGAACCAGACCGCCGAGGGCCTGGCCTCGGTCGCCCCCGTGCTGCAGCTCGCCCACGAGGCCGAGGTGCACATGCCCATCGTCGAGCAGGTGAAGATGGTGCTGGACGGGAAGATGGATCCCCGCGACATCGCACCCCACCTGACGACGGACGACGACACCCCGCAGGGGGAGAGGACCGAACATGGACAAGCAGACGGTGGCGGTGCTCTTCGGCGGGCGTTCCAGCGAGCATTCGATCAGTTCCGCCACGGCGGGCGGGGTGCTGGCGGCGATCGATCGTGAGCGCTACCTGGTGATTCCCGTCGGGATCACCCGCGACGGGGCCTTCGTCCTCGAGGACGACGACCCGGCGAAGTTCCAGCTGGATGCCGCGAAGCTGCCCGAGGTGGTCGACAACGGCACCAGGGTGCGCTGGCCGGAGCCGGATGGTGACCGCTCGTTGCGAGTGGCGCGTGCCGACGGCTCCGTGGACGATCTCGGACCGATCGACGTGGTGCTTCCGCTGCTGCACGGCCTGCACGGCGAGGACGGCGCGATCCAGGGCTTCTTCGACGTCCTCGAGGTGCCTTATGCCGGATGCGGCATCCTCGACTCCGCAGTGAGCCTGGACAAGCACTACACGAAGCTCGCCCTGCGGGCCGCCGGCATCGCGGTCTCGCCCGGGATCACCGTGCGCAGCGCGCAGTGGGAGAGCGACCAGGAGAGCATCCGCTCGGCGATCGCCGACCTCGGCTCCGTGGTGTTCGTCAAGCCCGCCAGCGCCGGTTCGAGCGTCGGCGTCTCGCGCGTCGACGACGGCGAGGGCCTCGATGAGGCGCTGCGGATCGCGTTCGCCGAAGACGCCAAAGTGCTCATCGAGTCGCGCGTCGAAGGCCGTGAGATCGAGGTCGGCGTGCTGGCCGGCCGCCAGGGCGCTCGCGCGCGGGCATCCCTGCCCGGTGAGGTGGTGCTGACCTCGCGCAGCTTCTACGATTTCGAGGGCAAGTACCTCGGCGGAGACGGCGTCGAGATCGTCTGCCCGGCCGACGTGGACGCCGACCTGATCGACCGACTGCGCGACACGGCCGTTCGGGCCTTCGAGGCAGTGGACGGCAAGGGCCTCGCCCGCGTGGACTTCTTCGTCACCCCGGCCGGTGAGCTCGTGGTGAACGAGCTGAACACGATGCCCGGGTTCACGCCGATCTCGATGTTCCCGAAGTGCTGGATCGCATCCGGGCTCACTTACGGAGAGCTGATCACGGAGCTCATCGAGAAAGGCCTCGAGCGCTGAAATCCGGCTCCTGAGCGAGGAGAGCAGCGCCGAGCCGAAGGGTTACTCGACGAAGCCCTTCGGCTCGGCGTCGGGTGCGATGCACTCGCTCTTCTTCGGGATGGATTGCACACCGCTGACGATGCCGGTGTTCGAGAGCACTGCGTCGGCGCTCACCTTGGTGGTGTCGACGAACACCTGCACGGCGGGTTCGCGCCCGTAGGTGGTCATGCGCATCCACGGTTCCTGCTTGGGGTCGACCAGCCAGTCGATCCCTTCGAGCGTGACGCACTGCAGTTCGGCGGTGGGTCCGGGAACGGCCACGCCGCAGGAGAGCAGCACGGTGGTCGGATCGCCCCAGGCGCCGGTGGCCTGGGCGTCGGTCCAGCGACGGTCCTGACCGGCGACGGCGTCGGGCAGACGAACCGTCACCTCGGCGCAGAGCGGGTTGTTCGCATCCTTCGCGGGGGTCATCGACACGGTCGACGAGCATCCGCTGAGGGCGAGTGCCGTGAGCACGCAGACGGCAGCGGCGAGACGGCGGAAGGGCATGCTTCCAGGCTACCTTTGAGTTCATGCCCGCTCGTCACGCCTCCGAAGATCCGCGCCTGGGAGATGTCTCGGAGGGCACCATTCTCCGCAGCATCCTTTCCCGCACGAACCCCGCGGCTGCGACGATCATCGGTCCCGGTGATGACGCGGCGGTGATCGCCGCCGCCTCCGGCGCGGTGGTCGCGACGACCGACACGCTCGTGCACGGGCCGGACTTCCGGCTCGCCTGGTCTAGCGGCTTCGATCTGGGCTGGAAAGCTGCGGCCGTCAACCTGGCGGATGTCGCCGCGATGGGTGCGACGCCGACGGCGCTGCTGGTCGCGCTGGCCGTTCCGCGGGACCTGCGGCTCTCGTTCGTCGAGCATCTTGCGGACGGCTTCCGAGCCGCCTGCGACGCGCTCGCGCCCGGCTGTGCTGTCGTCGGCGGCGATCTGACGGTGTCCGACGTGCTCACCATCGCCGTCACCGCTCTCGGCGACCTGGGCAGTGTGCGTGCGGTCACGCGTTCGGGTGCACGCCCCGGAGACGTCGTCGCGATCGCCGGCGAGATGGGGCTGGCCGCACAGGGGCTCGGCGTGCTCTTCGGAAGGTTCCGTGACGGCGAGACGCCGATCCCCGTGGATGCCTCGGCGCTGAGTGCCGAGGAGCGCTCGGCGGTCGCCGCGCAGCTGCGGCCGGCCCCGCCGATCGGCCTCGGCCCCGTCGCAGCCCTGGCAGGCGCCACGGCGATGATGGACGTCTCGGACGGGCTCGCCCTCGACGCGGGCAGGATGGCGGATGCCTCGGACGTGACGATCGCCCTGGACCGCGCGAGCCTCGGCCCGCACCCCGACCGCGCGCTGGCCGGGGGAGAGGACCACGCGCTGCTCGCGACGTTCCGCGGTGACGCGCTTCCTCCGGGCTTCCGCGCGATCGGCACGGTGCTGGCCCGTGCCGAGCATCCGGTGCTCTGTGACGGTGAGCCGGTCGGCGCGCTCGGCTGGGACCCCTATCGGGACTGGGATGCGGCTGCCGGCTGAGCCGGCTCAGCCCACCAGCTGCCGTTCCCCGCTCGCGCTGTCCTCTCCTGCTGGGCGGTGAGCTCGCACGCCGCTTCTTCGCCAGCGCTGCGCGTATTCGCGCCGCGTGAGCAGAGTCATGGCGCGCGCCGGATCGCGTCCCGCCTCTCAGTCGAGCTGAGCCGGCTCCGCCCACCACACCCGGGTGTCGCCGTAGGTCTTCTCGCGCACGAGGCGGAGCCCCGCACCATCCAGTTCCGGCGCTGAGGAGCGCTTGGCGCGTTCGATCACGACGATCGCGTCGGGGGGGAGCAGCGGCGTGAGCGCGGCCAGATCCGCAGTCATGGACGCGTCGTCCAGGTCGTACGGCGGGTCGGTGAACACGAGGTCGAACGGCCCGGCAGCGTGCTGCAGGTAGCCGTGCACGGCGCTCTGGTGCACTCTGGCGTCCGTGGGACGTGCGCCGAGCGCCTTCGCGACTGTTGCGATGTTGCGCCGGACGATCCCGGCAGCCGCGTGGGACTTCTCGACCAGGTCGACGGATGCCGCGCCGCGGCTCCAGGCCTCGAGGCCCAGGGCGCCGCTGCCTGCGTACAGGTCGAGAACGCGTGCTCCGTCGATGACGTCCATCGACTCCAGTGAGCCGAACAGCGACTCGCGTACGCGGTCGCTGGTGGGCCTCGTCCCCGCGGTCGGGACGTCCAGTCGCAGACCTCGGGCGGCCCCGGCGATGATCCTCGTCACCCGTTCACGATACGACACGTGACGTCGCAGCCCTTCTCTAGACTCGTGAGCATGCCGTCCACGCTGGAAACGCCCCTCGACGTCGCTGTCGGCAGCGCGACCGCGAAGGCCCTCGACAAGGCGTTCGGGCTGAAGACGGTCGGCGACCTCGTGGCGCACTATCCGCGCCGGTACGCCGACCGTGGCGAGCTCACGCCGATCCTGGACCTGCCGATCGGCGAGACGGTCACGATCGTCGCCGAGGTGCTGTCCACCGGCATCCGGCGGATGCGCAACCGGCAGGGAGCGATGCTCGAGGTGACGATCGGCGACGGCATCGGGCGGATGTCGCTGACCTTCTTCGGCAAAGGGCCGGGGCAGCTCGAGTGGCGGCAGAACGAGCTGCGGGTCGGCCGCCGCGGAGTGTTCTCCGGCAAGGTCGCCGAGTACCGCGACAGCCTGCAGTTCTCGCATCCCGAGTACCAGATGTTCGACGACGAGCTCGAGGCGCGCCAGCACGCCGACACCAGCGTCACCGTGCCGATCCCGATCTATCCCGCCACCGCTTCGATGGCGAGCATGAAGATCGCCGACCTCGTCGGCCGGGTGCTGAACGATCTCGGGCCGATCCCCGATCCGCTGCCGGAGAACCTGCGTGCGACGGAGGGGCTTCTCGACGCGCGCACCGCGCTCGAGAACGTGCACCGGCCGCCCACGCGCAACGACATCGATCCCGCAGTGCGCACGCTGCGGATGCATGAGGCGCTGACTCTGCAGACGGCGCTGCTGCAGCAGCGCGCCGCGGTGCGCGAGCTCAGAGCCACGCCGCGTCCGGCGCAGCCGGGTGGGCTGCTGGAGCGGTTCGATGCGAATCTTCCGTTCACGCTCACGCTCGACCAGCAGGAGGTAGGGGCATCGATCCAGCAGGATCTGGTCGCGCAGTGGCCGATGAACCGGCTGGTGCAGGGCGAGGTCGGCTCGGGCAAGACGCTCGTCGCCTTGCGTGCGATGCTGCAGGTCGCGGAGTCCGGGGGACAGGCGGCGCTGATCGCGCCGACCGAGGTTCTCGCGGGGCAGCATCTGCGCTCGATCACGAAGATGCTGGGCCCTGAGCTCGCCCCGCTGCTCATGCCGACGCTTCTGACCGGGCAGATGTCCGCGCCGCTGCGGCGCAAGGCGGCGCTTCGCGTGGCATCCGGTCAGGCGCTCATCGTGGTCGGCACGCACGCGCTGCTGTCCGAGAAGACGACCTTCGCCGACCTCGGCCTCGTCGTCGTCGACGAGCAGCACCGGTTCGGCGTCGAGCAGCGCGAGACGCTGCGCGCGAAGGGGTCCAGCCCGCACGCGCTCGTACTCACCGCCACACCGATCCCGCGCACCGTGGCGATGACGGTGTTCGGCGACCTGGACACCTCGGTGATCCGCACGATGCCCGCCGGCCGTGCAGGCATACAGACGTTCGTGGCGCCGCTCGCCGAGCATCCCGGCTGGTGGCAGCGCGTGTGGGAGCGCTCGGCCGAGGAGATCGCGCAAGGGCGTCAGGTGTTCGCGGTCTGTGCGGCGATCGACACCACCAAGGACTCCGCGGAGGCGGATGCCGGGAGCACGCTGTTCGAGGGCGCGGCGAAGGGGCCGCGCTGGGGCGTGGTGCAGCTGGAGGAGGCGCTGTTCACGCATCCGGGCCTGTCGAAGGCGCGCAGGGCGGTGCTGCACGGCAAGATGCCTTCCGACGAGAAGGACGCCATCATGCAGGCGTTCGCGCGCGGCGACATCGATCTGCTGATCGCGACGACCGTGATCGAGGTCGGCGTCGACGTGCCGAACGCCTCGACCATGGTGATCCTCGACGCCGACCGGTTCGGCGTCTCACAGCTGCACCAGCTGCGCGGCCGCGTCGGCCGCGGCGGCGTTCCGGGTCTGTGCCTGCTCGTCACCGAGGCGGAGGAGGGCACGGTCGCGCGGGAACGCGTGGATGCCGTGGCCGCGACGCTGGACGGCTTCGCGCTGGCCGAGGTCGATCTCGAGCTCCGCGGCGAGGGCGATGTGCTGGGCTCGACGCAGTCCGGTGTGAAGTCGTCGCTGCGACTGCTGCGGGTCGTGAAGGACTCGGGGCTGATCGGCCGGGCACGCGAGATCGCGGAGGAGATCCTGTCGGACGACCCGGCGCTGGAGAAGCACCCGGGGCTGCGCGACACGATCGCGCGCCGGGTGACGGAGGAGGACAGGGCCGCTCTCAGCAAGAACTGAGAACAGCGTCCTCTACAGTGTGACTATGCGTGTACCGAGCGAGACGAAGTGCATCGTGCTGAGCGAGCGGAGCGAGACGAAGTGCGTCGTGCTGAGCGAGCGGAGCGAGTCGAAGTGAACAGCCGGATCGCCGTCGTCCCTGGTTCTTTCGACCCGCCCACGCTCGGACATCTCGACGTCATCCGGCGTGCCGCGAGGCTGTACGACGAGCTCCACGTGTTGGTCGTGCACAACCCCGGCAAAGAGGCGATGCTGCCGATCGCGCAGCGCCTCAGCCTGCTCGAGCAGTCGATCGCGGACGCCGATCTGGACGGCAGCATCATCGTCGCGTCCTGGAGCATGGGCCTGCTGGTCGACTATGCGCGCGACGTCAACGCCGGCGTGCTGGTGAAGGGAATCCGTTCGCAGGTCGACGTCGCCTACGAATCGCCCATGGCGATCGTGAACCGGCACCTCGCCGACATCGAGACCGTCTTCCTGCTGCCGGACCCCGCGCACGCGCTGGTGTCGAGCTCTCTGGTGCGGCAGGTCGCTTCACTCGGTGGTGACGTCTCGCCGTTCGTCCCGCCGTCGGTGGCGGCGTTCCTCGACACCGGTTCACGCGGCATCTGAGCCCTTCGGCCTGCACGGAGCCTGCACCGGGTAGCATGGCTGAGTGAAATCCCGACTGAACGGTCCTTTCGTCCTGCCCGTGCGCGACATCACCCGCCGCCCGGGGGAGATGCGCGAGCATACGTTCGAGGTCA
The DNA here is from genome assembly GCF_042798735.1 of Microbacterium sp. NPDC057741. NCBI lineage: Bacteria > Bacillati > Actinomycetota > Actinomycetes > Micrococcales > Microbacteriaceae > Microbacterium > Microbacterium sp. NPDC057741. The sequence continues at coordinate 710,282 of NZ_JBHVJW010000001.1, read as the reverse complement.
CTCTGGCCGAGCGCTGGGGAGAGGGGATCGTGTCGGTCGAGGCCGGCGAGATCGTCGACCTCGACGTGCGTCTGGAGTCCGTGCACGAGGGGATTCTGGTGTCCGGAACAGCGGATGCCGAGTACGTCGGCGTATGCGGACGATGCCTGACTGACATCTCTGCGCCTGTCGAAGTCGAGTTCCAGGAGCTTTTCGCGTATCCTGGAGAGGAAGAAACTGACTTCGAGGTTCAAGACGACCACGTGGATCTTGAAACTCTGGTCAGGGATGCGGTCGTATTGTCGCTTCCCTTCCAGCCGGTGTGTCAGCCGGACTGCCCGGGTCTCGACCCGAACACGGGCGAGAGACTGACCACGAGCACCGGCGCAGAGAGCACCGCTCCCATCGATCCTCGGTGGAGCGCGCTCCAGCAGATCACAGACCAGGACGGCACGGCAGAGAGCCGCGCCGCCGAGAAAGAAGAGAGCTAGTCATGGCCGGTAACCCCCCGAAGCGCAAGGTCTCCCGTTCGAACACCCGCTCGCGCCGCGCGCAGTGGAAGGCGACGCCCACCGCTCTGGTGAAGACCGTCGAGAACGGCAAGACCGTCTACAGCCGCCCGCACCAGGCGAAGGTCGTCACCGACTCGCAGGGCACCGAGCTGTTCCTTGAGTACAAGGGCCGCAAGGTCGCTGACATCTGATCGCGATCGACAGATCGTGACCGGGGTCGCGAGGGGGACTGCGCCCCTGAATGAGACGCTGGGGGTCGACATCGACCCCCAGCTCCTCACGCGTGCCCTCACACACCGTTCCTACGCGTACGAGCACGGCGGTTCGCCCCACAACGAGCGCCTCGAGTTCCTCGGCGACTCGGTGCTGGGTCTCGCAGTCACGGTGATGCTCTTCACCACGCATCCCGACCTCGACGAGGGAGAGCTGGCGAAACGTCGCGCGAGCGTCGTCTCGACCGTGGCTCTCGCGGAGGTCGCGCGTGGCATCGGCCTGGGTGAGCACCTTCTGCTCGGCCGGGGCGAAGAGCAGACCGGCGGCCGCGACAAGGATTCGATCCTCGCCGACACCATGGAGGCGGTCATCGGGGCGACGTACATCTCGGCCGGCCCCGATGAGGCCACGGCTCTCGTGCTGCGCCTCACCGAACCGCTTCTCGCCGACCCCGAGCGCTACGGCGCGGCGATGGATCCGAAGACGAGTCTTCAAGAGCTCGCGGCTCGACTGGGTGCCACGCCGCCGAGCTACTCGGTGAAGGCGACGGGCCCCGACCACGATCGCCGCTTCACCGCGACGGTGCTGGTCGGTGAACTCGCACAGACCGGCGAGGGCACCAGCAAGAAGACGGCTGAGATGGCTGCCGCGCTGAGCGCCTGGCGGCTGCTCAGCGACCGCGCCTGAGCACGTCGATGCCTGAACTGCCTGAGGTCGAGGTCGTCCGTGCGGGCCTCGCGCCTGCGGTTGTCGGCGCCACCGTGACCTCGGTCTCGGTGCTCGACGAGCGCGCGCTGACGCGCCACGCACCCGGCGCTGCTGATTTCGTCGCGCAGCTCGAGGGCACCAACGTCATCGCCGCAGTGCGTCGCGGCAAGTTCCTCTGGCTGCCGCTGGCAGATCGCCGCCGGGCGCTGGTCGCGCATCTCGGCATGAGCGGGCAGATGCTGCTGCGCACGCCCGATGCCGTGCCGGAGCGGCATGAACGCGTGCGGCTGCACATCGAGCATCCGGCACACGGCCGGCTGGCCGTCGTCTTCTCGGACCAGCGTACTTTCGGGTCCCTGGCGGTCGACGACCTGTTCGACACGCCGGATTCGAGTCCCGGGGGACTGGGCAGCGACCTGGCGCTGGTGCCGTCGCAGGTGGCGCACATCGCGCGAGATGCGCTTGATCCGGCTTTCGATGATGCGTCATTCATCGCCGCCGTCCGGCGGCGGTCGAGCGCGATCAAGCGCATCCTGCTCGACCAGAATCTGATCAGCGGGATCGGCAACATCTATGCCGACGAATCGCTCTGGGCCGCCCGCATCCACCCGGAGACCGAGGGGCGGGCGCTCTCGGCACAGGCGCTGCGCAGGCTGCTCGGAGAGGTGCGCCTCGTGCTCGAGAAGGCTCTCGCCGAGGGCGGGACGAGCTTCGACGCGCAGTACGTGAACGTCAACGGGCAGGCGGGGTATTTTGCCAGGGAACTGCGTTCATATGGCAGGACTGGCTTACCTTGTCCGAGATGCGGCACTCCGATTGTGCGAGAGAAATTCATGAACCGCTCGAGCCATTTCTGCCCCAAATGCCAGCGTAGGTCGAAGCGGTAAGGAAGCGCCGGTACTTCCAGGTCCGGGGCTGGAAATCTCGGCCAGCGTGTCTGTCGTAGTGAGATCCTGTTCTGGAACGGCAAAAGGGTTCGATCTCTTGGCGCTGAGAAGGCCCTCAACCTCGGAGATGATCCGCTGGTAGCGGTCGACCTGGTCTTGGACCTCGCTCCGCGCCGTCCGCAATGCTCCCGCCAGGTCGGGGTAAAGATCGCCGTCGCGAGGCATGCTGTCCGCGAGTTTGGTCGCGCTCTGCCTGCATTCCTTCAAGTGAGCAAGCTGGGTGTCGATGCGGGCTTGCAGGTCCGTCACAGACCGATCGAAGTGAGCCGCGAGGGCGGCTCGACGCTCCGGTGAGATCTCGTTGCCGCAAAACAGGCATTCAGTTTCGTGTTCATGAAGTCGCAGGCCGCGCTGAACCCACTCGGCTCCGGTGGCATTCTCGGCGAGCTGATCGAGAGGTCGCGATGTGACGTCAGCTTTCAGAAGCGCTTCTGACTCTCGAAGGATCTTGTCGATGCTCGTCAGACTTCCTCCGAAAAGTGCTGTGTACGAGCGGGGTGCGCTCGATGTGGCTAGTCCTCTGTCGGCCGCGACGTCAGTTGATGCTGAGTCGAAGACTGTCCGGTCTCCAACCAGCAGGTTGCGTACGTTTCTGCGGGTATAGGTGTTCGTTCCGCGATAGGTGGCGACGGGGGAACTGCGTAGGTCGTCGACAATATGTCCGGCGACCTCTGTCATGCGTCGTTCGACCTCCGCTTCGGCGGTCGTAGTAGCAGCTCGTGCTTCAGCGGCCTTGGGCTCGATCTCGGCTCTGCGGCGCTCCACTTCAGCCAGCTCGAGCTCCGCGTCGACGTTCGCCTTGCCCAGCGTAAGGAGGCTGTCGGAGCGCGGGCCCTGGCTGTCATCGAACCGCAGGTTCTCACGGACATACTCCGCGTTGAAAACCTGAACGCGGCTCCAGAACCCCTCGGTCGTATGCGTCACCGTGCTTTCGATGCCGTCGATGGACGCTGCGAGCTCGAGCTGAGCCCGTGCAGCCGCGGCATCTGATGCTGCGCAGGATCGCAGAAGACTAGCGAGAGTGCTCTTCCCGCTGCCGTTAGTTCCATAGAGCAGATTGACCCGGGCGAAGTTATTCGCCCGCCGGTCATCGGTCCAGCGCTGAAAGACGCGATAGTCGTGGACTTTGCGGATGCGGGTGATCGTTGCCTTCGTCACGGTTCTCCAGTGCAGCAGGGTTGAACGTTGGTATGAGGCCAGCGCGCCGTCGACAACGTCAACGTGCGTGGTCAGCTCCCGGGCGTGCCATCCAGTAGAACGCCATAGCCCGAGTGCGGGTCGCTCTGCCCGGGCAGCGGAAGCTGCCTACGCTGGGCGTCTGACGGGGGAAGTCTCTCTGTCAGGCCGAGCCAGGGTGCGGGAGGCGATGCTACGCGGGCATCCTTGCGCCCTTGGTGCGGTTGCAGCGCCAGCACAGCGTCTGGAGGTTGTCGGGCTCGCTGAGACCGCCCTTGGAGACTGGCACGATGTGATCGACTTCGAGCAGCAGGTTCGGCTCGACAGCGACAGAGACCCCACACGCGGGATTCTGGCAGGTGTGGCGGTCGCGATCCTTGATCCACCCACGCAGGCGGGCTGTCATGAGCGCGCGCTGACCGGCAGCCGACTTCGCCCAGCGAATCTTCTGAACTAGCGTCTCCGAAAGCGCATCTAGAGTCGGGGTGTTCAGCTCGATGTTGACCGTCTGGCCGCTGTTGCCGCCGGCGGAGACGTACTGGAACTTGTACTTCGGGTAGGGCACAGTGATCGGCGAGAGGTGCACACCGACGAGGCTCCAGAATTCGTCCGCGTATCGCTGAAGGATGAACGCGGGCGGGTTGATCATCGTGACAATCTCGGCTTCACGGCGCTGTACGTTGGCGACGGCCTCTTCCAGCCGCGAGATGTCCTCGGCTACTCGCTGCACGTCGACAAGCGTCTCCTGGTTCGCCTTGATCTGGAAGTACTTCATCAGGTACTTGATCGGATCCATGCTTGCGTTTCGCACGACCTGCAGGGATGCATTGTGGACGTGAGGCGCGTACTCGGCCACGTTGCGGTCGCGCTGGTAGTTCCAGTTAGACGTGTTCTCGAAGTTCGCGAGGTGTGCGTACTGACCGGTGGATGACGCGCCCAGCTCGAACGCGCCCTGGCCGCGAATTTCCGCGACGTAGTTCACGACCTCGTTGTGCTCGGCAACAACCGAGGCAATTTGAGCGCGGAGCCCGTGGAACTCTTCACCGTTGAAGTACTTGTTCTTCCGGTACTTCCAGATCATTGGATTCGCGATCAAGACTCCGGCGAGGGCGAGAACGAAGAGGATCGGGTGAATCGCTCCGAGAAGCAACGGCAACGCGATCAGCAACGTAACAAAGAGCCACTTGGGCATTCTTCTTCTCCTGAGTAAGGCTCTCTTGCGTAGAGCTATGTGTTTTCAGTCGGTTGAGTCTGTTGCCATGCTATCCAGAGCCCCCGACAAAGACGGCGCGACCTCACCCGCCTAAACCGTAGCCGCGTTCGGGGCCGGACTGCTGCCGGTACGCCGCCGACGAGCGCCTGCCTCTTGGCGCTCGTGGCAAGGGTGTCTCGACCGGCTTCTCTGCCTGATCGCGGATGACCGGAGTGAGTCAGAGATGGAGACGCAGCAGAGTCTCGAGGAGGAGATCGCTGCACTGCGCCGCGACGCGGGCGATGCAACGGCGCTGCAGACGAAGTTGGAGCGGAAGATAGGCAAGCTCGCCGGCGAGGTCCTCGCTGGCTAGTGGTACCAGAAGCGCGTCATCTCGGCGTCGACGATCACGGTGCAGGCGGCGTAATGCTCCTCAGCCCGTTCGAGCATGGCCAAGACCTCCGTATAGGTGACTGGCGGACTGTCGACCACTTTCTGCACGATGGGACTGTCGTACAGCATGTCTCGGAACTGACCGCTTCCGTAGGGAAACGAAAAATGAGCGAAAAGCGCCTGGGTGGCGAACGGTGCCACCAGGCGGGCATCCTCATGTGCGTTCATCCAGCTAGACAGATTTGCCGCCGACGGATTCTCCACTAGATGATGCGCGATGGTGTCCAGCAGAAACCCGTCGAACTTACGCGCCGCGCCGTGCAACTCAGTTGACGCTTTCAAGAACTCGTGGAGATTGCGCAACTCGTCGCTCTTCAGGATCTCGGCCCAGCTACCTAGCGGGATGTCCTCGATAAGCTCCCGCAGTGCATCCGTCCGGCTCGCGAACTCTTCGAGCGTTGGACCCATGACTCGACGGTCCCAGGGGTCAAGAAGTTGAGCCGCCACCCGAGGCCGCAGCGCCTCCCAACGCAGCTCGATTTCCCGTCGCTCCCGTTTTCGCGCGGCGTGAGATTGCAGGAGCGCAAGGATCACACCCACGACGAGACCGGTAAACAGACCCACTATGAGGTCCGGCAGGAAGGTGTCCCAGTTGATAGCTACTCCCGCGACCGGAGAGATAGACGGTGTCGATGACGGCGACATGAGGCGAGCCTATCGACGTCGTGGGAGGGCGGTCACCATTCCGATCTCGGTCTCCCGGTGTCGACGATCGCGAACGTGTCAGCTACTTGCCAGTCAATCAGTTGCAACAGCTCGAGGACGTCGTGCCACTTAGCTCCGTAGCTAACGGTGGGCTTCAAGGGCGGTTGCTCGATCTCCTCGTTGCGTTCCACAAGCCGCTGTGGGACGCCCCCGTGGCGCTAGTTCTTCCTTCCACGAACGAGCCACCCAGGGTGTAAGTGGCATTCTTCGCATGAGTCCTTGGTGATCCGATTCTCAGTCCAGCAGTGTTCGCAAGTCCAGATGTCAGCTGTGTCGAGGTTGCCGCCGCAGTAACGGCGTACGGCGGCGTCACGGTCCTGTCGAAGCGCAGCAAGCGGGAGGTCAGTCTTGTCGGAAACAGTCTTAGCGAACAGAGCGAGGCCCGCGCGGCACGCACTGCTGCCGTTGCGATAGCGCTCGACCAGCGCAGGATCTCCCGTGGAGGTCGCGAGCGAGACGGTAGTGGCCAGGAATCGGTTTCGCCATGTCATCGGAGTGTCGAGAGTTTCGATGACGGCGCTGACGCCGGGGCATCCTGTGTTCACGGTCAATTGGGCGGTCAGAGATACGATCCCTTCTGCGTGGGACGCGAAGCACGCCGCCAGTTCGGTGGCGTCTTTACAATCGAGCTGGCTGAGTGGTTGGCGCTCGATCAACTGGTTTGTGCAGATTTGCCAGAGTGTCTCGTCCATCTTGTCTTCGTGCTGACGCAGGATCGCGCGCGCTTCCGCGGCCAGCCTGCCACGGTCGAAGCCGTATACAACGACGATCTTGTCAATCCAGGTCTCCCGAAGATCGGCCGAGGTTTCAGCCACTGCTTTGAGATCGCCTATGGATCCTTCCGCCCAACCGATAGCCGAAATAAGGTCGGAGATTTCGCCCCATCGCCATGGTTCGGGCGGCACTCCATTACCGCTTTCAACCGGCGAGTCTGAGAGGAGCGAGAGCAGCCATCCAAGGCCCTGCTTGTCAGCGAACAAGTCACTGAATTCTCGCAACGGATTGAGACCGGAAAGTAGCCCGGAGAAGTCGACTTTGTAGCCTCGCTCCGAGAGTACCGATGCTACTTTCTCAAATGTCCTATGCGAGTGCCGCTTCGCTATGGCGAAGAACTTCTCGTTCGCTCCCGCTGGCAACTGGTCCACGTGCTCGACCCCCAACTCGATCACGTCGCTCGTGCCCTCGATGTAGCGTTCTGCTGCATCGATCACGAATACCCCTTTTCGATAGCCGCTTGAGATCTTCTCGGGCCGGGGTGAGTCCAGAAGGCCAATGAGCAGCGTAAGCTCTCGGTCATTCAACGGGCGCTGCTCAAGCTTGGCTTCCGTGAGCCCGACAAAGAGATCAATCAGTGCACGTCGCTGCGGCGCAAGGGAAAGCTGTTGAAGACGCCCATGCTGATGGTCGCGGAGTTCCTGGGCGGCCTGGTAGCGAGCGAGCTGGACGGCGAAGTGCCACCCGTCGCCGTCGCTCCTGCGAGCCTGAACTCGCTCTATGAAGGATGTCCCGGGTTCAGGCACGGGCAGTAAGTCTTCGGCCGCGTTCGCTATGACATCGATCACCCGCCGCTCGACCTCGAGTGACGTCCCTTTCCAGTTCGGGGCGAAGCTTGCCACCCACTCAGCTGCCCGATTGCGGTTGCCGACGTGCCCGCCGCGGTCCGCCATCTGAAGCAGGAGCGTTCGGAGCTCCTCGTCTGTCTGCACGGCAAGCTGCACGGTCTGTCTGAGATCAGGGTCCGTGAGGGCAGCCGCGATCCAATCCTGTTTCTCCGGAAACGGTAGTTGGCTGGCGTGGCGCGCATCCGCAAGCTCGGCAAACTGACGACTGCGCGCTACTAGGTGGTCTCCATCCACAACGAAGACGCCGACTCGTTCGTCCCAGAAGTGGACCACCTGCCGTGCCAGCTCTCGTCGGAGCGGTAGAGCCAACTCCCATGGTTCGAGCTGGCGCGCGACTTCAGCTTCAGCCTGATCGACCGTCGCGGTGCTCGTGTTGATCAGGCGTCCGATGGTGATGAAGCCCTCGGTCAACATCGACGGCCGCATCTGCGGGTCGAGTCCGTCAGAGTGGCTCGCCTTTAGATGTTCCCATGCTGTGACGCTGTCATCGATGACGTTGCTGAGGAGCTCGACCGCATTCGTAGCGTCGTCTTTATCGGCAGCGATACGGAGTGTCGCGAACGTGGCGAGGAGGGGAACCTTCCAGATGTCGTCCGTGCGTCCGGACGCGCTGTGCACACGCTGCACGCGTTCTTCGATCCACCCCCCAGGGTGAGGAACACCTTTGGGGAGCAACGCTCGAACGATCTGCGGGAGGGATCGTTTCAGGCTCGGGGGCGAGTCAAGGCTGACTGTGGGCAGGCTCAGTTGACGCGTGGCCACTTCGGCGCTTGGGCGTGTTGAGAGGATGATTCCCGTCGCTGCGGGCAGCGCGGTGACGATCTGCGCGAGATTGGCGGCGACTGTACCGAGATGGCTTCGAGCCTCGTCGAGACCATCCACCATGAGGACTGCATTCCCCGAGAACAGCGCCTCCCTCAGAGCTGCCGTCGCGACGGCTGGGTCGACCCCGGCGATTCGCTCCGAGACGTGCCGAAGAATCGTCTCAAGCGTGAGCGAACCACCGGACTGAATCGCTGCCAGCGATTCCTTCACGTTGAAGAGCACTGGGACAGGAGCTTCAGTCTCCGACGCGATGTGTGCGGCCAGCTGCCGCATCGCCTCACTCTTCCCGATGCCTGGCAGACCACTCAGGATGAACCTGGCGTTGCGTCGCGCGACCCTCAGCAGATCAGCCGACTTGCGGTCGCCCCATCGAACTTCCCAGTCTTCGAGCAGCCCGTCTACGCGCACCTCACCGAGACGAGGAGCAAGGGTCGAGAGCGTAAGAAGATCGAGAGGTCGTGCGAGTATTTCGCGGTAGGCATTGATTGCCTGACGCTTCGCTTCGGCCGCAGCCGCCGGCACCCCGGAGATGTCAGAACTGACCTCGATGTGCGCGCCTTCGAGTGCCGCCAGCCAATCGGTCATGTCAGTCCAGCGCTTCGCCGCTGCTGACTCCTGCATCAGGCTCTCGAGCGCTCGAAACGCCGAGTCTGCTTTGTCTGGAGGGACGATCGTGCAGAGCAATGCACGGGCCACCTGTCGATGGGGATCCGGTGCGAACTCCGTCTCCAAATGCAGGAAGAGCGCGTTACGAATCAGTGTGTCCGGATCCTCGCATCCAGCAGTCCGGAGTTCGGACTTGACGATGCCTAGGTCGCGAAGCTGACTTTTGCTTAGGGGCGGGGCATGCTCGTCGTTCAACTGGTCGATAGCCGGTTGGATTTCCCTCAGCGCGCCCCGAAATTCCCGGGACACGAGCCCGAGTCGGTCGCCGGGCATATACGGTTGCTTGCACCACTGCGCCAGTGTCTTTCGAAGAGGCGCGTCGACTCCCGCTTTGCGTTTGCATTGCAGATACCACTTCGTGTCATCGCTCATCTGGACGACGATGTCGTCTACATGTTCTGATGCTTCCAAGTAGACACGTGACGGGACAGCTCCGGAGCGACCCTCAACTGCCTGGCCGACCATCCCGTGAACAGCTAGGAACGCAGCGGCCCCACTTCGATGCCTGCTGCCCTGTTCATTACTTGAGCCGCCAGTGCTCCCAGTAAGCATTGCGCTCCTAGTCTGATTCCGCGCGGGTGCGCTGCCGCTCCGTCGCCACGCGATTCTAATGGGCCGCAGCGTGCTTCGGTCGCAGCCACTCTCCTACGACTGAAAGGCCGGTGCCGGAGGGATGTTGAGCACCTGGCAGGGTCGACTGTCCAGATATCGAAGTTAGCGTCAAAGCAACTGAAGGTCGGCCTTGCACACTCCACTCATCAATAGATTGGACCGTGCTCAGCCCGGCTTCAGAGCCGAAGGAGCTCGCTGCGGCTCGCACCCAATAGCTGAAGCACCCCGACCGGTAGCGGCATCCATGGCGGCAAGCGGAGTCGACGTCGCGGACTTCGTCCTCGTGGACTCCAGCGCGGACGGGCGCGTTCAGGTCGCAGACCTAGCGGCTGGCATGGGCCGTGTCGCGGCCGAGCAGATCGCAGTGGGCAACGAGCATCCGGTGATGTCGAGTGCGGCATCGTTCCAGAGTTCCTTTGCCTGTGCGTGATCACATCACATGCACCCGGAGAAGGCTCGCTCGCGCGACAGTATGTAAATCCCGTCAGCTCCTCGGTAGCGATCAGTTGGACTCAATCCGCCCGAAGTAGCAAACATTGCCGTGCCACTAAGGAGGGTAAACGTTAATTGCTGCTGTAGTGGGGGTATTTCGCGCACTCGCTCAACGCCTATGGGCGCACCGGGCAGTCCTGCCCGCGCTGCGGCGGGCCGATCCGCCGTGAGGCGTTCATGAATCGGTCCAGCCATTACTGTCCGAAGTGCCAACGGCGTCGCTGAACCCGCGCGTGCGCCTCAGACCGCATCACCGCATCTGCAGCGGACGGATGGGACGGCTGGAGCAGCTGAAGCGCGTCCTGCCGTCCCATCGCTGATCGCTTCGATCAGGGTCATGCCGCCAGCGTGAAGGACTTCGCGAGCAGCGGGCGCGTGACGCGGGTCGCCGCCCATACCGTCAGGATGCCGACCGCGAGCACGGCGAGGATGGTCACCAGCGAGAGCGGCGCGACGATCATGGTCAGGCCGAGAAGCGGAAGGATCATGATCGCCGCGCAGAGCGCGGAGCCGATCGCGGTGAGCATCAGCGGCGACATGATCGCGCGGGTGCGCGCAGCATCCACCGTCTCCATCGGCACGCCCAGCCGGTGCAGGCTTGCGTGCAGCTCACGCTGGTCCGCGATCGCAGATGCCTGGTTCACGCCGACGGATGCCGCGACCATGATGAACGAGCCGATGAGGGTGATGATCAGCCCGGTGCGCATGTCGGTCACGAGTGCGAGATCCTCGGCCCGTACGTCGCCCGTGCTCATCACATCCATGAGCGCGACGCCGGTCCCGGCGAACACGGCCATGAAGCTCGCCATCGCGATGCCGCTCACCTGCCGCCATGCGGCCTTCGGCGCATCCAGCACCATGCGGGCGGCGAGCATCCGCTCGGGCGTCTCGGCCCTCCGCAGTTGACGACGGGCGCGCACACCCAGCACCCACGGACCGATGAGGTTCAGCAGGCCGAGAACGATGGCGAACACGGCGGCGATGCCGACGGTGACGAACAGCGCGCCGGCGATGCTCGGCAGGACCTTGATCGCGACGAACGCCGCTGCCACGGCGACGGCGACGATCACTGCACGCAGCACGCCCATGCGCGGCGCGTCGGAGCGCATCCGCACTCCGAGCGGCGAGATGTTGACCCGGCGAAGACCGATCACTGCGCTGAGCACGGCGAGCAGGATCACTCCGCCGAGGACGGCGAGGATCTGCCAGGCCGGAAGGATGACCGCGAGCACGCCGAGCGGCGCGCCCCGGAAGGGGATCAACCCGATCAGGGGCGTGATCGCGAAGTACAGCAGGATGCCGGCGACCGCACCGACCGCGGCGATCAGCGCCGACTCCACGACGGTGGCGAAGGAGACGCCCGCCGGTGTCACCCCGAGCAGGCGCAGAGTGGACAGCCGCTCGTCGCGGCGCCGTGCGGAGAGCCGTGCGGCAGCACCGCCCAGCGTCATCAGGGGCACGATCAGCAGCACCAGCGCGACCGAAGCCAGCACCTTGTAGAGGTAGCCGTAGTCGTCGTCCCAGGTCCAGAACGACTGGGCGCCGCCGAGCACAGTGAGCACCAGCGCCGTGACGATCCCGAACGCGACGGCGGGGATCGCGATCACGCCGAGCGACCCGGGCGCGGGGCGCATCAGCATGCGCAGCACGCCGGCGTTCATGCCGACAGCTCCGCCGGGACGATCAGACCGTCGCGCATCGCGACCGTGCGGGAGCAGCGCGCAGCCACTCCGGGGTCGTGCGTGACGACGACCAGCGTGTGTCCCTGACCGGTCGTCGACCACAGCAGGGCGTCCATCACCTCGGACGAGGTACGGGAATCGAGGGCACCGGTGGGTTCATCGGCGAAGATCAGCTCGGCGCCGGTCACCTGTGAGCGTGCGATCGCGACGCGCTGCGCCTGGCCGCCGGAGAGCTCGCCGATCCGGCGCTCCTCCATGCCGGCGAGTCCCAGGGACTGCAGCCACGCGGCCGCATGCGGCAGAGCGTCGGAGCGCTTCATCCCGTTGATCATGAGGGCGAGCGCGACGTTCTCGATCGCGGTGAGTTCGGGGATCAGCAGTCCCTGCTGGAACACGAAGCCGAACCGCTCGCGCCGCAGTCTCGACCGCGCCGACTCACCGAGCGCGGTCACATCGACGGCCTCACCGGTGGAAGGGGCGAACTGCACCGATCCGCTGTCGGGCGTGATGATCCCGGCGAGCACGTGCAGCAGGGTCGTCTTCCCCGAGCCCGAGGCGCCCATGATCGCCACGGATTCGCCGCGCTGGACGGTCAGATCGACGCCGGCGAGGGCACGCGTGGGACCGTAGGACTTCTGGAGGGCGCTGGCGCGCAGGATCGGAGTGCTCATGATTCCAGCATCCGCGGATCGCCGGCGCGAGTCGTCGGCCCAGCGGATGATCCACCTCTCGGGGGATCATCCGCTGGGATGATCGACGATCAGACCAGGCGCTTCTGCCACGCTCCGGCGTATGCGACCGGCACGAAACCGATCGCCTCGTTGATGTCGAGCATCGGCCTGTTCTCCTCGACGTTGAACGTCGTGATCCTGGGCGACTCCGGAGCGACCTCGCGCCAGTGCAGGATGTTCGCGCACTTGACCAGCATCCCGAGCCGGTGACCGCGATGCTCCTTGAGCACCAGCGTGTTGTACTGGTGCGTCGGCTCCGTCCGGTCGGCGCCGATGACGAGTTCGTTGAACGCCGCGACCTGCCCGCTCGGCTCGTGCACGACCGCGGCGACCGACAGCGTCTGCTCGCTGTCGATGATCTTCTGCTCCCGGCGCGCGACGCGTGCGGCGTCCCAGATCTCCTCGTCGATCTCCATGGCACCGGCCGGGGCATCCGTCGACATCCTCGACAGGGCCCAGGCATATCCGTCGCGCAGCTCGGGCGGTGTCGGGATCGTCCAGAGCACGAGGCGGTAGTCCGGTCCGGCAGCGACCAGCGATTCGTCGAGCGCCCGCTGTACGTCGTCGATCGGCCCCGTCAGGTCGAAGGCGCTGTTGCGCTCGACCTGCTCGAGCACGAATCCGTTGGCCAGGAAGAGGTCGCTCTGCGGGGACCGCGCGATCGCGCCCCAACCTGTCGCAGGTACGAGGGTCTCGCCTGTGGTCGTGACACGGTGCAGTGTCCAGGCCTGCATGATGCTGCGGCCCAGCGCTCTGGTCTCCGCCTCGACACGTGCGAGGAGCGCGTCCTCGATGCCGTGACCGCGGTCGGCCCGCAGCACCATCAGATCGAAGTCGGTGCTGGTCGGCTCCGCGAGAGCGTGGTTGAGGATGCAGGCGCCGGCGATCCTGGTTCCCTCACGGACGACGAAGACTCGGTGCACGGTGTCGGCGTCATCTCGCAGGTCCGCCAGCATCTCCACAGGCGTGAAGTCGAGGTCGGTGAGATCGGCGTCCTCACGGCAGATCGCGTTGTTCAGCTCGGTCAGCGCGCGCAGATCCGCCGCTTCGGGGCCCTCGGCGGATGCGGGCAGGACGAGCTGTTCGATGGTGAGCGTGTCGCTCATCGGAGTTCCTTCTTCCAGGCGCCCTCGTGGGCGAAGGCGGTGAATCCGATGTCCTCGTTGATCGAGAGCATCGGGCGGTTCTGTTCGGAGTTGTAGGTGATGACCCGAGGCGAATCGGGGTACCGCTCGCGCCAGGCGAGCAGACCTGCGGTCTTGACGAGCATGCCGAGCCGGTGCCCGCGATGGTGCGCGAGCACGAGGGTGTCGTACTGATGGGTGACGCCGGCGGCGTCGGGACCGATCGCCAGCTCGTTGAACGCGCTGAGCTCACCGGTCTCGATGTGCTGTGCGGCGGTGACGAACTGGTGGTAGCCGCGTGCGGCGGTGCGCTCGTCCTGCTGCGCCACGCGGGCGGCGTCCCAAGTCTCCTCGGGAAGGCCGAGCTCGCCTTCCGGCACGTCGGTCGACATGCGCGACTTCATCCACGCATAGCCGTCCACGTACTCTGCGGGTGTCGGCAGCATCCACTGCACGATGCGGTAGGCGGATGCGTGGTCGGCCGCCTCCGCGGCCTCCGCCTCCAGCCGGGCGACGCTGTCGTCGGTCCAGAGATAGCGGCTGGCGCGCTCGACGGTCTCGAGCGAGTAGCCGTTGCGTGTCAGGAATCGCGCGGCGCGGTCGGCGGGCACCGATCCGAAGCCAGTCGGTGACGGCACGGTGTCGAGGCCGGAGCCGTCGTCATGATGTTCGGCGAAGTGCACGAGCTTGCGCACGCCCGCAGCACGCGCAGCGGTCTCGAGCTGTTCGTAGGCGGCGCGGCCGATGCCCCGGTCCTGCGCCTCCTTCAGCAGCGCGACGATGATGAACGCCGTGCGCCCGCCGTCGTCCTGCAGGATGTCGAGGGCGCAGCATCCGACGATCCGGCCCTCCGACTCGACGTACCACTGGCGGCGCGTCCTGTCGGGCGTGCTGTAGAGCATCGGCAGCAGCGATTCCGCCGAGAGGGAGTCGTCGTCGCGACCCGTGCTCTCGAGGATGCTGCGGTTCCGCACCTCCGCGTACTCGCGGATCAGCGGGGTGGGCCCCGCGTCCGCCCGTTCCGGAAGAACGAGCGGACGCAGGGTCGCGCCGGCGGGGAGCGCGTGCACAGGCGGGGTGGCGGTCATGATGATCTCGATTCAGCGCAGCCGGAGCTGCAGGTCGTAGATGGGCGCCTGGGCGTCCTCGATGGTGGGACGCGCGCGCTCGAGGGCGAGACGCTCGCGACGCTCCTGTTCGGTGATGCGGTCGTCGTGCCGCAGTGTCCGCTCCAGCAGCCAGAGGCCGATGCGCAGCCTCAGCCGATCGGCCGGAGTCAGGTACTGACGCTCAGCGGCGTCGGGGAGGGTGAGGATCTGGCGATCCTCGGTATCCGGCGGGTGCCCCTGACGCTGCAGGGTGCCGGGGGTGAGCAAAGAGGTATTCACGGTGATTGGTTCCTTAAAGGTCGATCGATGGGACGATCTGGGGTGGTCGTCGCGCGCTCAGCGGCGGACGGATCCACGGAAGCCGGCGGTCTGCCGGCCGGAGAGGCCGGCGGATGCCGGTGATGCGCTGCCGATGGTCGGCGAGTTGCGCGGGAGGCGTCAGACCTGTGGTGTCGATGCGACGACAGGGACGCGGCGATCGGATACCGGCACAGAGGTGCCGGGAGGATCGAGGAGGGCGGGGCGCCTGTTAACTCAGCCCGGAGACTCCGACGGGAGAAACCGAGTGCGCGAAGCACGCGAACGAACGCGCGGCTGGGCCATTGAGGCGGGCATCAAACTTCGTGATCATCATCGGTCTCTCCTTTCCTTCAAGCGATCGGTGAGTCACGCTAGCGGGAAATTCACAGCCGAGTCAAGCGTTCGGGTGTGTCCTCGGCGTGTCGCGTATGGGCGGATCGGTCGCGGGACGGCGCGGAATCCCCTGAAGAGCCGCGTGATTCCGGTAGCGTATGGGCGTGATTCCCCCGACCCCGAAGGCGCCTGCATGCATCTGAAGAGCCTCACGCTCAAAGGCTTCAAGTCGTTCGCGCAGCCGACGACCTTCGTCTTCGAGCCGGGCGTCACCTGCATCGTCGGCCCGAACGGATCCGGCAAGTCGAACGTCGTCGACGCCCTGGCCTGGGTGATGGGGGAGCAGGGCGCGAAGACCCTGCGCGGCGGCAAGATGGAGGACGTCATCTTCGCCGGCACCTCCACACGCGGGCCCCTCGGCCGCGCAGAGGTGCAGCTCACGATCGACAACTCCGACGGCGCGCTTCCGATCGAGTACGCCGAGGTCACGATCAGCCGCACCCTGTTCCGCAACGGGTCGAGCGAGTACGCGATCAACGGCACCGGATGCCGGCTGCTGGACGTGCAGGAGCTGCTGAGCGACTCGGGCCTGGGCCGCGAGATGCATGTCATCGTCGGACAGGGGCGCCTCGACACAGTGCTGCAGGCCTCGCCGGAGGACCGCCGCGGATTCATCGAGGAGGCCGCCGGCATTCTCAAGCACCGGCGCCGCAAGGAGAAGACCCTCCGCAAGCTCGACGCCATGGAGACCAACCTCACCCGCCTCAGTGATCTGGCGGGGGAGATCCGGCGCCAGCTGAAGCCGCTGGGACGCCAGGCCGAGATCGCGCGTGAGGCGCAGACGATCGCCGCAGTGGTGCGGGACGCGAAAGCGCGACTGTTCGCGGATGACGTCGTCGCGCTGCGGACCACTCTCGCCGATCACACCCGCACAGAGAACGAGCGGCACACCGAGCGCCTCGTGCTCTCCGAGCAGGTCGACTCCGCGCACACGGGAATCCTGCGGCTGGAGGCCGAGCAGAACTCGGCCGCCGTCGACGAGGCCCGACGCGTGGCCTTCGGCCTGGAGCAGGTGCAGGAGCGCATGCGCGGGCTGTTCACGCTCGCGAACCAGCGCCTGGCACTGCTCGGCACCGAGGATGACGACGCGGTGACCGCGGTCACCGTCACGCAGAGCACGATCGATGACGCCAAGGACGAGATCACCCGCATCTCCGAGGGGCTCGGTGACGCGCAGGACGCCGCGGCCGCCGCGAGCCGTGAGGTCGTGCAGGCCCGTGCCGAGCTGGACACTCTGGATGTCGACATCGCGGAGCAGAGCGCGCTCGTGTCGGCCTACGACATGCGGCTCACCACGTTGCGCGGCAACGCGGATGCCGCGGCATCGGCCCTGGCCGCCGTGCGTGGCGCAGTGCTGCGACAGGAGAACGCGCTCGAGGCCGCGCAGACGCGCCGCCGAGAGGCGGCCGAGGCTCTCGAGGCGTTCGAGGAGGGCGAGGCGCCGGAGGGTTCGGCTGCCGAGCACGCCGCGGCCTACGAGACGGCGCAGCAGGCGGCGACCTCGGCGGAGGCCGAGCGTGACGGACTGCGTGAGCGCCTTCATGAGGCGGAGCGCGAGGCCGACGCGCTCACGGCGAAGGCGGCGGCGCTGACGAGCGCGCTCTCGTTCTCCGGCGGTGCCGCGGATCTGGTGGCTGAGGGCGCACCAGGTGCGCAGGGTCTCGTCGGAGACTCCGTGCAGGTCAAGGCCGGATTCGAGGCAGCCATCGCCGCGGTCCTCGGCCCGCTCGCCGAGGGCGTCCTGGTGGATGCAGTGGACGACGCCTTCGCCCTGGTCCCGCACGCCGAGGGACGTGGTGCCATCGACATCGTGATCGGATCGACCGTGTCGGTCGGCGCAGCATCCGCCGTCGCCGGGGCGGTGCCGGCGACCGAGGTGGCGACCGCGCCCGCCGGCGTGCTGGGGATCCTCGCGCACGTGCTGATCGTGGATGACCTGGGCGCGGCGCGCAGCGCGCGAGCCGCGCTGGACGCTCTGAGCGACTCGACGACGACGATCGTGACCCGTGGTGGCGAGGTGCTCACCGCGCACACGCTGCGGGCCGGGTCGGGGGAGCGGTCGCGGCTGGAGCTCGCCGCCGAGCGGGATGCCGCGGTGGAGCGCCTGGACGAGGTCCGCGCGACCGTCGAAGAGCTGCGCGCGGAGCGCGCCGAGGCGACGGAGCGCGTCGAGACCACGCGGCGGGAGGCCAAGGAGGCGCTGCAGCGCCTGCGTGAGCACGACGCCGCACTGGCTACGCACGCAGAGCAGTTGAATCGGGTGACAGTGCGACACGAGGCGGCTGTGGCCGAGTGCGATCGGCTGGAGTCCGGGTTCGGGCAGGCGCAGTCCGCGGTGGCGGATGCCGAGGCGGCCATGGCGAAGGCGAAGGGTGAGCTCGAGGGCGCCGAGGGCGAGCCCCGGCCCGTGCTCGACGCCTCGGCCCGTGACGGTCTGCTCGAGGCGCTCGAGACCGCTCGCGAGGGCGAGGTCAGGGCGCGGCTCGAGATCGAGACGCTGCGCGAGAGAGTGCGCGCCGCGCAGACCAGGGTCGCGACTCTCGAACGGCAGCGGGAGTCGGAGCGGGCCGCTGCCGAGGAGGCGGCCCGGCGGGCCGTCATCCGGCGTGCGCAGCGAGAGGCGGCGAGCGGCGTCGCCGAGGAGCTGCCACGAGTGCTCGACTCCATCGACCGATCGGTCACCGAGGCGCGGATGGCGCTGGCCGAGGCGGAAGCGGAGCGCTCCGCCCAGAACGAGGAACTCAGCGCGCTGCGCGCCCAGGAGAGCGCGCTGCGGGAGCGTCTGGCCGGCCTCACCGAGAGCGTGCACGGACTCGAGCTGCAGATCCACGAGAAGAAGCTGCACCTGTCCAGCCTGCTCGAGCGGGTGTCGTCCGAGCTCGCTCTGGACGAAGATATTCTCGTTGCGGAATATGGACCCGATCAGCCTGTTCCTCGGGATCCTGGTGCGGAGGAGCAGGACGCGGATGCCGCGATCCCGTTCGACCGCCGCATCCAGGAGCGTCGTCTGAAGGACGCGGAGCGCAAGCTCGGCCAGCTCGGCCGGGTCAATCCGCTCGCGCTCGAGGAATTCGCCGCGCTCGAGCAGCGGCACGCATTCCTCACCGAGCAGCTGTCCGATCTGACGAAGACCAGGCAGGATCTTCTGACGATCATCGCGGAGCTCGACGAGCGGATGCAGACGATCTTCGCCGCCGCATTCGAGGACACCAGACAGGCGTTCACCGAGGTGTTCCCGGTGCTGTTCCCCGGCGGTTCCGGCAGCATCTCGCTGACCAAGCCCGACGATATGCTCACCACCGGCATCGAGGTCGCGGTGCGACCTGTCGGCAAGAAGATCGAACGTCTCTCCCTGCTCTCCGGCGGCGAGCGGTCGCTGGCCGCCGTGGCACTGCTGGTCGCGATCTTCAAGGCGCGTCCGAGCCCGTTCTACATCCTCGACGAGGTGGAGGCGGCGCTCGACGATGCGAACCTCGGCCGGCTGCTGGCCGTGTTCGAGCAGCTGCGCGAGAGCTCGCAGCTGCTGATCATCACGCACCAGAAGCGCACGATGGAGATCGCCGACGCCCTGTACGGCGTCTCGATGCGGCAGGACGGCGTGTCCGCGGTCGTCGGTCAGCGCGTCGGCGACCGCGCAGCGGCGGCTGTCTGAGCCGTCGGCGAACACGCCGGGTCTGTGCCGTCGCGCGCTCTAGGCTGGAGTCATGGCGGAGAAGTCCTGGTCCCTCGGTCGCGCGCTGCGCGGCATGTTCGTCAAGCCCACGATCGATGAGACGACGTGGGATGACCTCGAGACCGCGCTGATCGGTGCGGACTTCGGACCTGACATCACGGAGCGCGTCGTCGATGAGCTGCGCGAGAAGGTGGAGCGCTACCGCACCACCGACCCGAAGGACCTGCAGCGGATGCTGCGCGAGACCCTCGAGGAGCACTTCGCGAAGTTCGACACCACGCTGAAGCTCTCCGAGCGACCCGCCGTCGTCCTCGTCGTCGGAGTGAACGGGGTCGGCAAGACGACCACGATCGGCAAGTTCACCAAGTTCCTGCGCGGCTACCAGCGCAGCGTGGTCGTCGGCGCTGCCGACACGTTCCGCGCCGCCGCAGTCGAGCAGCTCGGCACCTGGGCGCAGCGCGCCGGAGCAGCGATCGTCCGCCCCGAGCAGCAGGGCCAGGACCCGGCATCCGTCGCCTACCAGACTGTGGACTACGCGAAGCAGAACGGCATCGAGATCGCGATCATCGACACCGCCGGCCGCCTGCACACGAAGGGCGGCCTGATGGACGAGCTGGGCAAGATCAAGCGCGTCGTCGAGAAGCAGGCCCCCATCAGCGAGGTGCTGCTGGTGCTGGACGCGACGACAGGGCAGAACGGCGTCATGCAGGCCGAGTCGTTCCTGCAGCACGCAGGCGTCACCGGTCTCGTGATCACCAAGCTGGACGGCTCCGCGAAGGGCGGATTCGTGCTCGCCGTGCAGGAGCGCACCGGCATCCCGGTGAAGCTGCTCGGTCAGGGCGAGGGCATCGACGACCTCACCGGCTTCACCCCGCACGTGTTCGTGCAGTCGCTCGTCGGCGCCTGATCAGAAGTCGGCCGCAACACTGGCGCGTCGGGCTGGCGCAAGACGCACAAGGCTGGTTGCATAGCGATATGGCGATCGAACACGACTACTTCGGACTGCTGTCCTCGGGGCCGGACGGGTCGATCTTCTGGTCGGAACGAGTCGACCTAGGTGATCAGTCGGTCACCGTCGACCTCACCGCACCGGACCAAGACGACGTGTCAGTCGACGCTCTCGACATCGCGGCGGCGCTCATCAGCGGACTCGAGGACGTGGATGCCACGGCCCGGCGCTCGATGCTCTCCGAGCTCGACGATCGCACCAGCGAGGTGACCGAGTACATCCTGCAGCAGCAGGAGGAGTTCGGCGATCAGCTCGGCGAGGTGCTGGTCGACATCTCAGGTGATGATGCCGTCGACATCATCCGCTCGCTCACGCTGGTCAGCATGACGCTGCTGGTCGATGAGCACGGCGGCAGCGACCCCTTCGCCGTGCTGGAGTACATGCTCGACGCCGGCGGCGCGGACGACGTGCTGCTGGTGAACCTCGCATCCGACGGCTCTGTGCTGTCGGTGATGAGCGGCGACTGAACGTCCTTCGTCACTTCGCCTCGCTCAGCACGGCGCTCGTCGCTGCGCTCCTCGCTCAAGACCCGGAGGGTGAACTTCCCGGACCCTGAGCGAGCGAAGCGAGACGAAGGGCGTGACTCTCAGACCGCCTGAGCGAAGCCCAGGTCGGCGCTCTCGGCGATGTGCGCGAGGTGCGGGGGGATCTCCCGGCCCTTCGAGATCATCGACTGCGCCCACAGGCGTCCCGCGCGGTACGAGGAGCGCACCAGCGGGCCCGCGAGCACACCGAGGAATCCGATCCGCTCGGCCTCTGTCTTGAACTCGACGAACTCGTCGGGTTTGACCCAGCGAGCGACGGGCAGGTGCCGCGGGGAGGGGCGGAGGTACTGCGTGATCGTGATGATGTCGCATCCGGCGTCGCGCAGGTCCTGCAGCGCCTGCACGACCTCCTCCGGCTCCTCGCCCATGCCGAGGATGAGATTCGACTTCGTGATCAGTCCGGCCTCGTGGCCCTGGGTGATCACGCCGAGGGAGCGCTCGTAGGTGAACGCCGGGCGGATGCGCTTGAAGATGCGCGGCACTGTCTCGACGTTGTGCGCGAAGACCTCAGGGCGGGCCTCGAAGATCTGGTTCAGATTCTCGGGCTTGCCGCCGTGGTCGTTC
Organism: Microbacterium sp. NPDC057741; assembly: GCF_042798735.1. Classification (NCBI taxonomy): domain Bacteria; kingdom Bacillati; phylum Actinomycetota; class Actinomycetes; order Micrococcales; family Microbacteriaceae; genus Microbacterium; species Microbacterium sp. NPDC057741. Next base: position 689,050 of record NZ_JBHVJW010000001.1, on the reverse strand, counting down.
GCGAGCAGCTCGACACCGGTGTTCGGGTTCTGTGCGTGGATCTGCCGCACGGTCTCGGCGTTCAACCAGGCGCCGGTGTCGGGCAGGTCGTCGCGGGCGACGCTGGTGACGGTGGCGTAGCGCAGGCCCATCCGCTGCACGCTCTCGGCGACGCGACGGGGCTCATCGGTGTCGTAGTCGGCGGGCTTGCCGGTATCGATCTGGCAGAAGTCGCAGCGACGGGTGCACTGCGATCCGCCGATGAGGAAGGTGGCCTCGCGGTCCTCCCAGCATTCGAAGATGTTCGGGCAGCCGGCCTCCTGGCAGACGGTGTGCAGGTCCTCGCTCTTCACCAACGAGTGCAGGGCCTGGTACTCGGGGCCCATCTTCGCCTTGGTGCGGATCCACTCCGGCTTGCGCTCGATGGGGGTCTCGGAGTTGCGGACCTCGAGACGGAGCAGCTTGCGTCCCTCGGGCACGGCGCTCATGCCGCCACCTCCGCGTACTCCGCGGCGAACGCGTCGGAGACGGCCTGCACGATGTCGCCCGGCGACACGTCGCGTCCGGTGACCTCGCTGACGGTCGTGACACCGGCATCGGTGATCCCGCACGGAATGATGCCACGGAAGCCCGCGAGCGTGTTGTCGCAGTTGATCGCGAACCCGTGCATGGTCACACCCTGCTGCACTCGGACACCGATCGCGGCCACCTTGTCCTCGCTGAGCGGACGGCGCACCCACACGCCGCTGCGCCCCTCGACCTGGTAGCCGTCCACCCCGAGCGGCTGCAGGATGCTGATCAGCAGACGCTCCATGCGGCGCACGTGCGCGACGACGTCCATCGGCTCGGGCAGACGCACGATCGGGTATCCGACCAGCTGACCGGGGCCGTGCCAGGTGATCTTGCCGCCGCGGTCGACGTCGACCACGGGCGTGCCGTCCTGCGGGCGCTCCTGCGGCTCGGTGCGCTTGCCGGCGGTGTAGACCGCCTCGTGCTCGAGCAGGAGCAGGGTGTCTGGGCGGTCGCCCGCGACGACGTCACGGTGCACACTGCGCTGCAGCTCCCAGCCGTCGAGGTAGGGGACGAACTCGGGGTCGAGTCCGGCGATCTGGATGTCGAGCATGTGCACGCTCCATCGGGTCACGGTTATTGGATCGCGTCCAAGAATACAACTGTTCGGCGTTCTCGGCGCACCGATACGCTGTGGCACATGGATTCACCGTCGCGAGCAGGCCGCCCCCGGGCATCCTCGAGGGAGACTCTCGCGGAGGCCGCGTGCGAGCTGTTCCTCGAGCAGGGCTACGACGCGACCTCGGTGGCCGACATCACTCGGAGGGCCGGCGTGAGCCGCTCCAGCTTCTTCAACTACTTCTCCTCGAAGAGCGACGTGTTGTGGTCGGGGCTCGATGCACGCATCGACGACGCGCTCGTCGCACTGGCCGCGCTGGGAACGGATGCCACGGGGTCGGCCGTCCGCGAGTCGCTGCGACACGTGATCAAGGACTTCGCACCAGACCCGCTGGCACTCGCGATCCGCAACGAGGCGGCGATGGGGTTGGAGACGGAGCTTCAGCACGACCGGGGGGTGCGGCACGGGCGGCTCGCCTCTGCCGTGGCGTCGGCGGCGCGAGCGTCTGGGGTGGGGGAGATCCCGGCCGACATCCTCGGCGCGGCGTGCGCCGCCGCCGTGCTGTCCTCGATCAGAGTCTGGGCCGAGAAGGGGGCAGGACAGGCCTCTCTGGAGGCGCAGTTCGACGCCGCGCTGAGATGCATCCACGATCTTCCCTGGGGCTGAGCGTCTGAGGGCCGAGTTCGCGGTTCCGCTCCCGTAAACTTGACGGCATCATGGCTACCTTTGGCACGCTCTCCGATCGGCTGACCGAGACCTTCCGCAACCTGCGCACGAAGGGCAAGCTCAGCCCCGCCGACGTCGACGGCACCGTCCGCGAGATCCGTCGCGCTCTGCTCGACGCCGACGTCGCGCTCCCCGTCGTCAAGGACTTCACGGCGAAGGTGCGCGAGCGCGCCCTCGGCGACGAGGTGAACAAGGCGCTGAACCCTGCCCAGCAGGTGGTGCAGATCGTCAACGAGGAGCTCGTCGCGATCCTCGGTGGTCAGCAGCGCAGGCTCGAGTTCGCCAAGACCCCGCCGACGGTGATCATGCTCGCCGGCCTGCAGGGTTCGGGCAAGACGACGTTCGCGGGCAAGCTGGCCAAGCAGCTGCAGGGTGAGGGTCACACGCCCCTGCTCGTCGCCTGCGACCTGCAGCGTCCGAACGCGGTCACGCAGCTGACCGTTGTGGCCGAGCAGGCCGGTGCTGCGATCTACGCGCCCGAGCCGGGCAACGGCATCGGTGATCCGGTGAAGGTCGCCAAAGACGGCGTGGAGCACGCCCGCCGCACCCAGCACGACGTCGTGATCATCGACACCGCCGGTCGCCTCGGTGTGGATGCCGAGCTGATGAAGCAGGCCGGCGACATCCGCAAGGCGACGAACCCCGACGAGGTGCTGTTCGTCATCGACGCGATGATCGGTCAGGACGCCGTGAACACCGCGAAGGCGTTCCAGGACGGCGTGGACTTCACCGGCGTCGTGCTCTCCAAGCTCGACGGCGATGCCCGAGGCGGTGCCGCGCTGTCGGTCGCCTCGATCACCGGCCGCCCGATCATCTTTGCCTCCACCGGCGAGAACCTCGACGACCTCGAGCAGTTCCACCCCGACCGCATGGCGAGCCGCATCCTCGACCTCGGTGACATCCTCACCCTGATCGAGCAGGCGCAGTCCGCGTTCGACGAGGCCGAGGCGATGAAGGTCGCCGAGAAGCTCGCGAACGAGGCGTTCACGCTGGAGGACTTCCTCGAGCAGATGCAGCAGATGCGCAAGATGGGCTCGATGAAGAAGATGCTCGGCATGCTGCCGGGCATGGGCCAGATGAAGCAGCAGCTCGACGACTTCGACGAGCGCGAGATCGACCGCACCGAGGCGATCATCCGCTCGATGACGCCGGCCGAGCGACGCAACACCAAGCTGCTCAACGGTTCGCGCCGTCTGCGCATCGCGCGCGGCTCCGGCATGACCGTGACCGATGTCAACCAGCTCGTGCAGCGCTTCGAGCAGGCCGCGAAGATGATGAAGACTGTCGCCCGCGGCGGCACCCCGCAGATCCCGGGCATGGGACCGATGGGCAAGCCCGGCGCTTCCGCCAAGCGCGGCAAGAAGGGCGCCAAGGGCAAGAGCGGCTCGCGGTCGGGCAACCCCGCGAAGCGCGCGGCCGAGAACGCCGGCGTTGGTGTCGCGCCCGCCGAGGCGACCGGCTCTGGGTTCGGCCTCGGCGGTCAGAAGGCCCCGAGTGAGGCCGACATGGCCGAGATCCAGAAGCTGTTCGGAAAGAGCTGACGTCCTTCGTCTCGTCGCTGCGCTCCTCGCTCAGGAGCCGGTTCCTGAGCGAGTGAAGCGAGACGAAGGGGTCAGCGGGACACGTGTTCCGCGGCCAGGTCCACGCCGTGGCGCTCGCGCAGCGAACGGACGGTCTCCTCGACCTCGGCATCCGTCTTCGCCGCATCCCAGCCGAGCACGGCGGCCATCGCCTCCGCGACGGTGCGCACCGTCGCGGCGTCCGCGTCGCCGGTGAACACGAGGTTCGTGCGCCGGAACAGGATGTCCGAGACTCGGCGCGCATGCTCCTTCTCGATCATCCAGAGCAGCTCCCGGGTGGACAGCTGATCGCCGAGCAACGGCTCATCGTGCTCTTCGGCGAGGAACGCGGCGACGTGCGCCGCCCGCGTGCCGTACCGCACGAACAGCACGCGCCCGCGCGCGTCGTCGCCGACGTTCTGTCGAAGCCATTCCACGGTTCGCCGCGGCGTACGCGGGTAGCCGTTGCCGCCGCCGATGCGCACACCCTTCGTCCGGCTCACCCGCGGGCGGCCGAGCTCGGCGAGCACGCGGTCGGACAGCGACTCGCCAAGGGCGCGGAAGGTGGTCCACTTGCCGCCGACCAGGCTGAGCACCGGAGGCAGCCCGGCATCCTTCCGGCGCTCGATCCGGTAGTCGCGCGACACGAATCCGGGAGCGGTGTCATCGTGGTGCGGCAGCGGGCGGATGCCGGAGAACCGGTAGACGATCTGGGAGCGGTCCACGGGGATCGCCGGGAAGACATGCCCGATGAGATCGAAGAAGTAGTCGATCTCCTCCTCGGTGCACACCGCCGGCTCTCGGGGGTCGGCCTCGAGGTCGGTGGTGCCCACGAGCACCTTGCCCTTCAGCGGGTAGATCAGCACGATGCGGCCGTCGGAGTGCTCGAAGAAGATCTCCCTGCCGGCTGTCGCGGCCATCAGCTCGGGGTGATCGAGCACGATGTGCGAACCCTTCGTGCCGCCCATGAACGCGGTGCCGGTGCCGAGCGCGGCGTTGGTGAGGTCGGTCCACGGCCCAGAGGCGTTCACCACCACGTCCGCGGCGATGCGGAACTGCTCGCCGGACTCCCGGTCGCGCAGCAGGACGCCATCGCCGTCCAGGCCGATCGCCTCGACGTGGTTCAGCGCGCGGCCGCCGGCCTTCTCGCCGTCACGCAGCACATCCAGGGCGAGCCGCTCCGGGTCGTGGGCCGAGGCGTCGTAGTACGTCGCGGTGTACTTCACCCTCGGATTCAGATGGGGGAGTGCTGCCAGCGACTTCCTGCGGCCGTGAAAGCGGTGCCGCGGCACCGTGCCGCCGTCGCGTGAGAAGGTGTCGTAGATCGTCAGCCCGGTCTTGATCAGCAGCGCGCCGCGCTCGCGCGGCTTTCCGGACCCGTGGAACAGGAACCGGAACGGCGCGGTGAGGATGCCGGAGAACGTCGAGTAGATCGGGATCGTCGTCTCGAGCGGCCTCACGTAGTGCGGGGCGGTCTTCAGCAGGTCGTTGCGCTCCTGCACCGACTCCTTCACCAGCCGGAACTCACCATTCTCGAGATAGCGGATGCCGCCATGGATCATGTGGCTCGAGGCCGAAGACGCTCCTGATGCGAAGTCCTCACGTTCGACGAGCAGCACATCGACCCCCTGCAGGGCGAGGTCGCGGAAGGCGGAGATGCCGTTGATCCCGCCGCCGATGATCAGGACGCTCGCGCGCCCGACCTCCTGTGCTGCTCTGACATCAGTGCGCTCGCTCGTGGCCACGGCGGTCCCTCCCCGGATTCGTCCCCTCCATCCTCGCATCCGGCGCCGTTCTCGGCGCGGATCGCTCAGCGCACGTCGTCGTCGACCCAGTCCATCGACTTCTGCACGGCCTTGTGCCACAGGCGCAGCCTCCGCTCGCGCTCGGCCTGATCCATCGTCGGCGTCCACCGTCGGTCCTCGCGCCAATTCGCGGTGAGGTCGTCTACTCCGTTCCAGAAGCCGACGGCGAGACCGGCTGCGTACGCCGCGCCGAGCGCGGTCGTCTCGGCGATCACCGGGCGCACGACCGGCACGCCGAGGATGTCGGCCTGGAACTGCATGAGCGCGTCGTTCGCGACCATTCCACCGTCGACCTTCAGCTCGTTGAGAGCGGCGCCGGTGTCGCTGTTGACGGCGTCCAGCACGTCGCGCGTCTGGAATGCGACGGACTCGAGCGCGGCGCGGGCGAAGTGGTTCTTGTTGGAGAAACGCGTGAGGCCCACGATCGCGCCGCGGGCGTCGGGCCGCCAGTATGGCGCGAACAGGCCCGAGAACGCCGGCACGATGTGCACGCCGCCGTTGTCCTCCACTGCGGCGGCGAGGGCCTCGACCTCGGCGGCCGACTTGATGATGCCGAGCTGGTCGCGCAGCCATTGGATGAGCGATCCGGTCACCGCGATCGATCCCTCGAGGGCGTAGTGCGCAGGCGCGTCGCCGAGCTTGTAGCCCACGGTTGTGAGCAGCCCGTTCGCGGAGTGGACGATCTCCTCACCCGTGTTGACGATCAGGAAGCATCCGGTGCCGTAGGTGTTCTTGCTCTCACCGGCCGCGAACGCCGCCTGGCCGAAGGTGGCAGCCTGCTGATCACCGAGGATGCCCGAGATCGGCGTCTCGCGCAGCAGCGAGTGCGTCTCAGCTGTTCCGTAGACCTCGGACGAGGAGCGGATGCTCGGCAGCATCGACCGCGGCACGCCGAACTCGGCGAGGATGTCATCGCGCCAGTCCAGCGTCTCGAGGTCCATGAACAGCGTGCGGGACGCGTTCGTGACGTCAGTCGCGTGCACCCCGCCGTGGATGCCGCCGGTGAGGTTCCACAGCACCCAGGTGTCGGTCGTACCGAACAGCAGGTCACCCGCCTCCGCCTTGGCCCGCGCGCCCTCGACGTTCTCCAGGATCCAGACGATCTTCGTGCCGGAGAAGTAGGTGGCCAGGGGCAGTCCCACGATCGGCTTGAACCGGTCGACGCCCTCGGACCCCGCGAGGCGCTCGACGATGTCCTGTGTCCGGGTGTCCTGCCACACGATCGCGTTGTACACCGGCTTGCCGGTGGTGCGGTCCCACACCACCGCGGTCTCGCGCTGGTTGGTGATGCCGACACCGGCGATGTCGTGCCGGGTCAGGTGCGCCCGCGTGAGCGCGAGTCCGATGACCTCCTGCACGTTGTGCCAGATCTCCGCGGGGTCGTGCTCGACCCAGCCGGCCTGGGGGAGGATCTGCCGATGCTCCTTCTGCCCGGAGGACACGATGCGTCCGGCACGATCGAAGATGATGGCACGGCTCGAGGTCGTGCCCTGATCGATCGCGATCACGTGGTCCGGCATGCTGTGCTCCTTCAACTCAGGTGATGGTGTGGTCCGGTGCGGAACTCGTCGATGAGGTGCTGAACGACCATCCGCAGGTCTCCGCCGGTCGTGTCGGCGACGGCCAGCTGGCGCTCATAGCTCGCCCCGGTGTCGAGGATCGAGCCGACGCGCGCGAACTCCGCACCGCAGCGCAGATCGACGGCGACCGGCGCGAGTGTCTCAAGCAGTTCGATCAGGTGCTCACGCACGGGGCGCTGCGCGCCGGCGGAGTCGACGATGACCGTGGCATCCAACCCGTAGCGAGCTGTGCGCCATTTGTTCTCGCGGTGGTACCAGGGCTGCAGAACGGGCAGGGACTCACCCTCGTCCAGACGGCGGGAGAGGTGCTCGACGAGCACCTGCGTGAGCGCCGCGATGGCGGCCAGCTCACGCAGCGTGGACATCCCGTCGCACGCGCGCACCTCGATCGTCCCCCAGCGCGGTGCGGGGCGGATGTCCCAGCGCACCTCTGTCGCGTCCGACATCACGCCGGTGCGGACCATGTCGTCGAGGTACCCCTCGTACTCGGCCCAGGTGTGCAGTGGCCAGGGGAGTCCTGCCGTCGGCAGCTGCTGGAAGACCAGCGCGCGGTTGGAGGCGTAGCCGGTGCGCTCGCCCGCCCAGAACGGGCTGGAAGCCGCGAGAGCCTGCAGATGCGGGAGGTAGGCGCCCAGCGCGCCCACGATCGGGAGCACCTTGTCGCGGTCCTCCACTCCGACGTGCACGTGGATGCCCCAGATCATCATGTTCCGACCCCACCACTGGGTGCGCTCGATGAGCGAGTGGTAGCGCGTCTTGTCGGTGACCTTCTGGTCGTACCACTGCGCGAACGGGTGGCTCCCGGCCGACAGCAGCGCGATGCCGGCGGGGTCCGTGGCCGCACGCACTTCACGGATCGCCTCCGAGATGTCCCCGATCGCCTCGGCGACCGTGCCGCCGACCCCGCTGGTCACCTCGACCGTGTTCGTGAGCAGTTCTCCGGTGACGGTGTGGCGGCTGTTCGCGCTGGCGGCCTCGAGAGCGTCGAGCAGCTCTGGTGCGCGGCCGACGAGGTCGCCGGACTGGGGATCCGCGAGCATGACCTCCCACTCGACCCCCACAGTCGAGCGCGCGGAATCGGCGAAGGCGATCGTCACGAGCACAGTCTGACATGCGGGGGTGCTCCGACACGCGACACTGTGACGGTTCGCGACAGTGGCCGGGATCTGGCAGAATAGAGGGTCGGACGACGTGCTCGACCCTCTATCCAGCGCGCCATCCCCCATTAGAGCTTCCACCGGGTGTGCACCCCACGCTCCAGGTGACCGGTTCGTCTTCCTTCAACACCATTCAGGAGAATCGTGTCTGTCAAGATTCGTCTCAAGCGCTTCGGCAAGATCCGTGCGCCGTACTACCGCATCGTCGTCGCCGACTCGCGCACCAAGCGCGACGGTCGCGTGATCGAGGAGATCGGCAAGTACCACCCCACCGAGGAGCCCTCGTTCATCGAGGTCGACTCCGAGCGTGCGCAGTACTGGCTCTCCGTCGGCGCCCAGCCGACCGAGCAGGTCGCTGCCATCCTCAAGATCACCGGTGACTGGGGCAAGTTCAAGGGCGACAAGGACGCGAAGTCCACCCTCAAGGTCGCCGAGCCCAAGACGCCGTTCGAGGTCGATGCCTCGAAGAAGTCGGTCGTCAAGCCCAAGGCCGAGAAGAAGGCCGCGGAGCCCGTTGAGGCTCCCGCCGAGGACGCGGCCGAGGCCGCTGCCGACGCAGAGTAATCCGCTGTGCTCGCCGCCGCGCTCGAACACGTCGTCAAGGGGATCGTCGATCACCCGGACGATGTCCGCATCACCGCATCCGCGTCGTCTCGTGGCGACCTCCTCGAGGTGCACGTGCACCCGGATGACCGTGGTCGCGTGATCGGGCGCGGCGGCCGCACCGCCAAGGCGCTGCGTACGCTGATCGCAGCCCTCGCCGACGGCCGTCGGGTTCGCGTCGACGTCGCGGACGACTGACGTGGCACAGGAACGCAACCAGCTCCGCGTCGGACGTCTCCTGAAGGCCCACGGCCTCAAGGGCGGGCTCAAGCTCGAGCTCTACACCGATGACCCGGGCCGCCGATTCGTGCGCGGTGCCGAGTTCACGCTGCAGGTGCCGGAGGCATCCGTCTGGCACGGCAAGACCCTCACCGTCCGTGAGTACCGGGTGATGAACGGCAGCTCCGTCGTCTTCTTCGACGACGTCGAGGACCGTGACGCCGCCGAGTCGCTCGTGCGCGCCATCCTCTGGATCGATCAGGACCTGGACGAGGTCGAGGACGACGCCTGGTACGACCACCAGCTCGCCGGTCTCGACGTGGTGCGCGATGACGAGGTCATCGGCCGCGTCGTGCGCATCGAGCACATGCCCGCGCAGGACCTGCTGATCGTCAGGGCCGCAGACCGCGAGGTGATGGTGCCGTTCGTCAAGGCGATCGTTCCGACCGTCGACGTGAGTGCCGGGCGCATCGTCGTCACCCCGCCGCCCGGACTCTTCGAGGAGCTTCCGACCGCGGATGCTGCCGCTGAGACGGACGCAGACGGCGGCTCCGCCGCGGAGTGACGCGATCATGCGCATCGACGTCGTCTCGATCTTCCCGTCCTATTTCGACGGTCTGACGCTCTCGCTGCTCGGCAAGGCGCAGGACGCAGGCATCCTCGACCTTCAGGTGCACGACCTGCGCGAATGGACGCACGACCGGCACCGCACCGTCGACGACACCCCGTACGGCGGGGGAGCGGGTATGGTCATGAAGCCGGAGCCCTGGGGCGCCGCGCTCGACGAACTCGCTTCTTCCTCGGTTCCTGAGCGCCCTTCGTCTCGCTCCGCTCGCTCAGGAACCGCTGAGCGGCCCACCATCATCTTCCCCTCGCCTGCCGGCGAGGTGTTCACGCAGGCGACCGCCCGTGACCTCGCGACCCGCGAGCATCTGATCTTCGGCTGTGGCCGCTACGAGGGAATCGACGAGCGAGTCTTCGAGTACGCCGCGTCACTCGGCGAGGTGCGCCTGATCAGTCTCGGCGACTACGTGCTCAACGGTGGCGAGGTCGCCGTCATGGCGATGACCGAGGCGATCGGCCGGCTCATCCCGGGCGTCGTGGGCAACCCCGAGAGCTTGGTCGAGGAATCGCACGAGGACGGCCTTCTCGAGTACCCGTCCTACACCAAGCCGTCGGTGTGGCGGGATCGGGCCGTGCCCGACGTCCTGCTCAGCGGCAACCACGGTGCCATCGCCACCTGGCGGCGCGAGCAGCAGCTCGAGCGCACCCGCACTCGGCGACCCGACCTGCTCGACGAGTAGGCGCTGGTCGTACCGACTCCAGAAACGGGGGCACCGCGGAGCACAGGAGCGATGCGCGGATCCGGTCCTGTTCTCGCGCGTTCTCCAGCGCTCGCGCACGGCTGCTAGCGTCGGATCATGGTCGATGAGGTTCCCGCGCAGTCGTTCCGCAACGCCGGCGAGGACTTCGACCGCGTCCGTCCTGGCTTCCCCGCGGATGCCGCGGATGCCGCCGTACCGACACCTGTGGGCGCCGTGCTCGATCCCGTGAGTTCCTTCCTCGCAGCATCCGACGATGAGGACGCACGGATGGTCGCAGATGTGGCGCGCGTCCTCGACACCGCTCCTGAGGCGGCCGGAGGCGACGAGTTCGACCCGCCGCAGCCGACCGACGTCGACATCTACGGCGTCTCGTGAGGCTGTGGTCGCCGCACCCGCGGTATCTGGACCGCCAGGCGCTCGTCGCGTGCTGGCGCGAGGCCCTGCTCGCGCAGGCGGTGCTCGCCGGGAGGACCGACGGATATCGCAACCATCCGCAGTTGGTGCGCTTCCGCGAGCGGCCCGACCCCCTCGCGGCAGTGGGGATGTTCCTGTCCGGCATCGCTGTCGAAGCTGATGCGCGAGGCTACCGCTTCGACAGGGCGCGGGTGCTCGTTCCGGGCGATCCGGACGGCAGCCTCGACGTGACCTCGGGTCAGCTCGAAGCCGAGTGGCACCATCTGGTGGCCAAGCTCGCAGGGCGCATTCCGGAGCTCGCAGATAAGTGGGGCTCGGTTCAAGCGCCGGATCCGCATCCGCTTTTCACCGTTGTGCCCGGCGGCATCGCCGATTGGGAGCGGGCGCGCTGACGGCGTCGTGCCCCTGACCTGCAGGGCCGTCCGGCGTCAGATGGCGGTGGGGATCATCCAGAACACGGACCCGACCTGCGCTCCCGGGTCTCCCTGCGGATTCCAGGCGACCCCGCCGGGAGTCGCGGGGTTGGCGGGCTGCGAGTTGGAGCTCTGCGGCCAGATCAGCAGCTTCCAGTACCCGGGCTTGTCGAGCGTGATCGTGCCGCCCAGCGACGGGTCGGCCGTGCCGAGAAGAACGCCGGCAACCCCGCTCGCGTGGTTGGGGACGGTCACCGGTCTGGGCTCCGGCGTGATCGCGGCGGCGGCACCGTCCTCGTGCACGAACTGGTAGTACACGGTGACGGTCTGATCGTTGCCGATCGCCGCCGCGCGCCCGGAGTTCAGCGAATCGAGGTGGAACACGTTCGCCGTGAGGGGGCCGCCGGAGACGGGGACGGAGTTGCCCCAGCCGGCCTGGGCATTGGGGCCGATGTAGCCCGGAAGGCCATTGGTCGTGCTGTCCCATGCATTCACGGCCACAGGCCGGCCCACGCTCGGGCGGCGATCAACGTTGAGCAGCGGCAGCGTGACGGTGGTGTCCGCATGGCCGGACCACGTCGCCCTGAGGATCCAGGTCAGTTCCTGTGTCGCGATCGCGCCGATGTCGGAGTCACCACGCGCATGGATGAACAGCCGCTCGTGCGCGGAACCGACGGTCTGCACTGTGAGGATCCCGTATGCCTCGCCCACGGAATCGCGCACCGCCGCGCTGTTGTCTCCGCCCTGCCGCGCCAGTGCAGTGGTCGCGTTCGCCGTGGTCGGAAAGTAGTTGTAGTACAGACCCGTCGGGCGCACGCCTTTGGGCACCAGGATCGCGAGGTCTGCGCGGAACTCATCCGGCCCGTCGGTGATGACGTTCATTCCGCCCAGACCGGTCATCGTGTACGCAGCTGTCGCATCGATCGGTGCGGATGCAGACACTCCGCCGGTCGCGGCGGTCAACGAGCCGCCCGAGGACGCGGACGCCGCGATGAACGCCGGAATCGCGAAAGTGCCGGGGCCCGTGCCGACGGTGCGGGTCTCCGAACCGCCGTCGGCCCAGACGAAGCCGGCGGGAAGCGTCACCGTCACCTCGAGGCCCGCGTTGTCGGCGGCCACGACCTGCGCGTCCGCCACCGTGTCGCCGACCGCCACCTCGGCAGGGACACCGCCGAATTCGATGGACGGCTCGCCGCTCGCGGAGGCGAGCGGCACTGCGATCGCGGCGGTGATGACCGGTGCGCTCCAGGCGGCGGCGCGTAGCATTGTGCGGCGGGGGATCCCGCGATCGTTCACCACGTCAGCCACGCACCACTCCTAGCGGTTGTCTCGGTCCCGAGAGGACGAACGGCGCCAGGTTACCAGCGCGGGGCGCGCAGCAGGTGTCAGTCGACGCCGAGGAAACTGCGGTCGGTGAGGATGATCGGGCCGTCGGCGGTGATGGCGATGGTGTGCTCCGAGTGCGCACCGCGCGAGCCGTCCGCACTGCGCAGCGTCCAGCCGTCCGGGTCGGTGACGAGCTCATCGGTCGTCGCGAGGAACCATGGCTCGAGGGCCATGACGAGGCCGTCGCGGAGGGGGAAGCCGCGGCCGGCGCGGCCGTCGTTGGGCACGTGCGGGTCGCCGTGCATGATGCGGCCGACCCCGTGGCCGCCGAAGTCGGTGTTGATCGAGTAGCCCTCGCCGTGCGCGACCTCGGCGATCGACGCGGAGATGTCTCCGATGCGGTTGCCGACGGTGGCCGCGGCGATCGCGGCATCCAGAGCGCGCTCCGTGGTGTCGATCAGGCGCAGGTCCTCGTCGCGCGCGGTGCCGACGACGAAGGACACCGCGGAGTCGGCGACCCAGCCGTCGACGGACACGGCGAAGTCGAGGGAGACGAGGTCGCCGTCGCGGAGGACGTAGTCGTGCGGAAGTCCATGCAGCACGGCGTCGTTGATCGACGTGCAGATGACCTTGCCGAACGGACCGTTGCCGAAGGAGGGGGCGTAGTCGATGTAGCAGGACTCCGCACCGGCCTTGCGGATGAGGTCGTGAGCCCGGCGGTCGATCGCCAGCAGGTTGGTGCCGACCTTCGTCTCGTCGCGCAGGGTCGCGAGCGTCTCCGCCACGAAGCGTCCGGCGGCGCGCATCTCATCGATCTCGGCGGGGGTGCGCAGTTCGATCATCGGGGTGTCCCTTCTTCGGACATCGTCAGGATGCCTGGCATCCATTCTCCCCGATCCGGATGTCACCATGCTCACAGCGAACGGAGAACCCCGTGACCCTCCACGGCCGTACCATCGGAGTATGTGGCTGCGCAGCGCGTTCTTCCGGTGGCTCTTCCCGGCGGCGATCGTGCTGCCACTGTGGCTGCTGATCGGCTGGGGCGTCTTCCAGTCCGGGGGATGGGCCTTCCTCTGGGTGATCCTCATCGCCGCGCCGTCGGTGCTGATCGGTGAGATCGTGCTCACGCTCCTCACCCGCGCGCGACCGTCGGTGCGCGCGGAGCGCGCCGTCTCCTGGTGGGATGTGCTGGGCTTCGGCGTCTGGCACGCCCTCACGATCGCGGTCGGGTTCTTCCCCGACGGGGGTTTCGGGTGGCTGTTGACCGGCGCGATCGTCGCCTGGCTGGCCGTGTTCTGGCTTCAACTGTGGCAGCTCTGGAGCGAGGCGAAGGGCAGCGGATTCAGCATCCGCGAGACAGCGACCTGGTCGACCGTCACGCCGGGCGCGCGCAGTGCGAGCGAGCCGGACGTGATCATCGTGCAGGAGAACGACCGCAGGGACTGACTCGTTTTTGCCCGCTCGGCGATCCATGGCAGAATAGATTCTCGTGCCGTGACCCGGTTCTGCCTCAGGGGAACCCGCGGACGCCTTGCGCGCCGTTCGGCACACATCAACGTATTCCTTCCTAAATGCATCCGACCTGTGGCGAGTGCAGAGAGAGACGATCATGCAGATCCTCGACGCCGTCGACGCGGCTTCGCTCCGTAGCGACATTCCCGAATTCTCCCCCGGTGACACGGTCAACGTGCACGTGAACATCACCGAGGGCACCCGCTCCCGCGTCCAGGTCTTCAAGGGCGTCGTCATCGGCCGCCAGGGCGACGGCGTGCGCGAGACCTTCACGGTCCGCAAGATCAGCTTCCAGGTGGGCGTCGAGCGCACCTTCCCGGTGCACTCGCCGGTGATCGACCACATCGAGGTCGTCACCCGCGGTGACGTGCGCCGCGCGAAGCTGTACTACCTGCGCAACCTGCGCGGCAAGAAGGCCAAGATCAAGGAGAAGCGCGACAACTGATCGCAGCTCTTCTGAAAGCACCCCGGGACACGCGTCCCGGGGTGCTTTCGTCGTGTCAGGATGTGCGACCCTTGTTATTGCCGTCTGCGTACGGTGCACCCGACGCGAAGGATGGAAATGACGACTGAAGCCGCTCCTGCTGCCGCCCCCTCGAAGCGGCGTCGTGGCATTCTCGTCTTCCTGCGCGACCTGCTGGTGATCATCGTCATCGCCGCGCTCGTGTCGTTCGTCGTCAAATCGTTCGTCGTCCGCTCGTTCTACATCCCGTCCGGCTCGATGGAGCGCACGCTGCTGATCAACGACCGCATCCTGGTCGATGAGCTCACGCCCCGCTGGACCGGCTACGACCACGGCGACGTCGTGGTCTTCAAGGACCCGGGTGGATGGCTGCCGCCGCTCCCGGCCGAGCAGCCGCAGCCCCCGCTGGTCAAAGCGATCGACGGCGTCCTGACCTTCATCGGGCTCTCCGCCTCGGACTCGCAGGACCACCTCGTGAAGCGGCTGATCGGGCTGCCCGGCGACCACGTGGTGTGCTGCAACGCGGTCGGGCAGATCACGATCAACGGCGCCCCGATCGACGAGTCGTCGTACCTGAATCTGCCGCCCGGTGACACGAGCGCCTCCGACACACCGTTCGACGTGACCGTGCCCGAGGACTCGCTGTGGGTGATGGGTGACAATCGCACCCGCTCGCAGGACTCGCGCGCGCACCAGGAGCTCCCCGGCGGGGGCTTCGTGCCGCTCGACAACGTCGTGGGTCGTGCCTTCCTGCTCACCTGGCCGCTGGACCGCTTCGGCCTGATCGACACGCAGGACGACGTGTACGCCGGAGTGCCAGAGCCGAAGAAATGACCGTCGTCGCGCCCCGGCTCACGCTGGAGAGGTCGCTGCTCAAGGAGTACGACCTCATCATTGCGCTGGACGAGGTGGGCCGCGGCGCGCTGGCAGGGCCAGTGGCCGTCGGCGCTGCGGTCATGGATGCCGCAGGTGCCAGACGGCGAGTGCCCGAGGGACTGCGCGATTCCAAACTGGTCACCGAGCGACGACGCCCTGACGTGGCATCCCGCGCGGCCGCGTGGGTGGTCGCCTCGGAGGTCGGGTGGTCCAGCGCCGCCGAGATCGACGAGGTCGGCATCATGCGCGCGCTGGGTCTCGCCGCCTCCCGCGCCATCATCGGCGTGCTCGGCACGGACGCGGTGAGCGAGCGGACGCTGGTGATCCTGGACGGGAACCATGACTACGTGTCGGCGGTGCATCCCTCTCGGCTGCAGGTGCGGCCGGTGATCAAGGCCGACCGCGACTGCGCCTCGGTGTCTGCGGCATCCGTGATCGCGAAGGTCGCGAGGGACACGCTGATGGTCGAGCTGCACGAGCAGCATCCCGCATATCAGTGGGAGCGCAACAAGGGCTATGCGAGCGCCGAGCACCGTGCCGCGATCCGCGAACGCGGGCTCTCGCCATGGCACCGCGCGTCCTGGGCGATCTCGGACGCACCGACCCTGTTCTGACGGTCGTGGGCCGCGCCCGAGGCGTGGGCCTCATAGGATGGAAGCATCATGGATGACGACGCATTCGACGACTACGACCGCGAGCTCGAGGTAGCTCTGTTCCGCGAGTACCGCGATGTCGTCTCGCAGTTCCAGTACGTCGTCGAGACCGAGCGCCGGTTCTACCTGGCGAACGAGGTGAGCGTGGTCCGCCGCGACACCGAGCACGACTTCTATTTCGAGATCTCGATGACGGATGTCTGGGTCTGGGACATCTACCGTGCAGACCGGTTCGTGAAGGCCGTCCGCGTGCTGACGTTCAAGGACGTCAATGTCGAGGAGCTTCAGCGTCGCGAGTTCGAGTTGCCCGAAGAGCTCTCGCTCGACGGCAAGTAGTCATCCACAGAGGCGTTTTCGCTCGGAGTTGTCCTGATCCGCCGTAGGTGACGCGGATTCCGTTCTCCGCGACGGACAGCGTCTTCAGGATGCTGTCTTCATGGCAGCGAAGGACGAGCTCGGACGAGCGGGTGAGGAGCGGGCGGCGGCGTACCTCCGCAGCAGCGGATACGACATCGTCGACCGCAACTGGCGGTGCGACCAAGGCGAGGTCGACATCGTCGCGCTGCGCGGCGATCGCGTGATCGTCGTAGAGGTCAAGACGCGCCGGAGCGAGCGCTATGGGCATCCGTTCGAAGCGATCGACGATCGCAAGCGCCGTCGACTCTGGCGCCTGGCGTTCGCCTGGGCACAGGCGCATCCTGAGATCGCCCGCCGCCGCACGATTCAACTCGACGCCGTCGGCCTGGTCGGCGCGGATGCCGCGACGGCATCGCTCGAGCACTTGACGGACCTGCTGTGAGCACCGCACGCACCTGGGCCGTGGCGCTCACGGGGGTGGACGGTCATCTTGTGGAGGTGGAGGCCGATGTGTCGAATCAGACGCCTGAGTTCAAGATCATCGGCCTGCCGGACAAGGCGCTCGGCGAGGCTGTTCAGCGCGTGCACAACGCGTGCGCGAACGTCGGCCTCGACCTGCCGCGGCGCCGGATGACGGTGAACCTGTCTCCTGCGAGCCTGCCCAAGCACGGATCCGGTTTCGACCTGAGCATCGCCGTAGCGACGCTGGCGGCCAGCAGATCGCTGCCCGGACGCTCGATCAGGCAGGTCGTGCACATCGGCGAGCTGGGTCTGGACGGAAGAGTGCGTCCGGTCGCAGGGGTGCTGCCCGCCGTGTACTCGGCGGTGCAGGCGGGTTTCGGCCATGTCGTCGTCCCGGCCGCCAACGTCGAGGAGGCTCGTCTGGTGCCGGGCATCGAGGTGCATGGTGCGGCCTCGCTCGCCGAGGTCGCGGTGATGCACGGCGCCGACATCGAGATCCCCGACATCGATCCGGTCCTCGTCGATGCATCGGATGCCGCGCAGCAGGATCTGCTCGACCTCGCCGACGTGATCGGTCAGGACGAGGCCGTCGAGGCGCTGATCGTAGCGGCGGCGGGCGGACACCACCTGCTGCTGAGCGGACCGCCGGGGGCAGGCAAGACGATGCTCGCGCGCCGACTGCCCGGCATCCTGCCCGAGCTCTCCGACGAGGAGGCGCTCGAGGTCGCCGCCATCCGATCGCTGTGCGGCGACCAGGTTCACACGCTGGATCGCACGCCGCCCCTCGAGGCGCCGCACCACTCGGCGTCGATGGCGTCGCTCGTCGGCGGCGGGTCCCGGCAGGCGCGGCCAGGGGCGATCGTGCGAGCGCACAGGGGCGGGCTCTTCCTCGATGAGGCTCCGGAGTTCCAGAGAGCCGCGCTGGACGCACTGCGGCAGCCGCTGGAGTCCGGTCGCATCGAAGTGCATCGGGCCGGCTTCACCGCGAGTTTCCCGGCGCGGTTCCAGCTGATCATGGCAATGAACCCGTGCCCGTGCGGCAACTACGGGGTTCGCGGCGCGGAGTGCGTCTGCCCGCCGATGGCGATCAGGCGTTACTCGTCGAAGCTCTCGGGGCCGCTGCGCGACCGGATCGACATCGAACTGCAGGTCGCGAGAGTCGCCGCCTCTCGGGTCGCCACCGTCGAGCGATCCGCTGTGACGACCGTGCAGGCCCGTGAGCGCGTCGTACAGGCGCGGGCGGCCGCGGCCGTGCGCTGGGCGGACACGCCGTGGCGGCGCAACGCCGAGGTGCCGGGGGAGCGGATGCGGCAGGGTTCGCTGCGCCTGCCGGTCGCCGTGCGGATGCCACTGGACCGTGCGCTCGAGCGGGGTGGGCTGACGTTGCGCGGCTATGACCGGACGCTGCGCTTGGCGTGGTCGATGGCGGATCTCGCCGGACGCGGCTCCCCGGACTCCGACGACGTGGGCCGAGCGCTTTTCCTGAAGAGAGGACTTCTGGCATGAGGGCATTGACGACGGCGACCCTGCTCGCCGATGAGCAGCTGCTTCGAGCCGCCGAGCGGCTGCGCCCCGACGTCGATCCCGCGGAGATCGCCGCGCGTGCCGCCTGGTCGGTGCTGACCGAACCCGGCGACGGCGTGGCCGGTGCACTCGTGGCGGCGTTCGGCCCGCAGGGGGCGCTCGACCAGGCGCTTTCGGAGGCCACACTGCGCGCACCGATCGAGGTGCTGGGGTCGAAGACGATGAACGAGGCCGTGGCGCGCTGGATGCCACGGGCAGACTCCCGTGCGGTGGTGAATGCGCTCCGCGATGCGGAAGCGGTCGGCGCGCGGATGCTGCTGCCGGACGATCCCGATTGGCCGGTCGGACTCGCGGACCTCGGTCCTCATGCGCCCCTCGTGCTCTGGGTGCGCGGGTCCAGCGAGGCACTGGTGGCGCAAGAGGCGGTGTCGATCGTCGGAGCGCGGGCGTCGACCGGTTACGGCGAGAACATCGCTGCCGAGTTGGCGGGGGACCTCGCCGCCACAGGCGTGTGCGTGGTCTCCGGCGGCGCCTACGGCATCGACGGCACCGCCCACAGGGCCGCGATCGGCGTGGGCGGCACCACAGTTGCGTTCCTGGCAGGGGGAGTGGATCGCAGCTACCCTGCCGGACACCAGCAGCTGTTCGAACGGATCCGCGCAGGGGGTGCTGTGGTGAGCGAGGTGCCCTGCGGGGGCGCGCCCACCAAGTGGCGCTTCCTGCAGCGGAACCGGCTGATCGCGGCGGCGGGCCTCGCGACGGTTGTCGTGGAGGCGGGCCGACGCAGCGGCACCCTGAACACCGCCGGGCACGCCGCGGACCTCGGACGCCCTCTTGGCGCGGTACCGGGACCGATCAGCTCTGCGGCGTCCGCCGGCTGCCACAGGCTGTTCAGAGAGTTCGACGCCATCTGCGTGACGTCCGCCGCGGAGGTGCGCGAACTGTGGGCGGATGCTGCGCCGGAGCCACCGGGCGCTCCGGCAGTCGATCCGCACCGTGTGCGTCTGCTGGACGCGTTGAGCACACGAGCGCCGAGAGACGTGCAGGAGCTGGCGCGGCGCAGCGGCATGGACGCGGAGCGGGTGCGCAGCATCCTCGGGGTGATGGAACTGGAGGGCGGTGCGACACGACGGCAGACGGGGTGGATCCGCTCCGGAGGGTAGGATCGGCGCATGCGTTTCTCGACCTCGTCCTCGTGGTGGTGGCTGCACTAGCAGCCGAACGCATTTCTCGCGCGCGCTGCACGGCAGCCCGCGCGATCGCGGACCGATCCATCCGTGCAGCCCTGACCCCAGGAGCAACCATTGGATTCCTTTTCCGCCACCTCCGCACGGATGCCGGCCCTCCGTGCCGACATCGCCGCCCATCCGGAGCGTCATCGCATCCTCACCGGCGAACGACCGACGGGCCGACTGCATCTCGGTCATCTGCTCGGCACGATCCTGGAGCGCGTGCGCCTGCAGCAGGCGGGCGTCGAGACCTTCGTCGTGGTCGCCGACTACCAGGTGATCACCGACCGCGACACGATGGGCGACGTCGTGTCGAACGTGCACGGCGTGATCAAGGACAACCTCGCCGCCGGCCTCGACCCGGAGCGGACCACGATCTTCGCGCACTCCGCTGTTCCTGAGCTGAATCAGCTCTTGCTCCCGTTCCTCAGCCTGGTTTCCGAGGCCGAACTGCACCGCAACCCGACGGTGAAGGCCGAGGCGGCCGCCGCGGGACGTGCCCTCAGCGGCCTGCTCCTGACGTATCCGGTGCATCAGGCGGCCGACATCCTGTTCTGCAAGGGCACGCTGGTGCCGGTGGGCAAAGACAACCTGCCGCACGTGGAGATCGCACGGCAGATCGCTCGTCGGTTCAACGAGCGGTACGGCGCCGTGTTCCCCGAACCCGAGGGACTGATCACGGCTGCGCCGGAGCTGCCAGGACTGGACGGTCGCAAGATGTCGAAGAGCTACGGCAACGCCATCGCTCTCGGCATGACCGCGGAGGAGACGGCGGCGGTCATCCGGAAGGCGCAGACCGATTCCGATCGGGTGATCACCTACGAGCCGGACCGCCGCCCGGGGGTGTCCGCACTGCTGGACACCGCTGCCGCCTGCCTGGGAGTGAGCGCCGCCGAGATCTCGGAGGAGATCGGAGACGCGGGCAGCGGCGCACTCAAGACGCTCGTCGCCACCGCGGTCAACGACTTCCTCGCCGCGCACCGTGAGCGACGCGCGGCGATCGACTCCTCGACCGTGTCCGAGGTGCTGAGCGTCGGCAACGAACGGGCGCGGCAGATCGCCGCTGCCACGCTCGACGAGGTGCGGACGGCGATGGGCATGGCGTACTGACCCGACCCGCGGCGCGGGCCAGACTGGAGGGGTGCAGTACGCGGAGGCGGTCCAGGCGTTCGTCGTACACCTGGAGAAGGTGCGGCGGCTCTCGCCGGCGACCGTGCGCGCATACCGCTCCGATCTCGCCGATCTGGGCGGAACCGCCGGGGATCGTGAGTTGGAGGACATCGACCTCGAGCTGCTGCGCGAGTGGCTCTGGCGCGCGACGCAGCGCGGCGACGCGCGCACGACGCTGGCCAGACGGGCCGCTGCCGCGCGCTCGTTCTTCCGCTGGGCGAAGGATGAGGAGCGAATAACGGCGGATCCCAGCCTGCGGCTGGTGACCCCGAAGCTCGCCAGGACGCTGCCCGTCGTCGCCTCGCAGGACGGCATGCGCGAACTGCTGGACGCGGAGAAGGATACCGCGGAGCAGGGCGACCCGGTCGCGCTGCGCGATCACGCGATCCTGGAGCTGCTCTACGGGTCGGGCATGCGCGTGTCCGAGTTGTGCGGTCTCGACGTCGACGACCTCGACCTGGATCGCGGTACCGCACGAGTGCTCGGCAAGGGCGCGAAGGAGCGCGTGGTGCCGTACGGCGCGCCGGCGCGGGCCGCGGTCACGGCGTATCTGACCAGGGCGCGCCCAGCCCTCCTCGCGCGGACGGATGCTCCGACGCCGGCGCTCCTGCTGGGAAGCCGGGGCGGCCGGATCGGCCCGCGCTCCGTGTACGCGCTGGTCGCCCGCGTGCTGGCTCCCGTCGTCGGCACGGAGACCGTCGGGCCGCACGCGCTGCGGCACACAGCGGCCACCCACCTGCTCGACGGCGGCGCCGATCTGCGCGCGGTGCAGGAGATCCTCGGCCACGCGAGTCTGGGCACTACCCAGATCTACACGCATGTGTCCGCTGAGCGGCTCACCGCGGCATATCGCCTTGCACACCCCCGCGCCTGAGCGCCTCAGCCGGAGTCGCAGCACGGATAGAGGATCGCCCGCGGAACGTCCCCGAACAGCGGCCGCGGGTTCACGTACTCGTCGTGCAGGCGCACGCCGATGTGCACGGCGCCGGAAAGTGAATGCCCGCCTGTGGATGCCTCCGCGATGATCTGGCCGGCTTCGACGACGTCGCCGGGCGTGAGATCGGAGCTCACGGGCTCCAGCGTGATCACGTATCCGTCGCCATGATCGATCGTGAGCACGCCGCGATCGACCACGATCCCGCGGAAGGCGACGACACCGGCCGCGGGGGAGCGCAGCGGCCCGGCCGCGGCGATGTCCATGCCGCGATGGCCTGGTCCGTAGCGATGTGCCGGCGCGCGGAACGGCTGCGTGATCTCGTGGGCACCCTGCACGGGCCAGGTCCATGGCGCATCGGGCGGGAGCGCCGCATCCGCTGCGGGTGGGGACTCGCCGGCCGCTGCCGGCGGTGGGAGCGGCGGCCAGAGCACCGAGCACGCCATCAGCGTGACGATCAGCGTGACAAGGGCGGCACGGCGCGCATAGCGCCGACGCCCGGCATCCGAACTGGTGCGTACGATGTCCATGCATCCAGCCTGGTCCTGCGCGTCCTGCCGACGGCGCGAGCACTTCCGGTCGGGGCAGAACCCGCGTCGGAAGCGCGCCTGTGGAGGACGGTTCGCCGCCCCGGCATCCTGTACACTTGAACCCGCATCCCCTCTCGGGGATGACTACGCGTGCCCAGAGCGACCACGGTCGCGGCATCCACTCCCACAGGTCCTGCCTCTCACGAGGCGGGTGGGATGTGCGCCGGGCACCAGGCATCCGGCCGTCCGGCCGGAGGACAACCTCAACGACGTGAGAGCGTCAGAACCAGGAGACGACCATGGCTGTGGTCACCATCCGCCAGCTGCTCGACAGCGGCGTTCACTTCGGACACCAGACCCGTCGGTGGAACCCGAAGGTGAAGCGCTTCATCCTCACCGAGCGCAGCGGCATCCACATCATCGACCTGCAGCAGTCGCTGGGCTACATCGACAGCGCCTACGACTTCGTCAAGGAGACCGTCGCCCGCGGCGGCACCATCCTCTTCGTCGGCACCAAGAAGCAGGCTCAGGAAGTGCTCGCCGAGCAGGCGACCCGCGTCGGCCAGCCCTACGTCAACCAGCGCTGGCTGGGTGGTCTGCTGACCAACTTCCAGACCATCGCGAAGCGCCTCGCTCGCATGAAGGAGCTCGAGGAGCTCGACTACGAGAACCCGGCCGCCTCGGGCTTCACCAAGAAGGAGCTGCTGCTCAAGAAGCGCGAGCTCGACAAGCTGCACAAGTCGCTCGGCGGCATCCGCAACCTCACCAAGACCCCGTCGGCCCTGTGGGTCGTCGACGCCAAGCGTGAGCACCTCGCGATCGACGAGGCCAAGAAGCTGGGTATCCCGGTGATCGGCATCCTCGACACCAACGCCGACCCGGACGACTTCCAGTACCCGATCCCCGGCAACGACGACGCGATCCGCTCCGTCTCGCTGCTGACCCGCATCATCGCCGACGCCGCGGCCGAGGGCCTGCAGCAGAAGCACAACCCGGAGTCGGGCGACGCCGAGCCGCTGGCCGAGTGGGAGAAGGAGCTTCTCGAGGCGAACGCCACCGAGGCCGCCGCTGAGGCCGAGGTCGCTGTCGAGGTCGCCGCTGAGGCTGCCGTCGAGGCCGAGGTCGCCGATGAGGTGGCCGTCGAGGCTGCTGTCGAGGCTGAGGTCGCCGTCGAGGAGGCCGTCGTCGCCGAGGCCGCCGCCGAGGTCGCCGAGGGCGACTCCAAGTAAGCATCCCACGCACACATAACGAAGCAAGGAGCCACCACACATGGCCAACTTCACCATCGCCGACATCAAGGCGCTGCGTGAGCAGCTCGGCACCGGAATGGTCGACACCAAGAAGGCGCTCGAGGAGGCGGACGGCGACGTCGCGAAGGCGACCGAGATCCTGCGTCTCAAGGGCGCCAAGGGCAACGCCAAGCGCGCTGACCGTTCGACCAGCGAGGGCCTCGTCGTCGCTCGCGAGCACGACGGCGCCGTGACGCTGATCGAGCTCACCTGCGAGACCGACTTCGTCGCGAAGAACGAGAAGTTCATCGCCCTCGCCGAGAAGGTCGCCGACGCCGCAGCAGCAGCGTCCGCCGACTCGGTCGAGTCGGTGCTGGCCGCCGCAGCCGGCGACCAGACCGTCGAGCAGCTCATCTCGGACGAGGCCGCGATCCTCGGCGAGAAGGTCGAGCTCCGCCGCGTCCGCCGCATCCAGGGCGACGCCGTGGAGGTCTACCTGCACCGCACCAGCAAGGACCTGCCCCCGCAGATCGGTGTCGTCGTCGCGTACAGCGGCACCGACGCCGAGACCGCTCGCAGCATCGCGCAGCACATCTCGTTCGCCGACCCGATCTACCTCACCCGTGAGGACGTCCCCGCGGACGTGGTCGAGAAGGAGCGCGAGATCGTCACCGAGATCTCCCGCAACGAGGGCAAGCCCGAGGCCGCCCTGCCGAAGATCGTCGAGGGCCGCGTCGCCGCGTTCTTCAAGCAGGTCGCACTGCTCGACCAGGACTACGCCAAGGACAACAAGCAGTCCGTCGGCCAGGTCGCGAAGGACGCCGGCATCACGGTGACCGACTTCGCGCGTTTCAAGGTCGGCGCGTAAGCCACGAGAAGGGGTTCGGATCCGCACAGGGTCCGAACCCCTTCTTCATGCCCGCAGGGCATTGCCACTATCGTGATACCGATGAGAGGACTCTCCCAATGACCGAACGCACCGGACGCCGTCGCGTCCTCCTCAAGCTCTCCGGAGAGGCCTTCGGCGGCGGCCAGTTGGGCGTCAACCCGGATGTCGTCAGCGCAATCGCTCGCGACATCGCGGCGGCCACCGACCGCGTCGAGGTGGCGATCGTCGTCGGCGGCGGCAACTTCTTCCGCGGGGCCGAGCTCAGCCAGCGCGGCATGGACCGCGGTCGTGCCGATTACATGGGCATGCTGGGCACGGTCATGAACGCCCTCGCACTGCAGGACTTCCTCGAGCAGGCGGGCGCGCCCACGCGTGTGCAGTCCGCCATCTCGATGACGCAGGTCGCCGAGCCCTACATCCCGCTGCGCGCAGAGCGGCACATGGAGAAGGGGCGCGTCGTGATCTTCGGAGCCGGTGCGGGTCTGCCGTACTTCTCGACCGACACCGTGGCCGCGCAGCGGGCACTCGAGATCGGCGCGCAAGAGGTGCTCGTCGCCAAGAACGGCGTCGACGCGATCTACACCGCCGACCCGAACAAGCACGCCGACGCCGAGAAGATCGAGCGCGTGACCTATCGTGACGCCCTGCAGCGCGGCCTCAAGGTCGTCGACTCCACCGCGTTCAGCCTGTGCATGGACAACAACATGGACATGCGCGTGTTCGGCATGGAGCCGGCCGGAAACGTGACCAAGGCGCTGCTCGGAGACCCGATCGGCACCCTCGTCACCTCCTGACTCGCCCTGTCCCGGCGCGGCACTCAGCGGCCCGCCGGTAGAATTGCCAGAACCACTCGACGAATGGAGAACCCGTGATCGCGGATGTCCTCGCAGATACCACCTCTCGCATGACGCGGGCGGTCGAAGCCGCCAAGGAGGACTTCGCCACGGTCCGCACCGGGCGCGCGAACCCGCAGATGTTCCAGAAGGTGATGGTCGACTACTACGGCTCGCCGACGCCGCTGGCTCAGCTGGCCTCGCTGGCCAACCCCGAGGCGCGCTCGCTGATCATCACGCCCTATGACAAGTCGGCGCTCAAAGCGATCGAGCAGGCCATCCGGGACATGCCGAACCTCGGTGTCAACCCGACCAACGACGGCAACATCGTGCGGATCACCATGCCCGAGCTGACCGCCGAGCGGCGCAAGGAGTACGTCAAGCTGGTCCGCACCAAGGGCGAGGACGCCAAGGTCCAGATCCGCGGCATCCGCCGCAAGGCGAAGGACGGCCTGGACGCACTCAAGACCGAGGTCGGCGAGGATGAGGTCGGCCGTGGCGAGAAGGAGCTCGATGCTCTCACCCGCCAGCACGTCGATCTCATCGACGACGCTCTCAAGCGCAAAGAGGCCGAGCTCCTCGAGGTGTGACAGGGATGTCTGACGATTCTTCTTCGCAGGATCGTCCGCTCACCCGACGAGAGGCTCGGGAGGCAGCGGCGGCAGCTGCGACGCCGGTGCAGGGCACTCCGCAGGCGGATGCCGCGGATGCCGTGACGCCGGTGCGCGGAGTACCCGTCGTCGGCACTCCGTCGGAGCCGCCGGCCCCTGCCCAGTCCTCTGCAGCTCCCGAGCCTTCCGAGTCGGCTGCATCGCCCGCCCGGCCGAGCCAGCCGGCTCGCCCCGACATCCCGCCGGCGCCCGCGGTCATCCCGCCGCAGCCGGTGCCGCCGGCAGCCGAGCCGGTGCGGCCTGCTCCAGCGCAGCCGTCGCAGGCACCGAAGTCTCCCGCCGGTGAGCCGATGCAGCCCCCCGCTGAGAAGAGCCCGTTCGACACCGCCGACCACAGCGCGATCCGTGAGCAGTGGCGCGCTGCGCGCGACGAGCTGGGCTCCCATGTCTCCAATGCGCGCGACCAGTTCGACCAGGCCAACGAGCGCATCAAGGAGCGCACCGGCCGGGATCTGATCGTCGCGATCCTCATCGGCGTCGCGTTCGGTGCGGTGCTGCTGGCGTCACTGCTGTTCGTGAAGTGGCTGTTTGTGCCGATCGCACTGGCCGCAGGTCTCCTGGGGACGTACGAGGTGTCGCGCGCGCTCAAGGGCGGCGGGCGACGGATCGACGTCGTGCCTCAGCTGATCGCCGCCGCGATCCTGATCCCCACGGGCTACCTGGACTCGACCTGGCTGAGCTGGGTGATGCTGTTCGTCTCCGTGACCTTCGTGTGCGTGTGGCGCATGGTCGCACAGATGGTCGTCGCCGACGGCCGGACCTACGGCGATGTGCTCGCCGATGTGCTCGTGAGCGGATTCGTGCAGATCTACGTACCCCTGCTCACCGCCTTCGCGCTGATGCTGCTCCGGCAGGAGCACGGTGAGTGGTGGGTGCTGTCGTTCATCGCCATCGCCGTGGTCGCCGACACGGCGGCATATGTCTCCGGGCTCGCATTCGGCAAGCATCCGATGGCTCCGCGGATCAGCCCGAAGAAGACATGGGAGGGGTTCGCGGGAGCGGTCGCCGGATCGCTTCTCGCGGGCGCGCTCCTCGGTGTGTTCCTGCTCGGGATCCCGCTATGGGGAGGTCTGGTCCTGGGCGCGGCGATCCTCGCATCCGCCACACTCGGCGATCTCGGGGAGTCGATGCTGAAGCGCGACCTCGGCATCAAGGACATGAGCTCCTGGCTGCCGGGCCACGGTGGTCTGCTTGACCGTCTCGACAGCATCCTGCCCTCGACGGTGCCCGCGTTCGCCCTGTACGTGCTCCTCACCACACCCTGGATGGTGCCTTGATGACCGCTGATTTCGCCGCCCAGTTCGCTGACGAGGAGACCACGCCTCCCGCGTTCACGCTCACCACCGGGCGTCACAAGGGCTATCACCGTGCCGCGGTGGACACATTCCTCGACTCTGCGCGCCGCGCTTTCGAGAGCGGAGCGGATGACCTGACGTCAGAGGATGTGCGGGTCGCCTCGTTCCCGCTCGTGAAAGAGGGATACGACGTGGCAGAGGTGGACTCCGCGCTCGGACGCATCGAGGACGCGTTCGCCGCCCGTGCGCGCGAGCGCATGGTTCGCTCGAAGGGCGTCGAGGTCTGGGTTGCCGAGGCCCGCGCCGACGCGCAGGTGATCCTGGATCACCTCGCCCGCGAGCCGAAGCATCGTTTCGCTCGCACCGGGCTACTGACGTTCGGCTACCGGATCGACGAGGTCGATCACGTCGCGGAGCGGATCACCGGTTTTCTCCGTGACGGGGACGAGCTCAGTGCTGAGCAGGTGCGCAATGCGGCATTCCGGATGCAGCGCGGGGGCTACCGCGAGGAGCAGGTGGACGCCCTCCTGGACGCCACCGTCGAGGTCATTCTTGCCGTCCGTTGACGGGGGACCGCGCGTTCTCATGGATGTTTCAGGCCGGATCGCATAGACTGACCGGCATCGTGACTCCCGATAACGAATCGATTACGCCTGAACTGCGCCCTGCAAGCGCGGCCTCCGCGTCCCCGCGCGGCCGTCGCAGCAAGGCCCGTCGACCGATCGCCGCAGTCGTGGCGAGCATGGCCGTGGTCGGCTTCTCCGCCGCGCTGCTGGCGCCGACGGGAATGGCCGTGGCAGACCCCTCGTCCACCGCGGAAGACGCCGTCACCGCCTACTCCCTCGCGGAGCAGGAGGGCCAGAACCTCACAGTGACGGTCGCCGGTGCGGACGTCGCCCCTGCCACGCGTGGCACCTTCGAGGTCTACGTCAAGCCGAAGCCCAAGCCCAAGCCGGTAGTGACCAGCACCGAGAAGTCGGGCAAGTCCACCACTGGGGGCGGTTCCGCAGGCACGCCGAAGTACACCGGCGGCGGCTCGAAGGAGCAGTGGATGACGGCGGCCGGGATCGCGAAGAGCGACTGGCCGTATGTCGACTACATCGTCTCGCGAGAGAGCGGCTGGAACCCGAACGCGACGAACAAGTCCTCCGGTGCGTGCGGTCTTGTGCAGGCTCTGCCCTGCAGCAAGGTTCCCGGCAACGGCTACAACCCGGTCGACAACCTCCGGTGGGGCACCGGCTACGCCAACGGGCGTTACGGCGGCTGGGCGGGCGCCTACGCATACTGGTCGCGCAATCACTGGTGGTGAGCGGCCGGCATGGCACGCTCACGCAGACGGCGACCGGATCCTCGTGTCGCCGATGATTCGCTCGACCGGCTGATAGCCGGCTGGAAGCGCTCCGAGACCCGTCGCGGGCAGGAGTGGACCGTGCAGCCCGTGAGCGCCTCCCAGGCGCAGAAGGACTACACCTGCCCTGGATGCCGCGGCACGATCGCTCCCGGCACCGCACACCTCGTCGTGTGGCGCGCGGACGGTGTCCTCGGTGACGCCGCAGACCTGGCGGCGCGTCGGCACTGGCACACACGCTGCTGGAACATCGCCTGAGGCAGCGCGCGGGTCAGCGCTCGTTCATCTTCGGGATGACCACCTGGCGGTAGATGATCAGGATGCTCGCCGCGACCGGGATGGCGATGAGGGCCCCGAGCAAGCCGAGCAGTGAGCCGCCCGCCAGCGCTGCGATCACGACGACGGCGCCGGGGACGGACACCGCGCGGCTCATGATGCGGGGCGAGATGAAGTACGCCTCGATCTGCATGTAGATCAGGTACCAGACCGCCGCCGCGATCGCGGTCGTCGGCGAGGCGAGGCCAGGGATCAGGCAGGTCAGCACGATGATGGTCGATCCGGTCAGCGTGCCCACCAGCGGGATCAGCGAGAAGAAGAACGCGATCACTGCCAGCACCGCGGGGAACGGCGCATTGATGATCGACAGGAAGATCATGCTGAGGACGCCGTTGATCACGCCGAGGGTGACCTGCCCCATGACGTAGTAGCCGACGGAATCGGTGATCTGGTCGGCGAGGTCGATGAAGCGCTCGCGCTTGGACGCGGGGACCAGCTGGTAGACGGCACGCTTCAACGAGGGGGTCGAGGCGGTCATGTAGATGGTCAGGACCAGCACGATGAAGGTGCCGAAGAGTCCGGCGGCGACCGCACCCCCGAAGACCAGCACGCCCTGGCCGATCTTGCTGCCGATCTCGGTGACGTTGGTGTTGAGCCACTCCTCCACGTACAGGAACACGTCGTCGACCTTCAGCATCGGGAAGGTCTGCTTGAGCCAGTCCTTGAAGTCCTCGAAGGGTTCGGGCCGCTGCAGGATCGTGGTGATCTGCTGCACCAGCTGTCCGATCTGCTGCACGAACACCGGCAGCACGATGAGCACGACGCCGGTGAGCACTGCGAGCACGGCGATGACCGTGGCCAGCACGGCAGCCCAGCGCGGCAGCCATCGCTCGAGGAAGGTGACCGCCGGATCGAGGCCCAGGCTGATGAACAGCGCGGTGCCGATGTAGAGCAGCACGGTGGAGAGCGTCTGCACGCTGCCGATGAGCATGATCCCCAGGCCCACGCCGAGCGTCGCGACGAGCGCGGTGCGGAACGGGCTGACGATCTTCATCGATTCTCCTGTTGAGGGTGAACGCCAGCTTATTCGGTCGCTGCGTTGAAGCCTGGACGAGCCGGGGGAGTCGTGGCATCCGATCGTATTCGGGTCTCGTGTGGAAAACGCACAGGCGCTTCCCGCTACCCTGGAATGTCGAGCGGAGACCTCTGGCAGATGCCGGGGTCACGTAAGGAGTCTTCTCGTGCGATTCGTATGGGCCGTCGTGGCCTTCATTCTGGCCGCGGTCATGATCGGTGCAGGCGTCGCTCAGCGTACCGTCTTCATGGGCCCCTCAGAGGTGCAGATGGAGATGCCCGCGGGCGACCCTGAACCCTATGTGCTCATCTCGAGCGATGTCCTGCGCGCCAACCCCGGCCAGCAGACGCTCATGGTGCGCGGCAAGGGCGACCTGTTCGTCGCGTACGGTCGCACCGCCGACATGAAGGCCTGGCTGTCCGACGCCGAGTACGACAGCATCACCCTCGACAAGAAGGGCGAGCCGCGCACCAAGGTCGTGAAGGCCGACGTCGAGTCCACCAGCGAGGCCGGCCGCAACCCGGCCGGATCAGACCTGTGGCTCGACTCGTACACCGACAAGGACTCGCTGATCGCGAACCTTCAGCTCCCCGAGGGGATGAGCGTGCTCGTCGCACGCGACGGCGTGGAGGACGCGCCCTCCGACATCATGGTCACGTGGCCGCTGAAGACCACGACTCCCTGGGTCGGCCCGCTCTTCGTGGGCGGTGGTCTGGCCCTGCTCATCGGCCTCGTGCTCTACATCCTCGGCATCCGTCACCAGCGTCGCGGCAAAGGCCCGCGCCGCAAGGGCCCCGGCCCTCTGCCGCCCACGCAGCCGATCGACCTCGCGGTCGACCAGCTGCCGGAGCACGAGTCGATCGGCACCGGACCCGTGACGACGCCGGAGGGCATCGACGAGCCCGCCGGCGATGACGGCCGTGCGCGCCGCACCGCACACCGGATGCGTCGCCGCCTGGCCGTCGCGATCCCCGCGATCGGTCTGACCGCAGTGCTCGCTACGGGATGCAGCGCGGACTCCTGGCCGCAGTTCGATGCGTCGACCAGTCCCACGCCCACGCCGACCGTCGTCGCTCCCGACAACCAGAAGCCGCCGGCTGTGACGGAGGCACAGGCCTCCCGCATCCTCAAGGACATCTCGAAGACGGTGACCGACGCCGACGCGGCACGCGATCTCACCCTGGCCACGACGCGCCTGGACGGTGCCGTGCTGCAGGCGCGAGCGACCGACTACGCGATGGGCGCCAAGAACCCGAAGCTCGGGATCCCCGCTGCGCTGCCCGCGGACAAGGTCGAGGTGGTGCTGCCGCAGGCGACCGACAGCTGGCCCCGCACGGTGATGATGCTCACCAAGTCGTCGGAGGCCAAGGCGCCGCCCGTGATCTTCACGATGACGCAGGCCGATCCGTGGTCGAACTACCGCGTGAACACGATGGCCGACATGCTCGCATCCGCGCAGCTGCCCAAGCTCGCCCCGGCATGGCTGGGCACGACCCCGGTGCCGCCGGAGTCCACCTTCCTGAAGATGCCGCCGGCCGAGGTGGCGGACGCCTTCTCGTCCCTCGTGGATCAGGGCGAGAAGAGCCCCTACTTCGGTGACTTCGACGCCGCTTCCAAGAAGCAGGCCGATCAGATCATCGCGAGCCGGGCGGCGCTGCTGGCAGACCTCAAGAAGGTGGGCGCCGACAAGACGTCCAAGGTCGCCTTCGACATGACCCCTTCCGCGTTCGACCCGGTCTCGATGGCCACCCTCGACAGCGGTGCGA
Source organism: Microbacterium sp. NPDC057741 (assembly GCF_042798735.1). NCBI lineage: Bacteria > Bacillati > Actinomycetota > Actinomycetes > Micrococcales > Microbacteriaceae > Microbacterium > Microbacterium sp. NPDC057741. The sequence goes on along the minus strand of NZ_JBHVJW010000001.1, from coordinate 657,723 downwards.
TCGTGTCGGTCTCGGTCGTCGACACGCAGACCGTCACGCCGACGACGCCCGATGCCGTGATCAAGTTCGAGAACAATGCGGAGGCGGTCGCGCTGACCGGCGCGAAGGAGGCGGCGAAGGGTGTGCGCACCACTTACGGCATGCAGCTGTTCTTCGCCGTTCCCGCCCAGGGCGCGAGCGCGCAGATCCAGCTGCTCTCGTTCCACCAGAACACCCTGAAGGTCGAGATCATCAAATGAGCGACATCTCCGCAGCCGCCCTGCGCGGCGCCGTCGACCTGTCCACGCTCCGGGACCGGCCGCAGGCGCCGGCATCCGGTGCGGCGCCCGTCCAGCAGGGCGTGCCGGACGTCGTCGTCGACGTCACCGACGCGACCTTCGCTCAGATCCTGGAGCTGTCCAACACGGTCCCCGTCGTGGTGGACCTGTGGGCGGAGTGGTGCGGGCCGTGCAAGCAGCTCAGTCCCATCATCGAGAAGGTCACGCGTGAGCAGGCCGGACGCGTCGTGCTCGCCAAGGTCGACGTCGACGCCAACCCCCAGATCGCGCAGGGCTTCCGTGCCCAGTCGATCCCGATGGTCGTCGCCCTGATCGGCGGGCAGCCCGTTCCCATGTTCACGGGTGCCGTGCCCGAGGAACAGGTGCGCGAGGTGTTCGCACGTCTTCTGGAACTCGCCGCACAGAACGGCGTAAGCGGTTCGGTGGCGGCAGGGGAGCCCGGCGAAGCGCCTGCTGAGCCGGAGGAGGCTCCGCTGCCCCCGCTGCACGCCGAGGCGTTCGAGGCGATCGAGGCCGGCGACTACCAGCGCGCGATCGCCGCGTACGAGAAGGCTCTGGCCGAGAACCCGCGCGATGAGGACGCCAAGGCCGGTCTCGGCCAGGTGAGGCTGCTCGCCCGCGTTCAGCACCTCGACCTGCAGGCCGCACGGTCGGCTGCAGCCGAGGCGCCGCTCGACCCGGAGGCCCAGTTCGCCGTGGCCGACCTCGACATCGCGGGGGGCCATGTCGACGACGCCTTCGGACGTCTGCTCGACCTGTTCGCCGCGCTGCCCGCCGATGAGCGGATCCCGGTGCGCGAGCGTCTCGTGGAGCTGTTCGACCTGATCGGCTCTGCCGACCCGCGCGTGGGCGCAGCCCGCACGCGACTGGCATCCCTGCTGTTCTGACAAGCTGAGACGACGGATGGCCGGGGACTCGCGTCCCCGGCCATCCGTCGTCTCAGCTGAACGTCGCCGCCGGCACGTGCGGGTCGCTCTGGTGGCGCAGCCAGATCGTCGACAGTGCGGGCAGTGTGATGGTGGCCACCGGCACGGCGCCCTCGCCCACAGGGTGAGCGGTGACGAGGCCGAGGTTCCCGCTCCCCGAGCCGCCGAACTCCGCAGCATCCGTGTTCAGCACCTCCTGCCAGACTCCGGGGAGCGGCAGGTCGAGGCGGTGGCCGGTCCGCTGGACCCCGGCGAAGTTGCTCACCACGACCAATCGACCGCCGTGTGCATCGCGGCGTTCGAACGCGACGATGCTCGGGTCCCAGGTCGGCGCGCCGAGGCGGGAGAACGAGGATCCGTCGTTGTCCCGCTCCCACAGTGGCGCCTGTGTGCGATAGGTGCGGTTGACAGCACCGACGAAGTCCAGCAGCTGCTGGTGGGAGGGCTGCTCGAGCAGCCACCAGTCCAGCTCCCGGTCCGGTGACCACTCGCCGATCTGCCCGAACTCCTGTCCCATGAACAGCAGCTTCTTGCCGGGGTGGCCCCACATGTACGCCAGGTAGGCGCGCACGTTCGCGAGCTTGTGGGCGTGGTCGCCGGGCATCCGGGAAACCAGGGTGCCCTTGCCGTGCACGACCTCGTCATGGCTGATGGGCAGCACGTAGTTCTCGCCGAAGGCGTACACGAATGAGAACGTCATCTCGCCCTCGTGGTGCGCACGGTGGATCGGATCCCGCTTCATGTACTCCAGCGAGTCGTTCATCCAGCCCATGTTCCACTTGAAGCCGAAGCCGAGACCGGCGGCCGTGGTGGGCGCGGTGACGCCGGGGAACGCCGTGGACTCCTCGGCGATCATGACGATGCCGGGGAAGCTGCGGTAGGCGGTCGCGTTCACTTCCTGCAGGAATCTGATCGCTTCGAGGTTCTCCCGCCCGCCATGCACGTTCGGCTCCCACTCGCCGTCGCGGCGGGAGTAGTCCAGGTAGAGCATGGATGCCACGGCGTCGACGCGCAGGCCGTCGATGTGGAACTCGCTCAGCCAGTACAGGGCGTTGGCGACGAGGAAGCCACGCACCTCGTTGCGGCCGTAGTCGAAGATCAGGGTGCCCCAGTCCTGGTGCTCCCCGCGCCGCGGATCCGGGTGCTCGTAGAGCGGCCTGCCGTCGAACCTCGCCAATGCGAAGTCGTCTTTGGGGAAGTGACCGGGCACCCAGTCCAGGATCACGCCGATGCCCGCCTGATGAAGCTGATCGATCAGAAACCGCAGGTCGTCAGGTGTCCCGTAGCGGCTCGTCGGCGCGTAATAGCCGGTGACCTGGTAGCCCCAGGAGCCGCCGAACGGATGCTCCGCGACCGGCATCAGCTCGACGTGCGTGAACCCGGCGGAGATGACGTGCTCGATGAGCGGCTGGGCGACGTCGCGATAGCTCATTCCGCCGCGCCACGAGCCCAGGTGCACCTCGTAGACCGACATGGGCTGGGCCACGGCGTGCGTCGCCGCGCGTCGTGTCATCCAGGCGCCGTCGGCCCAGGTGTAGGCGTCGAGGGTGACCACCGAGGCCGTGGCGGGCGGCACCTCGGCCGCCTGCGCCATCGGATCGGCCTTGAAGATCCACCTGCCGTCCGGCGTGAGCAGCTGGTACTTGTACGTGGTTCCGATCGTCAGGTCGGGGATGAACAGCTCCCAGACCCCGGAGGAGCCCATCGACCGCATCGCGTGGCCCTCGCCGTTCCAGCCGTTGAAATCGCCGGCCACGCGCACGGCCTGCGCATTCGGCGCCCACACCGCGAAGGCGACGCCGGTCTCGCCGTCGAGGATGCGGGGGTGCGCGCCGAGCACCTCCCAGAGCCGTTCGTGGCGCCCCTCGCCGATGAGATGCAGATCAACCTCGCCGAGCGTCGGGAGGTGCCGGTAGGGGTCTCCGTCGATGACCTCGTCCTGCCCCTCGTAGATCGTGGCCACGCGGTAGGGGGCGGGTGGGCCGCCATGCGTGCCCTCCCAGATGCCGTGCGCGACATGCTCGAGCGGAACGCGGTCGCCGTCGGCGAAGACGGCTGCGACGGACTCCGCCAGCGGACGGCGCACCCGGATGACGGTCGTGGCGCGGCCCGCGGCACCCGCCTTCGGGTGCGAGCCGAGCAGCGTATGCGGCTCGTGGTGCGCGCCGTGCGCGGTCTTCTCCCAGTCCGCCGAGACGGAGACGTCCTCGACATAGCTCATGATCGCTCCTTCACCCTCAGGATGTGCACCGGCTCAGCGAACGCGTCGAGTCGCACGTAGTCATGGTCGGTCCAGGTCCAGACCGCGCCGGTGAGGAGGTCCTCGACCTCGAAAGGGTCGCCGGGGGCGACGCCCCACAGCGTGGTGTCGAGGTGCACGGTGGTCTCCCGCACCGAGTGCGGGTCGACGTTGGCGACGACGATGATCGTGTCGTCGGCACCCGTGCCGGTGAAGGCCGCGTCGAGGTGCTTCGAGTAGACCAGGATCGCATCGTCGTCGCTCCAGTGGAACGAGATGTTGCGCAGCTGACGCAGCGCCGGATGCTCGCGACGGATGCCGTTCAGCTGGCGCAGCAGAGGAGCGAGCGAGTCGCCGCGCTCCTCGGCGCCGGCCCAGTCGCGCAGCTTGTACTCGTACTTCTCGTTGTCGATGTTCTCCTCGGAGCCGGGGCGGGCCACGTTCTCGAATAGCTCGTAGCCGGCGTACACGCCGTACAGCGGCGCTGCGGTCGCGGCCAGGCAGGCGCGGATGCGGTAGGCGGCTCGGCCGCCGTACTGCAGGTACTCCGTGAGGATGTCGGGGGTGTTGACGAACAGGTTCGGACGCATGTAGTGCGCGGTCGTGGTGGACACCGAGGTGAGGAACTCCTCGAGCTCCGCCTTCGTGTTGCGCCAGGTGAAGTACGAATAGCTCTGCTGGAAGCCCGCGGCCGCGAGCCCGCGCATCGGCGCGGGGCGGGTGAACGCCTCGGCGAGGAAGACGATGTCGGGGTGCTGGGCGTTCACGGTGCCGATCAGCCACTCCCAGAACCGCAGCGGCTTGGTGTGTGGGTTGTCGACGCGGAAGATGCGCACGCCCTGGGCGATCCAGTGCTCCACGACGCGCAGCACCTCGGCGTAGAGACCCTCGGGGTCGTTGTCGAAGTTCAGCGGATAGATGTCCTGGTACTTCTTCGGAGGGTTCTCAGCGTAGGCGATCGTGCCGTCCGGCAGGGTCGTGAACCACTCAGGGTGGGACTGCACCCAGGGATGGTCCGGAGCGGCCTGCAGCGCGAGATCGAGCGCGACCTCGATTCCGGCCTTGTTCGCGGCGCGCACGAAGGCACGGAAGTCGGCGAGGGTGCCGAGGTCGGGATGCACGGTGTCATGGCCGCCCTCGGCGGCGCCGATCGCCCAGGGAGATCCCGGGTCCGCGGGACCTGCGACGAGGGTGTTGTTCGGGCCCTTGCGGTGCGTGCGGCCGATCGGATGGATGGGCGGCAGGTAGAGCACTTCGAAGCCCATGTCGGCGACCGCCGGCAGGCGCTTGATCGCCGTGCGGAAGGTGCCGCTCACGATGCTGCCGTCCTTGCGGCGCTTCGCGCCCTCGGAGCGCGGGAAGAACTCGTACCAGGCCCCGGCTCCTGCGGCGGTCCGCTCGACGAGCAGCGTCTGCCATTCGGTGGACGCGGCGAGGGTCATGAGAGGCCGCTCGGCGAAGTGTGCCGCGAGTGCGGCATCGGATGCGACGGATGCGAGGATGCCGGCGTCGGCGTCCTCCAATCGCTTCGCCGCCGCTTTGATCGCGCGTCGCTCGGCTGCCGGCCGATCCTGCTCGCCCGAGGCGCGCGCGAGCAGTTGCACGCCGGCGATGCTCATGACCTCGAGGTCCACGCCCGCCTCGGCCTTGACCTCGGCGGCGTGCGCCCAGGTCGCGAAGTCGTCGGAGAAACCCTCGAACCGGAACGACCAGGTGCCCGAGGCGTCCAGCGCGATCGACGTCTGCCAGCCGTCGGTGCCGTCGTTCTGCGGGCTCAGCCGGTGCAGGCTCTCCTCGCCCTCCGGCGCACGCAGGCGGACATGCGCGCCGATGAGATCATGCCCCTCGCGGAATGCGACGACCCGGAACGGCACCACCTCGCCTGCGAAGGCCTTCGGAGAGAAGCCGCCAGGTGCGGCGGGCGACATGTCCGCGAGCGGGATGCGCCCGAGAAGCGTGCCTGGCGCGCCATCCTTCTGATCGGCGGCGGGCCGCAAGGGGATCTGTGCGGGGCTTCGGAGCACCGCCGGATTCGAGACAGAACGAGCAGCCACACCTTGAATGTACAGGCCACGGTGCCCGGCGGGTAGCTTTCGGATTCCGCGTGACGGCGAGGATCCGAAAGGACCGGATCACTCGATGCGGAACAACTGCATCGACGTTCCGGAGAGCGGAAGAACGTCGCCGGGTGCGTACCGGCGCAGGCTGTCGTCGGGCCGCTCATCCGCGCTCGACCAGAGCGAGACGAACGCCGTCGCCCCCTCGATCGAGTCCGGCAGGCGCACGTCGATCGGCGCCTCCGTCCCATGCACGATCAGCAGGATGCGGTTGGCCTCGGAGGTCTGCCCGCCGGTGGCCGCGACGTACTGCAGGGTGCGGTTGCGGGGGTCGTTCCACTGCTCGACCTCCATCGTCCCGCCGTCCTGATCGAACCAGTCCATCACCGAGGCCTCCGGCACGTGCTCGCCGAGACGTGCGTAGCGCGCCGGACGCAGTGCGGGGTTCTCGGCACGCAGCCGGGTGAGCAGCACGACGTGCTCGCGCAGGTCCTGCTGCCAGGGCTCGTGATCCCAGCCCAGCCAGGTCAATGCGGAGTCCTGACAGTAGGCGTTGTTGTTGCCGCGCTGCGTGCGCCCGAACTCGTCGCCGGCGGTGATCATCGGGATACCGGCCGAGAGCAGCAGCGTACCCATCAGGTTGCGCATCGCCTTGCGGCGGGCGGCCAGGATCGACGGATCATCCGTCGGCCCCTCGGCACCGTGGTTGAACGACCGGTTCATGTCGGCGCCGTCGTGGTTGTTCTCGCCGTTGGCCTCGTTGTGCTTCACGTCGTAGGAGACGAGGTCGTGCAGGGTGAACCCGTCGTGCGCGGTGACGAAGTTGATGCTCGCGAGAGGTCCGCGCTCCTCACTGTAGGTGTTCGCGGAGCCTGCGAGGCGGTTGGCGAAGCCGCCGATGCCCACCGGTGCGGATGCGCGGCGGGCGTAATCGATGTCGCTGAGCCAGAAGTTGCGGGCGCGGTCGCGGTAGCGGTCGTTCCACTCGCTCCAACCGGTGGGGAAGTTTCCGGTCTGCCAGCCGCCCATCCCGACGTCCCAGGGCTCTGCGATGAGCTTGACGTCCTGCAGCGCGGGATCTTCCGCGATCGCCTGCAGCAGCGGATGCTCGCGGGTGTACTCGTGATTGGCGTCACGCCCGAGCGCCGCGGCGAGGTCGAAGCGGAAGCCGTCGATCTGCATCTCCTGCGCCCAGTAGCGCAGCGAGTCCAGGACGAGGCGCGCAGCGGCATCCGTGGCCGTGTTCACGGTGTTGCCGACGCCGGTGGTGTCGATGTACGCGCCGTCGGCGGTCTGCCGGTAGTAGAGCGCGTTGTCGATGCCGCGGAAGCTCGAGCGGGGGCCGCCGAGGCCCTCCTCGCTGGTGTGGTTGTACACGACGTCGAGGATCACCTCGAGGCCGGCCTCGTGCAGCAGCCGCACCATGCCCTTGAACTCGGCGAGCACGGCCTCTGGTCCGCCCTTGCGCGCATCCTCGGTGGCGTAGGCGGTGTGCGGCGTGAAGAAGCTGAGCGTGTTGTAGCCCCAGTAGTTGGTGAGGCCCTTCTCGAGCAGCCGCGGCTCGGGTACGAAGGCGTGCACGGGCAGCAGCTCGATCGCGGTGATGCCGAGCGAGTGGAAGTACTCGATCATCGCGGGGTGCGCGAGGCCGGCGTAGGTGCCGTGCAGGGCGGGCGGCACTCCGGGGTGGCGCTTGGTCATTCCCTTGAGATGCCCCTCGTAGATCACGGTGCGATCCAGGGGGGTGTTCGGCTTCGCGACGCCGTTCCAGTCGAAGCCGTCGGCGATCACGACCGACCGCCATTCCTCGTAGCCGTCACCCTGGGCGAGGCCGCGGGCGTACGGGTCGAGCAGCAGGGTCTCCGAGTTGAAGGTGTTGCCGCGGCCGTGCGGACCGTCGACCCGCAGCGCATAGCGGATGCCTGGCTGCAGCAGGTCGGTGGTGACCTCCCACACCCCGCCGGGGCGGCGCTCGAGCGGGAGCTGTGCGGTCTCCCAGTCGAGGTCGGTGGCGTCGAAGATCACGAGCTCGATGGACGACGCGTTCTGCGACCAGATCCGCAGGGTGCCGACGCCGTCGTGGAGCCGGACGCCGAGGTCGTCGAGCGCGGCACCGCCGAGGGGCGTTCGGGACGTCGGGAGCATGGAGACAGCCTAGATGCCCAGGGGCCGCCGACATGAATCCGGATACCGCGCCGGATGAGCCTGGATCCCGCCCATGCGCGGCGCTCGGCTGGGAGGATGGAGGCATGCGCTTCTACCTCGACCACGCCGCCACGGCGCCGTTGCGCGCCGAGGCGCGGGATGCCTGGCTCGAGGCATCCTCGGTGGTGGGCAATGCGTCTTCCACCCACGGTGCGGGGCAGGACGCCCGCCGGCTCCTCGAGGAGTCGCGCGAGCGCACCGCCGCGGTGCTGGGCTGCGACCCGATCGAGGTCGTCTTCACCTCGGGTGGAACGGAGTCGATCAACACTGCTCTGCGCGGCCTGTGGTCGTCCCGTGCTCCGGGGACGACGGCGATCGTGCTGCCGGACGGCGAGCATCACGCGACGATGGACACGCTCGCGGCACTGGCCGGCGTCGGCGCCGACGTGCGTGCGGTGCCATTGGATGCTGCGGGCCGGATAGCGGTGGGTTCCTTCGCCGAGGCGCTGCCCGGAGCCGCGCTCGCAACGGCATTGGCTGCCAACAACGAGGTCGGCACGATCAACGACAGCGCGGGGCTTGCACAGGCATCGGCGGATGCCGGTGTGCCGCTGCACCTGGACGCCGTGGCCGCGTGGGGACACGTGCCGCTGTCGTTCCGCTCGCTGCGCGGCGAAGCTGCACCCGGGGTCGGTCTCGTCACGATGACTGTCGCCGGCCATAAACTCGGTGCGCCGGTGGGCATCGGTGCGCTCGTCGTCGCGCGGACCGCGCGCGTGTCCGCGCTGCTGCACGGCGGCGCTCAGCAGCGCGGGCTGCGCGCAGGGACGCAGGATGTCGCCGGCGCCGCAGCGTTCGCCGTCGCGCTCGAGCTCGCCGAGAGAGAGCGGGCGTCCGAGTCGGCGCGGCTGGTGGGGCTTCGTGATCGGCTGATCTCCGGCATCCGTGCAGCCGTGCCGCAGGCGGAGTTGCTCGGCGATCCCGTGGATCGGCTGCCCGGCAATGCGCACGTGCTGTTCCCGGGCGCGGTGGGGGAGAGCCTGCTGTTCCTGCTGGATATGGCCGGCGTCGCGGCATCCACCGGCTCGGCCTGTCAGGCCGGCGTCGCCGAGCCCTCGCACGTGGTCATGGCGCTCGGTCGCAGCGAGCAGGACGCCAGGAGCGTGCTGCGCTTCACACTGGGGCGCACGTCCACCGACGCCGATGTCGACGCAGTGCTCGCGGCGATCGGCGATGCGTACGCGAGGGCGTCCGCCTCGCGCCCCGCATCCTGAACGCAGTTCGTCGCGTGCCCGGATCCTGAGCGCAGTTCGTTCCGCGCCCCGGATCCTGAGCGCAGTTCGTCCCGTGCCCCGGATCCTGAGCGCAGTTCGTCCCGTGCCCCGGATCCTGAGCGAGCGAAGCGAGACGAAGGACGTACACAGCCACCCGCTCGTAGACTGGAACCCATGCGTATTCTGGCGGCGATGAGCGGAGGGGTCGACTCCGCGGTGGCGGCGGCCCGTGCGGTCGAGGCCGGCCACGACGTGGTCGGCGTGCACCTGGCGCTGTCGCGCGCCGGTGGCACGCTGCGCACCGGCAGTCGCGGATGCTGCACGATCGAGGACGCGATGGACGCCCGTCGAGCCGCAGACCTGCTCGGCATCCCGTTCTACGTCTGGGACTTCTCGGAGCGATTCCGCGATGACGTCATCGAGGACTTCATCTCGGAGTACAAGGCCGGCCGCACCCCGAACCCGTGTCTGCGCTGCAACGAGAAGATCAAGTTCGCCGCTCTGCTGGAGCGCGCGATCGAACTCGGCTTCGACGCGGTCTGCACCGGGCACTACGCGACGCTGGTGGACGGTGCAGACGGTCTCCAACTGCACCGCGCCTCGGACAACGCGAAGGATCAGTCATATGTCCTGGGTGTGCTCAACGCCGAGCAGATCGCGCACACCTACTTCCCGCTCGGCTCGACGCCGTCGAAGGCGCTGGTGCGCGCAGAGGCCGCGGAGCGCGGCCTGAGCGTCGCGCAGAAGCCGGACAGCCACGACATCTGCTTCATCCCCGACGGCGACACCCGAGGGTGGCTCGCCGAGAAGGTCGGCGCCGAGCAGGGCGAGATCCTCGATCGTGACGGTGAGGTCGTCGGCACGCACGACGGCGCGCACGCGTTCACGGTCGGCCAGCGCAAGGGCCTGCGCCTCGGCGTGCCCGCCGCCGACGGCAAGCCGCGGTTCGTGCTCGAGGTCCGACCGGTGTCGAACACGGTGGTCGTCGGCCCCAAGGAGGCCCTGGTGATCGCCGAGATCTCGGGGGAGCGGTTCTCCTGGGCCGGCGCCGCGCCCGCGGCATCCGAGTTCGACTGTGAGGTGCAGATCCGCGCCCACGCCGAGCCGGTTCCGGCACGCGCGTTCGTGACGGATGCCGGAGTGCGAGTCGTGCCCGAGGAACCGCTCGACGGCGTCGCCCCCGGGCAGAGCGCCGTGCTCTACGTGGGCACCCGCGTGCTCGGCCAGTTCACCATCGACACGACCGTGTCGGCCGTGCCCGTCGGCGCCTGAGATGGCCGTCTTCCCGCCGGATGCCGCATACAGCGGCGATCCTGTGTACCGGTTGATGGGCAACTCACCGGTCGTACTCTTCCGCGCTGTTCCTGTGCTCGCCGAGGCTGTGCGGATGCTGACCGAGCATGGCTGGCAGATCGTGCGGTTGGATGCCGCGCTTTGGCGGGATGTGTCCGGTTTTCACACGGCCGTCGCGTCCGCCCTGGACTTTCCTGACTACTATGGTCGGAACTTCAATGCGTTCGTCGACTGTCTGCGGGACGTCGTCGACCAGGACTACGGCTGGTCGGCCTCGTCCGAGGGTCTCGCCATGGTCTTCGAGCATTTCGACGAGTTCGCACGGTCGGATGCCGAGTCGGCGCACGCCGTCCTTGACATCCTGGCGGGGGCGTCGTGGGATGCCGCACTCTTCGGGCGGCGACTCATGGTGCTGGCCCAGTCGGGCGACCCGTGGATCTCCTTCGCCGGCGTCGGTGCCCGTCCCGTCGTCTGGAACGAGGCGGAGTGGCTCAACAGGAATCGGATCGACTGAGGCTGGGGAGCGCGTGACCGAACAGTGGCGCGCTGCGGTGGCGCTCAGCCCGCCAGCATCCGCAGCACGCGATCGGCCTGCGCCTCGGTGGTGCCCGGGGGATTCCGGCGGAATCCGCCGTTGCCCGGCAGCAGCATGATCAACCAGAAGATGGCCCAGTGCGTGCGCCACTCGGCGAGACGCTCGTGCTGCGCGCCGGAGAAGCCGACGGCGCGCACCAGGGCCTCGGGCTCATAGACGGTGCGGCCGGCGAGGTGCTCCACGTGATCGGCGAGTTCGAACGCCGGGTCGGAGAGTCCGCCGTCCTCGAAATCGACGAGTCTGCAGACGCTCCCGTCCCAGAGCACGTTGGCGGGGTTGAGATCGGCGATGCCCAGAACCGAGAGCTCGAACGGGGGCGCAGCCGTCTCCACGAGGAACTCGCGCGCGTCGCTGAGCGCGCGCTCGACGAGCAGCGGCGTCCTGGTGGCGCTCAGGTCATACGGCTCCGCCGCCCATTCCACGAGGTGCGTCCTCAGCGTCGAGGGCCCGAGGCGCCGCTCGCCGATTCCTGTCGCCGCGGCTGCGGCGTGCGGCACGCCATAGAGTCTCCGCAGTGCCGCGCCCAATGCCGCGAGCTGCTCCGCCGTCGCCGGCATGTCGCCGAGTGGGAGGCCGGGGATCCGCTCCATCACGATCTCCGGGGCGCCGTCCACCGTCTGCAGCCGCACCGGCCGAGGTGCCAGCCCAGGGGAATGAGTCGCGAGAAGTATGAGGCATGTCCACTCCCGGTCGGGCTCGCCTTCGTCCCAGCTGGTGAATCGCTTCCGCACCTCGGTCTCGGTGAGCGTCAGATCGTGGGTGTGCGTGGTCACGCCTCCACAGTAGGTGCTGTGCGATCAATCATGCCGCCCGAATCAACTGGGCGGGGTGACCACATCGCCCGTCCGCACATCCCGAGTCTTCTCGTCGAAGCGTCCGATGCGCTGCCAGTGGTCGAAGACGACCCGGCCCGTCGGGGGCATGGCGAGATCCGACAGATCAGCGCTGAGGGCGAACCAGCGCAGGGTGCCCTCCGTGGAGCTTGTCGGCGCGGCGACGCCTTTGGCGAGCCGCGCACTGAAGTAGTGCACGATCCTGGTCTCAGCACCCGTGTCTCTGGTGGCCGTGTACCGCAGGCGGAGGTTGCGCAGGTCCGCCTCGTGAAGGCCGACCTCCTCCGAGAGCTCTCGGAGCGCGGCGTCCCGTATGTCCTCGCTGGGCTCGACGTGTCCACCAATGCCGACCCACGAGTCCTCAATCACCCGCGAGCCCTCGCGATGCAGCAGCAGCACTCGCTCGTCGTCATGCAGGAACACTGCCGTCATCACCCGCGCCATCGGCTCAGAATAGTCGCGCGACGCGCCCGGCGGATGTCGGCGGGCGCTCGTAGACTCGATCCGTGCCGGAGAACATCTCGCTGGAAGACGCCCGCAACGAGGCCGAAGAGCTGACCACCCGCATCCTCGATGCGAAGGACGCCTATTACGGGCGCGACACCTCGCTCGTCGACGACTCAACCTACGACGGGTGGATGCGGCGGCTCGAAGAGCTCGAGCGCCTGCATCCTGAGCTGCAGGGGCAGGACTCGCCCACGCAGATGGTCGGCGCGGCCGAGGCGACAGGACTCGCCACGATCGAGCACGCCGAGCGGATGCTGAGCCTCGACAACGTCTTCTCCCTTGACGAGCTGCGCGACTGGGAGATAAAGACCAAGGCGGCCGCCGGTCGCGATGTCGCCTGGCTCACCGAACTGAAGATCGACGGCCTCGCGATCAACCTGCGCTACGAGAACGGTGTGCTCACCTCGGCGGCCACTCGCGGTGACGGACGCGTGGGCGAGATCGTCACCGAGAACGCCCTTCGCCTGGCGGACATCCCACCGCGCCTGAGCGGCACCGGTCATCCTTCCATCGTCGAGGTGCGCGGCGAGGTGTTCATCCCCGTGGTCGCGTTCGAGCGACTCAACGCCGCCCAGGCGTCGTTCCGTGACCGCGCGTACGCCGATGCGCTCGCGCGGTGGGAGGCGCGCTCCGGCGCGAAGAAGCCGTTCGACGAGGAGAAGGCTCGCGCCGCGGCCGCCCGACGCTTCCCGTCCTTCGCGAACCCGCGCAACGCCGCGAGCGGCGGCCTGCGCCAGCAGCTCGACAAGAAGGACGGCCTGGAGCTCGAGGCAGGGCTGCTGCGCACCGAGTCGCTGGCGCTGTACGTGCACGGCATCGGCGCGTGGGAGAACCCGCCTGTTGCCGCGCAGAGCGAGGTGTACGACCTGCTCGCGGAGTGGGGCCTGCCCACCAGTCCCCACACGAAGGTCTGTCGTTCGATCGATGAGGTCGCCGACTTCGTCGCCTACTTCGGCGAGCATCGGCACGACATCGAGCATGAGCTGGACGGCATCGTCGTCAAGGTCGACGAGCTCGAACTGCACGCCGAACTGGGCCAGACCAGCCGCGCGCCGCGCTGGGCGATCGCGTACAAGTACCCGCCGGAGGAGGTGCAGACCAAGCTGCTCGACATCGTCGTCTCGGTCGGGCGCACCGGCCGCGCCACGCCGTTCGCGGTGATGGAGCCGGCTCACGTGGCCGGATCGGTCGTGCGCCAGGCGACGCTGCACAACAAAGACGTCGTGAAGGCCAAAGGCGTGATGATCGGCGACACCGTCGTGCTGCGCAAGGCGGGCGATGTGATCCCCGAGGTGCTCGGCCCGGTGGTCGAGAAGCGCGACGGCACCGAGCGCGAGTTCGTCATGCCGGAGGGATGCCCTGAATGCGGGTCGATCCTCGCGCCGGCCAAGGAGGGCGACATCGACCTGCGCTGCCCGAACACCCGCTCCTGCCCCGCCCAGGTGCGCGGGCGCGTGGAGCACATCGGGTCGCGCGGCGCGCTGGATGTCGAGGCGCTCGGCGAGGTGACGGCGGCAGCGCTCACGCAGCCGAGTCACCCCTCCGTGCCTCCGCTCGACACCGAGGCGGGGCTGTTCTCGCTTGTGCTCGAAGACCTCGTGCCGATCTCCGTCGTCGTACGCGATTCCGAGACCGGGCTGCCGAAGGAGGACGACGACGGGATCGTGAAGACCCGCGCACCGTTCAGCCGCAACCCCACCGCCGACGAGAAGAAGGCGGGCGCGGAGGGACCCCAGCCGTCCTCGCAGGCGATCAAGCTCATCGCGGAGCTAGAGAAGGCCAAGACCAAGGAGCTGTGGCGGCTGTTGGTCTCCCTGAACATCCGCCACGTCGGTCCCGTCGCAGCGCGCGCACTCGCACAATGGTTCGGGTCGCTCGACGCGATCCGTGCTGCCAGCCGTGAAGAGCTCGCAGCGGTCGAGGGCGTCGGAGGCATCATCGCCGATTCGCTGCTCAGCTGGTTCGAGATCGACTGGCATCAGGACATCGTCCGTCAGTGGACGGATGCCGGCGTGCAGTGGTCGACGCCGGGCCACCCGGGACCGGGTGCGGCCGTCGCCGAGGGGGGTGTGCTCGACGGGCTGACCGTGGTCGCCACCGGCTCGCTCGACGGCTACACCCGCGAGGGCGCGCAGGAGGCGATCATCAAGGCCGGCGGCAAGGCGGCATCCTCGGTGTCGAAGAAGACAGACTTCGTCGCGGCCGGCCCTGGCGCGGGGTCGAAGCTCGCGAAGGCCGAGGATCTCGGAATCCGGGTTCTGGATGCCGCGCAGTTCCACCTGCTCGTCACCGAAGGGCCGGCTGCGCTGGATGCCTGACCGGCTCATCGTCCTGAACGGGATGGCCGGAGCCGGTAAGACGACCCTCGCACGTCCGCTCGCGGCCGCTCTCGGAGTACCGCTCGTCTCGAAGGACGCCATCAAGGAGGCCCTCGGCGACGCCGTCGACGTCCCACTGCCCACTCGTGCGGTCGGCGCGCTGGCGGCCGACGCGCTGTGGCGGATCACCGGGATGCTGAACGGCGCTGTGCTCGTGGAGTCCGTCTGGCTCGCCGGCCGCGACGAGGAGTGGTTCCGCCGCGGCTGGGAGTCGGTCGGCTCTCCGCGCGGCCTCGAGGTCTGGTGCGAGGCGCCCCGGGAGGTCATGCGCGAGCGTTATCTGATGCGCCCTCGGCACGCCGTGCACGACGATCAGGCACGCATCGATGAGTGGGAGGCCGCGGCGGATGTCGCCCGCCCGATGACAGGGTTCCCCGCGCTCCGTGTCGACACTTCCGGCCCCGTCGACGTCGCCGGACTCGCGAGCCTGATTCGACAGACGCCGTCCCTTGAGGACAGGTGACGAGGATGAACATCACGGCCCCGCCACTTCGACCTGGAGCGCTGAACCGGGGCTAGGCTCACGATCGTGGAGCCGTCGCAGAACCTGATCCCGACGTTGATCGGGGTGGCGATCATGGTCGCCGTCGCGACCGCTGCGCTGATGATCTTCCGGGTGCGCGCTCCCTGGGCACCGGCCGCGGCGATCGCACGCGGCGTCATTCAACTGGCGATCATCAGCCTGATCCTCGGCGGCATCATCACGAACCCGCTCTGGATCGCGCTCGCGCTGCTGGTCATGCTCGGCGTCGCGGTGTCCGTCGCGACCCATCGCATCGGCTGGGGAGCGCGCTCGGCACTGGTGATGGCGACTTCGATCGCTGCGGGCATCGCCGTCGCTGCGACGGCAGTGTTCGGATCCGGCGCCCTCGACCCCACACCCAGATACGCCCTCGCGATCGGCGCGATCGTCATCGGCAACACCATGAACATCGCCACGCTCACCGGGCGCATCTTCGCAGTATCCGTCGCCGACCACTGGGATGAGGTCGAGGGCTGGCTCGCTCTCGGAGCCACCGCACGGCAGTCCACGATCCACCTCGCCAGGCGTGCGGTGCGCGAGGCACTCATCCCCTCGATCGATCAGACCAAGACGACGGGCCTGGTCGTGCTGCCCGGCGCGTTCGTCGGCGCGATCTTCGGCGGTCTCTCGCCGCTGGAGGCCGGCCGATTCCAGATCATCGTGCTCGCCGCGATCATGGCCGCCGGCGCGGTGACCGCGGTGCTCGTCGCCACCTGGCAGGGCGCCGTGACCGCGCGTATCGCGGCGCCTGCCTGATGGAAGCTTCCGTACCGCATCGCCGCGGAGTTGAATGTCGGTATGGACGAGCGCGAGGCGTTTTTGGAGTGGTTCGCCACGACCTGGCGGGAGGCCGAGCGCGCGTTGCACGGCGGCGAGGCGACCCAGCGTCTCGAGATCTGGTCCCGGACAGAACCCGTGACGCTGTTCGGGGCGTGGATGAGCGCCTCAGGCGTCGATGAAGTGAGGAACGCGTTTCGAACCCTCGCCGACTCCTTCGGCGGCGCGACGGCGAGCGAGATCGAGTTGATCGCTGCCGACGTGAGCGGTGATCTCGCCTACACCGTGCACCGCGAGATCACATCGGCGGTCGTCGACGGAGCCCCTCGCGACTACGTGCTCAGGGTGACTCAGGTGTACCGCTGTGAGGACGGCGATTGGAGGGTCGTGCACCGGCACGGTGACGAGGAGCAGACGCTGCCTTGAATCACCGCTCCGGTCGCGCACCTTGCGGGTGCGATGGCCGGCCGCGACCCCCGCAATCTGTGCGACCGGAGCAGAGGAAGGGCTCAGTCCTTGTGGCGGGGCTTGCGTGCCGGACGCGAGTCGCGGTCGGACCGGCTGTCCCGGTCATAGCGATCGTCCCGACGGCCGCTGTAGCCGCCCTCGCGCGGTCCGCGGCGGTTCGGCACGCCGCGGTCCGGCCTGATTTCGATCAGACGCCCGGAGATGCGGGTCTCGCGCAGCCTGTCGAGCACCGACGGGTCGAGGTTCCGCGGCAGCTCGACGATCGAGAAGTCGGGCTTGATCGCGATCGCGCCGAAGTCGTCGCGGCGCAGTCCGCCCTCGTTCGCCAGCGCGCCGACGATCTGGCGCGGCTCCACGCGGTGCCGACGGCCGACCTCGATGCGGTACGGTGCGTAGTCGCCCTGGCTGCGGCGCGGCTCGCGCGGGCCGCGGTCCTCGCGCTCCGCACGTTCACGAGGCGGACGGTTGTCGCGCTCGACCGCTCGTGAGAGAGCGTCGGTCGCGGGGTCCAGCAGCAGGGGCGTGTCACCCTGAGCGACGACTGCCAGCGCCGCGGCGACATCCGCCTCCGGCACGTCGTGGTTGCGCACGTAGTGGGCGATGATGTCGCGGAAGCCCTCGATGCGCGAGCTCTCCTCGAGGGCGGCGGTGATCGCGTCGTCGAACCGCGTGAGGCGGGTCGTATTGACGTCCTCGAGAGTAGGCAGCTGCATCTGGGCCGGCTGCTGACGGGTGGCCTTCTCGATGTGCTTGAGCAGGTAGCGCTCGCGCGGGGTGATGAAGCTGATCGCGTCGCCCGAACGACCGGCGCGGCCGGTACGGCCGATGCGGTGCACATACGACTCGGTGTCGGTGGGGATGTCGAAGTTGATGACGTGGCTGATGCGCTCGACGTCGAGGCCGCGGGCCGCGACATCCGTCGCCACGAGGATGTCGAGCTTGCCGTCCTTCAGCTGGTTCACCGAGCGCTCGCGCTGCGCCTGGGGCACGTCGCCGTTGATCGCGGCGGCGGAGTAGCCGCGGGCGCGCAGCTTCTCGGCGAGGGTCTCGGTCTCGTTCTTCGTTCGGACGAAGACGATCATCCCGTCGAAGTTCTCCACCTCGAGGATGCGGGTCAGCGCGTCGACCTTCTGCTGGTACGACACCACGAGGTAGCGCTGAGTGATGTTCTGATTGGTCGTGGTCTTGCCCTTGATCGCGACCTCTTCGGGGTCGCGCAGGTACTGCTGCGCCAGCCGGCGGATGGTGGCGGGCATGGTCGCCGAGAACAGCGCGACCTGCTTCTCCTCCGGAGTCTGAGCCAGGATCTGCTCGACGTCCTCGGCGAAGCCCATCTTCAGCATCTCGTCGGCCTCGTCGAGCACCAGGTACTTCAACTCGGAGAGGTCGAGGGTGCCCTTCGCCTGGTGATCCATGATGCGACCGGGGGTGCCGACCACGATGTGCACGCCCCGGCGCAGCGCCGACAGCTGCACGCCGTAGGCCTGGCCGCCGTAGACCGGGAGCACCCGGACATCCTTCATCCGCGCCGAGTACGACTCGAACGCCTCGCACACCTGCAGGGCGAGCTCGCGGGTCGGGGCCAGTACGAGCACCTGCGGCGTCTTCTGGCTGAGGTCGAGGTTCTCGAGCACGGGCAGTGCGAACGCCGCGGTCTTCCCCGTCCCGGTCTGCGCGGTGCCGAGCACGTCGCGCCCCTGCAGCAGCAGCGGGATCGTCGCCGCCTGGATCGGCGAGGGCGTCTCGTAGCCGAGGTCATGGATGGCCTTCAGCACCGGCCCGGTGATGCCGATCTCGTCGAATCCGGGGGTGGCGGGCGTCTCGGCCTCGGCAGTCTCAGGGGAAGTCACTTCCCAACCGTACAGCGCAGAGGCCCTTCAGCGCTGGGAGAACGCCTCGTCGGACGCTGCTTCCTCGTCAACCGGCGGAGTTCAGCTCCATCAGCCGTTCCTTCACCTGACGGCGCAGCACTTTGCCGATCAGCGACTTCGGCAGCTCGTCGACGACGAACAGACGGCGGGGCACCTTGTACGGCGTGAGGATGATGCGGGCGAATTCGCGCACGGCCTCCACATCGATGTCCGTGCCGCCGTCGACGACGATCGCCGCGACGACCTCCTCGCCGGAGTGGCTGCTGGGCAGGCCGACGACCGCGGCATCCAGCACATCCGGATGCTGGCGCAGCACGCCCTCGACCTCGGTCGGTGCGACGTTGAAGCCGCCGGTGATGATGAGCTCCTTGATCCGGTCGACGATGCGGACGAACCCGCCCTCGTCGATCGTGACGATGTCTCCGGTGCGGAACCAGCCGTCCACGAAGACCGCCTCGGTCTCCTCGGGCTTGCCGTAGTAGCCCTGGAACACCTGGGGGCCGCGCACGACCAGCTCGCCGGCGGAGCCGGGCTCGACGTCGCGGGTGGGGTCGTCGGGGTCGACGACACGGCACTCGGTGCCCGGCAGCGGCAGGCCGACCGTGCCAGGGACGCGGTTGTCTGCGACAGGGTTGGCCATCAGCACCGGCGAGCACTCGCTCAGGCCGTAGCCCTCGACGAGGTAGCCGCCACTGGCCTTCTCGAAGGGCACGACGAGCTCGTGCGGCAGTGCCATCGCGCCCGAGATCGCGACCTCGGTGCCGGCGAGCGACACGCCCTTCTCCTGTGCGGCGGTGAGCAGGCGCTCGGCGATCGGCGGCACCAGCGGCAGGAAGGTCGCGGGATGCTTCTTCGCGACATCCAGCACGAGATCCGGGTCGAACTTCGGGAACAGCACCAGGCGTGCGCCCATCGACATCGCGAACGTGAGGCAGAGCGTCAGGCCGTAGGCGTGGAACATCGGGAGCACCGCGTAGACCACGCAGCCCTTGCCGCGCTGGATCTGCGGCACCCACGCCTGTGCCTGAGCGGCGTTGGCCAGCAGGTTCCGATGCGTGAGCGCTGCGCCCTTGGGCGTGCCGGTGGTGCCGGAGGTGTACTGGATGATCGCCAGATCGTCGGTCGCCGGCTTCGGGTGGGATGCCGGGATCGGCTGGGCCTTCAGCACCTGCTCCCACGCGATGGTGCCGCGGACCTTCTCGGTCAGAGCCGCGCGCGACTCGCGGGCCTTCTGCACCGGGAGCTTCAGCGCCAGGCGCATGCCGAAGGGCATGCCGTTCACGACATCCACCGAGATCAGGTTCTGCACTGCGAGGTCGGCGGGGAACTCCTGCACCGACTTCACGACCTTGTTCCACACGATCGCGTGCTTCGCGCCGTGGTCCTCGAACTGCTTGCGCAGCTCTCGCGGCGTGTACAGCGGGTTGTGCTCGACGACGACGGCGCCCAGGCGCAGCACCGCGTAGAACGCGACGATGTGCTGCGGCGAGTTCGGCAGCACGATGGCGACCGGGTCGCCTGCGCCGACGCCGAGGTCCCGCAGGCCCGCGGCCGCGCGGTCGATCTGCTCCTGCAACTGGCGGTAGCTGGTCTCACGGCCGAAGAACTGCAGCGCCGGAGCATCCGGATAGTCGCGAGCGGATGCCGCCACGATGTCGATCAGCGAACCGGAGACGGGGGAGAGGTCCTCGGGAACGCCTGCTGCGTAGCTTGCGGTCCACGGGCGAGGGGGTACGAACGTCGTCACCCGTCCACCTTACGTGTCCGTCCGCGCACTCTCGTAGACTGGACGGGTGTCTGAAATCACCCCTGATCTCGTGCGCCATCTCGGCGTGCTCGCGCGCATCCAGCTCTCCGATGACGAGGTGACGCAGCTGACCGGTCAGCTCGACGCCATCGTCGACAACATCGCGAAGGTGTCGGAGGTTGCGACCCCCGATGTCGTGGCCACCAGCCACCCGATCGCGATGAGCAACGTGTTCCGTCCCGACGAGGTCGGGCAGACGCTGACGCACGAGCAGGTGCTGCAGAACGCCCCGGATGCCGCAGACGGCCGCTTCCGTGTGACCGCGATCCTGGGAGAAGAGCAGTGAGCGACATCATCCGGCTTTCCGCCGCCGAGCTCGGCGCGAAGCTCGCCGCCGGCGAGATCTCGAGCGTCGAGGCCACGCAGGCCCACCTCGACCGCATCGCCGCAGTCGACGGTGACGTGCACGCCTTCCTGCACGTCAACGAGAACGCCCTCACGGCAGCCGCCGAGCTCGACGCGCGCCGTGCGGCGGGCGAGCAGCTCGGCCCGATCGCCGGTGTGCCGCTGGCGGTCAAGGACGTGCTGGTGACCGCCGACATGCCCTCCACCAGCGGGTCGAAGATCCTCGAGGGCTACATGTCGCCCTTCGACGCGACGGTCGTCGCGCGCTCGCGCGCCGCCGGCCTGATCCCGCTCGGCAAGACCAACATGGACGAGTTCGCGATGGGCTCCTCCACCGAGCACTCGGCCTTCGGCCCGACCCACAACCCGTGGGACCTGGACCGCATCCCCGGCGGCTCCGGCGGCGGCTCCGCTGCAGCCGTCGCAGCTTTCGAGGCGCCGCTGGCGCTGGGCTCCGACACCGGCGGCTCGATCCGCCAGCCGGCGCACGTGACAGGCACAGTCGGCACAAAGCCCACCTACGGCGGCGTGAGCCGGTACGGCTCGATCGCGCTGGCCTCCAGCCTCGACCAGGTCGGGCCCGTCACTCGAACGGTGCTCGACGCAGGCCTGCTGCACGATGTGATCGGCGGCCACGACCCGAAGGACTCGACCTCACTGCCGCAGGAATGGCCGTCGTTCGCCGCCGCCGCCCGCGAGGGCGCCACAGGTGAGGTGCTCAAGGGCCTCAGGGTCGGCGTCATCAAGGAGCTGCCCGACTCCGGCTTCCAGGTCGGCGTCGCGGCATCCTTCCGCGAGTCGCTCGCGCTGATGGAGGCGCAGGGCGCGGAGATCGTCGAGATCTCGGCCCCGCACTTCGAGTACGGCGTCGCCGCCTACTACCTGATCCTCCCGGCCGAGGCATCCAGCAACCTCGCGAAGTTCGACTCGGTGCGCTTCGGCCTGCGTGTCACGCCGGATGGCGCCGCGACCGTCGAGGATGTCATGTCCGCCACCCGTGAGGCCGGTTTCGGCCCCGAGGTCAAGCGCCGCATCATCCTGGGCACCTACGCCCTGTCGGCCGGCTACTACGACGCCTACTACGGCAGCGCCCAGAAGGTGCGCACGCTGATCCAGCGCGACTTCGACGAGGCGTTCGCGCAGGTCGACGTCATCGCGACGCCCTCGGCGCCGACCACGGCGTTCAAGCTCGGTGAGAAGATCGACGACCCGCTGCAGATGTACCTGAACGACCTGACGACGATCCCGGCGAACCTCGCCGGTGTGCCCGGCATCTCGATCCCGTCGGGTCTCGCCGCCGAGGACGGTCTTCCGGTCGGCATCCAGTTCCTCGCACCGGCGCACCAGGACGCCCGTCTGTACCGCGTCGGCGCCGGCCTCGAGGCCGCGCTGCTGGATTCGTGGGGCGCACCCCTTCTCGACAAGGCACCGATTCTCGGAGGAGCCCGCTGATGGCCACCGTCAAGCTCATGGATTACGACAAGGCCCTCGAGCTGTTCGAGCCGGTGCTCGGCTTCGAGGTGCACGTCGAGCTGAACACGCGCACGAAGATGTTCTCGGACGCCCCGAACCCGGCCAACGAGGAGTTCCACGGCGCAGAGCCGAACACGCTCATCGCCCCGGTCGACCTCGGCCTGCCCGGATCGCTGCCAATGGTGAACGAGACCGCCGTGCGCTCGTCGATCAGCCTCGGACTGGCGCTGGGGTGCTCGATCGCCGAGTCCAGCCGCTTCGCCCGCAAGAACTACTTCTACCCTGACCTGGGCAAGAACTACCAGATCTCGCAGTACGACGAGCCGATCGCCTTCGAGGGGTCGGTCGAGGTCGAGCTCGAGGACGGCACTCTCGTCACGATCCCCGTTGAGCGTGCGCACATGGAGGAGGACGCCGGCAAGCTCACCCACATGGGCTCCACCGGCCGCATCCAGGGTGCCGAGTACTCGCTGGTCGACTACAACCGCGCCGGTGTCCCGCTCGTCGAGATCGTCACCAAGGTGATCTTCGGCGCCGAGCACCGTGCACCGGAGTACGCCAAGGCGTACATCTCGGCGATCCGCGACATCGTCCGCGCCCTCGGCATCTCCGAGGCTCGTCTGGAGCGCGGCAACCTGCGCTGCGACGCGAACGTCTCGCTGCGTCCGCGAGGTGAGGAGAAGCTCGGCACCCGCACCGAGACGAAGAACGTCAACTCGATGCGCTCCGTGGAGCGCGCGGTGCGCTACGAGATCCAGCGCCAGGCGGCGATCCTCGCCGACGGCGGCACGATCACGCAGGAGACCAGGCACTGGCACGAGGACACCGGCACCACCTCGCCCGGTCGTCCGAAGTCGGACGCCGACGACTACCGGTACTTCCCGGAGCCCGATCTGCTGCCCGTGGTCCCGCCCCGCGAACTGGTCGAGGAGCTGCGCGCGGCGCTGCCCGAACAGCCTGTCGCGCGTCGGCGCCGCCTGAAGGCCGAGTGGGGCTTCACCGACCTGGAGTTCCAGGACGTGCGCAACAGTGGCCTGGTCGAGGTCGTCGAGGCGACCATCGCAGCCGGCGCGTCGCCGGCATCCGCCCGCAAGTGGTGGACCGGTGAGATCACCCGCCTCGCGAACGCGCAGGAGAAGGATGCCGTCGAGCTGGTCAGCCCCGAGAACGTCGCGGCGCTTCAGCAGCTGGTCGACGCCGGCACACTGACCGACAAGCTGGCGCGTCAGGTGCTCGAGGGCGTCATCGCCGGCGAGGGCACCCCGCAGGAGGTCGTGGATGCCCGCGGCCTGGCCGTCGTGTCCGACGACGGGGCGCTGATCGCCGCGATCGACGATGCCCTTGCTGCGCAGCCCGATGTGATGGCGAAGATCAAGGACGGCAAGGTGCAGGCTGCCGGCGCGATCATCGGCGCTGTCATGAAGGCCATGAAGGGCCAGGCGGATGCCGCCCGCGTTCGCGAACTGGTGCTGGAGCGCGCCGCTCAGTGATTCTGCGAACGCAGTGACGTGACGATGCCCGGGGCGGTGAACGCCCCGGGCATCGTCACGTCGTCGCCGAGTTCGGCGGCGAGAGCAGCAGCCCGGCTGTGAGCAGTCGAGCGATCGCGCGCAGGCTCGCGGGTTCGTGCAGACGAGGGCGTGACCCGGGTCTCGCTTCCAGCGGTCGGGCTGTGATGGTCGCCGCCCAGGCATCCGCCGCCGCCTGCAGGGCATCGTCGTCCGCGCTGCTCGGGAGGCTCGCGCGCAGCGCGCGCTCGACCAGATCGTGCAGCGCGTGCCGATAGCGGGCGAGCGCTGCACTGACCTCAGGGCGGGTGTGAGATTCGTGCCAGATGATCTCGCGCAGAACTTCGGATGCCGCGCGGTCGTGCATCACGTGGTCGCCGACGTTCAGAAGCGTCTGCACGGGGTCGCCCCGTACCGTCAGCGGCCCCGGATCCAGTGCATCCGTGCCGAGCCGCTCCTCGAGCAGAGCTCCGAGCACGTCCTGCTTGGTCGGGAAGTAGTAGAACAACAGCCCCTTCGGAACCCCCGCGGTGTGTGCGATCCGCGCGGTCGAGGAGCCGTCGAAGCCGTGGCGGGCGAAGAGCGACTCCGCCGCATCGAGGATGCGCGTTCGCGCGGCCGCCTGGTCGGTCATGATCGCCCCTTCCACGCGAGCGGGGCGGTGGTCGCCCGCCGCCCCGTCCTATTCGCCCTGCAGGTCACGCGTGTGCTGCCCGAGGTCCGCCGTGCGACGCCTTGTGCGCCTTCTCGGCGGGCGCGAGCGCCCACAGCCCTGCCGCTGCGCCGACGAAGCCGCAGATCCACGAAGTCCATGCCGGCCCCGCGTTCCCGGCGAAGCCGCCGACCCACGGGGAGATGAACAGCAGTGCACCGATGGCAGCGATGATCCATTCCATCGACACCATTCCGGGGGCCGCCATGCTCCACACCCCGGCGGCGATCATCAGCACGCCCAACACGATCATCATGGACATCGACGCTGCAGTGCGCGGCGTCGTCCAGATGCTCGCCAGGGCCGCGTACAGTCCGGCGGCCACGGCCACCCAGTCCTGCCAGCGAGTCCACCTCTTCATTGAACTCATCCTCCTCTAGGTCAGATGGCTCCCGAATCGGGGGTCGAGGCTCACTATACGCTCCTGATTGACCGGTCGGTCAAGAATCTGGGATGCGATGTCCGTGGACTCGGGAAGAATGGACGCATGGGACGCGGTGACGGATCGGGGCGCATCGTCTCGCCGGCCGGGGCGGACGACAGCGGGACCGGCATCCTGCATGTCGACATGGACGCCTTCTACGCATCCGTCGCCACGTTGGACGACCCGTCGCTGCGCGGACTGCCGCTGATCATCGGCGCTCCGGACGGGCGCTCCGTGGTCTCCAGCGCCTCCTACGAGGCGCGCCGGTTCGGCGTCCGCTCGGCGATGCCGGTGTCGCAGGCGCTGCGGCTGTGTCCGTCCGCGCGCATCGTCATGCCGGACTTCCGCCGCTACCAGGAGGTCTCGGCGCAGGTGATGGCGATCTTCGAGTCGTTCACGCCCCTCGTCGAGCCGTTGTCGATCGACGAGGCCTTCCTCGACGTGCGCGGCGTGCGGCGGCTGTGGGGGAGTCCGGGCGAGATCGCCACCCTCATCCGCAGGCGTGTCGCCGACGAGGTGGGCATCAACTGCAGCGTCGGCGTCGCGGCGACCAAGCATGTGGCGAAGATGGCGTCGACGCTGTCCAAGCCCGACGGCCTGCTCATCGTGCCAGGCGCGCGAACCCAGGAGTTCCTCGACCCTCGTCCTGCGGCTGCTATGTGGGGCGTCGGGCCGAAGGCCGCCGAGGCGCTGGAGCGTCGCGGCATCCACACGATCCGCGATGTGCGCGAGGCCGCGCCGGGCATGCTGGAGCGCGCACTCGGCCCCGCGGCCGGCGGCCGCCTGCGGCAGCTGGCCAGGGGCGAGGATGCCCGTGAGGTCGAGACCGAGCGCGTGGAGAAGAGCATCGGGCACGAGGAGACCTTCGACGTCGACGTGATCGACGTGGACGTGCTGCGTGCGGAGCTGCTGCGGCTCGCCGACCGGGTCGGGGGCCGCCTGCGCTCGGCATCCTGGGAGGCCCGCACCGTGGCGATCAAGGTGCGCTTCGCGGACTTCACCACGATCACCCGTGCGCAGTCGCTGTCCGAGCCGACCGATGTCGGTCAGCGCATCGGCGAGACGGCCGTGGCGCTGTTCGACGGACTTGAGCGCCGAGATCCGATCCGCCTTCTCGGCGTGCGCGCCGAGAAGCTGCAGAGCGCAGGCTCCGCGGGGTTCGCGCTCTGGGACGATGATGCCGATCGCCGCAGACTGGAGGGTGCCCTGGACGATGCCAGAGCACGATTCGGCAGTGCCACGATCACCCGTGCCCGCCACGTCGGTCGAGGCGACGGGCGCGACGGACCGCACCCGCGTTCGTTCGGGCGGGAGTGACCCGCGACAGCGGGCCGCGCTTCCAGTAGCGTGGTGGCATGCCCAACATCGCAGTGGAACTCGGTAAGCAGGCCGCCTCGTTCGGGGTCAAGAGCGCCTACGGCGAGCCCGTCGACGTCGACGGCGTCAGCATCACGCCGGTCGCCCTGGCGGTGACCGGCTTCGCCGGCGGCAGCGGCGAGGGCATCGAAGGCGGATCAGGCGGCGGGACCGCGATCCCGCTCGGCGTGTACGTGCGCCGCGAGGAGGGCCTCCGTTTCGAGCCGAACCTGATCACGCTGCTGGCAGTGGGCATCCCCTTCGTGTGGGTCACCGGACGCGCGCTCACCCGCATCATCCGTGCCCTCAAGAAGTAGCGACCCGTTCGGGGAGTCCCTCGACGCGGCCGTCCGCCGCATCGTCTCGGCCGTGCATGCGGTCGGCACTCCGAATCCTGTCGTCGTGATCGACGGGCGCAGCGGGGCGGGCAAGTCCACGCTGGCGCGTCGGGTGGCGGAGAGCTGGCCGCTGATGGCCCCTGCGCAGCTCGTCGCGCTGGATTCGTTCTATCCCGGATGGGATGGTCTGGCCGAGGGCGGACGCATAGCCTTCGAGGACGTCCTGCGTCCGCATTCCCGTGGCGAACTCGGAGTCTGGAACCGGTGGGACTGGGAGCACGGCATCGCGGCGGAGGAGCATACTGTCGATCCGGCGCTCGGCCTCATCGTGGAGGGATGCGGGGCGCTGACCCGCGACGCCGCTGCTGTCGCCGGCGTTCGGGTCTGGGCGGACGGTCCGGCTGAGGGCAGGAAGCATCGCGCACTGGAGCGCGACGGCGACGGATTCCGCCCGCACTGGGAACGGTGGGCGGCGCAGGAGGACGCACACATCCGTGTGCACGACCCGGTGTCGTCGGCCACGATCGTCGTGACCGTGCCCTGACAGGCTCTCAGAGCCGGGCATCCCGTTCATCGGCCGCCTGGATCAGACCCTCCAGTCGGTAGCCCAACCAGTCGTAGACGCCGTGGCGCGGGTCGTCCGGGTCGTGCGCATCGGCGTCCTCGACGCCGATGCGCGATGCGAGCACCAGCCTCAGCGCGGTCAGCGTGCGCAGCCAGGGATCCAGGTGGTCGCCGGGGATGATCGCGTCCCGCGGACGCATCGCGTCGCGGCCGTGCAGATCGTCGCCCTCGAACGCCGCGAGATCGGCGCGGACGAGCGCCGCCTCGGTGCTGCGACGGTCGAGGAGGTCGGCGCGGGTGAGCGCGGCGTAGTCCGCGTCCGCCTGCTCATCGTCGGGGTAGGCGGACGGAGTGAGCCTCAGCAGCGCGGCATCCGCATCTCGTTCCGGCGCATCCACGAGCAGCAGGAACTGGTCGAGGAGCTCGATCAGGTGCTGTCCCTCGATCACAGCCAGCGGCAGCACGATGGTGTGCTCGCTCATCACGACGCCTTCCGCACGGTCGCCCACAGCCCGAAGTCGTGCATCGCCTGCGCGTGCACCTCCATGGTCTCTCTGGGGCCGGTGGCGACGACCGCCTGTCCTTCGTGATGCACCGCGAGCATCAGCGCGGTCGCCCGCTCGTCGGAGTAGCCGAAGTAGCGCCGGAACACACGGACGACGTAGCTCATCAGGTTGATCGGGTCGTCCCAGACGACCAGCTCCCACGGCTCGAGCGGCGCCGCGGTGAGGTCCTGTTCCAGGTCGAGATCGGGCAGCGCGATCGGCGTGCTCATGCCCACCCCATCTCGTGCAGCTGCTCGTCGTCGATGCCGTAGAAGTGCGCGATCTCGTGCACCAGCGTGGTGTGCACCTCGTCGCGCAGCTCCTCCTCGGTCTCGCACGCCTCCAGGTGCGCGTGACGGTAGACGATGATGCGGTCGGGCAGCTCGCCGAGCCCGTACTGCCCGCGCTCGGTGAGGGCGAGTCCGTCGTACAGGCCGAACAGATCCTCGCCGTTCTCGGGCGCGTCCTCGACGACGAAGACGATGTTGTCCAGGCCCTGGACCATCTCGTCGGGCAGCAGATCGAGCTCGTCCACGACGAGCTCCTCGAAGGCCGCGGCATCCATGTCCATCGGAACAAGCTTATGAGAGGACTCTCACGGTGGCGGCCCCCGTTTCCCTGCTCGTGGAGAAGCGGGGGAGGGATCGTCGTCACATGGCGATTCTGGAGCATCCGGCGACGACCGCCGCGGACCGCGCGGCCGGGGCGACTCGTGCGCGACCGCGCGTCTTCGCGCCGTGGGTCGGGCTCGGCGTCGCGCTGGTGACATACATCGGCGCGGGGATCCCGTCGTACTGGGGTGACGAAGCGGCGAGTGTGATGTCTGCGCAGCGGCCGTGGTCGAGTCTCGCTTCCGAGCTCACCACCGTCGATGCCGTGCACGGCATGTACTACGCGCTGCTGCACCTGTGGGTCGGCGTGTTCGGTGCCGCCGAGTGGTCGACCAGGGCGCTCAGCACGATCGGCATCGGGTTCCTCGCGGCGGGAGTGGTGGTCCTCGGACGACGCTGGTTCGACCAGCGCACGGCGGTCCTCGCCGGCCTGCTCATCGCCTTGATCCCGCGGGCGAGTCTGCTCGCGGTCGAGACCCGCGGCTACGCCATCGCCGCGGCCGCCGCCGTGTGGCTCACGATCCTGTTCGTGCGTCTCGTCGACCGGGATGCCCGGAGGAGGGCGTGGATCGGGTACGGGATCGCCGTGGCCGTATCGGGAACGTTCTTCCTCTACCTGCTGATGATGCCCGTGGTGCACTTCGTCGCGCTGCGCACCCGGCGGGAGCGCACCACCCCGCAGGTCGTGCGGCGCTGGCTGACCAGCCTCGCGATCGCGGCGCCGCTGGCGCTGCCGATCGTGGTCGTGTCGCAGTTCCAGAAGGGTCAGATCGCGTTCCTGGCGCATCGCAGCTACGTCACGCTGGCCGGGGTTGTGGTCACACCCTGGTTCGGGCATCTGCCTGTGGCGCTGGCGATGTGGCCGCTCCTCATTCTCGGCGCCCTGGTGCTGGCTCGTGCGTCCAGGCGCGGCGAGACGCGGGCCGAGGGCTTCCTGCCCGTCCTGACCTGGCTGCTGCTGCCCGCATTCGCGCTGATCCTGTTCGACCTGCTCATCTCCCCGGTCTACAACCCGAGGTATCTGTCGTTCAGCCTGGCCGCTGTCGCGCTGCTGATCTCGGCCGGCGTCTGGGCGGTGCTGGACGCCGCCCGCCGGATCGGAGGGAGGAAGGTCATGGCGGCCGCCGTCATCGTCCTCACCGCCGTCGCCGCAGTGACCGCAGTTCCGGAGTTCGTGCGGCAGCGGACGCCGTTCGCCAAGGACGGCGGTGCCGACTTCCGCGCAGCCGCCGCCCAGGTGGGGGCGCACGCGCGTCCCGGGGACACGGTGCTCTTCGGCATCACCTCCCGTAACTCGCGCGCCCCGCGTCTCGCATACCGGCTGTACCCGGCCGACTTCACCGGACTGCGCGATCCGCAGCTGATCACCGCCTATGACCGCACGAACGGTCTGTGGGACAGGCTCGCGACCGTCTCGGACGTCGCACGCGGGCTGAGCAGCGACACGGTATGGCTGCTCGAGTCAGGCAGCACAGGGTCATCGAAGGCCGATCTCGCAGCGCTGCAGGCCGCAGGGTTCACCCGAACATCACGCACGCCCATCCATCGCACCGTCGTCTACGAGTTCCAGAAGGGAATGCAGCCATGAGCGAGAGCACCATCGTGGTCCTGCCCACGTACAACGAGATCGAATCGCTCCCCGAGGTGATCGCCCGCCTGCGCGAGGCGGTGCCTGAGGCGCACATCCTGATCGTCGACGACGCGTCCCCCGACGGCACAGGTGACCTGGCCGATCTACTGGCGGCGCGGGTCCCGGCGATCCACGTGCTGCACCGCACGGAGAAGCAGGGGCTCGGTCCCGCCTACATCGCGGGCTTCGCAGAGGCGGTGCGGCTCGGCTTCGAGGTGATCGTGCAGTCGGATGCCGACGGCTCGCACCGGCCGGAGGACCTGCCGGCGATGCTCGACGGGCTCGACGGGCACGACCTGGTGATCGGCTCCCGATGGGTGGCCGGGGGCGACGTGCAGCGCTGGTCGCTGCACCGCTACCTGCTCTCCCGCGCGGGAAGCGTGTACGCGGGGGTGATGCTCGGCCTGCATCAGAAGGATCTCACTGGCGGCTACCGCGTGTTCCGCGCGGAGGCGCTGCTCGCGATCCGCCCTGAGCTGGTGACCAGCCGCGGGTACTGCTTCCAGATCGAGATGCTCGATCGCGCCGTGCGCAGCGGGTGCCGGGTGGTGGAGGTGCCGATCACGTTCGACGACCGGCTGCACGGCGAATCGAAGATGTCGGGCCGGATCGTCGTGGAGGCGCTGCTGCAGGTGACCCGGTGGGGGATGGCCCGCTTGTTCGGGCGAGAGCGCGTGACGGTCGCACCGGTGAGGGAGCCCTCTCATGTCTGAGGGAGTCCTGCGCAGAGCCGCCGCACCCCGGCTCACCCGCCTGGCCGCGCAGCTGCTGAAGTTCGGCGTGGTCGGCGGTGTGGGTTTCGTCGTCGACATCGCCGTGTTCAACCTGCTGCTGCTTCATCCGGTCGCCGGCATCCCTGCCTGGCCGGTCGCCGCGAAGTCTGTCTCGACGATCGCGGCGATCGCCGTGAACTGGGTCGGGAACCGGATGTGGACCTTCCGTGAGTATCGCCGCGCCGACACCGTCCGCGAGGGCGTCGAGTTCCTCATCGCGAGTCTCGTCGGCAGCGGTGTGTCCCTGGTGTGCCTGGCGTTCTCGCACTATGTGCTGCAGTTGACCACGACCGTGGACGACAACGTCTCCGCCAACGTGATCGGCCTGATCCTGGGCTCGCTCGTGCGGTTCGCCGCCTACCGCTGGTGGGTGTTCGCCGACTCGTCGGCGGACGATGCCGTGGGCAGCACGACCGTCGCCGTCGCTCCGACGCCCGGGCGGTCGTCGAGGGACGCGGAGCCGCCGGCGAGCGTCGCCAGCCGGGCGACGATGGCGAGCCCGAGCCCGCCCCCGGAGTAGGACGAGGACGGCCCACGGACGAAGCGCTCGAAGGCCCGGTCGGCGATCGCGGGGTCGAGTCCGCCGGCGTCATCCTCGACAGTGAGCGTCAATGCGTCCATCTTCTGGGTGAGCGCCACCAGCACGCGCACGTCGCGGCCGCTCGCTGCGCCGATCGCGTTATCCACGAGATTGTCGATCACCCGCCCGAAGTCGGACGCCGCGATGCGCACGACTGCGGACGGCTCGGAGGTCTCGATGCGGAAGTCGACGTCGACCTCGCGCGCTCCCGCATCCTCGGCCGCGCGCAGGCGGATGCTGTCGATGCGCTCGGTGAGCTCGGCCGCGAGCTCCTCGACGATGGCCGCGCCACCGGCATCCGCCGCTTCGATCCGAGACAGCTGCAGGAGGGAGTCCGCGATGCGCGCGAGCCGCGCGAGCGTGTCACGTGCGTCGTCCAGCACCGCGGCATCCGCGGCGGGATCCGTGCCGTCGACGAGTGCGAGCTGCGACTGCAGCACGGCGAGAGGATTGCGCAGCTCGTGACTGGCGTCCGACACCATCTGCCGCTCGCGCTCGCTCGCGGAGCGCATGCGCTCGAGGAGGTCGTTCAGAGTCTGGGCGAGGGCGTTGAGCTCATCCTTCGCCTCGCCGACCGGCAGGAGGTCGTCGCGGCGGCGGACAGCGAGCGACTCCGCACTGCGGCGGAGCTGCTCGACGGGCCGCAGTGCGGCACCGGAGACGAACCACGAGCCGAGGGCGAACACCACTGCGCCCACGGTGAGGATCGTCAGGAGCAGCTTCTCGACGCCGCCGAGGACGTCTTCGCCTATGTCCGTGTCGCGGGTCGCGATCACGTACCAGGTGCCCTCTGCCGTCTTCACGGGATCGACGTAGACGTAGTACGTCTCCTTCGAGGTGCGGACACTGCGCAGACCCGAGCCCTCCGCGATCATCTCCTCCAGGCGATCCTGAAGCCGCTTCGGCAACGTGTTCATGCGCGTCGTGCCCGAGGGGTCGACCACGGCGACATGCTGCTTGATGCCGGGCTTCTCGAAGTGCTCCTGCGGGTCCTCCTGGATCACGCCGCGGTACACCTCGGTGATCCCGTGCAGCACAGCCTTCTCACGTGCCTCCACGATCACGGTGATCTGCGCGTAGACGGCGATCGACGCCGCGATGAGGAGCAGCACGGCCACGACGGTCGAGCCGATCGTGATGCGCGCACGCACCGACAGCCGGGACAGCATCAGGGAGCCTCGACCTGCCGGGGATCCGTGAGCCGGAAGCCGACGCCGCGCTCCGTGTCGATCCGCATCTCCGAACCGGCGGCGGTGAGCTTCCTGCGCACGTAGCGCACGTACTGATCGACGACGTTGGACTGGAAGTGCGGGGATCCCCACACATCTGTCAGCAGGTCCGCGCGCGAGACGGTGCTGCCCGGATGCTCCGCGAGGACGCGGAGCAGGTCAGCCTCGCGCCGGCTGAGAGGATGGTCACGTCCGGCGACGGTGAGGATGCCGCGATCGGTGCTGAGCGTGAGATCGCCGTACTGGATGCGAGTGGAGGTCAGGCCCTCTCGGCGGCGAAGCGCCCGCAGCCTGGCGTACAGCTCGGCGAAGTCGAAGGGCTTGATGAGATAGTCGTCGGCGCCGGCATCGAGTCCGCGGACCCTGTCGTCGATCGCGTCACGGGCGGTCAGCATGAGGATGCCGAGCCCCGTGGTCTGCTGTCGAAGACGACGGCAGAGCTCGAAACCGTTCATCCCCGGCAGGTTCGCGTCGACGATCGCCAGGTCGAAGTCGTCGTTCGCCGCGAGCGTCAGAGCGGCGATGCCGTCGATCGCAGAGGCTGTCTCGTAGCCCTCGCGGGACAGGTGCCTCGCTATGAGGTCTGCGAGCTGCGGTTCGTCGTCGACGACGAGCACCCTGGTGGTCACAGCGGGATTCTACGTGAGGGGCGCGCGAAAGCGGGCCGGACGAGCATCGCGTCCGACCCGCCTTCGTGTGGCTCAGCGAGCGTCGGGAGCGACGATCTCGGGAAGCACGGCCTCGAACTTTGCGTCGAACGCGAGGGCGCCGAGCTTGTGGCCCTGGTTGGCCGCCTGGGCGACCACGGTGGCGCCGAAGGTGGAGCTCTTCAGGCGCTGGTTCGGGGTGCCGTGGTGGCCGTCGTTGGTGAAGGCGCAGTCCCCGACGTTGTAGAACGATGCCTCGACGTCGAGCGTGCGCGCGGTGTTCAGAGCGCCGCCGCGGGCGTGCACCAGGTAGTAGGTGCCGTACGCGTCCGCCATCAGCTCGGTGCGACGGGTCGCCTCGGGGCCGGTCAGGGGCGACTCGAACAGGTTGTTCGCGTACTGCACCTGGTGGCCGTACTCGTGTGCGAGCACCCCGAGCGGAGCAGCCTTGTCCTGCAGGCCGACACCGCGCAGGCCCGCGAGGACGCCGTCGCCCATGACGATGCGCTTGGTGAGGCCGGGGAACTCTGCGACATCCTCGGGCGCCGGGTCGAACGCGAACGCGTTGAACGTGAAGTACGGGTTGTCACCCTGACGCAGTCCGGGCTGGCTGAAGATCAGTTCCTGGACGTATTCGGCGACGTCACGCGCGGTGGCGGCGTCGAGACCGTACAGGGCGGTGTAGACGCGCACCATACGATCGATCGAGCGGTAGGTGTCGCCCTTCATCGGGATCAGCTGGATGTCGGAACCGTCGAAGTCCCAGAACTTCTTCAGGCCGTCCATCGTGCGGTTGAGCTCGTTCGTGTACGAGCCGTCGAGACCGAACACGTTCCGCTTGTCCTGCGAGCCGAAGATGAGAGCGTCGTAGGTCGCGAGGTCGAAGCCGGCGAGGTCGTCGATCGCCTTCATCGTCGGCCGATCGACGCCTGCGAGCTCGCTCGTCAGCCAGCCGTCGATGGGGGTGGCGCTGCACTGGTAATCACCGGGGTTGATCACGCTCTCAGCCCGGTCGGCCCACGTGGTCTCGTCCAGTCCGAAGCGCGCCCGTGCGTCGGCGACGCGCGCGGACCAGTCCGCGGGCAGTTCCGCACGCAGCGACTCGAGCTGCGATGCGGACGCGGTCGCGGCGGTGGTCGATGCAGTGGTGGGGACGGAGGTGTCCGCCATCGCGGCCGGCGCGAGGCTGAGGCCGAGAGCGACGGCGAGTCCTGCGGCGAGGGCGCAGGATGTCGACTTCTTGAACATGTTGTGTTCTCCCATGTGAGAGCGGCCGACGCTGTTGTCGGGCGCATGAGTCCGAACCTATCGGCATGCATCCGGGCGAATACAGCAGCACCGGCGTGTCGCGGTGGCGGTGTCGGAAGGGAGACGAGAAAGGAGCGGGATGCTTCTGCATCCCGCTCCTTGTTGGGGTGAGTAACGGGGCTTGAACCCGCGACCCCCGCGACCACAACGCGGTGCTCTACCAGCTGAGCTATACCCACCATGTGCCTGCCGGAACAGGCAACCGCTCAAGTGTATTACATGTTTTGAGTGAACTCTGACACGGTGCGCTCCGAGATGGCTCGAGCCTCGTCGGTGGACGGCCCGGGCTCGTCCACGAACACCGCTTCGCGGTAGTACTGCAGCTCGCGGATGGACTCCAGGATGTCGGCGAGGGCGCGGTGTCCGCCGTCCTTCGCAGGCGCGTTGAAGAACACCCGCGGGTACCAGCGGCGGGACAGTTCCTTGATGCTGGACACGTCGACATTGCGGTAGTGCAGGTACTGATCGAGCTCGGGCATGTACTTCGCGAGGAACATGCGGTCGGTGCCGATCGTGTTGCCGGCCAACGGCGCCTTGCGCTCCTGCGGCACGAACCGGCGGATGTATGCCAGCGTCTGTGCGGTCGCCTCGGTGAGGGGAACACCCTGTGGGATCTCCTCGATCAGGCCGGAGGTGCGGTGCATCTCGGTTACGAAATCGTTCATGTGCTCGAGCGCGGCGTCGCTGGGCCTGATCACGATGCTGAATCCGGGATCGAGGGGTTTCAGAGTGAAATCCGTGACGACGACGGCGATCTCGACGAGCTCATCCACCGCGAGGTCGAGCCCGGTCATCTCGCAGTCGATCCAGACGAGCCGGTCGTTCTCTGACGCAGAAACCATGCGTCGATCTTATCGACGGGTTCCGACACGGTAATCTGAGGATTCGCGCCCCCTTAGCTCAGAGGAAGAGCATCGGCTTTCTAATCCGTTGGTCGCAGGTTCGAATCCTGCAGGGGGCACCCCGTTCAGAATCGCAGCGCCGAGACCGCGTCATCGGCGTCCCAGAACTCACCGACCAGCAGGAAGACGCCGGTGGTCGTCTGCAGACGCTCGGCGCGGTAGCGGATGCCGAGGGGATCGGCGACGACGCGCAGATGGCCGCGGATGCCGCCCTTCTCGTCGATCACTCGCCAGAGTCGATCGCCCGCTCGCTGCAGGCTCTCGCGGCCGCGTCTGATGGTCGGGGCTGTCCAGGGCAGGGCGAGTACAGGGGTTCCGGTGGGGCGTTCGGCGGTGATCATGATGTCGTCTCCTCTCACCTTCGAACATAGAGACGGCCACCGACATCGCCCCGCCGGATGTGCGATGGACCCCGCTGCTCCCTACACTGTGCTGGTGACGTGGACGACCTGGCTCTCTCTGCTGGTCGCGTGCATGGTGATCAGCCTCACGCCGGGCGCCGGAGCGATCAACACGATGACCAACGCGCTGAACCAGGGCTGGCGGCGCTCGCTCTGGGGGGTCGCGGGGCAGCAGGC
Source organism: Microbacterium sp. NPDC057741 (assembly GCF_042798735.1). Lineage (NCBI taxonomy): Bacteria > Bacillati > Actinomycetota > Actinomycetes > Micrococcales > Microbacteriaceae > Microbacterium > Microbacterium sp. NPDC057741. The sequence goes on along the minus strand of NZ_JBHVJW010000001.1, from coordinate 622,229 downwards.
GGCGCTGGTCGTGCACGTGGCGATCGTCGCCGCCGGCGTCGGACTGCTGGTGGCGAAGTCGCCGATCCTCTTCGAGACGATCCGATACCTCGGCGCCGCGTACCTGGTCTTCCTCGGCATCCGGCTGATGCTCACCCGACCGCGGGCGGGGGAGGAGGGGGCGCTCGTGCCGGTCTCGCGCGAGGGCGGCTGGTCGATGTTCCGCCGAGGATTCTGGGTGAATCTGCTCAACCCGAAGGCGATCGTCTTCTTCATCGCCTTCGTGCCGCAGTTCATCCGTCCGGGTCACGACCCGCTGCCGCAGTACCTGATCCTGATCGTGACGGTGATGGTCGTCGACGTGCTCGTGATGTGGTTCTTCTTCGCTGCGGCCGCCAAGTCCTTCCGCAGGTTCACGTCGAGCCTGCGCGGCCAGCGCGTGCTGAACCTCGTGTTCGGAGCACTCTTCATCGCGGTCGCTGCGCTCCTGCTGTTCGTGCGCTGACGCCGCGTCGACTCGTCCTGCACAGTGGCGGGATCTCGCGGGCTCTGCACAGACAGGGGTTTTCCGGCGTCTGTTCGGCGACGGGCTCCGGCACGCTGGTGCGATCCGGGCTCAGACCCGGGCTCACGAAGGAGAACGACATGTCCGACACAGTGACGATCCTGGGCAACGTGGCCAGCGATCCGCTGCGCAACACGACGAACCGCGGCGATGCGGTGATCAGGTTCCGGTTGGCATCCCCGCACCGCTGGCTCGACCGCAGCACCGGGGCCTGGAACGAGGGCGACCCCAACTGGTACGACGTCTCCGCGTTCCGCCAGCTCGCTGAGAACGTGAGGGCATCGCTGCACACCGGCGACCCCGTGATCGTCACCGGGCGGCTCAAGGTGCGCAGGTGGGAGGCGAACGGCAAGTCCGGGACGGCGGTGGAGATCGAGGCGGATGCGATCGGCCACAACCTGAAGCATGGCGCGAGCGCGTTCGTGAAGCCGCACCGGGCCTCGGCGTCGGACGCCGTCGACCGCTTTGCGTCGCCGTCGGACGAGGATGCGCCGGATTCCGGTGCGGCAGCCCCCTCCAACGTCGAGGCGTCCTGGTCGGTGCCCTCGGAAGAGCCCGACGAGGCGGTCGCGTCCTCGTTCCCGGAGCTCCTCCCGACGTGACGCGCGCCCAGATACGCGCGGCGTACGAGGCCGGGCGTCTCCGGGACCCGAACCCGGAGGCGCCCCTCTTAGACTCGGAGGGTGCATCGTGGACCGTCCGCCCTCTCGCGACGCTGCCTGTGCGTCATCGCCCTGTCGGCCGGACTTCTCCTGACCGCAGCATGCGCGCCTGTTCCAGCGCCCACACCGCGTGCCACGGAGCAGATGGCGTCACCCTCACCTGAGCCCAGCGCGACGCCCACGGCTCCCGCGCTGCATGCCGATGGCACGGCCGCCGACAACCTGCCTCTGTTCGCCGAGATCACCGCGCAGGTGTGGGCGTCGGGCAAGCGCGCTGAGGGCCGGGCGTACATCGACGCACTCGTCGCCGCCGGTTTCCCGCGAGATCGGATGCAGGTCACCGAGGATGAGACGACGGTCGGCAACCCGGTGGAGAGCCTGCAGTTCTCCGTCGCGTGGGGCGACGCGGAGTGCCTGGCCGGCCAGGTCGGCCCGTCCACCGGGGCGCCCGTGACGAAGGTGCTTCCTCAGCTCGCCGAGGGCCGTTGCCTGGTGGGCGCGACGAGGCCGATCGACTGGTGATCATGCCCCCGCGGTCGTGGGGCTCGCGTTCCGGCGAAGGCCGGTAGGCTGGTGTGTCGGTGTGCGTCGACACCGCTGACGCGCACCCCACATGCACACCCGCCGAAAGTTAGGGGCTCCTCCGTGGCCGAGTACATCTACTCCATGGTCCGCGCACGAAAGGCCGTGGGCGACAAGCTCATCCTCGATGACGTGACGATGGCGTTCCTGCCCGGCGCGAAGATCGGCATGGTCGGCCCTAACGGCGCCGGCAAGTCGACGATCCTGAAGATCATGGCAGGCCTCGACACGCCGTCCAACGGCGAGGCCAAGCTCACCCCGGGCTTCACCGTCGGCATCCTCATGCAGGAGCCCGAGCTCGACGAGTCCAAGACGGTGCTGGAGAACATCCAGGACGGCATCGCGATCAAGGCGAAGGTCGACCGCTTCAACGAGATCTCCGCTCTGATGGCAGACCCCGACGCCGATTTCGACGCCCTGCTGGCCGAGATGGGCACGCTGCAGGAGGAGATCGACGCCGCAGACGGCTGGGACCTCGACTCCCAGCTGGAGCAGGCGATGGACGCGCTGCGCACACCGCCCGGCGACGCCGAGATCGCACCGCTCTCGGGTGGTGAGAAGCGTCGCGTGGCGCTGGCGAAGCTGCTGCTGCAGAAGCCCGACCTGCTGCTGCTCGACGAGCCCACCAACCACCTCGACGCCGAGAGCGTGCTCTGGCTCGAGCAGCACCTGCAGTCGTACAAGGGCGCCGTCATCGCGGTCACCCACGACCGGTACTTCCTCGACCACGTCGCGGAATGGATCGCCGAGGTCGACCGCGGCCGTCTGATCGGCTACGAGGGCAACTACTCGACCTACCTCGAGAAGAAGGCCGAGCGCCTCGATGTCCAGGGCAAGAAGGACGCCAAGCTCGCCAAGCGCCTGAAGGACGAGCTCGAGTGGGTGCGCTCCAGCGCCAAGGGCCGTCAGACCAAGTCGAAGGCCCGTCTGGCCCGGTACGAGGAGATGGCCGCCGAGGCCGAGCGGACCCGGAAGCTCGACTTCGAGGAGATCCAGATCCCCGCCGGTCCTCGTCTCGGCAACGTGGTGATCGAGGCGAAGAACCTGCAGAAGGGCTTCGGCGACCGCACGCTCATCGACGGTCTCAGCTTCAGCCTGCCGCCGAACGGCATCGTCGGCGTGATCGGCCCGAACGGCGTCGGCAAGACCACGCTGTTCAAGACCATCGTGGGCCTCGAGCCGCTCGACGGCGGCGACCTGAAGGTCGGCGAGACCGTCAAGATCAGCTACGTCGACCAGTCCCGCGCGAACATCGATCCGAACAAGACGCTGTGGGAGGTCGTCTCCGACGGACTCGACTTCATCACCGTCGGCAAGATCGAGATCCCCTCGCGAGCCTACGTTTCGAAGTTCGGCTTCAAGGGACCGGACCAGCAGAAGAAGGCCGGTGTGCTCTCCGGTGGTGAGCGCAACCGCCTGAACCTGGCGCTGACGCTCAAGGAGGGCGGCAACCTGCTGCTGCTCGACGAGCCGACCAACGACCTCGACGTCGAGACCCTGAGCTCGCTCGAGAACGCGCTGCTCGAGTTCCCCGGCTGCGCCGTGGTCATCACCCACGACCGGTGGTTCCTGGACCGCATCGCGACCCACATCCTCGCCTATGAGGGCACGGACGAGAACCCCGCCCAGTGGCACTGGTTCGAGGGCAACTTCGAGTCCTACGAGGCGAACAAGATCGAGCGCATGGGCCCGGAGGCGGCGCGTCCGCACCGCACCACCCACCGCAAGCTGCACCGCGACTGATCCCTCGCCCGAGGCTCTGAACATCGCTTCGCGCTGTTCGGGGCCTCGGGGCGTGGAACCCCTCGAACTGGATCATTCAGGCAAAGGAGACACCCTTGGCCGAGCACCTGCACCTTCCGGTGCACCTGCGCTGGGGAGACCTGGACGCGTACAACCACGTCAACAACACCTCGATGCTCAAACTTCTCGAGGAGGCGCGGGTGCGCGCGTTCTGGATCCCCGGCGACGGGGAGGACGCACCGCCGACCGCGATCCTCGATCCCGGCATCAGTCAGGGCATGCTCACACTTGTCGCCCGGCAGGAGATCGAGTACGTCGCCCCGGTGCCGTATCAGCGGCATCCGCTCGACGTGGAGATGTGGTTCGGCAAGATCGGCGGCTCCAGCATGGAGGTCTGCTACGAGGTGCACAGCCCGCAGGCGACGCCGGAGCGCACCCTCTACGCGCGCTCGATGGCCGTGATCGTGCTGGTGGACGCCGTCAGCGGCCGTCCCACCCGCATCACACCGGAGATGCGCGAGGCCTGGGGCCCGTACATCGACGAGCCGATCCGCTACGCGCACCGCTGACGGGCGGCGCCGTCGTCGTCAGTCGCCGGACGGCACCCGGATCATGATCTCCTGCGCGACGCTGGCGACCAGGATGCCGTCCCGGGTGTAGATCCGGCCAGCAGCGAGGCCGCGCCCGCCGCGGGCGTTGGGCGACTCCTGCACGTACAGCAGCCAGTCGTCCACACGTGCCGGGCGGTGCCACCACATCGCGTGGTCGAGGCTTGCGACCTTGAGTCCGTGCTCGGCCCAGGACAGGCCGTGGGCGCGCAGGATCGACTCCTGGATGGACATGTCGCTGAGGTAGGCGAGAGAGGCGCGGTGCAGACTCGGAGCATCCGGCAGCGGCGCGCGCATCCGCATCCAGACCGCCTGCGCGGCCACGCGCTCGGCGCCGGCCTCGACGTAGATCGGTCCGTCGACGTGACGCATGTCCACGGGGCGATCGGTGAGCATGCGCTGCGACAGCGGATGGATGTCGGGCGAAAGCGCCTCGTCGTTGGACAGGCTCTCGGGGTCGGGAACGCCCTCCGGCATCGGTGCCGCATGCTCGAGACCTGGGCCGTCGTCCTGGAACGACGCGATCATCGAGAAGATCGGCACACCGTTCTGATACGCCTGCGCACGCCGGGTGGAGAACGAGCGTCCGTCATGGATGCGGTCCACGGCGATCGTGATGCCCTTGGAGGCATCACCGGGCCGCAGGAAGTACCCGTGCATCGAGTGCAGGATCCGACCCTCGGCGACCGTCCGCTCCGCTGCGATGACCGACTGCGCGAGCACCTGACCGCCGTAGATGCGGCCGGTGGGCATCGGATGCGAGATGCCGGTGAAGATGTCCTCGGTCGTGCGGGCTCCCGACACGTCCAGAGACAGTACTTCCAGCAGTCCGTCGACCGTCTCCTGTGCGTCCATCGCCTGCCTTTCGCTCGATGACGCCGGCCGGGTCGGCTCGGGGCACCGATGGATAGTCTAGATGTCGTGTCCCCACGTCTCGTCCTCGCCGATGCCCACACCGCCCAGGACGTGCTGACGTTCCTCGGCCGCTCCCATGCGATCTCGGATGATGGAGTACGGCTGCAGGCGGCGAACGGCGTGCTCGCGCTCACCGCTGCGGCACTTGCTCCGCAGGGGCTCTTCGACCGCACTCCGACGGTGCTGGCCATGCGCATCGTGCATGCCGACCCCGAGCTGGAGTGCGACATCGTCGTGGACGACCTGTCCGACACCGACGACGGTCGGATGCTGCAGCTGCCCGACACCAGCCGTTCGCCCGCCTGGGCCGGAGTCGCCCCGCCCCGCGGTGGCTGGCTGCCGCGCGGTTCACTGGATGCCGCACTGATCGCCGAGCGCTCTCAGTGGGGCATGTCCGCCGTCGCGCGCGGCGCCGGCACCCAGTCGGGTGAGGAGATCGTGCGCAGCGTCCGGGCATCCGTCTGGGGCGAGCCCGACGAGGATCTTCTCGGCCTGCCGCGTGGGGTCGCGTTCGCCGCGCAGGCGTTCGGCTTCCTCGGAGGTGTCGAGCAGGTGCCGGTGACGGTCTCTGGCCGCTGGACGCGCCTCGCGTTCCGCCGCGGTCACGTGCTCAGCCGCGGGCCGGCCGTCACCGGCCTGACGGCCGTGCGCGCGACCGGCGCCGCCGACGAGTCTTAGCGCGCCGCGGCGCGGCCCGCCTGGCGCCCGGAGAACAGGCAGCCGCCGAGGAACGTGCCCTCCAGAGCGCGGTAGCCGTGCACGCCGCCGCCGCCGAAGCCGCTGGCCTCGCCCGCGGCGTACAGTCCGGGGATCGGCGCGCCGGACGAGTCCAGAGCGCGACCGTCGAGATCGGTCTGGATGCCGCCCAGCGACTTCCTGGTCAGCACGTGCAGCTTGACGGCCACCATCGGGCCCGCAGACGGATCCTGCAGGCGGTGCGGCGGGGCGGTGCGGATCAGCTTGTCGCCGCGGTAGGCGCGCATCGAGCGCAGCATCCCGATCTGGGCGTCCTTGGTGAAGTCGTTCTCGATCTCGCGGTCGCGGGCGATCACCTCGCGGCGCAGCCGATCTAGGTCCAGCGCCTCGCCGCCGGGCATCGCCGCCATGCCGGCCAGCAGCGTCTCCAGATCGTCCTCCACGACGAAGTCCGGGCCCTCGTCGAGGAACGCCTGCACGGGGCCCGTGGGCCCCTTCGCCAGCCGCGACTTCAGCAGCAGCTGCACGTCCTTGCCGGTGAGATCCGGGTTCTGCTCGCTGCCGGACAGCGCGAACTCCTTCTCGACGATCTTCAGCGAGGTGACGAACCAGGAGTGGTCGTGCCCTGTCGCACGCAGGTGCGCGAGAGTGCCGAGCGTGTCGAATCCGGGGAACAGCGGCACGGGCAGGCGGGCGCCGGTGGCATCCAGCCACAGTGACGACGGGCCGGGCAGGATGCGGATGCCGTGCGAGGGCCACACCGGATCCCAGTTGGTGATGCCCTCGACGTAGTGCCACATGCGGTCCTCGTTGATGAGCCGCGCGCCGGCCGACCGAGCGACCTCATGCATCGATCCGTCGACGTAGGCGGGAACACCGGTCAGCATGTGCTGCGGGGGAGTGCCGAGCCGCTCCGGCCACATCTTGCGTACGAGGTCGTGGTTGCCGCCGATGCCGCCGGATGCCACGATCGTCGCGCCCGCGGTGATCTCGAACGACCCGACGACCTCGCGACTGCTCTTCTCGCCGCGGTCGGCGGGGCTGTCGGCCAGCACGTCGCCGTGCGCGCCGGTGACAGCGCCGTCCGCGCCGGTGAGCGCCGTGACGCGGTGGCGGGGGAGCACGGTGAGCCGTCCGGCCTTCTCCGCCTCGAACAGTGCGTCGGCGAAGGGTGCGACGATGCCGGGGCCGGTGCCCCAGGTGATGTGGAAGCGCGGCACGGAATTGCCGGGGCCGATCGCGCCGTACCCACCGCGCTCGGCCCAGCCGACCACAGGGAAGAAACCGACGCCGCGCTCGCGCAGCCAGGCGCGCTTCTCGCCGGCCGCGAACTGCAGATACGCCTCCGCCCAGCGCCGCGGCCATTCATCCTCCGGACGGTCGAACCCGGCGTTGCCGAACCAGTCCTCGCGGGCGAGGTCCAGCGAGTCGCGGATGCCCATCCGGCGCTGCTCGGGGGAGTCGATGAAGAACAACCCGCCGAACGACCACCAGGCCTGGCCGCCGAGGTTGGAGCGTGGTTCCTGATCGATCACGGTGACGCGCCGGCCGGCGGCCACGGCCTCGGCCGCGGCGACGAGGCCGGACAGGCCCCAGCCGATGACGAGCACATCGGTCTCGTCGGTACGGGGTGCGGACATGGCGACTCCTTCGTCGTCGATGCGGAAGAGCGGATGCTACGAGGTGAGGCCCAGATCGGGTCGGGTCTGCGCCTGCTGGATCGGGCCGACACCGGAGGGCTCGAAGGTGTTCACGAGCGAATGCGCCGCGCGCTGCAGGTAGTCCCAGAACGTCGCCTCGTGCATCGGGGAGAGCTCCGCCTCGTCGAGCGCTGTGCGCATGTGTGCGAGCCAGCGGTCACGGGCGTCCGGGTCGATGTGGAACGGCACGTGCCGCATCCGCAGCCGGGGATGGCCGCGCTGCTCGCCGTAGGTGGACGGACCGCCCCAGTACTGCTCGAGGAACATCCGCAGCCGCTCCTGGGCGGGGCCGAGGTCCTCTTCGGGGTACATCGGGCGCAGCACGGGGTCGGCGGCGACCTCGCGGTAGAACACGCGCACGATCTTCTCGAAGGTCTCGTGCCCGCCGATCTCGTCGTAGAACGTCACTTCTTCGTCCCGCCTTCCGCGCCGCTCTCGGGCTTCGTGTCTCCGGACTTCTTCCGGCGCCAGACGCCGCGATCCACGACCGGCACGCCCGTCACCGGAGTGGGGCGGGTCTTCGGCGGGTTGGCACCGCGCACGCGGCGCGCGCCGTCCAGGCCCGTGGGGACCACGCCGACGAGACTGGGCAGGGCGATCTGCTTCTCGTCGAAAGTCTTCTTCAGGCGCGCGCGCAGCTCCTGTGCCACGTCGTCCTTCGCGTTCGCCCTGGTCTTGATGACGACGCGCACCACCAGCGCATCACCGTCGATCGACTCCAGGCCCCAGATCTCGGGCTTCTCGATGATCCTGGTGCGCCACTTCGGATCCTTCGCGAGAGCCTGGGCGGTCTCCAGCATCGACTGCTCGACATCGTCGAGATCGCTGTCGGCCGGCAGGCCAAGGTCGACGATCACGCGCGCCCAGCCCTGGGACATGTTGCCGATGCGGGTCACTTCGCCGTTGCGCACGTACCAGAGCGTGCCGTTGACATCGCGGACCTGGGTGATGCGGACGCTGACGTACTCTACGACGCCGGTGGCGAGGCCCAGGTCGACCACGTCGCCGATGCCGATCTGGTCCTCGGCGACGATGAACATGCCGTTCAGCACGTCCTTGACGATGTTCTGCGCGCCGAAGCCGAGGCCGGCGCCGACCGCGGCCGTGAGCAGGGTCAGAGAGCCGAGGATGTCGGGGTTGATCGCCGAGACGATGAGCACGAGCGCCACGATCACGAGGGTGACGTTCACGATGTTCTGCAGGATGGTGCCGAGGGTGCGGGTGCGCTGCACAAGGCGCATGTCTGCGAGCGGGGAGCGCTCCAGCGCGACCGTGTCGGTCACTGCTGCCTTGTTCTTCGCGTTGTCCACGATGCGGTGCACGACGCGGCGGATGACCAGGCGCAGCACGAAGGCGATCGCGATGCAGACGGCGACGATGATCGCGATGTGAAGGAGCTTGGCGCCGATGGCGGTCAGCACGCCGAGGATCGCCTCCCCGGACCAGGGTGCGGGATCAGTGGACGCGGTCGGAGCCGGTGTCGCGGCAGCAAGCGGGAGAAGAAGCATCCCCTCGATTCTACTGATGAGGCCTCTCCGCACGCTGTGCGCGGAGAGGCCTCACCGGGGCTTTCAGAACTCTGGGTCCGCGGGGATCAGTCGTCGGCGTCGCGAGACTGCGCGGCGAGGGCGCGCTCCACATCGGCCAGGTTCTCGTGCACGAGGCGGCGCAGCGCGGGGGCGGCATCCTGGTTCGACGACAGCCAGGCGCGCGTGGCATCCCGGAGTTCGACGGTCGCGAGCGACCGCGGGTACAGACCGACCACGAGGTAGTCGGCGATCTGGTAGGTGCGCGACGTCCAGATCGGCAGCAGCATCTCGAAGTACTTCGGCACGAAGTCGCCGAGCACCTCGACACCGGAGGGGTGCACGAAGCCGGCGGCGGCAGCGCGCACGATCGTGTTCGGCAGGTCGGCGTTGTCCACCAGCGAGGTCCATGCGGTCTGCTTGGCCTCGGCGGAGGGCAGCGCGGCACGAGCCTGGGCGGCGAACTCCGCACCCTTCGAGGTGTTGTCCGCAGCCAGCGAGGCGTCGATCGTCGCAGCATCCGTGGCACCGGCGGCCGCGAGCCCGACCAGCAGCTGCCAGGACAGGTCCGCGTCGATGTCGAGGCCGGGAAGGGTGTCCTCGCCGGAGCGGAGCCGACCCACGACGCCGGCGTGCTCGGGCGTGACGAGGATGTTCGCGAAGGCGGTGACCAGCTGCAGCTGGCTGTCGCTGCCCGCAGCGGCGCCCTGCGCGAGGGACCACAGGCCGTCGGCGACCTTCTCGCGAGCGGCGGAGCGCTGCGAAGGAGTGACGTACGCCGACGCGGCGAGGCCCAGCTGGGCCAGCGTGGTGCGGATGGTGGTCGACTCGGTCTCGCGGCCGATGTTGCCGAGCACCAGGTCGATGTAGTCGCTCGCGCTGCTCTCGGCGTCGCGAGTCTGATCCCAGGCCGCGCCCCACACGAGCGAGCGGGCGAGCGGGTCGCTGATGTCGGAGAGGTGCTCGATGGCGGTGGCCAGCGACTTCTCGTCGAGGCGGATCTTCGCGTACGCGAGGTCCTTGTCGTTCAGCAGCACCAGTGCGGGCCGCTTCAGCCCCTGCAGTTCGGGCAGCTCGGTGCGGTCGCCGTCGACGTCCACCTCGACGTAGTGCGTGCGCACCAGGGCGCCGGCCTCGAGGTCGTAGAAGCCGATGCCCAGACGGTGCGGGCGGATGGTCGGGTAGTCGGCCGGGGCGGTCTGCGTGACGGCGAACCGGGTGATGACGCCGCTGGAGTCCTCGGCCACGACGGGGGCGAGGGTGTTCACGCCTGCGGTCTCGAGCCACTTCTTCGACCACGTGGTCAGGTCGCGGCCGCTGGTGCGCTCGAGCTCGACGAGCAGATCGCTGAGCTCGGTGTTGCCCCAGGAGTGCTTCTGGAAATAGGCCGAGACGCCGGCGAAGAACGCGTCGATGCCCACCCAGGCGGTGAGCTGCTTGAGCACCGATCCGCCCTTGGCGTAGGTGATGCCGTCGAAGTTGACCAGCACGTCCTCGAGGTCGTTGATCTCGGCGACGACCGGGTGCGTGGAGGGCAGCTGGTCCTGCCGGTACGCCCAGGTCTTCTCCATGGCGTTGAACGTGGTCCACGCCTCGGTCCACTCGGTGGCCTCGGCAGTGGCGATGGTCGAGGCCCACTCGGCGAACGACTCGTTCAACCAGAGGTCGTTCCACCACTTCATGGTGACCAGGTCGCCGAACCACATGTGCGCGAGCTCGTGCAGGATCGTGACGACGCGGCGCTCCTTGACCGCGTCGGTGACCTTGCTGCGGAACACGTAGGTCTCCGTGAAGGTGACGGCGCCGGCGTTCTCCATGGCCCCCGCGTTGAACTCGGGCACGAACAGCTGGTCGTACTTCGCGAACGGGTACGGCACGCCGAACTTCGACTCGAAGTAGGCGAAGCCCTCACGGGTCTTGTCGAAGATGTAGTCGGCGTCGAGGTGCTGCCACAGGCTCTTACGACCGTAGACGCCGAGCGGGATGACGCGGCCGGAGGCGCTGGTCAGCTCGGAGAACACCGACTCGTAGGGACCGGCGACGAGCGCGGTGATGTACGAGGAGATTCGGGGGGTGGGGTCGAAGCCCCACGTGGCGATCGTGGTGTCGTCGTGCACGATCGGCTCGGGCGTGGGCGAGTTCGACACGACCTTCCAGGCCGACGGCGCGGTGACCGTGAACTGGAACGTCGCCTTCAGATCGGGCTGCTCGAAGACCGCGAAGACGCGGCGGGAGTCGGGCACCTCGAACTGGGAGTACAGGTAGACCTCGCCGTCGACCGGGTCGACGAAGCGGTGCAGGCCCTCGCCCGTGTTGGTGTACAGGCAGTCCGCGTCCACGACGAGCACGTTCTCGGCCTGCAGGCCCTCGAGCGCGATGCGGGAGTCCGCGAACACCGCGCTGGGATCGAGCTGCTCACCGTTGAGCGAGATCTCGCGCACGTCGCGGGCGATGAGGTCGATGAAGGTGAAGGCCCCCGGGGTCGCAGTGAAGCGCACGACGCTGCGCGATCCGAACACCTCGTCGCCCTTGGTGAGGTCGAGCGTGACCTCATAGGACTGCGTGTCGATGACGGCGCGGCGCTCCTGCGCTTCGATGCGGGTGAGGTTCTCTCCAGGCACAGCTCTTCTCCCAGTGGTGAGGGGGTGTCGCCACGGTCCGGCGCTGCTGGCGCCGACGGCAACCATGACAGCCTACGCCAGGCACCCGTGCCACCGAATTCCACGGCCCGCGGGATCGGGACTCTCATAGGGAGCGGTGAAAAGATTATGAGGTGACTGTGACTCCCGTCGATATCGTTCCCTTCGCATCTCCTGCCGCAGCTTCCGGCGCACCGTTCGTGGAGACGCCCGTCGCCTACGACGCGCTGATCCTCGCGAGCTTCGGCGGGCCGGAGGGGCAGGACGACGTGATCCCGTTCCTGCGCAACGTCACGCGCGGCCGCGGCATCCCGGATGAGCGACTCGAGGAGGTCGCGCACCACTACCGGCATTTCGGCGGGGTCAGCCCGATCAACGCGCAGAACCGCGACCTGAAGGCCGCACTCGAGGCGGAGATCGCCCGTCGTGGCCTCGACCTGCCCGTCTACTGGGGCAACCGGAACTGGGGTCCCTACCTCGACGAGGCGTTCACCCAGGCGGCCGCCGACGGCCACAAGACCCTGCTGGTGCTGGCCACCAGCGCGTACAGCTCCTACTCCAGCGACCGCCAGTACCGCGAGGACATCGCGCGCGCGATCACCGACGCCGGTCTGGAGCAGCAGGTGACGGCCGACAAGGTGCGACTCTTCTTCGACCACCCCGGCTTCGTCGCGCCGTTCCAGGAGGGTGTGGCGGATGCCGTTCGGCAGCTGCTCGACGACGGCGTCGATGCCTCGAAGATCCATGTGCTGTTCTCCACGCACAGTATCCCGACCGGTGACGCGGAGCGCTCCGGCCCTCGGGACGTCGACTGGGGCGAGGGTGGCGCATACGCCGCGCAGCACCGCGCGGTCGCGGAGTACATCATGGCGAACCTGCCGGTCGGCGGGGGAGTGCTGCCCTGGGAGCTCGTCTTCCAGTCCCGCTCCGGTCCGCCGACCCAGCCGTGGCTCGAGCCCGACGTCAACGACGTCATCGGCGAGCTGCCCTCCCGCGGCGCGGAGGCCGTCGTGATCGTCCCGCTCGGCTTCGTGAGCGACCACATGGAGGTGCTGTGGGACCTGGACACCGAGGCGATGCAGGCTGCCGAGGAGGCCGGCATCCGGGCGGTGCGCACGCCGACCCCCGGCATCCACCCGGCCTTCGTCGCCGGGCTCGTCGACCTCGTCGAGGAGCGTGTCGAGGGGATGCCGGCAGCGCAGCGCCCGCACGTCACTGCGCTCGGCCCCTGGTACGACGTGTCCCGACCTGGTGACTGCGAGAACGCGCGCCTGGGATTCCGTCCGGCCGCGGCAGGGCTCGCGCCCTGAGTCGCGCTTCTAGGATGGATGCCATGCGCATCCACCTCGCCACCGATCACGCCGGACTCGACTTCTCCACCCGTCTGCAGGAGCACCTGCGTGCGGCCGGACACGACGTGGTCGACCACGGCCCGCTGTCCTACGACCCGGTGGACGACTACCCGGCGTTCTGCATCCGAGCGGCGCAGGCCGTCGTCGCCGATCAGGCGGCAGGGGTCGAGGCGCTGGGCGTGGTCTTCGGTGGTTCGGGCAACGGCGAGCAGATCGCGGCGAACAAGGTGGCGGGCATCCGCGCGGCGCTGGTGTGGAACCTGTCCACCGCCGAGCTGGCCCGTGAGCACAACGACGCCAACGTGATCTCGATCGGTGCGCGTCAGCACACCTTCGATGAGGTGACCTCGTTCATCGACCTGTTCATCGCGACGCCGTTCTCGGACGAGGAGCGGCATGTTCGGCGTATCGGCCAGATCGCCGACTTCGAGCGCGACGGCTCCCTGCTGCCGGACCCGCGGGCCTGAGATGCCCGAGGGCCACTCCGTCCACCGCATCGCTCGTCAGTTCGACCGCAACTTCGTGGGCCGCGAGGTCATGGCGTCCAGCCCGCAGGGCCGGTTCGCCGAAGGCGCCGAGTTCCTCAGCGGTCGTGAGCTGCTCGATGCGAAGGCCGTCGGCAAGCAGATGTTCCTCGGCTTCGACGGCGACGCCTGGCTGCGCGTGCACCTCGGACTGTACGGAGCATGGGACTTCGCGGGGGAGATCCTCGTCGACCCGACCATCGCCTCCGCCAACGGGCGGATGGGGCAGACGAACCAGCGCGGAACGGATCTGGACGCGCCGATCCTGGACGACGCGGGCGAGAACTCACTCACCTCGATCGGCGCACCTCGGCGAACCCGCGTGCATGTGCGGATGTCGGAGCAGACCAAGGGCCTCGAGGACGAGGGCGACGAGTGGCCGCCGCCCGTGGTCGGTCAGGTGCGCGTCCGCCTGCTGACGGACGTCACCTGCGCAGATCTGCGCGGCCCGACAGCCTGCCAGGTGCAGACGCCCGACGAGATGCTCGCCACGATCGCGAAGCTCGGGCCGGACCCGCTGGTGGGCGACCCCGCCGAGGGCGAGGAGCGATTCACGGCGGCGGTGCGGAAGAAGGGCACCCCGATCGCACTGCTGCTGATGGACCAGGCGGTCGTCAGCGGCATCGGCAACGTGTATCGCGCCGAGATGCTGTTCCGTGCGCGGCTGAACCCGCACACGCCAGGCAAGCAGGTGCCCGAGGATGTCGTCCGCGAGCTGTGGCAGGACTGGGTGCGGCTGCTGGCGATCGGGGTCGAGACCGGCCAGATGATGACCATGGACGAACTCTCACCGGACGAGTACCGCGCCGCGATGGCCAGTCGCGATGACCGGCACTGGGTCTATCACCGCGCGGGCCTCCCGTGCAGGGTGTGCGGTACCGAGATCGCGCTCGAGGAGATCGGTGCACGCAAGCTGTACTGGTGCCCCTCCTGCCAGCGCTGAAACGCCGCCGCACCGGCGCCGGGTAGAAGCCTGTGAGCGCGCTGTGAAAGGATGACCGGACTCTCTGCAACGACGCACGACAGGAGATCCGATGGACCTTTCCGGCCTGCAAACCGTACTCGAGGCGATCAGCCGATGGATCTGGGGGCCCTGGATCCTCATCCCGCTCCTGCTGGGAACAGGGCTCTATCTGACGATCCGCCTCGGCGGCATCCAGTTCCTCCGGCTCGGCTCCGCGCTGCGCCTGGGCATCTTCACCCGCAAGGACCCGGGCGCCGACGACGGCGACATCTCGCAGTTCCAGGCACTCACGACGGCATTGGCCGCGACGGTGGGCACCGGCAACATCGTCGGTGTCGCGACCGCGATCGGCATCGGCGGCCCGGGTGCACTGTTCTGGATGTGGGTGACCGGCCTGCTCGGCATGGCCTCGAAGTACTCCGAGGCGTTCCTCGGCGTGCGATTCCGTAAGACGGATGCCGCAGGGGAGAAGTCCGGCGGTCCGCAGTACTACCTGGAGCGCGGCATCCCGAACAGGTTCGGGAAGTTCCTCGCGCTGTTCTTCGCGATCGCCGCGGTGTTCGCCTGCTTCGGCATCGGCAACATGACCCAGGGCAACTCGATCGCCACGAACATGGAGAACAGCTTCAACGTGCCGACCTGGGTGACCGGGCTCGTGCTCACGGCCTTCGCCATGCTGGTGCTCGTCGGCGGCATCAAGTCGATCGCCCGCGTGACCGCGGGGCTGGTGCCGATCATGATCATCTTCTACGTGCTCGGGGCGCTGTACATCCTGATCGCGAACATCGCCGATGTGCCCGCCGCCTTCGCACAGATCTTCACCGACGCATTCACCGGCACGGCTCCGGTCGGCGGTTTCGCCGGTTCTGCGATCATCATCGCGGTGCAGTTCGGCGTCGCCCGCGGCATCTTCTCCAACGAGTCCGGCATGGGCTCCGCGGCGATCGCAGCGGCCGCTGCCAAGACCACGCACCCGGTGCGTCAGGGGCTCGTGTCGATGACGCAGACCTTCATCGACACGATCATCGTCGTGACCTGCACCGGACTGGTCATCATCACCACGGGTGTGTGGGACATGGTCGACTCCGAGACCGGCAAGCAGATCAGCGCTGCGCTGATGACCGGTGAGGCGTTCTCGCACGGCCTGCCGGGGGAGTGGGGCCACTACATCGTCACCATCGGCCTGGTGATGTTCGCCGGCTCGACGATCCTGGGCTGGTCCTACTACGGCGAGCGCTGCATCGAGCGGCTGATGGGCCGACGAGCCGTGATGCCGTTCCGCGTGATCTTCTCGCTCGTGGTGTTCATCGGGTGCACGGTGCAGCTCGGCGTCGTCTGGGCGTTCTCCGACGTCATGAACGGCCTGATGGCGATCCCGAACCTCATCGGTCTGCTGATCCTGTCGGGGCTGATCGCCCGAGAGACGAAGAAGTACCTGGACAACGATCCGAAGCTGCTCGCGACGAAGGAGCAGATCGACGTGTTCATGGCCGACGATCGTGACTTCCAGGAGTGGAAGACGCAGGCGGTCCCGGTGGTCGCCTCCAGGCAGTAGCGGACACGGTCGCGGCGGTCCCTGGGAGGCGATCCCCGGGGGCCGCCGTCGCCGTAATCTGGTCTCATGCGCCAGAACCCGAGCTTCGCGATGACCGATGTGACCGAGCTGAGGCGGGTGATCGCGCAGAACCCGTGGGCGACTCTGGTCGCGACCGGGCCCGACGGGCTCGTCGCCTCGCACTACCCTGTGCTGCTCGACCCCGACCGCGAAGACCTGACCGTGGTCGGGCACGTGGGCAAGCCCGACGATCAGGTGCTGGGGCTGGGCGAGACCGAGCTGCTGCTCGTCTTCGAAGGGCCGAACGGCTACATCTCGCCGAACTGGTACGGCGACATCAAGGCGGTACCCACCTGGAACTATGTGGCGGTGCACCTGGCCGGCATCCCGGAGATCGTCGACACCCAGACGAATCTGAAGATCCTCGACGAGCTGGTCGCGCACTTCGAGTCCCGCCTGCCGCAGCCGCGGCTGATGTGGCAGGCTCCGAACACCGACGAGTTCGTGCGCGTGCTCGAGGCGGGCACCGTCGGATTCCGGCTGACCCCCACCCGAGTGACAGCCAAGCGCAAGCTCAGCCAGAACAAGCCCGACGACGTCGTCGAGAACGTGATCGCCGAGCTGGACGGCGACGGCGCGTATTCGCATCCCGCTCTCGCGGCCGAGATGCGCCGCGCGCACGAGGCACGTCTGGCGCACCGCGGATGAGCGCCGATCTGCTGCTGCGGGCCGTACGGGTCGCCGGTCCCGGACGAGAGCTGCTGCCCACCGACGATCCGGTCGACATCCTCGTGCAGGACGGTGTGATCGCCGACATCGCCCCGACCGGCAACCTGCGCGCGCCCATCGAGGTGATCGACGGCGAGGGCGCCTGGGCGGTGCCCGGGCTCTGGGACAACCACGTGCACACCGTGCAATGGGCGCTCACCGCGCAGCGCGAGCCGCTGCACGACGCCACGAGTGCAGCGGATGCCGCGGCACGGATGTCTGCTGTCGCGCCGCTGCCCGACGGACGTCGGATCGGCACGGGATTCCGGGATGCGCTCTGGCCGGATGTGCCGTCGCGCGAGCTGCTGGACGCCGCGACGGGTGGGGTGCCGACGTATCTGCTCAATGCCGACGTGCACAGCGTCTGGCTGAACACGTCGGCTCTGCGGCGCGAGGGCTTCGAAGGCCAGGACGACGACGGGATGCTGCGCGAGCTGCCGGCCTTCGAGATCTCGCGAAGGCTGAATGCGGTCGACGAGCCGATGGCCGACGCCGCGGTCGCGGAGGCTGGGCGTCGCGCGGCCGCACGCGGCATCGTGGGTCTTGTCGACTTCGACATGGGTTGGAACGCCGATGCCTGGCAGCGACGCATCGCCGCGGGGTTCGACGCGCACCGCGTCGAGTTCGCGGTCTACCCGCACGATCTGGAGCGCGCCATCGATGCCGGCCTGCGCACCGGGGAGGCGTGCGAGCGGCCTGGGACACCAGACACCGTGAGGGGACTGATCCACGTCGGCCCCCTCAAGATCATCACCGACGGGTCGCTGGGCACGCGCACCGCCGCGTGCTCGCACCACTACCCGGGCGATGCCGCGAACTTCGGCGTGCTCACCGTGCCGCCGGAAGAGCTCGCGACCCTCTTCACGACCGCGACCGGTGCAGGACTCGCTGTGGCCGCGCACGCCATCGGCGACCGAGCGGTCACGGCCGTCCTGGACGCGTTCACCAGCACCGGGGCCGTCGGCACCGTCGAGCACGCCCAGCTCGTGCGCCACGCCGACCTCGCGCGCTTCGCTCGGCTCGGCGTGATCGCGAGTGTGCAGCCGCAGCACGCGCTGGACGATCGCGATCTCGTCGGGCGCCTCTGGGCCGAGCAGACCTCGATCGGCTACCCGCTGGCCGCGCTGCGTGATGCCGGCGTCGAGATCCGCTTCGGCTCGGACGCTCCCGTGACCGCGCTCGACCCGTGGCACGCGATCTCAGCGGCCGTCACGAGGACGGACGACGACCGCGAGCCATGGCATCCGGAGGAGCGGCTCACGGTCGACCAGGCGCTCGCTGCCGCCGCTCGTACCGAGATCCGACTGGGCGCAGCCGCCGATCTGGTGCTCTGCGGTCGCGACCCGCGCACCGCCTCGGGGCCGCAGCTGCGAACGATGCCCGTGCTCGCCACGGTCCTCGGGGGGAGGGCCACGCACACGGCATGACAGGCCGTCGCTCCGGGCGAGCGAGCGGCCGCACGCTAGGGTCGTATGGTGCAGTCAGAAGCAGTCGCGCCCACCCGCAAAGCCCTGCGACGGGAACGTTCGCCGGAGCATGCGGCGGGAAATCGGTTCATCCCGCACGTTCAGGGGCTCCGTGCGATCGCAGTGCTCTTCGTGGTGCTCTACCACTTCTGGCCGGGCCGGCTCAGCGGCGGCTATGTCGGTGTCGACATCTTCTTCGTCATCTCGGGCTTCCTCATCACCTCGCACCTGGCCAGGGAGCTCACCTCGACAGGAACGGTGAAGCTGGGTCAGTTCTGGGCGCGTCGTGCCCGGCGTCTGCTGCCGGCCTCCCTGCTCGTGCTCCTGTTCTGCGCTCTGGTCGCCGCATCGCCGTACCTCACGCCGACCTCGGCGCTCCCCGCCGAGATCAAGGAGATCATCGCCTCCACCTTCTACGTGGAGAACTGGTATCTCGCAGGCAACTCCGCCGACTACCTCGCGCTCTCGGGTGATCCGACGACGGTCCAGCACTACTGGTCGCTGTCCCTCGAGGAGCAGTTCTACGTGCTCTGGCCGCTGATCATGCTGCTCGCGGCATGGATCGCGGTGAAGTGGCTGCGCGGTGACCGCCTCAAGGCGGCCGCCGTCGCCATCGGTCTCGTCTCGGTCGCCTCCTTCGTCTTCTGCGTCATCTACACCGCGACGAACCCCGCACCGGCATACTTCGTCACCTTCGGCAGGATGTGGCAGTTCGGCGTGGGTGCGGTCATCGCCCTCGTCCCGATGCTGCGTGTGCGCAACGCCGTGCTCAGCTTCATCCTCGGGTGGGGCGGCATCCTGGCGCTGCTGTACACCGCGTTCCGCTTCGACGGTCAGACGCCGTTCCCCGGATACATGGCGCTGCTGCCGACCCTTGGCGCTGCGGCGATCATCTCGGCATCCAACGTCGACCGGTGGTGGTACCCGACGCGGATCCTGGCGATCCGGCCGATGCGGTTCACCGGTGACATCTCGTACAGCCTGTACCTCTGGCACTGGCCGCTGATCATCATCGCTCCGTCGGTGCCGTTCTGGGGTCTGACGATCTACCACCGGGTCGCGCTGCTCGTCATCTGCTTCGTCGTCGCCTGGCTGACGAAGAAGTTCGTCGAGGACCCCACGCGCTCGTGGAAGGTGCTCACGAGCCGTCGTCCTCGGGTCACCCTCTGGGCGGCGCTCGGCGCCATGCTCCTGGTCGGCGGCACCGCCGCGGGCGCCTGGGCGGTGAACGCCAACACGTACCAGCAGGGGGTCCAGGCGATCCAGGAGCTTCGCGAGAACCCGCCGAGCTGCTTCGGCGCGGCGGCTGTCCTCGATGACTCCTGCGCGGATGCGCCGGCTACGGACGCGATCCTGCCTGCGCCCGGCTTCGCGGGCGTCGATCGCCCCGCAGATGAGCAGTGCTTCGTCCAGCTCACCGACTCGCGTCCCGTGTCCTGCGACTTCGGATCGGATGCACCGGATGCTCCGCGCGTCGCCCTGATCGGCGACAGCCACGCCTTCCAGCTGCTCAGCACATTCGAGGACATGGCGAAGCGCGAGGGGTGGCACCTGACCACCTACTTCAAGGGCGCCTGCCCCTGGAACACCACGCCACTGTCGACGGGCGGTGCCTTCGGGGCGGCCTGCGCCGACTGGCGAACGGGCGTGGCCGACAAGCTCGCCGACGAGGATTTCGACGTCGTCTTCACTGCGGCGCTCGCGGGCACACCGTACTCCTCGGCCGGGTATGACTCCTCTCACGATGCCGCCGTGGCGGGCTACCAGAAGGCGTGGTCGACCATGACCGACCGCGGCATCCCTGTGGTGACGGTCATCGACAACCCGGCGTGGGAGACCGATCCGAACAAGTGTCTCCGCACGCGTGACCAGGCGGACTGCACGGGCCCGCGCGCCGATCTGCTTGACGAGGACGATCCGCTGCGCGCGGCCGCGGACGGTACGAAGGGCGTCACTCTCCTCGACTTCACCGACGTGTACTGCGACGACAAGACCTGCTTCCCTGTGGTGGGCGGCGCGAACGTGTACCGCGACCAGGACCACCTCACGGTGAGCTTCGTCGACACCCTCGCCCCGTATTACACCGAGGCCATCAAGAAGGCCATGAGCGCGAACTGACCCGCCTTCTCAACAGAACAGCTCCCCGGACCGAGAGGTCCGGGGAGCTGTTCTGTTGAGAGCCTCGCTCAGGCCGCGACGTGCGAGAACAGGAACCAGCGGTCCTTCTCGAGTCCGCGCTGGATCTCGATGGCGACGTCCTGGCTGGTGAGGTCGACCTCGTCGAGCCCGTCGACGGCGGCCTTCACGTCGACGAGGATCGCGTCGATGTCGGCGATCACAGCGCGGACCAGGTCGTCCGAGGCGGCGAAACCGGCCGCGACCTTGGTCGTGCCGGCCTTCTCGGCGACGGTGCTGATACGTGCGTCGATCGGCAGACCGAGGGCGACGATGCGCTCCGCGGCGGTGTCGGCGAACTCGCCCGCATTGGCCACGACGGTGTCGAGGAACTCGTGCACCCCGATGAAGTTGGCGCCGCGCACGTGCCAGTGGGCCTGCTTGCCGTTGACGACCAGGGCCTGCAGGCCGAGGACGACGGGGGAGAGGAACTGTGCCGCGGCCGCCGCGACGGTGGGATCGCCGGCAGTGGCGGGGATGGTCTTCGAAGCGCTCATGTGGTCCTCCGGGGTCGTGAATCGCTGCCTGATGTCCACAACGCTACTCAGCCTGAAATGTTCCGCAAGCAAGCTGAGGCAACGCTAACCGGCGCGGAATCACGCGGAACTTTGGGTAGTCTCACCTACATGACCGTCTCCTCCGCAGCATCCGTCCTGGCTTTGCCGGGCAAGACACCGCGACTGCACGATCACGCCTTCGTCGCCGACGGCGCCCGCATCGTCGGCGACGTGTCCCTGGCCGCGGACGCGAGCGTCTGGTACAACGCGGTGCTGCGTGCGGACTCGGCGCCGATCTCGATCGGCGCCGGCAGCAACGTGCAGGACAACGTCTCCGTGCATGTCGACAGCGGGCACGGCGTCGTCGTCGGTGAGAGGGTTTCGATCGGGCACAACGCGGTCGTGCACGGCTGCACGATCGGTGACGGTTCGCTGGTCGGTATGGGCGCCGTCGTGCTCTCCGGCGCTGTGATCGGCCGGGGATGCCTCATCGCCGGAGGCGCCGTCGTCCTCGGCGGCACCGAGGTGCCGGACGGATCGCTCGTCGCCGGCGTGCCGGCGAAGGTTCGTCGGACGCTCACCGACGAGGAGCGCGCCGGCCTCATCGAGAACGCCGAGATCTATCTGCGCCACACCCGGACGCATGAGGGTGCGACAGCGCACTGAGATCGCCCGGTAGGCTGGAGAACCTACGGGGCGGTGGCCAAGCTGGTCAAGGCAGCGGGCTCATAACCCGACGATCGTGGGTTCAAGTCCCACCCGCCCTACCGAATGCGCGTCAGCGCACGCGACGGTCGTGCGCGAGGTCGAGCAGCCGCTCGAACACGTCGCCGGACCGAAGCCCGTTGTGCTCGTACTCGCTGGTCACCCACAGCTTCATGTCCGGCAGCAGCCGAGCGGTCTCCAGGGAGTGCTCCAGCGACACGTAGACGTCGTTGACGTACACCGCGGCAGCGCCGCGAGCTCCGGATGCCGCGAGCGCCTCCGCGTCGTAGAGCGCCGGCCACTCGTGCTCGGCTAACGTCAGCGCGACATCGCGCCACGGACGGAAGGCGGGAACCGTCTCGGTCCACTCCTTGCGGATGTGCTCGCCGGTGAACAGCGTCACGTCCGAGGCGAAGTCGGCCGGCTCCACGCGCTCGGCCGACCAGCGCGTGGTCTGCGCGTCGGCGTAGCAGGACTCGTGGAAGGCGAAGTACAGCGGGTTGCGGCCGCCGAACGGCATCGCGGATGCCAGGTCGTACCGGAACGCGTTCGTGGTCGGGTCCAGTTCGAGCAGCGACCAGACCGTCTGCCAGCCGTCGTTCGTGCCCAGTGCGGAACCGACCGAGCGCATGCGCGAGGGCGAGACGACCTCACCGTCCGGGAGGATCAGCCTCCCCTCGGCGGCGAGACCGACGAGCCGGCGCATCCGCTCCCGGTGCTCGGGGAAGCGCCGGTAGTACTTCTCCGATGCCGTGCGCATCTTGTCGTAGCTGAGCGCATAGACCTCGTCGACGGTGTGCTCAACGGTGCTCAAGCCGCCCGTGGTGTACACCCGGTCCAGTGCGGACGCGTTCGTGGACAGGTACGTGAGCACGGTGAAGCCGCCGAACGACTGCCCGAGCAGGTTCCAGGACGCCGCTCCCAGTTCTGCGCGCAGCGCCTCGGCGTCCTTCACGATCGAGTCCGCGCGCAGATGCGTCAGATACTCGGCCGTGGCCTCGGAACCGAGCTCCTCCAGCAGCCGGTCGCCGACCGGTGTGGAGCGCCCTGTGCCGCGCTGATCCAGCATCACGACGCGGTGGTCGCGCAGCGCGATGTCCAGCCAGGACGGGGATGCGGGGGAGTGGAACGCCCTCGGCGCCTCGAACCCCGGTCCGCCCTGCAGGAACACCAGGTACGGCAGGTCTTCTCCGCCGTCGCGCGCGACGACGGAGGCGAACACCTCGATCGTGCGGTTGTCGGAGTCGTCGTCCCAGACGAGCGGCACCAAGATGGTGTGCTCGGTCACGGTCAGGTCCTGCATACGTCGCACCAGCGTGGTCATCACATCACGTTCCCGATGTAGGAGTACTTCACGAACACCTCGGCGGCGATGCCGGACTCCTCCAGCACGCCCTGCACGGCACCCATCATGTAGTTGGAGTCCCAACCCATGTAGATGTGGATGCCGCCGAAGTCGTCCCAATGGCCCTTCCAGGCCATCTCGTCGTAGAGCGGTCCGCCGTGGGCGGCGCTGTAGGCCAGTGCGGCGCGGCGGTCGTCTGTCCAGGCGCGTCGGAACACCCGATTGAACAGGTATCGGACGTCCTTGACCTCCCAGTGCTCGCCGCGGTACTCGACGTAGTCGAACTCGCGCTCCCAGCCCGCCGGCCAACCGCGACGGCGAACGGCGTCGAGGACCGGCGTGAGCCCGTCATCGTCGATCTCGGGCAGATCGGGGCGCGCCCAGATCCTCACGAACGCCTCGGAGAGCCGCACAGTGCGCTCGGCGATGGCAGCCGTGCCCCATGAGCTCAGCTCCGCCAGAGCGCGGGTGCCCGCCACCGCGCTGCGCGCGTACGCGTCGTCGCGCTTGTCGGGGAAGGAGGCGCCGAACACTCGCTCGGTGAGCCGCTGCTCGAGAAGGGTGAGGTTGCCGAGCGTCGGCGCCAGCGCGCGGTGGCTGTTCTGCTCGTCCTCGCTGTACTCGCTCCACGGCCGGGTGCCGTCTCCCGACCAGGCGTCGCCCGGGGCAGCGGGCACGATGTGCTCGACGTCGTAGGCGCTCGCATCCTCGACGTCGAGAAGCCGGCTCAGCACGTAAGAGGCGTAGGGGAGTTCGCTGTACTTCAGCACGGCGCTGACGCGCTCGTCCGAGGGTGTGATGCGGGCGATCGCGCGCATCAGTGCATCGGTCCCCTCCGTGCGGGCACGGCACAGGCGAGCGATCAGCCGGTCTGTCGGCAGACCCACCACGGTGCGGCGCAGGAGCAGGGCCTGCACCCACTCCATCGTGCTGATGAGCTCGTCGCGCGAGATCACGCCGCGGGCGTGGTCGTGATAGGCGCTCATCACCAGGGGATAGGCGGCGCGACCGAAGGTGTTCACGAAGCCGAGCTGGCGTCGGATGCCGGCATCCGATTCGAGCGATGGATCGAGCAGGATGCCGTAGATCTCGGCGTACTCGCGCCAGATGCCGGCATCCGCCCGCAGTCGCTCGACGTCGAAGCGCGGGAACGTTGCGCGGAACGCGCTGTACACGCCGCGCTCACCGGCGACGTCGACCTCGCGACCGGTGGTCATCACCAGGAAGTGGCGCCAGAAGGCCCCGATCGTCTCTCCGGTGAGGCGTTCGATCGGCAGCCAGTACTGCTCCTCGATCTCGAGCTGCTCGCCGTGCGAGAGTCCCATCAGGATGTAGTTGTGGATGAGCTCGTGGTCGCGGAGCGGTTCGCCGGTGGAGTTCAGGCTCTCGAAGATCTGCTGCGCGTTGGCCGCCGCACCGAGGGTGATCGAGACGTGCTCCAGCTTCTTCAGGCCCTCCCAGATGCGCGGCGCCTCGTCGGCGTGCACCTGGCTTCGGAAGAAGGCGTAGTTGTCGTCGAACCGCGACTCGCGGTCGGCGTCGTCGCGCCGATCCAGCACGACCGAGTCGTACAGGTCGGCCCAGGCATGGTGGGGGCGCAGCTTGGTGCGGGAGGAATCGTCTGCGCGGACCAGCACGCGCTCCAGCTCGGCGGCCATCGCGGGGTCCGTGTCGCGCACGGAGTGATGCAGCGCGGCGACGAGCAGCATGAGGGTGGTCACGCGCTGTTGACCGTCGATCAGGATGAGGTCGGCACCGTCGGAGGACGCGTCCTGGGCGGACAGAATCGATCCGATGAAGTGCCGGTGCCCGGCATCCTCCGCGGCGACGGCGCGGATGTCGGAGAGCAGCCTCTCGCACCCTCCGATATCCCAGCGGTACTGGCGCTGATACACCGGGACGACGATGTTCGTCGACGGTGCCGACAGCCATTCGATCGTGCTCGTTGCGGTCGCTTCGACGTTGGTTGCCGTTGCCATGACTGGGTGATGCCTCCGTGCGGCGGGAAGACGGGATCCGCCGCCACCGAGTCTATCCGGGGCGGTGTTTTACCCGGCCCGCCTCTCCAGCGCGTCCAGGGACGGGAGGTAGGCTTACCTAAGTAGGGCCTGTTAAAACTTCGCTGGCCCATTACGAAAGGACATGACTCGATCATGGGATACATCAAGTCCGCAGCCCTTGAGGACAAGGGTTTCGTCATCCTCGACAGCTACGGCGGGGAAATGGACCCGAAGGAATGGCTCGACATCGAGTATGTCGACTGGAAGTCCTCGGGTGACACGCGCTTCTCGCCGCTAGCCAGTGCCAAGGGTGAGATCGAGTGCAACGGCTTCTGGAACCACAAGCCGCCGCGCACCGACAAGGACGGCGTCTGGATCGAGTCGCAGACCGCCATCGCCCCGACGCTGACCGCGCGTGCACAGGAGCCCGGTGCCAACGTCGGCCGCTGCCGCGTCATCGAGCTGCAGCCCACGCCCTACGGCGACTGCCTCTACAACCTGCACCAGGACGACAACAACCGCCTGAACCCGGACGGCACCGGCTGGGTCGTGCGTGGATTCTTCAACCTCACCGATGACAAGGACAGCTACTTCGTCCTGCGTGAGAACCGCACCGACCCGAGCATCGAGTACCGCATCGCTCTGCCGGCTGGCGCCCAGCTGATCGTCGACACGCAGCGCCTGTGGCACGCGACCACCCACAACGGCACCGAGCCGCGCTACTGCCTGATCACCTCGTGGACCTCGGGCCCGGAGCTCGACGCCTACATCGAGAAGTACCACGGCACCGACCAGCACACCCAGTTCGAGGTCGCGCAGGACGTGCTCGAGGCCGGTTACGCCGAGCAGGCCCGCAAGGATGCCGCTCGCGCCGCGTACTACGCCGCCAAGGGCCAGCAGGAGAAGCTCGCGATGAGCGAGGCCTGATCCTCAGCGCTCCCCTCGGAACGGCCCCGATCCACGAATCGGGGCCGTTCTGTGTTACATGCTTGTCATTCCTCGGAATGTCGACGATAATCGCCGTATAACCGCATAGTCCGCCAGCATCCGTGGCTCAGGTCGTAGGGGAAGACGCACCTGATGAAACGGAGAGATCATGGCGACGGGATACGCACGGGGAGTGGTCTACATCCACTCCTCGCCTCGCGCGCTCTGCCCGCACCTCGAATGGGCGGTGGGACGCGCTCTCGGTCGTGCCGTCAACTTCGACTGGAGCGACCAGCCGGTGCAGCAGGGCACGCGCCGCGCGGAGTTCTACTGGGACGGCCCGGTCGGCACCGGCGCCGCGCTCGCGACCGCGATCCGAGGGTGGGAGCATCTGCGCTTCGAGGTCTCGGAGGATCCGACTCCGCGCAGCGACGGCGGCCGCTGGCTGCACACCCCCGATCTCGGCATCCACTACGCCCAGACGGATGCCGCGGGCAACATCGTCATCGGCGAGGACCGCATCCGGTACGCCATGGAGATCGCGGCCGGGAGCATCGCCGAGCTGCAGCGCGAGCTCGACGTGGCGCTCGGCGCGGCCTGGGACGAGGAGCTGGAGCCGTTCCGGCATGCCAGTGACGACTCCCGAGTGGTCTGGCTGCACAAGGTGGGATAACCACACACTTGCGGGAGAGGCGCGAGTAGCGGGATCCGGTGAATGCTCCCGGAGACCGAGAAGGCGAATCTCTCGCATACGACAGGAGCCCCCGCCGGGGAAGGCGGGGGCTCCGTCATGTCCGGATCAGATGACGGCGGTGCGCGGGTAGACCCCGACCGGGGGCGTCGCGCCGTGCCGCACGTCCTGCCAGGCTCGAGCGAACCGGTGCATCGCCTCGGTCGCGGTCTCGGGGTCGTGGGTGATCGGGATCCGCATCCGTCGCTCCAGCACGCCCCCTGTGGCGAAGCGCGGCCCGGGCGGCAGGATGAGTCCGTGCGACCGCGCGGCGAGGGACAGCTCCGTGGAGATGGGAGCGCCCAGGTCGATCCAAGCGGAGAGACCGCCGGGCACGTGCGACATGGTCGCTCCGTCCAGGGCTGCGATGCCGGCGGCGATCGCCTCGCGCCCCGCGGACAGCCGGGTGCGAACCTGGGCGGCGAGTTCGGGAAGGTCGTCGAGCAGTTCGACGGCGATGCACTGCTCGAGGAACGCCGTTCCCAGGTCGTAGGAGGCCCGTGTCGCGAGGATGCGGTCCACGGTGGCCCTCTCGGCTCGGATCCATCCGAGCCGCAGCCCGCCCCAGGCGAGCTTCGACAGCGAGCCGATGGTGATCACGTGCGGTCCCAGGGCGCCGAACGGCACGGGTGTCCAACCGCGATCGATGTCGAGCTCTGCGGTGGTCTCGTCGACGATGATGCGGGTGCCGGCGCTGCGTGCCGTCGCGGCGATGACCGACCGGGAACCATCCGGCAAGCTCGCCCCGGTGGGATTGTGGAAGTCCGGGATGAGGTAGGCGAGATCCGGGCGTGCACTCAGCAGGGTGTCGGTGACGTGCTCGGCGTCCCAGCCGTCGACATCCACCGGGGTCGGAAGCATCCGGTACCCGTGTCGCTGCAGAGCCTCGATCGCGTGCGGGAAGGTGGGCTGCTCGATCAGCGCCCGTTCGCCGCGGCGCCCGATCGCGCTCAGTACCAGGTTGAGCGCGTGCATCGCACCGGCCGTGATCACGATCTCGTCCGCGGAGGTAGGTGCGCCGCGCTCTGTGAAGCGCCGCGCGACGGCATCCCTGAAGTCGGGCAGCCCCTGCAGCGAGTATCCGCTGGTGCCGCGGAGTCCGGCGAGGCGGGGCAGCGCCCGCACCGTCGCGTCGTACAGACCTGGCGTCGATCCCATCGAGGCGACGGACATGTCGATCGAGTCCGCGTCGACGGCGGGCGCAGGAGCCCGCCGCTGATGCGGGAGTGTCACTCCGGTGCCCCCGCCGTGCACCCGGTGGACATAGCCGCCCTCGGCGAGCAGGTCGTAGGCGTGCGTGATCGTCGAGCGGGATCGCCGCAGCTCGAGTGCCAGCGCTCGCTCGCTCGGGAGTCGCTCACCGACGGTGAGCCTGCCGTCCAGGACGAGCGCGCGGATCTGATCCGCGAGCGACGCCGCGGAAGCGCCTGCGGCGCTCTGCACTCCGAGCAGGGTGACCAGTCGTGAGCTCATGCAGTCCATTCTGCGGCAGAGTGGACTGGAACACCCAGGCCACTTTCGCTGTGGTGGCCCGACGAACGGGTGAGGACGCTCCGACAGCATGAGGGGATGAATCTCCGATCCATCCTGCTGCCGATCTCGTGGCGAGGCCCCAGGGATCTCGGTGAGCGCCTGCTGCAGCTGGTGGCGGGTCTGTTCCTCTACGGCGTCGCGCTGGCGCTCATGATCCGCGGCGGCATCGGCGTCGCCCCCTGGGACGTCCTGTCTCTCGGGATCTCCGCGCGAACCGGTCTCGGCTACGGGCTCGTGACCAACCTCACGGCGGTGGTGGTGCTGCTGCTCTGGATCCCGCTGCGCCAGCGCCTCGGACTGGGCACGGTGCTCAACGCCCTGCTCATCGGGCCGAGCGCGGATCTGACGCTGTGGCTCGTCCCTGCGGCGCCCTCGCTGTGGGCGGGTGTGCCGCTGTTCCTGTTCGGACTCGTGCTGCTCGCCTTCGCCACCGGTCTCTACATCTCCGCGGACTTCGGCCCGGGGCCACGCGACGGGCTCATGACCGGACTGGTCCAGCGGACCGGCTGGCGGGTGTGGATCGTCCGCACACTGATCGAGGGGATCGTCCTGGTGATCGGGTTCCTGCTCGGTGGCCCCGTGGGCGTCGGCACCCTGCTGTTCGCCTTCGGCGTCGGCCCGCTGATCGGCTGGTTCCTGCCGCGTCTCACCCGGTTCCGCGGGGCGAGGACACGCGAGCTCGCCACCCGGTGACGGATACGCAAGGCGCCTCCGGGGATCTCCCCGGAGGCGCCTCGACGTGCATCCGTCGGTCAGCCGTCGTAACTGCGGAACGCGACGACCGCGTTGTGACCGCCGAAGCCGAACGAGTTGCTGATCGCGAGCTGCGGCCCCTCGCCGAGCGCCTGCGGCTCTCCGGAGAGCTTGAACGGGACGGCCGGGTCCTGCTCGGTCATGTTGATCGTCGGCGGGGCAACGCGGTCGCGCAGCGCGAGCACGGTGTAGACCGCCTCCAGCGCACCGGTGCCGCCGAGCAGATGACCGGTGGAGGCCTTCGTGCCTGATACCGGGATCTCGTCGATCCGCGCGCCGAACACCCGCTTCAGCGCCTCGTACTCGTTCGGGTCGCCGACCGGGGTCGAAGTGAGGTGCGCGTTGATGTGCGTGACCTCGGCGGGCGAGGCGCCCGCCTGCTCGAGTGCGGCCTCGACGGCCCGGGCCGCACCCGCGCCGGTCGGGTCGTTGCCGGTGATGTGGTACGAGTCGGCAGTGACACCGCCGCCCACGAGCTCGGCGTAGATCTTCGCGCCGCGGGCCTTGGCGTGCTCCTCGGTCTCGAGCACGAGTGCCGCACCGCCCTCGCCCATCACGAAGCCGTCGCGGTCGACGGCACCCGGACGCGACGCGCCCTCGGGGTCGTCGTTGCGACGGGAGAGCGCCTGGGCGGAGGCGAAGGAAGCCATCGTGATCGGGTGGATCGCGGACTCCGCACCACCGGCGATGACCACATCGGCCAGACCGTCCTGCAGGTGCTCGTAGGCGTTCGCGATCGACTCGGTGCTGGAGGCGCAGGCGCTGACGACGGTGCGGGCGAACGCCTTGGCGCCGAAGTGCAGCGACAGGTTGCCCGCGCCGGCGTTCGGCATCAGCATCGGGACCGTGAGCGGCATCACCCGGCGGGGGCCCTTCTCACGCAGCGTGTCCCACGCGTCGAGGAGCGTCCAGACGCCGCCGATGCCGGTCGCCCAGTCGATGCCGAGGCGCTCGGGTTCGATCTCCGGCGATCCGGCATCCTCCCACGCCTCGCGCGCGGCGATCAGCGCGAACTGGGTCGAGGGGTCGAGGCGCTTGGCCTCGTGCCGGGGCAGGACCTCCTCGGGGCGGACGGATGCCTCGGCGGCGAACTTCACGGGGATCTGGTACGTCTCGATCCACTCGTGCGGCAGGGTGTGCGCGCCGGGGACTCCCGCAAGCAGGTTCTGCCAGTTCTCCGGGGCCGTGCCGCCGAGGGCGGACGTGGCGCCGATACCGGTCACGACGATGCGCTTGGTCATGGATGGTTCCTTCGTGGGGATCGTTCAGGGACGGCGGATGCCACGCCCCGCAGGGTGTGCGGGGGTGGCATCCACGGGAATTACTCCGCGCCGGCGACGATGAAGCTGACGGCGTCGCCGACGGTCTTCAGGTTCTTGACCTCGTCGTCGGGGATGGTGACGCCGAACTTCTCCTCGGCGTTGACGACGATCGTCATCATCGAGATCGAGTCGATGTCGAGGTCGTCGGTGAACGACTTCTCCAGGGCGACCTCGGACGCGTCGATGCCGGTCTCGTCGGTGATGAGCTCAGCCAGGCCCGCGAGGACCTCGTCGTTGGTGAGAGCCATTTCTTTCCTCTTTCTTGGGGTGGTATTCGGAACCGGGAACAGTCTAGGGAACGGGTGCGCGTTCTCAGGGGAGGACGACGACCTGGGCGGCGAAGACCAGACCCGCGCCGAAGCCGATCTGCAGCGCGAGACCGCCCGAAAGCTCCGGGTGCTCCTGCAGCAGGCGGTGCGTCGCCAGCGGGATGGATGCTGCTGATGTGTTGCCGGTGGTCTCGATGTCGCGCGCGATGACGGTGGTCTCCGGCAGCTTGAGCTGCTTGGCGAACTCGTCGATGATGCGCATGTTGGCCTGGTGGGGGATGAAGGCGGCGAGGTCGGAGGCCTCGATGCCGGCACGGTCCAGAGCCTCGCGCGCGACCTTCGCCATCTCCCAGACAGCCCAGCGGAACACCTTCGGGCCCTCCTGGCGGAGCGTGGGCCAGGGGGCGGCGCCGTCGCGGAACTCCGTGAGGGTGTGGTTCATGCCCACTGCCTCGGCGTTGCTGCCGTCGGAGCCCCAGACCGCCGGCGAGATCGCCGGGGTGTCACTCGGGCCGACGACGGCGGCGCCGGCGCCGTCGCCGAGCAAGAACGAGATGCTGCGGTCGGTCGGGTCGACGATGTCGGAGAGCTTCTCCGCGCCGATGACCAGCGCGTAGTGCGCGGCGCCGCTGCGGATCAGGGCGTCGGCCTGGGTGATCGCGTAGGCATACCCTGCGCACGCGGCGTTGATGTCGTAGGCGGCTGCGGGGTTCGCGCCGACGCGATCGGCGACGATGGCCGAGACCGACGGCGACTGCTTGGGGTTGCTGATCGTGGCGACGATGACCAGGTCGATGTCGGACGGGTCGATGCCCGACTTCTCGATGGCTTCCTTGCCCGCGGCGGTGGAGAGGTCGATCGCGTCGGTCTCCGGCACGGCGCGGGTACGGGTGATGATGCCGGTGCGCTGGCGGATCCACTCGTCGCTGGAGTCGATCGGGCCGACCAGATCGTCGTTCGGGACCGCGTTCTCGCCACGCGCTGCGCCGTAGGAGTAGATGCGGGTGTACGCAGGACCGGTGGTGTGGGCGAGCGTGCGGGTCATGCTGCTTCTCCGTTCAGCAGCGCCACCGCCGCCTCGAGGTCTTCCGGGGTCTTGACGGCGACGTTCGGTACGCCGCGCAGGCCGCGCTTGGCAAGGCCGACGAGAGCGCCCGCCGGGGCGACCTCGATCAGGCCGGAGACGCCGGCCTCGGTCATCGACTCCATGCACAGGTCCCAGCGCACGGGCGACGACACCTGGGTGACGATGCGATCCAGGGCGTCGCGACCGTCCGCCACCACGGCGCCGTCGCGGTTGGACCAGAGGGTGACGGAGGGGTCCTCGGGAGTGACCTCGTCGACCGCGGCGCGCAGCGCCTCGACCGCGGGGGCCATGTACGAGGTGTGGAACGCGCCGGCGACCTCGAGGGCGCGGACGCGGCTGCCCTTGACCGGGTTCTCGGCGAGCCTGGCGAGGTTCTCCAGGGAGCCCGCCGCGACGATCTGGCCCGCGACGTTGTAGTTCGCGGGCGTCAGGTCGAGCTCGGCGAGCAGGGCGAGCACCTCGTCGGCGTCGCCTCCGAGCACGGCGCTCATGCCGGTGGGAGTGCGAGCGGCGGCATCCGCCATCGCGCGGCCGCGGATACCGACCAGGCGCATCGCGTCGATGCCGGTGATGACGCCCGCTGCGGCGACGGCGGCGAGCTCGCCGACCGAGTGCCCGGCGAGGCCGTCGGGGCGACGTCCGGCTCGCTCCGCGAGCTGTTTGCCGGCGACCATGGAAGCGGCGACGATGAGCGGCTGAGCGATTCGGGTGTCACGGATGGTGTCGGCGTCGGACTCGGTTCCGTGCTTGACCAGGTCGACCTCCGCGGCATCCGAGAAGGCGGCGAGCTGCTCGGCGACACCGTCGAGCTCGAGCCAGGGGGAGAGGAAGCCGGGGGTCTGAGAGCCCTGTCCAGGGCAGGCGACGACGATCACTCACCCATTCTGTCAACGATCACGCGGAAGCGGTGGATGATCTCTCACAACAATCGGCGATTCGTTTGTGCGTGGCGCACAGAGGTCAGCGCGGGCGTCGCCCCAGCGGGCGACGGCGCACCTGCTCGGCGGTTCCGATCGAGCCGAGGATGAGCGCGGTCTGCAGGATCAGCGCCTCACGCGGACCCGTGGCATCCCAGCCGATCACCTCGCTGACCCGCTTCAAGCGGTAGCGCACCGTGTTCGGGTGCACGAACAGCTCGCGGGCCGTGGCCTCGAGCGAGCGCCCGTTGTCGAGATAGCTCCACAGGGTGGTCACGAGGTCGGGGGAGTGCGCCTGGAGCGGGCGGTAGATCCGCTCGATCAGAGTCTGCTTCGCCAGCGCGTCGCCGGCGAGAGCGCGCTCGGGCAGCAGGTCGTCGGCCTCGACAGGTCGCGGCGCTCCACGCCAGGCCCGTGCGACGGCGAAACCCGCAAGTGCTGCGCGGGCACTCTGACCGGCATCCACCAGGGCCGCGACCGGCGGGCCGAGCACGACGTATCCGGGCCCGAAGGAAGGCTCCAGCCGGCTGGCGATCTCCTCGAAGGGCAGCTCGTCGACAGGCTCCTCACGACCGGGGAGGCGGGCGCGGCCGACCACCAGCACGAGCCGGGAGCCCTGCACGCCGATCAGCACGTCGACGGCGAGCTTGCGCGCCGTGCGGCGGACCGTGTCGACGTCGAACTGCGCCGGCGTCGTGCCGACGATGACGCTCACCTCGCCGTGGCCGTGCCAGCCGAGGGCCGCGATGCGGCTGGGCAGCTCCTCGTCGGCCTCGCCGGTGAGGATCGAGTCGACGACGAGGGCCTCGAGGCGGGCATCCCACAGACCGCGGGACTCAGCGGCGCGCGCGTATACGTCGGCGGCGGCGAAGGCGACATCGCGCGAGTACAGCAGGATCGCCTCGCGGATGTTCTCGTCCTTGCCCGCGGCCCGTTCCTCGGTGACGTCCACTGTCGCGCGGATCAACTGCAGGGTCTGCTGCAGGCTGACGCTGCGCAGCAGCTCACGAGGAGCAGCGGCGAAGAAGTCCGCGCCGATCCACGGCGTCGAACTCGGATCCTCGTACCACTGGATGAACGAGGTGATCCCGGCCTGGGCCACCAGCCCGACGGAGGACCGTCGGGCCGGTGGCATGTCGGCGTACCAGGGCAGCGTCTCCTCGAGGCGCTTGATCGTCGCCGTGGCCAGATCGCCGGAGATACGGCGCAGCCAGGCGAGGGAGGCAGCCTTGTCGACGGCCGGCGGAGGAGTCGCAGTCACC
The DNA here is from genome assembly GCF_042798735.1 of Microbacterium sp. NPDC057741. Lineage (NCBI taxonomy): Bacteria > Bacillati > Actinomycetota > Actinomycetes > Micrococcales > Microbacteriaceae > Microbacterium > Microbacterium sp. NPDC057741. Next base: position 588,463 of record NZ_JBHVJW010000001.1, on the reverse strand, counting down.
TGGTTCTCAGCTCTCGCCGCCCGCGTTCCCGCTGGTGCCGGCGTTCACGTTGTACAGGTCGTACTTCGCGATGGCCTGTCCGACGACCGAGCGCTCCACCTTGCCCTCATCCGCCAGCGCCTGGAGGGTGCGGACGACCATGGACGGACCGTCGATCTTGAAGAACCGGCGAGCGGCGGCACGGGTGTCGGCGAAGCCGAACCCGTCGGCGCCCAGCGTGTAGTAGGAACCGGGCACCCACTGGCGGATCTGGTCCTGCACGGCGTGCATGAAGTCGCTGGTCGCGATGACCGGACCCTCGGCGCCCTGCAGCTTCTGCGTCAGGTAGGCGACGCGCGGCTCCTGCTCGGGGTGCAGGAAGTTGTGCTCGTCGGCGGCGAGGCCGTCGCGGCGCAGCTCGTTCCACGAGGTCACCGACCAGACATCGGCGGTGACACCCCAGTCGTCGCGCAGCAGCTGCTGCGCCTCGAGCGCCCACGGCACGCCGACGCCGGAGGCGAACAGCTGTGCGCGGTGGCCCTCGCCGGAGCCGACCGAGATGCGATGCAGACCCTTGAGGATGCCCTCGACGTCGACATCCTCGGGCTCCGCCGGCTGGCGCATCGGCTCGTTGTACACGGTGATGTAGTACATGACGTCAGGGTCGGGGTGCGTGCCGCCGTACATCTGCTCGACACCGGCCTGCACGATGTGCGCGACCTCGTAGCCGAAGGCGGGATCGTAGACGAGCGTCGCCGGGTTGGTCGAGGCGAGCAGCGGTGAGTGACCGTCCGCGTGCTGGGTGCCCTCACCGGTCAGGGTGGTGCGGCCTGCGGTCGCGCCGATCACGAAACCGCGCGCCATCTGGTCGCCGGCAGCCCAGAAGGCGTCACCGGTGCGCTGGTATCCGAACATCGAGTAGAAGATGTAGATCGGGATCAGCGGCTCGCCGTGCGTCGCGTACGAGGTGCCCGTCGCGGTGAAGGCGGCGGTCGCACCGGCCTCGTTGATGCCGACGTGCATCAGCTGGCCCTGCGGGCTCTCCTTGTAGGCGAGGAGCAGCTCCCGATCGACCGAGGTGTAGTTCTGGCCGTTCGGGTTGTAGATCTTCGCCGTGGGGAAGTACGCGTCCATGCCGAACGTGCGGGCCTCATCCGGGATGACCGGCACGATCCGCTCGCCGAAGCCCTTCACGCGCATGAGGTCCTTGACCATGCGCACGAAGGCCATGGTCGTGGCGACCTCCTGGTTGCCGGAGCCCTTCTTCGGCAGCGAGTACGCCTTGTCGTCGGGCAGCTGCAGACCGACGTGCGTGCTGCGCCGCTCGGGCAGGAAGCCGCCCAGGTCGTGACGGCGGTCCAGCATGTACTGGATGGTCTCGTCCTTCTCACCCGGGTGGAAGTACGGCGGGCGGTACGGGTCGGCCTCGAGCTGCGCATCCGTGATCGGGATGTGCATGGTGTCGCGGAACAGCTTGAGGTCGTCCAGCGTCATCTTCTTCATCTGGTGGGTCGCGTTGCGGCCCTCGAAGTGCGGACCGAGGCCGTAGCCCTTGACGGTCTTCGCGAGGATGACGGTGGGCTGGCCCTTGTGCTCCATGGCCGCCTTGTACGCGGCGTAGACCTTGCGGTAATCGTGACCACCGCGGCGCAGCTGCCAGATCTGATCGTCGGTGAGGTCCTTGACCAGGGCGAGCGCGCGCTCGTCGCGACCGAAGAAGTTCTCGCGCACGTAGGCGCCGTTCTCGGCCTTGTACGTCTGGTAGTCGCCGTCGGGCGTGACGTTCATGAGGTTCAGCAGCGCACCCTCGGTGTCGCGGGCGAGCAGGTCGTCCCACTCGCGGCCCCAGACCACCTTGATGACGTTCCAGCCGGCGCCGCGGAAGAAGCTCTCCAGCTCCTGGATGATCTTGCCGTTGCCGCGGACCGGGCCGTCCAGACGCTGCAGGTTGCAGTTGATCACGAAGGTGAGGTTGTCCAGGCCCTCGTTCGCGGCGACCTGCAGCTGGCCGCGGGACTCGACCTCATCCATCTCGCCGTCGCCGAGGAACGCCCAGACGTGCGAGTCCGAGACGTCCTTGATGCCACGGTTGGCGAGGTACTTGTTCGTCATTGCCTGGTAGATCGCGTTGATCGGGCCGATGCCCATCGACACGGTCGGGAACTGCCAGAACTCCGGCATCATCCGCGGGTGCGGGTACGACGGCAACCCGTTCGGGGCGCCGGACTTCTCCTGGCGGAACGCGTCCATCTGCGTCTCGGTGAGACGACCCTCGAGGAAGGCTCGGGCGTACATGCCGGGGGAGGCGTGGCCCTGGTAGAAGATCTGGTCTCCGCCGTTGGCGTCGTCGCGACCCCGGAAGAAGTGGTTGTGACCGACCTCGTACAGCGACGCCGCGGAGGCGTAGGTGGAGATGTGGCCGCCGACACCGATGCCGGGGCGCTGGGCGCGGTGCACGGTGATCGCGGCGTTCCAGCGGATCCAGTGCCGGTAGCGGCGCTCGAGCTCCTCGTCGCCGGGGAACGCTGGCTCGTTCTCGGGGGCGATGGTGTTGATGTAGTCGGTGGTCGGAACCATCGGCACGCCCAGGTGCAGATCCTTGGAGCGCTTCAGCAGGCTGAGCATGATCTCTCGCCCGCGGCCGTGGCCCTTCGCATCGACGAGTTCATCGAGTGACTGCTGCCACTCGCCGGTCTCCTCCGGGTCGCTGTCCTGCGGGCCCTGCGAGTACGGATCCTGATCGTGAACGGTCACGGTCGACCTTTCGTCATGCTGGCAGATCATGCCAAGGGAACGGGATGCCGCATCGGTGAGCCTTGTCGGCTTCACACAACGCGCACTGTGCTCAGCCTATCCCTCCGCGGCGACGTCATGGCGCACCGTGAACCTGGCTAAAGTGGGACGCAGGCGCCTATAGCTCAGTTGGTTAGAGCACCTCGCTTACACCGAGGGGGTCGGGAGTTCGAGTCTCTCTGGGCGCACCATGTCCATCACCCCCGACGACTCCACACGCTGCCCGTGCTCCAGCGGTTCGCGCTTCGGCGAGTGCTGCGGCCCGGTCCTCGCCGGGAGACCGGCGCCGACCGCGGAGCGTCTGATGCGCTCGCGGTTCACGGCGTTCGCGGTCGGTGACGCGGCGTACCTGCTCAGGTCGTGGCATCCGTCCACCCGTCCTGAGGTGCTGGACCTCGACGAGGCGACCCGCTGGCTCTGGCTGGAGATCTCCGCGACCGAGGCCGGCGGGCCGTTCGACCGTGACGGCGTCGTCGCCTTCGTCGCGGCCTATCGCGACGCATCCGGCCAGGGCGAGCTGCGCGAGCGCAGCAGGTTCGTGAGAGAGGGACGGGACTGGTTCTACGTCGACGGCGATCTGGGCTGACACTGGGTAGATTGGACTTCGTGAACGCCACTCCCGAAAGCCAGCGCGCCCTGCTCGACATCGCCGATCTCGACCTGCGCATCGCGCGGGCCGCGAAGGCCGCGAAGAACCCCGCTCAAGGTGCCCGGATCTCCGAGCTCGCCGCGCAGCGGCAGGATCAGCTTCGCGAGCTGACCGCTCTCGCCGGCGTGCGGGATGACGCGCAGACCGAGCTGGCACGCGTCGAGTCGGATGTCGCTCTGGCCGAGAAGCGCCGCGATCGCGACGCCGAGCGACTCGCGACGGTGACCAGCCCGAAGGACGCCGTCGCGCTCGAGCAGGAGATCGCCAGTCTCGGTCAGCGACTCAGCTCGCTCGAGGATGTTCAACTGGAGCGCATGGGGGCCGTCGAGGAGGCGGATGCGGCGGTCGCGGCGCAGCAGGCACTGATCGACGCGACCAGTGCCGAGGGCGGCGAGCTCACACGTCAGGCCAAGGCCGACATGACCGCCGCCGAGGCCGAGGGCGAGCAGCTCGCCCGCGACCGTGCGGCCGTCGCCGGCGGCATCCCCGCCGAGCTGCTCTCGGACTACGACCGTCGCGCGGTGCGCACGATCCCGGCCGCCGCGCTGCTGCGCGCCGGCACCTGCGAGGGATGCCGGATGGTGCTCTCGGGCACCGACCTCACCGCGATCCGCCGTCAGGCCTCCGACGCGGTCGTCTCGTGCCCGGAGTGCGGTGCGATCCTGGTGCGCACCGAGGAATCCGGGCTCTGACCCCGGTCTGGTCCGTGACCGCGGGCGGTCGTCTGGCGTCGCGGCGAAACCCCGAGCTCTGTATGAGACCCAGGTGCGCGACGCACGTCTCGCGCAGAACCCGGGGTCTCACCCAGAACTCGCGGGGGACTCGGGGCCTCACCGGCAGGTGAGCGTCACTGCTCCTCGTGGGTGCGCGGGTCGGCGTCGAACAGACGCCCGTCGGCACGGCCGAGCGAGGTGATCCGTTCGACCTCCTCCGCGGTGAGCACGATGTCGCCGGCCGCGAGGTTCTGACGCTGATGCGCCGGGTCGGCCGCCTTCGGGATCGACACGACCCCACGGGCCTGGTGCCAGGCGAGCACCGTCTGCACCGTCGTCGCGCCATGTGCGCCGGCGATGTCGATGATCGCCTGCTCTTCGAGCACATCGCGGGCGCGACCGAGCGGGCTCCAGGCCTCGGTGATGATGCCGCGCTCCCGGTGGTACGCAAGGGCATCCTGCTGCGGGAAGTGCGGGTGCAGCTCGATCTGATTGACGACCGGACGCACGCCTGTGGCACCCTCGATCCGCTCGAGATGCTCGGGCAGGAAGTTCGAGACGCCGATCTGCCGGACCAGGCCGCGCTCCCTCGCATCGATCAGCGCCTGCCACGCCTCCACATACAGGTCGACACTCGGGTTCGGCCAGTGGATGAGCGCGATGTCGACCTGATCCACGCCGAGGCGGAACCCGCTCTCCTCGAGCGCCGTGCGCGCCCGACCGGCGGCATGGTGCCGGCCGGCGAGCTTGGTCGTGATGATGAGCTCGGCGGGGTCGACCGCGGCGCCGGCGACGCCCCAGCCGACGGCGCCTTCGTTCTCGTAATTGAAGGCGGTGTCGATCAGGCGGTAGCCGAGCTCGATGCCCTGGCGGACGGCGTCGGCCCCGGCCTCACCGCGCAGGTTGTAGGTGCCGAGCCCCTGCGGAGGCAGGGTGAACCCGTTGTGTGCGGTGAAGGCGGATGAGTCGGTCATGATGGCTCCCTCAGTCGGCGGTCGGTCTGGTCCTGCATTCCACGCTAGACGCTCGCGTCCCGGTGTCGCCGGTCTGGCGTAACGTCGAGACGTGAACGAACCGGATGCGACGGCGCAGCGCCCCGCCGCCGTCGCGCTGGGGCGCGATGCCACAGGCTCATGGGTGCTGGTGCGGTGCGATGCCGACGGCATCGAGCTCGACCGTGAGACCTGTCCTCCCGAGGACCTGGCCGCCGCCGTCGCGCGCGCGGAGCAGGCCACACCGCTGTGGGTCGTCCGGACGCTGCGGGAGACTTACCCGCCGCTGCTGGCTGCGGGCATCCGGCTGCGCCGCGCGCACGATCTGCTGCTCTGCCATGCGATCCTGCGCGACACCGCATCGCTGGCGCCGCCGGTGCCCGCATCCGCTCTCTGGCTCCGCACCGAGGCCGCGGAGCCGCGTCCGCAGGCGCTGTTCGAGGTGGAAGCGGCTGCTGCACCGGTCGACGGGATCGAGGAGCTGCTCGCCGAGTGGGCGCGCCAGCGCGCCGCACTCCGCCGCGCACCGGATGCCAGGCTCGATCTGCTCTGCCGGGCGGAGTCGACAGGGGCGCTGGTCGCCGAGGAGATGACGGCCGCCGGGCTGCCCTGGGACGTCGCCGCGCACGAACGACTGCTCGAAGACGCGCTGGGGCCGCGCCCTCTCACCGGTGCGCGCCCGGCGAAGATGGCGCGGCTCGCCGTCGAGGTGGCGGAGCAGCTGGGCGAGCGCGAGGTGCCGATCGACAGTCCGCCCCGCCTGCTGCGCTCGCTGCACCGTGCGGGGATCCTCGTCGAGTCGACCTCGCGGTGGGAGCTCGCCGAGCACGAGCATCCGGCTGTCGAACCGCTGCTCGCATACAAGAAGCTCGCGCGACTGCACACCGCGAACGGCTGGGCCTGGCTGCGGGAGTGGGTTCGCGACGGCCGGTTCCGCCCGATCTACCTGACCGGCGGGGTGGTCACCGGTCGCTGGGCATCCAGCGGTGGGGGAGCACTGCAGATCCCGCGCAGCCTCCGCCCCGCGGTCCGCGCGGATGCCGGGTGGCGGTTCGTACTGGCGGACGTCGCGCAGCTCGAGCCCCGGGTCCTCGCCGCGATGTCGCAGGATTCCGCAATGGCGGCTGCGGCACGCGGAGCGGATCTCTACGAGGGGGTGGTCCGCTCCGGTGCGGTGGCGACCCGCACCGAGGCGAAGTACGCGGTGCTGGGCGCGATGTACGGCGCGACGACGGGGGAGAGCGGTCGTCTGGTGCCCCGGCTGCGCAGGGTGTTCCCGAAGGCCATGGCGCTCGTCGACCGCGCCGCGCGCACGGGGGAGGAGGGCGGGGTCGTGTCCACCCTGCTGGGCCGCAGCTCGCCGCCCCCGGACGGAGCCTGGCGCGATGCGCAGTCCCGCGCCAGCGACCCCACAGCGGGCGGCGCGGAGGAGCGTCGGGCGCGCAGCCGCGCGCGGGACCGGGGGAGATTCACCCGCAACTTCGTCGTGCAGGGCACTGCCGCGGAGTGGTCGCTGCTGTGGCTGGCCGAGATCCGGCATCGGCTGTCGGCACTTCCCGCCGCGGAGTCGCCGGCACCGGCATCCGGTCCGGTGTTCCGGAGCACCGCCCATCTCGCGTTCTTCCTGCACGACGAGGTGATCGTGCACTGCCCTGCCGAGCAGTCGGATGCCGCGGCCGCGATCGTCAGGGCTGCCGCCGATGCGGCGACCGCACGCCTGTTCCCCGGGTTCGACATCGAGATCCCCCTCGATCTGCGCGTCGCGGATGACGCGGGCAAAGACGCCTAGAATCGAAGGGTGAACGGGTCGGCTGGACGGTCGCGTTGCGGGTGACCGCACCGAGGAACGTCCGGGCTCCACAGGGCAGGGCGGTGGGTAACACCCACCCGGAGCAATCCGCGAGACAGTGCCACAGAGAGCAGACCGCCTCGCAAGAGGTAAGGGTGAAAGGGTGGTGTAAGAGACCACCGGGGGCCGTGGTGACACGGCCCGCCAGGTAAACCTCGCCCGGAGCAAGGCCAGACAGAGGATGCTGACGCGGCTCGCCGAGTCCTCGGGTAGGCCGCTGGAGCGGCACGGCAACGTGTCGCCGAGAGAGATGACCGTCCACGGGGCGTGAGCCCCCGGACAGAACCCGGCGTACAGGCCGGCCCGTTCACCTCACACGACGAAGCCCCGGACTCCGTTCGGAATCCGGGGCTTCTGATGCGTCTTGAGGTCCCCGACAGATCGCCCGGGCGTGAGGCTCAGTCGGCGGCGAGCGACGCCGCGCCGATGATGCCGGACGAGTTCCGGTGGATCGCCGGGACGATCGGGGTGTTCAGCTCGAGCAGCGGGATGAACTTCTCCGGGTGCTTCGACACGCCGCCGCCGACCACGAACAGGTCGGGGCTGAACAGGAACTCGACGTGGCTGAAGAAGACCTGCAGCCGCGCCGACCACTCCTCCCAGGAGAGGTTCTCGCGCTCCATGGCGGAGTATGCGGTCCACTTCTCGATCGAGTCGGTGTCGACCGAGGTGCCGTTGTACAGAAGGTGGCCGAGTTCGGTGTTCGGCAGGAGCACGCCGTCGTAGAGGAACGCGGAGCCGATGCCGGTTCCGAGCGTCGCGAGGATGGTGAGGCCCTGCGCATCGCGCGCGGCGCCGTGGCGCACTTCGGCGACGCCGGCGGCATCCGCGTCGTTCACGAAGTGGATCTGGCGGCCGAGGCCGTCCTCGAAGAACTTCTCGGCCTCGAACCCGATCCAGTCCTTCGAGATGTTCGCGGCGGACAGCGTCTTGCCGTTCTTCACGATCGCCGGGAAGGCGACTCCGAGCGGCAGGTCCGAGTCGGCGACGCCGAGGGTGTCGAGCACCTGCTTGACGGCGGTCAGCACGTCGGCGGGAGCGGCGCCCTTCGGAGTGGGAACCCGAATGCGATCGGAGTCGAGAGTGCCGTGCGAGAGATTGACGATTCCCGCCTTGATGCCTGTGCCGCCGATGTCGACGCCGATCGCTTGTGCCATGACCATTAGCCTACCGAGAGCGCGACCCGACGTTAGGATCGTGACAACAGCTGACGAAGGGATGGGGCCATGCCCGAGGGTGACGACAAGTACTGGTACAACCTGACCACCAAGCAGGTCGAGTACGGCATGATCTCGACGTCCTACGACCGTGTCGGCCCGTTCGACACTGCGGCTGAGGCGGCCCGCGCTCCGGAGGTCATGACGGAGCGCTCGAACAAGTGGGCCGAGGAAGAAGCGGCCGAGAACGGCTGGGACTGACACCTATGGACAAACAGCGTGATTTCGTGCTGCGGACCATCGAGGAGCGCGGCGTAAAGTTCGTGCGCCTGTGGTTCACCGATGTGATCGGCACGCTGAAGTCGGTCGCGATCGCGCCGGCGGAGGTCGAGGGCGCATTCGCGGAGGGCATCGGCTTCGACGGGTCGGCGATCGAGGGGCTCACCCGCTCGTTCGAGTCGGATCTGCTGGCTCAGCCCGACCCGACGACCTTCCAGATCCTGCCGTGGCGGGGGGAGATCGACCCCACCGCTCGCATGTTCTGCGACCTGACCACGCCCGACGGGCAGCCCGCGGTCTCCGATCCGCGACACGTGCTGCGTCGCACGCTGGCGAAGGCGTCGGATGCCGGATTCACGTTCTACACGCATCCGGAGATCGAGTTCTACCTGCTGAAGTCCTCGCAGATCGGCCCGGAGGGACCGATCCCTGCGGACTCCGCGGGCTATTTCGACAACGTGCCAGGCGGCACCGCGCACGACTTCCGCCGCCGCGCGGTGCGGATGCTGGAGGACCTCGGCATCTCGGTGGAGTACAGCCACCATGAGGGCGGCCCCGGGCAGAACGAGATCGACCTGCGCTACGCCGACGCGCTCACGACGGCCGACAACATCATGACCTTCCGCACCGTCATCAAGGAGGTCGCGATCGAGCAGGGCGTGTACGCCACGTTCATGCCCAAGCCGCTCAGCGACCATCCGGGCAGTGGCATGCACACGCACATGTCGCTGTTCGAGGGCGACGTGAACGCGTTCTACGAGGAGGGCGCGCAGTATCAGCTCTCCCGCACCGGCCGGAACTTCATCGCCGGCCTGCTGCGACACGCCAACGAGATCGCGGCCGTCACGAACCAGTTCGTGAACTCGTACAAGAGGCTGTGGAGCGGCGGCGAGGCGCCCAGTTTCGTCACCTGGGGCCACCAGAACCGCTCCGCGCTCGTTCGCGTGCCGATGTACAAGCCGAACAAGGGCCAGTCCTCGCGTGTCGAGTACCGGGGCCTGGACTCCGCGACGAATCCGTATCTGGCGTACGCACTGATCCTCGCGGCCGGTCTGAAGGGCATCGAGGAGGAGTACGACCTGCCTCCGGAGGCCGAGGACAACGTGTGGACGCTGAGCGACGCCGAGCGTCGGGCGCTCGGCTACGCGCCGCTTCCGGCGAGCCTGGACCATGCGCTGGAGCTCATGGAGGACTCCGAGCTGGTGGCAGAGACCCTCGGTGAGCAGGTGTTCAACTACGTGCTTCTGAACAAGCGCAAGGAATGGGAGGCGTACCGCGGCCAGGTCACGCCGTTCGAGCTCAAGAGCAACCTCGAGCTGCTCTGATCCATGGCCCGCCAGGACGAGTCCGTCTCGCTGTCGGCGCTCGCCCGGCTCGGCTTCGCCGAGCTGAGCACGGCGTCGGCTGCACTGGAGGAGCTCGCGGCGCTGACCGGATCGTCGCGCGCCGCGCTCCTGGAGGGCGCGGGGGCGGCCGATCCGGACGCTGCGCTGGAAGGCCTGCTTCGGGTCGCCCGGCGCGCGCCAGGCGACCTCGCTCCGCTGCTGGCGGATGCCGGGGCGCGCTCGCGCGCCTGGCGACTGTTTGGCGCCTCCTCCGGCGTGGCGGAGTTCCTGCTGCGGCATCCGGAACATCTCGCGGTGCTCGCGGACCCCGCGCCGGCGCTGCCCGACGAACAGTCCATGCGCGAACGGACGCTGCACGCGGTGCGATCCGTCGACGGCGTCGCCGTCGATGGCGGCGAGGATGCGGTGATCGCGCTGCGCGTCGCCTACCGCCGGGTGCTCAGCGAGATCGCGCTCGTCGATGTGACATCCGATGATCCTGTGGGGCTGATCGACAAGGTCTGTGCGGCGTTGGCCGATGCCGCGGGTGCAGCGCTCGAAGGCGCTCTCGCGGTCGCGCGCGCTCGACTGTCGGAGTCGGTTCCCGTGGCCGAGGTAAAGGCCACCAGGCTCTCGATCATCGGCATGGGAAAGGCGGGGGCGCGCGAGCTGAACTACATCAGCGACGTCGACGTGATCTTCGTCGGCGGCACCGATGACGAGGAAGTCCTCGCCGAGTCCAGGGCGCTCGACCATGCCACCCGTCTCGCGCGCGACGTGATGGGCATCCTGTCAGGCATGGAGGTGGAGCCTCCGCTGTGGGAGGTGGATGCCGCGCTCCGGCCGGAAGGGAAGCACGGCGCGCTGGTGCGCTCGCTCGCCTCGCACCTGGCGTACTACGAACGCTGGGCGAAGAGCTGGGAGTTCCAGGCGCTGCTGAAGGCGCGGCCGCTGGCGGGCGACCACGTGCTCGGCGAGGAGTACCTCGCCGCCGTGCAGCCCCTGATCTGGTCCAGCGCCGCACGCGACGACTTCGTGGACAGCGTGCAGCAGATGCGCGAGCGCGTCACGGCGCACATCGACCCGGCGGACGCCGCATACCAGCTGAAGCTGGGGGAGGGCGGCCTGCGCGACATCGAGTTCACCGTGCAGCTGCTGCAGCTCGTGCACGGCCTCGCTGACGAGTCTCTGCGCGTGCGCGGCACTCTCGAGGCACTCGACGCGCTGCGCGATCGCGGGTACATCGGCCGCGCGGAGGCCGCCGTCTTCGGCGCCGACTACCGGATGCTGCGCCTGCTGGAGCATCGGCTGCAGCTGCGTGACCTGCGGCGCACCCACCTGATGCCCCGCACCGATGCCGGGCTGAGGGTGCTGGCGCGGGCCACCGGACTCTCCGACACCGCCGCCGGGATCTGGCGGCGGTGGGAGGCGATCCGCCGTGAGGTGCGCGAGCTGCACGTGCGGCTGTTCTACCGGCCGCTGCTCAGCGCGGTGGCGGCTCTCCCCGAGGAGGAGCGCACGCTGTCCGCCGCGCAGGCGCACGACAGGCTCGCAGCGATCGGCTTCCGCGATCCGGCGGGTGCGCTGCGTCACATCGGCGCGCTCACCGGAGGACTCAGCCGCAAGGCGGTGGTGCAGCGCTCCCTCATGCCGATCATGGTGCGATGGTTCGCCGACGGCAGCGACCCCGACTACGGCCTGATCGCGTTCCGCCGGATCAGCGAGCGCCTCGGAGACACCCCGTGGTTCCTGCGCATGCTGCGAGACTCCGCCGGCGCCGCCGAACGCCTGACTCGCGTCCTGTCCGGGTCGAAGTACATCGGCGAGCTGATGGAGTGGATTCCGGAATCCGTGGCCTGGCTCGACAGCGAGGCTCAGCTGCGGCCGCGTTCGGCCAAAGCCCTCGACGATGAGGCGCGGGCCATCCAGACCCGGCACAGCACCGTCGCCGACGCGGCCAAAGCGGTGCGCGCCATGCGCCGTCGTGAGCTGCTTCGCACGGCGATGGGTGCGGTGCTCGACGTGCTCACCATCGACCAGGTCGCGCAGGCCCTCACCGACATCACCGGCGCGGCGATCCAGGCCGCGCTCCGGGCGGTGTGGCGCGAGACCGTGCCGCCCGAGCATGAGGCCCTCGACTTCGCCGTCATCGGCATGGGCCGGTTCGGCGGCGCCGAGCTCGGCTTCGGATCGGATGCCGACGTGCTCTTCGTGTACGACGCGAACGGTGTCGACCCGCAGACCGCGCAGCGCCTGTCCGCCAAGGTCGTCGCGGGGCTGCGCGAGCACCTCACGGATCACAGGCTGCCGCTCGAGCTCGACGCGGATCTTCGGCCGGAGGGCCGCAACGGTCCGATGGTCCGTTCGATCGACGCGTATGCGGAGTACTACCGGCGCTGGTCGCTGTCGTGGGAGGCCCAGGCGCTGCTGCGGGCACGGGGCGTCGCCGGGAGCGCCAAGCTCACCGCGCGGTTCATGGAGCTGGCCGACGGCATCCGCTACCCGGAGTCGATCGGGCTCCAGGACGTCCGCGAGATCAAGCGGATCAAAGCCAGGGTCGAAGGAGAGCGGCTCCCGCAGGGCGCCGATCCGCGCCGCCACCTCAAGCTCGGCCCCGGCACGCTCAGCGACGTGGAATGGATGGCACAACTGCTGCAGCTGCAGCACGCCGCCGCCCTGCCGGGGCTGCGCACGACGTCGACGCTGGGCGCGCTCTCCGCTGCAGAGGATGCGGGGCTGCTGCCTGCCTCGGCCGTGACCCGTTTGAGCGAGGCGTGGCTGATGTCCAGCCGGCTGCGATCTGCGATCACGCTGTACACGGGCAAGGCGACCGACATCCTGCCGGCCGATCGTCGCGAGCTGGACGCCGTCGCGAGGCTTCTCGGCTATCCGGATCGCTCGGCGACGCAGCTCGACGAGGACTACCTGCGGGTCACCCGGCGCGCCCGGCGCGTGTTCGAGAAGCACTTCTACGGCTGACCGAGAGGATCGCATGATGAGCTCCGTCCGAGGCCTGCTGCGCGCCGTGCCCGCGCTCACCGGAACGGCGCCGTCGTTCGATCCGCTCTCCGCACCGGATGACCCCGTGGCGCTCTTCCTCGTCTGGTGCGACGAGGCGCTGGCTGCCGGAATCGCCGAGCCCCATACGATGACCCTGTCGACCGTCGACGAGGAGGGACGCCCGGATGCCCGGACGCTGATCCTCAAGGACGTCGACCGGCTGGGATGGGCGTTCGCGAGCACGCGCTCGTCTGCCAAGGGGCATCAGCTCGCGGTGCATCCGGCGGCGGCGCTGAGTTTCTGGTGGCAGGCGCAGGTGCGCGCGGTGCGCGTGCGCGGGCCGGTCGTGCGGGCGGCCGAGGAGGAGTCCGCCGCAGATCTCGCGGCGCGCTCCGCAGCGGCCCGCGAGGGTGTCGCCGAGGGGGACTGGGCAGTCTGGCGCGTGGTGCCCGAGCAGATCGAGTTCTGGCAGGGATCGGCGGATCGCCGGCACCTGAGGCTGGTGTACGAGCGACGGGGCGACGGCTGGTCGCACGCCGTGCGGAGCGGTGAACAGAGAGAGGATGCAGGATGACCGACAGTTACGAAGTCACTCAGATCGGTGGTCTGGACGATTGGCGGGGCCACTTCGGCGGGTTCGACGAGAACCGATCACGGGATGGCCGCCGGGTGGTCGACCATGAACTGACCATGCAGTACATCGGCATGACCGCCAACGCACTGCTGCCGGGGGAGCAGGCCGGTTACTGGCACGCGCACAGCCGCGTGGAGGAGCTCTACGTCTTCCTTGACGGACGAGGCCAGATGGGCCTCGACGATGATGTCGTCGATGTCGGGCCCGGCACGGTCGTTCGAGTCGGCCAGAACGTCTGGCGCACCTGGCGGGCGCTGCCGGACAGCCCCGGAGAGCTGCGCTGGCTCTGTATCCGTGCCGGAGGCGAGGAGCTGCCGCACATGCCGAATGACAGCACGCGTGCGCCCGAACGGCCGATGCCGTGGTGACGGCGCTCGAGACCCTGCACGGCCGCTGGGCGGGCGAGGAAGAGGTGTTCGCCACTGCGTGGACGCCGGCGGGGCGTGCACAGGCGGAGCTGGTGCTCGCCGCCGGCCCGAGCGACGCCCTGATCGTCGACTACTCCGAGACGCGCACGGACGGCTCGATGACGGGGCACGGCGTCGTCCACGGAGACGGCTGGTGGTGGTTCGACTCCTACGGGTTCGTGCCTGCCGCGCCGGGCACAGCTGCGTGGATCGACGGAGAGCTCGTCCTGGAGCGGAGTTCGGAGCGCGGCCGCAACGTCATGCGCCTGGCATCCGATGGCAAGGTGCTGACGATGCACCTGGCCGCAGCATCCGGCGACGGCGAGCTGCAGCCGCTCGTGTCGGGTGTGTACCGGAGCGTCGGGGCGTGATCGCAGGGGCCGTGCGCGGGGCATCGTGACGCCCGGCCCCTGCGATGCTCAGCGGTTCTTGTCGTCGCGCCAGGCGATCCAGTCTTGGACGCGGGCGAGGTCGTAGTCCGGGCCGGAGATGCCGATGGTGAAGAGGGTTGCGCCGAGGGCGTACTGCTGCTCGACCTCGTCCAGACTGCGGTTGCCGATCTCCGTGGAGATCTCGATCTGAGTCGTGTCCCGGCCGACAGCACGACCGTGATCCGCGAGAATGCCGAGCTTGCGCTCGAGAGTGGCCGCGTCGCTGAACGAGTGCCAGATGTCGGCGTGCTGCGCCACGATCCGCAGCGTCTTCTTCTCGCCGCCCCCTCCGATGAGAACGGGGATGTGACGGGTCGGGGGCGGGTTCAGCCTTGCCCACCGGCCTTCGATGATCGGAAGATCCCTCGCGAGCGCGTCCAGGCGACTGCCCACGGTTCCGAACTCAAAGCCGTACTCGTCGTAGTCGCGCTCGAACCAGCCCGATCCGGTGCCGAAGATGAACCGGCCCTGACCGCCCTTCGCGCTGATGTGGTCGATCGTGCGCGCCATGTCCGCCTGCAGATTCGCGTTCCGGTAACTGTTGCAGTTGACCAGCGCACCGATCTCGACACGGCTGGTCTGCTCCGCCAGGGCCGCGAGCATCGTCCACGACTCGAAGTGCAGGCCGTCAGGCTCTCCTCGGAGCGGGAAGAAGTGATCCCAGTTGAACAGCACGTCGACGCCGAGGTCCTCGAGCGCCGCCGCGGTGTCGCGGAACCTCTCGTAGGGCGCGTGCTGAGGCTGGATCTGCACGCCGATGCGGACGGGGCGGTGTTCAGACGTCATGTGTTCCTCCAGGTCGACTCTATGGGAATGCCCCGCCTCCCAAGGGGAAGGCGGGGCATTCACTGGTCAGGCGTTGATCACACGCCGTAGTACAGCTCGAACTCGTACGGGTGCGGGCGCTGCGCCATCGGCAGGATCTCGTTGTTGTACTTGTAGTCGATCCAGGTGTCGATGAGCTCCTGGGTGAACACGCCGCCCTCGAGCAGGAAGTCGTGGTCGTTGCGGAGAGCCTCGAGCGAGTCCAGCAGCGAGTTCGGCACCTGCGGGATGTTCTTGGCCTCCTCCGGCGGCAGCTCGTAGAGGTCCTTGTCGATCGGCTCCATCGGCTCGATGCGGTTGCGGATGCCGTCGAGGCCGGCCATCAGCTGCGCGGCGAACGCGAGGTACGGGTTGCCCGAGGCATCCGGAACGCGGAACTCGATGCGCTTGGCCTTCGGGTTCGAGCCGGTCAGCGGGATGCGGATCGCGGCGGAGCGGTTGCCGGCGGAGTAGGCCAGGTTCACCGGCGCCTCGAAGTGCTTCACCAGACGGTGGTAGCTGTTCAGGGTCGGGTTGGTGAAGGCGAGCACGGCGTGCGCGTGCTTGAGCAGACCGCCGATGTACCAGCGGGCGGTGTCGCTGAGCTGGCCGTAGCCGTTCTCGTCGAAGAACAGCGGCTTGCCGTCCAGCCACAGCGACTGGTGCGTGTGCATGCCCGAGCCGTTGTCGCCGTACAGCGGCTTCGGCATGAACGTGACGGTCTTGCCCCACTCCTCGGCCGTGTTCTTGATGATGTACTTGAACTTCAGGATGTCGTCGGCCGCATGCACCATGGTGTCGAAGCGGTAGTTGATCTCCTGCTGCCCCGCGGTGCCCACCTCGTGGTGCGATCGCTCGAGGTGGAAGCCGGCGTCGATCAGGCGCAGCGTCATGTCGTCGCGCAGGTCGGCGGTCTTGTCGACCGGCGCGACCGGGAAGTATCCGCCCTTGAACGGGGTCTTGTTCCCGAGGTTGCCGCCCTCCTCCTCGCGGCCGGAGTTCCACGCGGCCTCCTCGGAGTCGACCTTGTAGAAGCTCTCACCCGAGGTGACGGAGTAGCGCACGTCGTCGAAGATGTAGAACTCCGCCTCGGGGGCGAAGTACGCGGTGTCGGCGATGCCGGTGGAGGCGAGGTACTTCTCGGCCTTCTTGGCGACCTGGCGCGGGTCCTTCGAGTAGATCTCGCCGGTGCGCGGGTTGTAGATGTCGAACACCATCACGATGGTGCTCGCCTCGCGGAAGGGGTCGATGTACGCGGTGGTCACGTCGGGGATGAGCTGCATGTCGGACTCGTGGATCGACGCGAAGCCGCGGATCGAGGAGCCGTCGAAGAGCTGTCCGTCCCGGAAGAAGTCCTCGTCGACCGTGGAGGCCGGGATGTTGAAGTGCTGCTGCACACCTGGCAGGTCGGTGAAGCGGATGTCAAGGAACTTGACGTCGTTCTCCTTGATGTAGGCGAGCAGCTCGGACGGTTCACTGAACATGTAGCACTCCTGTGGAAGGGATTCGGGGGACTTGGCCCACGAGGCAGATTACGGAGAGGCGGTTTCCCCGCCGTGTCTGCCGTGTTTCGAGCATGTTACAGGCGACGCCTAAGCTGGAACCGTGACGGATGCTGTGAACACGTACCCCGGAGAGCGCCTCGGAATGCCGCAGACGGGGCCTGGGAGCATCGCCCGCGTCGGTCGCCGCATCGGTGCGCTGGCGATCGATTACCTGGCAGCCACGATCATCGCGATCGGCTTCCTCGGTTACAACCAGTTCGATCTGCCCGCCGAGGCCGGGTGGCGTCAGTTCGCGCCGATGATGGTGTTCGCCGTGATGCAGATCCTGTTCATCCCCACCGCGGGCGGCAGCCCTGGGCACCGCATCCTCGGCATGCGCGTGATCCGGCTGGGCGGCGGCTGGTCGGGGCTGTGGCGGCCGATCATCCGCACGCTGCTGCTCGTGGTCGTGATCCCCGCGGTCATCTGGGACGCAGATCAGCGGGGCCTGCATGACAAGGCATCAGGGCTGGTGCTGATCCGCGCCTGACCGCTACGAGGTGGCGGAGCCTGTCGCAGGGTCCTTGCCGCGGTTGCGGCGGCGTGCCTCCTTTGGTGCGCGCCCGCCGAGGAACGACCGCGCCGGGTCGACGACGAAGCCCTGACGCAGCGCCTCGCGTCCGACCAGCATGCGGAAGCCCATCTCATCGCGATTGGTGAGCGTGACCTCGGCGGTGACTTCCTGGTCGACCAGGCGCACCACCAGCTGCACCACCAGACGGATCTCGGTGTGCCCAGAAGAGCTGCGCACCTCGCGACGATCATGCACCGGGTACTCGGCGCGCACGGCGTCGGCGAAGGTGTCCTGCCAGGGGTTCACCCGGAAGCGGACCCACTCGGCGCCGTCGCGAGTGAACTCCTCGACATCGAATGCGTGCAGCGAGGAGGTGCGCGCGCCGGTGTCGATCTTCGCCTTGATCCACGCCACGCCGAGATCGGGCAGCGCGACCCACTCACGCCACCCCGTGAGCGTGTTTGAATGAGAAGACCGACCCATCCCTACATCCTGGCAGGAATCCCCGTTGAAGATCGCCGTCCTCTCCCGAGCGCCGCAGTCCTACTCCACCCAGCGTCTTCGTGCTGCAGCGCAGCAGCGCGGGCACAACGTCAAGGTCCTGAACACCCTGCGGTTCGCGATCGATCTGACAGCGGATGAACCGGACCTGTTCTATCGCGGCAAGCAGCTCAGCGACTACGACGCGATCCTGCCGCGCATCGGCAATTCGATCACGTACTTCGGGACCGCCGTGGTGCGGCAGTTCGAACAGATGGACGTCTACACGCCGAACACGGCCAACGGCATCTCCAGCGCGCGCGACAAGCTGCGCGCGAACCAGATCCTGTCGCGGCACAACATCGCGATGCCGGCGACAGCCTTCGTGCGCAATCGCGCGGACGTGCGTCCGGCGATCGAACGGGTCGGTGGAGCACCGGTGGTCATCAAGCTCCTGGAGGGCACCCAGGGCATCGGCGTGATCCTCGCGCCGCAGGTGAAGGTGGCCGAGGCGATCATCGAGACACTGCACTCGACGAAGCAGAACGTGCTGATCCAGAAGTTCATCGCCGAGTCGCGCGGGCGCGACATCCGTGCCCTGGTCGTCGGCGGGCGTGTCGTCGCAGCCATGCGACGGGTCGCTGACGGCGACGAGTTCCGCTCCAACGTGCACCGCGGCGGCCGGGTGGAGCCGGTCACCCTCGACCCGGTGTACGAGCAGACGGCGGTGCGCGCGGCCCAGATCATGGGCCTGCGGGTCGCCGGCGTCGACATGCTCGAGGGCGAGGACGGTCCGCTGGTCATGGAGGTCAACTCCTCTCCGGGACTGCAGGGAATCGAAGCGGCCACCAAGCTCGACGTCGCGGGCGCGATCATCGACTACATCTCCGAGCAGGTCGCCTTCCCCGACATCGACGTCCGTCAGCGGCTGAGCGTGTCGACCGGATACGGCGTCGCCGAGCTCGTCATGCACTCCGGTGCCGAGCAGGTCGGCAAGCAGCTCGGAGACCTGGGACTGTGGGACCGCGACATCACCGTGCTCACCCTGCACCGCGGCGTGACCGTCATCCCGAATCCGCGTAAGCACGTCGTGCTGGAGGCGGGGGACCGGCTGCTCTGCTTCGGCAAACTCGATGAGATGCGCTCGATGATTCCGGAGCGACCGCGCCGGCGCGCGAAGGTGCGCCGACTGCCCAAGCAGCCGCTCGGCGAATGATGGCATGAGAAAGGCCCCGTCCGAGGACGGGGCCTTTCTCATGAGCTCTGTGGTGGATCAGCGCGGGCGCTGCGCCCGGGCCTTCATCGGATCGATCCCCTTCGGGATCGGCAGCGAGGTCACCGACTGCGAGACCGACTCGATGCGCTTGATCACGGCGGCCATCGTGGCCTTGTCGATCTTCTTGGGCAGCTTCTTGATCGTCTTGGCGAGATCCTTGATCTGCACCTCGTCCTCGCCGTGACCGACGTAGAGAACCGTGACCGGCACTCCGGTCGCCACGCGCTGGGCCTTCGAGCGCTCCTCGTTCACGAGGCGCGTGAGGCGACCGCGTGCGCCCTCGCCGACGACGACCACGCCGCCGCGGCCGACCGCACGGTAGACCGCCTCCTGCGTCTTGGGGTTGATGCCGGCAGGCGTGTCAGATGCCTGCCAGTTGCGACCGAGGCTGGTCGAGAGCACGTGACCGCTCGCACCGGGCATGCCGTCGATCTTCTGGTACATCGCGCTCGTGGAGAGTCGGGTCATCAGCATCATCGCGCCGAGCAGACCGAGCATGAGGCCGGTCACGCCCCACAGGATGATCGCGAACACGCCACTCGGCGGGATCAGGTATCCGAGGATCACGCCGATCAGCACGCCGCCCACGACGATCGCGGCCTGGGCCCAGGGGAGCCAGCCGTAGATCTCGCGCGTGAAGCGGAACAGGGACTTCAGTTGGGAGAAGAACCCAGGTCGCTTCTCAGGTGCGGAATCACGCTTTGCCATGGGTACCAGCCTACCGGTCGCCCGGGGCGCGTCGCCGCCGGTGACTCATCGTGCACAGGCCGAGGTGTGGAAGGTGTCCTGCACAGCCTCGGGATTCCGGGGCGGGCAAGGGCACGCACTGCGCTGGGATGGCGAGATGACAGACAACAGATCGCCCGCGGCACTGGTCGGCGGCGTGCACCGCCGCATCCGTGTGCTCGATCCGCAGGAGGGTCCGTTCCGCGGCGAGCTGATCGCAGACGGCGAGGACGTGCGTGTGCGCACGGATGCTGCCGGATGCGTCGGGGAACCGTTCTGGGCGTACGGGGGCGCCGACCACGTGGCGGGTCCGCTCGACCTCGTGCGCCGCGCGGACGGCACCGATGTCCTCCTGCCATGGTGCACGGAGCGCGTCGGGGTATTTCTCGGCCGCCGCGTCGCCGCCGCGCAGCCACTCGGAACCGGGGAGAGCGTCACGTTGGTCGGCAGCCTGCTGCGCGGCCTCATGGAGCTCGACGGAAGCCCGTTGCCGGGAACCTGGTGGCTGACCGACGGCGGCCGGCCGTTGTTCGTCCTCGGCACGGGGGAGTCGGCGGCGGAGGCCACGCGCGCAGTCGTCGCCCGTGTGCGTGCGAGTGGGTCTGATCGGAGCCTGGAACGACTCCTCGCAGACATCGAGTCCGGCCTGTTCGATCTGCGCGCTGCGCGGCGTCGGATGGACCGATGGGAGGCCGACCTCACCGAGCTCGCCGCGCCGCGGCCTCTTCAGCGTGAGGTGTTCGCTCCCGCCGCGGCGGCAGCAGTCGTGGAGGACCGCTTCCCGGCGGATGTGGATGGCCTGGAAGCTCGCGGCGTCGGATGGCGCACGGTCCTCGTCGGATGGCTGGGGGCCGCGCTCGACGCCGGGCGCGCGCACCTGGGGCGCGCGCTGCGGCTGGGCAGACATGCTCCTGTCGGGTCAGCGCCCGAGCGTTCATCCGCTACGAGTCGAGCCGGGCGTCGCCGTCCGCTCCTCGTCGGCCTGGCTGCCGCAGTCATCGTGCTTGCGGGCGGGCTGCTGTGGCCGAGTGGTGACGCCGACGAGGCGGCATCGGCTCAGGATGCCGAGAAACCGGCCGCGACGGAGATCAGTCCCGCGGCGAGCTCGCCGGCCTCGCCCCCGGCGCTCACACAGGACCCGGTGGCGGAGCAGACGGTCGACCCCGCCGCTGCTGCACCGGCACTCCTGAAGCGGATCGCGCGGTGCGTGCGGGAGCACGACGAGCGCTGCGCGGACGCCGTCGTCGACGGATCGGAGTCGGCGGTGCTCAAGGCCGTGCAGGCCACGGATGCCGGCGATGACGTCGCACTCGTCGACTCCTACGGTGACATCGCGGTGATCCGTCGCGGCGGCCCGGAGGAGGAGCAGCAGATCCTGGTGCTCCTCCTCCAGAAAGACGAATGGCTGGTCCGCGACGTCTATGCCGTCGCGGACCAGCCAGGATCGTCGTGAGGCTTACGCGCCGAGCACGGCGGCGAAGTCCGCCGCCTCGAGACGGGCCTTGATCGCGCCCAGGAAGCGGGCGGCGTCCGCGCCGTCGATGATCCGGTGGTCGTACGAGATCGCGAAGTACACGTACGAGCGGACCGCGATAGCGTCGACGCCGCCGACGTTCACGACGCCGGGGCGCTTGAACACGACGCCGGTGCCGAGGATCGCGGACTGCGGCAGGAACACGAGCGGCGTGTCGAACAGCGCGCCGCGCGAACCGGTGTTGGTCACCGTGAAGGTGCCACCGGCGAGCTCGTCCGGCTTCAGCTTGTTGTCGCGCGTGCGGGTGGCGAGATCGGCGATCTCGTGCGCCAGCTGGGCGAGGTTCTTCGTCGCCGCATCGCGCACGACCGGCGTCAGCAGGCCGCGCTCGGTGTCGACCGCGATGGAGATGTTCTCCGTCGCGGGGTAGACGATGCTGTCGCCGTCGACCGTCGAGTTGATGATCGGGAAGGCCTGAAGCGCCTCAGCGGCGGCGAGGGTGAAGAACGGCAGGAAGGAGAGCTTGTCGCCCGTCTTCTGCTGGAACGCCACCTTGACGCTGTCGCGGTACGCGGCCAGGGCCGTCACGTCGATCTCGACGAACGTGGTCAGCTGTGCCGTCTGCTGCATCGATGCCACGGCGCGCTCGGCGACGACCTTGCGCAGACGGGACATCTTCTGCGTGGTGCCGCGCAGCGGGGAGACCTCGAGCGCAGCCGGAGCGGCGGCGACCGGTGCAGCCGCCGCGGCAGGCGCCTGCGTCTTGGTCTCCGCAGCCTTCAGCACGTCCTCCTTGCGGATGCGACCGCCGACGCCCGAGCCCTGCACGCTTGCCAGATCGACACCCTGCTGCGCGGCCAGGCGGCGCACGAGCGGGGTGACGTAGAGGTTGTCCGAGCCGGTCACGTCGGCAGCGGGTGCCGGAACCGGAGCAGCCGCGGGAGCCGGGGCGGGCGCCGGAGCAGCAGCGGGTGCGGGAGCAGCCGCCGGAGCGGGAGCAGCCGCGGGAGCGGGAGCAGCCGGTGCCGGAGCAGCCGCAGGTGCCGGAGCAGCCGCAGCGGGAGCACCGGAGCCGACGCGAGCGAGCACGGCGCCGACGGCGACGGTCTCGTCCTCGGCGGCGACGATCTCCTGCAGCACGCCGGCGACAGGCGACGGAATCTCGGTGTCGACCTTGTCGGTCGAGATCTCGAGGAGCGCCTCGTCGACCTCGACGCTGTCACCGACCTGCTTGAGCCAGCGGGTGACGGTGCCCTCGGTGACGCTCTCGCCGAGCTCAGGAAGCACGATGTCGGTGGCGTCGCCGGACGCCACGGGGGCGGCGGGCGCCTCGGCAGCGGGTGCCGGTGCGGGCGCCTCAGCGACCGGTGCCGGAGCGGCGGGTGCAGGTGCCTCAGCGGGTGCAGGGGCAGCGGCAGCAGGTGCCTCGGCGGCCGGGGCCGCGCCGGAACCGTCGCCGATGCGGGCGAGCAGCGCGCCGATCTCGACCGTCTCGTCCTCTTCGACCAGGATCGCCTCGAGCACGCCGCTGACGGGTGCGGGGATCTCGGTGTCGACCTTGTCGGTCGAGATCTCGAGGAGGCCTTCGTCAGCCTCGACGGTGTCGCCGACCTGCTTGAGCCAGCGGGTGACCGTACCCTCGGTGACGCTCTCTCCGAGAGCGGGGAGGACCACGGATGTGCTCATGTCGGAGTCTCCTTCAGGATGTTCGTGTGGTGTTCAGCTTAGTGGCCTTGACCGCGCAGAGACAGAACGAAACTTCCACAATGCGCGAAAAAGTTTTCACAATGCGTGCAAAGGCTTCCCGGCGAGGGCCAGGAAGGCCTCGCCCAGAGCCTCGCTCTGAGTGGGGTGTGCGTGGATCAGCGGTGCGATGTCCTCAGGGTGCGCCTCCCACGCGACGGCCAGCTGACCCTCGGTGATCAGCTCGCCGACGCGGTCGCCGAGCAGGTGCACACCCAGCACGGGACCGTCCTTGAGACGGACGACCTTGACCAGGCCTCCCGTGCCGATGATCTCGCTCTTGCCGTTGCCCGCGAGGTTGTAGTCGTACGAGACGACCTGCTCCGCGCCGTGCGCGGCCACCGCCGCCTCTTCGGTGATGCCGACCGAGGCGACCTCGGGGCTGCAGTACGTCACTCGCGGAATGTTCGCTTCGGGCATCGGAGCCGGGCTCAGCCCGGCGATGCGCTCGGCGACCGCGATGCCCTGCAGGAACCCGCGGTGCGCGAGCTGGAGACCGGGGACGATGTCGCCGACGGCCCACAGTCCGGGAACGCCCGTGCGCAGCTCCTCGTCGACGATCACGAAACCGCGATCCATCGTGACGCCGGCCTCGGCGAAGCCGAGATCGGCGGTGGCGGGACCGCGACCGACGGCGACCAGCAGGTAGTCGGCCTCGAGGGTCTTGCCGTCCTCGAGGGTGACGGTGACGGCATCCGCGGTCTGGGTGGCGGACTGGAACCGCACGCCGAGCGAGTACGCGATGCCGCGACGGCGGAATGCGCGCTCCAGGCCCTTGCTGAGGGCGATGTCCTCGTTCGGGACCAGGTGCGGCAGAGCCTCGATGATGGTCACCTCGGCGCCGAACGAGCGCCACACGCTGGCGAACTCGACGCCGATCACACCGCCGCCGAGGATGAGAACGCGTGCCGGCACCTCGTCGAGGGCGAGCGCCTGCTCGCTGGTGAGGATGCGGCCGCCGATCTCGAGCCCGGGGAGCGACCTGCTGTACGAGCCCGTCGCGAGCACCACGTCGGCGCCCACGTAGCGGTCCTCGCCGACGACGACGGCGCGGTCGGTGTCCAGGCGCCCGGCACCCGCGACGACGGTGATCCCGCGCGCCTTGATCAGGCCCTCGAGACCCTTGAACTTCTTGGCGACGATCCCCTCGCGATAGGAGCGGACGCCGGCGGCGTCGATCCCCTCGAGGGTCGCCGTCACGCCGACGGATGCCGCGTCGCGGACGTGCTCGGCGACCTCGGCCGCGTGCAGCAGCGCCTTGGTCGGGATGCAGCCTCGGTGCAGGCAGGTGCCGCCGACCTTGTCCTTCTCGATCAGGGCGACCTTCTTGCCCAGCTCCGCAGCACGCAGCGCGGCCGCATAGCCGCCGCTGCCGCCGCCGAGGATGACGACGTCGAAGGTGTGGGTGGTCATCATGCCTCCTTGGCGGATGCTTCGGCGAACGCGATCAGCGAGCGCACGGTGGCCCCGGTCGGGCCCTTCTCCGTGAAGCCGTACGCCGACCCCTTGTGCTCACCGGAGCCGGCGATGTCGAGGTGGATCCAGGGGATGCGGGGTGCGTCGGCTTCGTCGGACGTGCGGCCGACGAAGCGACGGAGGAACAGGCCGGCGAACAGCGAGCCACCGGAGCGGTCGCCCATGTTCGCGTTGACCATGTCGGCGATCGGCGAGTCGAGCGACTCCTCCATGTGGTCGGGAAGGGGGAGCGGCCAGGCGAGCTCGTCGGCGCTCTCCGCGGCCGACAGGTACTCGGCGACGGCGTCCTCGCTGCCCATCACCCCGGTGTGGCGCATGCCGAGCGCGACGATGATCGCGCCGGTGAGAGTGGCGACGTCGATGATGACGTCCGGATTCTCGCGGCTCGCCGCCACGAGGCCGTCAGCCATGACCAGGCGACCCTCGGCGTCGGTGTTCAGCACCTCGACGGTCTGCCCGTCCAGCATCCGCAGCACGTCGCCGGGGCGGGTGGCACGGCCGGAGGGCATGTTGTCGGCGATGCACATCCAGGCGGTCACCCGCACCGGAAGACCAAGAGCTGCGATCGCGCGCACAGCGGCGAGCGTCGTGGCGGCGCCTGCCATGTCGAACTTCATGCCGACCATGCTGGCGGCGGGCTTGAGCGAGAGCCCGCCGGTGTCGAAGGTGATGCCCTTGCCGACCAGAGCGATGTGACGGGTCGCGCCGGCGGGGGAGTAGTCCAGCCGCACAAGGCGCGCGGGGCGGTCGGAGCCGCGCCCCACGCCGAGGATGCCACCGTAGCCCTGCTCCTCGAGCTGCTTCTCGTCGAGCACATCGACGGTGACGGCCAGATCCTTGACCACGTCGACAGCGCTGTCGGCGAGCTGTGCGGGGCTCTGCCACTCCGCGGGGACGTTCACCAGGTCCTTGACCAGGGCGACTGCCTCAGCGACGGCGACGGCACGGGAGACGTCCGCGTCGGTCAGTTCGGCGTGCAGCACGAGCTCATCGGCTCGCGACGGGCCGCGGTCGCTGCGGTAGTCGTCGAAGCGGTAGCCGCCGAGCACGGCCCCCTCGGCCGCGGCGGCGGCGTGCGCATCCGCGCCGGGGGCGAACCCGACGGCGACGCGGCTGAAGCCGGTCAGCGTGCGGACGGCGGTCGCGACGGCATCGCGCACGGCGGCGGCGGTCTGCTCCTTGCCGATGCTGACAACGGTCAGCGGCAGCGCGGTGATCTCGGGCAGGTGCACGCGAGCGTGTGCGCCGGCGGAGCCGCGGAAGCCGACGCCGGAGAGGAAGTCCGCGAGACCCGGGTAGGCCGTGAGCGCTTCTGGCGTGGCCTCCGGATCCTGGATCACGAGCACTGCGGCGTCTGCAGCGCTTTCGGGGAACGTTTCGGTCGTGTGCGAGAGCGCGGGTAGCGTCATGCCTCCCATCCTATTCAGGGATGAGAGCGCGAGACCGCCGTGCTGTTCGCTCTCAGCATGAGAGCCGCGGCCCCGTGGGCAGGACCGGCTCGTAGCATGGAAGCATGCCCTTCACCGGAGACGTCCACGAACGCGTCGCGAACGCCCCGGTCGTGCCGACCGGATTGCCGCTCGTCATCCTGCTCACCGGGTTCACCGACGCGGGCAACGCGGTATCCGGTCTGATCGACCACCTCGAGGAGACGGCCGGCCCGCAGCCGATCGTCGTCTTCGACAATGACATGCTGTTGGACTACCGCGCCCGACGTCCTGTCGTCTCCTTCGATCAGGATCACCTCACCGAGTTCCGTCCCGCGCGGCTCGAACTCTCCCTCGCGCACGATGCGCTCGGGCAGCAGTTCCTGCTGCTCGCCGGCTACGAGCCGGACTTCGCCTGGAATGCATTCTCGGACGCGGTCCTCGAACTGGCGACCGAGTTCGAGGTGTCCGGTGTGTCCTGGGTGCACTCGATCGCCATGCCCGTTCCTCACACACGTCCGATCGGCACCACCGTCAGCGGCAACAGGCGCGATCTCATCGGCGCGCACTCGGTCTGGCGCCCGCGCACACAGGTGCCGTCGACCGCCGGCCACCTTCTGGAGTATCGCTTCGCGCAGCAGGGCGATCGTGTGGTCGGATTCGTGCTGCTCGTGCCCCACTACCTCGCCGACACGGAGTATCCGGATGCTGTCATCACCGCCGCCGATCGGCTTATGGCGGCCACCGGGCTGGTGCTGCGGATGGACGAGGTGCAGGAGAGCCGCGAAGCGTACGTATCGCGGGTCGAGGAGCAGGTGCAGGGCAACGACGAGCTGATGCAGATGGTCCACACGCTCGAGCGCCGCTATGACGCGTACATGGCCGGACGCGACCCTGAGGACGTCGATGAGGGCGGCTTCGACGAGCGCGACCTGCCCAGCGCCGACGAGATCGCGGCGGAACTGGAGAGGTATCTGGCGTCCCGCCCGACCGGCGAGGAAGACGGGAAGCGCGGCTGACGACGGAAATCGGCGTCGATGTCATCCACACGCTCTCGGGTGTGTGATAATGGACATTCGACCCATTGTCAACCGTCGTTTTCGCGTTCGGACTTGACAAGGGTCTTACTAGTGTCCGAAATCTCCCGGGGCGTGCGCACCGCCCCGTGAAAGGCGAAACGTGACTCAAGCCACGACCAAGAAGAGCCGGACGACCAAGACGACGACCCCTGCCGAGGCCGAGCCCGCTGAGGTCGACGCGGTCGACGCCGCAGAGCCTGCCGCGAAGCCCGCGGCGAAGAAGGCCGCGCCCGCCAAGAAGGCCGCTGCGAAGAAGCCTGCAGCGAAGCGCACCAAGAAGAAGGACGACGACGAGGGCGACGACACCGCCGAGGACGTCCACACCGACGACAGCGCCGAGGACGACGACGAGGGCGACAAGAAGCCGGCCTTCACAGAGCCGCTGCCCACGGGCGCCATCGTCATCACCTCGAACGACGAGGACGACGTCCCGGTCTACTCGACCCAGATCACCGGCGCCACCGCCGACCCGGTCAAGGACTACCTCAAGCAGATCGGAAAGGTCGCGCTGCTGAACGCGGCCGAAGAGGTCGAGCTGGCGATGCGGATCGAGGCGGGTCTGTTCGCCGAGGAGAAGCTGTCGGTGATGACCGCGGCCGAGAAGACCAGCCAGCTGGGTCTCGACCTGCAGTGGGTCGCCCGCGACGGTCAGCGTGCGAAGAGCCACCTGCTCGGCGCCAACCTGCGCCTCGTGGTCAGTCTCGCCAAGCGCTACACCGGTCGTGGCATGCAGTTCCTGGACCTGATCCAGGAGGGCAACCTCGGCCTCATCCGCGCGGTGGAGAAGTTCGACTACACCAAGGGCTTCAAGTTCTCGACCTACGCCACCTGGTGGATCCGTCAGGCGATCACCCGTGCCATGGCAGACCAGGCCCGCACGATCCGCATCCCGGTGCACATGGTCGAGGTCATCAACAAGCTTGCCCGCGTGCAGCGCCAGATGCTGCAGGATCTGGGCCGCGAGCCCACCCCCGAGGAGCTGTCCCGTGAGCTCGACATGACCCCCGAAAAGGTCATCGAGGTGCAGAAGTACGGCCGCGAGCCGATCTCGCTGCACACCCCGCTCGGCGAGGACGGTGACAGCGAGTTCGGTGACCTCATCGAGGACACCGAGGCCGTCGTCCCGGCGGACGCCGTGGGCTTCACCATGCTGCAGCGTCAGCTCGAGCAGCTGCTCGACTCGCTCTCCGAGCGCGAGGCGGGCGTGATCCGCATGCGGTTCGGTCTCGGCGACGGTCAGCCCAAGACGCTCGACCAGATCGGCGACACGTTCGGCGTCACGCGTGAGCGCATCCGTCAGATCGAGTCGAAGACGATGGCCAAGCTGCGTCACCCGAGCCGTTCGCAGTCGCTGCGGGACTACCTCGAATGATGGCGGCCGCCCCTCAGGCGCGGTCGGCGGGGCCCCGGTACATCGTTCCGGTTCTGGCGGGCAAGCTCGCGCGTTTCGCGACGCGCCTGCGCGGTGGCGGCTCGGCGTTCCCGGGGTACCTGACCAACCGGATGGCGCCGTCCCTGCTGCCGACGCTCGCCGACCAGTTCCGCTACGGCGTGATCTTCGTGCTCGGTTCGAACGGCAAGACCACGACCACCCACATGGTCAGCGAGGTGCTGCGCGCGCACGGTCTGAAGGTCTTCACGAACCCGACCGGGGCGAACCTGCCCCAGGGCGTGACGAGTGCGCTGCTGGCCGATGCGTCGCTCACCGGCCGGATCAAGGCGGACGTCGCGGTCCTCGAGATCGATGAGGGCTACGCCGCCGACCTCGCCGATCGGCTCTCGCCGTCGGTGATCCTGTCGCTGAACGTGCAGGTCGACCAGCTGTTCCGCTTCTTCGAGACCGAACGCGTGGCCGACATGATGCTGGATGCCTCGACCCGAGCCTCCGGTCATGTCGTGGTCAACCGCGACGACCCGTACCTGTCGAAGATCGACGAGGGCGCCATGAAGGCGCCGGTCTCGTTCTTCGGCATCTCCGAGGAGATCGTCGCGGCATCCGCGCACGGACTGTCCAACGCTGCAGACACTCGCAGCGGCACCGCCGGCACCGTCACGAGAGCGGCTTACGCCGAGGTGTGCGAGGTGTCCGGTCGCGACATCGTCGTGAACGTCGACGGCACGGATGCCCGGATCACGCTGCCCGCGCGAGGTCTGCACTACGCGGCCGACGCTGCGGCGGCGCTGACGGTCGCCGCCCGCGTGCTGGGCGACGAGTTCGATGCAGGTCGCGCGGCCGCAGGGTTCGCGACGATGGCGCCCGCTTACGGCCGCGGAGAGGTCATCCCGCTGCGCGGGAAGCCCGACGGCGAGCAGGTCGAGTTCGTCATGTTCAAGAACGCGCCCAGTCTGCAGATGAACCTGGACGCCCTCGACGGCACTCCCGAGCGTGCGCTCATCGCGATCGACGACGGCACTCCCGACGTCTCGTGGCTGTACGACGTGGACTTCGCCCCGCTGCCGCGGGTCGATGTGGTCACCGGCGAGAAGGCCCACCAGCTCGCTCTCGCGCTCGCCTATGCGGGCGTGGAGATCGGCACGGTCGAGCCTGACATGGAGAAGGCCGTGGAGCTCATGCGCTCGTTCCCCGAGACCACGGCGGGCCGTCAGATCTGGTTCGTCAACTACGAGCTCATGATGACTGGCCGTCGCATCCTCGGCCGCGAAGAGCAGGAGACGCGCCGATGACGCAGGTCACCATCGCCCAGCTGTACCCGGTCGAGCTCGGTGTCACCGGCGACCGCGGCAACGTCCGCGCGATCGAGCGGCGCTTCGCCGCTCGCGGCGTGGAGACCACCACCGTGCTCGTCGCCCCCGGCGAGGAGCTTCCCACTGAGATCGACGTGCTCGTGATCGGCAACGGCCCGCTGTCCGCACTGCGCGGGGTGCACGCCGATCTGATCGCCCGGAAGGAGCGCATCGCGGCGTACGTCGCCGACGGTGGCGTCCTGTTCTCGGTCGGAGGTTCCGCGGAGCTGCTCGGAGAGGGCCTGGATGCTCCCGACGGTGAGAAGCTCGCAGGGATCGGCGTGCTGCCGTACAGTGTCGCGCGCGTCAGCGATCGCCGCGTCGGCTACATCATCGTCGACACCCCGGACGGCCCTGTGGTCGGCTTCGAGGATCACGCCTC
The DNA here is from genome assembly GCF_042798735.1 of Microbacterium sp. NPDC057741. Classification (NCBI taxonomy): domain Bacteria; kingdom Bacillati; phylum Actinomycetota; class Actinomycetes; order Micrococcales; family Microbacteriaceae; genus Microbacterium; species Microbacterium sp. NPDC057741. The sequence continues at coordinate 558,585 of NZ_JBHVJW010000001.1, read as the reverse complement.
GGAGTGGACTCTGGCCGATGCGGATGCCGCTTACGGCGCGGTCCGCGACGGTCAGGGCAGTTACGCGCGAGAAGAGGGCCGCGGCGAGTTCGTGCGCGCGGGCAATGCCTTCGCGAGCAACGTGCAGGGCCCGGTGCTGCCGCTGAACCCGGCACTGACGGACGTGCTCGTGGATGCGGCCGCCGCGCGACGGGGGCTGACGCTCGCCTCTGCGACGCACAGCCATCTCGACGAGTACGCCGAGGCCGCGCGCACCAAGATCCTGATGCGCCCGACCCGCGACAAGGGCTTCAAGACCATCAAGGTGTGACGGAGTGCATCCGGTGAGTTCCGCCACGAACAGTGCGCTGCCGCGTGCCGTCCTCTCCCGAGCCGCGCTGTCGACCGCAGCTCAGGCGGCGGGGGACGCGGGCGGCACCCGCGCGGACCTGCGCAGGGATGCCTGGGGCCACGGCGTGATCGAGGTCGCGCGCACGGTCGTCGGCGCCGGCATCCCGCAGGTCCTCGTCGATGACGAGGAGACCGCGCGGGGCCTTCGCAGCGCGGGCATCGATGCAGTGACCGCCGGCACGCCTGACATCGACCCGCACCTGCTCTACGGCCTGCCTGGCGGCGGCACGGCGCCCGTCATGCGTCTCATCGGCACCGTGATGTCGACCAAGCAGCTGTATCCCGGTGACGCGGTCTCCTACGGATACACACACCGCGCCACCTCCGATACGACTGTCGCTCTGGTCACCGGGGGCTACGCCCAGGGCATCGTGCGCGCTCTGGGGAACCACGGCCTCGCCGAGATCGACGGCGTGCTGCGTCCGATCATCGGACGAGTCGCGATGGACGTCTGCGTCGTCGACCTGCAGGGCGCAGGCGCCGCGGAGGGCACGGAAGTGACCTACTTCGGCGGCACCGGCCCCGCCCGGGAGACTCTGGCGGACTGGGCGCGGATCACCGGCCTCACCGTCGGAGAACTCGTCGTTGTGGCGGGCATGAGTTCAAGGCGGGAGTGGCGAGTATGAGCGTGCCGGTGCTGGAGGTCTCGCGAGCGGTGCTGCAGAGCAACATCGCCGCGGTGCGTGCACAGATCGCTCCGAGCGAGTTCATGCTCGTGATGAAGGACGACGCCTACGGTCACGGAGTGGAGTGGACCGTGGACGGCGCCGCGGATGTCGCCTGGTTCGGGTCGTACGACATCGAGTCCGCGCTGCGCATCCGCGCGCGCCGCGACGACGCCCGTGTCTACGCCTGGGCGACGTCGACGGATGCCGAGGTGGCCGCGGCGATCGAGGCGCGCATCGACCTCGGCGTCGGCACCCTGCCATACCTGCGCCGCGTGATCGCACAGGCCGACCGCCTGCACACCGCCGCGCGCGTGCACCTCAAGATCGACACCGGCCTGCATCGCAACGGCGTGCGGCCCGAGGACTGGGTCGACTTCGTCGCCGAGGCCCGCGCTGCCGAGCGGCGCGGCATCCTTGCAGTGGTCGGCGTGTGGAGTCATCTCGCCGAGGCCAGCGACACCGAGGACGACGACGCGGCCGCGGAGTTCCGAGCCGCGGTGCGATCCCTCCGTGACGCCGGGGGAGCACCAGAGGTGCTGCACCTCACAGCCTCCGCGGCATCCTGGTGGCGCTCGGACCTGCGGGGCTCACTGAGCCGCATCGGAGCGTTCTGCTACGGCATCCGCTCGGCAGACGGGCCGCGGATACCCGGCGTCGAGCCGGTGGCCGAGCTGCGCGCGCCGGTGCTGTCGGTGCGCGAGGACGGTGTCGAGATCGGCATCGGATCGTTCGACGGCCTGCCCTCGGCTCTCTCGGGTGCCGAGGTGGGCACACCGGCGGGTGCACGCGTGCTGCGTGAAGTCGGTGCGATGACGAGCATCGTCGACGCCTGGCCCGGTGCCTCCGTCGGCGACGTCGTCACCGTGTTCGGCCGAGGGGCGCAGGGCGATCAGGACGCCACGGCACTGGCGGAGCGGATCGACACCGTGGGTGAGGAGATCCTGCTGCGTCTGACGCCGCGCGTCAGACGCGTCGAGCTGCCCTGACCACCGACAGCCGGTCAGACCGCAGGTCGATCAGACCGCGTCGGCGAGACGCGCGGTCTCGTCGTGCCAGCTTGTGGCGACGGCGCGCAGCTTCTCTTCGTACTTGCGCCCGTGGTGAGCGCAGAACAGCAGCTCCGAGCCGTTCACCTCTGCGGCGATGTACGCCTGCGCACCGCAGGAGTCGCACCGGTCGGCGGCCGTCAGGCGGTACTCGACGGTGGACGGGTCACGTTCGGTCGTAGCGTTCATCTCGGTTCCTCCTCGGGCTCGGACGTCTGTGTGATCGTGCTCAATACAACCACGCCGTCCTGTGAGCAATGCCCGCGGGACGGCGTGTTTCGCTCTGCGCGTACTGAACCGTTACCGCGCGTGGCGATGGGGGAGTGTCGGCGGAGTCCCGGACGGATCGGCGAATAGAATTGATGACTGTGACCGCCGAGTACTCCGCCCATCATCTGCAGGTCCTCGAAGGGCTCGAAGCGGTGCGCAAGCGCCCCGGCATGTACATCGGGTCGAACGGCTCGCCGGGTCTGATGCACTGCCTTTGGGAGATCATCGACAACGCGGTGGACGAGGCAGTGGCCGGTAACGGCACGAAGATCGACATCTTCCTGCACTCCGACGGTAGCGTCGAGGTGCATGACCGCGGTCGCGGCATCCCTGTCGACGTCGAACCGCGCACCGGCCTGACCGGCGTCGAGGTCGTCTTCACCAAGCTGCACGCCGGTGGCAAGTTCGGCGGCGGCTCGTACGCGGCATCCGGTGGTCTGCACGGTGTCGGCGCCTCCGTCGTCAACGCGCTCTCCGAGCGCCTCGACGTCGAGGTCGACCGCGGCGGCAAGACCTACGCGATGTCCTTCCACCGTGGCGAGCCCGGTCTCTTCGACGACGCCGGCGGCGAGAAGCGCCCCGACGCCCCGTTCACGCCTTTCCAGGAGAAGAGCGAGCTGCGCGTGGTCGGCAAGGCGCCGAAGGGCGCCACCGGCACCCGCATCCGCTACTGGGCGGATCGTCAGGTCTTCACGAAGGACGCGGCATTCCAGCTCGGAGAGCTGGAGAACCGGGCGCGCCAGACCGCGTTCCTGATCCCCGGGCTCGAACTGGTCGTCCGCGATGATCGCGCCGACGAGATGAACGAGACGTCCTACCACTACGAGGGGGGCATCTCGGAGTTCGTCGAGTACCTCGCCGCCGACGCACCGGTCACCGACACCTGGCGCATCCAGGGCGAGGGCACGTTCAAGGAGACCGTGCCTGTGCTGCAGGCCGATGGACACATGGTCGCGACCGAGGTCGAGCGTGTGTGCGCCGTCGACATCGCGCTGCGCTGGGGCACCGGCTACGACACGACAACGCGGTCATTCGTGAACATCATCGCCACGCCCAAGGGCGGCACCCATCAGCAGGGCTTCGAGCAGGAGCTTCTGAAGTCGCTCCGCGGCCAGGTCGAGCAGAACGCGCGTCGGCTGAAAGCCGGCAACGACAAGCTCGAGAAGGACGACGTGCTGGCCGGGCTCACCGCGGTGCTCACCGTGAACCTGCCCGAGCCGCAGTTCGAGGGGCAGACCAAGGAGGTGCTGGGCACGCCGGCCGTGCGCTCGATCGTGTCCCAGGTGGTCCGCAAGGAGCTCGCCGCACGGTTCAGCTCCACCAAGCGCGACGACAAGAGCCAGGCCGCCCAGCTGCTGGACAAGGTCGTCGCCGAGATGAAGGCCCGTGTGTCGGCGCGTGCGCACAAAGAGACGCAGCGTCGCAAGAGCGCGCTGGAATCGTCGTCCCTGCCTGCGAAGCTGGTGGACTGCCGATCCAGCGACGTCACGCAATCGGAGCTCTTCATCGTCGAGGGCGACTCTGCACTCGGCACTGCCCGCCACGCGCGAAACAGCGAGTTCCAGGCGCTGCTGCCGATCCGCGGCAAGATCCTCAACGTGCAGAAGGCGTCGGTCAGCGACATGCTCGGCAACGCCGAGTGCGCGGCGATCATCACGACCATCGGCGCCGGATCCGGCCGCACCTTCGACCTCAGCCAGGCGCGATACGGCAAGGTCATCCTGATGAGCGACGCCGACGTCGACGGCGCACACATCCGTACCCTGCTGCTGACTCTGTTCTTCCGCTACATGCGTCCGCTCGTCGAGGCGGGCCGCGTGTTCTCGGCGGTGCCACCGCTGCACCGGGTCATCGTGATGAACCCCGGCTCGAAGCCGAACGAGACGATCTACACCTACTCCGAGGCCGAGCTGCACACGCTGCTCGCCAAGCTGCAGAAGTCCGGCAAGCGCTGGCAGGACCCGATCCAGCGCTACAAGGGTCTCGGTGAGATGGACGCCGATCAGCTCGCGAACACGACGATGGAGAAGTCAGGCAGGCTGCTGCGCCGCGTCACCGTCGAGGACGCGGAGGCTGCGGATGCCGCGGTGCGCACCTTCGAGCTGCTGATGGGCAACGACGTCGCGCCGCGTCGCGAGTTCATCATGAGCTCGAGCGACAGGCTGAGCCGCGAGTCGATCGACGCGTGAGCGAGGTCGTCGCGCCGGTGCTGAGCGAGTTGCGGCTGCGGCCGGCGACTGCGGACGATCTCGAGGAGGTCGTCGCACTCAAGGCCCGAGTCCTGCGCGCCGATCTCGAGCGGCTGCTCGGCTGGGATCCGGAGAAGTCACGGGCGCGCGTCGTCGAGCACTTCTCGCCGGCCCATACCCGAATGATCCTCGTCGGCGACGTGACGGCGGGCACGATCACACTGCGTCCAGAGGGTGAGGATGTCTGGCTCGAGATGTTCTATCTCGACGACGAGCATCAGGGCCGCGGGCTCGGCACGGCGGTGCTGGCGACGGTGCTGGCCGAGACGACCGCGCCGCTTCGTCTGCAGGTGCTGGTCGGCTCACCCGCCCAGCGGCTCTATGCCCGTCACGGCTTCGTCGTCGAGGAGGACGACGGCATCGATGTGTGGATGCGGCGGGAACCAACCGGTGTCGGGCCTGACACGGCGCCCACCGGCGTCCGGATCGCGGCCTGGGAGGGTGACGCGGAAGCTCTCCGACAGGCTGCGGATCTCTACGGGCGTGTGTTCGCCGAACCGCCGTATGGCGACGACATCGAGCAGAGCCGACTCTCCTTCGTAGAGCGCGTGAATCGGAACTCGGTTCTCAAACCGGATTTCCGGCTGGTCCTCGCCGTCGAGGGCGCGAGGGTCGTCGGACTGGTGATGGGCGCCGGGATCGCGGATGGCGATTGGTGGCGCGACCGCATCGCCGGTGCGCTCGAGCCCGGGGCTCGTGGCATGTGGCTCGGCGAGGAGTGCTTCTCGGTGGAGGAGCTCGCCGTGGAGCCCGAGCATCGTCGCTCGGGTCTTGCAGGCCTGCTCATGGCAGCGGTGCTCACAGGGCTGCCCCACGAGACCGCGGTGCTCGGATGCTACGCCGCGGCGCACGGCGCGCGACGGTTCTATGCGTCACAGGGCTGGGAGGAGATCGCTCGCGGACTGCGAATCGCAGAAGGACCGGCGATCGACATCCTGGGGAGCCGTCTCCGGGGAACTGACCCGAAGGACGGATCCGAGGGCATGACGTCGCGTGGCGCAGCGAAACGCCCTGGCAGGCGCGGTTCCGCCTGACAGACTGAGGCGATGATCGCACTCGTCTCGGCGCCGTCCAACCTCGGACTCCGACCACCGGAACGTGGCGCGGTGCCCGGCGCCTCGAAGGCACCGGAGGCATTGCGCGAAGCCGGACTGCATGAGCGCATGCAGCGGGACGGTGCCGTGGACGCGGGAGTCGTCCTGTCCGGTCGCTACGTCGAGGATGAGAACAGGGCGCCGGGATCGCCTCGTAACCTTCAGGCGATGATCGCCCACTCGAGACGGCTCGCGCAGCGGCTGGTCTCGGTGCGTGCCGAGCAGCGGGTCCCGATCGTGCTCGGCGGCGACTGCAGCATCCTCCTCGGAGCGGGTCTTGCCTCGCGCACGCTCGGAGGAGGAGGGCTGATCCACCTGGACGGGCACACCGACTTCCGGCATCCGGGCAACGACCCCGCGTGCGGCGCGGTCGCGGGTGAGGACCTCGCCGCCGCGATCGGCCTGCACGCTCCGGAGATCGCGGACATCGACGGACGCGGCCCGTATTTCGATCCCTGGCGCACCGCCCACCTCGGATGCCGGGAGGACGACGACCACGTGCGAGAGGTAAGCGACACGATCGAGGTCACGATCCCCGCGGCCGAGGTGCTCCGCAACGGTGCGGCCGCGGGGATCGCACGGCTCCTGGGCACCGCGGGACTGGAGCGCGGGTTCTGGCTGCATGTGGACGCGGACATCCTCGACCTCGAGTACATGCCTGCTGTCGACAGCCCGAGCACCGGCGGCCTCTCACCGGAGGAGTTGCGCACCCTGCTCCTGGCGCTCGCGCCGCGTGCATGGGGCGCCTCGATCACGTGCTTCGACCCGGACCTCGATCCAGAGGGGATGCACGCGCAGCTGCTCGCGGACCTGATCGCAGAGGGGTTGGGACAGCTCGGCACCGAGCTCGACGACTAGCCGATCGCCGTCCCCACCGAGGCGATCACGGCGTCGAGGGGCTGCCCGGATCCGTCGCGCTTCGCCCCGGATTCCGGGAGCTGACGCGCGGCCCCGTCGGCACCGAGAGCGCGGGGCTCCGCGCCGACCCAGGCCAGGCGCAGGCGATCCTCACCCTTCAGAAACGCGTGCGCGCGGACCCCGCCGGTCGCGCGCCCCTTTCCGGGGAACTCCGAGAACTGCGAGACCTTCGCCCGGCCGTTGTCGGTTCCGGCCAGGACGGAATCGGCGCCGGAGATCGTGATCACCACGGCGTCCTCGGGTGAGGACACCACGGTGAACGAGATCACCTCGGCACCGCCGCCGAGCTTGATCCCGGCCATGCCGCCTGCCGGGGCACCCTGCGGGCGCACGTTCGAGGCGGCGAAGTGCAGCAGCTGCGCGTCGGAGGTCACGAAGACCAGCTCGGTGTCATCCGTCGCGGGCGCGGCACCCACCACGACATCCTTCGGTTTGAGGCCGATGATCTCGATCTCGGGCCGGACGGGAATCGCCGAAGGGACGACGCGCTTGACCACTCCGTCCTTCGTGCCGAGTGCGAGTGGCGTCTCGTCGTCGAAGCGGATCAGCGCGAGCACGCGCTCGGACCGATCGGTGATGCCGAGATAGTCGGCGATGCGCACGCCCGCTCCCAGACCGACTGACGTCGCGGGCACCGCCGGGATGTCCACCGGTGTGAAGCGGACGACCCGCCCCCTGCTGGTGACGGCGCCGATCTCGCTGCGCGTCGTGGTCTCCAGCCGCGCCACGATCCCGTCGTGCTTGCTGCGACGTGCGGGGGTCGCGATCGCAGTCCCCGGCTCAAGGTCGACGCGCACTGCACGGCCCGTCGTCGACAGCAGCAGCGTCGTCGGGGTGTCCGCGATCTGCAGCTCTGCGGCCGACTTGGTCTGGCGCTGCTTCGGCGGTGCGGCGTTCAGCAGCAGCGTCCGCCGAGGCGTGCCGAAGGTCTCGGCCACGGCATCCAGCTCAGCAGCGACCTGCGCGCGCAGCAGCGCGGGGTCGCCGAGCAGTGTCTCCAGCTCGGCGATCTCGGCCAGCAGCTTGTCCCGCTCGGTCTCGAGCTCGAGACGGGAGAACTTGGTCAGGCGGCGCAGCCGCAGCTCGAGGATGTACTCGGCCTGGACCTCGTCGAGCTCGAAGACCTGCTGCAGGCGGGTGCGCGCGGTCTCGGAGTCGTCGGACGAGCGGATGACCTGGATGACCTCGTCGATGTCCAGGATCGCCAGCAGCAGACCTCGCACGAGATGCAGGCGCTCGTTGCGCCTGGCCAGGCGGTACTGGCTGCGCCGGGTGACGACCTCGATACGGTGCGCGAGGTAGACGCGCAGCAGCTCCTTGAGCCCGAGTGTGCGCGGCTGTCCCTCGACCAGGGCGACGTTGTTGATCGAGAACGAGTCCTCGAGCGGCGTCAGCCGGAACAGCTGCTCCAGCACCGCGGCCGGGTCGAAGCCGGTCTTCACCGTGATGACGAGGCGCAGACCGTGCTTGCGGTCTGTCAGATCCTGCACGTCGCTGATGCCCTGGAGCTTCTTCGCGCCCACGGCATCCTTGAGCTTCGCGATCACTCGCTCAGGACCGACCTGATAGGGCAGCTCGGTGACGACGATGCCGGTCTTGCGCGGACCGAGCGACTCGATCGACGTCTTCGCGCGGAGCTTGAATGCGCCGCGGCCATCCGTGTACGCCTCCTTGACCCCGTCCAGCCCCATCAGGATGGCACCCGAGGGGAAGTCCGGACCGGGTACGAACTCCATCAGGTCCTCTGTCGAGGCATCCGGGTTCTCGAGCAGGTGGGTCGCGGCGGCGACGACCTCGATGAGGTTGTGCGGCGCCATGTTCGTCGCCATGCCGACGGCGATGCCGCTGGCGCCGTTGACGAGCAGGTTCGGGAACGCCGCCGGCAGCACGGCCGGCTGCTGGAACTGCCCGTCGTAGTTCGGCACGAAGTCGACGACGTCCTCGTCGAGGCTCTCGGTCATCGCCAGAGCGGATGCCGCAAGGCGGGCCTCGGTGTATCGCGACGCGGCGGGGCCGTCGTCGAGCGAGCCGAAGTTGCCGTGCCCGTCGACAAGCGGCACCCGGAGGGCGAAGTCCTGGGCGAGGCGCACGAGGGCGTCGTAGATCGCCGAGTCGCCGTGCGGGTGCAGCTTTCCCATCACCTCGCCCACGACGCGGGCACTCTTGACGTGACCGCGGTCCGGGCGGAGGCCCATCTCGGCCATCTGGTAGAGGATGCGTCGCTGGACGGGCTTCATGCCGTCGCGGGCGTCGGGGAGAGCGCGGGAGTAGATCACCGAGTAGGCGTACTCCAGGAACGATCCCTGCATCTCCTGCGAGAGATCGATGTCCTGAATGCGCTCGTCGACCGGTTCGGGAGGAGTGGATCGGGCCATGTTGTTTTCGGCTGTGACTTCCTGGGCAACGAATTCAGCGCCGCCGCCTGTGAAAGACTGGCGACGATGACTCTCATGCTACCGGCCGGACCCGCGCAGTCGCGCAGCATCGCCGGGGTGGCGCCCGACCTGCTCGCCTCATTGCGCGGAGAGTCCCAGGCGCTGCGTCCTGTGACATCGGCCGTGCTCGTGGTGGTCGATGGTCTCGGGGCGCTCCCGCTGCGCGCGCACGCCGGGCATGCGCGCACGCTCACCGCCGGGATGGGCAAGAAGGATGCCGCGGCATCCGTGTTCCCCACGACGACCGCTGCGGCATTGACGACGCTGCTCACCGGCGAGATGCCCGGTGCGCACGGCCTGGTCGGCTACCGTGTGCGCGATCCCCATCGTGACGTGCTCGTGAACCAGCTCTCCGAATGGGAGGGCGCGGGGATCGACCCCCTGACCTGGCAGTCGCAGCAGACGATCTTCGAGCGCGCCGCGACGGACGGTCGTCCCACCTTCGCCGTCGGCATCGCCGCCTACGCGCACAGCGGCTTCACGCAGGCGACGCTGCGCGGCGCGACGTTCGTGCCGGCGAAGACGGCCGCTGAGCGCGTGCAGGCCGCGTGGGGGCTCGCCGAGAGCAACCCCGGGTCGCTGGTGTACTGCTACCTGCCCGAGGCCGACAAGGCCGGGCACAAGCACGGCGTGGACTCCGCAGAGTGGGTCGCCGCCCTCGAGGACATCGATGCCGCACTCCGACCCGCGGTCCCGTCAGGCGTGGGTGTGCTGGTAACGGCCGACCACGGCATGGTCGACGTACCCGCGCATCGACAGGTGGTCCTCGACGAATCGGATGGCTGGCACGACGGCGTGCGGCACATCGGGGGAGAGCCGCGGATGCTGCACGTCTACCTCGAACCCGATGGGAGTGGCTCGGGCGTCCTCAGCCGGTGGCGTCGTGACCTCGAGGGCCTCGCAGACGTCCTGTCCAGGGACGAGGCGATCTCCGCAGGGCTGTTCGGTCCTGCGGTCTCTGAGGCGGCCCGCGCGCGCATCGGGGACGTGCTCGCGATTGCTCGTGGCAACCGGGCGCTCTACGACGGTGAAGCCGAGGATCAGCGCGGACGGACGATGGTCGGCCAGCACGGCGCGCTCACTCCGGAGGAGTGGCAGGTGCCGTATCTGCGGTTCGGCGGCTACGCCGCCTGATCACTCGTCGGTGCGGGCGCCGAAGACGATCTCGTCCCAGGACGGCATGGCGCCGCGCCGGCCGCGACGCGCATTGCGATCGGGCTCGGGCTGCTCGACGGGAACGGCGGGCGCCTCCTCCTCTTCGAGTGATTCGAACAGGGCGATGGGGCCCGTCTCGTTCGCATCCTCGCTCTCACCCTCGTCGAGTGCGGGAGCGGTCTCACGCTGGCCGCGGCGGCGGCGCAGCGCCTCGAGCAGATCGGCCGTCTCCGCGCTCGTCTGCGAGTCGGCGGGCGCGTGACGCGCCGCGGCGTCCTGAACCGCGGCCGGTGCACGTACGGGGCCCTCGTCCTCGAGGTCGATGTCGGTGATCTCGGGGGCCGGCACCAGGCGCGGTCCGAATGCTCCGGAGTCGAAGCGGGACTCGTCCTTGTACGGGGAGGTCTTCTCGGTCTCCACCGCGCGCAGGCGCGGGATCAGCCCCTCGGGCAGAGAACCCTGGCGAGAGAGCTGCGTGGCGTCGGCGTTCAGAGGGGAGAGCAGACTGCGGCGAGGATCGAAGCTCCACCGCGCATCGTGCTCGACGTCCTCGGAGACGAAGGCGAGCTTGACGACCCACCCGGTCTCCTCCTTCCAACTCGCCCAGCGCTCGTCGCTCGCCTGCGCATCCGAGAGCTTCGCGCGGATCGCGGAGCCGAAGGTCGGCTGCGCATCGGGCTCGACCTCGCTGCCGATCAGCACGGGAACGGCCAGCGCCTGCCCGACGATGTGCTCGCGCTCGGCGAGCACCGGCCCCTCGAAGCGCTCCACGTCGGAGACGCTCACGCCGAGCAGCTCGGCGACCTCGGCGGCGGAGAGACCGGCGCGGATCTGGGTCTGGATGTCGCGAGGGCTCGCCGCGAGGCGTGCGGGCGCCGCGTCGGCGTCCCTCGACGCGCGGCGGATCTCGCGATGAAGGAGGTCGTCGATGGGGAGCGCGAAGCGCTCGCCCGACTCGGTGGCGAGCACGAGCACGCCGGACTCGGCGCCGACGATGGTGACGTTTTCCATGCGAATGCCCCTCAGGATGGGTGTGCGTTCATGGTGTCACGGCGCACGCATAGGCCCTGGGAATACCGTGGGCGCGCCGTGAGTTTTCCCGGTCGCGTCCCCGGATATTTGCGAAATCATCCGAGGTCGTGCAAACTATGGCCGCCGCACACCCGACGGTGACCCCACACATCATTGTGAAAGTTGAGATTTCCCGCATGGCAACCGACTACGACGCGCCCCGCAAGAGCGAAGACGACTCCGAGTCGATCGAAGCCCTGAAGGAGCGCGTGCCGGACAATCGTGCCGGCTCCAGCAACGACGAGGACTCGGACAACCCCACCGGGTTCGAGCTTCCCGGTGCGGACCTGTCTGATGTCGAGCTCGACGTCGTCGTGCTCCCCGCTCAGCAGGACGAGTTCACCTGCATGAGCTGCTTCCTGGTGAAGCATCGCTCGCAGCTCGACCACGAGGGCCCCGAGGGCCCCATCTGCAAGGAATGCGCCGCCTGACGGCAGCACGCCCTTCGCGCCCCGATCGTCAGATCGGGGCGCGTTCTGTTTCCCGGTGGGCTGCGCCGATGGCGGCGGCGAGACGGTCCGGCGTCCGGGATGAGATCGTCCAGGTGCGGTGCGGGTCGTCCGGATCGGAGAGCGTGACGACGACCACGCCGTCGATGCCGCCGCGCAGCAGGTGCCACCCGTCGCGGGGCAGCTCCGGGCCCCGGGCGCGGCGCGCGTCCTCGCCGGTGCGCTGTTCTGCATCCGCCAGCCAGTGCGCATCGATGTGTGCGCGCCCCGCGCGCAGCACACGGCCGTCGACCTCGACGACGGGGGAGAGCAGGATGCTGGCGGTCACGAGCAGCAGCGAGACGCCGCCGCCGAGCACGAGTGCGAGCGTCGCGCCGATCGGCACGAACACCAGTGCGACCATCGGGCCGGCCAGTGCGATCGTGATCAGCATCCACAGGCTCGGCGTCAGGCGCTCCCGATAGCGGGGACGTGTAGCGGGGGTGTTCATCTGCATTAGCCTCGTCAGGTGACCGATTCCGTGGACGTCCCCATTATCGCCGCCCAGACGCCCGGCTACGCGCATCCGGGCGATGCCGGAGCCGATCTCGTCTCCACCGAGGCCATCCGTCTGGAGCCGGGGGAGCGGGCCCTGATCGGCACCGGCGTGCGCATCGCGCTGCCCGAGGGCTACGCCGCCTTCGTCGTGCCGCGCAGCGGCCTGGCCGCCAAGCACGGGATCACCGTCGTGAACTCCCCGGGGACCGTCGACGCCGGCTACCGGGGCGAGATCAAGGTGAGTCTGCTCAACACGGACAGCCGAAGCGCGTACGATGTGGCGGTCGGAGACCGCATCGCGCAGCTGATCGTCATGCCCGTGACTCGCGCGAACTTCATCCCGATGGACGAACTGCCCGAGAGCGTCCGCGGAGACGGCGGCTTCGGCTCGACCGGGTACACCCAGGGAGAACGATGACTGACAACAACGAGCTTGAGAACGGCGCGGACGCAGTGAAGTCCGCACCCGCCGACCGTGCGACGGCCGGTCCCTTCGATGACTCCGAGGCGAACCCGGTCCGCCCGTACATCGACCTCGGTGGCATCAAGGTGCTGCCCCGCGAGGGCCTGAACCTGCGCCTCGAGGTCGAGGAGCAGTCCAAGCGCATCGTGGCCGTCGGCCTCGACTACGCGGACTCCTCGCTTCAGGTGCAGCCGTTCGCCGCCCCGCGCACGCGTGGGCTGTGGGACGAGACTCGCGTGCAGCTGCGCGACCAGATCCGCTCGCAGGGTGGTCGCGCCGAAGAGCGCGAGGGCACGCTCGGCAAGGAGCTACTCGCCGAGGTGCCCGGCACCGCGGCAGAGGGCTCGGGCCTCCGCCTGGCCCGCTTCGTCGGCGTCGACGGGCCGCGCTGGTTCCTGCGCGGCGTGATCGGTGGAGCCGCGGCGTCCGACCCCCAGGCTGCCGAGCAGGTCGAGGACCTGTTCCGCTCGATCGTCGTGGTCCGGGGCGCATCGCCGATGCCGCCGCGCGATCTCATCCCGCTGCGGATGCCCTCGACGCCGGGCACGGTGTGAGCGACCGCGCCGAACCGGACGACGCCGAGCAGGGCGAGCCCGCGTCCGACGTGCTGGGCGCGGCCTTCGGGGACGCGGCCCGTCGGATGGGCCTGGACGCCGACCGGAGCACGACCACGGGCCACGTGGTGTGGCGCGCGATGGGCGGATGGCGCGGGGTGGTCGAATCGGTCCTTCCCGGGCTGGTGTTCGTCATCGTGTACACGCTGAGGCCCGAGCCGCTGTGGATCTCGCTGGTCACCTCCGTCGGCCTGGCGGCGGTGTTCACGGCCACCCGGCTGATCCAGCGTTCGCCCGCGAGCGCCGCCTTCGGCGGTCTGATCGCGGCCGGCGCGGCCGCTGCCCTTGCGCTGTGGACGGGGCGCGGCCAGGACAACTTCGTCCCGGGCTTCCTCACCAACGCACTCTACGGATCCGCCTATCTGATCACGGCGCTCGTGGGCTGGTCGCTGATCGGCCTGCTCGTCGGGTATCTGATGGGTGACGGCCTCGCCTGGCGCAAGGACAGGCGCAAGCGGCGCACCTTCTTCTGGCTGGGCATCGCCTGGGCTGCGGTGTTCTTCGCACGCCTCGCAGTGCAGCTGCCGCTGTACTTCGCAGGCGACGTCGCGCTGCTCGGCACGCTCAAGATCGTGATGGGGCTCCCGCTGTTCGCCCCGCTCGTCGCCGTCACCTGGCTCGTCGCACGCGCCCTCTATCCAAAGGACCGCGCGGTCGGCGTGGCAGAGGAATCCACCTCTGAATAGTGCTAGATTTATCTTGACATCAAGATAAATCTCACGCTTCCGCCAATGCGCGCGGCGGCGCAGACTGGTAAGGCCCGCCTTGCTAGCCATGGCATGTGCACGGCGAGCAAGATGGAATCGCCTGTCGCTCCCATCCCATAAGAAGGAGACGGATACGTGTCCACGGTGAACAGCTTCGGTGCGAAGAGCACCCTGACAGTCGGCAGCACCGACTACGAGATCTTCCGGATCGACACCGTCGCCGGGCACGAGAAGCTCCCGTTCAGCCTGAAGGTGCTGCTCGAGAACCTGCTCCGCACCGAAGACGGCAAGAACGTGACGAAGGCGCAGATCGAGGCTCTCGGTTCGTGGGATGCCACGGCCGAGCCCAACACCGAGATCCAGTTCACGCCCGCACGCGTGCTCATGCAGGACTTCACCGGTGTGCCCTGCATCGTCGACCTCGCCACCATGCGCGAGGCGGTCACCGCCCTCGGCGGCGACCCGAGCAGGATCAACCCGCTCTCGCCCGCCGAGATGGTCATCGACCACTCGGTCATCGCCGACCTCTTCGGCACCGAGAACGCGCTGCAGCGCAACGTCGAGATCGAGTACGAGCGCAACGGCGAGCGCTACCAGTTCCTGCGCTGGGGCCAGACCGCGTTCGACGACTTCAAGGTCGTCCCGCCGGGCACCGGCATCGTCCACCAGGTGAACATCGAGCACCTGGCCAAGGTGATCTACGACCGCACCGTCGACGGCGTGCTGCGCGCCTACCCGGACACGCTGGTCGGCACCGACTCGCACACCACGATGGTCAACGGTCTCGGCGTGCTCGGATGGGGCGTCGGCGGCATCGAGGCCGAGGCCGCGATGCTCGGCCAGCCCGTGTCCATGCTGATCCCGCGCGTGGTGGGCTTCAAGCTCACCGGCGAGATCCCCGCGGGCGTCACCGCGACCGACGTCGTGCTCACCATCACCGACAAGCTGCGCAAGCACGGCGTGGTCGGCAAGTTCGTCGAGTTCTACGGCGCCGGAGTGGCATCCGTTCCCCTCGCCAACCGTGCGACCATCGGAAACATGTCGCCGGAGTTCGGCTCGACCGCCGCGATCTTCCCGGTCGACGACGTCACCCTCGACTACCTGCGCCTCACCGGTCGCACCGACGAGGCCGTCGCCCTGGTCGAGAGCTACTCCAAGGCGCAGGGCCTGTGGCACGACGCCGCGAACGAGCCGGTCTTCAGCGAGTACCTCGAGCTGGACCTGGGCACCGTGGTGCCCTCGATCGCCGGCCCGAAGCGCCCTCAGGACCGCATCCTGCTGTCAGAGGCGAAGGAGCAGTTCGAGAAGGACATCCTGAACTACGCCACGCCGTCGACCAGTGACGAGCTCGCCGATCTCGAGTCGAAGCACTCGTTCCCGGCATCCGACCCGGGCCAGGTGCCCGGTGAGGAGACCGTGACCACGCGTCCGGTGCATATCAACAGCGGTGCACCCGCCAACGCGTCGAAGCCGGTTCCGGTCACCTCGCCCGCCGGTGACGACTACATCCTCGACAACGGCGCCGTGACGCTGGCCGCGATCACCTCGTGCACCAACACCTCGAACCCGTCCGTGATGGTCGCCGCCGGTCTGGTGGCCCGCAAGGCTCTGCAGAAGGGCCTGAAGCAGAAGCCCTGGGTCAAGACCACTCTGGCTCCGGGTTCCAAGGTCGTCACCGACTACTACGAGAAGTCGGGCCTGACCGCCGACCTCGAGGGCCTGGGCTTCTACACCGTCGGCTACGGCTGCACGGTCTGCATCGGCAACTCCGGTCCGCTGATCGACGAGGTCTCGGCCGCCGTCAACGAGCACGACCTGGCCGTCACCGCCGTGCTGTCCGGCAACCGCAACTTCGAGGGCCGCATCAGCCCCGACGTGAAGATGAACTACCTGGCGTCCCCGCCGCTGGTCATTGCGTACGCGCTGGCCGGCTCGATGCACTTCGACTTCGACAACGACGCGCTCGGGCAGGACACCGAGGGCAACGACGTCTTTCTGAAGGACATCTGGCCCACCTCGGAAGAGGTGCAGGAGATTATCGACTCGTCGATCTCGCGCGAGCAGTTCATCAACCAGTACGCCACCGTCTTCGACGGCGACGAGCGCTGGACGAGCCTGCCGACGCCGACCGGCCCGATCTTCGAGTGGGACGACGACTCGACGTACGTGCGCAAGGCGCCGTACTTCGACGGCATGACCATGGAGCTCACCCCGGTCGCCGACATCACCGGCGCGCGCGTGATGGCCGCTCTGGGCGACTCGGTCACCACCGACCACATCTCGCCCGCGGGTGCGATCAAGCCGGGCACGCCGGCCGCGCAGTACCTCACCGAGCACGGCGTGGACCGCAAGGACTTCAACTCCTTCGGCTCGCGTCGTGGCAACCACGAGGTGATGATCCGAGGCACATTCGCGAACATCCGCCTGAAGAACACGCTGGTCAAGGCCGTCAACGACGGTCAGCAGATCGAGGGCGGCTACACGCGCGACTTCACCCAGCCCGGCGGTCCGCAGGCGTTCATCTACGACGCGTGCATGAACTACCAGGCCCAGGGCACCCCGCTGGTGGTGCTCGGCGGCAAGGAGTACGGCTCCGGCTCGTCGCGCGACTGGGCGGCCAAGGGCACGAACCTGCTCGGCGTCAAGGCGGTCATCACCGAGAGCTTCGAGCGCATCCACCGCTCGAACCTCATCGGAATGGGCGTCGTCCCGCTGCAGTTCCCCCAGGGTGAGACCTGGGAGTCGCTCGGCCTCGACGGCACCGAGATCATCTCGATCACGGGCTTGACCGCTCTCAACGAGGGCACCACGCCGAAGACCGTCAAGGTCACGGCCACCCCGAGCGAGTTCTCGCCCGAGGGCAAGCAGGTCGTCGAGTTCGACGCCGTGGTGCGTATCGACACCCCCGGTGAGGCGGACTACTACCGCAACGGCGGCATCCTGCAGTACGTGCTGCGTTCGCTGGTCTGATCCACACGCAGTCGCGGGGCCCGGACGGTTCTCCGTCCGGGCCCCGTCCCGTCCCCGCCGACGTTCAGGTCGCCGGATAGAATATGAGGCGTCCGCGCCACCGCGCGGAACGTCGCACCGAGTCGAAGAGGAGCGTCGATGCCGATCCTGCCGAGCATCACCGGACCCCGAGATCTCGATCGGCTCTCGCCTGAGCAGCTGAACCAGCTGGCCACCGAGATCCGCGCCTTCCTCATCGAGAACGTCGCGCGGACCGGCGGCCACCTGGGCCCGAATCTCGGCGTCGTCGAGCTGACCATCGCCCTGCACCGGGTGTTCTCATCGCCGGACGACCCGATCATCTTCGACACCGGGCATCAGTCCTACGTGCACAAGCTCCTGACCGGCCGCCAGGACTTCAGCGAACTGCGCTCGCGCGGGGGACTTGCAGGCTATCCGCAGCGCGCGGAGAGCCCGCACGACGTCGTGGAGTCCTCGCACGCCTCCAGCTCTCTGAGCTGGGCCGACGGCGTTTCACGCGCGCTCACCGCGACGGGACGTGCCGACCGGCACGTCGTCGCCGTTGTCGGAGACGGCGCGCTCACCGGCGGCATGACCTGGGAGGCGCTCAACAACATCTCCGACGACAACGACCGGAACCTGGTCATCGTCGTCAACGACAACGGTCGCTCCTACGCACCGACGATCGGTGGGATGTCGCGCTACCTGAACCGCGTCCGCACGGCCGCGGCCTATCGTGACCTGCACCACAAGTCGGATCGCCTGTTCCGCGCTTTCGGGCCCTTCGGGCGCGCGCTGTTCCGCGGCGTCCGAGGCGGCACGCACGGATTCCTCAGCCGGTTCACGAACAACGCCGCGCTGTACTCCAACCTCGACATCAAGTACCTCGGACCTGTGGACGGGCATGACATCGCCGCTCTTCAGGAGACGCTGCAGCTCGCCAAGGGCTTCGGCGCGCCGGTCATCGTGCACGTCATCACCGAGAAGGGCCGCGGCTATCAGCCCGCGCTCGACGACGAGGCCGACCAGTTCCACTCCGTGGGGCGCATCGACCCGAAGACGGGCGGCTCTCTGGCGAAGTCGTCCGGTCATGCCTGGACCGATGTGTTCGCCGACGCGCTGGTCGACGTCGGCTCCCGGCATGACGATGTCATCGCGATGACCGCGGCGATGCTGCGCCCGACCGGACTCGCCCCCTTCGCCGAGCGCTTCCCCGATCGGGTCTACGACGTGGGCATCGCCGAGCAGCACGCGGTGGCCTCCGCCGCCGGACTCGCCTTCGGCGGCCTGCATCCGGTTGTCGCGATCTACGCGACGTTCATGGGTCGCGCGCTCGATCAGGTCCTGATGGATGTCGGCCTGCACAAGGCGGGCGTGACATTCGTGCTCGATCGTGCGGGCGTGACCGGCCCCGACGGACCGAGCCATCACGGCATCTGGGATCTGTCGATGCTGCAGATCGTCCCCGGCATCCGCATCGCCGCGCCGCGTGACGGCGCACGCCTGCAGGAGGTGCTGGAAGAGGCGGTGGCCGTCGATGATGCGCCGACCGTCATCCGGTATCCGAAGGGCGCGGCGCCCGACGACATCCCCGCTCTCGAGCGCCTGCACGACGGCGTCGACGTTCTGGCCCGGGACGAGACCGAGGACGTGCTGCTGATCGGCATCGGCCCGTTCGCCTCGATGGCACTGGATGTCGCGCAGCGACTGCGTGCACAGGGCATCGGCGCGACGGTCATCGACCCGCGCTGGGCGATCCCGGTGCAGCCGTCGATCGTCGAGCTCGCCGCAAGGCATCGCCTGGTGATCACGATGGAGGACGGCATCCGCGTCGGCGGCATCGGCACACGCGTGCGTCAGGTGCTGCGCGAGGCCGGCGTCGACACCGCCGTCGATGAGCTCGGGGTGCCGGACGCGTACATCGATCACGCCTCCAGGGAGCAGATCCTCGAAGACGCGGGGCTCACCGCGCCGAAGATCGCGCACGACGTCGTCGCGCAGGTGCTCGGCAGGCGCGTGCCGATGGCGCGGCAGACCGGGGAGACCGGCGCGATCGAGCTGCCGCTCAATCCCAACCTCCGCTGAGGCCGAACCTGCGCTGAGGCCCGGTCTGCCCGCCGCTCAGGCGGCGGGATCGCTCGGAAGGACCACCGGTGCGGGCTCGGGCCGCTTGGCCTCGACGTGGTCGCCGGAGGACTGGTGGCGCAGTCTGCGCAGCACCCAGGGCACCAGGTGCTCGCGCGCCCAGCCGATGTCCTCGGCGCGGGCCTCGCGCCAGGTGCGCACCGGCACGGGATCGGGCTGCATCGCCTGCAGGTCGTTGGGCACGTTCAGAGCGCGCAGCACCATCCGCGCGACCTCGTGGTGGCCGAGCGCGTTGTAGTGCAGGCGGTCGTCATCGAAGAACCGGGGATCCTGCACGACCTTCAGCGCCCATTGATCGGCGACGATGCAGTCGTACCGGTCGGCGATAGCGCGCACGTTCTCGTTGTAGATCGCGACCTTGCCGCGGAACGCACGGAACACCGGAGTGAAGCCGGTGTCGATCCCGGTGAACAGCACGACGGCCGCACCGCTGGCGGAGAGGCGCCCGACCGCGCCGTCGAGCTGCCTCGCGATGTCGTCCGGGTCGGTGCCGGGACGGATCACGTCGTTGCCGCCCGCGCAGATCGAGATGAGGTCGGGCTTCAGCGCCACCGCGGGCTCGATCTGGTCGGCCACGATCTGCGCGATGAGCTTGCCACGCACCGCGAGGTTCGCGTACGCGAAGTCGTCCACCTGCCGGGCGAGCACCTCCGCGGTGCGGTCCGCCCAGCCGCGGTGTCCGCCCGGCGCGCTCGGATCGGGATCGCCGATGCCCTCGGTGAACGAATCGCCGATGGCGACGAACCGGTGCCACGGATGAGCGCCCTCGTTGGCGATGTACGGGGTGCGGGACGATTCCTGGTCGACCATCGAACTCTCCTTCACGCAGAGCGCGCCCCGGGATGCCGGGCGCGCCGCATGCGAGCCTACCCGGTGCGCGGGCGATGTCGGCGGGCTCGACTATCGTTGAGGGAATGCTCTCCCCGTCTTTCCCACAGCGTGCTCCGTGGGGAACAGCGGACAAACTGCGCGCCTGGCAGCGCGAGGCGCTGGAGGACTACTTCCAGCGCGATCAGCGCGACTATCTGGTCGCCGCGACCCCCGGTGCGGGCAAGACGACCTTCGCTCTGACGCTGGCCGTGGAGCTGCTGCGGATGGGCGAAGTGAACCGCGTCATCGTGGTCGCCCCGACCGAGCACCTGAAGACGCAGTGGGCGGATGCCGCGGCCCGAGTGCACATCCGTCTCGATCCGCGGTTCCGCAACAGCCACTGGGCGCCGGCGCGTCACTATCACGGCGTGGTCGTCACCTATGCGCAGGTCGCCGCGAAGTCGTCGGTGCACCGGCACCTCACCGAGGACGCGAAGACGCTCGTGATCCTCGACGAGGTGCATCACGGCGGGGACGCTCTGAGCTGGGGCGACGCCATCCGCGACGCCTACGGCCCCGCAAAGCGCCGGCTGCTGCTGTCCGGAACTCCCTTCCGCAGCGACACCGCACCGATCCCGTTCGTCGAGTACCACCCGGACGAGTCCGGATCGCGCGTCTCAGTGACCGACTACCGGTACGGCTACGGCCGTGCGCTGGCGGATGGCGTCGTGCGCCCGGTGCTGTTCCACATGTACTCCGGCAAGATGACCTGGCGCACCAGCGCGGGCGACGAGCTCGAGGCGCACCTGGGGCAGGACAACACCAAGGACATCACGTCGCAAGCGTGGCGCACGGCTCTCGACCCTGAGGGCGCGTGGATGCCGGCCGTGCTGTCCGCGGCGGATCGCCGGCTCACCGAGATACGCCATCACGTGCCGGATGCCGGCGGGCTGGTGCTCGCCACCGATCAGACAGTCGCGCGCGCCTACGCGAAGATCCTGCACAGCATCACGGGGGAGCAGCCCACGATCGTGCTCTCCGACGATGCCTCGGCTTCGGAGCGGATCGAGAAGTTCAGCGAGAACGACCGTCGCTGGATGGTGGCGGTGCGAATGGTGTCGGAAGGCGTCGATGTGCCGCGGCTCGCGGTCGGCGTGTACGCCACCTCATCGTCCACGCCGCTGTTCTTCGCACAGGCGATCGGGCGTTTCGTGCGGGCACGGCGCCGTGGCGAGGCCGCCAGCGTCTTCCTGCCCAATGTGCCAGTGCTGATGACCCTCGCGAACGAGATGGAGCGTCAGCGCGACCACGCTCTGGACCGCGGGGACAAGGATGACGACGGTCTCGACGACTCGCTGCTGGAGAGCGCCAATCGCGAGGACGAGGCGTCCGACGCGCTCACGCAGGAGTTCAGTTATCAGGCGATCTCGTCCATCGCGCACTTCGACAGGGTGGTGTTCGAGGGCAAGGACTTCGGCCAGCTCGCCGAACCGGGGTCTCTCGAGGAGGAGGAGTTCATCGGGCTACCCGGCCTGCTCGAACCCGAGCACGTGCACGAACTGCTCATGCAGCGAAGCGCTCGCCAGTCGAAGCTGCGCGAGGCCCGCGAGGCACAGGCGGGTCCAGAGGTGACCACGACGCTGCCAGCACCGCTGCACCGCACGCTGCGCGAGCAGCGCCAGCTGCTGAACAGCCTGGTCGGCCTGTACGCGCGGCAGAGCGGTGAGCCGCATGGAGCGGTGCACGCCGAACTGCGCCGCGTGTGCGGCGGGCCCGCCGTCGCTCAGGCGACGGTCACTCAGCTGCAGGCGCGCATCGAGGTGCTCCGCAAGAGGGTCCGCTCCTGAGCGGTTCCCTGAGCCCGTGGCGCAGCGACGAGACGACGGAGCTTCGGGGGCCCGAAATGCTCTGAATCCGCGGATCCGTGCGGTTCTGCGGCGTCCGCGCGGATAGCGTGGGGTGTTCCCTTTCGACCGGAGGTTCCATGACCGCGCCCGCGCCAATGCCCACGTCCGCTGACAGGAAGCGCTGGGCGCGCTACCTCGTCGAGGAGCGCGCGGAGGGCGCGGTGTACCTGGGTCTGGCCGGCCGCCGCACCGGCGAGGAGCGGGAGATCCTGCTGTCCCTCGCCGACGCCGAGCGGCGGCACGAGCAGCACTGGCTCGACCTGCTGGGGGAGGAGCCCACGAGGCTGCCGCGCGCAGGAGCCCGCTCTCGGATGCTCGGCTGGATGGCCAAGCACTTCGGGTCGATCTTCGTGCTGGCGCTCGCCCAGTCCGCCGAGGCCCGGTCGCCCTACGACACCGAGGTGTACGCCACGCCGGCGATGCGCGCTGACGAGAAGGTGCACCACGAGGTGGTCAGGGGGCTGGCAGCGCGCGGCCGTCGCCGATTGTCCGGCTCCTTTCGCGCCGCAGTCTTCGGCGCCAACGACGGCCTGGTGTCCAACCTTGCGCTGGTGCTCGGCATCGGTGCGACAGGGGTCAGCAGCGGTTTCGTGCTGTTCAGCGGCATCGCGGGCCTGCTCGCGGGCGCGCTCTCGATGGGCGCGGGGGAGTTCGTCTCGGTGCGCTCGCAGCGCGAGCTGCTCGCCGCCACGGAGGACAACGACGACGCGGATGCGGCGGCGGGCGATCTCGACATCGACGCGAACGAGCTGGCGCTGGTCTACCGGGCGAGAGGCATGGATCAGGATGAGGCGCTGCAGCGCGCCGAGCGCATCGTGCGCGCCGCCCAGGCCGGTGCCCGCCGTGCCGCGACGGGCCCGATCGGGGTGCACTCGCCGGGTGAGGACCACGAGATCGTCGGCAGCGCCTGGACGGCCGCGATCTCCAGTTTCCTGCTGTTCGCCTCAGGCGCGATCATTCCGGTGCTGCCGTGGATCTTCGGACTGCAGGGAACGACGGCCATCGTCGTCGCGCTGGTCCTGGTCGGCATCGCACTGCTCAGCACAGGCGCGATGGTCGGCATCCTCTCCGGTGGTCCGCCGCTGCGACGTGGTCTGCGTCAGCTGGCCATCGGGTTCGGCGCAGCCGCGGTGACCTACGTGCTCGGAATGCTCTTCGGAGTCGGCGCGGCCTGATCGGCTCACCCGTCCGGGATGAGCGAGTGGCCGGACCCGATGCACAGGTGCGAGCATGAGCGCATGATGACCAATCAAGGCTCCATCTCGCCGGAGCAGTACGGCCCCGTCGAGCTGAATGTGATCTCCCTGGCCTCGCCGTCTCCCTCTCCGGAGCTCCTGCACGCCCTCGCCGCGCAGATCCGCGCGGGCGTGGTGCGCCTGCTCGACTTCGTCGTGGTCTCCAAGAGCGAGCGCGGCGAAGTGAAGTACGAGGAGATCGACGTCGAGGCGTACGAACTCGCGGACCTCGTCGTGCACCTGCCCGGCCTGGCCGGCGAGGACGACCTGGCGGAACTCGCTGAGGGCGTCCCGGCCGGTGGCGCAGCCGCCGTCGTCGCCTTCGAACTGCTCTGGGCGCGTGAGCTCGCCGAACAGCTCGCCGAAGACGGCAGCGTCGTCATCGCGACGGAGCGCATCCCCGCATCCGTCGTCAACACAATCGTGGGAATGGCCTCGGACGAGTAGTCCGAGAGAGGAGCAGCATCATCATGATCAGACGTGTGGGACGCCCGGGACTCGTCGGTCTCGCGGCACGGACAGCGGTCGTCGCCGGCACGGCGAACGCCATGGAGAACCGGCAGATGAACAGGCGCGCCGCCGCCGAGCAGCAGCAGGCCGCGGCCGCCTTTCAGCAGCAGCAGTTGGATCAGGCAGCGCAGGCGGCCGCGGCAGCCCAGGCAGCCGCGGCGCCGGCTCCTGTCGCCGCGGTTCCGGCGGCTCCGGCGGTCGACGTCACGACGCAGCTGCTGAAACTCGCCGATCTGCACAGCGCCGGCGTGCTCTCGGACGACGAGTTCGCGGCGGCGAAGGCGAAGCTCCTGGGCTGAACCAGGCCGAGTCAGCACCGCGAGGCGGTCAGGCGTAGAGCCTGACCGCCTCGCGGCGTGATGCGACACCGAGCTTGCGGTAGATCGCCCGCTGATGCGTCTTGACCGTGTTGATGGAGACGCCCATCGCATCGGCGATCTCCTGCATGGTCCGGGTGCTGCGCAGGTTCGAGAACACCTCGCGCTCTCGATCGGACAGGGACTGCAGCGGGCCGTCGGCCTCGCGCGGTGTGAGGCACGCCGTGAGGAAGGCCTCATACGGGGTGTCCCAGGCCAGATGCTCGGCGAGCATCTGGCGAGCATCGAGTCCACCGGCGGCGAACGGACGGCGCAGGTCCTCGGGAGCGGCGATCTCGAGCGCCTGCTCCACGAGCCCACGCGCCTGCGCGCGACGATCCTCCCGCCAGACGACGACGGCCTCGGCCAGCAACCTCGAGACGCGCACATATGAGATCGACTCGAAGGGCTCGATCCGACGCAGCATCTGCAGAGCCTGGCGGGAGTTCCCGGAGCGCGATGCGATTCCGGCGAGGACGACGGTGATCAGCGGAAGGTTCGTCGCGTTCTCGTACAGGGCGACGATCTTGAGCGCCGGCTCGCGGCGACCCGCTGCCTCGTTCAGCGCGGCGAACGAGGCGTGCCGGAATGCCTGCCACTCCACGCCCTGCAACGTCTCGGTGGGGAGCCCCTGCACCTCCCGCGCGGCACGCTGACACGCTGCGGAATCTCGCGAGGCGGCTGCGGCGAAGGCGTAGAGCATGCGTGCGGCACCGGGGAACGAGATCGCCGCTCCTCCGCTGCGGATCGCGCGCTGCGCGGCAGCGATCGCCTGCGGTTGGTCGTCACGCCAGTAGGCGGCGAAGGCTGCGGCCGTGGCCGCGCTCCCGCCGGCGTAGCTGGCCCATGATCCTTCGTCGATGAGCTCCAGGCGCTGGGCGAGCACGTCATCAGTCTCGCGCAGCCTCCCGGCCCAGGACAGCGCGTGGGCGAGGTGTCCGAGTGCACGACGCGCCAGGGTGTGGTCGCCGGCGGCGGTGGCGTCGCTCGCCGCCGTGGCGAAGTACTGCACCATCAGACCGGGGGAGGTGCGATGACGCAGCTCGCTCCAGCCGAGGAGGTACTGCAGCGCAGCGCGGTCGCCGAGAACGACGCCGCCCGGCGACTCCAGCTGCAAGCGCACCGCGGCGATCGCAGAGGCGAGCTCGGTGCGTTCGTCGAGGAGGAACAACCGGGCACGGGCTCTCAGATCCTCGAATCCGGGGATGGCGTCCTGCTCCGCGGCGCGGGCGTCGGCGCGTACCGCGAGCATCATCGCGACATCGTGGTGGCCGATCACGTCCTGAGCGCACGCCCTGATCATCAGGATTCGAGGGTCGTCCGCGTGGGGAAGTGGCAGCGACGCACACCAGCGATCGAGGGAACCGGCCTCGGAGCCGACGACGAGTCGCGTCCAGCCCGCCAGGATCGTCTGTACTGCGGCATCCGTGTCGCCGGCCCGGATCCAGTAGCGGGCGGCCGCGAGCGGGTCCTCCGCGGACAGATGCGTCGCCGCCGCGCGAAGGATCTCACGACGCCGCTCCGGATCGCGCTGCTCCAGGATCCGCTCGCACTGATGCGAGAGGACGTCGTGCCAGCGGTAGAGAGGCCCCGTCCCGGTCTCGAAGCGATCGAGGAACAGGCCCATCTGCACGCAGCGCTCGAGCAGCCGACCGGCATCCGGCTCACCGGTGATGCTCGCCGCGAGCTCCGGGGTGAGCGTGGAGCACAGCGCCGTGCTGCGCACGAACAGTTCGATGTCATCGGGGAGGCCTCCGAGCACATGGACGTCGATGTAACGACGCAGTACGGAGTCCTGACTGTGTGCGATGTCATCGGGGCGGGCCTTCGCCAGCTGCACGGCGCGCACGGCGATCGGCCATCCGCCGGTCTGCTCCAGGATCGCCTCAGCCGTGAACGGATGCCGCTGCTCCGCACGAAGCCCTTCGACCTCTCCCATGTCGAAGGCGAGATCGCGCGCGCGGATCACCGCGTCGGGCGACTGCAGCACCAGACGGCTCAGAGCGATCTCGACGTAGCTGGTGCCGACGACGACGATGCGCAGCGCATCGCAGGCCCCCTCGAGAAGCGCGCCGAGCAGGCCCTCGCCCAGTTCGTCCTCGGCGCGATGGGCGTCGTCGATCACCAGGCGGATCGG
Source organism: Microbacterium sp. NPDC057741 (assembly GCF_042798735.1). Taxonomy (NCBI): domain Bacteria; kingdom Bacillati; phylum Actinomycetota; class Actinomycetes; order Micrococcales; family Microbacteriaceae; genus Microbacterium; species Microbacterium sp. NPDC057741. The sequence continues at coordinate 532,449 of NZ_JBHVJW010000001.1, read as the reverse complement.
CTCATCGACGTCGACCAGCGCCTCGGTGAGCATGTCGAAGGATGCCGCGGGCGCCAGCTCCGCCGCATCGAATGTCAGCAGCCGGGCCAGATCCCGGCGGGCGGTGGAGCGCGCCAGCGCCTGCAGGGCGAGTACGGCGCTCGCCCCGAGGTTCCTGCCGTCGGCGTCGAACGGTCCGAGCGTCAGCCATGCGACGTTCCCGTCGTGCGTCGCCGCCCACTCAGCCACCGCCGATGTCTTGCCGTACCCGCTCGGTGCGATCACCATCGTCGTCGGATGGGATGCCGACATCGCGTCCAGCATCGCTGTCAACCGAGGGCGCGCGAGATGTCCGCTCTGGGGGGAGGGCGGGCGGAAGCGATATGCGCGCAGCGATGCGACTGGGGGAGCCATCGTCCCCGATTTTATCGGGCGCCGCCGCCGTTCCTCGACGCGACGATCGCCAGGGCCTCGGCGAGCGAGTCGCCCACTCGCGGTCGTACGGGGATGATGTTGCCCCCACCGACGCGCGCACCGACGCCTGTGGCGTCCAGCTGATCCTGCAGGCGCTTCCCGACGCCGACGAGCATCAGGGTGGCGTCGTGTGCTTCGAGCTCGTCTGCGTAGTCCCGCACCATCGTGAGGAAGGTCACCCCGAGCTCCTCGGACCCTCGCAGGCGGATGATCACCGTCGCGCCTGCAGACGCACCGGTGGGAGTCGGCAACTGGTCGCGGAACGACTGCGCGGAGGCGAAGAACAGGCTGCCGTAGGGGGAGAGGATGACGGTCTCATCGTGGGGCACGACTGCGGGGGGCGCGACCTCGAGCGGATGCCCGCCGGGATCATCGAACTGCCAGCGCACGATGCGCACCCGGTTGGACTGGCGGGCGATATGCAGCACGATCGACAGGCCGACGCCGGCGAGCACCGCGTACTGCAGGGGGATGAGCAGGGTCAGCAAGAAGGTGACCGCGAAGACCGTCGCCTGCGTCGGACCGGTTCGCAGCACCATCAGCACCTGGTGGATCTTGAGAGTGCGCACGCCCACCAGGATCAGCAGACCTGCCAATGCGGGCATCGCGATGTACTCGATCAGCGGCCCGAACGTGAGGAGCGTGATGATCATCACCACGCCGGCGATCAGGTTCGCCAGGGCGGTCTTCGCGCCGGCCGAGCGCACCAGCGCCGTCGCCGACGAGGAGCCGCCGACCGGCATTCCCCGAAGCAGCCCGGAGACGATGTTGGCGACGCCCTGTCCGCGGAAGTCCGCAGAGGCGTCCGGGTACTTCCCGTCGGGATTCGGGATCGCGCCGGAGATCGCGGCGCCCTGGACCAGGCCGACCAGTGCGATCGAGACGCCGGGCACGATCAGCGCTCCGAACAGGCTGAGATCCGGCAGGACGGGCGTGGGGAGCGAACGGGTGACTTCGGCGATGTCACCGATCGTCGCGACGCTGCCGCCCGGCAGGAGCAGAGTGAGCGCCGACCCCGCGATCACGGCCACGACGAGTGCGAGCGCACCCAGCGGCGTGCGCTCGAGCAGCAGGATCAGCGCGATCGTGATGACCCCCACCAGCACGGTGGGCCAGCTGAACTGGGGGATCGACAGCACTGTGTCGAACAGCCTCATGATGCGATTCGCGCCGGTGCTGTCGAACCCGGTGATGTTGTCGAGCTGACCGAGGATGATGTTGATCGCGACGGCGTTCATGAAGCCGATCAGCACCGCAGTGGGAATGAAGCGCACCAGGCTGCCGAGGCGGGCGATGCCGAGCCCGAGCATCACGACGCCGGCGATGAGCGTGAGCATCGCCATCGCACCGGCGCTGTCGTCGCCCCGCACCTCCGGCACATCGCCGATGATCACTGCCATCGCCCCGGTCGACTGGACAGCCATGAACAGCGAGCCGGTCGTGAGCGCACCGCCCAGCGTGCCCAGCATGTAGCCGTACAGTCCGTAGAGCGGGCTGACCCCGGCGAGCACGCCCGCGGCGAGCCCGTCCGGAACGCTCTCGACCCCGAGGACGATGCCGGCACGGAGGTCACCGCCGACAGTGCTGCGGTCGCCGAAGCGACCGAGCCAGCGCCTGACCGAGCTCCTGAGCGTCACCGCACGGCTTCCGCTTCCTTCGTCGTCTCGGCGACCTCTGCATCCTCATCGGGCTGTGCCTCCGCCGGCAAGGTGCCCACGGGCCGGCGCAGCACCTCCAGCACGAGCAGCGCGACCAGCACCCCGACGACGGTCCAGACGACGGACGCGACGCTCACCGGTCGGGTCATGAACAGGATGAACACGGCCAGCGCGATGACGATCACGATGATCGCCGGACGCCAACGGTCCAGTGCCGTGCCGAATCCCTTGGTGTTCAGGCCGCTGCGGTCGGCGCTCTCGCGAGCCTTAGCGAACATGGCGTTGCCCGAGGTGCGCAGCGCGGTCGCCGGGCGGGAGCGCCCGGTGATCCAGGCGCCGATCACGACGAAGGCGGACAGCAGCACCAGCGCGGCGATAACGGAGTGCATCATCTCCGTGATCTGGTCGAAGAGCACCTCCGCTGTCGCGGAGGGCATGATCGACGGGCTGACCGTGCCCATGAAGAACATCTTGCCGATGCCGAGTCCGGCGGCCAGCAGCAGGAACGATGCCACCAGGCCGATACCGGTCCAGAGCAGCGCGCGAGAGCGGTTGCGGGCCAGCGCGATGCCGGCCGCGGCCAGCGCCAGTGCGACCCACGGCAGCCAGTAGCCGGCCGCGATCGCCACCTGGTACACCGTGCGCACCAGCACGAACGCGTCCGCCGTCACCAGCGGAATGGACTTGTGGATGACCGGGATGGAGGAGGCGAACCCGAACCCGTTCTCGATCAGCTGCGCCTTGACCTTCTCGATCACGGTGTCCAGCTGGATGGAGAGCGTGCCGTCGTCGGACAGCGTGATGGCGGTGCCAGGCTGTCCCTGGATGATCGCGATCGCACGCGAGTGGGTCTGCCTCAGCGCTGCTTCCCAGACATCGGCGAACGCGGGGGATGCCACGAGCTTGTCCACGGTGGAGTTGATCAGTCCGCGGATGCCGTCAGCGGCGGGGGCGGTGAGCAGCCCGATCGCATTCTGCGCCCGCGGGGGCAGGTCGAGTCCCTTCAGCCCGTCGGCCAGATCGGCGACCATGCCGTCGATGTCGACGTTGTCGTCGATGGCCGTGACGATCTGGTCCGAGACGTACGACTGGACCTGCGGACTGTCCGCGAGCGGCGCGAAGGTGGCGACGAAACGGTCGGTGTCCACCAGCTCGAGGCGCGCCCAGGTGCCGAGCACGGCGACCGGCGCGAGGAGGATGGCGAGTACCAGCGCCACCGCCGAGAGGATGCTGCGGGTCGGGTTGCGGCGCTTCTTCGCGACGGGGGCCTCGGAGCGCAGCCCGTCGTTCTCGGCTTCGAGCTCCGCCACGCGGCGGCGCAGATCCTCCAGCTCGTCCTTGCCAGCCATGCGAACCCTCCCGTGTCCTGGTTCCGACGGCGCTCCGCCGGTACAGGCCCATCCTGCCGGAGTGACACGCACCGGCAGAAGAGGTTCATCCCGGAAGGGTGACCGTGTCGGCGAGGCGCGCCCGGGGTGCAGCCTCGGTTCGTGCCCGCTCCAGGATCGTGCTAATCTCGATCTTCGGTTGGGAACAGCCGAAAACCCACCTTGCGCGGGTGGCGGAATAGGTAGACGCGCTAGCTTGAGGTGCTAGTGCCCGATAAGGGCGTGGGGGTTCAAGTCCCCCCTCGCGCACAGAATGAAGCAGGACCCCCAGGTCGAAGACCCGGGGGTCCTGCTTCATGTTGCGCCCGCAGGATGGCACCGAGCCCCAGCCCCACTTCGATAGCCTTGACCCATGTCCGAGAGCTCGCTGCCCGAGGTCGTGCGCATCGCCCGCGACCTGATCCGCATCGACACCTCGAACTGGGGTGGCGGAAAGTCGAACGGCGAGCGCGAGGCTGCCGAGTACGTCGGCGCGCACCTGGAGTCGCTCGGACTGACTCCGGAGTACTTCGAGCCGATCCCGCGCCGCACCAACGTGATGGCCCGGGTTCCGGGACGGGATCGCAGCCGTCCTGCCCTCGTCGTGCACGGGCACCTCGACGTCGTGCCGGCCATGGCCGAGGACTGGAGCATCGATCCGTTCGCCGGTGAAATCCGCGACGGTATGCTCTGGGGTCGCGGCGCCGTGGACATGAAGAACATGGACGCCATGATCCTGGCATCCGTCGGTGATCTGCTCCGCGCCGGCGAGCAGCCCGAGCGCGATCTCGTGCTCGCCTTCTTCGCCGACGAGGAGAACGGCGGCGTCGAGGGCTCCGCCCTGGTCGTGAAGGAGCGCCCGGAGTGGTTCGCCGGAGCGACCGAGGCCATCAGCGAGGTGGGCGGGTATTCGATAACCGTCGATGATCGCCGCGCCTACCTGCTGCAGGTGGGGGAGAAGGCACTGATCTGGATCCGGCTCGTCGCACGGGGCCGCACCGGGCACGGCAGCCGCCTGCATCCTGAGAATGCTCTCACGAAGCTTTCAGAGGCCGTAGCGGCCATCGGCCGCACCCGCTGGCCCATCCGTCTCACCCCGACGACGGAGGCGCTGCTGGCCGGCCTGTCGGACCTGACGGGCCGCAGCGCGGACGATCCGGATGCCCTGGCTGCCGCAGCCGGCCCTGCCGAGGCGTTCCTGGCATCGACCTTCCGCACCACGGCGAATCCCACCGTGCTGCAGGCCGGCTACAAGCACAACGTGATCCCCGAGCGCGCAGAGGCCCTGATCGACGTGCGCACCCTGCCCGGCACCGAGGACGAGGTTCTCGCCGACCTGCAGCGCATCGTGGGTGACGACATCGAGATCGAGATCGTAGTCCGCGACATCGGCATGGAGACGCCGTTCCGGGGTGACCTGGTCGACGCCATGGTCGCTGCGCTCGGCAGGCACGATCCCGGTGTGCCGGTCATCCCGTACCTGCTCGGTGCCGGGACGGACAACAAGGCGCTCGCCTCGATCGGCATCACCGGCTACGGCTTCGCGCCGCTGCGGCTGCCTGCTGACCTCGACTTCACAGGGATGTTCCACGGAGTCGACGAGCGCGTGCCCGTAGACTCGCTGAGCTTCGGTCAGCGAGTGCTGGCCGACCTGTTCCGCACCTGCTGATCCGGCCTACGCCGCCTTCTCTATCGCTCCGTCACGAAAGACCCGTGCATGCACCTGCTCGAAGCACTCCTCCTCGGCGTCGTCCAGGGACTCACCGAGTTCCTGCCGATCTCATCCAGCGCGCACCTGCGCATCGTGGGCACCATGCTCGGGTCGGGGGAGGACCCCGGCGCGGCCTTCACCGCGATCACGCAGATCGGCACCGAGGCCGCGGTCGTCGTGTTCTTCTGGCGTGACATCGTCCGCATCATCAAGAGCTGGGCGCTCGCGCTGGTCGGCCGGCTGCCTCGGAACGATCCGGATGCCCGGATGGGCTGGCTGATCATCATCGGCAGCATCCCGATCGTGCTGCTCGGTCTGATCTTCCAGGACCAGATCGAGACCGTGCTGCGGTCGCTGTGGATCGTCGCGATCATGTTGATCGTGTTCGGCATCCTGCTCGGCATCGCCGACAAGGTCGGCGCCAAGCGCCGCTCGCTCAACCAGCTGACCTACCCCGACGGAGTCGCCTACGGCTTCGCCCAGGCGCTCGCCCTGATTCCCGGCGTGTCGCGCTCCGGCGGCACGATCACGATGGGTCTGTTCCTCGGCTACGAGCGCGCCGCAGCGGCCCGCTACGCATTCCTGCTGGCGATCCCGGCCGTCTTCGGCAGCGGCTTCTTCCAGCTCGCGAAGAGCTGGGATGCTCCGAACCAGTACTTCTCGATGCCTGAGACCCTCGCGGCCACCGGCATCGCCTTCGTCGTCGCACTCGGCGTGATCGCGTTCTTCATGAACTGGATCTCGAAGCACAGCTTCCTGCCGTTCGTGATCTACCGCATCCTCCTCGGCGGCGTGCTGATCGTGCTGCTGGCCACCGGCGTCATCGCCGGCTGAGCCGCATCGGGCGGTCCGGATCAGCGCTTCTGGTCCGGACCGTCGCCGCGACGGCGCAGGTAGCGCTCGAACGCCTGGGCGATCGCGTCTCCGGAGGCGTCGGGGGAGTCCCAGGTGTCGCGGGTGCGCTCCAACTGCCGGATGTACTCGGTCATGTCGTCGTCGTCCGCTGCGGCAGCGTCGATCGACGCCTCCCAGGCCGCGGCCTCTGTGCGCAGGTGCTCGCGCGGCACGCCGATCGCGGTGAGCTCCTCGAGGCGGTCGAGCAGCGCGAGGGTCGCCTTCGGCGACGGAGCGGCGGTGGCCACGTAGTGCGGCACGCTCGCCCACAGGCTCGCGGTCGGGATCCCGGCGCGCTCCGCGAAGTGCTCCAGGACGCTGAGGATGCCGACCGGCCCCTCGTAGGTGGACCGCTCCAGGCCGTGCGCCTCGCGGACCTGCTCGTTCTGACTCGAGGCGAACACCGAGATCGGACGGGTGTGCGGCACATCGGAGAGCATCGCGCCGAGGGTGACGAAGCCGGTGACGTCATCGCGCAGCGCGACATCGATGAACTCCGAGGCGAACGCCTGCCAAGTGCGCGCCGGCTCGGAGCCGGTCAGCAGCCACACCTCGGGGGAGCCCGTGGCGACGGTCGGCCGGGACAGCGTCGCCTCCGGCCAAGTCAGCTCACGGCGACCCTGCGCGTCCATGCGGGTGGCCGGCCGCGTGTACTGGTAATCGAAGTACAACTCGGGGTCGGCGCTGTGCACCGTGGTGAACCCGGCGCTCTCGCGGAGGGTTGCAAGGGCACCGGTCGCCGCTTCGCCGGCGTCGTTCCAGCCGTCGAAGGCGGCGACGATGATGCGCGAGCCGAGGACGTCCATTCCTCAAGGCTAGTCGCCGCAGCGGATGCGGGCACGAGCGCACGCCGGTGCGCCGGTACCATTGGTGCAGTGAGCACCGCTTCCTCCTCCGTCACCCGGCCCGCCGCCGTCCTGTGGGACATGGACGGCACACTGATCGACACCGAGCCGTACTGGATGGCCGCCGAGACGGTGCTCGTCGAGTCCCATGGCGGCACCTGGACGCACGAGCAGGCGCTGCAGCTGATCGGCAGCGGGCTGCTCGACAGCGCGAAGGTCTTCCAGGCCGCCGGGGTGGACATGGAGGCGCAGGCGATCGTCGACTGGCTGACCGACCGGGTCTCCGAGTCGCTCCGCACGAAGGGTGTTCCGTTCCGCCCGGGCGCGCGCGAGCTGCTCGCCGACCTGCGTGCCGCCGGCATCCGCACCGCCCTCGTGACGATGTCGCTGCGCCGGATGGCGACCGACGTGGTCGACCTGATCGACTTCGAGGCGTTCGACCTCGTGGTCGCCGGTGACGACGTCGAGCGGCCCAAGCCGCATCCCGATCCCTACCTGCGCGCAGCCGAACTGCTGGGCGTGGACATCGCCGACACGGTGGCCGTCGAGGACTCCCGTACCGGTGTCGCATCGGGTGTGGCATCCGGCGCCGTCACGATCGGCGTGCCGAACCTCATCCCGCTCGACGGCCTCGGCGCGCACCAGCTCTGGGAGACGCTCGAGGGCCGCACGGCGGATGACGTGATCGCCCTGCACGCCCGCCACACGACGGAGGTCGCCCGATGACCGCGGCACGGCCGAGCGGCCCGTTCCGCGAGGGCGACCGGGTGCAGCTGACAGGCCCGAAGGCCCGGATGCACACGATCACGCTGCGCGCCGACGGTGAGCTGCACACCCACCACGGCGTGCTCCGGCACGCCGATCTGATCGGACTGCCGGACGGCTCCGTGGTCACGAACAGCTCCGGCCACGACTACCTCGCGCTGCGACCGCTGCTGCGCGACTTCGCGATGTCGATGCCGCGCGGCGCGGCCATCGTCTACCCGAAGGACTCCGCGCAGATCGTCATGCAGGCAGACATCTTCCCCGGCGCGACGGTCGTCGAGGCAGGTGTCGGCTCCGGGGCGCTCTCGCTCGCCCTGCTGCGGGCGATCGGACCGGACGGCGCGCTGACCTCCTTCGAGCGCCGTGAGGACTTCGCCGAAGTGGCCATGGCCAACGTCGAGACCTTCTTCGGTGAGACGCCGGACACCTGGCGCGTCGTCGTCGGCGACCTCGCGGAGCAGCTCGGCGCCGAGTTCGAACCGGGCACCGTGGACCGTGTCGTGCTCGACATGCTCGCCCCGTGGGACTGCATGGACGCCGTAGCCGACGCACTGGCGCCCGGCGGAGTGGTGATCTGCTACATCGCCACCGCCACTCAGTTGTCCCGCGTCGCGGAGTACATCCGGGCCACCGGCCTGTTCACCGATCCGGAGGCGTCCGAGACCATGGTGCGCGGCTGGCACGTCGAGGGACTCGCCGTGCGCCCCGACCACCGCATGGTCGCGCACACCGGCTTCCTGCTGACCGCACGCCGGCTCGCACCCGGCGCGATTCCGCCGGAGGTGCGTCGCCGCGCGTCGAAGACGAGCTTCTCCGACGAGGACGTCGAACTGTGGACGCCCGGTGCCGTCGGAGACCGCGAGATCACCGACAAGAACCTGCGCAAGCGAGTCCGAGAGGCGCAGAAGGCGGCTGATGGCGCGCGCATCGCCGCCTCGGCGCGCGAATCGGACCCGGCTTCGGAATAGACTGGAGCGCGTGCGTAAAACGTCCGCTGCTCTCGCCGCCCTCGCCCTGTCCGCTGTCGCTCTGACCGGATGCTCGGCTGCGCCGTCATTCGCAGGAGCCACCTGTGATCGCACCGGTTCCGCGAATGGGATCAATGAGGACGTCACGGTCAGCGGCGACGTCGGCAAGCAGCCGAAGCTCGAACTTGTCGGACCGCTGAAGGTCGACAAGGTCTCCTTCTTCGACGCCGAGGTCGGCGATGGCGCGGCTCTGGTCGACCCGAACCAGGTCTTCATCGGCGGGTTCGCGATGTACGACGGCAAGACCGGCGAAATGATCCAGAACGTCGGCTTCGACGGTCAGGGCCAGCTGTTCACGATCAGCACGATCGAGCAGGGGCTGCCCGACCTGAAGCTCAACAAGGCGCTGGAGTGCGCGACCGGCGGCAGCCGGGTGGTGGTCGCCGCACCGGCGACCGACAAGGGCGACAGCGTGATCGCGGTCTTCGACATCGACAGCACCATGCTCTCCCGTGCCGAGGGCGGCGACGTCTTCAACAACGCGCGGGGCGTCCCGACTGTCGTCCGCAACCCCTCGGACGGCCGCCCGGGCATCATCATCCCCGACAGCAAGGCGCCGACGAAGACGATCACTCAGACCCTGATCGCAGGAGATGGCGCCAAGGTCGGCGACGACCAGCCCTTCTTCGCTTACACCGCGGTCGGCTGGAACGACAAGAAGGTCGCGGATACCACCTGGGGCAAGCTGCCCGAGGCCGACCTCTCGAAGCTGCCCCCGCAGGTCGCCGCGGCGGTGAAGGATGCGAAGGTCGGTTCCCAGATCCTCGTGGTCGTCCCGGGTGAGGGCGACGCCCAGGCCGTGGCATACGTCGTCGACATCCTCGGTTCGGTGCCCTCGGGCAAGTGATGGCCGCCACGATCCCCGCGGAGGAGCGCCTCACCAACCTGATCGTGGCGCTGATGGCCACGCGGATCGGCCTGACCAAGCAGCAGATCCTCGACAACGTGTCGGGGTACCGTCAGCGTGCCGAGGCCGGCGCGAAGACCGATGCCCTCGAGAAGATGTTCGAGCGCGACAAGGATCAGCTGCGAGCCCTCGGCGTGCGCGTCGAGACGATCGGCGACGCGGCGGATCCGAATGACCTGCGTGAGGCGCGCTACCGCATCCCTCAGGAGGAGTACGACCTTCCCGGCGACATCGCATTCAGCCCGGCCGAACTCGCCGTGCTGCGCCTGGCAGGCAGCGTGTGGAGCGCCGAGTCCGCATCGACCGACGCGCAGGCAGGTGTGCGAAAGATCCGCGCCATGGGCATCGACGGCGACGAGCCGATCATCGGCTTCGCACCGCGCATCACCGGTCGGGATGCCGCCTTCGCACCCCTGCAGGACGCGATCGAGCGCACAAGGGTCGTGACCTTCGATTACCTCAAGCCCGGTGAGGAGGGTCCGCAGCGCCGGCGGCTGCGACCGCTCGCGCTGCTCGACTACGAGGCGCGCTGGCACATCTACGGCATCGACGTGGATGTGGATGCGGAGCGCACCTTCCTGCTCAGCCGCATCGTCGGCGCGGTGAAGGTCACCCCCCAGTCCTTCGACCCTGCACTGCGCGAGGGCGCGGGGGAGCGAGCACTGGCGGGTCTCGAAGAGGTCGCTGCGACGCACTCCGCGCTGCTCGAGGTCGAGCCGGGCACCGAAGCAGCCCTGAGGCTCGGCCGGCGCGCGACACCCGCGGTGCAGGGCATCCACCTGCCCTATGTGGATCGCGACATCCTGGCCGACGAACTCGCGTCTTACGGGCCCGAGGTGCGCGTGGTGGAGCCCGCCGAGCTCCGCGATGCGGTCGTGGCCCGGCTGCAGGGTGTCTTCGACGCGCACGGGACTGACGGGAGCGAGCATGAGTGATCAGAAGCCGTTGCTCGCAGCGGATCGCGTGCGGGTCTACCTGACCCTGGTTCCCTACCTGCTCGAGCGTGGTCAGGTGTCGCTCGCCGAAGCGGCAGCGGAGTTCGGCGTGAGTGTGCCCGAGATGCGCGCCATGGTCGAGAAGCTCACCGTGATCGGCCTGCCCGGCGAGGACGGGTTCTGGCAGCAGCCGCAGGAGATGTTCGACATCGACTGGGATCTGCTCGACGAGCACGACGTTGTCGAGATCACCAACGACGTGGCGCTGCGACGCGTGCCGCGCTTCACCGCCCGTGAGGCTGCGGCGCTGCTCGCGGGCCTGCAGATGGTCGCCGCGGTGCCTGCGGTGTCCGACTCCGGTCTGGTGGCGGGGCTGCTCGCGAAACTGGCCCGCGGCGCGGTCGACGCGCCTGCCGACGTCGTCGTCGCGCCGAGCCGCGTCAGCGAAGTGCAGGAGGTCGTCTCCCGCGCGCTGAACGACGGCGTCGCCGTCTCGTTCACCTATCGTGCGCCGGATGCCGCACCCACTGTGCGCACGGTCGACCCGGTGCAGGTGCTCATCACCGACGGCCAGTGGTATCTGCAGGGCTGGTGCCACCTGCGTCAGGCGATGCGCACCTTCCACCTCGACCGGGTGAGCGATGCGCAGCTGACCGAGATCGCGATCACGCATGGCGCCGACCGGGTGCCGGACGCCTTCGGCACCGGCCCAGACGAGGGCACCGTGACCGTGCGCATCCCCGAGACGCTGGCCCCGTTGCTGGGCGGCTTCCGATCCGAGGAGATCTCCCGCGCGGACGGCGACGTCATCCTGCGCCTGCGCATGGCCGACCCGCGCGGCATCAAGCGCTTCGCTGCGCGCTTCGCCGGGCGGATGCAGGTGCTCGAGCCCGCTGCGGCTCGGACTGCCACCCGGGACTGGGCGAATGCCGGACTGGCCCTGTACCGTGACCCGATGTCTCCCGACCACGGGTAGACTGAACGCCACTACCCACCAATGAGGAGACTTTCATGCTTGGGAACCTGACCGGATGGCACTTCCTGGCCATCCTCATCGTGGTCCTGCTCCTGTTCGGCGCGGCGAAGCTGCCCGCCCTGGCGAAGAGCGTCGGCCAGTCCGCCCGTGTGTTCAAGGGCGAGATGAAGGCGATGAAGGACGAGGACGGCTCGTCCACGACAGCAGCATCGACCGAAGCGAAGCCGGAGAGCGGTTCCACCGCTTCGAACGAGGCACCGTCCGGCGCTGACAAGACCAGCTGACGGCGGTGGCAGTGACTGATTCCTCGCCCGTCGAGGAACAGCCTCGCCACGACCGCCGGATGTCGCTCAGCTCGCATCTGCGCGAGCTCCGCAAGCGGCTGACGATCGCGGCGATCGCGATCATTGTCGCGATGATCGTGGCGTTCCTCGTGACGGATCCGATCATCTACTTCATCACGCGTCCGATTCGCGATCTGCAGGAGCAGGGAAGCACCACGTTCGCGGGCCTCAACTTCGGGACCGTGACCTCCTCATTCGACCTGCGGATGCGGATCGCCTTCGCGATCGGACTGACGCTGGCGGCGCCGGTATGGCTGTGGCAGATCTGGGCGTTCATCATGCCCGGACTGACCCGCAAGGAGACCCGCTACACCATCGGCTTCGTGGGCACGGCGATCCCGCTGTTCTTCGCCGGCTGCTATGTCGCCACGCTGGTCACACCGCACGTGATCGAGATGATGATCGGGTTCACGCCTCAGGGCGGGACGAATCTGCTGGACGCCCGCCCGTTCTACGACTTCGTCTTCAAGCTGATGATCGTTGTGGGCATCTCGTTCGTGTTCCCGGTGTTCCTGATCGGCCTCAACATGGCCGGGATCATCACCGGAAAGGCGATCTTCAAGGGCTGGCGCTGGGCAATCCTGATCGCGATCCTGTTCGCGGCGATCGCGACACCTCCTGCCGACCTGGTCAGCATGTTCATGCTGGCCGGCATCCTGACGGTGCTGTACTTCGCCGCCGGACTGCTCGCACTGCTGTTCGACCGACGCAAGCGCAAGCGCATGATCGCGATGGGGCTCGACCCCGATCTTCCCGCATGACGTCGGCTGCCGATCGGTTCGCCGAGGCGAACGACCGACGCGACCACCCGCAGACGGCGGAGTTCGCCGCGCAGCAGCGCTTCCGGCTGGATCCGTTCCAGGTGGCGGCGTGCCAGTCACTGGAGGCCGGCCGCAGCGTGCTGGTGGCCGCCCCCACCGGCGCCGGAAAGACCATCGTCGGCGAATTCGCGATCCATCTCGCGATGCAGACCCCGGGAGACAAGGCGTTCTACACGACGCCGATGAAGGCGCTGTCGAACCAGAAGTTCCGCGAACTCACAGAGGTGTACGGCGAGGCCGAGGTGGGCCTGCTCACCGGCGACACCAACATCAACGGCAACGCGCGCGTCGTAGTGATGACCACAGAAGTGCTCCGGAACATGCTGTACGCCGATTCGCCGGCGCTCACCGGACTGCGGTACGTGGTGATGGACGAGGTGCACTATCTCGCCGACCGGTTCCGCGGGCCGGTCTGGGAAGAGGTCATCCTGCACCTGCCGCCTCAGGTGCGACTGGTCTCACTCAGCGCGACGGTGTCGAACGCCGAGGAGTTCGGTGACTGGCTCGACACCGTGCGCGGCGACACCGATGTGATCGTCTCGGAGACGCGGCCCGTGCCGCTCGAGCAGCACGTGCTGGTGCGCGACGACCTGCTGCCGCTCTTCGACGACAGGGCCGGCATCGCCACCGCGCAGGTGAACCAGGAGCTCATGCGCATCCGCTCCTTCACCGGATCGCGGTACGACGACAACAGGCGCGCGCAGGAGTATCGCAGCTCGCGCCAGGCCGGCAATCAGGCCAAGCGCCCGCCGCGCGGCGGCAAGCGCCCGGTGCGTTCGGCCAACATCCGCCGCATCGAACGGATGGACCGGGCAGACGTGGTGCGGCTGCTGGACAACGCCAATCTGCTGCCTGCGATCTTCTTCATCTTCAGCCGCGTCGGCTGCGATGCGGCCGTGCAGCAGGTCAGGCGCTCCGGACTGCGCCTGACGACAGCCGAGGAGCGCGCGGAGATCCGCGAGATCGCGAACGACCGCACCAGGGCCCTGCGCGACGAGGATCTGGACGTACTGGGCTTCTGGCAGTGGCGTGACGACCTGGAGCGCGGCATCGCCTCGCATCACGCCGGCCTGCTGCCCGCGTTCAAGGAGGTCGTCGAGGAGCTCTTCCAGCGCAAGCTGCTGAAGGCGGTCTTCGCCACCGAGACGCTCGCCCTGGGCATCAACATGCCGGCGCGCACCGTGGTGCTGGAGAAGATGGAGAAGTTCAACGGCGAGGCGCGCGTCGCGATCACGTCGGGGGAGTACACCCAGCTCACCGGGCGTGCGGGCCGCCGCGGCATCGACGTCGAGGGCCATGCCGTCGTGCAGTGGACCGAGGGCATGGACCCGCAGGCGGTTGCCGCGCTGGCATCCCGACGCACCTACCCGCTGAACTCCAGCTTCCGGCCGACGTACAACATGGCCGTCAACCTCATCGATCGCTTCGGCCGCGCCCGTGCTCGCGAGATTCTGGAGTCGTCCTTCGCGCAGTTCCAGGCCGACCGGGCCGTCGTGGGACTCGCGCGGCAGGTCAAAGAGGCGGAGACGTCGCTCGTGGGCTACGTCGAGGCCATGACCTGCGAGCACGGCGACTTCACGGAGTACGCAGGCATCCGGCGCGAGCTCAGCGATCTGGAGAAGAAGCACCGGAAGGACGCCGCCGCCCCGCGCACGGTGCGCGACAAGCGGCTGCACAAGATCCAGCAGCTGCGCACCAGGATGCAGCGGCACCCCTGCAACGCCTGTCCCGACCGGGAGGCGCATGCTCGCTGGGCTGAGCGGTACTGGAAGCTCAAGCGCGAGACGGATCGCACTCGTCGTCAGATCGAGAACCGCACGGGCACTGTGGCGCGCATCTTCGATCGTGTCCTCGAGGTGCTGGAGGTCGTCGGGTACGTCACGGGCGAGGGCGAAGACCTGGCGCTGACGGATGCGGGACGCACGATGCGCCGCATCTACGGCGAACGCGACCTGCTCGTCGCAGAATCCCTGCGCCAGGGGCTGTGGAAGCAGTTGGATGCGCCCTCGCTGGCCGCTATGGCGTGCTGCTTGGTCTACGAGCCCCGACGCGACGAGCAGAACGCAGGGGAGCGGAGCATGCCCCGCGGTGCTTTCCGCATCGCATACGACAGGACCGCCGAGCTGTGGGCGGAACTGGACGACCTCGAGCAGGACCACCGTCTGCCCGGCACCGAGGCGCTCGCGCCCGGGCTCGCCGCGGCCATGCACGAGTGGGCACGTGGCGGCATGCTCGACCGGGTGCTCATCGAGGCCGACATGGCGGCCGGTGATTTCGTCCGATGGGCCAAGCAGACCATCGACCTGCTCGATCAGCTCTCCATCGTCGCCGAGGATGGAGAGCTCGCACGCACGGCGCGACGCGCTCTCGACGGCGTGCGCCGCGGCATCGTGGCCTATTCAGGAGTGTAGGCACGGATGCTCGACACCGACCGCTCCGCGCCCGTCGACAGAGCAGCGCGGCCGCAGCCGCTGGTGCCGCTGTGGCTGGCGCTGCCCCTCGCGGCCGTCGCCGGCATGCTGATGCGTCTGTCGTTCCCCGAGCCGGCCATCTGGCCCCTGGTGTTCCCCGCGGTCGCACTGCTCCTGGTCACACTGATCGGGCGCCGGATCTGGGCGGGACTGCTCGTCGGCCTGATCTACGGGCTCGTGTTCTTCGCCCTGCTGGTCTCCTGGGCGACTCGGTACCTCGGCCTGATCCCCTGGGGCGCCCTCTCCGTGGTGCAGGCCGCGCTCACCGCGGTGGGGCTGATGCCGATCATCCTCGCCTACCGCTGGGTGCCGCGCGCCTGGCCGCGGGCGCGGCTCGCGGTGCTGCCGCCGCTGATCGGCGCGCTGTGGACGCTGCAGGAGCTGTTCCTGGGCAACTGGCCCTACGGGGGCTTTCCCTGGGCGCGGCTCGGGATGACGCAGTCGGAGAGCCCGCTCGGGCATCTGACCTCGTGGGTCGGAGTGAGCGGGCTGAGCTTCCTGATCGTCACCACCACGGCTCTGCTCCTCGAGCTGGCGCGAACGGGGTCGTGGCGTCGCCCGCTGCGCCTCATCGCTCCGGTGGCGCTCACGCTCGTGCTGCTGCTCACGCCGCTCTTCCCGACGACGTCCGCCGGAGACATGCGCATCGGCGCGGTGCAGGGAAACGGACCGACCGGGTACTTCGACCACCGAGAGCCCTACGCCATCATCGACTCCCAGATGGCGGCGACCGAGCCGCTGTACGGCGAAGATCTCGATCTCGTCGTGTGGCCGGAGGGTTCGGCGGGCTACGACCCGTTCCAGGACCCCGGCACAGCGCGACGACTCACCCGGGTCGTGACCGAGGCCGGTGCGCCCCTGCTCGCGAACACGGCGACGGAGCGCGGCAAGGAGATCTTCAACACGTCATTCCTGTGGACCTCCGATGGCACCGCCGACCAGCTCCACGACAAGCGGCATCCGGTGCCCTTCGGCGAGTACGTGCCGAACCGAGAGTTCTACAACGCGATCGTGCCGGATCTGATCGGCCTCCTGCAGCGCGAGTACACGCCGGGTACGAATCCGCCCCTGGTCCACGTCGGCGATGTGCCGGTGGGACTCGCGATCTGCTTCGACGTCATCTACGACGAGGTCATCCGTGAGGGCGTCACCGGTGGCGCACGGGTGCTGATCTTCCAGACGAACAACGCCGATTTCCGCGGCACCGACGAGAACCTGCAGCAGCTCGCCTTCGCGCGCACCCGCGCGATCGAGACCGGCCGCAGTGTGGTGAACATCTCCACGGTGGGCACCAGCCAGACCATCCGCCCCGACGGGTCAACGATGTCGACCCTGAACGCGGACAAGGCCGGCGCGCTGCTCGACGATGTCGAACTTCGCACCGGCCTCACGGCTGGAGTCGTGCTCGGACCCTGGCTTCAGCAGGTCCTGCTGTGGGGCGGCGTCGCGGGGCTATTGCTCAGCGGCGTGCTCGCCCGACGGCGTCGGGCCTGATCAGGCGCCGATCTTCTGGCGAGTCGGGTCGTCGCCGGCGCCACGGCGGGCGCGGATGTAGGCGAGCCGCTCCTCGAGCAGCTCCTCGAGCTCGGCGCGGGTACGGCGCTCGAGCAGCATGTCCCAGTGAGTGCGCGCGGCCTTGCTGTCTTCCTCGACCGGAGTGACGGGCTTGCCATCGACCTCGAGCAGAGCGTCGGCGCCGCAGGAACGGCACTCCCACGTCTGCGGGGGCTCCGCGTCCGCGGCGAACATCAGGGTGGTCTCGTGCCCGCAAACCGGGCACGCATAGGTGGTGGCGCTCCGTTCCATGAAGACGACGCCCTCTTCGCTCTGCAAGCTCTGGGCGCCGAGTCGGATGCCGCGCAGGCTGCGATCTGCCATTGTGTGGTCCTCTCGTCGCTGTCAGGTATAACGAACCTGTCTGTGCGGATCATCCACAGGGCCTGAATCCTAGAGCTTTTCACAGTGGAATCCCAGGGGTCAGCCCATATAAGTCAGAGGAAGACTCAATCGTTCAGAGTTCGCAGCGCGACGTCGGCATGATCGGTGATGATGCCGTCGACTCCCAGAGCGACGAGATCGCGCATCAGCTCCGGCTCGTTGACGGTCCAGACATGCACTTCGACGCCGTGCCGGTGAGCCGCACCCAGGAGTGCCGGCGTCAGCACCCGGAGCGATCCCTGAGCGACGGGGATCTGCACCGCGTCGATGCCACGCAGTGCAGCACCGGGGGAGAGGTGCAGTGCGGACAACGCCCGCAGCGCCACGATCGTGTGGCTCCCACCGGAAGTCGCGGGCGGGCCGTCCGCCCCGGCGCGACGGATCGAATCGAGCGCGTGTCGTCGACGGGCATCCGAGAAACTCGTGATCAGCACGCGTCGGGTGTGCGGAGCGATGAGGGCGCCGATCGGCTCGGCCGCCGCATCCGTCTTGACGTCGATGTTGAACCGCGTTTCGGGGAACGCAGCGAGAGCCTCGGCCACCGTCATCAGGCCGCCGTGCTCGGCGAAGATGTCGCGCAGCTCGGCCGTGCGCACGGCCGAGATCGCGCGGGGGTCGCCCGTCAGCCGCTCCAGCGTGTCGTCGTGGAAGAGCACGACATCTCCATCGGCAGTGACCTGACAGTCGCTCTCGATGTACTCCGCGCCGGCGGTCACGGCCTGCGCGAACGAGCCCGCGGAGTTCTCCCACACGGACGAGTCCTCGCCCTCCGGGATCGCGAGACCGCGGTGGGCGAGGACACGGGGGAGCCGGGCTCCTTCGAAGTACGGGTGCGTCACGCTCCGGGCAGCCTCGGCGGTGCCTGCGGAGTGCCGTCGGGCTTCGGAGCGAACGCGGTGCCGAAGTTCTTCAACGCCTCGGTCAGCTCGCTCGGGATGATCCACAGCTTGCTGGACGGGCTCTCGCTGACCTTCGGCAGCATCTGCAGGTACTGGTAGGCGAGCAGCTTGTCGTCGGGGCGGCCCTCGTGGATCGCGGTGAAGACGTTGTTGATCGCCTCCGCCTCGCCCTGGGCGCGCAGCACAGCGGCCTGCTTGTCACCCTCGGCCTTGAGGATCGCCGCCTGGCGCTGTCCTTCGGCCTCGAGGATCTGCGCCTGCTTTGACCCTTCGGCGGTGAGGATCGTGGCGCGTCGCTCGCGCTCGGCGCGCATCTGCTTCTCCATCGAGTCTTGGATCGAGATGGGAGGGTCGATGGCCTTCAGCTCGACACGTCCGACGCGGATGCCCCATTTGCCGGTCGCCTCGTCGAGGACGACGCGCAGCTGACCGTTGATCTCGTCTCGGCTGGTGAGTGCCTCTTCGAGGTTGAGGCCGCCGACCACGTTGCGCAGCGTGGTGGTGGTGAGCTGTTCGACCGCACCGAGATAGTTCGCGATCTCGTAAGTCGCGGCGCGAGCGTCCGTCACCTGGAAGTACACGACCGTGTCGATGGACACGACGAGGTTGTCCTCGGTGATGACCGGCTGCGGGGGGAACGAAACGACCTGCTCGCGAAGATCGATGAGCGGCCGGAGCCGGTCGATGAACGGCACCAGCAGGTTGAGACCCGGCATCAATGTCTTGTGGTACCGGCCCAGACGCTCGACGACCCCGGCGGTGGCCTGCGGGATGATGCGGATGGCTCGGGCAACGGTCACCACGACGAAGATGATGACCGCGATCGCGAGAATCCACCCGATCGCGGTGGGGATGAACGAATCGTCCACGATGCTCCTATTCGCTGACGGGACGGACGATGGCCGTCGCCCCGGTGATCTCGACGACCTCGACACGGCCGCCCTGCGGGATGGTCGCATCCGAGGCGCTGCGCGCCGTCCAGGTGTCGCCGTTGCCGAGCTTGGCCTGCCCACTGGTACGGGTGATGTCCGCAAGAGCGGTGCCGTGCAGGCCGACCAGCGCATCGACGTTCGACTTGGTCGGATCCTCACCGCGTCTCAGGCGATGCAGCAGCGGCGGACGCAGGAAGAGGATGAACAGGGCCGCGGCGACGGCCGCGATGATCACCTGCAACCAGATCGGCATGCCGATCAGGTCGGTGATGAGGCCCACAGCACCACCGAAGGCCAGCATCAGGAAGGTGAAGTCGAGGCTCAGCATCTCGATCACGAGGAACACCGCGATCAGCACCAGCCAGCCGATCCACGCCCACTGTTCGAACATCTCGATCATGGTCGCCCTTCCCTTTCCAGCGAACCTACCACGGGCCGCAAGGGGGTCGGCGGGCCCCTCCGCGGTAGGCTGAGATCGTCGCGGTCGCGGCGAAACACAGCATTCCAAGGAGCACCAGTGACCGACGTTCTTCCCGCTGGCTCCCTCGACGGCAAGGTGGCGCTGGTCACCGGATCGTCGCGGGGCATCGGCGCCGACACCGTCCGCTATTTCGCGCAGGCCGGGGCCGACGTGGTGATCAACTACCGCAACAAGGCACCCCGCGCCGAGAAGCTCGCGACCGAGCTGCGCGCACTGGGCCGCAGGGCTCTCGTGGTCGCCGCGGACCTCACCGACCCGGCATCCGTCGGGGAGATGCTCGCGAAGGTCGAGAGCGAATTCGGCCGCCTCGACATCCTGGTCCTGAACGCCTCCGGCGGCATGGAGTCCGGCATGGCCGAGGACTACGCGCTCACGCTGAACCGCGATGCGCAGGTCGACGTGCTGACCCAGGCACGTCCGCTGCTCGGCGAGGGGTCGCGAGTCGTCTTCGTGACCAGCCACCAGGCGCACTTCATCCGCACCACGCCGACCATGCCCGAGTACGAACCGGTCGCGAAGTCCAAGCGCGCAGGCGAGGATGCGCTGCGGGAGCTC
Source organism: Microbacterium sp. NPDC057741 (assembly GCF_042798735.1). Classification (NCBI taxonomy): domain Bacteria; kingdom Bacillati; phylum Actinomycetota; class Actinomycetes; order Micrococcales; family Microbacteriaceae; genus Microbacterium; species Microbacterium sp. NPDC057741. Next base: position 512,469 of record NZ_JBHVJW010000001.1, on the reverse strand, counting down.
ATCCCTGGTCTGGCCGAGGCGGGTGTCGGCTTCACCGTGGTCTCAGGCGACATGATCGAAGGCACCATCACGGCCACCCTGCTGGAGCGCATGAACCCCGGCGCCATCTCGGAGCGTCGCGAGTCGGCCGGCAAGCTCTACAACGTGTCGGAGTTCGCCGCCGAGGTCGCACAGGCCGCCGTCGACCTGGTGCCCGCCGACAACACCCGCCTGGTGGGAGACACCTCGGGCTTCGTCGCCGAGTGATCACGCAGCAGACATGAGAATGGCCCCGTCCGATCGGACGGGGCCATTCTCATGAGGGGGACGGATCAGACCGAGGCGTCGCTCTTCAGCGTGTCCTCGATGTCCTTCGCGTCCTTGCCGAGCGTGATCGCGCGCACGATCTGGACGATGCCGAGCACGACCAGGGCGATGCCCAGGATCCACCACAGCACGACGACGGCGTACAGCGGCGAGAAGAGCACCACGATTCCGGCGACGATGCTGAGGATCGAGTAGATGACGGTCCAGGTCTTCGAGGCCGACTTGCCCAGCAGGCTGAGCGAGACGATGCCGTCGATGATCCAGCTGACACCGATCAGGATGGCGACCACGAATGCGAGCGTCGCGGCGGCCGCAGCCAGGTTCGTGAACGCGATGACACCGGCGACGATGTAGATCAGACCGAGCACGACGTGGCCGACGCGCGCCCAGCCGCCCTTCTCCTTGGAGAAGATCCCGAGCGCGATGTAGACGAGGCCGGCGATGATCAGGTACGCGGCGATGATCGCGGTGACGATCACGGCGGACTTGCCGGGCCAGATGAGCAGGACGAGGCCGGCGATGAGTGCGATCGCACCCGAGACGGCGAGGAAGACCCGGACGGACTTGACGAAGCCCTTCGCTTCCGAGAGAGCATCAGACATGATGTTTCCTTTCTGGGAACCTCCTGTGAGGCTCAGTACAGCGTAGTGGCTGCGGTTTCCAAACCGTGGAATTGCACACGTCGTGCCAGGATCGTGAGGTGACCGTGACACCCGCCGAAGACCCGCATCTGCGCGAGCTGGTCGTCCTGCGCCGGGTGCGCGACAGGATCGACCGCGAGTACGCCCAGCCTCTCGATGTCGAGGCGCTGGCCAGGGGCGCGCACATGTCCGCCGGTCACCTCAGCAGGCGGTTCAAGGCGACGTTCGGCGAGTCGCCGTATTCGTATCTCATGACCCGGCGGATCGAACGGGCGATGGCGCTGCTGCGGCGCGGCGACCTGTCGGTCACCGACGTGTGCTTCGAGGTCGGGTTCTCGTCACTGGGCACCTTCAGCACGCGCTTCTCCGAGCTGGTCGGCCGATCACCGAGCTCCTACAAGGACGATCCCGATCTCGGCCCCGGCGTGCCGTCGCTCTCGTGGAAGCACGCCACCAGACCGATCAGGAATCGAGAAGCGGACGCCGGCGGGGATGCGTAGCGTCGTGGACATGGACATCACGATCAACGCCAGCTTCCTTCCGCACACCGACGCCGAGGCATCCCTCGCCTTCTATCGGGACGTGCTCGGCTTCGAGGTGCGTAAGGACGTCGGGTATCAGCAGATGAGATGGATCACGGTGGGACCGGTCGGACAGCCCGACACGGCGATCGTGCTGACCCCGCCCGCCGTCGACCCTGGCATCAACGACGCCGAACGCAGCACGATCCTCGAACTCATGGCCAAGGGCAGCTACGGCGGCATCGTGCTGTCCACGGATGACGTGGACGGGGCATTCGCGGCGATCGAGGCCAAGGGAGCCGATGTCGTGCAGGAGCCGATCGATCAGCCGTACGGCATCCGGGATTGCGCGTTCCGCGACCCGGCAGGCAATATGGTGCGTCTGCAGCAGGCCGCCTGACTCCGAGAGGACGACGATGACGAACATCGCCGACGCCCACGACAGCATCCGCGTAGAGGGGGCCCGCGAGAACAATCTGAAGGATGTCAGCGTCGTCCTCCCCAAGCGCAGACTCACCGTCTTCACGGGGGTGTCCGGGTCGGGGAAGAGCTCGCTGGTGTTCGACACGATCGCCGCCGAGTCGCGCCGGATGATCGACGAGACGTACAGCGCCTTCGTGCAGGGGTTCATGCCCTCGGTGCCGCGCCCCGACGTGGACGTGCTCGAGGGGCTGACGACGGCGATCATCGTCGACCAGGAACGGCTCGGAGCGAACCCCCGTTCGACCGTCGGCACCGTGACGGATGCGAACGCGATGCTTCGCATCCTGTTCTCCAAGCTCGGCGAGCCGTACATCGGCGGGCCGACGGCGTTCTCCTTCAATATCCCCACGCAGCAGGCGAGCGGCGTCATGACCGGCCCGAAGGGCGAGAAGAAGATCGTCAAGGACGCCATCTACCTCGGCGGCATGTGCCCGCGCTGCGAGGGGCGGGGGACGGTCTCCGACATCGACCTCACGCAGGTCGTCGACGAGAGCCTGTCCCTGAACGACGGGGCCATCCTCGTTCCGGGCTACACCGCGGACGGATGGATGGTGCGCCAATTCGCCGAGTCAGGCTTCTACCCGGCGGACAAGCCCATCTCCGCATTCACTGAGAAGCAGCGGCACAACTTCCTCTACGGCGAGATCACCAAGGTCAAGGTGAACGGGATCAACATCACCTACGAGGGGCTGATCCCGAAGATCACCAAGGCGATGCTGTCCAAGGATCTCGATGCGCTGCAGCCGCACATCCGTCGCTTCGTGGAGCGTGCCGCGGCGTTCGCGACCTGCCCGGAGTGCGACGGCACCAGGCTGACCGCGGGGGCTCGCTCGTCGAAGATCGAGGGCATCAGTATCGCGGACGCCTGTCGGATGCAGATCACCGATCTCGCGGAGTGGGTGCGCGGTCTGGACCGGCCGGGGGCGGGGCCGCTGCTGGTGGCGCTCAGCGCCAACCTCGACGCGTTCGTGATGCTGGGACTCGGTTACCTCAGCCTGGACCGCCCCTCCGGCACGCTGAGCGGGGGCGAGGCGCAGCGGATCAAGATGCTGCGGCACCTCGGCTCCTCGCTCACCGATGTCACCTATGTCTTCGACGAGCCGACGATCGGGCTGCACCCTCACGACATCCAGCGGATGAACGGCCTGCTGCGACAGCTGCGCGACAAGGGCAACACGGTGCTGGTCGTCGAGCACAAGCCCGAGACGATCGCGATCGCCGACCACGTCGTGGATCTCGGGCCCGGCGCGGGCAGCGCCGGCGGCGAGATCTGCTTCGAGGGAAGCGTCGACGGGCTGCGCGCCAGTGACACGCTCACCGGGAGGCACCTCGACGACCGGGCATCCGTGAAGGACGCCGTGCGCGACGGCACCGGCGCGATGGAGGTGCGCGGCGCAGACGAGAACAACCTGCAGAGTGTGGACGTCGACATCCCGCTCGGAGTGCTCACGGTCGTCACCGGCGTCGCCGGATCGGGCAAGAGCTCGCTGATCCACGGGTCGGTCGCCGGGCGCGAGGGTGTCGTGTCGATCGATCAGACTGCGATCAAGGGCTCCCGCCGCAGCAATCCCGCCACGTACACGGGGATGCTGGAGCCGATCCGCAAGGCGTTCGCGAAGGCGAACGGCGTGAAGCCCGCCCTGTTCAGCGCGAACAGCGAGGGCGCCTGCCCGTCGTGCAAGGGGTCGGGCGTGATCGTGACGCAGCTGGGCTTCATGGACACGGTGGAGACGCCGTGCGAGGACTGCGGCGGCAAGCGGTTCCAGCCCGCCGTGCTGGACTACAAGCTCGCAGGCAAGGACATCGTCGAGGTCTTCGAGATGCCGGTGCGCGAGGCGCAGGAGTTCTTCGCCGGGGGAGAGGCCAAGATTCCCGCAGTCGTCAAGATGCTCGATCGGATGGCCGACGTCGGCCTCGGATACCTCACACTCGGTCAGCCGCTGTCGACATTGTCCGGCGGTGAGCGTCAGCGCATCAAGCTGGCGATCCAGATGGCGGAGGGCGGCGACGTCTATGTGCTCGACGAGCCGACCACTGGCCTGCACCTCGCGGATGTCGAGAACCTGCTCGGACTGCTGGACCGGCTCGTCGACTCCGGGAAGACCGTGATCGTGATCGAGCATCACCAGGCGGTGATGGCCCACGCCGACTGGATCATCGATCTCGGCCCTGGCGCCGGGCACGACGGCGGCAAGGTCGTGTTCGAGGGCACCCCTGCGCGGCTGATCGCCGACAGATCGACGCTGACCGGCCAGCATCTCGCCCAGTACGTGGGATCCTGAACCGGTGACCCTCAAGATCTCCACCAGGAATGCCCGCTTCCAGCTGATCGAGGCGCTTCTGCACAACCGCAACCGCCGGCTGCGCGATGGCCTGTTCATCGTGCAGGGGGTGCGCCCGATCAATCAGGCGATCGCGCACGGCTGGACGATCGAGACGGCCGTATTCGACGGGCAGCGGAAGCTGTCGCCGTGGGCGAAGGATGTCGTCGCGCAGGCGGGCGAGGGGATCGCGATGAGTCCGGATCTGCTCGCCGAGCTCTCCGGCAAGGAGGACGGCGAGGCCGAGGCGATCGCGATCGTGCGGATGCCGGCCGACGACTTCTCGCGCATCCCGACGCCGGCGGACTTCCTCGGCATGGTCTTCGACCGGCCGACGCAGCCGGGCAACGTCGGCGCGATCCTGCGATCTCTGGACGCCTTCGGCGGAGACGGACTCGTCGTCTCGGGCCACGCCGCCGACGTGTACGACCCGAAGTCGGTGCGCTCGTCCACGGGATCGCTTTTCGCGACGCCGGCGGTGCGCGCGGCATCCCAGGGGCCGGTGCTGGACTGGATCGCGGAAGTCCGCGAAGGCGGTGTGCCGGTGTCGCTCGTGGCGACCGACGAGCACGGCGACGTGGATGTCTGGGACTACGACTTCGCCCAGCCCACCCTGGTGCTGATCGGGAACGAGACGGTCGGACTGTCGCGCGGCTGGCGTGAGGCGGCGGATGTCACGGTGCGCGTGCCCATGCGCGGTTCGGCGAGCTCGCTGAACGCCTCGAATGCGGCGACACTGATGCTCTACGAGGCCGCGCGGCAGCGTGCCTGATCGAAGTACGACTAGGTTCGGCGATATGAGATCTCGACGAGGAGCCGCAGCCATCGGAGCGATGCTGCTGCTCGCTGCCCTGACAGGCTGCGCGACGTCAGTCGGCGGCGTGGCGAAATCCTCCGCAGTCCCCGTGCCGACGTCGACCGCCGCTGCCGAGCCGGCGGCGGCGCCGTCTCCGAGTCCCGCAGTCACGTTGTCCGCTGAGGATGCCGAGGCGCAGCAGCGAGCGGAGAACTGGCTCGAGACCACTCCTGTTCCTCCGCAAGCGGTGCGCGTGGAGGCCAGCCCGAGTGGGATCTTCGCCGGCCAATGGCAGAGCTGGATCTGCTCCCCGACGAAGACCGTGACCGCCTACTGGACGGTGGACAGCATGTCGCCGGGTGAGGCCCTGAACTGGATGATCGCTCATCCGACGCCCGGGCTCGTGCTCACCAGGACCGAACCGGTCGCCGACGACGGCGACTACGACGCCGTCTCGATGGGCGCCACCCCGGAGGGCGAGAGCCTGCAGGGCATCGCGTTCACGTACGTCAGGATGCCGAAGGGATCCGCGATTCGCGCGGAGATCGGTGCGACACCGACGACCGCGGTCTGCCCGGATCCGCCCGAGGGCGGCGTGTGGGGCGGACCGGGTGAAGGCTGATCGGCTCTCAGCGCGCCAACGGCTAGCATCCGAACATGACGGCTTCGCAGACCGAGATCGATGCACGGATCCAGACCTACTACGCTGACGTCTTCGACGAGAGCGTGCGGCTGACCACGCGCTCCGCGCAGGGGCCGCTGGAGTTCCGTCGCACACAGGAGCTCATCCGCGAGAACGTACCAGTGGGGCGCGTGCTCGACATCGGCGGCGGGTCGGGCGTGCACGCTGTCGCGCTGCAGCGCGACGGGTATGACGTCGAGTTGATCGAGCCGGTTCCGCGGCACGTCGAGCGTGCGCTCGAGGCCGGTCTGAGGGCGCGGATCGGGGATGCCCGGGAGTTGCCTTACGAGGACGCCTCGTTCGATGCGGCGCTGATGCTCGGACCGCTCTATCATCTGGCATCTCTCGAGGATCGACTCACCGCGATCCGTGAGGCGGCCCGAGTCGTGCGCCCCAGTGGGGTGGTTTTCGCGGCCGGACTTTCGCGATATGTCGCGTTTGGCGCTGCCTCGCTGGGCAGACGGGTTCCTTCGCCGATTCCGGGGGAGTGGGGCGCCCTGATCGCCGACGGCACTCCGGGTTCGGGACTGCGGTTTCCCGCCGGGCACTTCCACACGGCTGAGGAGCTGCACGAGGAGGTCGCGGCCGCGGGACTGGACGTTCTCGAGGTCGTCGGTGTCGAGGGTCCCGCCGGCCTGTTCCTCGAGGTGGTGCGCGAACTCGACCAGGAGGTTCAGGACGCCGCGATGACGATCGCCCGAGCCGCATCCGCTGAACCAGGAATCCGCGATCAGAGCGCGCATCTGCTCGCGATCGCGCGGGTGCCGTGAACGGTGGACCGTCTGCGGCGGTGACGGCGCGGCCGACCTCCGGCTGGCGGGCCCGACGCATCGCGCTGTTCGCCCTCGGGACGATCCTCCTCATCAGCGCCGTCGTCATCGTGACCGTTCTCACCGTGGGGACGCGGTCGAATGCGACCATACGGGGCTGTGCGCGGCGCTCCTCGCACTCGCCGACTGCGGAGCAGGCGCGGGTCGCGGTCCTTCAGATGCCCGCAGATCTCGGCGAACGATGACGGGGGAGCGAGTCGTTCTGGTCGACAGCCGGGGCGAAGAGTGGGCCGAGCGATATGCGATGCTGCGCGAGCGCATCGCCGTGATTCTCGGTGACGCGCAGATCGAGCACATCGGATCGACCTCCGTTCCGGAGATGCCGGCGAAAGATGTGGTCGACGTGCTTGTCGGCGTGCCGTCCGCTGACGTCACGGGAGCAACCGCCCTGCTTGAAGCAGCGGGATTCGACGTGGAGGGGGTCCGGGACGGGCATGCCTGGCTGAGCATTCCGCACCGGGACGCTCGTACCGCCGTCGTGCATGTCGTCGTCCATGACGACCGCCAATGGCAGGACCGCACGGACTTCCGCGACCTGCTCCGACAGTCCCCTGCGGCCCGAGACCGCTACCTCGCGGTCAAAGAGCAGGCTGCGGCATCGGCCGTCGACTGGGGCGACTACACCGCGAGCAAGGCTGACATCGTGACAACCCTGCTCGCCGAGTACCGCGCGCAATAGCCGGAACGGATGCGGCAGAGTGGTCAGCATGGATCTGAGAAGCGCGTTCCCGCCATTCGGGCTGCGAATCGAGGCTGGACCCCTCGTGCTCCTGCCGATCACCGACGAGGTGCTGTCGACTCTGATCGATGTGGCTGCCGGAGGTATCCACGATCCGGATCAGATGCCGTTCTCCTACCCGTGGACCGACGCGCCCGCGGAGCGGCTGCCGACGGACTTCGTGCAGTATCACTGGGGAACACGCACCAGGTGGTCGACAGATGCCTGGGCGCTCGACCTTGCGGTCGAGTACGAAGGCGAGATCGTCGGCACTCAGGGGTTCACGACGCACGACTTTCTGGTGACGCGGACGGGCGAGACCGGCTCCTGGCTGAGTCTCGCGCACCACGGCCGTGGCATCGGCACGCGAATGCGGCAGGCGATCTGCGCATTCGCCTTCGATCACCTGGATGCCGAGGAGATCACCTCGGCGGCCTTCGCAGACAACCCGGCATCCCTCGCGGTGAGCCGGAAAGCGGGCTATCGAGTGGATGGCCGGCAGCGCCTCAGCCGCCGAGGCGAGGTCGCTATCAATCAACGACTGGTGCTGTCTCCTGCGGATCTCGTGCGCGGAGAGCCGATCACCGCCCACGGAGCGGCGGAGTTCCGTGCGTTCATCGGCTTGGATCAGCAGCGCGCTGCGACCGAGGAATGATGGGAGCATGTCGATCGATCGCTCCTGCATCCGTGTGAAGGCCATGCTCGTCGCCCCGAACGCCGACGGCACTCGGCATCTCGTGAGTGTCAACGGAGCGACCGACGAGAACGCTCAGGGGTTCCACCGGTTGATCGGCGGCAGTGTGGAGCTGGGGGAGACGCATCGCGAGGCGGTCATCCGCGAGGTGCATGAGGAGCTCGGCGCGAGCATCCTCGACCTCACATTCCTGGGCATGGTCGAGAACATCTTCCGGTTCAACGGCGAGCTCGGGCATGAGATCGTCGCGCTGTACCGCGGAACGCTGGAACCTGCACCCGGCCCCGAAGGCGGGACGCTCACGGAGTCCGACGGATCGGTGGCCCCTGTTGTGTGGCGGCCGCTCGACGACGCGGAGCTCGCTGTTCCGCTCTACCCGGCAGCTGCGAGCGAGTGGATCCGCGGGTTCGGCGGGGGAGTGTGAGAGACCGCGCTGAGAGCCGGCGTCGGGCCCGGCTCAGCAGTCCTCCTCGGAATACTCGTTCATGATCCACTGCGCAGACGCGCGTTCCATGACGACGCTGCCGCAGGAGCTCCCGTCGTACGCGACGCGGAGTTCCGCCGCATCCGCTGTCACAGACACGGTGTCGATCTCGACGTCCATCGACTGACCCGTCGCCTTGTACAGCGCCGCGGTGCTCTCGATCATCTCCGCGCAGTCGGCGGCGGGCAGGCCGGACGCCTTCATCTCGGCGAGCATCCGATCCACCAGAGCGTCCGTGAGGTAGCCGCAGGCGACTGCGGCATCCGGTTCGCGGCTGGCAGCGAGCCAAGTTCGAAAGGCATCTTCCGGGGACTGTTCGTCTGCAGTCGCCGCAGCGTCCGGCGTGGATGCCGTTGCCGGCGTCCGCGCGGCCGGTTCGTCACCCGACGGGGCGGAGCAGGCGGGCAGCACAGCGAGCGCGGTCGCGGAAGTCGTGGCAAGGAGGACACGCGTCAGGGCGGAGGTCGTCACGTTCTCATTATGTCGAGGGCTGAAAATCCCAGCGCGATTCCGGGGGAGTGGGGCGCGCGCTGGGCTGAGACCGGGACCCCCCGGTCTCAGCCCAGCGGGAGTCACGGTGTCAGGCGATGGACATCCCGCGGGAAGAGCGTCACCTCGCGGATGTTGGCCACCTCGAGCAGTCGGCCGACCCATCGCTCGAGCCCGATCGCGAAACCGCCGTGCGGAGGCATCCCGTACGCGAACGTCTGCAGGTACTCCTCGTATGTCGCCGGCGACTCTCCGCGTGCGGCGAGTGCCGCGATGTAGTCGCTGTACCGATGCAGTCGCTGTCCGCCGGTGACGAGTTCGAGCCCGCGGAAGATGAGGTCGAAGCTGTTGCTCCACCGGGTGTCGTCGGGCTGCGGATGCGTGTAGAACGGGCGCTTGCGCATCGGATAGCCCTCGACCGCCAGCACGTCGCTGCCGAACTCCTGCATCGCCCAGTCGCCCAGGACGCGTTCGTGCTCCGGTGCGAGGTCCGGTTCGTCCGAGGGCGCGCCGACCCGCTTCAGCGCCTCGGAGAAGTGGATCACGGGGATCTCGTCGGGAATGGCGGGCAGGCGCACCTGCAGCTGCTCGACGGCGCCCGCCGCCTGCGTGCGAATCGTCTCCGTCATCCCCGCCAGAACAGTGCGGAGCATCCTGAGCACGTCGTGATGGTCGCGGATGAAGCCGAACTCTACGTCCAGTGAGACGTACTCGGACAGATGCCGGACCGTGTCGTGAGGCTCGGCCCGGAACACCGGTCCCACCTCGTAGACGCGCTCGAAGACGCCGACGAGCTGCTGCTTGTAGAACTGCGGGCTCTGCGCGAGGAACGCCGGGCGTCCGAAGTAGTCGACCGGGAAGACGTTCGCGCCGGATTCGGTGGCGGATGCCACGAGCTTGGGCGTCTGGATCTCGGTGAAGCCTGCCGCGTCGAGCGTCGCCCGGAAGCCCTGCAGGCTCGCAGCGGCGATCTCCCACTTGGCCCGCTGAGCCGGGTGACGCCAGGTCACTGCGGCGTTGTCCAGCAGGGTCGGCAGGCCGGCGCTGAGCCCCGGGCGCCACAATTCGACCGGCGGTGTCTCTGCCGGCTCGGAGAGCAGCGTGACGACAGGAGAAGTGACCTCGACGCCGCCGGGAGCGTGCGGGTTCGCCGTAGCGATGCCGACGACGTCGACGACGGTCTCTTCCGGCGGCAGTCCGACCTCACCGATGTCGCCGGGGCGCACGACGACCTGCGCGAGACCCGAGCGGTCACGGATGACCAGGAAGCTGACTGTGGCGAGCTCGCGTCTGCGGTGCACATGGCCCTGTAGTCGGATCGCCGAGCCGGGTTCGGCGTGGGTCAGCTCGGCGGCGAGGGTGCGTGGTGGTACGGGTGATCTCATGATTCCTCCAGAAAGCGGAAGCCCTGGAGGTGCGGGCGGGGGCCAGATCGCGGTGCCACCACACCTTCGCCGACGTGCCGCCGGCCTCTCGTCGGTGACACCGGACGCGCGAGCACAGCTGCTCCTGCGGAGCTGAGGGATGTCAGTCCTCGCTGTTGCTGGGACTCAGACTAGTCGAACGGGGCTGCCGATCCGGGTCGGCGGATATACCGATAATGCACATTATGTCAGTTAACAGATGACAGCCTCTCCTCTGATGCGAACATGACCAACGACGAGATTCCCGCAGCGTCCGCCCGTGCGAGCCGTCCGATAGGCTCCGTCGAATGGAACTGCTCGCAGAAGCACCCGCGTCATATCTCGGTTCCGACCCCTTCATCGAGAGCTGCAGCCCGTCAGTGGTCGCCCTCGCCGCCTCGCTCCGCGAGAGCCATCCAGGCGACATCGACTTCGCTCACGCCTCATTCGAGTGGGTGCGCGACAACGTGAGCCATTCCTTCGACGCACAGGATCGTCGCGTGACGATCACAGCGACGGAGGTACTGCGCGAGCGGGTCGGCCTCTGCTACGCCAAGGCGCACCTGCTGACCGCGATGCTGCGCGCGGAAGGCGTACCGGCGGGACTCTGCTACCAGCGGCTGGCGGACGACGCCATCGGGCAGGGCCACGTCGTGCACGGACTCATCGCGCTTCACCTCGAGGGCGCCTGGCATCGTCAGGATCCCCGAGGAAACAAGTCCGGCGTGAACGCGCAGTTCTCCTTGGGCGCGGAGCAGCTCGCCTGGGTTGCGGACCCGCACCTCGGCGAGATCGACTATCCGGTCGTGTACGACTCCCCCGTGGCCAGTGTCGTGAACGCTCTCAGGAGCACGGACGACATCCTCGAGCTGTACCGAAGCGGCCTCCCGGACGCCCTCACCGACGCCGAGGCCGGCGCGCGCAGATGACGGTGCACGACGACCCGACGACGCCACGGCTCATCCCTGCTCTCTGCGGCAGATTCAGCCCGGTGGGTTTCGATGCGACGATCGACATCGACGACAGCCAGATCGACACGCTGCTGGATGCTGCGCGGCATGCGCCATCCGCCGGAAACTCGCAGCCCTGGATGTTCGTCGTCGCCCGACGCGGTGACGACGTGCACCAGCGGATCGTGCCTCACCTGGCGCGGAGCTCCTCGATCTGGGCGCCGTCCGCCTCGCTGCTGGTCGTCAACCTCGCTCACGTCACGATCGAAGGCAGCGACGGATGGGAGTACTCCGAGTTCGCGCGCTACGACCTGGGGCAGGCGGTCGCGTACATGACCGTGCAGGCGCTGCACCTCGGCTTCGACGCTCATCAGTTCCGCGCCTTCGACAGAGAAGGACTCGCCGCGGAGTTCCGGATCCCGTCGCACTGGGAGGTCACTTCCATGACGGCGTACGGAGTCTCCAAGCACGCCCCGGGTGAGGTCCGCTCCCCCGGCACCAGCCGTGAGCGCGCCGACCGCGCGGACATCACCTGGCTTCGGGCGGACAGGACACAGGGATGACCGCCGTCGGCAGAGCATCGACTCGTCTCGTGATCCTGCGCGGCGACTCGGCCTCTGGGAAGACCACGACCGCGCTGGCGCTCCGCGAGAGGCTGGGACCGAAGGTGGCGCTCATCCATCAGGACCAGTTCCGGCGTGAACTGCTCCGGAACGAGGATCGTGCGCAGCGCTCTCAGGACGCGAGCATCCTCATCGTCGGCGCCGCGCGCAGCGCGCTGGACCTCGGCTACGACGTGATCCTGGACGGGATCTTCAACCTGCGCGACTACTCCGAGCCGTTCCGGCGGCTGCATGAGGATCATCGCGGGTGCACTCGCGTCTACCAGTTCGACGTCGGCCTCGACGAGACGATCCGACGCCACTCGGAACGGCCACTGTCCAGTGCGTTCGGTGAGGACAAGATCCGGGAGTGGTACGACGGCTGGCAGCCACTCCCCTGGTTCGACGAGACTCGGGTGGGCCCGGAAGTCACGACCGAGGACCTCGTGTCGATGGTTCTGCGGGACCTCAGCTGATGCAGCGCCTCCTCGCGGCTGTGAACAGGTTCAATGCCGCGCATCCGTGGTCGCACAACGATGCCTATGCGCGATATGTGCTGCGACACGCCCGCGCGGTGGACCGCGCCGGCGGGCGGACGGCATTGGATGTCGGATGCGGCACCGGGAACCTCGTCGCCCGGCTGTCCGCGATTCTCCCTGAGGTGGTCGGATTCGAACCGGACTCCGGAACCGCAGCAGTGGCGAGAGCCCGATTCGCCGCATCCGACCACGTGCGCATCGAGGAGCGCAGATTCGGCGACGAACCGAGTGGAGATTACGACCTGATCGTCTTCGTGGCGTCGCTGCACCACATGCAGCTGATGGCGACTCTGCGGCAGGTGGAGCGGGCGCTGCGCCCGGGCGGACGGATCGTGATCGTCGGCGTCGCAGCCGAGACGCGCGCCGATCTCCCCCGCTCCATCGCCTCACTGGTGCTCAATCCGATCGTCGGGTTCGTCCGGCACCCCCGTCGGACCTCTGCTCCCCCGGCCGCCATGCGCGCGCCCACAGCAGAGCCCGTCGAGACCTTCGGCGAGATCCGCTCAGCGCTCGTCGAAGTGCTGCCCGGCGCGCGGATGCGACGACGGCTGTTCTGGCGCTACACGGCTCACTGGAAGGCGCCCCGTTAGCCTGGCTCGGTGCCCCGACGAATCACGAAGGCGGTCCTCATGCCCCCGACCACGCACGAACCGGCCAACTACGCATGCCCCTTCTGCGGCATCCAACAGGGACTGTTCAACGAGCGCAACCTGCCATCCGACGTCGTCGCCGTCACCGAGCGCGCCTTCGCACGTATCGCCCCGAAGTGGTGGCCGGGCAACCCCGGTGCTGTCCTCGTGATCCCCCGCACGCACGTCGAGAACATCTACGACCTGTCCCCCGCGGACGGGCAGGCGGTCTGGGGGCTCACGCAGCAGGTCGCCGTCGGCATCCGCTCGTCCTACGGATGCGAGGGCACATCGATCCGGCAGCATAACGAGCCGGCCGGCGGCCAGGACGTGTGGCATCTGCACGTGCATGTGTTCCCTCGCCACACCGACGATCGCCTGTACCAGCGCCAGGATGAGGCACGATGGGTCTCCCCGGCTGAGCGGGAAGTCTTCGCACAGAAGCTGCGAGAAACGCTCGGCCTCCCTGTCACCTTCGACTGAGCGCGCGCCACTCGGACGCGAGGAGCGCGTACGTGTACCCGTCGATCCAGCCGAGATCGGCGTGCCACGAGTCCCCCACTCCGTGCTGCTCGCGTCGCATCCCGATCTTCTCGAGAACCCGGACGGATGCATGATTGTCGGCGAAGCAGCCGGCGGTGACGCGGTGCACGCCCAGTCCGTCGAACGCCAGCTCGAGCAACGCCGAGCCGATCGCAGTCGCATAGCCCCGGCCTGCGTGGGCGGGGTCGATGAGGTAGCCGATGCCGGCCTCGGCCTTCTGCCAGGGGCCATCCTCGACATGGCTCTGTCCCATCGAGTCATGGCGCCAGAGCTCCCCGACGCCGACAATCCGATCGCCGAGGAGAGCCACCAGACGGTGGTCATCCGGGTCGGCCACGCTCTCCAACCACATCCGGCGGAATTCCTCTCTGTCTACGACGGTCCGGATCAGCCAGCGGGTCACCTCGGGACGATTGCGCCAGCCCAGGATCCGGTCGACGTCTTCCTCTCGCGGCGGGCGCAGCGTCAACGGACCGGCCTCGATCGGCCATTCCAACTCGTCACGGGTCACACACCCTGTCTAACAGAGCTCTGCTAGTCTGGTCCGCGCCGTGCGGCAGAGCGAGGAGGTGGTATCCGTGAACACGACGACATGGGTGCTCCCCTCCGGGGTCACGGTCGGGCGATAGATCGTCCGGGAGCGCCATCTCAGCTCCCGAAAGGCACGATCATGCACTTCACTTCGGAACACCCCCTTGAGGACGATGTCCTCGAACGCGATTTCCTGTTGGGCGACATCCCCGGCATCCTCTGGACTCCCCCGGTCGCATCCGCCGATGAACCGGTTCCCCTCATCCTGCTCGGGCACCCCGGTGGCATCACTCGCATGCGGGCGCGCCTGCGCGGCCGTGCCCAGGCGTCGGCAGGACAGGGCTTCGCCTCTGCCACAATCGAATTGCCTGGCACCGGGGAACGTCCCGGCATCCCGACCGTCGATCAAGCACGCACCGATCTGCGGCAGGCGCTCGCCGCAGGACAGACCATCACCGACGACATCGTCGATCGCCTCATCCTGCCCCTCGTCGATCAGGGCGTCCCCGAACTGCAGGCCCTGCTCGACGCGCTGCTCGCAGAACCGGAGCTGCGCGAGCCGGCCGCTTACTCCGGCGGCGTCATATCGATCGGCGTCCGCCTCGCGGTCGTCGAGCCGCGGATAGTCGCCGCCGGGCTGTTCGCCGGGAGCTACGTGCCCCGCTCGATCATGTCCGAGGCGCGCGGCGTCACGATCCCCCTGCACGTCCTGCTGCAGTGGGATGACGAGGGCAACGACCGACAGATGGCGCTGGACCTCTTCGACGCCTTCGGCTCCGAGGAGAAGGCCCTGCTGGCCAACACGGGCGGGCACACCGGGGTTCCGGCATCCGCCGGACCGCACGCAGCCGCGTTCTACGCGCGACACCTGCTCGGCTGACCCCGGCGAGTCAGAGTTCACGGACGGTCATCAGCGACCGTCCGTGAACGCTCTGGTTCGTCACGACATCCGTCTCACGGAAGCCGAGCTTCTCGAGCGCGCGGCGCGAGGCGAGGTTCCAGTCCCAGACGGATGCTCCGAGCTGCGAGTACCCGGCCGCGCGCGCCCAGTCGAGTACGGCGCGTCCCGCTTCCGTCGCGTACCCGCGGTTGTGCGCGACGCGCAGCAGTTCGAAGGCCAGTTCGGGCTCGTCCCCGTGCCAGGCGATGCCGCAGTAGCCGAGAACCTCGCCGGTCTCCCGCAGCACGACGGTGAGCAGCCCCGGCTTCGACGTGTCCGATCCTCGGATGTGCTCCACGATGTCCTGCACATCCGGGTGACCGTCGGCGTCGATCCTCCGGTGCGCCGGGACGCGCTCGTCGCGCTCGGTCCACAGCTGATGGAACACGCCGGCGTCCTCCTCGCGCTGACGACGCAGCGTGAGCCGCTCGGTCTCCAGCCCGTCCAGGGTCGGCACCGCGATCAGCCTCCGATCGGGACGGACCAGAGCACCTCGGTCTCGCGGTAGCCCTCGCGGGTGTAGAGCCGGCGCGCTCCCTCGTTGCTGCCGAACACATTCAGCGCCAGCACGGCGAGGCCCGCGTCCGCAGTCTCGCGAGCAGCTGCCCGGAGCGCCTGAGTACCCAGCCCTTGCCCGCGCCGGTCCTCGTCCAGCGAGATGTCGTAGATGAAGCCCGCGTGATCGTCGAAGCCCACCCAGAGGATGCCCGCCCGATCACCCGCTTCGTCGCGCACTGTCCAGAGCCGCTGCCCGGCCGTCCTCGGGCCGTCGGGAAGATACTCGACCATCTGCTCCGCGGCGACTCGTCGCGACTCCTCGATCGTCGCCTCCGATCCCGATGCGAATCGTTCCTGGGCGTAGTCCTCATCGGCGACCGCGCGATAGGCCGCGAAGTCCGCGTCGGTCATGGGCACCAGGCGGATGCCGATGGGGGCCGGCACGCCGGCCACCTCGACGCGCATCTTCGTCGCGACACGACGGGCATCGGCCTCACTCGCAAGAGCCGCCATGCGGGGCTCGCCCGCGAAGGAGCCGAACTCCCAGCCACCGGTCCAGCCCGCCTGTGCGGCGAGGTCGTCGAGGTGCGGCCAGGAGACGGTGACACCGTCGATGTCGGCGAGCACGACCGCACCAGCCCGCGGCATGGCCCAGACCGTCACTGCGCCGTCATCCGTCTGCCAGATCTCACCGCCGTCCGTTTCGGGAACCGCGATGTCACCGCGTTCGGCCGCGGCCCGCGCCGAGAACACGCGCCCGACCGCTGCGTCGAGCAGCACCTGTCGGCGCGTCGGATCAGTGATCTTCACCCAGGTCATGTCGCGAGAGTACCCGACGGCTGGATCTCCGCCGCCATGGCGGAGGCGGCGATCTCGGCGAGAAGTGCGTCGCGGGACTCCTCATGCGCCGTGATCGTGACGACCCCGTCGCGTGCATCGTCGACGACGACATACTGCCCGTAGAGCCCGTCGAGGCGCCAGCAGTCGCCCGGTCCCTGCCAGACCGCGATCCCGTAGTCGCTGCGGTAACTCGTCGGCACCCAGTCGCGATGCATCCGATCGATCCACTCGGCGCTCACCAGCGCGCGGTCCCGCCACCGTCCGCGGTCACGGAGCACCCGGCCGATCCGCGCCAGCTCCTCGGTGCGCAGCTCGAGCCCGGTGCCCCCGATGATCCAGCCGTTCGGGCAGCGGTGCCACTGCGGATTGTGGATCTCGAGCGGATCGAACAGCCGCGGCATCAGCCAGTCCCGCACATCGCCGACCGCGGCGCCGAGCATCCGCATCGCCAGGTAGGTGCTCGCGTCGCTGTACTGGAACCGCGCACCGGTCTGCTCCGCAGGTCTGCGCCCGATCTCCCGCGCAAGATCGGGCCACGGCGCAGGCTGACTGCCGAACCATTCGAAGTCGATACCGCTCGTCATGGTGAGCAGATCGAGGATCGTGACCCGGTCCACGCCGGGACCGAGCTCCATGTCGGGGAGCAGCTCCGGAACGCGCGTCCCCGGTGTCAGCACGCCCTCGTCGATCGCCATGCCGACCGCCAGTGCGCAGACGCCTTTCGAGTCGGAATAGATGTTGACCCGATCGTCGCTGCGCCAGCGGTGCTGCGCCTCTTCATCGCCGATCAGGACGTGAACGCCGTACGCGCCCAGCCGCTCGTCGTCGATCTGTCGGACGATCCGTTCCAGGACTGCTGCGGCGCTCATCGTTGAAGCATGTCAGAGGGCACCGACACCGTCACGGCCGCGCGGCCAGGATGATACGGAACTCGTTGTGATCGACGAGCAGGCCGTCCGCGTCCGTCAGGGGCGCCAGCCGCTCCGCCAACCTGCGATCGAATTCGCCCGCCAGATCGCCGAGCACCGCCGGCGACGCGAAGGACATCGAGTGCATCAGCCCGATCACGCTGTCGACGGTCCTGGTCCGGACCACAGGCACCTGCGCGGTGGTGACCTCGCGGAACCCCGCATCCACGATCTCGTCCTCGAAGCGCCCCGCAGGCCGGTCGTAGGTGCCGGCCCCGGCTCGGCGCCGCTCCCCCAGCACCTCCTGCACGACCTCGCGCGTGCGGTCCTTCCACTCGTCGCCGCCGGCCCAGATGCTCTGGTCGCCGAACACGGCGAGCACGGCATCCGGCGCCATCCGATCCACGACGTGATGAAGGAACGCGGGACGGTCGAACCAGTGGAACGCGCGGCACACCGTCACGAGGTGGGCCGACCAGGACTCCGGAAGATCGAAGGACTCCGCGGGCGCCTGCACGAGGCGCACACGATCGTCGGGCAGCTCTTGGTGAGCGACCGCGAGCAGATCAGCGTCGAGATCGACACCGACCGCCTCGTCGAACCACGGCAGCAGCGCGTCGATCACGAAGCCCGGTCCGGTTCCGACATCGAGGAGGCGACGCGGGGATCCCTGCGGCGCCGCGGACGCCAGGGTCTCGGCGACCTCCGCCGGGACACCCGAACGATGACGGCGGTAGTGCTCAGCGGTCGATGCGAACAGGCTCACTCCCCAGAGAATATCCGACGTGGCATCCGGCAGACTGAAGCTGTGCCCGCCTTCCCCGACATCGCTTTGACCACCGACGACGGCATCCGCATCGATGCTCTGAGCGTCGACGATGCGCCGGCGCTCGTCGCGGCGTTCACGGACGCCGCTCTGCGCCGCTGGCTCCCCGCGCCCGATCCCTACCCGCTCGCGATCGCCGAGCAGTGGTGCACCACCATCTCGGAGCAGACGCGCGCGAGCGGTTGCGGCATCGTGCGCGCGATCCGTGTCGATGGCACGCTCTCCGGCAGCATCGATGCGAAGCGCGTGGACTGGCGGGCGATGACCTGCGAGCTGTCGTACTGGACGGCGGCTCCCTTCCGTGGGCGGGGGCTCGTGCCCGGAGCCGTCGCGGCGTTCTCCTGCGCACTGATCCGCGAGCACGGCTTCGAGCGCGTCGAGCTGCGCATCGCGCCGGGAAATGCAGCCTCGCTGCGCGCAGCGGAGAAGGCCGGATTCCGCCGCGAGGGCACCGCGCGCAACGCCGGATTCACCGACGACGGGCGCGTCGACCTGGTCATCTGGTCGCGCATCCCGGCAGACCTGCAGGACTAGAGTCGATCGCGTGACGCGCGCGCTCCCTGTCTCGACCCCCGGCTGGCGATCATGGCTGATCTGGGGTGTCGGTGTCGCCGCGTACATGCTCGCGATCACGAACCGCGCCTCACTGAGCGCCGTCGGCGTCGACGCAGCAGACCGCTTCAGTGCGGATGCCGCGACGCTGTCGCTCTTCGCCGTCGTGCAGCTCGCTGTCTACGGCGGCATGCAGATCCCCATCGGAGTGCTCCTGGACCGCTACGGCTCCAGGCCCATCATGGCGATCGGGATGCTGCTGCTGGCCGCGGGCCAGCTCGTCATGGCGGTCTCCCCCAGCATCGGCATCGCCCTGATCGCCCGCATGCTCCTCGGCGCCGGCGACGCAGCGATCTTCCCCGCGGTGCTGCGCCTTGTCGCGACCTGGTTTCCCGCCCAGCGCGGTCCGCTCATGGTGCAGCTGACCGGCCTTGTCGGCCAGTGCGGACAGCTGCTCGCGCTGATCCCGCTGGCGGCACTGCTGCACTCGACCTCCTGGTCGATCACCTTCGGCAGCATCGCCGGCCTCGGCGTGCTCTTCGCGATCCTGGTCTGGGCGATCATCCGCAACCACCCGCCGGAGCGGAAGGCGGACGTCTCGGTGGACACCGACACCGGAGCGATCCGAGTCGTGACCTCGGCGATCGACACCGGCACCGGCATCCGGGCTGCCTGGTCGCACCCCGGCACCCGTCTCGCGTTCTGGTCGCACTTCACCACCCCGTTCGCGGGGACCGCGTTCCTGCTGCTCTGGGGCATGCCGTTCCTCACCGCGGGTGAGGGACTCAGCAACGCCGCAGCCGCATCGCTGCTGTCCCTCAACGTCGTCGTCGCAATGGCGCTCGGCCCGCTGCTCGGCGAGCTCTCCCGCCGCATCCCCACGCGTCGATCGCGCGCACTCGTGATCCCGAGCGTCCTCGTGCAGGTCGTCGCCTGGCTGGCTGTCATCCTGTGGCCGGGGCCGGCGCCGACGTGGCTGCTGATCGTCCTGGTCGTTGCGCTCGCCGCAGGCGGCCCGGCATCCATGATCGCGTTCGACCATGCGCGCACGCACAACCCGGCGCATCGCCTCAGCACGGCAACGGGCCTCACCAACTCCGGCGGCTTCCTCGCCGCGCTCATCGCGATCTTCCTGATCGGCCTCACCCTCGATCTGCAGGGCGCCGGCACGCCCGCGACCTACTCGCTGGAGGCGTTCCGTTGGGCGTTCCTCACCCAGCTTCCGCTCTGGGCGCTCGGAATCACGTTCATCAGCATCGAGCGCAAGCGCACCCGCATCCGCATGGGACTCGACCCGGAGCGCCCGCGACGATGACGAACGGCTACCTTGCTGAAGAGACCCCCGCCGCGCCTTCACCGTCGCGCTGGTCACAGGCCGCGCTCGGCGCGGGCGCACTGGCGGCGGCTCTGTGGATGCTGAGCGGCTGGCTGTACGTCATCGCCGCATCCAACGTCTACGTCTCCCGGGCGCTCAGCGTCCTGGCGATCGGGCCGCAGCGCTCCGCCCGGTTCTCGTGGCCGATGCCGTGGTCGGCGCTGGCCTTCCTCACCACGGCGGCCCTGATCATCGCCGTGGTGTTCTTCGTGCTGCGCCTGGACGGTGCGCGCCGCCGACCGGGTATGGCGATCTGGTTCGCGGTGATCATCGCGGGCACGATGCTGGGCCTCGCGACGGATGCGACGGCGGTGCTCGCGGACATGCCGAAGTTCGGCTGGCGCGCACTGACGAGCGCCGGCGTCGACGCCGCCCTCAGCGGTGCGTACTGGGGCGTCGTGCAGGGATGGATCCCCGCGATCGTGTTCTCCCGTTGGATGCGGGGCAGCATGCCGGAGCGACCCGGCATCGCGACCGCCGCCGCCGCGGTCATCGCGGCGCTGATCCTGTTCGCCGTGATCGGCGTCGCCGGAACCTCTGCGTGGCGCTCCGAGATCGCGAAGCAGAGCGCCGAGGCGCAGGGGCTGTCGGTCGCGGACGGCGCGTACCCCGACCCGCAGACGCCGGGCACTCCGCCGCCGACGGCTGCCCCCGGAGTGGATCGGCCGGTTCTCGACGACGACTGGTGCACGGGCGAGCGCGCCGCGCTGCTGATCGGTGCTTCGGATGCCGGGCTGGGCCACCGCGTGCAGGAGGTCCAGCTGCTGAACTTCAGCGAGACCCCCTGCATCCTCGAGGGATATGCGGACATCGCCTTCGCGGACCAGAACGGCCATGACCTGCCGGTGAAGATCGAGCCCGGCTCCTCCTACATGGCCTCCGACCCCGGGCCCGTGCGGATCGAGATCCCCGCCAAGGGCTACGCGGCGATGACTGTGAGCTGGAACGCGAACTCGACGAACGGGGCGCTCGTCGCCCGCACCATGTACGCCGCGATCCTGCCGAGTCTGGATCGCGGCTCCTGGCCGGTGCAGCTCGACATCGTGCCCGACACGGCGCTCGAGATCTCGGCCTGGCATCTCATCGACACGCCCACCCCTCAGCAGTGACGAGTCCCGCGGGTTCTCCGACTCTTAGGATGAAGCGTGGCCACCGGATACCGCTTCTCCTCAGACAACGCCGACATCGACCGGGACCGCGTGCACGCCTGGCTGAGCGAACAGTCCTACTGGGCGGAGGGACGAGCGCGTGAGACCCAGGATGCCGCGATCGACGGCTCCCGCAACTACGCCGTGCTCGATCGCGAGGGCGCGCAGGTCGCGTACGCGCGCGTCGTCACGGACGCCGTGACCTTCGCCTGGCTGTGCGATGTGTTCGTCGACCCGGCCGAGCGCGGCAACGGCATCGGCAAGATGCTCATCGAGGGTGTCGTCGCCGACATCGAGCAGACGCCGATCAGGCGGATCGTCCTCGCCACCGCCGACGCGCACGGTCTCTACGCGCAGTACGGCTTCGCGCCGTCGGAGGACCCGAACCGGTACATGATCCGCACCAGAGTCTGAGTCTCAGCCGCGCGGAGTCCAGCCGAACGGCCGTGCTCCCCCGCGGCCGCCGCGCTCGACATCCGCATGAGCGGACCAGCCCTGCGCGGCGTCCACGGCGTCGAAACCGCCGCGCGCCAGTCGCATGCCGACATCGTCATGGTGCATACGGGGCGCGCCACCGCGGCGCACCGACGCCCGCACACTCCAGGCGTCGTCCGCGAATCCGCCGCCGCGGAACACGCGGTAGTCGTCGTAGCGAGCCGGGTCCAGCAGGTCCCAGCACCACTCCCACACGTTGCCCAGTGTGTCGAACAGTCCGTTGAGGTTGGGCAGCCGAAGGCCGACGTCCTGCGGGGTGCGCACACCGTCGGCCCCGGTCCATGCGACGTCGGCCAGCGGACCGTACTGCGGGCCGGTCGAGCCGGCCCGGCACGCGTACTCCCACTCCGCCTCTGTGGGCAGCCGGTAGCCGTCGCTGTCCACGTGCCAGGTGACGTCCTCACCCTCGAACGAGTAGGCCGGGTCCAGCCCCTCCCACTCCGAGGCCGCGTTGCAGAACCTGATCGCGCGCAGCCAGCTGAGGTCGGACGCCGGATGGCGCGGATGCGTCGCCGGAACACCGAGCACCTCGGCGAACTGCTCCTGTGTGACGGCGAAGACGCCGATCTCGAACGGCTCGAGTCGCACGGTGCGATGCTCGTTCCGCCGTGCGTCGTGCAGTGCCACCGTGCCCCCGTCGAGGCGGCGCATCTCCCAGAGGTCCACCGCTCAGCCGACCACGGGAATCTCATCGGTATGAGGCCCTCTGGTACGCCCCGGGGCCTCGTCGGCCGCGGTCTCCTCCACAGGCATGCGCACCGCGAACAGACGCAGGAAGTACTGGACCATCGGCCCGATGAGCAGCGCGAACGCGACCGTGCCGATGCCGACCACGCCGCCGAGGATCCATCCGAGCGTCAGTGCGGAGAGCTCCACGATCGTGCGTGCCAGCCACAGCGGCCACCCGAGCCGGGAGTGCAGTCCCGTCATCAGTCCGTCACGCGGTCCGGGTCCGAAGCGTGCACCGATGTACAGGCCCGAGCCAACCGCGAACAGCGTGAGACCGATCACGAAGAACAGGATCCGCAGCCAGAGTGCGTCGACCTCGGGGACGAACAGGAAACCGGCATCCGCACCGACACCCACGCCCAGCGCGTTGACGATCGTGCCGACACCGAGCCGTTGGCGGAGCGGGATCCAAGCCAGGAGCACCAGCAGCGAAAGGAGCACGCTGACCGTGCCGAAGCTCAGCGGCACCCGCATCGCGATGCCCTGTGCGAGCACGTCCCAGGGAGCCGCTCCGATCCCTCCGCGGATCATGAACGAGATCCCGACGCCGGCCAGGAGCACGCCGCCGACGAGCTGCAGGATGCGCCGTGGCAGGCGTCTTCCGGCGATGCTCGTCACTGCGGCGCCCGTTCCACCCATGTCGCGTACTTCGCGGCGCGGCCGTCACCGGACGACGTGCGAGTCACGCGTCGCTTGATCCACGGGCCGACGAACTCGCGGTAGTACTGCATACCCGTCGGCCCCGCGGGGCCGTGCTGGGGTGCGGCCCACCACTGCGCGGGCGGCTCGTAGCCCAGCGCGTGCAGCACCCGCGCCGCGACCCGGTGATGCCCGTTGGCATTCATGTGCAGCCGGTCCTCGGACCAGTACGGCGGCATGGACAGCTCGCCGTCGGGCCAGTTCAGGGCCCGCAGCACGTCGGGGCGATCCTCGAAGCGTCGCATCACCGCCGCCGAGAGCTCATCGCCTCGCGCCTGGATGGTCTTTCCCAGAGGGAGCTGGCCGCTCGGGTTCGCTCCGGAGAGCACGATCATCGTCACGCCCTCCTCGTCGCAACGGCGCAGCACGCGGCTGAACGAGTCGGCGATGTGCTCGATGTCGGCCTTCGGCCGGAGCATGTCGTTGCCGCCGGCGTTGAACGAGAGATGCGTGGGGCGCAGCGCGAGCGCGGGCTCGAGCTGCTGCTCGACGATCGGCCAGGCCAGCTTGCCGCGGATGGCGAGATTCGCGTACTCGATCGTCTCGCCCGAGGCATCCGCCCAACCCTGCGCGGCGATGTCGGCCCAGCCTCGCACCCGACCGTCGGGGAGCTCATCGCCCACACCTTCGGTGAACGAGTCACCGATCGCCACGAAACGCACTGCTGCCATCCGTCCAGCCTATTGCGACTTCGACGGGTCAGCGATCGTCGAGGCCGGCTCCGCGGCGGTCGACGAGTCCCCACGCTGCGACTGCCGCGACGACGAAGAACGCGGAGAACACGGTGAACACCATTGGTGTGCCGCCCGTCTCGAGCATCCTCGGAACCAGGAGCGGCGCGAAGATCGACGCGATCCTGCCGACGCCGGCTGCCCAGCCGGCACCGGTTCCGCGCAGGGACGTCGGGTAGATCTCCGGCGTGACCGCGTACAGCGCGCCCCAGGCTCCGAGATTGAAGAACGACAGCGCCATGCCGGCGCCGATGATCATGCCGGTGCTGTCGGCGGTGCCGAACAGCACCGCGGACGCCGCAGATCCGACCAGGAACACCGAAAGGGTGGTGCGACGGCCCCACACCTCGATCAGCCAGGCCGCGACCGCGTAGCCCGGCAGCTGCGCCAGCGTGATGATCAGCGTGAAGCCGAACGAGCGCACCAGGTCGTAGCCGGCCGCGACGAGGATGCTGGGGATCCAGATGAATGCACCGTAGTAGGCGAAGTTCACGCAGAACCAGACCAGCCAGATGCTCGCGGTGCGCAGCCGGAACTCACGGTTCCACAGAGTCGCGAGTCGAGCTGCCGTGGTCACGGCGACCGGCCTCGTGTCGGGTTCCTTGTTGATCGCCGGGGGCAGCACGATCCCGGCATCCTTCTCGAAGGTCTCGACGATCCGCTGCGCTCGCGTGATCCGTCCGCGCCCGGCGAGCCAGCGCGGGGACTCCGGCAGCCCCCAGCGCACGATCACCGCATACAGCGCGGGAATCGCGCCGAGGGCGAAAGCCCAGCGCCAGCCGTCCTCGGATGCCGGGATCACGAAGAACCCGATCAGTGCGGCCGCTGTCCATCCGACGGCCCAGAACGCCTCCAGGACGACGATCAGGCGGCCGCGGATGCGGGCCGGCACGAGCTCGCTCACGTAGGTGGAGGCCACAGGCAGCTCGGCACCCAGGCCGAGTCCGACGACGAAGCGCAGGATGAGGAGGCCCGTCACGCCCGCCGCGAGGGCGCTCGCGCCGGTGGCGATGCCGTACACGAGGAGGGTGAGCGCGAACACCTGCCGGCGCCCGTACCGGTCGGCGAGGAGCCCGCCGACGCTCGCGCCGATCGCCATGCCGATGAAGCCGACAGACGCGATCCAGCCGAGCTGGGTCGGCGTGAGCGCCCACTGCTGAGCGAGCGCGGCGATGATGAACGAGATCAGTCCGACATCCATCGCATCCAGCGCCCAGCCGATGCCGGAGCCGGTCAGGATCCGCGCGTGACGGCGTGTCAGAGGAAGCGCGTCGAGGCGCGACGCCAGGGAGCGGCGGCTCGGGACGACGTTGTCGGGCATCCCCTCATCCTAGGACGGACGGCGCCCCGAGCTGTCCGGCTCAGTCGTCGGCGAGCAGCCTTCGGACGCGCGGCACCACCTCGGTGGCGTACAGCTCGATGCTGCGCATCAGGTGCTCGTGAGGAATCGTTCCGGTGGCGTACTTGAGCTCGAAACGTCCCAGCCCCAGGACGCGGATCGTCTCGGCCATCTTCGCCGCGACCCGGTCGGGCGAGCCCGCGTACGTGGCGCCCATCGGCCCGACGTCGTTCTGGAACTGCGCCCTGCTGTACGCCGCCCAGCCGCGCTCGCGGCCGATCGTGCGGTTCATGGCCTCGAAGCCCGGATACGCCTGCTCCCAGGCCTCGTCGTCGGTCTCGGCGACGTGACCTGGCGAATGCGCCGAGATCGGACGCAGCTCAGTGCCGAACTGGTCGACAGCGCGATGGTAGAGGTCGACGAGGGGTTTGAAGCGGAACGCCGCTCCCCCGATGATCGCGAGCGTGAGTCCGAAGCCGTGTCGCGCGACGCGGATGATCGACTCCGGGCTGCCGCCCACGCCCACCCAGGGGCGCAGGCCGTTCTCGGTCTTGGGGAACACATCGGCGTTCTCGAGCGCGGGGCGCATCGTGCCAGACCAGGTCACCGGCTGCTCATTCACGAGCTCGGCGAACAGGTCGAGCTTCTGCTCGAACAGCGCTTCGTAGTCGCGCAGGTCGTAGCCGAACAGCGGGAAGGACTCGGTGAACGATCCGCGACCGAGCACCGGCTCGGCCCGGCCGTTCGAGACCGCGTCGAGGGTCGCGAAGCGCTCGTACACCCGCACCGGGTCGTCCGAGGACAGCACTGTCACGGCGGTGCCGAGCTTGATCTTCTCGGTGCGGCCGGCGATCGCGGCGAGCACCATCTCGGGCGCGGAGATCGCGAACTCGGGGCGGTGGTGCTCCCCCACCGCGAAGTAGTCGACGCCGAGCCGGTCGGCGAGCTCCGCCTGCGCGACGACGTTGCGGATGGTCTGCGCTCCGCTGAGCGGACTGCCGTCCAGCGCCGTCGACATGTCGCCGAAGGTGCCGAGTCCGAATTCCACGTTCATGAACTCCCTTTCGTATTCACACGAATGCAACGCGGGGATCACCCGGGCATTCCCGGATGATCCCCGCGGATCGTGATTCGGTTCTCAGCCGAGCAGTGCGGTGCGGAGCGTGTCCAGGCCGACGCCGCCCATGTCGAGCGCACGCTTGTGGAACTCCTTCATCGAGAAGTCCTCTCCGCGCTCGGCGCGGTACGCGTCGCGGACCTGCTCCCAGATGCGCTGGCCGACCTTGTACGACGGCGCCTGTCCCGGCCAGCCGAGGTAGCGGTTCACCTCGAACTGACGGAACTCATCCGACATGTTCACGTTGCGGCGCATCATCTCGAGCGCGTAGTCGTGGTCCCAGATGCCCTCGCCGTCCAGGCGCGGCTTGCGCAGGTGCACGCCGATGTCGAGCACCACGCGCACGGCACGCATGCGCTGACCGTCGAGCATGCCCAGCCGGTCGGCGGGGTCGTCGAGGTAGCCGAGCTGCTCCATCAGACGCTCCGCATACAGCGCCCAGCCCTCGGCGTGGCCGGAGGTGCCGGCCAGCAGACGGCGCCAGCTGTTCAGCTCGGCGCGGTTGTAGGTCGCCTGTGCGATCTGCAGGTGGTGACCGGGGACGCCCTCGTGGTAGACGGTGGTGAGCTCGCGCCAGGTGTCGAACTCGGTGACGCCCTCGGGCACCGACCACCACATCCGGCCCGGACGCGAGAAGTCGTCCGTCGGGCCCGTGTAGTAGATCCCGCCCTCCTGCGTGGGGGCGATCATGCACTCGAGCTCGCGGATCTGCTCGGGGATGTCGAAGTGCGTTGCACCCAGCTCGGCGATCGCCCGATCGCTGGTCTGCTGCATCCACTGCTGGAGCGCCTCGGTGCCGACCAGTCGGCGCGACGCGTCGGCCTCGAGATGCGCGACCGCCTCTTCGACGGTCGCACCGGGCAGGATCTCGTTCGCGATCGACTCCTGCTCGGAGATCATGCGGGCGAGCTCTTCGCGGCCCCACTCGTACGTCTCGTCGAGATCGATCGTGGCGCCGAGGAACCGGCGCGAGTTCAGCGCGTACAGCTCACGGCCGACCGCGTCGTCCTCGCCCGCGACCGGAGCGAGTTCGGTCGCGAGGAAGTCGCGGAGCCGGTCGTAGGCCACGCGCGCCGCGCCGGCGTTGTCGGACAGCGTGCGCGCGAGGGACGCCGGGAGCTGGCCGTCCTCGGGCGCGGCGCCGGCGACGAACGACGCGAAGAATCCGTCGTCGGCGGTGTACCGGGTGATCTGCGTGGCGACCTCAGCCACCTGGCGGCGCGCGGGCACGACACCGTGGGCGATGCCCTCGCGCAGCGTGGCGGTGTAGCCGCGCAGCGCCTGCGGGATCGCCGCGAGACGTTCGGCGACGACGGACCAGTCGTCAGTGGTCGCCGTGGGCATGAGATCGAACGCCTGACGGAAGTCCTGCGCCGCCGAGGCGATCACGTTGAGGTCGCGCAGGTGCCACTGCGCGTCGTGCAGCTCGAGGTCGAGCTGCAGCTGCGAGGACAGGTCGGCCTTGGTCACCTCGTCGATGTGATCGGTCGGCTCGAGCTTCTGCAGCGCCGCCAGCGTTCGGCGAGTCGCCTCGACGCTCTTCTCGTGCCCTTCGGGGCTGAGATCGTCCAGGAGTCCGTTCGCCTCGTTGCGGCCGATGTAGGTCGCCAGCACCGGCGACAGATCGACGAGTTCGTCGACCCAATCCTCGGCGACCTGATCGATCGCCGAGGGCGTGCGTGAATCAGTCATGCGTTCGAGCCTATCTTCGGCTGCGGATCAGTGCGCGGCCTCGTTCCAGTCCCCGCCCCGGCCGACCTGCACGTCGAGCGGCACGGACAACTCGGCGGCACCGCCCATCCGGTCGCGGACGATGCCCTCGACGGAGTCCCACTCGCCCTGCGCCACCTCGACCACGAGCTCGTCATGGATCTGCAGCAGCACGCGGGACGACAGCTCGCGCTCGCGCAGATCGTCGTGGATGCGGAACAGCGCGATCTTCATGATGTCGGCCGCGCTGCCCTGGATCGGCGCGTTCAGCGCCGCGCGCTCCGCGTTCTCGCGCAGCACGCGGTTCGGGCTGGACAGATCGGGGAACGGACGCCGCCGACCGAAGATCGTCTCGGTGTAGCCGACCTCCTTCGCCGCCATCACGGATGCCCGCAGGTAGTCGCGCACGGCGCCGAAGCGCGCGAAGTACTCGGTCATCAGCCCCTTCGCCTCGGACTGCTCGATGCGCAGCTGCTTGGACAGGCCGAAAGCGCTCAGGCCGTAGACGAGGCCATAGGACATCGCCTTCACCTTGGTGCGCATCTGCGAGGTGACCTCGGACGGATCGACGCCGAACACCCGTGCGCCGACGAAGCGGTGCAGGTCCTCGCCGGAGTTGAAGGCCTCGATCAGCCCCTCGTCACCGGAGAGATGCGCCATGATGCGCATCTCGATCTGCGAGTAGTCGGCGGTCAGCAGCGTCTCGTAGCCCTCGCCCACCTGGAACGCGCTGCGGATGCGACGGGACTCCTCGGTGCGCACCGGGATGTTCTGCAGATTCGGGTCGGTACTGGACAGTCGTCCGGTCTGGCTGCCGGTCTGCACATAGGTCGTATGGATGCGGTGGTCGTCGCGGATGGCGCTGTCGAGTGATTCGATGATCTGCCGCAGCTTCGTCGCCTCGCGGTGCTGCGAGAGCTGCTCCAGGAAGACGTGCGGGCTCTTCTCCTGG
Organism: Microbacterium sp. NPDC057741; assembly: GCF_042798735.1. Classification (NCBI taxonomy): domain Bacteria; kingdom Bacillati; phylum Actinomycetota; class Actinomycetes; order Micrococcales; family Microbacteriaceae; genus Microbacterium; species Microbacterium sp. NPDC057741. The sequence continues at coordinate 483,448 of NZ_JBHVJW010000001.1, read as the reverse complement.
ATGTCGGCCAGCGACGCGGCATCCGTGGAGTACCCGGTCTTGGTCTTGCGGGTCTTCGGCAGCTGGAGCTCTTCGAAGAGCACCTCCTGTAGCTGCTTCGGCGAGCCGAGGTTCACCTCGCGCCCGATGGTGACGTACGCGTCCTGCGCGATGCCCTCGGCGCGCGCTCCGAGCTCGGCGGAGAAGGTGGAGAGAACGTCGTGCGACACCGCGACGCCCGCGACCTCCATGTCAGCCAGCGTCAGCAGCGTGGGCAGCTCGATGTCGGTGAGGACGGATGCCACGGACTCGGGCAGCTCGTCGCGCAGTGCGTTCGCCGTGCGCAGCGTGAACCAGGCCTCCTGCGACGGAGTCGCACCGTCGGTCTCGGGCACCAGTTGTGATGGATCGGACTCGGGCAGCTTCTCGCCGAGATAGCGCTCGACGAGGTCGCCGAGAGTCTTGTCGGGGAAGCTCGGACGCAGCAGCCAGCCGGCCAGGCTGGTGTCGTATGCGAGGCCGCCCAGCCGGATGCCGGAAGCGGTCAGCGCCTTCACCTGCGGCTTCGCGTCGTGCAGCGCCTTCGGAGCGTCGGACTCCAGCCACTCGCGCAGCGCCGCGACCGCAGCGTCGTCCCAGTCGCCCTCGCGCAGTTCGGTCGCCGTCGCCACGCCGATGCGCGTCGGACGGGCGCCCGGCACGAGGGTCAGCGCGACCTCGCCCTCCTGCCCGGCCAGCCAGGTCGCGATCTCAGAGGGGGTCGCCTGCACGGCTTCGGGCAGCTGGACGGTCGTCGCGGTCTCGGCATCCTCATCGTGCGCGCCGACGGCGTCGAAGACGCGCGGCAGCAGGGTGCGGAACTCGAGGCGCGCGAAGATGTCGCGCACGGCCTGAGCGTCGATCGGAGTGACCGCGAGATCGGCAGGGCCGAGGGGCAGCTCGACGTCGGTGAGCAGACGGTTCAGCTTGCGGTTGCGGCGCACGTCGTCGATGTGGTCGCGCAGGTTGCCGCCCACGACGCCCTTGATCTCACCGGAGCGCTCAAGCAGCTCGTCGAGCGTGCCGAACTGCGTGAGCCACTTGACCGCGGTCTTCTCCCCGACCTTGGGAACGCCGGGAAGGTTGTCGCTGGTCTCGCCGACCAGCGCGGCGATGTCGGGGTACTGCTCGGGGCGCACGCCGTAGCGCTCCTGCACGGTGACCGGGTCGTAGCGCTTGAGCTGCGATACTCCCTGCACCGACGGGTACAGCAGTGTCACCTTGTCGTTGACGAGCTGGATCGTGTCGCGGTCGCCGGACACGACGAGCACGTCGTAACCCTGCGCAGAACCCTGGGCGGACAGAGTGGCGAGGATGTCGTCGGCCTCGATGCCCTCCTTGGTGAGCACCGGCACCGACATCGCCGCGAGGCAGTCCTGGAGGAGCGGGATCTGACCGCGGAACTCGCTCGGCGTCTCGGAGCGCGTGGCCTTGTACTCGGGGTACTCGTCGGTGCGGAACGAGTGCCGCGAGGTGTCGAACGCGACCGCAAGGTGCGTCGGCTGCTCGGCTTTGATCAAGTTCACGAACATCGACAGGAAGCCGTAGATGGCGTTCGTGTGCTGGTTGTCGCGTGTGGTGAAGTTCTCGACCGGAAGGGCGAAGAATGCACGGTAGGCGAGCGAATGGCCGTCGACGACCATGAGGGTAGGCTTTGCGGAGTCCGTCACCCTGTCAGCCTAACGAGGGCGACGGACATGCGCCGAGGAGGACGAGTGAGCGACACGAGCACGACCGACGGTCTGGCATGGGCGACGCAGCGCGGCATGGGCGCGCTCGCCGAGAAGATGGGGATCGAGTTCACCGAGTTCTCGGTCCAGCGCAGCGTCGGCACCATGCCCGTGGAGGGCAACACCCAGCCGGTCGGCCTCGTGCACGGCGGCGCCTACGTGGTGCTCGGCGAGTCGCTCGGGTCGATGGCCGCCAACCTGCACGCCGGCCCCGGAAAGCTGGCCGTCGGCGTCGACATCAACGCGACGCACACCCGGTCGGCGACCAGCGGCGTCGTGACCGGTGTATGCACCCCGATCCACCTCGGGCGCAGCATCACCGTGCACGAGATCGTGGTCAGCGATGATCAGGGTCGCCGGTGCTCGACGATCCGGATCACGAACATGATCAAGGAACTGCCCGCCTGACGCGCCGCGCCGGCGGGCATCCCCTCACTTCTTGGGAGCCAACTGCTCGATGATCGCCTTGGCGACGTCCTGCATCGTCAGGCGACGGTCCATGGATGCCTTCTGGATCCAACGGAACGCCTCCGGCTCGGACAGGCCCATCTTCTCGTTCAGCAGCCCCTTGGCGCGGTCGACGAGTTTGCGGGTCTCGAAGCGCTCGACCATGTCGGCGACTTCGGCCTCGAGCGTGATGATCTGCTCGTGGCGGGCCAGCGCGATCTCGATCGCAGGCAGCAGGTCGTTCGGGGTGAACGGCTTGACGACGTAGGCGAGCGCACCGGCCTCGCTGGCGCGCTCGACGAGCTCCTTCTGGCTGAACGCGGTCAGCAGCACGACGGGAGCGATGTTGTTCTTGTGCAGCTTCTCGGCGGCGCTGATGCCGTCGAGCTGGGGCATCTTCACGTCCATGACCACCAGGTCGGGGCGCAGTTCGGTCGCCAATGCCACCGCAGTCTCGCCGTCGCCGGCCTCGCCGACGACGTCGAAGCCGTTGTCGCGGAGGATCTCCACGATGTCGAGGCGGATCAGCGACTCGTCCTCGGCGACGACGACGCGTCGCGGGGCGGATGCCGTGGGCTGCTCAGGCTGCTGCTCTTCAGTCACGGGGGAAATCCTATCTGTTGTACTTGTGCCGGCGGTGGGACTCGAACCCACACGTCTTTCGACAAAGCATTTTGAGTGCTCCGCGTCTGCCATTCCGCCACGCCGGCTCAGTGATCGACTTTATCGCACGCAATCGAGGTCGGCTTGCGCTGCACCCTGCGGCCGCAGGCGGCCTCCGGGCGCGTGCCGGCGGTGGGGCCACGCGGCCTCTCCACGCGCCGCTCCGCGTCGCGCGGAGCCTCGGGCCGCGCGGGACCGGAACCCACACGTCTTTCGACAAAGCATTTTGAGTGCTCCGCGTCTGCCATTCCGCCACGCCGGCCCTGACCGACTTTATCGCACGAAGAAGGGCGGGACCGACGGCCCCGCCCTTCTCGAGCGTTCAGTTCTTCGACTTGTAGACCGGCGCCGCTCCGCCGACCGCATCCCCGACCTGGTGGACGCGGATGTCGTTGGTCGAGCCGATGATCCCGGGAGGGGAACCGGAGATCACGACGACCTTGTCGCCTTCGACGGCGAGCTTGTTGCCGAGCAGGTACTCGTCCACCTGGTGGAACATCAGGTCGGTGTGCTCCACGACGTCCACGAGGGCGGTGCGGATTCCCCACGACATCGCCAGACGGCGACGGATGCCCGGCTCCGGCGTGAACGCCAGCATCGGGATGCGGGGGCGCAGCCGCGACATGCGACGGGCCGAGTCACCGGACTGGGTGAAGACGCAGATGAACTTCGCCTCGACGAACTCCGCGACCTCCTCGCCCGCCAGCGTGATGATTCCACCCTGGGTGCGCGGCTTGTTGCGCAGCGGCTGGATGCGCTCCAGTCCGTGCTCCTCGGTCGACTCGATGATGCGCGCCATGGTCTCCACGACGATCACGGGGTACTCCCCCACGCTCGTCTCGCCGGAGAGCATCACGGCGTCGGCGCCGTCGAGCACCGCGTTGGCGACATCCGAGGTCTCGGCGCGAGTGGGCACCGGACTGGAGATCATCGACTCCAGCATCTGCGTCGCGACGATCACCGGCTTGGCCTGGCTGCGGGCCAGCTCGACTGCACGCTTCTGCACGATCGGCACGGCCTCGAGCGGCAGCTCGACACCCAGGTCGCCGCGGGCGACCATGATGCCGTCGAAGGCGTCGACGATCTCCTCGAGGTTGTCGACCGCCTGCGGCTTCTCGACCTTGGCGATGACGGGGATCTTGACGCCCTCTTCAGCCATGATCTCGTGCACTCGGGTCACGTCTGCGGCATCCCGCACGAACGAGAGCGCGATGATGTCGGCCCCGGTGCGAAGACCCCAGCGCAGGTCCTCCTCGTCCTTCTCGCTCAGAGCGGGAACGTTGACGGCGACGCCAGGCAGGTTGATGCCCTTGTTGTTCGACACGGCTCCGGCGACCACGACGCGCGTGGTCACGGTGACGCCGTCGGTCTCGACGACCTCGACACGGACCTTGCCGTCATCGATCAGCAGGAAGTCACCGGGCTTGACGTCCTGCGGCAGGCCCTTGAACGTGGTGCCGCAGATCTCGCGGTTGCCGATGATGTCCTCGGTGGTGATCTTGAAGATGTCACCGACGGCGAGCTCGTAGGGGCCGTCCTCGAACCTGCCGAGGCGGATCTTCGGTCCCTGCAGGTCGACGAGCACGGCGACCGCACGGCCGGAGTCCTCGGCGGCGCGGCGCACGTTCGCGTAGTTCGCGTCGTGCACGGTGTAGTCACCGTGGCTGAGGTTCAGCCGGGCGACATCCACGCCGGCGTCGATCAGCGCGCGCACGGTCTCATAGGTGGATGTTGCGGGGCCCAGTGTGGCGACGATCTTCGCGCGTCTCAACGGCATCTCCAGGGTAGAGGGGGTATCTGATTCGGCGACGTTGCCGTCGCCAGCCTACGCGGGCTGCACACCGATCGCGACATCCGTCGGGGCCACCGGTGCAGGCAGCACCGTCGAACCCATCAGATGACGATCCATCGCCGCAGCCGCCGCGCGGCCCTCGGCGATGGCCCAGACGATCAGCGACTGTCCGCGTCCGGCGTCTCCTGCGACGAACACACCGGGAACGGTCGACTGGTAGTCGGCGTCTCGTCGAAGGGTACCGCGTTCGGTCTGCACCGGCGAGACACCCCCTTCGAATGTGTCAGCCTCAGGACCGGTGAAGCCCATGGCGATGAGCACCAGGTCCGCGGGGATCTCGCGCTCAGTGCCGCTCTTGGGGATGCGGCGCCCGTCGATGTATTCGGTCTCGGCCACGCGCAGCGCACGCACCCCGCCCTCGTCATTCATGAGGAACTCCACGGTCGAGGCGAGGAACACCCGTTCGCCGCCCTCTTCGTGCGCGGAGGACACCTCGAACACCGTCGGCATCATCGGCCAGGGCTGGTGCTCAGGACGATCGTCCCCGGGCTGGCGCCCGATCGCGAGGTTCGTGACGCTCAGCGCGCCCTGACGGTGGGCGGTGCCGATGCAGTCCGCACCGGTGTCGCCGCCGCCGATGACGATGACATGTCGGCCCTCGGCGGTGATCTGGTCGCTGACCTCGTCGCCCGCCGTCGCCCTGTTCGACTGCACGAGGTAGTCCATCGCGAAGTGCACACCGTCGGCGTCTCGCCCCGGAATCGGCAGGTCGCGCGGCACTGTGGAGCCGGTCGCGACGAGCACCGCGTCGTAGCGGGCGCGCAACTCGTCCCATCCGATGTCGGCGCCGACTTCGACACCGGCGCGGAATCGGGTTCCCTCCTCCTCCATCTGACGGAGGCGGGCGTCGACGTGCTGCTTCTCCATCTTGAAGTCGGGGATGCCGTAGCGCAGCAGACCGCCGATGCGATCGTCCCGCTCGTACACGACGACCGTGTGGCCCGCGCGCGTGAGCTGCTGCGCGGCGGCGAGCCCTGCCGGGCCGGAGCCGATCACGGCGACGGTCTTCCCGGTGAGGCGCGCCGGCGGCTGCGGCTGCACCCAGCCGCTGTCGAACGCCTGATCGGCGATGGACTGCTCGATCCGCTTGATCGTCACCGCGGGCTGGTTGATGCCCAGCACGCACGCGCTCTCGCAGGGTGCAGGGCAGAGCCGCCCCGTCCACTCCGGGAAGTTGTTCGTCGCGTGCAGCCGCTCGATCGCGGAGCGGTCCTCGCCGCGCCAGGTGAGATCGTTCCACTCCGGGATGAGGTTGCCCAACGGGCATCCCGAGTGGCAGAACGGCACACCGCAGTCCATGCAGCGGCCGGCCTGCCGGCGCAGCACGGCGCTGTCGCCCTTCTCATAGACCTCTTTCCAGTCCATGATGCGCACCGGGACGGGGCGCCGAGCAGGCAGCTCCCGCTCGGTCACCTTGAGAAAGCCCTTGGGATCAGCCACCGGTCACCTCCAGGATCCGGTGCCAGACGACGTCGCCATCGGGATCGATGCCCGACTGCTCCGCCTCCTGGCGTACGTTCTGCACCGCCGCGAAGTCGCGCGGAAGCACCTTGGTGAAGTCATCCGCGGCGGCGTCGAAGCCGTCCAGGATGCGCTGCGCGATCGGCGACGCCGTGCGCTCGACGTGCTGCACGAGCAATCCTCGAAGCAGCTCCAGATCCGCACGGTCGAGCGGTTCGAGCCTGAGCTCGCCGCTCTGCAGCGACTGCGCGTTCACCTGGGCCGTGTCGAGGCTGCGCACGTAGGCGACGCCTCCCGACATCCCGGCCCCGAGGTTGCGGCCGGTGGGTCCGAGGATGACGGCCGTTCCGCCGGTCATGTACTCGAGCGCGTGATCGCCGACGCCCTCGACGACCGCGGTCGCTCCGGAGTTGCGCACCAGGAACCGCTCGCCGACGACGCCGGAGATGAACATCTCACCGGCAGTCGCACCGTAGCCGATCACGTTGCCGGCGATGACGTTGCGCTCGGGCTCGAACGGCGCGTCGCGCGGCGGACGGATGCTGATGTCGCCGCCCGAGAGACCCTTGCCGACGTAGTCGTTCGCGTCACCCTCCAGGCGGAGCGCGATACCTGCGGGCAGGAATGCACCGAGCGACTGCCCGGCAGTGCCGTGCAGGGTGATGTCGATCGTCTCCTTCGCCAGGCCCGCCGCGCCGTATCTGCTGGTCACCTCGTGACCGAGCATCGTGCCGACGGCACGCTCGGTGTTGCGGATCGGAAGCTCGATGAGCACGGGATCGCCGTACTGCAGGGCGTCGTGCGACATCCGGATCAGTTCGACGTCGAAATGCTTCGCCAGCTCGTGGTCCTGCGAGCGACCGCTGCGGCGCGGCTCGTCGGCCGGGAACGCCGGGCCCTCCAGGATCGGAGCGAGGTCGAGACCGTCCGCCTTCCAGTGCCGGATGGCGGCATCCGTGCGCAGCAGGTCCGAGCGGCCCACGATCTCCTCGATCGAGTGGAAGCCCAATTCGGCGAGCAGCTCGCGCACCTCCTCCGCGATGAACTCCATGAAGTTCACGACGAACTCCGGCTTGCCGGTGAACCGCTCGCGCAGCACCGGGTTCTGCGTCGCGACGCCCACCGGGCAGGTGTCGAGGTGGCAGACACGCATCATGATGCAGCCGCTCACCACGAGCGGCGCGGTGGCGAAGCCGAACTCCTCCGCGCCCAGCAGGGCGCCGATGATCACGTCGCGACCGGTCTTCAGCTGTCCGTCGACCTGCACCACCACACGGTCGCGCATGCCGTTCAGCATCAGCGTCTGCTGGGTCTCGGCGAGGCCCAGTTCCCACGGCGTGCCGGCGTGCTTGAGCGAGTTCAGCGGGCTCGCGCCGGTGCCGCCGTCGTGTCCGGAGACCAATACGACGTCGCTGAGCGCCTTGGCGACTCCCGCGGCGACGGCCCCGATGCCGGACTGACTGACCAGCTTCGTGTGGATGCGCGCCTGCGGGTTGGCCCGCTTCAGGTCGAAGATCAGCTGCTTGAGATCCTCGATGGAGTAGATGTCGTGGTGCGGCGGCGGCGAGATCAGCCCGACACCCGGGGTCGCGTGGCGCGTACGCGCCACCCACGGATACACCTTGCCCGGCGGCAGCTGGCCGCCCTCGCCGGGCTTGGCGCCCTGGGCGAGCTTGATCTGGATGTCGTCCGCCTGGGTCAAGTACTGGCTCGTGACACCGAATCGGCCGGATGCGACCTGCTTGATCGCGCTGCGGCGCTCCGGATCCACCAGTCGATCGGGGTCCTCCCCGCCCTCGCCGGTGTTGGACTTCGCGCCGAGGCGGTTCATCGCGATCGCGAGTGTCTCATGCGCCTCGCGGGAGATCGAGCCGTAGCTCATCGCCCCGGTGGAGAAGCGCTTGACGATCTCGGAGACCGGCTCGACCTCGTCGATCGGCACGGGAGGCCGCTCCCCCGTGCGCAGCTCGAACAGGCCGCGCAGAGTCTTCAGCGACTTCGCCTGGTCATCGACCAGGTGCGTGTACTCGCGGAAGACGTCGTAGCGCCGCGTGCGCGTCGAGTGCTGCAGGCGGAACACCGTCTCGGGGTTGAACAGGTGCGGCGAGCCGTCCCGCCGCCACTGGTACTCACCACCGGTCCAGAGACGCTCGTGCGCGGTGGCCGCGGCGTCCTCGGGGTAGGCGTAGTCGTGACGGGCCTGGTTCTCGGCGAAGACCTCTTCGATGCCGATTCCGCCCAGGCGGGTCGTCGTGCCGGTGAAGTAGGCGTCCACCAACTCCTGGCTGAGACCGACCGCCTCGAAGACCTGCGCACCGGCGTAGGACGACACCGTCGAGATGCCCATCTTGGACATGATCTTCAGCACACCCTTGCCGAGGGCGTGGATGACGTTGTGCACGGCCTGCTCGGGCTCGACTTCGGTGATGAAACCGGTGCGCACCAGGTGCTCCACCGTCTCCATCGCGAGATACGGGTTCACGGCGGAGGCGCCGTAGCCGATGAGCGTCGCGACGTGATGCACCTCGCGCACATCACCCGCCTCGACGATCAGCCCGACCTTCATCCGATTCTCGCGCCGGATCAGGTGGTGGTGCACGGCGGCGACCATCAGCAGGGACGGCACCGGAGTGAGGTCCTTGTTCGAGTCGCGATCCGAGAGGATCAGGAACTCCGCACCGGCCTCGATCGCAGCATCCGCCTCGGCGCACATCTGCTCGAGACGCTCTGCGAGCGTGTCAGGGCCGGCGTCGAAGTGGTAGAGGCCCTTGATCGTCGCCGTCCAGCGGCCGGGGACAACTCGGTCGATGTGGCGGATCTTCGCGAGCTCGTCATTATCGATCACCGGGAAGTCGAGAGTCACGCTCTGCGCGTGCTCAGGACCCCAGCTGAGCAGGTTGCGCTCCCGTCCGAGGCCGAGGCGCAGGCTGGTGACGACCTCTTCGCGGATCGCGTCCAGCGGCGGGTTCGTCACCTGCGCGAACTGCTGCGTGAAGTAGTCGAACAGCAGGCGCGGGCGCTCGCTCAGCACGGCGATCGGAGTGTCGGAGCCCATCGCACCGATCGGCTCGGCGCCGCTCTGCCCCATCGGGGTCAGCAGGATCCGCACTTCCTCCTCGGTGTAGCCGAAGGTGCGCTGACGGCGCACGATCGACGCGGCCGGATGGATGATGTGCTCGCGGTCGGGCAGGTCCGGCAGACGCAGAGCGCCGTCGTCCAGCCATTCGCGCCAGGGATGCAGCGTGGCCAGATCGTGCTTGATCTCCTCGTCCTCGACGATGCGGCGCTGCGCGGTGTCGACCACGAACATCCGACCGGGCCGGAGCCGGCCACGGCGCTTGATGCGCTCGGGCTCGAACTCCAGCACACCGGTCTCCGAGCCGATGACGACCAGGCCGTCGGTGGTCTCGGTCCAGCGGCCGGGGCGCAGGCCGTTGCGGTCCAGCGTCGCGCCCACGAGCGTGCCGTCGGTGAAGATCAGCGCTGCGGGGCCGTCCCACGGCTCCATCTGGTGCGAGTGGTATTCGTAGAAGGCGCGAAGATCGGGATCGAGGCCGGGCTGCTTCTCCCAGGCCTCGGGCACCATCATCATGATCGCGTGCGGCAGGCTGCGCCCGGTGAGCGTGAGCAGCTCGAGCACCTCGTCGAAGGAGGCGGAGTCGCTGGCGCCGGGGGTGCAGATCGGCAGCAGCGGACGGATGTCACCGAGCAGTTCGGACTCGAGCTGGGACTGCCTGGCGCGCATCCAGTTGCGGTTGCCGCCGACGGTGTTGATCTCGCCGTTGTGGGCCAGCATCCGCAGCGGCTGCGCGAGCGGCCACGACGGGAACGTGTTGGTCGAGTAGCGGGAGTGCACGACCGCGAGCTCGGAGGCGAACCGCTCATCCTGCAGATCGGGGTAGAACGGCTCGAGCTGCAGCGTGGTGACCATGCCCTTGTACCCGAGGGTGCGCGCGGACAGCGACACGAAGTAGGCGTCGAGCTCGTGACCGGCGCGCTTGCGCAGCCGGTAGGCGATCCGGTCGAGGGCGATGCCAGAGACCCCGGAGCCCGAGACGAAGAGCTGCTCGAAGGCGGGACGTGCCTCGTCCGCCAGTTTGCCGAGGTTCTCGTTGGCGGTCGGCACCACGCGCCAGCCGAGCACCGCGAGGCCCTCTTCGCGGGCGATGCGCTCGATGCCGGCCTTCTGCTCGCGGCGGGCGCTCGACTCCCGAGGGAGGAACGCCAGGCCTGCGGCGTACTCGCCGACCGGGGGAAGCGGGAAGTCACAGGCCGCGCGGAGGAAGGCGTCGGGCATCTGTGTGAGGATTCCGGCTCCGTCACCGGTTCCCGCGTCGGAGCCGATCGCACCGCGATGCTCCAGGTTTCGCAGCGCTTCCAGCGCCAGGGCGATGATGTCGTGGCCCGGGGTTCCGCGCAGCGTGGCCACCATCGCCAGCCCGCACGCGTCCTTCTCGAACGCCGGATCGTACATCCCCTGCTTCGGGGGGTAGGCGCCGGAGGCGCCGTAGGGAGGCTGGAAGTACACCAGTCACCGTCCTCGTATCTCAGTTGACACTGCTCTCGGATGAGACCGGGGACGACGTTGGCCCGCTTTCAGTGCGATGTTTCCCCCGTGGGGCGAAGGGGCCTTATCGGGCGGTTTCTTCGACGCTCGGAGCGGTGCTGGTGGCGGTGGCTCCGGTGGTGATCTCTTCGGCGGGAGGCTCACTCACATCGACGAAGGAATCGGGGTTGTCCGATTGTACCGCAGCCTTGGGCTCACGCCCCGGCTGGTACGGCGAAGGCTCGACGCCGGGATGGCGACGGGTCTGCACGATGATGATCACGATGCCGACGACGACGCCGATGATCGCAGCCCAGACGTTGCTGCGCAGGCCGAGGATGATCTCGCTCGGATCGATGCGGATCGACTCCCACACGATGCGGCCGGCGCTGTACCAGATCAGGTAGACCGCGAACAGCTTGCCCCACTGCAGGCGCAGCGCCTTGCCCGCCCAGAGCAGGAAGATCACGCCCAGGCCGTTCCAGATCACCTCGTAGAGGAACGTGGGGTGGAACAGCGTGCCGTCGGCCAGTCCCGGCGGGAAGGCAGGGTTGGTCGACTCGATCTCGAGTCCCCAGGGCAGGTCGGTGGGCAGACCGAACAGCTCGTGGTTGAACCAGTTGCCGAAGCGGCCCATCGCCTGCGCCAGCAGGAGGCCCGGAGCCAGGGCGTCGGCGAAGGTCCAGAACCGGATGCCGGTCCACTTGCACCCCAGATACGCGCCCACGGCGCCACCGATGAGCGCGCCGAAGATGGCGATGCCACCCTCCCAGATCGCCCACACCGAGCCCGCCTCGAACGGGTTCCAGGTGTTCTTGCCCGGGCCGAAGTAGAAGTTCGGGTGGGTGAGAACGTGGAAGATCCGCGCGCCGATGATGGCCAGCGGCACCGCGAGGATCGCGATGTCGATGACGACCCATTTCTCCGCACCGCGCCTGGTCAGGCGGTAGTTGGTCAGCAGCACCGCCGCGACGATGCCCGCGATGATGCACAGCGCGTAGTAGTGGATCGTGGGGCCACCCGGCCAGACCTGGAAGGTGTTGCTCGGGGGGCTCGGGATGCTGGCGAGCACGCCGGAGAAGGTGCTGAGGGACATGAGACCGATTCTAATTGTCGAGGGAGAACTGTGCGGACGGCGTGCCCGCGACGAGGGAGCGGGTGACCTCGGCGAGGCGGTCCAGCCCGCCGTCGCGGAGGGCGCGCACCAGAGCCGTGCCGACGATCGCGCCGTCGGCGTACTCAGTGACGCCGTTCACCTGCTCGGCGTTGGAGATGCCGATGCCGACGCAGGCGTTGCCCACGCCGTGCGCCTTCAGGCGCTCGACGAGAACCCGCGCGGCACGGTCGAGCTCTGCCCGCTCACCGGTGATGCCCATGGTGGACACCGTGTAGACGAAGCCCGTCGACGAGGAGACGACGAGGTCGAGACGCTCGTCGGTCGAGGTGGGAGCGGCGAGGAAGACACGGTCCAGGCCGGTGCGCTCGCTCGCGGCGATCCACTCCCCTGCCGCCTCCGGCGTGATGTCGGGGGTGATCAGTCCCGCGCCGCCCGCGGCGAGCAGGTCGTCGGCGTAGCGGTCGACGCCGTACTGCAGCACGGGGTTCCAGTACGTCATCACCAGCACCGGCACGTCGACCTCGGCGGTGATCGCCCGCACCGCGGTGAACAGGTCGCGCATCTTGAAGCCGGCGGCCAGCGCGTGCTGGGTGGCCTCCTGGATCACGAGGCCGTCCATGACCGGGTCGCTGTACGGCGGGCCGAGCTCGATCACGTCGACGCCGTTGCGGGCGAGAGTGATCGCCGCCTGGATGCTGGTCTCCAGATCGGGATAGCCGACCGGAAGATAGCCGACGAATGCGCCGCGGCCCTCGTTGTGCGCCTTGGCGATGGCGTCCTCGACGCGGCTCATTCCGCAGCCCCTTCGTCGTAGAGGTGGAAGTACCGTGCCGCGGTGTCCATGTCCTTGTCGCCGCGCCCGGACAGGCAGATCGCGATGATGCCGTCGGGGCCGAGCTCACGGCCGATGCGCATCGCTCCGGCGAGGGCGTGAGCGGACTCGATCGCGGGGATGATGCCCTCGGTGCGGCTCAGCAGGCGCAGCGCCTGCATGGCCTCGTCATCGGTGGCGGGGATGTACTCCGCACGTCCGATGTCGGCCAGCCAGGCGTGCTCCGGGCCGACGCCCGGATAGTCGAGACCGGCGGAGATGGAGTGCGACTCGATCGTCTGGCCGTCCTCGTCCTGCAGCACGTAGGTCTTCGCTCCGTGCAGCACACCGGGGCGGCCTCGTTCGATCGAGGCAGCGTGCTGCTCGGTGTCGACGCCGTCGCCGGCCGCCTCCACGCCGTAGAGCTTCACATCGGCATCGTCGAGGAAGGCGTCGAACATGCCGATCGCGTTCGATCCGCCACCGACGCAGGCGACGACGGCGTCGGGCAGACGGCCGGCATCCGCCAGCAGCTGCTCGCGCGCCTCTTCGCCGATGATCTTCTGGAAATCGCGCACCATCGCAGGGAACGGATGCGGACCCGCCGCCGTACCGAAGATGTAGTTGGTGGTCTCGACGGTGGCCACCCAGTCTCGGTACGCGTCGTTGATCGCGTCCTTCAGGGTGCGGGAGCCCGTGGTCACGGGCACCACCTCGGCGCCGAGCAGCCGCATCCTGGCGACGTTGAGGGCCTGGCGCTCGGTGTCGACCTCGCCCATGTAGATCGTGCAGTCCAGGCCGAACAGTGCGGCCGCGGTCGCCGTGGCCACACCGTGCTGACCGGCACCGGTCTCGGCGATCACCCGGGTCTTGCCGAGGCGCTTGGTGAGCAGCGCCTGTCCGAGCACGTTGTTGATCTTGTGCGAGCCGGTGTGGTTCAGATCCTCGCGTTTGAGGAACACCCGTGCACCGCCGGCGTGCTCGGCGAAGCGCGGCACCTCGGTGAGAGCGGACGGACGCCCGGCGTACGAGCTCAGCAGCTGGGCGAGTTCGGCGCGGAACTCCGGATCGACGATCGCGGCGTGGTAGGCCTCGGTGAGCTCGTCGATCGCGGCGATCAAGGACTCGGGCATGTAACGCCCGCCGAAGTCCCCGAAGAAGGGACCGGGCTGGTCGCGCAGACTCACTGTCCGACCTCCAGGAAGCTGTTCAGGGTGGCGACGGGGTCGCCGGTCACGAGGGCCTCGCCGATCAGCACCACGTCGGCACCGGCCTGGCGGTAGCGGGCGACGTCGGCGGGCTCGAGCACCGCGGATTCGGCGATCTTGATGCGGTCGGCCGGAATGCGGTCGGCCAGTCGACCGAACAGATCGCGATCGAGCTCGAGCGTCTTCAGGTTGCGGGCGTTGATACCGATCAGCTTCGCACCGAGGTCGATTGCGACCTCGAGCTCGTCCGCGTCGTGCGTCTCGACGAGCGGGGTCATCCCCAACTCGATGATCAGCGCATAGAGCTCGTGCAGCGTCTTCACCGGGATGCCGGCGACGATCAGCAGCGCCAGGTCGGCGCCCGCGGCACGGGCCTCGAGCACCTGATACGGCGTGGCGATGAAGTCCTTGCGCAGCACCGGGAGCGAGACTCGGGCCGTGACGGCCTCGAGGTCGGCGAGGGAACCGCCGAAGCGACGCTCCTCGGTCAGCACGCTGATCGCGGATGCACCGCCCTGCTCGTAGAGCGCGGCCTGATGCGCGGGGTCGGGGATCTCGGCGAGAGCACCGCGGGACGGGCTCGCGCGCTTGACCTCTGCGATGATCTTGACCCGCTCGGCGGGAGCCAGCGCGGCGACCGCGTCACGAGCGGCGGGGCGCGCGAGTGCATCGCGCTCGACCTCGGCAAGCGACCGGGTCAGAGCGCGACGTTCAGCATCCTCGACTGCGCCGGCCGTGAGGTCGGCGAGGACCATCAGTGAGCCTTCGGCGAGTACTTGGGGCCGTTCACCCCGTAGCCGGCCTTCGCCATGATCCAGCCGACGATCGGGCCGATGACGATGACGACGACGGACGCCCACACGAGGGGCGGCTGCTCGAGGCAGAAGAACAGCGTGGCGAGACCCACGCCCGCCAGCATGATCACGACCGCGGTCCACGCGGCAGGCGAGTGTCCGTGTCCAGGGTCTGCGATCGAGTTGCTCATGTTCTTCCTCCGGGGTGGTCGGCGTACGGTCAGTCTATCGGGATCAGCGGGTCGGATCGGTGCCACGCGACAGGTCGTCCCAGGAATCGACGGCGTCGAGGGGACCCTGATGCGCGTCATGGTGGGCGTCGTCGGTGCGGTAGCGACGGCCGCCGCTCTTCCAACCGCGCGCGGTCACCGCGGTGAACACTGCGGTGAGCAGCATCAGGAACCAGCAGCAGAGCGCGATCACGGGCCAGGCGGTCGGCGTGATCGCGGCGACGATGTCGTGCAGCGCGGCATCGCCGGCAAGGCCGGTCTTCTCCGCCACCACACCCGAGACCACGGTCAGAGGCGGTGCGGCCACCAGCGGGATCGTGGCGATGATGAGCACGACCGCGGCGCCGGCCGCGAGAGCGGCGAACACGTAGCGGAGCACCCGCCCCACGATCGAGAGCGCCGCGCCGAGCGCGAGCACGGCGAGCGAGAGCGGAGCCAGCAGCACGACGGCGTCCGATCCCGCGACGAGGATCGGATCCGAGCCGTCCACGCGGGTCACGGTCAGCCAGGTCTGGGTGGCCGAGATCACGCCGATCCCCCCGGCGAGCAGGAAACCCAGCACGGCGATGAGCCGACCGCGGCCGCTCATGCCTGCTCGCCCCCGACCAGGGCGTCGAGGTCCCTGCCGTCGAAGCAGGTCCGGGTTCCGGTGTGGCAGGCTGCGCCGGTCTGATCGACCTGCAGCAGGATCGTGTCGCCGTCGCAGTCGATCTGCGCACCCCGCACGGACTGGATGTTGCCGGAGGTGTCGCCCTTGCGCCAGTACTCCTGGCGGGAGCGCGACCAGTACGTGGCCCGTCCTGAGGTGAGCGTGCGGCGCAGCGCCTCTGCATCCACCCAGGCCAGCATCAGCACCTCGCGGGTGTCCCACTGCTGCACGATGACGGGAGCGAGCCCATCGGCGTTCCACGCCACGGTCGAGATCTGCTCTTCGACAATCACCGAACCACCACACCCTCTTCGCGGAGCGCGTCCTTGACCTGCCCCACGGTCAGCAGACCGCTGTGGAAGACGCTGGCGGCGAGCACGGCATCCGCACCCGCCGTGATCGCCGGCGGGAAGTCGGAGACGCGACCGGCGCCGCCGGAGGCGATCACCGGCACCGAGGCGACCTCGCGCATCAGCCTGATCAGCTCCAGGTCGAAACCGTCCTGTGTGCCGTCCGCGTCGATCGAGTTCACCAGCAGCTCGCCCGCACCTCGTTCCGTGGCCTCGCGGGCCCAGAGCGCGGCGTCCAGCGTCGTCTCGGTGCGGCCGCCGTGCGTGGTGACGATGAAGCCCGACGGCGCGCCCTCGGCGCGCTTCACGTCGAGCGAGAGCACGAGCACCTGCGCGCCGAAACGGTCCGCGATCTCGTCGATCAGGTCCGGTCGCGCGATCGCGGCGGAGTTCACGCCGACCTTGTCGGCCCCCACGCCGAGCAGACGGGCGACATCCTCGGTGGAGCGCACTCCTCCCCCGACGGTCAGCGGCACGAACACCTGCTCGGCGGTGCGCTGCACCACGTCGTAGGTCGTGGCCCTGGCATCCACCGTCGCGGTGACGTCGAGGAAGGTGATCTCGTCTGCGCCCTGCGCGGCGTAGTGCGCGGCCAGTTCGACGGGGTCGCCCATATCGCGCAGGTTCTGGAAGTTGACACCCTTCACGACACGGCCGGCGGCCACGTCCAGGCACGGGATGACGCGGGACGCCAGCGTCATCAGAGCCTCGCTGCGTGGATCGCAGTGACCAGGATCGCCCGCGCACCGAGGGCGTACAGGTCGTCCATCACCTGGTTCATGCCCTTGCGCGGGATCATCACGCGCACGGCCACCCACTCCGGGTCGCGCAGCGGCGAGATCGTCGGCGACTCACGTCCGCCGGCGATAGCTGTGGCCTGGTCGACGAGACCGGCCGGCAGGTCGTAGTCCAGCAGCACGTAGCGCCGTGCCACCATCACGCCCCGAAGGCGGCGAAGCAGGCGGTCGGTGCCGTCGGCGTCACCGGGCCGGCTGATCAGCACGGCCTCGGACTCGATGATGACCGGTCCGAAGATCTCCAGTCCGGCCTGACGCAGCGTGGTGCCGGTCTCGACCACATCGGCGATCACGTCGGCGACACCGAGCCGCACCGCCGACTCGACGGCGCCGTCCAGCGGCACCAGCACGGCGTTCACGCCGTTCTCGCGCAGGAAGTCATCGACCAGCCCCGGGTAGGCGGATGCCACGCGCACGCCCTCGAGGTCCTGGACGCTGGAGTACCTGCCAGGAGGGGCGGCGAAGCGGAAGGTCGAGCGGGCGAAACCCAGCTGCTCGATCTCGCGGGCATCCTCCTGCCGCACGTCGCGCAGCAGGTCGCGCCCGGTGATGCCCACGTCGAGGGCGCCGGATGCCACATAAGTGGCGATGTCGCGGGGGCGAAGGTAGAAGAACTCGACGTCGCTGTCGGCGTCGATCACGTGCAGTGTCTTGGGGTCACGACGACCGGTGTAACCGGCCTCCGCGAGCATCTCGGCCGCTGTCTCAGACAGCGAGCCCTTGTTCGGTACGGCGATGCGGAGCATGGGGATCCTTCGAGTCGAACGGTCTGTTTCGGACGCGTTCAGAGATGTCGGTAGACATCCTCGAGGCTCAGGCCCTTCGCGAGCATCATCACCTGCAGGTGGTACAGGAGCTGGGAGATCTCCTCGGCCGCCTCTTCCTTGGACTCGTACTCGGCAGCCATCCAGACCTCGGCCGCCTCTTCGACGACCTTCTTGCCGATCGCATGCACGCCGCGGTCGAGCTGCGCGACCGTACCCGATCCTTCAGGACGGGTCTTCGCCGTCTCGGTCAGCTCGGCGAACAGCTCGTCGAAAGTCTTCACGCTTCAAGGCTAGCGGCTCGAGCCCGGTCGCGAAGACCTGTGACGGCGGCCTCGACGTCTTCCGCGCCGTAGACGGCCGAGCCGGCGACAAAGGTGTCGGCGCCTGCCTCCGCCGCCTGCGCGATGGTTGCCTCGGAGATGCCACCGTCGACCTGCAGCCAGACGTCGGAGCCGCGACGGCGGGCCTCGTCGCGCAGCGCGCGGAGCTTCGGCATGGTCTCGGGCATGAATCCCTGACCGCCGAAGCCGGGCTCGACGGTCATCACGAGGATCTGATCGAACTCATCGAGGATGTCGTACAGCGGCTCGCCCGCTGTGCCCGGCTTGATCGCCACGCCGGCGCGGGCGCCGATCGCGCGCAGCCGGCGTGCGAGCGCCACCGGATCGGATGCCGCCTCCAGGTGGAAGGTGACGCTCGCGGCACCGAGCTCCGCATAGCCGGGGGCCCAGCGCTCGGGGTCAGTGATCATCAGGTGCACATCGAGCGGGATCGGGCTGGTGGCCTGGACGCGCTCCACCATCTGCGGCCCGAAGGTGAGGTTCGGCACGAAGTGGTTGTCCATGACGTCCACGTGCGCGAAGTCCGCGCTGGCGATGCGCGCGAGCTCGGTCTGCATGTTGACGAAGTCGGCGGCGAGGATGCTGGGGTTGATGCGCGGGTTCATCGTTTCTCACCTTCTGGAGCGCGCTGCAGCAGCGCGAGGAACATGGCGTCGGTGCTGTGCCGGTGCGGCCAGAGCTGCACGCGGCCGGTGCCGTCATCGGCGAGGTCGATCCGGGATCGCGCGACATCGGACAGCACCGCGCGGGCATCGAGCTCGGTCAGGTCGTCCCGGTCGCGAAGCACCTCGGACACCACACCGGTGGTCTCCGCGAGATGCGGCGAACACGTGACGTACGCCACGACCCCGCCTGGCGCGAGGGCGTCCACCGCCGCGGTGAGCAGCTCGGTCTGCAGGGCGACCAGCTCTGCGACATCAGCGGGGGTCTTCCGCCAGCGCGCCTCGGGACGTCGGCGCAGCGCGCCGAGGCCCGTGCACGGCGCGTCGACGAGGATGCGGTCGAACGCGCCCGGGCGGGATGCTGCGAGTGCACGCCCGTCCTCCTCGTGCACGACCACGTCACCGGGCACCGCGCGCAGCGCGTTGCGCACCAGGCCCGCCCGTGCCGGGACGACCTCGTTGGCCTCCAAGACGACGCCGTGCTCGCGGGCGATCGCGGCGAGCAGTGCGGTCTTGCCGCCGGGGCCGGCGCACAGGTCGAGCCACTGCTCGCCCTCAGCGATCGGACGCACGCCGGCCAGAGCCAGCGCCACGAGCTGCGAGCCCTCATCCTGCACGCGCACCGTGCCAGCGGCATCGGCCACCACGCGATGCGGGTCGCCGCCGGGCGACCCGAACGCCGTCGGTGCGTACGGACGGCGCGGTTCGCCGGGTTCGGCCAGGCCCGGCAGCGCGACGAGGGTGACCTCGGGCGAGGCGTTGTCGGCGGCCAGCATCGCGTCGAGCTCGTCCTCACGCCCCTCCGCGGCCAGAGCGCGGCGCAGGGCGCGGATGATCCACACCGGATGCGCGGTGCGCAGTGAGAGCCTTTCGTCGTCGGAGCGCGCGGCCTGTTCGATGATGCGCTGCCAGGCCCCGGGCGTCTCCCGGCCGATACGCCGCAGCACGGCGTTGGCGAAGCCCGCCGCGCCCCTGCCCTGGGCGGTCGCGACGAGATTCACCGACTCGTTCACAGCCGCGTGGCCGGCGACGCGAGTGGACAGAAGCTGATGGGCGCCGAGACGCAGGGCGTCGAGCACGGCCGGATCGATCTCGGATGCCGGCCTGCCCGCGGCCGCCGCGATGATCGCGTCGTAAGTGCCCCGCTTGCGCAGGGTGCCGTAGGTGAGTTCGGTGGCGAGGGCGGCATCCTTCTGGTCGAGGCCCGCCTCGGCGATGCTGGCGGGAAGCAGCAGGTTCGCGTACGCGTCGTCCTCGGTGACGGCCCTCAGCACGCCGTAGGCGACGGCGCGAGCGGGCTGCACTGTCCGGTCGGGTCCGCGGCCGGCAGTGGATCGCTGCGGCCGGCGTCCGCGCTGGGGGCGGCGCTCCTGGCCGCTCATGCGCCGGCCCGCAGCGTCTCGTCACGCTGACCGCGCCACCAGTCGGCGGCGGGCATGGCGCCCTTGCCGGCCGGCTGCACCCGGGTGACGGCGAGCGGCGTCGTGCCGGTGCCGATCAGGATGCGGCGTTTCTCCCCCACGATCCGTCCCGGTTCCAGCGGATCGGCATCGGGAGCCGGTGCGGCCTCGAGCACCTTGAGCCTGGCTCCCCCGACCTCCGTGTGCGCACCGGGCTCTGGGGTGATCCCCCGGAACCGCGCGTACACCTGCTCGCACGGGAGCGACCAATCCAGCAGGCCGTCGGCGAGGACCAGCTTCGGCGCGAAGGTCGGCTCGCCGGTCTGCGGAACGGCCTGAGCGGTGCCCGCAGCGATCCCTTCGACGACATCGGCCGTGAGCGCGGCGCCGTCGGCGGCGAGGACCTCCAGTGCGGTGGCCGCCGTGGCATCCGCGGGCAGATCCACCGGCCGCATGCCGTAGACGTCGCCGGCATCCAGCTCGGGGACGAGGCGGAACACGCTCACGCCGATCTCCGCGTCGCCGGCGATCAGCGCGCGCTGCACGGGTGCCGCGCCGCGCCAGCGCGGCAGCAGCGAGAAGTGCAGGTTGATCCAGCCGTGGTCCGGTGCCGACAGCAGTGGCTCGCGGACCAGGCCACCGAAGGCGACGATCACGCCGAGCTCGGGGCGCAGTGCAGCGATCGCCTCGGTCGCCTCGGCGTCGAGCCGGGCGGCCTTGATCACGGGGATGCCGAGCTCGTCGGCCGCCTGTGCGACAGGTGACGGCGTGAGCACGCGCTTGCGGCCGAGGGGGGCGTCGGGGCGCGTGACCACGGCGACGATGTCGTGCAGTGGCGCGAGTGCCCGCAGGGTGGGTACCGCCGCATCGGGGGTGCCGGCGAAGACGAGGCGCATGAAGGTGCTCCGGAGGGTGAGGGGCGTCAGAGGTCTGGTTCGAGGATATCGAGGTGCAGGCTCAACCCGGCCTTCCCCCGCGCCCTCCGATTGCGGGTGGCATCGCTGACGACGGCGGCGCGGAGCGTCGCGGCCACCTCGGTGCCGGCGCTGTAGCCGAAACGCACCAGCGCGCGCACCCGGCCGTCGTCGCCGACGGGGACCGGACCGAGCACGGCATCGGCCGGCAGGCCAAGAGCGCGCACCTCTTCCAAAGCCGGACGCATGACAGCGGGAAGACCGTCGAGCTGCGCGACGCGGTACATGGGCGGCATTCGCAGCGGGGCGCGTGCCTCGAGTTCGGAGCGGGCGTAGGCGGGCTGGGTCCAGGTCGCGAGAGCGCGGGCCACTGGACCGTCCACGCCGACGAGGTGCACCGGTGCCCCTGGCGCGGCGAGAGCCGCGGCGTTCGACCACCAACGCAGACAGGACTCACCGATCCGCAGCTCCGGCGCCTGCAGCATCCGCGAGCCGTCCAAGAGCACCACCGCGCGATATCCCCCGTCGGCGACCGGCTCCGCACCGCGCGTCGAGATGACCAGCGAGGGCTTGGCTGACACGCGCTCGACAGGATGCGTGCCGTCGGAGACGATGATCTGCACCCCGGGGAAGGCGCGGCCCAGCTCGTCGGCGGTGCGCTCGCTGCCGGAGGAGGCCAGGCGCACCTGCGTCGCCTGGCACACGGGGCAGTGCCAGCCGTTGGCGGATCTGCCGCACCAACCGCACACCGGCACCGCGCCCCGGCGCCGGGCGCCCAGCGGGCCACCGCAGTGCGCGCAGCGGGCAGGTGCGTGGCACTGGCCGCAGACCAGTGAGGGCGCGAAGCCGGGACGGGCGACCTGGACGAGGACAGGCCCATCCGCCGTCGCCGCCCGCGCGGCGACGAAAGCGCTGGACGGCATGCGCTGGCCGCCCTGCTCGAGCTCCTGCGGGGGGCTCAGCACCACGCGAGGCGAGGAGCGTCGGGCGGCGCGCACCTCGGCCATCCACCCGCCGTGCACGAGACGCTCGACGTCCGTGGTGCGGGTGTGACCGGCGAACAGCAGCGCACTGCCCTCCTGCTCCTGGCGCACCAGCGCGGCGTCGCGGGCGTGCGCGTATGGCGCGAGCGGCTCGGCGAGCAGCGGATCGCCGTCGTCCCAGATGACGACGACGCCGGCACGCACCGGCGCATACACCGCGGAGCGGTTTCCCACCACGACACAGGGCGCGTCGGCCAGAGTGCGCAGGAACGCCCGGTACCGATCGGGGTTCGTCTGCCGGGCGTCGAGGCGCACGACCGCATCGTCGGGCAGTAGCTCGGCGAGGGCCTCGAGCAGGCGATCCTCGTCGCGCTTGTCCGGGGCCACCAGGATCGCTGAGCGGCCCGATGCCAGCACCGAGGCGGCCACGGCCGCGAGAAGGCGCGCCGAGTGCGGCAGAGTCCCCTCCATCTCGGCGATCACCTCGACCGCGGTGCGGCTGTCGCCTGTGAGGGCCGTGTCGAGTCCGTCGTACCGCGCGATCACCGCCTCGGCGCTCTGCAACGCCTCCGCCGCGACCTCCGGCGCCGGCACGTCGGCATCCCACGCCTTCTCGACGCGCACCTGCCGCTTCGGAATCGCGAGCCGCAGCACATCGGATGCCGCGCCGGCGGCGCGATCGGCGACACGGCGCGCCAGCCGGTGCAGCTGCTCCGGCAGCACGACCACGTCGGAGACGACGCTCTCCACCTCGGCGAGAGTGCGGGAGATGTCCTGCTCGACCGCCAGGTCGACGATGTAGCCGTCCATCACGCGGCCCGCCGTGCGCAGCGGCACCTTCACGCGGACACCGACGGGCACGTCACCGAACTCGGCCGGCAGCGAGTAGTCGAACAGCCGGTCGAGCTGCGGGAGCGGCGAGTCGATCAGCACCCGCGCGATGCGCCGCGCGGTCTGGGACATCAGAGCCCTGCGGCGCGCCGCAGAGCTTCTGCGCGGTCGGTGCGCTCCCAGGTGAAGTCGGGCAGTTCACGGCCGAAGTGGCCGTAGGCGGCGGTCTGGGCGTAGATCGGACGCAGCAGGTCGAGGTCGTCGATGATCGCCTGCGGACGCAGGTCGAACACGTCGGTGATGGCACGGGTGATCGCATCATCCGAGACCTTGCCGGTGCCGAACGTCTCGACGTACAGCCCCACCGGATGCGCCACGCCGATCGCGTAGGCGACCTGGACCTCGAGGCGGTCGGCGAGGCCCGCGGCGACCGCGTTCTTCGCGACCCAGCGCATCGCGTAAGCGGCCGAGCGGTCGACCTTGGACGGGTCCTTGCCGCTGAACGCGCCTCCGCCGTGCCTGGCTGCGCCACCGTACGTGTCGATGATGATCTTTCGACCGGTGAGGCCGGCATCACCCTTCGGACCGCCGATGACGAACGGGCCCGCAGGGTTGATGTAGTACTTCAGATCGGTCGCGAGGTCGAGACCGGTCTGTGCGAGGACCGGGTCGATGACGTGCTCGCGAACCTGCGCCTTGAGCTCGTCCTGCGTGATGTCGGGCAGGTGCTGCGTGGAGAGCACGACCGCGTCGACGGTCTTCGGCGTGAAGCCCTCGTAGCCGAGCGTGACCTGCGTCTTGCCGTCGGGGCGCAGGAAGGGCAGCGCGCCCGAGCGGCGCACCTCGGACAGCCGCTCCGCGATGCGGTGCGCAGTCCATGCCGCCATCGGCATGAGCTGGGGGGTCTCGTTGGTGGCGAAGCCGAACATGATGCCCTGGTCGCCGGCGCCGAGCGCGTCGCGCGGGTCCACGGAGCCGCCGTCGCGGGTCTCGGCAGCCTGGTCGACGCCGTGTGCGATGTCGGTGGACTGTTCGCCCACGGAGATGCTCACGCCGCAGGACGAACCGTCGAAGCCGGTGGCGCTCGAGGTGTAGCCGATGCCGTTGACCACATCGCGGACGATGGTCGGGATGTCGACGTAGCCCTCGGTGCGGATCTCACCGGCCACATGCACGAGACCCGTGGTGACCAGGGTCTCGACGGCGACGCGCGAGTCGCGGTCGACGGCCAGCAGGCCGTCGAGGATGCTGTCCGAGATCTGGTCGCAGATCTTGTCGGGGTGCCCCTCGGTGACGGACTCGGACGTGAACAGGCGCAGCGCGCTCATCGGTGCTCCAACGGTTTCGGCGGTATCAGGCCAGTATGCAGGGAGCCGCCGACATCCCACGACGGGATGACGGCGGCTCTCCTGTCGGCTCACTCGGCGTGACGGATGCGGAGCTTGTCCTCGTTGATCTCGTGCAGCGCGATCGTGAGGGGCTTGTCCTCGACCGACGAGTCGACGAGCGGCCCGACGTTGTCGAACAGGTTCCCCTCGTGCAGGTCGGAGTAGTAGTCGTTGATCTGGCGCGCACGCTTGGACGCGTAGATGACCAGCTCGTACTTGGAGTCGACACGATCCAGCAGATTGTCGATGGGGGGATCGATGATGCCCTGGTTGTTACCGGCCACAGTGGGACCTCCTGATCGGGCGACGTTGTCGTGGATGCGACGTGTCGCGAAGTTGATGGGCGGGCGCGCTCAAGCGCTCAGCGCGCGACAGCCGCAGTCAAGTCTACGACCTCCTGCGCCGCGGTGGCGACGTCCTCGTTCACGACGCGATAATCGAACTCGTTCTGGGCGGCCAACTCGGCCTTCGCGGTGCGCAGCCGGCGGGCCCGTTCCTCGGCGTCCTCGGTGCCGCGGCCGACGAGCCGGTTCACCAGTTCGTCCCAGGACGGCGGCAGCAAGAACACCAGCGTCGCAGAGGGCTCCGCGGCACGCACCTGACGCGCGCCCTGCAGGTCGATCTCGAGCAGCACCGTCCGTCCCTCGGCCAGCGCCGCGTCCACCGGGCCGCGCGGAGTGCCGTAGCGGTACTTGTTGTGCACCGTGGCGTGCTCGAGCAGCTGGTCCTCGGCGATCAGCCGGTCGAACTCGGCATCGTCGACGAAGAAGTAGTGCACCCCGTCGATCTCGCCGGGTCTCGGCGATCGGGTTGTCGCCGAGACCGACAGGTGGATCTGCGGATGATGCGCGCGAATGTGCGCGGCGACGGTGCCCTTGCCCACCGCAGTGGGACCGGCCAGCACCAGCAGCCTGCTGCGTCCCGCGCGCGGAACATGCACCGGGAACCGGCTGTCCAGCCACCGAGAGAGGTCGGCGACCTGGCGCACGCCGAGCCCGCCGAGCCTCTTGACCGGGGCGATGTGCAGATCCGCCAGGATCTGGTCGCGCTTGCCCGCGCCGATGGCGGGCAGCGCGATCAGGAAGTCGGTGATCCGCAGCGACCCGGCGACGGATGCCGCGTCGTCCAGCGCGCGGCGCAGCACGTCCTGCGGCGTCACCACGCGCATGGCGAGATCGCGCTTCAGAGAGGCGCGCGCCCGGCGTCGCTCGACGGCGCGGCGGGCGGCCGCACTCCGATCGACCTCGGGCATCGAACGGGTTTCAGGCACCCAGCACCTCCTGGTAGCGTCGCGCGGTCTCCTCCATTCTGACAGCGATTCCGTCCGGTCCCGCACCCAGGATGCTGCGGCTCTCGCTCGCGAGCACGTTGCGGGCCAGCGCACCGAAACGCCCGGCGAGGTCTTCGGGCGTGGCGCCCTGGGCGCCGAAGCCCGGGGCGAGCACCGGCACGGTGCGCAGCAGGTCGTCGTCCAGGCCGAATTCTGCGCGGTCGACGGTGGCGCCGATGACCAGGCCGATCGATCCGAGGGTCTCGCCCGCATCCCCGGCTGCCGACTGCCGCGCGACCATCGCGGCCACTCGGGCGCCTCCGCCGGTCGTCGCGGACTGCAGCGCCGCCGCCTCGGGATTGCTCGTCGCGGCGAGCACGAAGACACCCTTCCCCGCCGTCCTGGCGCGGTCGAGCACGGCGTCCAGAGCACCCACGCCCAAGTACGGGCTCATCGTCACCGCATCCGCCTCCAGCGGCGAGCCCGGCTCGAGCCAGGCATCCGCGTAGCCCTCGTTCGTCGAGCCGATGTCGCCGCGCTTCGCATCGGCGACCATCAGCAGGCCCGCCGCGCGACCGGCGGCGAGCACGTCCTCGAGAGCGGCGAAGCCGCGCGAGCCGAAGCGCTCGAAGAACGACACCTGCGGCTTCAGCGTGCCGACCCGGCCGGCCGCGGCATCCACCACGCGCAGGCCGAACTCGCGCACGCCCTCGGCATCCTGCCCGAGCCCCCACGCGTCGAGCAGCGACGCATGGGGGTCGATGCCGACGCAGAGCGGGCCGTGCTCGTCGAGCACCGTCCGCAGCCTGGCGCCGAACGACTCGGTCATGCCGAGATCCTCCGGTCGAGCGCGTATTCCTGCAGGCTTCGCACCTCGAAGCCGTCGCCGGTCGCATCCAGGCCGCTCACCGCGGCGCCGAGCGTCGCGATGGTGGTGAACAGCGCCTTGTCGGCGGCGACGGCCGCCGCGCGGATCTCGTAGCCGTCCGCGCGCGCCGCTCCCCCATCAGGAACGTTCACCACGATGTCGACAGAGCCCTCGTTGATGAGGTCGACGATGTTCGTCGCGCCGGATTCCTGGGTCTCGCCGACCTTCTGCACCACGTCGACCGGGATGCCGTTGCGCGAGAGGATCTCGCCGGTGCCCTCGGTCGCGAGGATGCGGAAGCCCAGCTGGCTGAGTCGGTGCGCCGGCAGGATCACCGCACGCTTGTCGGAGTCGGCGACCGAGATGAACACCGTGCCCGACGTCGGCGTGCCGCCGTATGCCGCGGCCTGGCTCTTCGCGAACGCGGTCGGGAAGTCCTTGTCGATTCCCATCACCTCGCCGGTCGAGCGCATCTCAGGGCCGAGCACGGAGTCGACGGTGCGACCGTCCTTGGTGCGGAAGCGCTTGAAGGGCAGCACGGCCTCCTTCACCGCGACCGGCGCGTCCAGCGGGATGCGGGAGCCGTCCTGCTCTGGCAGCAGCCCCTCGTCCTTCAGCTCCGCGATGGTCGCGCCGGCCATGATGCGGCTCGCGGCCTTCGCGAGCGGGATCCCGAGCGCCTTCGACACGAACGGCACCGTACGGCTCGCACGGGGGTTCGCCTCGATCACGTAGAGCACCCCGGCGCTGACGGCGAACTGCACGTTCAGCAGCCCTCGGACACCCACGCCCTCGGCGATCGCCAGTGTCGCTGTGCGCACCCGGTCGATCTCGGTGCGGCCGAGGGAGATCGGCGGCAGGGTGCAGCTGGAGTCGCCGGAGTGGATGCCGGCCTCCTCCAGGTGCTCCATGACACCGCCGATGTACAGGTCGGTGCCGTCGTAGAGCGCATCGACGTCGAGCTCGATCGCGTCGTCGAGGAAGCGGTCCACGAGCAGCGGCTTGCCCTCCTCGATGATCACCTCGCCTGCGGTGCGCACGAAGTAGTCCCGCAGGTCCTCGGAGCTGTACACGATCTCCATACCGCGGCCGCCGAGAACGAAGCTCGGGCGCACCAGCACCGGATAGCCGATCTCCTCGGCGATCTCCACCGCGCCCTCGACATCGATCGCGGTGCCGTTGCGCGGAGCGACCAGGCCCGCGCGGTCGAGCAGCTGCGAGAACAGCTCGCGCTCCTCCGCGAGGTCGATCGCCTCGGGGCTCGTGCCGAGCACCGTGTACCCCGCTGCCTCGATGCCCTTGGCCAGACCCAGCGGAGTCTGACCGCCGAGCTGGCAGACCACACCGAGGATCGTCCCGCTCGCCGCCTCGGCGTCGAGCACCTCAAGCACGTCCTCGAGCGTCAGCGGCTCGAAGTACAGCCGGTCGGAGGTGTCGTAGTCGGTCGACACGGTCTCGGGGTTGCAGTTGACCATGACGGTCTCGTATCCGGCATCCGACAGCGCGAACGACGCGTGCACGCAGGAGTAGTCGAACTCGACGCCCTGGCCGATGCGGTTCGGGCCTGAGCCGATGATGACGACCTTGGTGCGATCCGAGGGCGCGACCTCGGTCTCGAAGTCGTAGCTCGAGTAGTGGTACGGCGTGAGCGCCGGGAACTCACCTGCGCAGGTGTCCACCGTCTTGTACACCGGGCGGATGCCCAGACCGTGACGGATGCCGCGAACCTCAGCCTCGGGGATGCCGCGCAGGTCGGCGAGCTGGGCGTCCGAGAAGCCGTGCTCCTTGGCGTACCGGATGGTGTCGGCGTCGAACTCGGCCGCCGTGCGAACGGTCTCCGCGACCTCGTTGATGAGCACGATCTGGTCGAGGAACCACGGGTCGATCGCCGTGGCGTCGAAGGCCTGCTCGATCGTCGCGCCCTTGCGGAGCGCCTGCTGCAGCACCACGATGCGGCCGTCGGTCGGGGTCTTCGAGATCTCGAGGAGCTCCTCGACACTGCGGTCCTCGACGCCCCAGTGGAAGCTCGATCCGCGCTTCTCGAGGGAGCGAAGCGACTTCTGGAGGGCCGTGGAGAAGTTGCGGCCGATCGCCATCGCCTCGCCCACCGACTTCATGGTGGTCGTGAGAGTGGCGTCGGCGGCCGGGAACTTCTCGAACGCGAATCGAGGCACCTTGACCACGATGTAGTCGAGCGTGGGCTCGAAGCTCGCAGGAGTCACACCGGTGATGTCGTTGGGCACCTCGTCCAGACGGTAGCCGAGCGCGAGCTTCGCGGCCAGCTTCGCGATCGGGAACCCGGTGGCCTTCGACGCCAGCGCCGACGAGCGCGAGACTCGCGGGTTCATCTCGATGACGATGATGCGCCCGTTGGTCGGGTCGACCGCGAACTGGATGTTGCAGCCGCCGGTGTCCACGCCGACGGCGCGGATGATGTCGATCGAGATGTCGCGGAGCTTCTGGTACTCGCGGTCGGTCAGGGTGAGCGCCGGTGCGACGGTGATCGAGTCGCCGGTGTGCACGCCGACCGGGTCGACGTTCTCGATCGAGCAGACCACGACCGTGTTGTCGGCCGTGTCGCGCATGAGCTCGAGCTCGTACTCCTTCCAGCCGAGGATCGACTCCTCCAGGAGCACTTCGCCCGTGGGCGAGTCGTGCAGGCCGGCACCGCCAATGCGGCGCAGGTCCTCCTCGTCGTAGGCGAAGCCCGAGCCGAGCCCGCCCATGGTGAAGCTGGGGCGGACGACGAGCGGGTAGCCGAGCTGCTCGGCGCCGGCGAGGAGCTCGTCCATCGTGTGGCAGATGACCGACTTCGCGACATCCGCCCCGGCGTCGAGCACCAGCTGCTTGAAGATCTGTCGGTCCTCGCCCTTGCGGATGGCGTCCACCTTGGCGCCGATGAGCTCGACGTCGTACTTCTCGAGGATGCCGCGCTCGTGCAGAGCCATGGCCGCGTTCAGAGCGGTCTGGCCACCCAGGGTCGGCAGGATGGCGTCGGGCTTCTCCTTGGCGATGATCGTCTCGATGACCTCGGGAGTGATCGGCTCGACGTAGGTCGCGTCGGCGAAGTCGGGGTCGGTCATGATCGTGGCCGGGTTCGAGTTGACGAGGATGACGCGGACGCCCTCCTCGCGCAGCACCCGGCAGGCCTGCGTTCCCGAGTAGTCGAATTCGACGGCCTGTCCGATGACGATCGGACCGGAGCCGATGACCAGGACGCTCTTGATGTCGTCGCGCTTGGGCATTAGTTGGCTCCGTTCAGGTTGGCGACGACCAGGTCGCGGAAGCGGTCGAAGAGGTAGTTGGCGTCGTGCGGGCCGGCCGCGGCCTCGGGGTGGTATTGCACCGAGAACGCGGGGATGTCGAGTGCCTTCAGCCCCTCGACGACCTGGTCGTTGAGGCCGACGTGGCTGACCTCGACCCGGCCGTAGCCGTTGGGACTGTCGAAGGATCCGTCCAGCGGCGCGTCGACGGCGAAACCGTGGTTGTGCGCGGTGATCTCGACCCGGCCGGTCGTCTTGTCCAACACGGGCTGGTTGATGCCGCGGTGGCCGAAGGTGAGCTTGTAGGTGCCGAGACCCAGGGCCCGGCCGAACAGCTGATTGCCGAAGCAGATGCCGAAGTACGGCAGCTTCGCGTTGAGCACCTCGCGCAGCACGGCCACCTGACCATCGGATGCCGCGGGGTCGCCGGGGCCGTTCGAGTAGAAGACCGCCACGGGCGAGATCGCCATGATGTCGGCGAAGCTCGACGACTGCGGCAGTACGTGCACGTCGAATCCGCGCGCCGCGAGGTTGTCGAGGGTGGCCTGCTTGACGCCGAGGTCGAGCACGGCGAGGTTGCCGATCCGCTCCCCCACCGCCGGGGTGATCTGCGCCTCGGTGACCGACACGGCGGCGGACAGGTTCTGTCCCGCCATCTCGGGAGCCTCGGTGATGCGGCGCAGCTGCTCGTCCGCGTCCAGCGCGGCATCGGCGCCCGAGAAGATGCCGCCGCGCATGGAGCCGGCCGAGCGGATGTGTCGGGTGATCGAGCGGGTGTCGACGGCGCTGATGCCGACGATGCCGTCGCGGACGAGAATGTCGTCCAGCGAGGCGTTCGCACGCCAGTTCGAGACCACGCGCGAGGGGTCGCGGACGATGTACCCGGAGACCCAGATGCGGCGGGACTCGGGGTCCTCGTCGTTCATTCCGGTGTTGCCGATGTGCGGCGCGGTCTGCAGCACGATCTGGCCGGCGTAGGACGGGTCTGTGAGCGTCTCCTGGTAGCCGGACATGCCGGTGGCGAAGACGACCTCGCCGAGGGTGGTCCCTCGGGCGCCGTAGGCGCGTCCGGGGAATCGGGAGCCGTCCTCCAGGACGAGGACTGCGGGGTCGGTGTTCAGGGTCACGCTGATGCTCCTGTCTCCGGCGCGGCGCACAGACGCTGCAGCTCGGCGAGGACGTGCTGCGGACCGCCATGGGCGACCCGCAGGAAGGAATCGAGAAGGATGCCGGAGGACTCGCGCCAGACGACGCGGACCAGTCCGTTCGGCTCCACCACGCGGTCGATGGCGACCGTGGCGAGATCGGCGGCGACGAGCCGCTCCGAGGCGAGGAACACGGTGGGCGAACCGTCCAGGCTCAGGGCCGCCCCGCGGTCGGTGAGCACCAGCTCGCCGCGGGCGCGGTACTCCAGTGGCTTGACCGCGACGCGCTCGAGCGGCTGGTCGTGGCGCGTGGTGGCCACGTACAGCACCTCGACGCGTTCGGTCACCTCGGCGTGCTCCGGCACGCCGAGCGGCGCGGCGAGGCCGGAGTCGCGCTTGAGACGTGCCCGCCAGGCGAACAGGATCGCCGCGATGATGACGACCGCGAGCGCGATCGTCAGGAAGATCGCGACCTCGCGGGTCACTTGACCAGCTCTTCCACGAGAGCGCCGTCGGCCACCGTGACAAGGCCACCGTGGATCGTCCACTGCACCTGCCCGGGCAGGTCGCGTCCGAGGTACGGCGAGTTGCGGCTGCGGCCGTGCAGGTCGGCCTCGGTGAAGACTCCGGCGACCCGGGGGTCGTAGAGGGTGACGTGCGCGGGCGCTCCGACCTCGAGCGATCCGAAGCCGTCCAGCTGGCCGATGGTCGCCGGGGCCTTGCTCATCACGCGGGAGACATCCGACCATCCCAGCAGACCGGTCTCGACCATGGACTGGTGCACGACGCGCAGGGCGCTCTCCAGCCCGACCATGCCGTTCGCGGCGGCCTGCCACTCGCAGGCCTTGTTCTCGGACGGGTGCGGCGCGTGGTCGGTCGCCACGATGTCGATCGTGCCGTCGGCGAGGCCCTCGCGCACGGCCAGGACGTCCTCCTCGCGGCGCAGCGGCGGGTTGACCTTGTACCGCGCGTCGTAGCCGCGCACCAGTTCATCGGTCAGCAGCAGGTGATGCGGGGTGACCTCGGCGGTCACCGCGACGCCGCGCTTCTTCGCCCACCGGATCAGATCCACGGAACCGGCTGTGGAGAGATGGCAGACGTGCAGGCGCGAACCGACATGCTCGGCGAGCAGGATGTCGCGGGCGATGATCGACTCCTCGGCGACGGCCGGCCAGCCGGCGAGTCCGAGTTCGGCGGACACGGTGCCCTCGTTCATCTGGGCGCCCTCGGTGAGCCGGGGGTCCTGCGCGTGCTGGGCGATGACGCCGTCGAAGGACTTCACGTACTCCAGCGCGCGGCGCATGATCAGCGGGTCCCAGACGCAGAAGCCGTCGTCGCTGAAGACACGGACCTTCGCCCGGGAGGTGGCCATCGCGCCCAGCTCGGCGAGGCGCTCGCCCTTCTGCCCGACGGTGACCGCGCCGATCGGCTGCACTGTGGCGTAACCTGCGGCTTCGCCGAGGGCGAGCTCCTGCTCGACCACTCCGGCTGTGTCGGCGACCGGCGACGTGTTCGGCATCGCGAAGACGGCGGTGAACCCTCCGGCCGCGGCGGCGCGCGTACCAGTGAGCACGGTCTCGGACGCCTCGAATCCGGGCTCGCGGAGGTGGGTGTGCAGGTCGACGAGTCCGGGCAGCGCGATCAGCCCGGCGGCGTCCACGACTCGGGCGCCGGCGCGGCTCAGGCCGCTGCCGATCTCGGCGATGCGGCCGTTCTCGATCACGATGTCCGCGGCATCCGCCCCGTTCAGCGCGGCGCCGGTGATGACGATGGTCTCGCTCACAGTGCTTCTCCTGCTTCGTCGTTGCGCTCCCCCGCCAGCAGCAGGTAGAGCACGGCCATTCTGATCGACACGCCGTTGGCGACCTGTTCCAGCACGGTCGAGGCTGCCGAATCGGCAGCCTCGCTCGAGATCTCGAGCCCCCGGTTCATCGGCCCGGGATGCATCACGATGCTCGTCTCGGGGAGACCTGCGACGCGCACAGCGTCGAGGCCCCAGAGACGGGTGTACTCGCGCTCGTTGGGGAAGAACGCCGCGTGCATGCGCTCCATCTGGATGCGCAGCATCATCACGGCATCCGGCCCCTCGGCGAGTGCCTGGTCGAGGTCGTAGCGCACGGTGACAGGCCACAGCGAGATGTTCTGCGGGATCAGCGTGGGCGGGGTGACCAGGGTCACGTGCGCGCCCAGCGTCGTGAGCAGCCACACGTTCGAGCGCGCGACGCGCGAGTGCAGCACGTCACCGACGATCACGATGCGCAGCCCGGAGAGGTCACGGCCCCGGCTGTCGGCGCCGAAGTGGCGCTTGCGGATCGTGAACGCATCGAGCAGCGCCTGGGTGGGGTGCTCGTGCGTGCCGTCGCCGGCGTTCACGACACCGGCCGAGATCCAGCCGCTGGTCGCGAGCGTCTGCGGTGCACCGGAGGCGGAGTGCCGCACGACGACCGCGTCGGCGCCCATGGCCTGCAGGGTCTGTGCGGTGTCCTTCAGGCTCTCGCCCTTCGAGACGCTGGAGCCCTTGGCGGCGAAGTTGATCACGTCGGCGGAGAGGCGCTTCGCGGCGGCCTCGAACGAGATGCGGGTTCGGGTGGAGTCCTCGAAGAAGAGGTTGACCACGGTCTTGCCGAGCAGTGTCGGCAGCTTCTTGACCTGGCGGGACTGGGTCTCGGCCATGTCCTCGGCGACGTCGAGGATGCGCAGGGCGGTCTCGCGGTCGAGCGTGCGGGTGTCGAGCAGGTGCCTCATGCTTCGATCGTCACCTCGTCGGTGCCGTCCAGTTCGCGCAGGTGCACGTTGACGCGCTCCTGCCGCGATGACGGGATGTTCTTGCCGACGAAGTCGGGGCGGATCGGCACCTCGCGGTGACCGCGATCGACGAGGATCGCCAGCCGGATGACGGAGGGGCGGCCGATCGACTGGATCGCGTCGAGCGCCGCGCGGATGCTGCGCCCCGAGAAGAGCACGTCGTCGACCAGGACCACCGTCTTGCCGTCGATGCCCTCGTCGGGGATCTCGGTGCGCTTCGGCGTGCGGGTCGGGTGCTTCGCCAGGTCGTCGCGGAACAGGGTGACGTCCAGCGAACCGACCGGGATCTCGGCGCCGGCGATCTCGGAGATGATCGGGCCGAGCCTGTCGGCGAGAGTCACACCGCGGGTCGGGATGCCCAGCAGGACCAGACCGTCCGCTCCCCGGTTGGATTCGAGGATCTCATGGGCGATGCGCGTGAGAGCGCGCGCGATATCGGCTTCTTGCAGCACGGTGCGTGCGGCCATCTGCCTCTCCCTTCTCCGCCTCACAGGACGGGGTTAAAGGATGGGTGATGGTTCGATTCTAACGATTCGCCGCCCGGAAATGCGGTATACCAAGGCTCAGGCGCCGCGAACCTGGACGCTTCGGTCTCGGCTCCGCGCGGAGCCTCTTTGTAGGCTGAGTCGATGACGTCGAGCACGGATCGCTTCAACCGCCTGACCGAGGACGTCGACGCGTTCGCACGCGCGCGTGGATGGCAGCAGTCGCACAACCCGAAGAACCTGCTGCTGGCGCTCGTCGGCGAGGTCGGCGAGGTCGCCGAGGTCCTGCAATGGCTGACCCCCGAGGAATGCTCCGATCTGCGGCATCCGTCCTCCCCTCATCGCGAGCCGCTGCGTGAGGAGCTGGCCGACGTTCTGATCTACCTGATCGAACTGGCTGCGAACGTCGACATCGATCTGATCGACGCTGCGCAGGACAAGCTCGTGAAGAACGCGATCAAACATCCGGCCCCGACCCGATGACGGTGCGACGCCGACTGACACTTCTCCGCCATGCGATGCCGGAGGTCGATGCGTCGGCCCCGCCGAGCGCGTGGCGTCTCAGTGCCGAAGGAGCGGCCGCGGCATCCGCCTTGCACCTCGCCGGCACAGCGGCCTCGAGCCCCGAGCTCAAGGCCCTGCAGACGACGGCGCTCGCAACCGGGGTCTCGGCGGATGCGGTCACGCAGGACGCCCGCTTCCGCGAGGTCGATCGTGAGGAGCAGGTGCACGACGACTTCCGCTCGGCGCGTCGCGCCTGGATCGCCGGACGGTTGGACGAGCGGCACGCGCGCTGGGAGACGTCGGATGCTGTCGCGCAGCGCTTTCACGAGGGACTGGTCGCGCACCCGGCCGAGCACCTCGTCGTCGGAACCCACGGCATGGCGCTGACGGCATGGATGTCCGCGCAGGGTCTGATCGGATCGGGCGCCGCGGCCATCGAGTTCTGGGAGACGCTGCGGTTCCCCGACGTCGTCGAGCTCGATTTCCCGCTCAGTCCGCCGCGGGGCTGATCCGCTGGAACATCAGGAAGTCGCGCCACACGCCGTCGATGCGCAGATACTGCGGCGCAAGCCCGTACTGCGTGAAGCCGAGCCGCTCCAGCACCGCCTGCGATGCGATGTTCTCGGGCAGGGTCTCGGCCTGCACCCGATGCAGCTCCAGCACGGTGAACGCGTGTTCCACTGCCAGAGCTGCCGCGCGGGTGGCGTGACCACGTCGCAGATGATCGGCCGCGATCCAGTAGCCCATCGCGCAGGACTGCAGGGCGCCGCGCACGACGCCGCTCAGTGTGACACGGCCGATCAGCTCATCGGCATCCGTCGTGATGCCGAACGGCACCGCACGACCGGCCTCGTGCTCGCGCAGCGCATGCGCGAGCCTTCGCCGCTGATCCTCGACGGTGTAGAACTCCGGTGCCCGCGCCGGATCCCACGGCCGCAGGTGCTCCCGGTTCGCGATCTCGAGCGCGGTCAGCCGCTCGACGTCGTCGAGGGTCAGCAGTCGGATGCCGGTGTCGGCGCGGCTCATCCGGCGCGGAGCGCCTCGTCGGTCACCGGGCACCGCTCGGAGCGGATCTCGTGCCCGGCCGTGGTCAGGCACTTGCCGGTCTTGAGGTCCCACTTCCAGTCGTGCATCGAGCAGGTGAGAACGCCGTCCTCGATCTTGCCGGTGCGGGTCAGATCGGCGCGCAGGTGCGGGCAGCGTCGCTGCACGACCCAGTCGCCGATCTGAGCGTCCTCGGTCTGGTCGGTCTGCTCGGAGTACCAGTTCTCGACGTACTCGATCCGGTCGACGGAGAGGCACTTCAGGAAGGTGGTGAGGAACTCGTTGAACTTGCCGCTGCGGCCCACCGAGAACTGCATGGACAGGAAGATCGAGTTCGACCAGTCGATCTCATGGTCGCGGATGTTCGTCGAGACGAGATCGGCGGGGATCGTGTACCAGTAGATGCACTCCTCGCCGGCGTACTCGCGCACCTTGGCGCGCGGGAAGTCGACGACCATGTCGAGGTCGCCGATCTTGAAGCGGACGTTGCCGCCGACGCCGTTGCGGATGGTGCGGGACTTCTTCAGAAGCGGCTCCCACCAGGCCTTGAGCTCGGCGAGGATCTCGTCCGCCGGCAGCACAGGCGCGCGGCGGGCCTCCTCGTCACGGACCTCCTGCTGACGCGAGGCGCGCTGCTCCTCGAGGTAGTCCCACTTCTCGTCGAAGATGTGCGCGATCTCCGCCTCGGAGTACAGGCTCTGCGTCACAGACATCTCGCCGTGGTTCATCTCGACGACCGTGCCGGGGATGAAGAGCTGCCCGTCGTACTGCGGCGCGAGCTCCTTCAGGTGTGCGAGGAACTCCTTCTGATCGGTGAAGATCGAGTCGTCGTTCTGCCCCGTGCCGTTGTACTTGAACAGCTCGTCCCGTAGGAACATCGGCGGGCCGGCCATCGGGAAGACGTGCGGGGCATCCACCTTCTCGATGTAGTACATCGCGCGCTTGTTCTGCGCGTCGCGCTTCAGCTTCGCGAAGTTCTGCTTGGCGTCCTGCGGCAGGTCATAGACCATCGGCCACCAGATGGCGCCGGACACCTGCGTGAAGTACGCCTCGGGCTTGCCGAAGCTCAGAAGCTTCTCGAGATCGAGCGGGTGCGAGTCGTTCTGGTTCAGGATGGACGCGGTGCCGTCGTCCACGCTCAGCGAGGAGTCCCCGATGGGGCCGTCGCTGGGCGCGCGCAGGGGCGTGATCATGATCTTCAGGTCACCGCGCTCGATCACCCCTCCCGCCGGTGCGTAGGTGATGTTGTCGTAGCCGAGGGCGCGGATGTCGGCCTCGAGGTCGTCGGTGACGTACTCGGGAAGCAGCACCTCGATGTCCTTGCGGATGTACTTCTGCAGCAGGCGCCCGTCGAAGTGGTCGCGGTGCCGGTGCGAGATGTACAGGAAGTCGGCCTTCCTGCCGATCTCCTCCCAGTCCAGTCCCCTGTTGTCGGGGAACGGGAACCACGAGCCGAAGAACGAGGGCCCGAGCACCGGGTCGCAGATGATGTTCCCGCCCGCCGTCTCGATGAGCATTCCGGCGTGGCCGAGTCCCGTGATCCGCATGTCTCTCCTCCTGCTTGGACCCGTCGATTCTACCGGCGGGGTCCTGGGCGCGTGATCCGACGGGCCGTGGGTAACGGGGTCAGGACAGCCCGGTGACCGGAACGCCGAGCCAGTCCGCGAGCTCCTGGATCTCCGCGCGGACCAGCTCGTGCTCGTCAGCATCCCAGGCGAAGAACTCGTGCACGGCGTTCACTCGGAGCACCTCGCGGGCGCGGTCGTGCTCGGCATCGAGCATCCCGATGAACCGGTCGCCGAACAGGATCGGATGCGCGAAGTACCCGTAGACACGCTGCGCCTTCGGCTTGAACTGCTCGAGCACGTAGGTGAAGTCGAACACCTCCTCGAGCCGGCGCCGGTCGAACAGCACACTGTCGTACGGGTTGAGGAAGGCGACCCGCCCGCCGCGATCCGGCTCGTCGAGAGTCGCGAGGGCGTCGGGATCGATGCGGAAACGCATGCTGCTCCCCTCCACGGATGCCGCTTCGCCGGTGCCTTTCGCGACACCACTCCACCAGTAGTGCGGCCGGGCGAGTCCCGCGGCCTGCAGAGCTCGAATCGACAGCCGCTCGGCCGCCTCATCCTCGCCGAGCGCCGGGACGTTCTGAGGGAAGGCCCGCTCAGCGAGGTCCCAGCGCCGATGTCTGCCATCGCGACCGACCACCGCGACCTCGGCGATGCGTGACAGCAGGTCCAGCATCACCGGCACCTGGTTCGAACCGGTCCATCCGTCCGGCGCCCGCTCGACCTGGGCGGTGTCGGGGATCTCGCTCGCCAGCAGCGGCCCCTCGGCACGCAACCGCGCGAGCACTTCACGGCGGAACCCGTCGTTCGCTGCCAGCCAGGTCTGTGCGCTCCTCCGCAGCGATGCCTCAGTCATGGTCGGGAGCATGGCGGGCAGCAGCGACGTCGGACGGAACGTGCCGCTGTGCTCGAACAGCTGCCTGTCGTCCTCCACCGCCTTCTTCAGCTGCCCCGGCTCGTAGGCCCAGCCGATCCGTGACCAGGCCACCGTGTGCTCGCAGGGTGCGATCGTCGCGGTCGGGTCGATCTTGATGTATCCGAGCTGCTCGGCCACCTCGACGACGTCGCCGGGGCGCTCGGCGTCGAGCAGCGCGGCGCGCACGATGACCCGCCGCGCCTCGTCCTTGGTCAGCGCATGGGCGGTCATACCGGGATTCTCCGCTCAATCCTCGAAGAGTGCACGGATGTCGTCCGCGGTGAGCGATTTCGCGAACAGCTCGTCGTCGTCCATGACCGCGGTGAACAGTCGGGCCTTGCGCTGCTGGAGCGCGAGCACCTTCTCCTCGATCGTGCCGGTCGAGATCATCCGGTACACGAAGACCTGCTCACGCTGGCCGATCCGGTGCGTGCGGTCGATCGCCTGCGCCTCGGCGGCCGGATTCCACCAGGGATCCAGCAGGAACACGTAGTCGGCCTCCGTCAGGGTCAGGCCGAAGCCGCCCGCTTTGAGGCTGATCAGGAACACCGTCTGATCGCCCTCGCGGAAGTCGCCCACGACCTCGCCCCGCTTGCGAGTGGTGCCGTCCAGACGGCTGTACGGAATGCCGGCGTCCTTCAGCCGCTGCTCGGCGAGATCGAGGTATGAGGTGAACTGGCTGAACACGAGCGTCCGGTGCCCCTCTGCGCGCAGCTCCTCGGCTCGCTCGACAAGGGCGTCGAGCTTCCGCGATCCCAGGCCGATGTCGTCGGGGTCGACGAGTCCCGGCGCCAGAGCGAGCATGCGCAGCATGGTCAGCGAGCGGAACACGATGAACCGGTTCTTGTCGAGATCCTTCAGCAGCCCGAGGATCTTCTGGCGCTCGCGCTGCAGCACCGTGTCGTAGACGGCGCGATGCGCCGGGCTCGGCTCGACGTGCAGGATCTGCTCCTGCTTCGGCGGCAGCTCCGACGCCACCAGATCCTTGGTGCGGCGCAGCATGAGCGGCCGGATGCGGCGCCGCAGGCGCGCGATGCGTCCGGCCCGGAAGTCCGCTCCCTCGGCGTTCTCGGGCACCTTGCCCTTCTCGATCGGCTGCACGTAGTCCTCGCGGAACCGCCGCTTCGAAGGGAACAGGCCCGGCGCTGTCAGGTGGAACAGCGCCCAGAGATCCATCAGGCTGTTCTCCAGAGGCGTGCCGGTGACGGCGTAGGTCACGTCGGCTGTGATGGCCGCGACGGCCTGGTGCTGCTGCGAGGCCGGGTTCTTCACGAACTGCGCCTCGTCCAGGATCAGACCCGCCCATTCCTGATCGCGGAAAGTGTGCTCGGCCAGCCGTACGACCGCGTAGGACGCGACGACGAGGTCGGCCGATGCCGCGGCGTCGCGGATGTCGGACGCCTTCGACGTCTCCACGACGCGCACTCTCAGGTCGGGTGTGAACCTCGCCGCCTCGTCGCGCCAGGCGGAGAGCACGCTGGTCGGCGCAACCACGAGGAACGGGCGCTCCTCCCCCGCCTCGCGCGCGTGCTGCACGAGCGCCAGCAGCTGCAGCGTCTTGCCGAGGCCCATGTCGTCGGCGAGGATGCCGCCGAGCCGATGCTGCCGCAGGAACGCCAGCCACTCGAAACCGGCCTGCTGATAGGGACGCAGATCCGCGCGCAGTCCCGCAGGCATCGGCACCGCAGGCACCCCGCTCTCCGTGCGAAGAGCCTCGACGGTCGCCCGCCAGGAGACGGCCGACTCGGACTGGTCGGCGAGGTCCTCGAAGTCGTCCCAGAGCGCGGTCTGATAGCGGCTGATCCGCGGGCCGGTCTCCCATTCGTTCAGCGTCGCGGCCTCATCGATCAGCTCACGCAATCGGTCGAGTGCGGGGTGCGCGAGCGAGAAGTAACTGCCGTCGACGAGAAGCAGGTTCTTCCGCCGAAGGGCGAGGGCGGTGAACAGCGGTTCGAACGGGATGCTCCGGCCGTCGATCTTCACCAGGAAGCCGAGGTCGAACCAGTCCGGATCGGTGCTCTCCACTGTCGTGATCGTGATCTCGGGCTCGCCGGCGAGCTCGCGGTAGACCGGGCGATCGCCGGAGATGATGACCTCGATCCCGGCGTCCTCCAGCGCGGGGACGACCTCGCCCATGAGACGCGCGGTGTCCAGGTCGCGGACCACGCCGCTCGCGGCGAACGGCAGGTCGGATGCCGAGGACCAGAGACTCTCGAAGGCCCGCAACTCCGTGATCTCGGCCTCCGCATCTCGGACCGCGTCGCCTGTCGGCGTCACGGGGAAGCCGCCGCGACCGCCGTAGCGCCAGGTGAGCCGATGATCGGCGGTGTGCCCGCCGCGGAAGGTGATCGACAGCACCGGCGTCGGCGGCAGCACCTCGGGCAGGCTGACCCCGGCGCCGGCCTCCAGCGTCGTCGTCCTGCGCAGCGACGGATACGCCTCGACGAAGAACGCCTCCTCGTCCGAGGCCGGCACGGACAATGCGCCGCCCTCGGCGAGCAGCATCCGTGATGCCTCGTCCAGGGTGCTGTCGGCGATGACGACCTCGAGGCGCCGGTTCACGACACGCCAGGTGTAGAAACCCGAGCGCCCGATGGCGCGAACGTGCTCGGCATCCGTCCCGTCGACCTTCGCGGTCAGCCGCAGGTCGAGACCGCGCTCGGTGCGCTCCACGCGCACCTGCGAGGAGGCGGT
The DNA here is from genome assembly GCF_042798735.1 of Microbacterium sp. NPDC057741. Taxonomy (NCBI): domain Bacteria; kingdom Bacillati; phylum Actinomycetota; class Actinomycetes; order Micrococcales; family Microbacteriaceae; genus Microbacterium; species Microbacterium sp. NPDC057741. The sequence goes on along the minus strand of NZ_JBHVJW010000001.1, from coordinate 442,927 downwards.
ACGGGCGAGGCGGAGATCCGTGTGCTTGTGCACGGCGATGAGCGGCACGCCGGCTGCATCCGCCCGGTTCAGGTGATCGAGGAAGACGTCGGACTCGACGTGGTCGATCAGGATCCACTCGCCCGCGGTACCGGACAGCAGCGAGTCGCGCGCCAGCGCGAGCAGGTCGCCGAACCACCGGTGCTGGGCGACCGGATAGGAGGGCGATGCACGCCGGAACGACTCCCAGCCGACCTCGCCCTTGATCCAGGCGCCGGTGCGCGGGCTCGCCGTGTACGGGCGCATCGCGAGACGCACGTCCACCTCGCCCTTCGCCAGGGCGCGCGGGTCCGCAGGCGCGGTGCGCTTGGTCGACCAGGGGTTCGCGTTCGGCTCGTGCACGCGGAGTTCGAAGCCGAGGGCCAGCGGCGTCCGCTTCGCCGGCGCGCGCATCTCGGGGATGAGGCGCCGCCAGGGCTCCGTCTTCGGCTGCTCGGGAGCCGCGACCGCTGCGCGGACCACGGTATCACGATCGGCCTTCAACACGGCGGCGGCGACGTGCTTACAAGCGGACGCCATGGGACAGGTGCAGCGGGACGACATGATGCGCGGCACCTCCGCCGTGGCATCCACCCGAATGACGCAGGCGTAGTCTCCGATGCTGCTGCCCCTGACGGTCGCCGTGAGCACCGAGCTCTCCTCGTCCCAGCGCGTGGAGAGCACCATTCCGGTCCTGAGATAGTCCCTCGCCCTCTGCAGCGTCATGGTGCCGACGTGGCGGTTGAGAGTCACGTCGTCTATGTGCGGAAAGGGCATGGAGCAATCCTGCCAGTCCCCGCAGACACCGATCGCTCCGCCCGTTGCCGCGCCGTTACCCAAACCTTGCCGGATCGTGATCCCACGCCCGCGCGGCCGCACCTAGCCTGTGGCTATGAACAGGATGCGGCGGGGTCTGGTGGCGGTCGTCTTCCTCTCGGCGCTGATGCTGGGCGCCTCGGGGTGCACCGCGATGGGTGGTTCGTCTGGCGGCACGGCGAACAGCGACGCGCAGTCCGCGCAGGATGCCGGGGGCTCGGTCTCCGAGCAGGCATCCGGCCCCGACGAGGCGAAGGACTCCGCGGTTGTTACGACCGGACGAATGCTGTTCACCGCTGACGATCCGCTGGACGCAGCCGACCAGGCGACGAAGATCGCCTTTGACGCCGGCGGGCGAGTCGACGCGCGCAACGACGATGCCGGCGGCAGTGGCGCCGCGGCTCGGGCCGAGGTCGTGCTGCGCATACCCGCCGACGATCTGGAGGATGCCCGCGCCGCGCTGAAGAAGCTCGGAGAACTGGAGGAGACGTCGTTCTCGGCCGAAGAGGTCGGCGCGACGCAGCGCGACCTGGACGCCCGTATCACGACGCTGCGCACATCGATCGCGCGGTACACCGAGTGGCTCGGCAGCGCGCAGAAGACCTCGGATCTCATCGAGCTCGAGCAGGCGATCTCGGAACGGCAGGGCGAGCTGGAGTCGCTCACCGCGCAGAAGCGCGATCTCGACGACCGGGTCGCGATGGCCACGGTGACCGTGACCTTCGCGTCGGTGTACGTGCCGCCGCAGCAGGCGCCGCGGAATCCGGCCGAGGCGATGGCGGCCGGATGGACGGCGTTCGTCGCGTTCTGGTCGGCCCTGGGGATCGCGCTGGCGTTCCTGCTGCCCTGGCTGGTCGCGGTCGCGCTGATCGGACTGGTCGTGCTGTGGCTCGTGCGGAGGCGCCGCGGGGCGGCATCCGTTCCGGCATCAGCACCTGCGCCCGTGACGGAGGCGACGCCGGAGGCGCCGGAGGCCGCACCCGAGGAGGCGGCGGTACAGCACGACGCGCCGCGCTGAATCAGCGCGGCGCGTCGGCGGAGTACGTCAGGCGGCGCGGGCGAGGCGTGCGAGCACGCCGTGCACGAAGGCGCCGGACTCGTCTGTGGAGAGCTCCTTGGCGAGCTCCACGGCTTCGTCGATGGCGACGGCAGTGGGCACCTCGTCGTTGAACAGGATCTCCCAGGCGGCGATGCGCAGCACGGCACGATCGACGGCCGGCATGCGCTCGAGCTTCCAGTCGCGGCTGTGCGTGGTGATCTGCTCGTCGATGTCGTCGCGGTGGTCCACGACTCCGTCGACGATCTCGCGCGCGTACAGCCAGGAGGCCTCGCGGGCCGGCTCGCTGGCCGCGCGCTTCGCCTCGGCTGCAAGCGTGGTCGCGATGTCCTCACCGCGCACGTCGGCGGCGAAGAGGATGTCGAGGGCGCGCTTGCGCGCCTTGGTGCGTGCGCTCAAGATCAGTCGTTGACGCGGCCGAGGTAGTCACCCGTGCGGGTGTCGACCTTGACCTTGGTGCCGGTCTCGAGGAACAGCGGAACCTGGATCTCGTAGCCGGTCTCGACGGTGGCGGGCTTCGTGCCGGCCGAGGAGCGGTCGCCCTGCAGGCCAGGCTCGGTGTATGTGATCTCGAGCACGACGGAGGCCGGGAGCTCGATGTACAGCGGGTTGCCGTTGTTCAGCGCGATCTGCACCTGCTGGTTCTCGAGCAGGAAGTTCTTCGCGTCGCCGACGGTCGCCGCGCCGACGTTGAGCTGGTCGTAGTCCTCGACGTCCATGAAGACGAAGCTGTCACCGTCGGTGTACAGGTAGGTGAAGTCACGACGGTCGACGTTCTCGATCTCGATCTTCGCGCCGGCGTTGTACGTGCGGTCGACGGTCTTGCCGCTGACGACGTTCTTCAGCTTGGTGCGCACGAACGCACCGCCCTTGCCCGGCTTGACGTGCTGGAACTCGATGACGCTCCAGAGCTGCCCGTCGATCGACAGGACGACGCCGTTCTTGATGTCTGCGGTGGATGCCATGCTGGTGGAAGTCCGTTCGTATGTTGACGTGAGCGGCCGGGCGCGGATGCGCGCAGAACGCGGCCGACCACCCATTCTACGGGATGGCGGCAAATCGGCCCTCGATAGGCTCTGTACGTGCCTGCTGCCGCCGATCTCCGCCGCTTCTCCGACGATCTGCCGCCCGACGGGCAGTCGCCCTATCTCGTGCCGCCGAATCGCGCTCCGATCGCCGTCGTGCCCTACGACGACGATTGGCCCGACCGGTTCGCACGGGTCGCTGCCGGCATCGTCCATCTGCTCGGCCCCCGCGCCCTGCGGATCGAGCATGTCGGCTCCACATCGGTCCCGGGGCTCGCCGCGAAGCCGATCATCGACATCGATCTGACCGTCGCCGATCCTGCCGATGAGGCCGGCTACGTGCAGGCTCTGACTGCGGCGGGCTGGGTGCACACCGTGCGCGAGCCCTGGTGGCACGAGCACCGCATGCTCAGGCTCCCGAATCCCCGCACGAACCTGCACGTCTTCGGGCCGGACTCGCCCGAGGCCTGGCGGCACCTGATCCTGCGAGATCATCTGCGGCGCGACGCAGCCGATCGGCGGCGTTACGCCGAGATCAAACTCGAATCGGCCCGGGTCTCGAGCGCCGCCCAGGAGACCGTCGATGAGTACAACGTCCGCAAGGAGCGCGTCCTGCGCGAGATCATCGGACGAGCTCTGGACGCCGCGGGGGTCCCTGCTTAGGCGGGCAGCTGCGCGACAAGTTCGCGCACGGCCTCCGCGTATCCCTGCACCCCGCGCCCGACGACGCGCACCGCGGCGACGTCAGACAGGTACGAGAAGTGCCGGAACTCCTCACGGCGGTACACATCCGAGATGTGCACCTCTGCGAACGGGAGCTCCACGCCCGTCAGCGCGTCGCGCAGCGAGACCGAGGTGTGCGTCAGACCACCGGGGTTGATGACGACGCCCGCGCAGTCCTCGCGCGCCGCGTGGATCGCGTCGATGAGCACGCCCTCGTGATTGCTCTGTACGGCGCGCACCTGCCAGCCGAGCGCGGATGCCGCATCGGCGGTGATGCGCTCCACGTCGGCAAGCGTCTCAGTGCCGTAGATCCCGGGCTCGCGGGTGCCGAGCAGGTTGAGATTCGGCCCGTTCACGAGCAGCAGACGGCGAGGCTGGGTCACGCGCCCACGCTATCAGCGGCGCTGAGCGCGTGGACCATCACGTACTCCTCGCCGTTGTGCTGCTGCGTGACCTCACCCGTGCGCACGAAGCCCCAGCGCTCGTAGGCTCGCTGCGCGCGCAGGTTGTCGACGTGCACCTCGAGGTAGAGCGCGGAGCGGCCGGTCTGCCGTGCCCAGGATGCCGCCGCGTCGAAGAGCCCCTCCATCGTGCCTGCGCCGCGGTGCCCGTCGGCGACGTACACGCCCACGACCAGCCCGGAGCCCGGACGGTCGCGGTTCTCGATCACGGTCGCCGATCCGACCCATTCGCCGTCGGCGGTGATCGCGACGAACTGGGCGGCCGCATCGCCGACCGCGGCGTTCACGGTCCGGTCCCGCCAGAACTCGTCCGGCTGCGTCGAGGCGTGCTCGACGGTGTCCAGGAAGGCGAGGTGGGCGACCGCGTCGCCGAGGGCGCGCAGGCGCAGCGCCTTGACCTCTTGCCACTCTCCCGGTGCGATCCGCCGGATCTCGACGCTCACGCGCCCACCTCCTGATATGCCGCGAACATCAGCGACTCGTCCGGCGCCTGCAGCACCGTCGGCTTGGCGATGTCGTCGAGCACGATGAATCGCAGCATCCCGCCGCGCGCCTTCTTGTCACGCTGCATCGTCGCGAGCAGCTGAGGCCAGGCGCCCGCGCGATAGGTCGTCGGCAGACCCAGTGTCTCCAGGATCGACCTGTGCCGGTCGACGGCCTCGTCGGACAGCCGCCCGGCCAGACGCGACAGCTCGGCGGCGTACATCATGCCGACCGAGATCGCCGCGCCGTGCCGCCACTGGTAGCGCTCGGCGTGCTCGATCGCGTGCCCGAGCGTGTGGCCGTAGTTGAGGATCTCGCGCAGTCCCGCCTCGCGGAAATCATCGGAGACGACCTTGGCCTTCATGTCGATCGCGAGCTCGATCGTGCGGCGGAACTCGTCCGTCGCCGGATCGATCGCGCGCTCGGGCGCGGTCTCGACGATGTCGAGGATCTCCGGCGCCCAGATGAACCCGGCCTTCACGACCTCTGCGTAGCCGGCGGTCGCCTCGTTCGCGCTGAGGCTGGTCAGCTCGTCGAGGTCGCCGATCACGGCGCGCGGTGCCCAGAACGCGCCGACCAGGTTCTTTCCCTCGTTGGTGTTGATGCCGGTCTTGCCGCCGACTGCGGCATCGACCAGCCCGAGCACAGTGGTAGGCACCTGCACGACCTGCACGCCGCGCAGCCAGGTGGCGGCGACGAAACCGGCGACGTCGGTCACCGAACCCCCGCCGTAGCCGATCACCGCGTCGGTGCGGGTGAAGTCGGCCTGGCCCATGATCTGCCAGCAGAATGCCGCGACCTCGACGCGCTTGCCCTGCTCGGCATCCGGGATCTCGGCGAGCAGGACCTCGAGCGATCCACTCGACATCAGGCGCTCGCGCAGTTGCGCGGCGCGAGACGACAGCGTCGGCGGGTGCACGACGAGCACCTTACGGACGGCGGGGTCGAGCGCCGCGGCGACCCGGTCGAGGATGTCGCGACCCACCGTGATCTCGTAGTTCTCGTGTCCAGCGACACCGATCGTGGTCGTGCTCATTCCTGTTCCTTCCGCCATTGGGCGATCTCGTCCGCGATCTTGCGCATCGGACGCTTCGAGGTGTCGACCGTCAGATCGGCCACCTCCTCGTACAGACCACGCCGCGCCTGGAAGATCTCCTCCCAGCGCGCGACCGGGTCCTCTCCTGCCAGTAGTGGTCGCCCGCCGCCGGTGATCCGCGCGGCCACAGCCGCCGCGGTCACGGTGAGATAGACGACCGGATGCCCGGACAGCAGTGTTCTGGTGCCGGCGTCCGTCACCGCGCCGCCGCCGAGCGACACGACGCCCCCCTCGGCCAGCGCGCCGGCGACCGCCTCGCGCTCCAGCCGACGGAAGTGCGCCTCACCGTGAGTCTCGAAGAGCTCCGGGATCGGGCCGTGTTCAGCGGCGATGCGCTTGTCGGTGTCGATGAACGGCACGTCGAGTGCGCGCGCCACACGGCGCCCGACGCTGGTCTTGCCCGCTGCCATAGGGCCGACCAGCACCAGCGTGAGCGGATGCTCCGCCGAGCCCGCCATCGCCGATCAGGCCTCTTCCTGCGCGATCAGCGCGGCCTCGGATGCCGGCGCCGTGCGCAGCGCCTCCGGGATCGCCTCGAGGTACGAGCTCAGGTTGCGGCGCGTCTCGCCGACACTGTCGCCGCCGAACTTCTCCAGCACCGAGTTGGCGAGCTCGATGGCGACCATGGCCTCGGCGACGACGCCCGCCGCGGGCACGGCGCACACGTCGGAGCGCTGGTGATGCGCGGTGGCCTGCTCGCCGGTGGCGACGTCGATCGTCCGCAGCGCGTGCGGCACGGTGGCGATCGGCTTCATGCCGGCGCGCACACGCAGCACGGTGCCCGTGGACATGCCGCCCTCGGTTCCGCCGGCGCGGTCGGAGCCGCGAGTGATGCCGCCCTCCGCCTCGAAGAGCTCGTCATGCGCGGCCGAGCCGCGGCGACGGGTGGTCTCGAAGCCGTCGCCGACCTCGACTCCCTTGATGGCCTGGATGCTCATCAGCGCCTGCGCGAGACGTCCGTCCAGGCGGCGGTCCCAGTGCACGTGCGAGCCGAGCCCCGGCGGCAGACCGTAGGCGAGTACCTCGACGATGCCGCCCAGAGTGTCGCCGTCCTTGCGTGCCGCGTCGACCTCGGCCACCATCAGCGCGGAGGTCGCGTCGTCGAAGCAGCGCAGCGGATCGGCATCGAGCGCGTCCACGTCATCGGGTGTCGGCAGCGCCGAGCCCTCCGGCACCTGGACGGGGCCGATCGAGAGCGTGTGGCTGACAAGGCGAATGCCGAGCTCTGCGAGGAAGGCACGGGCGATCGCGCCCAGGGCCACGCGCGCCGCGGTCTCACGGGCGCTGGCGCGCTCGAGGATCGGTCGGGCCTCATCGAAGTCGTACTTCTGCATGCCCACCAGATCGGCGTGCCCTGGGCGCGGACGCGTCAACGCGGCGCCGCGGCCGCGCGACATGTCGGTGAGGTCGACGGGAGCCGGGTTCATGACCTCGGTCCACTTCGGCCACTCGGTGTTGCCGATGCGCAGGGCCACGGGACTGCCCAGCGAGAGGCCGTGCCGTACGCCGCCTGAGATCGTCAGCTCGTCCTGCTCGAACTTCATCCGCGAGCCTCGGCCATAGCCGAGCTTGCGTCGCTGCAGGTCGGCCTGGATTCCCTCGGCCGAGATGGGGACGCCGGAGGGCAGGCCCTCCATGACGGCGATGAGTTCGGGGCCGTGCGATTCGCCGGCCGTGAGCACGCGGAGCATTGCTCCAGTCTCCCATGCCTTCAGGTCAGCGCTTCGCGCATTACCCGGATGATCGCCGTCTCGTCCGGAAGCACGGCGTCCTGCGCGCCGTATCGGAAGATCCGGATCTGCCGCACGGCCTGGTGCAGCAACATCTCAAGTCCCGAGAGCACGGTGGGACTCGTCCAGCGCGAGGCCAGCGCCGAGGGCCATGGCGCGTAGGCCGCATCGAGCAGCGCACCACCCGAGGCCGCCAGGGCATCGGCGACGGCCTCGTCCAGCACCGTGCCGCTGGGCAGCGTCGCGATCGTGAGCTCCACCGGGGATGCCGGCTCGCCGAGGGCCGAGGCCGTAGTCGCCACGCCGACCCGCTCCCCCAGCGCGACCAGATGCATCGCGGCCTCCGGACGGCGCGCGCGGATCTCGACGCGCTCGGCGCCGAGTTCCGCCGCCGCGACCAGCGCGGATGCCGCGGTCGCACCTGCGCCGAGGACGCGTGCACTGCGGATGCCGGTGACGCCTGCCTCGGTGAAGGCGTCGACGAGCCCGCCGACATCCGTGTTGAAGCCGTGCACGCTGTCACCGAGCAGCAGTGTGTTCACCGCGCCGGTGAGCTCGGCATGTCGGTCACGCACCGCCGCGGCACGGAACGCCTGCTCCTTGAGCGGCATCGTGAGCGACAGGCCGCGCCAGGTGTCGTCCAGGCCGCCCAGAGCATCGGCGAAGCCCGCGGCATCCACCTGGCGGCGGTCGTAACTCCAGTCGAGGCCGAGGAGCCGGTACGCCGCAGCGTGCAGCTGCGGCGAACGGCTGTGCCCGATCGGGTCGCCCCAGACTGCGAGTCTGGTGCCTTCCGACATCAGTAGCAGCCGCCGTCAGGGTTGGCCTTGCACCACGCCTTGTACTTCTCCTCCGCTGCCTGCTGCTCCTTGTACGTGGACGAGAACACGGTCTCGCCCGTGTCCAGGTTCACGGTCACGAAGTAGTACCAGGAGCCGGGCTCAGGGTTCTGCGCGGCCTTGATCGCCGCATCGTTGGGGCTGGAGATGGGAGTGGCGGGAAGGCCCTGGTGCGCATAGGTGTTCCACGGGTTCTGGTCGGCCTTGACGGCCTTCCACGGCCACGAGGACACGGCTCCGTCATGCGTCAGGCCGTAGCCGTACTGCGCCGTCGAATCCATCTCAAGCTTGCCGTGCGTCTCGGTGTTGCCGGGCTTCAGCCGGTTGTCGATCACGCGGGACACCTTGCCGAAGTCGGCCGTGTGCCCCTCACGCTGCACGATCGACGCGATCGTGAGCACGCGCGCCTCGTCACCGGCCGCGACACCGGCATCCGCCAGCGACTTCCGGGTGCGATCGACCATCTTCTGGACGACCTCCTTCGCGGTCGACCCCGGGTCGAACGTGTACACGGCCGGGAACAGCCAGCCCTCGAGACTCGTCGCCTTCACGCCGTAGTCCGCCGGGTTCTTGACCGCAGCCTGGAGGTCGGCAAGTGGCATGCCCAGCGACTCGGCGACGGTGGGCAGGAAGTTCTTGATCTGACCGCCCTCCGGAACCGATGCGGTGTTCTCCATCCGGTTTGCGTCGTCCTGAAGCGCCTTGAGCGCGGCATCCGCCGTCATCTTCTTCTGCAGCTTGTAGACGCCCGGGTAGAACGTGGGCGAGACGCCCTTCTGGACGAGCATGTCGTAGAACACCGAAGGCGTCTTGGTCACTCCCGCCGCGTTCAGCGCGGTGGAAATCGGCTGCCCGGTGTCGCCGTCCTTGATCGTCACGAACGCCTCTCCGGACGCCTGTCCCGGTTCGTAGTCCTTCGACGGCCCCCAGCCCATGACCTCGTTGATCTTGTCGCTGTACGTGTTGTAGACCCAGGCGCCGGCACCGGCGATGCCGCCGAGGATGGCGAGCAGCACGATCAGCGAGATCAGGCAGCCCTTGCCGCGCTTCTTCTTCGTGGGCTCGTGGTGGGACTCCGGCGCGAAGAGCGAGTCGAACTCGTGCGGGCCGTCGGAGCCGCCACCTCCGAAGACACCGGTCTGCGTGTCGGGCACTGCGGGTGCGGGGGTCGGCGCCTGCTCGGACGGCTCCTGCGACGCAGGCCGCCGCGCGGGCTCGGGCTGGAACGCGGCGGCCTGCGGGATCGGCTGCTGCGCCGGTTCCGGCGCGGATGCTGCAGCGCGCGATGCTTCGTCTCGGGCCTGGAAGGCGGGGACTGTCGTGATCGGGAACGACGCCGTCTGCTGCTCCGCGATGGCCTGCGAACCCGTCACCGTGATCGAGAAGGGCCCCGTGATCGACGGCGCCTCCGGAACGCGCTGAGCGGGCTCTGCGGCCGAGAGCGGCACGACGGGCTGTGGCTGCTCGACTGCGGCCGGGCGAGGCTGCCCGGCGCCCTCGGGCTGTACAGGCGCCACCGGCTGCTGTGCCGGGAACTGCGGCCGGGCCGAGGCCCGCTGCTGCATCTGCTGCTGCGCCGCCAACTGCTCCTCGGCGGCGAGCTGCGCTGCTGCTGCCTGCTGTGCCGCGCGCTGCTGGGCGGCGAACTGCTCCGCCGCTGCCTGCTGCTGCGCGGCGAACTGCGCTGCCGCGGCCTGCTGCTGCGCCAGGAACTGCTGCTGCGCAGCCTGTTGGGCCGCGGCCTCCTGCGCCGCCTGCGCCGAGACGACGGGAATCGCTCCCGACGCCTGACGCGCCTGACGCGCGGCGCGGCGCGAGCCTGCGGGGGGTGGCGTGTGATCGGGTTGCGGCAACTGCGAACCGGCGGTCGGCAGATTGTCGAAGAGATCACTGAGCCTCGGGGGGTGGCTCTCGTTCTGCCTGCCAGGGTCGGGCATGGTCAGGATTACTCCTCGGGTGGGTCGATGATCGCGCCGGCGGGGGTACCGGTGCTCTTCTCGGTGTCGATCGCATGCTGCAGCAGCACTACTGCGGCGACCTGATCCACAATGCTACGAGACTTCTTCTGGGATCTTCCAGAAGAACGCAGCGCGGAGTGTGCGGAGACCGTGCTCAGGCGCTCGTCGACCATGCGCACGGGCAGCCCGGTTCGCTCCCCCAGCGCGGCCGCGAACTCCCTGGCATCCGTCGTGGAGAGGGTCTCCTCGCCGCGCATGTTCACCGGCAGCCCGACGACCAGCTCCATCGGCTCCCATTCCGCGCACAGCTCGGCGATCCGCTCGACCGACGTCTCGGAGCGCGGGACGGTCTCGACCGGCACCGCCAGCATCCCGTCGGGATCGCAGCGGGCCACGCCGACCCGCGCCTTCCCGACGTCGATGCCGAGCCGGATGCCGCGCCGGAACCCGCTCACGCGCGCTTCAGCTCCGTCACCACCGCGTCCAGCGCGGCGTCCAGGGCCGAGACATCGGTACCGCCGCCCTGTGCGACGTCGTCCTTGCCCCCGCCGCCACCGCCGAGAACACCCGCCGCGACGCGCACCAGCGCACCGGCCTTGGCACCCGCGGCGCGTGCGGCGTCGTTGGTGGCGATCACGACGATCGGGCGGTCGTTCGCGACGCCGCCGAGGGCGACGACAGCGGCATCCGATCCGAGGCGCTCGCGCACGCTCAGGGCGAGCGTGCGCACATCGTCGGCGGAGCCGACCGCACCCAGCGACGCGGCCACGACGTGGTAGGCGCCGGCGGGGGCGGCGGACTCGGCCAGCGCGGGCACGCGGCCCTCGCGCTCCTTGGCCTCGAACTGCGCGATGCGCTTCTCGGCGGCCTTCAGGCCTGCCTGGAGCTCCTCGATGCGCGTGGACAGCTGGTCGCGCGGAGCCTTCAGAGCGGCGGACAGCTGCGAGACCACGGTGCGCTCGGCAGCGAGCTCGCGGAAGGCGTCCTGGCCGACCAGGGCCTCGATGCGACGGTTGGACGCGCCGACCGACGACTCGCCGACCACGCTGACCAGGCCGATCTCAGCGCTGGACGACACATGCGTGCCGGCGCAGAGCTCGCGCGACCAGGGGCCGCCGATGTCGACCATCCGCACGACCGAGCCATACTTCTCGCCGAACAGCGCCATGGCGCCGGCCTCCTTGGCCTCGTCGAGCGAGACGATGCGGGTGGTCACCTCGAGTGCGTCGTTGACGGCGCGGTTGGTGATCTCCTCGATCTCGGAGCGGGTCTCGAGCGACAGCGGCTGCGACCAGGCGAAGTCGAAGCGCATGTAGCCGGCCCGGTTCAGCGAACCGGCCTGCGTGGCGGTCTTGCCGAGTGTGTCGCGCAGTGCGGCGTGCACGAGGTGCGTCGCGGAGTGCGCCTGGCGGGCGGCACGACGGTTCGCGGCATCCACCACGGAGCGCGCGCGGTCGTCGACGGCGACGACGCCTGAGTCGACCTGCACCGTATGGCTGATCAGACCGGGCACCGGCTTCTGCACGTCGAGGATGTCCAGCTCGAAGCCGGGGCCGACGATCAGGCCCTTGTCGGCGACCTGGCCGCCCGATTCCGCGTACAGCGCGGTCTCGGCGAGGATCACCTCGGCGACCTGGCCCTCGGATGCCGAGGGCACGGGAACGCCGTCGACGATGATGCCCAGCACGCGCGACTCGGTCTCGAGGTCCGTGTAGCCGGCGAACACCGTCTCACCCGCGGCGCGGAACTCGCGGTACACCGAGACGTCGGCGAGCTGGCGCTTGCGGTTGCGGGCATCCGCCTTGGCGCGGTCGCGCTGCCCCTGCATGAGCTCGTCGAATGCGGGGCGGTCGACATCGAGCCCGGCCTCTTCAGCGACCTCGAGGGTGAGGTCGATCGGGAATCCGTAGGTGTCGTGCAGCAGGAACGCCTCGGAGCCGCTCAGGGTCGAGCCGCCGGCCTTCTTCGTGTCGCTCAGGGCGAGGTCGAGGATGGTGGAGCCGGAGGCCAGCGTACGCCGGAAGGTCTCCTCCTCGGCGAAGGCAGCCGAGGACAGCACCGACCAGTCGGTCTCGAGCACGGGGTAGGCCGACTTCATGGCGTCCTTCGACACCTCGAACAGCTCGGGGAAGCTCGGTGCGTCGACGCCCAGAAGGCGCATGGCGCGAACGGTGCGGCGCATCAGGCGACGCAGGATGTAGCCGCGACCCTCGTTCGACGGACGCACGCCGTCGGAGAGCAGCATCAGCGAGGAGCGCACGTGGTCGGCGATCACGCGGAAGCGCACGTCGTCCTCGTGCACTGCGCCGTAGGTGCGACCGGAGAGCTCCACCGCGCGGTCGAGTACAGGGCGGACCTGATCGGTCTCGTACATGTTCTCGACGCCCTGCTTGAGGAACGCGACGCGCTCCAGACCCATGCCGGTGTCGATGTTCTTCTGCGGCAGCTCGCCGACGATGTCGAACTCGGTCTTGCTGCGGATGTTCTCGAGGAGGTCCTGCATGAACACGAGGTTCCAGATCTCCAGGAAGCGCGAATCATCGACGGCCGGGCCGCCGTCCTTGCCGTAGGCAGGGCCGCGGTCGAAGAAGATCTCCGAGTCGGGGCCGCCTGGGCCGGGCTGGCCGGTGTTCCAGTAGTTGTCCGCGCGACCGAGTCGCTGGATGCGCTCCGGCTTCAGGCCGATGATGTCGCGCCAGATGGCCTCGGCCTCGTCATCGGTCTCATACACCGTGACCCAGAGGTCCTTCTCGTCGAATCCGAGCCCGCCGTCGGCCTCGGACGAGGTCAGCAGATCCCAGGCGTACCGGATGGCGCCTTCCTTGAAATAATCGCCGAACGACCAGTTCCCGAGCATCTGGAAGAAGGTGCCGTGCCGTGCGGTGCGGCCGACCTCTTCGATGTCGTTGGTGCGGATGCACTTCTGCAGATCGGCGATGCGGGGATGCGGCGCGGGGACGACTCCCGTGAGGTACGGGATCATCGGCACCATGCCGGCGACCGTGAACAGCAGCGAGGGGTCCTCGCTGACCAGCGATGCCGAGGGAACGATCAGGTGGTCGTTCTTCTCGAAGTAGTTCAGGTAGCGCTGCGCGATCTCCGCAGTTTTCATGGGGGTGCTCGGTGTCCTTGCGTGGGAACGACGCGCGCCCGTCAGGCGCGCAGGAGGGGTCGGGTCAGGCGTCTGCGCCGGGCTCGGTGAGCCGGGCCGCCTCAGCGCGGTACGCGTCGCCGACGATGTTGGTGAACTCGGTGATGCGCGAGTCGAGGTCGGCGAGGACGTCGTGGCCGCGCGGGTCCTTGTTCATGAAGTGCGCAGCGACGAACCCGCCGATCACGCCGATCAGGAGCCACAGCAGATTCTTCATTCCGCCATCCTATGACGAGAGGCGCCGGGGATTCCCCCGACGCCTCTCGCACGTGTGCTGTGTATCAGCGAGCCGCGTAGTACTCGACGACCAGCTGGACCTCACAGGTCACGGGAACCTCGGCGCGCTTCGGGCGACGCACGAGACGCGCCTGCAGCTTGTCGAGCTCGACCTCGATGTAGCCCGGAACCGGGGGCAGGACCTCGGCGTGACCGCCGGCGGCTGCGACCTGGAACGGCTCGAGAGCCTCGGACTTGGCCTTGACGTGGATGAGCTGACCCGGCTTCACGCGGAACGACGGGCGGTCCACGATCTGGCCGTCGACCAGGATGTGACGGTGCACGACCAGCTGACGGGCCTGCGCGGTCGTGCGGGCGAAGCCGGCACGCAGCACGAGGGCGTCGAGACGCATCTCGAGCAGCTCGACCAGGTTCTCACCGGTCAGGCCGTCCTTGCGGCGAGCCTCGTTGAACGCGATGCGCAGCTGCTTCTCGCGGATGCCGTACTGCTCGCGCAGACGCTGCTTCTCACGCAGACGGACGGCGTAGTCGCTGTCGGCCTTGCGCTTGGTGCGACCGTGCTCACCCGGAGCGTAGGGACGCTTCTCGAGGTAGCGGGCGGCCTTCGGGGTGAGCGGGATTCCCAGCGCACGGCTGAGACGGACCTTGCGGCGGTCCTGGGACTTCGTGACCACGAAGCATTCCTTCCGATGACGCGGCCGTGTCTTTCACGGCCCGCGGACGTATCGCCTCGATTCCCCCTCACCGAAGCGCACGCCGGGGCGCAGCGGAGAGTGTTGCAGGAGCGGAGGGATGCCCGAAAACTCGGTTTCGAGCCGATCCATCGTATCAGACGCCGGCTCTGCGTCCTCTTAGGGCACCGGCCGCAACGAGGAGGTCACCAGAACCAGACCCGCCCCGTACTCGGCATCCATCCGGCGCTGCAGCGCGCCGTCGTCGTAGACGACCTGCACACTCACGTAGCCGCCGAGGTCATCGGCGTTCACACCGAGCCACACACGGGGATCGGATGCTGCGTTCCGGATCTTCTCCGCGATGCCGTTCAGCTCCGCTGCCGTGTGCTCGGCCGTGGTGACGCACAGCATCCCGCCCCAGACCTCGCGCAGCTCTTTCTCCGCGGCCACCGGGTCGCCGGTGACCCGCACATTCACCACCGTGAGCTCGGGGCTCGGCGCCGTCTCGGCGACCTGCTCCTCGGGCGTGGCATCCGGACCGGCGCTCGGCACCCGCGACCGATCCACCCAGGAGACCGCATACCCGGGCAGCCGCGCCGCTCGGGCGAAGACACGATCCATCGTCTCCGGCGTCGTACGGGCGGGGTCGATGACGCGCCAGCCGCCCTTCGGCTCTGCGCACGGTGTCGCGAACATCTGGAGTCTGGACTGTCCGCCCCGCTCCGACGCGGTCGCGCCAGGCCGCACACCGGTCGGGGTGAACGCGAACGCCTCCGGATCGTACGTGCCGTCGACCCGATACAAGCCCCAGCGCACGTCGGAGGCCTGCTCGTAGGTACCGGGCCACTCGGACCAGTCCCACCCGACGAGCTTCGGACCGCCGCACTGCGGCGGGTACGACTCGAGCAGCGCACCGAGGCACAGTTCCGCGCCGTCTCCGTCGTCGAGCACGGTCACCGCCGCGCCCGTGGTCAGCACGTCCTGCAGTGAAGCCGGAGAACTCGACGGTGCAGGAACGGCGGCAGGCGGTTCAGGCGCGGACGCACAACCAGTGAGCACGACGAGCGCAACGGCGGTCAAGGTCGCGGTCGCGTGCCGTCGGTGCGGACGGAGATTCGCCATGAACCGATCATCCTCTGACGCGCGGAACACCGTCAACGCCGGGACGGGAACGATCAGGCGACGGTTCCGCCGCGGCATCCCCACCCGCGGGGCCGCCGGATGTGAGCCACGCGATCGCGGCAGCGAGCAGCAGCACGGCCGCTGCGGTCCCTGGTGAGAGGTACCCCTGGGTGAGGACCCATCCCACGCTCAGGACGACGAGCAGTGTGGCGACGATCGCGGCCCAGAGCGGCATCGCGCGCTTCCGCTCCGGCGGCCAGGTGCGCGCCACACGCGGCACGACCGCGCAGAAGAGCGCGACGACAGCGGCGATCGCCAGCAGCCACGGGATCCGCGTCCACCACCACTGCGGGGAGAGCACGGGCGGGAAGGGCAGTCCGAGGGCGAGCTGCACGCTGACGACCACAGCCATGGCGACCGTGTGCCAGAGGTAGATCACCATGCCGAACATCCCGAGCACGCCGATCACCAGCAGCACCGGCCTGTGGCGCATCAGCGCTCGGATCAGCGGCTGCAGAAGCGTGAACAGGTAGACCTGCGCCAGGCCGAGCAGCAGCAGGAGCACGGTCGGAGGGTTGAGGTTGACCAGCATGTCGGGGTCGTAGCCGAGTGCGAAGACGGCGACGAACATCAGCCCATACGCGACGATCGCCAGCAGAGCGAGCAGCCAGCGCGGGCGGCGGGAGTACCACTGGTCCCGCACGCCGAAGCCGAGCTGCTGCACGAACAACCAGACGAACAGCCAGTTCAGGGCTCCCACCGGCACGTGCGCGAAGCGGTCCAGCAGGTCCACCGCCACGGCGGCGCCCGCGAGTCCGAAGTAGGTCGCCCACGCCGCGCGGCGATGCAGCCATGCCATGAGCGGGACGAACGACGTGCAGATCGCGTACACAGCGATGAACCAGAGCGGCTCGGCCAGCCGGAAGGCGAACGTGCGCAGGAATTCCGGGTCGGCACCGACGAGCGCCATCACACCGAGGACGGCCAGCACCCCCAGCATCGCGAAGAGCACCGGACGCGCCAGTCGCAGCGCCCGGATCCGGATGTACTGCGCTGCGGTCTCCCCCTGGTTGTGCAGACGGCGCCAGGTGGTGATGCCCGCGAACCCGCCGGCGATGAAGAACGTCGGCATGATCATCCCGATCCACGTGATCCAGACCAGCGGCGTCCAGGCCAGCAGCGCATTGAACGCGCGGGGCGGGTCGCCGGCGATGCCCATCTGCAACGCGTGCAGCAGCACGACCAGTGGCAGGCAGATCGCTCTGACGAAGTCGATCGACAGGTCGCGGCCTGCGGGGAGCCGTGGCAGCTGTCGGGTCACGGAACCACTGTAAGGTCAGCGGTCGCCGAGGATGCGGCGGATTCGCTCGAGTCTGGCGGCGATGTCGCGCTCCGCGCCGAGAGGCTTGGGCTCGTAGTAGCGGCGCCCGTCGAGCTCGTCCGGCAGATACTGCTGCGGCAGCACACCGACCTCGGCGTCGTGCGGATACCGGTAACCCTTGCCGTGCCCGAGCCGCTTGGCGCCCGGGTAGTGCGCGTCGCGCAGGTGCAGGGGCACGCGACCGAACCCGCCGGCACGGACATCGGCGATGGCCTGGTCGATTCCGACGTAGGCGGCGTTCGATTTCGCCGTCGTCGCCAGGTAGACCGTCGCCTCGGCGAGGGGGATACGGCCCTCCGGCATCCCGATGAAGGCGACGGCATCAGCGGCGGCAGTCGCGATGACCAGCCCCTGCGGATCGGCGAGGCCGACATCCTCGGCGGCCGAGATGACCAGACGGCGGGCGATGAAGCGGGGGTCCTCCCCCGCCTCGATCATGCGGGCGAGGTAGTGCAGCGCGGCATCCGGATCCGAGCCGCGGATCGACTTGATGAACGCGCTGATCACGTCGTAGTGCTCGTCGCCCTGCCGGTCGTACCGCAGCAGCGCCTTGTCGACCGCCTGCGCGACGTCGTCGTCGGTGACCTCCGGAACCGCGCCCTCGTCGGCGTTCGACAGCGCGACCGCGGATGCCGCCTCGAGCCCGGTGAGCGCGCGGCGGCCATCGCCGGACGCCAGTCGGATCAGCGCGGCACGGGCGGCGGCCTGCATCGCCACCGCTCCGTTCAGACCTCGGGCATCCGTCACGGCTCTGTCGATGAGAACGCCGATGTCGTCATCGGTGAGCGGCTGCAGAGTGAGCAGCAGCGACCGCGAGATCAGCGGCGAGATGACGGAGAACGACGGGTTCTCTGTGGTCGCAGCGATGAGGATGACCCACCCGTTCTCGACCCCGGGGAGCAGTGCGTCCTGCTGGGCCTTGGTGAAGCGGTGGATCTCGTCCAGGAACAGAATCGTCGTCTGCCCGTAGAGGTCGCGCTGCGTCACCGCCTCCTGCATGACCTCGCGCACGTCCTTGACGCCGGCGGTGATCGCGGAGAGCTCCACGAAGCGGCGCCCTGACGAGCGGGCGATCGCCTGCGCGAGCGTCGTCTTGCCGGTGCCGGGCGGGCCCCAGAGGATGATCGAGACGGCGCCGGGCGCCGCAGCATCCGGATCCGCCAGCGCGACGATCGGCGAGCCGGGGCGCAGCAGATGCTGCTGTCCGGCGACCTCGTCGAGCGACACCGGCCGCATCCGCACGGCCAGCGGCGTCCGGCC
Organism: Microbacterium sp. NPDC057741; assembly: GCF_042798735.1. Taxonomy (NCBI): domain Bacteria; kingdom Bacillati; phylum Actinomycetota; class Actinomycetes; order Micrococcales; family Microbacteriaceae; genus Microbacterium; species Microbacterium sp. NPDC057741. Next base: position 424,896 of record NZ_JBHVJW010000001.1, on the reverse strand, counting down.
GGACATCAGGGATGCGGGTGAGCTCATGCCTCCAGGCTAATGCGGGCGGCGGACACGGCCGTCCGCGCGGTCACCGGTAGGCTCGCTGCAGACCTGTTCTCATCCCCGGGAGGACCCGCATGGCCGGACGCGGCAAGAACGACGCGCAGCACGCACGACAGCAGGCGGAGCGCGCTCGCCGCTATGCCGCGAGGACGGCCTGGCACGAGGGCCGAGCCCGGCGCCGTTCCCGGGACAACATCGTGGCGTCGGTGGTCGGCGGACTGCTGGTCGTCGGCGCGGTCTTCAGCCAGGTGATGCTCGCCCAGGCCGATGCTCCCGCGCCGAAGCCGAAGGCGACCAGCTCGGTCGCTCCGACCGACGGCGCCTCCCCGACGCCGACCACGGCCCCGACACCGAGCGATTCCCCGACACCCGCCACGTGACCCTCACCGACGCGAACGCCCGATGTGAGCGAATCGCTCCACGGACGTAACCTCCGCGGCCTCCGTCTGACATGCGGCTGGTCGACTCTGGACTGACCGGAGCCTCAGCGCTCCCGTCCCCCGGAGGTTCCATGTCATACATCAAACCCGCCGAGCTGGTCACGCGCATGGTCGATGCCGGCGCGTACAAGATGCGGCTGTCGACCAGGGACACGCTCATTCGCGCGTTCATGGGCGCGGCGTTCCTGACCATGGGTGCGGCGTTCGCCGTGACCGTGTCCACCAGCACCGCCCAGCCACTGATCGGTGCACTGCTGTTCCCGATCGGATTCGTCATCCTCTACCTGTTCGGGTACGACCTGCTCACCGGAGTGTTCACGCTCGGACCGCTCGCGGTGATCGACAGGCGGCCCGGCGCGACCGTGGCCGCGATGCTTCGCAACTGGGGACTCGTCTTCCTGGGCAACCTGGCCGGCGCACTCGTCGTCGCCCTGCTGATGGCGATCTGCTTCACATACGGATTCTCGACCGAGCCCAGCGCCGTCGGGCACGCCATCGGCGAGATCGGTCACTCTCGAACCGTCGGTTACGCCGAGCATGGGATGGCCGGCATGCTCACCCTGTTCGTCAGGGGGATGCTGTGCAACTGGCTGGTGTCGACCGGCGTGGTGCTCTCGATGGCGTCGGACAGCGTGATCGGCAAGATCGTGGCCATGTGGCTGCCGATCACGCTCTTCTTCTACATGGGTTTCGAGCACTCGGTGGTCAACATGTTCCTGTTCCCCTCAGGGCTGATGCTCGGCGCAGACTTCACTCTCGGGGACTACCTGCTGTGGAACGAGCTGCCCACGATCCTCGGCAACCTCGTCGGCGGGCTGCTGTTCGTCGGGCTGCCGCTGTACCTCACCCACGGCCGTCCGGCAGCACGTCGCCGGACGGATCGGTCCCTTGCGCGGCCGGCCGCACCCCTGCACGTCGTCGCCGCCGCTCCCGTCCTCGCAGATCAGTCCTCGGAGCGGGAGAAGGTCGTCGTCTCCTGACCCGGGGAGCACGCGGATGTGGGCGGGGCACACAGGCGCCCCGCCCACATCCGCGCCCCGAGAACTCGCGCCGACTCACTCCGCGACCGCGAGACGGTACCCGCGCTTGATCACGGTGTTCACCACGTCCGCGCGTCCCAGGGCCTCCCGGAGGCGCGCGACCGCCATCTCGACGGCATGGCTGTTCTGGCCGGCGCGAGGGAGCACGCGGCCGAGTTCCTCCCGGGTGAGCACCCGACCACCCGCACCGGACAACGCGTCGAGCACGTCCGCGGAGGCACGGGACAACGGCACGAAGTCACCGTTCAGCACGGCCCCGCCGCTGCGCACCTCGAGGGTACCCGCGTCTGTGCGCACCCTGGCCGCCCGGCCGGACGCGTAGTGGTCGACGACACAGCGCACGAGTGAACCGAGCCGGCCTCTGGCCGCGGTCGTCGTACGCAGCCCCGCGTCGGTCAGAGGCTTCGCCGTGACCGGGCCGACCGCGGCGACCAGTAGCCGCCCGCGCGCGGCGCGCGCTCCGATCCTCGGCAGTGCTCCGGCCCGCTCCGCTATCCGGAGCCATTCCGTCGCACCGGTCGCCGAGGTGAACATCACGGCGTCGGCGCCGCCCGTGGCGGCCTGCTCGACGGTGCGTGCCACCAGCTCCGGGTCCTGCGGCGGCCCGCAGCGGTACACGGTGATGCCCAGTGCCTCGCCACCGTGGGCGGTGACCAGCCGGTCCAAGCCGTGTCTCCGCCGCCGTGATGCTGCACCACGACCCGGGCTCCCGCGATGCCGAACTTCACGAGGTGGTCGCCGACCTCGGCCGCGGTCTCCGACCGGGCGACCCAGTCCGCGGTGAAACCCGCCTGCTGGATCGCACCATGCGCCTTGGGCCCGCGCGCGACGAACCGCGCGCAGCGCAGAGCTCCGAAGAGATCGTCCGCCAGCCCGTTCTCATGCGCGGCATCCATCCAGCCGCGAAATCCGACACCGGTCGTCGCGACGACGACATCCGGCGGCCTCTCGATGATCATACGGGTCATCTCGAGCAGCTGCTCGTCGTCGGCATTCGGCCGGATGGACAGCGGAGGCGCACGCAGGACTCTCGCGCCGTGGCGCGCGAGTGCGCTGGCGAGATCACCCGACCGCCGCTCCGCGGCGACCACCATCGTGCAGCCCAGCAGCACGGCGTCTCCACCGTGCTGCACCGTCATACCGAGGCCTCCGCGACCGGCTGCGACGCCGGCAGCAGCAGATCCGCCCTCGCGACGTCGCCGACCACGATGACGGCCGGATTGCTCAACCCGATATCCTGCGCGTCCCGCAGTGCGTGCTCGAGCGTGGTCCGCGTCGTCCGCTGCCGCGCGGAATGGCCGCTCTCGACGAAGGCGACGGGACGATGCGGCGACACGCCGTGCCCGAGCGCTGCGTACACGATCGTCCGGAGGGCCGCCACGCCCATGAGGATCACGGTCGTCACGCTGTCGTCCGCGAGCGCTGCCAGCGACCCTGCGGTGATCTCGCCCTGACCGTTCAGCACGTGGAACGCGGACGCCGTGCCGCGATGGGTGACCGGGATGCCGGCGGCCTGCGGCACCGCGATCGCGCTCGACGGTCCGGGAACCACCTCCACCGGGATCCCCGCGGCGAGGCATGCGCGCACCTCCTCTCCCCCGCGGCCGAACACGAACGGATCACCGCCCTTGAGCCGCACGACGCGAGCTCCGGCTGCGGCCTGCTCGACGAGGATCCGGTTGATCTCCTCCTGCGGAACCGGGTGATGGCCGGGATGCTTGCCGACATCGATCACGCGCACCGCGGGACCGAGTCCCCTGAGCACCTCAGCGGTCGGACCCAGCCGATCGACGACGATGACGTCGGCCTCTGCGATCAGTCGGCTTGCGCGCACCGTCATCAGGTCCGCCGGCCCAGGGCCACCGCCGACGAGATGGACGCGCCCCCCGGTCATCTCAGATCCTCTGCGTCGATCAGGACCATGTCATCGTGGACGCTCACCGCCCAGGTGCGCAGGGCCATCAGGTCCTTCCCCTGCGCGTCCAGACAGGCGCCGGTGCGGAGACTGAACACCTGCTTGTGCATCGGAGATGCGACGGTCGGCTCCTGCCCGCGCGTGCCGACGATGCCGCGAGAGATGACGTTCGCACCGCTGTAGGGATCGAGGTTCGAGACCGCGTGCACCGTGCCGTCCTCGAGCAGGAAGAGCGCGACCTGGTTCCCGCCGAGCAGCGCGGCGCGGCCACGCTCCACTTCGAGATCGCCGACGCGGCAGATGCGGATGAGAGTCGGTCGTTCCGCGAGCATGGTCATCGCCGTACCTCCAGTGTCGTTCCTGCGATCAGGACCGCGCGGTCGGCGCGCTCCGTGGCTGTTGCCGGGCGGACCTGCCCGCGCTCCGGCACATAGGCGAGAGAGGGATCGGGGGTGTCCGCGGCGTTCACGAACGACTCGAACCTCCGCAGGATCTCCGGATCCCGCAGCGCCGCTGCCCATTCGTCCTCGTAGCGGTCGACGTGCGCAGCCATGGCCGCGTCGAGATCCGCACCGACGCCGAGGCTGTCCTCGAAGATCACGCCCCTGAGCCCTTCCAGACCTCCGTCCAGCTCCGCACACCACGTGGCGGTTCGCTGCAGACGATCGGCCGTGCGGATGTAGTACATGCAGAACCGGTCGATGGCGCGGATGAGTGCCTCATCGTCGAGCCCCGACGCGAGCAGCTCGGCATGACGCGGGGTGAACCCTCCGTTGCCGCCGACGTAGAGGTTCCAGCCGCTCTCCGTGGCGATGACCCCGACGTCCTTGCTCCGCGCCTCCGCGCACTCCCGCGCGCACCCGGAGACGCCCATCTTGATCTTGTGCGGCGCCCGCAGGCCGCGATAGCGCAGTTCGAGACGCACGGCCATCCCGACGGAGTCCAGCACACCGTAGCGGCACCATGTCGAACCGACGCAGGACTTCACGGTGCGCAGCGCCTTGCCGTAGGCCTGCCCCGACTCGAACCCCGCATCCACCAGGCGGCCCCAGATGTCGGGCAGCTGCTCGAGCCGTGCACCGTACATGTCGATGCGCTGGCCGCCGGTGACCTTCGTGTACAGCCCGAAGTCGTCGGCGACCCTGCCGATCGCGATCAGCCCCTGCGGCGTCACCTCGCCGCCAGGCATCCTCGGCACGACCGAGTAGGTGCCGTCCTTCTGCATGTTGGCCATCACGTGATCATTGGTGTCCTGCAGCGTCGCGTTCTCGCCGGACAGCACATGCGCTCCGACGAGCACCGCCAGGATGCTGGCGATCGCGGGCTTGCAGATGTCGCATCCCCGCCCGCTGCCGAAGCGCGCGATGATCGCACTGAACGTCGTCAGCTCGGCGACCCGCACCGCGTCGAAGAGCTGCCGCCGCGACATCCCGAAGTGCTCGCACAGTGCGGTGACCGGCGCCGCGCCGCTTCCCTCGAGCTCGGTCGCCACCAGCTTCTTCACCGTGAGGAAGCACGATCCGCAGGCGGCCCCCGCCTTCGTGCATGCCCGGACGGCACCGGCGTCGGCGCAACCCTCCTCGTGCACGGCTTGCCGGATGCGACCGGCGGACACGTTCGAGCAGGAGCACACGATCGCCGCGTCCGGCAGCTGCGCAGACGGAGCATCGGCGTCGGCCGCCGGGATCAGGTAGGCGGCAGGGTCCGCGCCGAGCGGACCGCCGACCAGGGCCCGCAGCGTGCCATAGGCGGCGGCGTCGCCGACGAGGATGCCTCCCCGCAGCGTCTTCGCGTCATCCGACAGCACGAGCTTCTTGTACACCCCGGCCACCGGATCCGCATACACGACGTCGAGAGCGTCCGGGCTGACGGCGTGCGCGTCGCCGAAGCTCGCCACGTCGGTGCCGGAGAGCTTCAGCTTGGCCGAGTCGTCGAAGCCCGGGAACGTGGCGTCGCCGCCGAGCAGTCGGGTCGCGGCGACCTCGGCCATCGCGTAGCCGGGCGCGACGAGCCCGACCGCGCGCCCCTCGTAGCTGGCCACCTCGCCGATGGCGAGGATCTGCGCGTCGGAGGTGCGGCAGCGTGCGTCGATCAGCACCCCGCCATCCGTGTGCACTGCCAGGTCCGCTTCGCGGGCGAGTTCGTCGCGGGGGCGCACCCCGACCGTGAAGATCACGACGTCGGCGGCCAGGGCGCCACCGTCGCGGAATCGCAGCCCGCTCACGTTGCCGTCGACGTCGCCGTCCAGGCGCGTGGTCCGGCTGTCCGTGCGCACGGAGATCCCACGGGCCTCGACGAGCCGGCGCAGCATCGTGGCTCCGGCGAGGTCCAACTGCGCGGACATCAGGCGATCGGACGACTGCGCCACGATGCAGTCGATGTCGAGGCTCTGCAGTGCGCCGGCAGCCTCGAGCCCGAGGAGCCCGCCGCCGATCACCGCACCGCGCAGCGGGCGACCGAGCTCGCCTCGACGTCGCTCCACGAAGGATCGGATGCCACTGACGTCGTCCAGGGTCCGGTAGACGAAGCAGCCCGCGAGATCGGCACCTGCCACGGAGACGCGTGCCGCAGAGGAGCCGGTGGCGAGCACCAGGGTCCGATACCGGTGCGTCCGCCCGCTGCGTGTGTGCACGACGCGCCGGCTTCGGTCGATGCCGACGGCGGGGTCGTCGGCGAGGAACGTCATGCGGGGATCGTCGAGCACCCGCGGATCAAGCGCCAGGTCGCGGGCCGTCGCGCCCGAGAAGAACGAGGTCAGCCCGACGCGGTCGTACGGCTCCGTCCCCTCGTCGCCGATCATCACCAGATGCAGTCGGTCGTCGGTGCGCGTGAGCAGACTCTCCGCGAACCGGTGGGCGACCATTCCCGCTCCGACCACGACCACATCCGCGGGCATGTCCGATCGATCCGTCATGACGCCTCCTCTGTCCCGATGGTCCTGACGGTAGGTCGGCGGTGTTTCCTGCAGAGGCGGTCGCACGTTACGCCCGTCGAACGTTCCGCTCACAAATCGGTAACGGCGATGTGAGCGCCCCGGAGGGAGGACTGCGAGAGGCCCGACCGCGCATACTAGGCTGGTCATCGTCCCTTTCCACTCCCGCGGGAAGCCGCGCAAGGAGATCACCGTGTCCGAGCCGTCGAAGCCGACTCCCCCTGTCCCCGCACCCCCTCGCGTCCCGATGCCGACGCCGCCGAAGCTGGTGGCGAAGCCCATCGCCCCCGCCGCGGCGGTCGCGTCAGATGCCGCCGAGTGGGGCCGTGTCGTCGAGGACGGCACCGTCGAGGTGCGTGAGGGCGACGACTGGCGCGCCGTCGGCCAGTACCCCGACGGCACCGCCGACGAGGCGCTCGCCTACTTCGTGCGCAAGTACGACGACATCGCCGTCAAGGTGACCACGCTCGAGAAGCGCGTGCAGACCGGTGAGGCATCCGCCGCCGATCTCTCCAAGCAGGCGAAGCACATCGTCGGCGAGCTGACCGATGCGGCGGCGGTGGGAGACCTCGCCGGACTCCGCGCCCGCGTCGACACGCTGCTCGAGTCGCTCTCCGAGGCATCTGCGCAGGAGGCGCAGGCCGCCAAGGAGGCCGTGGACGCCGCGATCGCCCAGCGCACAACCATCGTCGAGGAGGCGGAGCGGATCGCCGCCCTCGACCTCTCGAAGGTGCAGTGGAAGCAGGTCACGGCAGACATGACGGCCCTGTTCGACCAGTGGCAGGCGCATCAGCAGACCGGCCCCCGGCTGCCCAAGGGCACCGCCCAGCAGCTCTGGAAGCGATTCCGCGACGCCCGCTCCACTGTCGACAAGGCGCGTCGTGCCTACTTCTCCGACCTGGACGACACGCACCGCACTGCTCGCGATGCCAAGACCCGACTGGTCGAGCGTGCCGAGGCGCTCGCCCCGCGTGGCGTCGACGGCATCCCGGCGTACCGCGCGCTGCTCGACGAGTGGAAGGCCGCCGGCCGCGCAGGCCGCAAGGCCGACGACGCCCTCTGGGCGAAGTTCAAGGCCGCCGGTGACGCGCTGTACCAGGCACGCGCCGAGCAGGCGGCGGCCGAGGAGGCCGACTCCGCTCCGAAGATCGATGCGCGCGAGGCCCTGCTGGTCGAGGCCAAGGCCGTGGCCGACGAGTCCGACATCAAGAAGGCGCGTGCGCTGCTCACCCGCATCCAGCGGCAGTGGGACGAGGTCGGCCGCATCTTCCCGCGCGAGCGGGAGCGCGCGCTGGACGACAGGATGCGCGGTGTCGAGCAGGCGCTCAAGGGTCGCGAGGACGTCGACTGGAAGCGCAACAACCCCGAGACCAAGGCGCGCGCGAACGACATGAGCTCGCAGCTCGTCGAGGCCATCGAGAAGCTCGAGGCCGAGCTCGCCGCTGCTGAGGCGGCCGGCAACGCGAAGGCAGCGAAGGATGCGAAGGACGCTCTCGAGGCCCGCCGGGCCTGGCTGAACGCGCTCGGCGGCTGATCCCGCAGGAGCTTATCCACAGTCTGATGCCGGTGTCCCCGCTACGGGGGCACCGGCATCAAACTGTCAGGGTGCATCCGATCCTCATCTACTCCCCCGGTGACAGGCTCAGCCTGACCGAGCTGGGGGCAGCACGACTGGACGGGCACGTGGTCGAGGTCGGCGAGGCGTACATCCCTGCCGACACCGTCGAGAGCCCGGAGGCACGTGCGCTCTCGCTCGCGACGGTGATCCCGCCGGGCGGTGCGCTGTGCGGCCCGACTGCGGCGTGGGTGCACGGTGCCGGTGACCAGCCGCCCGCCCGCCATCATGTCTGCCGCGCGGATCCCGCGGCCGCACGCCTGCGACCGGGACCACGGACCGTGACGCACGAGGCGGCGCTGGAACCGGAACAGCTCGTCCGCTTCGCCGGCATCCCTGTCGCCAGGATCGAGGTCGTCGCGATGTCGCTGGCTTTCGCCGCGCGACGGGACGGCGAGAGCGCGCGCTGGCTTCGCGCACTCGTCGACGTCCATCCCGCGCCGGCGCTCCGCGCCCGGGACTCGATCCGCGCGCGAACGCGCGCGCCGGGCAAGCGCGCCGCCGTCGAGCTTCTGGAGAAGCTGATCGATCAGGAGGTGGTGACGCGGTAGACGTCGTAGACCGCGTCGATGCGGCGGACCGCGTTCAGCACCCGGTCCAGATGCACCGCATCACCCATCTCGAACACGAAGCGACTCAGCGCGAGACGCTCATCGGTGGTCGTGACGGTGGCCGACAGGATGTTCACGTGATGCTCGCTGAGCACCCGTGTGACATCCGACAGCAGCCCGGACCGGTCGAGCGCCTCGACCTGGATCTGCACTCGGAACACGCTCTTGGTGGTGGGCGCCCATTCGACGTCGACGAAGCGCGCAGGGTCGGCGCTGAGCGCCTTCACGTTCACGCAGTCCGCGCGGTGCACGGACACACCGCTGCCTCGGGTGACGAAGCCGACGATCGGGTCGCCGGGCACCGGGGTGCAGCACCGGGCGAGCTTGACCAGGATGTCATTGGCGCCTCGCACCAGAACGCCCGAGTCGCCCCCGCGCGGCTCCTTCGTCGTCACCTGGCCCGGCAGATCGATGGCGCCCGTGGATGTGTCCTCGGGGCCGACCAGGGCGGTGACCTTCTCCAGCACGTGCTGGGTGGAGATGTGCCCCTCGCCGACGGCCGCGTACAGGGCGGAGACATCCTCGTAGCGGAGCTGCTGGGCGACCTGGGCGAAGGAGTCCTGGCTCATCAGTCGCTGCAGCGGAAGGTTCTGCTTCCGCATCGCACGCGCGATGGCCTCCTTGCCCTGTTCGATCGCCTCCTCGCGGCGCTCCTTCGTGAACCACCCGCGGATCTTGTTACGCGCACGAGTGCTCTTGACGAATGTCAGCCAGTCCTGGCTGGGCCCGGCATCCGGATTCTTCGAGGTGAACACCTCTACCACGTCGCCGCTGTGCAGCTCGGTCTCGAGCGGAACGAGGCGACCGTTCACCTTCGCTCCCATGGTGCGGTGACCGATCTCGGTGTGCACGGCATAGGCGAAGTCCACGGGCGTTCCGCCGGCGGGGAGGCCGATCACCCGTCCCTTCGGGGTGAAGACGTACACCTCCTTGGCGCCGATCTCGAAGCGCAGCGAGTCGAGGAACTCACTCGGGTCGGCGGTCTCGGCCTGCCAGTCGGAGATGTGCGCGAGCCAGGCCATCTCGGTGTCCATCGGCTTGCCGTCGGCTCTGCCCCCGTTCATCCGCTCCTTGTACATCCAGTGCGCGGCGACGCCGAACTCCGCCTGCTGGTGCATCTCGTGGGTACGGATCTGGATCTCGACGGTGCGGCCGCTGGGGCCGATCACCGTGGTGTGCAGCGACTGGTACAGGTTGAACTTCGGGGTGGCGATGTAGTCCTTGAATCGACCGGGCAGCGGCGTCCAGCGGGCGTGGATCGCACCGAGCACGGCATAGCAGTCGCGCACGGAGCCGACCAGCACGCGGATGCCGATGAGGTCGTAGATGTCGTCGAACTCGCGACCTCGCACGACCATCTTCTGGTAGACGGAGTACAACTGCTTCGGCCGCCCGACGACCTTGCCGCGGATGCGCAGGTCGCGCAGGTCCTCGTCGATCGCCTCGATCACCTGCTGCAGGTACTTCTCGCGCTGCGGGGTGCGCTGCGCGATCAGGCTGGAGATCTCGGCGTAGATCTTCGGATGCAGCACGGCGAAGGAGAGGTCCTCCAGCTCGCTCTTGATCGTCTGGATACCGAGGCGATGCGCGAGCGGCGCGTAGATCTCGAGGGTCTCCTTGGCCTTCCTCGCCGCCTTCTCAGGCGGGACGAAGCCCCAGGTGCGCGCGTTGTGCAGCCGGTCGGCGAGCTTGATGAGCAGCACGCGGATGTCCTTCGACATCGCGACGATCATCTTGCGGACCGTCTCGGCCTGGGCGCTCTCGCCGTACTTGACTTTGTCGAGCTTCGTGACGCCGTCGACCAGCATGGCGACCTCGTCGCCGAAAGTCTCCTGCAGCTCGTTCAGAGGGTAGCCGGTGTCCTCGACGGTGTCATGCAGCAGGGCCGCCGCGACGGCGCGGGGGCCGAGGCCGAGTTCTGCGAGGATCTGCGCCACGGCCAGCGGATGCGTGATGTAGGGCTCGCCGCTCTGACGCAGCTGTCCCTCGTGCTTCTCCTTCGCGACGTTGTACGCCCGCTCGATGATGGGCAGGTCGCCGCGGGGGTGATTGACCCGCACCGTGCGGATGAGGTTGTCGAGGTCGTTGTTCCGCGGAGCGCGCGAGAAGATCCGCGGCACGAGCCTGCGCAGGCTCGAAGTCTGCGTCGTCGTCTGCGGATCGGCCATACGCTCACACCTCCGGGTCAGTTCATCCTACGCGTGACGGGACCGCGGAGAGATTCCGCGGCCCCGTCACTCGAGAGAGATGCTCAGGCCGCCTGCACGGCGCGCTCGCGCGCCTTCAGCACCTTCTTGTCGTGGGCCAGGATGCCCGACTCGTTCTGGCGGAAGAACGCGTACAGCGGCGCGGCGACGAACAGCGTCGAGTACGTGGCAACGATGATGCCGACGAAGATCGACAGCGAGATGTCGGTCAGCGTCTCGGCGCCCAGCCAGAATGCACCGATGAACAGGATCGCGCCGACGGGCAGTGCGGCGATGATCGCGGTGTTGATCGAGCGCACGAGCGTCTGGTTCACGGCGAGGTTCACGGACTCGCCGAAGGTGCGCGCCAGCGTCTCGCCGTCCTCTGTCGTGTTCTCACGCACCTTGTCGAACACGACCGTGGTGTCGTACAGCGAGTACGCGAGGATCGTCAGGAATCCGATCACCGCCGCGGGCGAGATCTGGAACCCGGCCAGGGCGTAGACGCCCACCGTGATGATGAGCACGTCCAGCAGGCCGACGATCGACGCGGCCGACATCTTCCAGGTGCGGAAGTAGATGCCGAGGATCAGGAACGTCAGCGCGAGGAAGATCGCGAGCCCCCACAGGGACTGGCGCGTCACTCCCTCACCCCAGGCGGGGCCGATGAACGACTTGCTCACCTGGTCGACCGGCACGTCGTACGCCTCGGCCAGCGCGTCCGCGACGTGGTTGGTCTCCTTCGCGGACATCTGCGAGGTCTGCACGCGGACGTTCTTGCCGTCGACCACCACGACCTTGGCCGTGGCATCCGGCACGACGGACTGCACTGCCTCGGTCGCCAGATCCTGATTCGTGCTGGCCGGCGCGGTCACGACGAACTGCGAGCCGCCGGTGAACTCGATCGAGAACTGGATCGGGCGGAACAGCGGCACCAGGATGGATCCCACCACCAGCACGATGGCGATGATGAACCACAGCTTGCGCTTCTGGACGAACGGGAAGGACAGCTTCCCGGAGTAGAGCTTGTTGCCGAACTCATTGAAGGAGAACATCAGGCGTCCCCGTCCTTTCCGGACTCGGCGGAGGCACCGCCATCGGGCGCTCCGGCGACGGCCTCAGCGCGCTTGCGTTCGGCGATGGTCTGACGACGCTCGGCCTCGCCGCGCGACGCCTTGGTGCGGGCCGCCTTGCCGCTGGACGCGGTCTGCACCTGACGGAACTCCGTCCGGTCGCGATAGACCGCGCCGAGCTCCTCCGGGTTGAGGCCCGACAGCGGATGTCCGCCGCCGAAGAACCTCGTGCGGGCGAGCAGCTGCATCACCGGGTGCGTGAAGATCACGAAGATGAAGACGTCGATCAGAGTGGTCAGACCCAGCGTGAACGCGAAGCCCTTCACCGTGGCATCCGCGAGGATGTACAGCACGACGGCGGCGAGGATGTTGATCGACTTCGAGATGTAGATCGTGCGCTTCGCACGAGCCCAGCCGTCCTCCACCGCGCCGGTGATGGACTTGCCGTCTCGCAACTCGTCTCGTATTCGCTCGAAGTAGACGATGAACGAGTCCGCGGTGAATCCGATCGACACGATCAGACCCGCGACACCGGCCAGCGACAGGCGGAAGCCCATGCGCCAGCCCAGGATGCAGATGATGATGTAGGTCAGAACGCCCATCACGCCGATGGACGCCATGATCACCCAGCCGAGCGCGCGGTAGCTAAGCAGCGAGTAGATCGCCACCAGACCCAGGCCGATCAGACCGGTGATCAGACCGATCTGCAGCTGCTGCGAGCCGAGCGTCGCCGAGATGGACTGGTTGCTCTCCACCTTGAAGCTCAGCGGGAGTGCGCCGTAGCGCAGCTGGTCGGCGAGGGTCTTCGCGGTCTCCTGAGTGAAGCTGCCCGAGATCGACGGCTTGCCGTTGGCGATGACCGCCTGCATGGCCGGGGCCGAGATGACCTTGCCGTCGAGCACGAACGCGAACTGGTCACGCGGGCTCTGCTGCTGCAGCTTGAAGTTGTAGAGGCGCTGGCTGACGTCGGCGAAGGCCTTGGTGCCCTTGGCGTCCATCTCCAGCTGCACCATCCACACGCCGGACTGCGGGTCGCGGCCGGCCTGGGCATCGGTGATCGCCGTGCCCGTCAGCTCTGTGGGTCCGAGGAGGTACTTGGCCTGTCCGTCGACGCTGCACGCGATCAGCGGCTCGTCCTTCGGCGCAGTCGCCGGATCCTTCGCCGGGTTGGCGCAGTCGTAGCTGAGGAACGCCGCCTTCAGCTTGTCGGTGATCCAGGACAGGTCGCTCGCGTCGGTCGGCTTGGCCGTCGGCGTCGCGTTCATCGTGGCATCCGGCGTCGGATACGGCGTGGTCTTGCCGTCCTCACCGACGAAGGTGTTGGTGGGCTCGGTCGTCGCGAGCACCGGGCGCAGCTCGAGCTGGGCGCTCGCGGCGATGCGCTCGCGCGTCGCGTCATCGGCGACACCCGGGATCTGGACCACGATGTTGCGGCCACCCTCGGTCGTGATGTCGGTCTCACCGACACCTGACGCGTCCACACGCTGCCGGATGATCGCCGCCGCCTGGTCGAGCTGCTCCTGCGTCGGGTCGGAACCGTCGGCGGTCTGCGCACTCAGGATGATCTGGGTGCCGCCCTGCAGGTCGAGCGCCAGCTCAGGAGCCCACGAGCTCTTGCCGAGGAACACGCCGACGGCGTTGATGCTGAACAGCACCGCCGTGACGATGAGCAGACCGAGGAGGACCCGCCACGCGTGGCGGGTCGGAGAGGTGGATGCCACGAATTGCCGCTTTCTCGTGCGCTGTGAAGCCGCGGGTCAGTTGTCGGAGTCGCCGCGCTCGTTGCGCTCGAGGCGCGCGCGGGTCTCCTCCGGGGTCTCGACGTGGTTCGGGTCGGGGAGCTCGGAGTCGGCGACGGTGTCCACGGCGGGAGCGTCCTCGACCTCGGCGTCGTCCGCCGGTGCACCCTCGGTCGGGTCGACGATGCGGAGGATCGCCTGGCTGTGCACCTCGATCACGGTCCCGGGAGCGATCTCGACCTGCGCAGGCTTGTCGAGGTTCTCCGGGTCGAAGGACACGATCGTGCCGTAGAGACCGCCCTGCAGGAGCACCTTGGCGCCGGGGACGGTCTTGGTGGCCTTCTCCTCCTGCTCCGCCTTCATCGCCTTCTGCCGCTTGCGGGTGTTGAAGAACATGAAGACGAGCAGAAGCGCGAGCAGTCCGAAGAGGATGATTTCCATGGCGGGGTGGGCCTTTCCGACGCGCGCACGCCGACAGTGGGGCGCGCTGTTAGGGGGATGCTAAGTCTTCAGCGATTATAGGTCATCGAACAATGCGCCCCCGCCGGGGCGGGCCATGCCGAGATGCGCATAGGCCTCTGGCATGGCGATCCTGCCGCGGGGCGTTCGCCCAAGGAAGCCGATGCGCACGAGGTACGGCTCGACGACGCTCTCGACGGTCTCGGCCTCTTCTCCGACTGCGACGGCGAGCGTGCTGAGCCCCACCGGTCCGCCGCCGAAGCGGCGCACGAGAGCGTCGAGCACGGCCCTGTCGAGCCGGTCCAGGCCGATCGCGTCGACGTCGTACAGCTCGAGCGCCGCACGCACGTCTTCGATCGATGCGGTGTGCGCCTCGCCGTGCACGAGCGCGTAGTCGCGCACTCTGCGCAGCAGGCGGTTGGCGATGCGGGGCGTGCCGCGCGAGCGACGGGCGATCTCGGAGAGGGCGTCGGAGGGCAGGCGCACGCCCAGCACCGCGGCCGAGCGCGCGATGACCTGCTCCAGCTCGTCCTCGCCGTAGAACTCCAGGTGCCCGGTGAACCCGAACCGGTCACGGAGCGGGTTGGGCAGCAGGCCCGAGCGGGTGGTCGCGCCGACCAGGGTGAACGGCGCCAGTTCCAGCGGGATGCTGGTCGCGCCGGCGCCCTTGCCGACCATGATGTCGATCCGGAAGTCCTCCATCGCGAGGTAGAGCATCTCCTCGGCGGAGCGCGCCATGCGGTGGATCTCGTCGATGAACAGCACCTCGCCGGGCATGAGGCTGCTCAGCAGCGCCGCGAGATCACCGGCATGCTGGATGGCCGGACCGCTGGACAGGCGAAGCGGCCGCTCGCTCTCGTGAGCGACGATCATCGCGAGCGTCGTCTTGCCGAGGCCGGGAGGGCCGGCCAGCAGGATGTGGTCGGCGGGGCGCTCCTGGATGCGTGCCGCCTGCAGCAGCAGCTGCAGCTGCCCACGCACCTTGGGCTGTCCGACGAACTCGGAAAGACTCGAGGGGCGCAGCGCCCCCTCGATCGCCAGTTCGGTCTCGTCGAGCGCCTCTGCGGCGTCTCTGGGCTCAGCCACGGCCAGCTCCGGGGCCGAGGGCGGCGAGGGTGCGGCGCAGCAGCGCGGACACGGACTCCCGCTCGGCATCGGTCGCGTCGGCCGCGGTCTGCTCCGCTGCCTCGGCCGCGACCTTCTCGGACCAGCCGAGTCCGACCAGCGCGGCGGCGACCTGATCGGTGACGCCCGGTGCCGCGGCGGCTGCGGGCGCGGCCGCGACCCGCGGCTTCACCTTGCCTGCGAGCTGCACGACGATGAGTTTGGCTGTCTTCGGGCCGATGCCCGACACCCGGCGGAACGGAGCGTCGTCCTCGTCCCCGACCGCTGCTGCGATCTGGTCGACGGTGAGGTGCGAGAGCACTCCGAGCGCAGACTTCGGACCGACGCCGGTCACGCTGATCAGCTGGCCGAAGATCTCCAGCTCGTCACGATCGGCGAAACCGTACAGCGTGAGGGCGTCCTCGCGCACGATGAGGCTGGTGTGCAGCAGCATCCGTTCCCCCGCGACCGCGGTGTGCGCGACGTCGGCGGGGACGAAGACGGCGAAGCCGACTCCCCCAGTCTCGATGACGACGTGGCCCGAGTCGGCGTGCAGGACGACGCCGTGCAGGGAGGAGATCATGCGTCCACCCTATCGGGCGGATCGTACGTATGTTCGAGCGACACGCTCCGCGTCGGCCCAGGCCTGCTGGGCGCGCGTGAGCCCGCCTCCTGAGGCCGGTGCCGAGGCATCCCGCCGCCAGGCGTGGCAGAGCGCGATCGCGAGCGCGTCCGCGGCATCCGCGGGCTGCGGAGGGGTGTCGAGACGCAGGATGCGGGCGATCATCGACTGCACCTGCTTCTTGTCCGCAGAGCCGTAGCCGGTCACGGCGGCCTTCACCTCGCTCGGCGTGTGCGTGGCGGCCGGCAGGCCGGCCTCCGCCGCGAGCAGCAGGGCGACGCCACTCGCCTGCGCCGTGCCCATCACGGTGTGGCTGTTCTGCTGCGCGAACACGCGCTCCACGGCCACGGCGTCTGGCCGATGCGTCTCGAGCACCTCGCGGATGCCCGCGGCCACCGCGGCGAGGCGCTCGCCGATCGGAGCATCGATCGGCGTGCGGATGACCCCGACGTGCACGAGCGTGCCTCGGCGCGCGCGGTCGACGTCCACGACGCCGACGCCGCACCGGGTGAGGCCGGGGTCGATGCCGAGCACGCGCAGAGAGGTCACTCCCCCAGGCTAGTTATGACGAAGAACCCCCGGACGCAGGCGCGCCCGGGGGTTCTGTCGACCAGCGTCGGTCAGGTCACTCGTCGTCGTTCTCGAGCTCCGCCTGCACCTCGGCGGGGAGGTCGAAGTTGCTGAAGACGTTCTGCACGTCGTCGCTGTCCTCGAGGGCGTCGATGAGGCGGAAGATCTTGCGCGCCGCGTCGGCGTCGATCTCGACCTTGAGGTTCGGCACGAACTCGACGTCGGCCGACTCGTAGTCGATGCCGGCCTCCTGCAGTGCAGAGCGCACGGCGACCAGGTCGGTGGCCTCTGTGATGACCTCGAAGCCCTGAGCGTGCGGCTCGATCTCCTCGGCGCCCGCCTCGAGAGCCGCCATCATGACGTCGTCCTCGGTGGTCCCCTCGGAGCTGACCACGATGACGCCCTTGCGGGTGAAGTTGTAGGCCACGCTACCGGGGTCGGCGAGAGTGCCGCCGTTGCGGGACAGCGCGGTGCGCACCTCGGCCGCCGCACGGTTCTTGTTGTCGGTCAGACACTCGATCATCAGCGCGACGCCGTTCGGGCCGTAGCCCTCGTACGTGATCGAGGAGTACTCGACGGACTCGCCGCCGATGCCGGCACCGCGCTTGACGGCGCGATCGATGTTGTCCTTGGGAACAGAGGTCTTCTTCGCCTTCTGCACCGCGTCGAACAGCGTCGGGTTGCCTGCGAGGTCGGGGCCGCCCAGCTTCGCAGCGACCTCGATGTTCTTGATGAGCTTGGCCCACGACTTGGCACGGCGCGAGTCGATGACCGCCTTCTTGTGCTTGGTCGTGGCCCACTTGGAATGCCCGGACATAAGTCTCCGCTCGTCTCGTCTCCCGGAGTCGCCTCCAGGGCATCGTCCATTCTAACGAATCGCGAACGTTCCGCTGTCAGCCTTCGAGGCTGGTGCGGCCCGACCGCCCGCGAGCGGCGTCCATCGCATCGGTGTGCGGCAGCCGCACGGGAAGATCCAGCTCTGCAGTCGGCGTCCAGAGATCCCAGTCCTCGTCGAGCGGCCACGCACCGGATGCGACGAACTCGTCCACCGCATGGTCGGCGAGCGCACGCACGGCCTCGGCCTGTTCCGCGGTGAAGCGCCCCTGCTGCACAGCAGCCGCCAGCTCATCGGCATCCTTCACCCAGATGTCCTCACTGCCGGGGTGCCCCGCGTCGATCCACAGGTCGAGGATGAGATCGCGGGAGAAGATGCCGGCGTTCTCTCCGCTGATCCGTCGATGCGGGAGCTCGAGGTTCACGTAGGCGCCGTCGGGCGCACCGTCCTCGGAACGGAAGAACCAGACCGACCACGGCCGGCCGGCCGGTGCCACGCGCACGACGCCGGGGCCGCGCCAGTGCGACTCCTCGATGCGCCACGGCACGCTGAAGCGCTCTTCAAGGGGAACCTCCCGCGGTGGACGACCGTCCGCAGGAATCGACACCAGTCGCGCGGAGCCCGACGGGATCCAGGCGACCAGTCCTCGCTCGTCGTCACGGACGACGCGTGCTGTCTCGATGTAGCGCCCGTACCGCCAGAGGATCGGCGCGCCGGGCGCGAAGCGCGGAGCGTCCGTGTCGGCGGAGGACACGGACGTGTCGAACGCAGGGTCGCCGTGCGACGCTGCGTCGCCGTACGCCGCAAGCAGATCGATCGCGCTCGTGAGCGGCATGGGAGCCGAGGCGACACCGCTCCAGGGCTCTCCCCTGCGCCCGGTGAGGACGGCGCTTCCGCCGCTCGCGCTGACATCGGTCGATCCGAGGGGAAGTCGCATGGGCTCACGCTACCGCTGCTAGCTTCGTGGACATGAAAGCGGGTGCCGACCGACTGCGACCGGACTGGTCGTCGCTGCCGGCCGCACTGCGCACGCAGGTCGAGTCGGTTCTCGGCGGCGGCTACGCGTCCGACTCCCCCGCGCACGGAGGGTTCAGCGCCGGCTACGCCGGGATCGTCCGTTCCGTCGAGCGTGCGGTCTTCGTCAAGGCGATCGCCGCCGACGGGCATGCGGACTCGCGTGCTTTCCTGCGTCGCGAGATCCGGATGCTTCGGGCCGTGCCCTCCGGGCTCGCCCCGCGGCTGCTGCACGACATCGATGACGAAGCCGGTACCGCGCTGATCCTCGAGGTCGTGCCAGGCACGCATCCGGGCGACCCGTGGACCGCCGGACAGCTGCACGCGATCGCCGCGGAGATCGCGCGGCTCGCCGCCGTCACCGCCGCTGATGCGATCCCACCTGCGAAGCGCTCGATGCTCCCCCACTTCGCACGCTGGGAGCAGATCGCGGCCGACGCGGCGCTCACAGCGTCCCTGCCCCACAGCCTGCTGAGGCGGATGCCGCAGCTGCTGACTCTGGAGGCTTCGCTGCCTGCTGCACTCGCGGGTACCGCGCTCGCGCACGGCGACCTGCGCGCCGACAACATCCTCATCCACGGCGATCGCGCGCGCTTCATCGACTGGCCGCATGCCCGACGGGGCGTGCCCTGGCTGGACGGACCGCTGCTGGTGCCATCGATCGAGATGTCCGGCGGCCCGACATGCGCCGAGACCTGGCAGGTGCTTCGCGATCACGGCGCGCCGGACGCGACCCGGCTGCTGCCCGTCATCTCCGCGTTCGCGTCGTTCCTGTGGTGGAACCAGGGGCACCCCGATATCCCCGAGCTGCCCGGGCTGCGGGCGTTCCAGCGCGCCCAGGCTGACCCGATCCTGCGCTGGCTCGACGAGCTGCTGTGACTCAGCCGCGCGCTGCGACCCGGTCGAGGAAGCGCTGGTGGAAGCGCGGCTCACCCGAGATCTCGGGGTGGAAGCTGATGCCGAGCAGATTCCCCTGCTCGACCGCCACCACGCGCCCGTCCGGCAGCGCGGCGAGAGCCGCGGCCGAGCGCCCCACCGACTCGACCACGGGTCCGCGGATGAACGCGGCGTGCACCGGGGCGTCGCCGAGCTCCGGCACCTCCAGCTCCGCCTCGAAGGACTCGGTCTGACGTCCGAAGGCGTTGCGGCGAACGACCACGTCCATCCCGCCGAAGGTCTGCTGGCCCTCGATGCCGTCGACCAGCTCGTTCGAGAGCATGATCAGCCCGGCGCAGGTGCCGAGGACAGGCATCCCGTCGGCGATGGCCGCGCGGATCGGCTCCTGCAGCCCGAAGGTGCGCGAGAGCTTGTCGATCACGGTCGACTCGCCACCCGGGATCACGAGGCCGGCGACCGTCGCGAGCTCCTCGGGCCGCCGTACCAGCACGACCTCGGCGCCCAGCTCCGCGAGCAGGGCGGCGTGCTCGCGCACGTCACCCTGCAGCGCGAGAACACCGACGCGGGGCGTGGTCACCAGCCGCGCTCTGCGAGGCGGTGCGGAGCAGGCAGATCGGACACGTTGATGCCGACCATCGCCTCACCGAGCCCGCGGGACACCTCGGCGATCACCTTCGGGTCGTCGAAGAAAGTCGTCGCCTTGACGATCGCCTTGGCACGCTCGGCCGGGTTGCCCGACTTGAAGATGCCGGAGCCGACGAACACGCCGTCTGCGCCGAGCTGCATCATCATCGCGGCATCCGCCGGGGTGGCGACGCCACCGGCGACGAAGAGCACGACGGGGAGCGTGCCGGTCTCGGCGATCTCGGCGACCAGCTCGTACGGCGCCTGCAGCTCCTTGGCGGCGACGTACAGCTCATCCTTCGACAGCGCGCCGAGGGCCGCGATCTCACCGCGGATCTTGCGGATGTGCTTCATCGCCTCGGACACGTCGCCGGTGCCGGCCTCGCCCTTGGAACGGATCATCGCCGCCCCCTCGTTGATGCGACGCAGCGCCTCGCCGAGGTTCGTGGCGCCGCAGACGAACGGCACGGTGAAGTCGTACTTGTCGATGTGGTTGACGTAGTCGGCGGGCGAGAGCACCTCGGACTCGTCGATGTAGTCGACCCCGAGCTCCTGCAGCACCTGCGCCTCGACGAAGTGACCGATGCGGGCCTTCGCCATCACCGGGATCGAGACGGCGTCGATGATGCTGTCGATCATGTCGGGGTCGCTCATGCGGGAGACGCCGCCCTGGGCGCGGATGTCGGCGGGGACGCGCTCGAGTGCCATGACGGCGACGGCGCCGGCATCCTCTGCGATCTTCGCCTGCTCGGCGGTGACGACGTCCATGATGACGCCGCCCTTCAGCATCTCGGCGAGGCCGCGCTTGACGCGGGCCGATCCGGTGGTCTGCTCAGACATGGGGATCCTCTCGGGACAAAGACAACTATTGGCCTATGCCAAACGATAGCACCGTAGACTCGAGCCGATGCACCAGATAACGGGTTCCACCGCGGCCGAGATCGCCGACAGCATCCGCGCGCTCCGCGAGCGCGGGCTCCTGTCCCCCGGCGACGCACTTCCGCCGGTGCGCGAACTGGCGGCATCCCTCAGCGTCAACCGCAACACCGCGGTCGCCGCCTACCGGCAGCTCGCACAGGCCGGACTCGTGCTCTCCCGCGGCCGCGCAGGCACCGTCGTCGCCGGCGCGGAGACCGTCGCACAGGAGGGACTGGCGGCGAACACCGTGCTGCGTGACATCGGCTCCGGCAATCCCGACCCGGCGTTCATCCCGGATCCGACACCCGCGCTGCAGCGGATCGTCGGGCGCCCCGTGCTCTACGGCGAGCCCGTTATCGACCCCGCGCTCGACGCATGGGCACGCGAATGGGTCGCCGCCGACCTGCGGCGCGACGACCTGCGCATCACGATCACGAGCGGCGCGGTGGATGCTGTGGAGCGCCTGCTCGCGCAGGCGCTGATGCGCGACGATGCCGTGGCCCTCGAGGATCCGTGCTTCCTCGCCAGCATCCACACCGCCCGCCTGGGCGGCTACCGCACGATCCCCGTGCCGGTGGATGCCGAGGGGATGACGGTGGACGGACTGCGCGCCGCTCTCGACGCGGGAGTGCGGGCGATCGTGTGCACGCCGAGGGCGCAGAACCCCACCGGAGCCTCGCTCTCCCCGTCCCGCGCTGCGGCACTGCGTGAGCTGCTCGTCGAGCATCCGTATGTGCTGGTCATCGAGGACGACCACTTCTCCGTCCTCTCGCACCGTCCGTACGAGTCGCTGATCGGTCCCGAGCACAGGCGGTTCGCGCTGGTGCGGTCGGTGTCAAAGTTCCTGGGGCCGGACATGTGTCTGGCTGTGGCGGCCACCGACCCCACCACGGCCGGTCGGCTCGCGATGCGGCTCAGTCCTGGCACCACTTGGGTCAGCCACCTGCTGCAGCGTCTCGCGCTGGCGCAGGTGCAGGATGCCTCGGTGCGGGCGCTGTTCGGTGAGGCTGCCGAGCACTATGCGACCAAGAACCGCGCCTTTGCCGAGGGGCTCACCGCCCGCGGCATCCCGTGCGAGCCCGGCGACGGCCTGAACCTCTGGGTGGAGCTGCCGGTTCCCGCGCGCAGCGCCGCCGAGCACCTGATGCGCCGCGGCTGGCTCGCTCGCACCGGTGACGAGTTCCGCCCCGACGAGGCGACCGCCCCCTCCCACCACCTGCGCCTGACCGTGCACGACCTCGACGAGGACGAGACGACGGCGCTGCTGAACGACCTCGAGACCGCCGTGCGCGGATGACGTCTCAGCGGGGTGAGAGGATGGCGGGATGAAGATCCTCTCGATCCAGTCCGCTGTCGCCTACGGTCATGTCGGCAATTCCGCCGCCGTCTTCCCGTTGCAGCGGATCGGCGTCGAGGTGCTGCCGGTCTACACCGTCAACTTCTCGAATCACACCGGCTACGGCGCCTGGCGCGGGCCGCTGATCGACCCCGCCGACGTGCGCGAGGTCATCACCGGCATCGAGGAGCGCGGCGTGCTGCCGCAGATCGATGCCGTGCTCAGCGGCTACCAGGGCGGCGAGGGCATCGGCGACGTCATCATCGACGCCGTCGCACGCGTCAAGGCCGCCAACCCGGGCGCGGTGTACGCGTGCGACCCGGTGATGGGCAACGCCAAATCCGGATGCTTCGTGGCACCGGCCATCCCCGAGTTGCTCCGCGACCGGGTCGTGCCGGTCGCCGACCTCATCACGCCGAACCAGTTCGAGCTCGGGTACCTGACGCGCACCGAGCCGTCCACGCTGGATGAGACGCTGGCATCGGTCGACCTCGCCCGTGCGATGGGGCCCTCGGTCGTGCTGGTGACCAGCGTGGAGCGCCCGGATCGCGAGGAGGGCACCATCGAGATGCTCGCCGTCGACGACAAGGGCGCCTGGCTCGTGGCCACCCCGCATCTGCCGATGAAGGCGAACGGATCGGGCGACGTGACGGCGGCGCTGTTCACCGCGCAATACGTCGAGACCGGCGACGCGAAGGTCGCGCTGGAGCGCACCGTGTCCAGCGTGTTCGACCTGCTCAAGGCGACGCTCGAGTCGGGCGAGCGCGAGCTGCAGCTGGTGGAGTCGCAGGAGTACTACGCGAATCCTCGCCTGCAGTTCACCGCGCACCAGGTACGGTAAACCGACCCAGCGCCTGCACTGTCATCCGATCATTTCGCGCGGAATCCTTGACTTAATACCCTCGCCAGCGCCACACTGCCTCCATACCTCCGATGTTTCCGGGGAGGTCGAACACGATGATGTGTCCTGGAGGAACTCAATGTCCGCTCTTGAGATCAACCGCAGAACGTTCCTCGGCGGTGCTGCCACCGGCGTCGCTCTCACCATGCTCGCCGGCGTGCCGGCCTTCGCCGGGGAGACTCCGAGATTCCCGGTGAAGTTCCGGCTGGAGACCTCTGCCGACTGGGCAAGGTTCCTGGGCACGGCGGACTTGCTCTGGGGCCGGATCCCCCGTTCGTTCTATGAGGGCCCTTACCTGGGCAATGGCGGCCTCGGCGCAGCGGTCTACGGCGTCGGCAAGCGGCTCTCCTTCACCATCGGCGACAGCCGCGTGAGAGACCACCAGGAGACCGGCGGCAGCCTCTTCGGCAACGCGCGCCTGCGCATCGGCCGCCTCGACATCGTCACAGCGGGTGAGCTCATCGATGTCGACCTCCGCATTTCGGTGTACGACGCCGAGTTGTCGGGCACTATCAAGACGACGCGGGGGACGATCGCGCTGCGCGCGTTCACACATGCGACCCGCGATCTCCTCGTCATCGTCACCGATCCGTCCGACGGCGAGACGGCGTCGCTGTCGTTCACGCCGTACAAGGCGGAGAGCCCGCGTCTGGGATTCAACCCACGACCCGATGGACTGCGCGACAACCCTGCACCCGTACTGGGCGATGACCGTTGCGAGCAGGACCTCGTCGCCGGCGGTCGCACGACAACGATGTGGCGCACCGCCGGCAGCACGACGCTGCTCACGGTCGCGCATTCCTTCCCTGCGGCAGATGCTTCGCAGACGGCCGAGGCCACGCTCAATGAGGCCCCCGCGCTCGACGTGCTCACGTCCGAGCACCGCGAATGGTGGAACTCGTTCTACCGGAAGAGCTTCGTGTCGGTGCCTGACGGTCGCCTGCACAGCTTCTATTGGATCCAGCTCTACAAGCTGGCCAGCGCCACGAGAGCCGGGCGCCCACCCGTCGGCACCTGCGCTCAATGGCTCGAGCCCACGCCGTGGCCCGGCACCTGGTGGAACCTGAACGTGCAGCTCGAGTACTGGCTGATCAACGCGTCGGGGCATCCGGAGCTCGACTCCCTCAGCTCGTCGCTGCGCGAGCATCAGAGCAATCTGATCCTCAACGTGCCGGAGAAGTACCGGCATGACTCCGCTGGTCTCGCCCGCACAAGCCAAGAGGACCTGCGCACGGATCAGCTGGCCGAAGCCGGTGACACCGCGGCAGCCGCCTCCCAGCTCGAGCTCGGGAACCTCACCTGGGCGCTCCACAACGCGTGGCTTTCATACCGTCATTCGATGGACGATGAGGTGCTGCGGAACCTGATCTTCCCCGTACTCCGACGCGCCATCAACTACTACCTGCACTTCCTGCAGGAGGGTGCGGACGGCCGGCTGCACCTTCCGCGCACCTACTCTCCCGAGTACGACTTCGCGACGGACACCAACTACGACCTCGCCCTGCTCACGTGGGGATGTCGTACGCTGCTGGATTCCGCGAAGCGCCTGGGCATCCCGGACGAGCTCGCGCCGCGTTGGCGTGACGTGCTGGATCGTCTGGTCGCTCCGCCGCAGGATGCCGGCGGTCTGCGGATCGGCGCGAACCGCGCGCTGACGAGTTCGCACCGTCACTTCTCCCATCTGCTCTGGTTCTACCCACTGCAGATCCTCGACCTCGATGACGCCGGCAACCGCGACCTGCTCGAGCGCTCGGTGAAGCGCTGGGTCGGTTTCTCGGGCGCTCTGCAGGGGTACACCTTCACCGGCGCCTCCTCCATGTCGTCGCTGCTCGGCGATGGGGACCGCGCTCTGGACTATCTCTCCACGCTCCTGGACAAGTACGTCAGACCCAACACGATGTACGCCGAGACCGGACCGGTCATCGAGACGCCGTTGGCAGGCGCGCAGAGCATCCTCGACATGCTCATCGCCTCGAGAGGCGACAGGGTACGGGTGTTCCCGGCTGTCCCGTCGTCGTGGCCCGAACTGGCGGTCCACGACCTGCGTACGGAGGGGGCGTTCCTCGTCAGCGCAGCGCGTACCGCCGGCGTGACGCGTTTCGTGAGAGTGAAGAGCCTTGCCGGCGAGCCTTTGCACCTCGTGCCGACCGGGCTGCCGCAGCCGTGGGCGGTTCAGCGCCTCAAGGGTCCGAAGAGCCCTGTTGCGTTCTCGGTCGAGGGCGACGGCCTGCGTCTCACCCTCGCCGCGGACGATGAGGTCATGATCTACACCGAGGGCACCCGACCCGACACTGCGATCGGCGCGGCACCGCTCACACCGTACGCCTACGGCAAACCGGACATCGTGCATGGCGCAACGGTTCCTGTCCCGCTGGACGATGTGCTGAACCACGACGCGATCACATTTCAGACGAGCCTGACCGACGGGAACATGGGTTCGGGATACTCCTATCCGGCCGAGGAGATGCCCGCCTCGGGCGCCTGGTCGGCCGGTGACGTGGATTGGCTCTTCCCGGGATATGCGGACGGGCAGAAGAACAACATCGTCCCCTCCGGACAGAGGGTCGCTGTGCCGGAGGGCTCCTACGCCCGACTCAACGTGCTCGGCAGCGGGGTGAACGGCACGTCCTCGACGGCCGTGACACTCGAGTACGCCGATGGCAGTACCGGTTCCCAGACCGTACGGCTGACCGACTGGGGCCGGGAGTCGGAGAACGACGACGTCCCCCTCGTCATCACCACGCACCGCCACCACACGTCCGGAGACCATGGCCTGGTCGTGCGGATCTACCACCAGACGGTGGCGGTGGACCCGGCGCGCCGACTCGTCGCCCTCCGGCTGGGTTCCAGTTCGAACGGGCACATATTCGCGATCTCGCTCGAGCATCCGCTCCGTTGATCCGCCGACGCGTCCTCGGGTAATAGGGCCGGCTCCGTCGCGGTGTGCCTCTGCAGCCGGCTCATCCTGCGGCGGCGCTCATCGCACGCAGGTACGGCGTGGAACGATCCTGATTCTCAACAGAAGGGCTCCGCGGGTGCCTCAGCGCACGGCCCCGGGCATCAGTCGTCCGCAGGCCACGCGTTCGCGACGGCCTCGCGGACCTCGCCGAGCAGCTGCGGCAGCGCTTTGGTCTTCGCGATGATCGGGAAGAAGTTCGCGTCGGAGCGCCACCGCGGCACGATGTGCTGGTGCAGGTGCGCATCGACACCGGCGCCGGCGACCGCGCCCTGGTTCATCCCGAGGTTGAAGCCGTCGCAGTTCGAGACCTCGCGAAGCACTCGCATCGAGGTCTGCGTGAGGGCGCCGATCTCGGCGACCTCGTCCGGCGTCGCCTGATCGTAGGTGGCGATGTGCCGGTAGGGGCACACCAGCAGGTGGCCGGAGTTGTACGGGAACAGGTTCAGCAGCACGTAGGCCGTCTCACCGCGGGCCACGATCAGCCGCTCGGCATCCGGATGCTTCGGCGCCTCGCAGAACGGGCACTCTTCGCGCAGCGGCTCGGGGCCCGCCTGGATGTATGCCATCCGGTGCGGGGTCCACAGCCGCTGGAACTCGTCGGGGACACCGGCGAGATGCGCGGCGTCCTCCACGTCAGTCATTGCCCGGCTCCTGAGCGAGCGAAGCGAGCGCCGTACTGAGCGAGCGCAGCGAGACGAAATGGCGAAGGATCACGCCAGGTCCTCGGCCGCCATCACCCTGGTGTGCGCGGCGACGGCCGCGCGGATGCGGTTCACGGCATCTGCCACCGGCACGCCGTTCTCCTGCGTGCCGTCCCGGAACCGGAACGAGACGGTGCCTGCGGAGCGGTCCTGCTCGCCCGCGATGAGGATGAGCGGCACCTTCGCCGTGGTGTGGTTGCGGATCTTCTTCTGCATCCGGTCATCGGAGTGGTCGACTTCGGCGCGCAGCCCCTCGGCCTTCAGCTGGCCGATGACGCCGTCGAGGTACTCGGCGTACTCCTCGGCGACGGGCACGCCGACCGCCTGCACCGGCGCGAGCCACAGCGGGAAGTCACCGGCGTAGTGCTCGAGCAGGATCGCGAAGAAGCGCTCGATCGAGCCGAGCAGCGCGCGGTGCACCATGACCGGACGGTGCTTCTGCCCGTCGGGGCCGGTGTACTCCAGTTCGAAGCGCTCGGGCTGGTTGAAGTCCAGCTGGATGGTCGACATCTGCCAGGTGCGACCGATGGCGTCGCGGGCCTGCACCGAGATCTTGGGGCCGTAGAAGGCTGCACCGCCCGGGTCCGCCACCAGCTCGAGGCCGGACTCGAGCGCGACCTCGCGGAGCGTGTCGATCGCAGTGCTCCACTGCTCGGGCTCGCCGAGGAACTTCGGGTTGCCCTCCTCGTTGGTGGAGAGCTCGAGGTAGAAGTCGTTCAGGCCGTAGTCGCGCAGCAGCTCGAGCACGAGATTCAGGTTGGTGGTGAGCTCCTCGCGCACCTGATCCTGGGTGACGTAGATGTGCGCGTCGTCCTGGGTGAGTCCGCGCACGCGGGTGAGGCCCGACAGCGTGCCGCTCTTCTCATACCGGTACACGGTGCCGAACTCCGCCAGCCGCAGCGGGAGCTCGCGGTACGAGCGGCCGCGCGAGCGGAAGATCAGGTTGTGGAACGGGCAGTTCATGGGCTTCAGGTAGTAGTCCTGGCCCTGACGGGTGACGTTGCCCTCGTCGTCCACGATCTCGTCGAGGTGCATCGGGGGGAACATGCCGTCTGCGTAGGTCTGCAGATGCCCGGAGGTCTGGAACAGGTCCTTCTTGGTGATGTGCGGGCTGTTGACGAGGTCGTAGCCGTTGCGCAGCAGGTGCTTGCGCAGGTTCTCCTCGATCTCGTAGCGGATGATGCCGCCCTTGGGGTGGAAGACCGCGAGACCCGAGCCGATCTCGTCAGGGAACGAGAACAGGTCCATCTCGACGCCGAGCTTGCGGTGGTCGCGACGCTCGGCCTCGGCGAGGCGCTCCTGGTACGCGCGCAGCTCGTCCTTTGTCGGCCAGGCGGTGCCGTAGATGCGCTGCAGCTGCGGGTTCTTCTCGCTGCCGCGCCAGTACGCAGCGGCGATGCGAGTGAGATCCCAGCCGTTGCCGATCATGCGGGTGCTGGGCAGGTGCGGACCGCGGCAGAGGTCCTTCCAGATGACCTCGCCGTCCTTCGCGACGTTGTCGTAGATGGTGATTTCGCCGGCTCCGACCTCGACGGATGCTCCTTCTGCGGCATCCGCTCCCGAGCCGGGGCCGCCGGCCAGATCGATGAGCTCGAGCTTGAACGGCTCGTTCGCGAGCTCGGCGCGCGCCTCGTCCTCGGTCACCACGCGGCGGGTGAAGCGCTGGCCCTCGCGGACGATGCGCTGCATCTCCTTGGAGATCGCCTTGACGTCCTCAGGGGTGAACGGGGTCTCGACGCCGAAGTCGTAGTAGAAGCCATCGGTGATGAAAGGGCCGATGCCGAGGTTCGCCTCGGGGCGGATGCGCTGCACGGCCTGGGCGAGGACATGCGCCGTCGAGTGACGCAGGATGTCGAGTCCCGCCGGGCTGTCGATCGTGACAGGCTCGACGACGTCGGTCTCCGTCACCGTCGCGGCGAGGTCCTTCAGGACACCGTTGACGCGCATAGCGACGACAGAACGGTCGGTGAACAGGGCGAAGCCATCGCGCTTCTCGGCGTTCGGCTGGGCGTTCTCAGACACAGACAATCTCCATCCAGGGGTCACGTCAAGATTACTCGCCCCGCGTGCGCGCGCCGGACCGCAGGGATGCCGCTCAGTCGGCGGATGCCGCGGCAGTGGGCGCGAGGATGATGATGGCCGCGCCGAGGAGTGCGACGCCCGATCCGACGTAGTCCCACATCGTGGGCTTGAACCCGTCCACGACGATGCCCCAGGCGAGCGACCCCGCGATGAAGACACCGCCGTACGCGGCGAGCACCCGGCCGAAGTTCGCATCGGGCTGCAGCGCCGCGATGAAGCCGTATGCCCCCAGCGCCATGACTCCGAGTACGGCGAAGATCCAACCGCGGTTCTCCTTGATCGCCTGCCAGATCAGCCACGCTCCCCCGATCTCCGCGGTCGCGGCGAGCACGAACAGGATGAGGATGCGCAGCGCGGTCATGGGTCCAGTGTGGCCCGCCGTTGGCACGGGCGCCTCAAAGGGGGCCCCCGGATACGCGAAAACCCCGGCTGAACCGGGGTTTTCTGTTGTGCGCGATACTGGGATCGAACCAGTGACCTCTTCCGTGTCAGGGAAGCGCGCTACCGCTGCGCCAATCGCGCCCAATGGGCTATTCAGTTTTTCGAGAGGTGGCGACGGGATTCGAACCCGTGTAAACGGCTTTGCAGGCCGGTGCCTAGCCACTCGGCCACGCCACCATGAGGTGGATTCGAACCCACATGCCAGCGCCCCTGGCTGGGGCACCTGCACTCGAGCGGATGACGAGACTCGAACTCGCGACCCTCACCTTGGCAAGGTGATGCGCTACCAACTGCGCTACATCCGCAAACTGTTCAGTTTTCATGTTGTCCGGCGTACCGGGCACTCGAAATACATTAGCTCAGGATCAGACGTTCACCAAACCGGATGACGTCACCGGGCGTGTCCGGGCGGCGGCCGAACGCACGCCACGCCCGACCTGGGGCTCGATGCCTGGAGCGCCCTCAGCATCAGGTATGCTTTTCATTCGTGCCGCAGTGCACACGACAACTACACATGGGCGATTGGCGCAGTTGGTAGCGCGCTTCCTTCACACGGAAGAGGTCGTCGGTTCGAGTCCGGCATCGCCCACGCGGATGTAGCGCAGTTGGTAGCGCATAACCTTGCCAAGGTTAGGGTCGCGAGTTCGAGTCTCGTCATCCGCTCCACAAGAAGAAGCCCGGGATCATTCCGATCCCGGGCTTCTTCGCGTCTGCGGGATGCAACGGGCGACACCGGTTGTTCACCCGTTTTCGCCGGCATCCCGTCGCCGCGTTCATCGCCGCGCCACGCCTCGGTCATCTGACCGCCCTACCGTCTCCGATCGCACCCCTCCCCCTCAGCGATCTTGGAGATCAGAGATGCAGAACACCCCCAGACCGTCGTCATCCCCGTGCCGACGCCTTCGAGCAACAGGATTCGCCCGCGGCAGCGCGATCACCGCGGCGGCCGTCGTGTCCGCGATCGCACTGTCGGGCCTCCCCGCCGTCGCCACGGCCTCGGAAGCGCGTGCGCCTGAAGCAATGACCCAGGCGCGGATCGACGCCGCGAACGACGCGTACAACGATGTCGGGGCCGGACTCGAGTTCATCACGATGTCCGACACCGAGCTCGGGGGCGCCGCGACCGCGGACAAGACGTCGGAGCAGGTCGCCTATGAGAACTCCCGCGCAGGTTTCGAGCGCATCCGCGCCTGGGCGGACAAGAAGGGCTTCTCCGTCGAAGCCCTCGTCGACAACGGCGACGTCGTCGGCGCGAACGAGCCCGAGTACTACGACCACCTCGCCGGCAAGAGCGAGAAGACCGCCGGCTGGTACCGCGCCGTCGAGCGCGTCATGACCGAGAACTTCCCCGACGCCCAGAAGATGTTCACGCAGGGCAACCATGACATCGCCGATCTGATGGGGAAGACCTTCGACGAGAAGCACGCCGATGACCCGACCTGGTCCTACCCGAAGGCCGCCGACCAATACGTCGGCAACTTCCACAGGAAGGTCAACGGCTACGACTTCATCGGTCTGGACTACAACGGCAAGAGCACGTTCGGTTACGGCGGGCAGCGCACCGGGTACCAGGACTACCTGCGCAGCACGCTCGCCGAGATCAGTTCCGCTCCCGACTACGACCCCGGCAAGCCGATCTTCGTCAACATCCACAGCGGCTACGCCGGGACCTCGCTCGGCGGCCCGTTCCACGGCGATTACGATCTCGCCGGCCCCGATCTGCAGGCCATCCTGGCCGCATACCCGCAGGCGATGCTCGGTTCGGCGCACACGCACTTCTCGTCGAACCCCGCGACGAGCATCTTCCAGAAGGACTTCACGGTCTACGAGAACGCCTCGATGAACTACATCTATCAGGATGTGCCGGGCGACTTCCTCGGCGGCGGGTACTTCGAGGGCAACCAGGGCGACCCGGCGAACGGCTGGAACCAGAAGGCCGCGAACTTCATCAGCGCGCTCGACGACGGCAGCACGGTCATCCGCCGCTTCGACGTGACGCACCAGCGGTGGATGGGCATGCCATGGGTGGTCGACACCACGAAGGGCAAGGCCGGCTTCGCCTACGAGGATGCCGACCGCAGCAGGACCGCCCCCTGGTGGGATGCTGCCGCCGTCTCGACCGACAGGATCACCGAGACATCTCTCACGCTCGGATTCGACCAGGCGGTCGACGACGACCTGGTGAACCACTACCAGGTGGAGATCACCGACAAGGCGGGAGCCCCTGTCGCGTTCACTGCGAATCAGGTTCCGGACTTCGGTGAGAACAAGCCGAAGTCGTTCACCGGTTCGTTCAAGGCGTACTCGCGCTTCTTCATGACGCCGAACACGATGACCTTCGACATCGCCGGACTCAAGCCGGCGAAGACGTACAACGTCCGCGTCTACGCCTTCGATGACTTCCAGAACAGGTCGGAGGCACTCGAGGGCAGCTTCCGCACCGCTGGAACGCTCAGCTTCCCGAGCTTCCCCGACCAGGCCACCCCGGTCCCCGGCGGTGCGTTCCTCGACATGCGGTTCGAGGGCGATCTCGCCGACGAGGCCGGCGGCTCGACCCCCGCGACCGCGACCGGATCCGTCTCGTTCGTCGACGACGACCGCCCCGGCGTCTCGGGCAGGGCCCTGCGCATCGCTGCCGACACCGGCAGCTACGTCTCGCTCGGCAAGCGTCCCGAGTTCGACCTCGGCACCGAGAAGGACCTGACGATCAGCTTCTGGACGAAGGTCACCGCGCTCGGCGGGTACGGCTCGATCATCAGCAACAAGAACTGGTCGAACTTCTACCGCTCGGGCATCAACCTCGCGCCCGAGGGATCCAACACGGGGAAGCTCGAACTCACCCTGGGCGACGATTCCAAGGGTGTCTACGTGACCGGCGACGTGCCGAACTACCGCGGTTCCTGGCACATGATGAGCATCACTGTCGACCGCACCACCGACACGGCGCGCACGTACTTCGACGGCGCACTCGCGAAAGAGGGCAGCATCGCATCGGTGGGCAGCCTCACCAGCGGCCTGGACATGCTCATCGGCGTCGACGGCAGCCGTTCCTACCCGACCGGCCTCGATATGGACGACCTGAAGATGTGGGCGTCCGCGCTCTCAGCCGACGAGATCGCGAGCCTGTTCGCGGCATCCGACACGTCGCGGCCCCGTGAGGCGCTGAGCGCTGCCGTCGAGTACGCGAACGAGCTGCTGGCTTCGGCCGCGGTGGAGGCGGAGAACGGGAGGGTCTTCGACAGCGGCCTGTCGAACGCGCTCGAGGCCGCCATCACCGCGGGTGACGGCACCCTCGGCACCGCAGATGCGACTCGCGCCGAGATCCGCACCGCATACGACGGGCTGAAGTCTGCCGTCGCCGCGTTCGAGTCGCAGCCCAGGCGCTACACGTACACGGTCACGGCCGAGAACGGCACGGTCACCCCTGCCGAAGGCGTCGTGGACGCGCAGGGAGACCTGCGCCTGCGCCTGAAGCCGTCCAAGGGGTACAAGAGCCAGAACGCGAAGGTGACGCTCTCTGGAGCAGGGTCGTTCGCTCTCAAGGGCAACTGGCTCGAGATCCACGGTGTCGAGCAGCGCCTGCTCGTGTCCGTCGATTTCGCCCCCAAGGGCGGCGGGGGCCGATAGCGCGTGGCGACAGGCGGGCGCGATCCTGCAGAGGATCCGCCCGCCTGTCCGCTTGCTCAGCTCTCCCGAGCCCAGCCGTACCGGCGCATCAGCGCCGCCACCACGCGCTTGTACCGCTGCTTGTCGAGCACCGCCGCCTCACGACGCATCCTTCGGTCATGGACGCTGTAGAGCTGCTCGATGTCGACCCACGACTCGCGCCCCTGACCGTCCCATCCGCCGGAGCCGATGGACAGGTAGTCGCGGTCGCCGTCGTGCGGCTTACTGGTCATCCGCACCGCGTACACGCGATCCGCAGCGTGCCGGCCGATCACCAGCACCGGCCGGTCCTTGCCTCGCCCGTCGTTCTCCTCATAGGGGACCCACGTCCAGATCACCTCGCCGGCATCCGGTGCACCGTCGCGCTGCGGGGCGTAGGAGACGCGCAGATCTCGGATGCGGTCGGGGTCGACGCGGATCGTCTCGCTGCCCGGCATCCGCCCGGACTCCTCCCCCGTGCCGTGCTCCGATCGATCGGGAAGTCGCGGTGCGACCGGAGCGACGGTCGCCTCTTTGCGCAGGATCTTCTGCAGGATCTCGAGCAGCGTGGACAGGATGCCGTTGGTCGAACTCACTCGCCCAACATAGATGAGCCACAGCGAATCGCACACAGGACTGGTTGCTATGCTCAGACGGATCTCTCGTCATCCCGAGCGAGAACGAATAGGAGACACGCGTGATCGACCTCGAGAAAGTCAACGGCGACTGGGAATTCGACCCGACGCACACCCGCATCGGGTTCTCTGCCAAGCACGCCATGGTGACCACGGTTCGCGGCGCCTTCAACGAGATCACCGGCCACCTGCACGTCGACACCGAGAACCCGGACCAGTCCTGGGCGAAGGTCGTCATGCAGGTCGGCAGCGTCGACACCCGCGTGCAGCAGCGCGATGACCACCTGCGCAGCGGCGACTTCTTCGACGCCGAGAAGTGGCCCGAGATCACTTTCGTGAGCACCCACATCGAAGAGGTCGACGACCGCGCGTTCTCCGTGACCGGCGACCTGACGATCCGCGACGTCACCAAGCAGGTCATGATCCCGCTCGCACTGACCGGCATCGAGACCGGTGCCTACGGCGAGCTCCGCGCCGGCTTCGAGGGCACCCGCCGACTGAACCGCCGCGACTTCGGCCTGGTCTGGAACACCCCGCTCGACTCGGGCGGCATGCTCGTCTCGGAGAAGATCTCGCTCGAGTTCGAGATCTCCGCGGTGAAGGTCGAGGCTTCGGAAGAGGATGCCGCCGACGAGACCGCGTCCGACGAGGACGAGTCTCCCGCCGCGGAGGCCGCGGAGGGCGAAGAGACCGCTGAGGGCTCCGACGAGTCCTGAGCGTCGCAGACACAGCGAAGAGGCGGGGATCCATCGGGATCCCCGCCTCTTCCGCATCTCCGCTCAGTGCGCGGGGACCGGCTCGTCCAGCGCGTATCCTGCTTCGCCGTGCACGGCCAGGTCCACGCCCGCGATCTCCTCGTCACTGGTCACCCGGAATCCGATCGTCTTCTCGATCGTGAGGCCGATCACCAGCGCGACCACGAAGGAGTAGATCATCACGCCGCCGGACGCGATCACCTGCACCGCCAGGAGCCGCAGGTCTCCGCCGGTGAACAGGCCCTGCCCCGTCGCGAAGAAGCCCAGGTAGACAGTGCCCAGCAGTCCCCCGACCAGGTGCAGCCCGACGACGTCGAGCGAGTCGTCGAAGCCCAGCCGGTACTTCAGCTCCACCGCCATCGCGCAGGCGACACCGGACAGCGCCCCGAGCAGCAGCGCCCAGCCCGGCGCCAGGTTCGCGCATGCGGGGGTGATCGCGACGAGCCCGGCCACCGCACCCGAGACTGCGCCGACCGAGGTCGGCTTGCCGTCCTTGATCTTCTCGATCAGGATCCAGCCCAGGATGCCCGCCGCAGCGGCGCCCATGGTGTTGATGGCGATCAGTCCGACCTTGCCCATGTCCTCGGCGAGCCATTCCGCGCCGGCGTTGAATCCGAACCAACCGAACCAGAGCAGCGCGGCGCCGAGGAGAGTGAGCGGCACGTTGTGCGGCTTCTGCATGCCCTTGTGGAACCCGATGCGCTTGCCCAGCACGAGCGACAGCGCGAGCGCCGCCGCACCGGCGTTGATGTGCACCGCCGTGCCGCCGGCATAGTCGATCACGGCGATCCCGCTGTCCGCGCCGAAGAGCCACATGCCGAGGTTCATGATCCAGCCGCCGCCCCACACCCAGGCCGCGATCGGGAAGTAGCCGATCGTGCCGAACACGCCCACGAAGATCAGCCACGGTCCGAACTTCGCTCGGTCGGCGATCGCGCCCGAGATCAGGGCGACGGTGATGATCGCGAACGTGGCTCCATAGGCGACACTCAGCAGCCCCACGTTCGCCCCCGGCTCCGACGCCGACTCAGCGAGCCCGAAGTCGGCGAAGGGGTTGCCTGCGAACTGCATGGGGTTCTCGACGGTGCTCATCGAGTAGCCGTAGAGCATCCAGAGCACGGCGATGAGCCCGATCGCGCCGAAGCTCATCATCATCATGCTGATGACGCTCTTCGCCTTGACCAGACCGCCGTAGAAGAATGCGACGCCCGGCGTCATCAGCAGCACCAACGCTGTCGCCGTCACGGCCCAGGAGATGTTCCCCGGTGCATCCATGTCGAACCTCACTTTCGGGAGAAGAAGTTGAGGTTCAGTGTGGAACTGTCGCGTTTCCGCCGATCGCTCGCCGCGTTGCAGGCGTGTTACGAGCCACGCCCCCGTGTGAACGTCGTGTTACGCGGCGGAGTGGGTCAGCGCGTTCAGACGCGAGATCGCACGCAAGTACTTCTTGCGGTAGCCGCCGCCGAGCATCTCGTCGGCGAACACCTCGTCGAGCGGCGTGCCGGTCGCGACGATCGGGATCTGCGCGTCGTAGACGCGGTCGACGAACGCGACGAAGCGCAGCGCCTCGGACTGATCCGTCAGCACGTGCACGTCACGCAGGCCGATCAGGCTCAGCCCATCGATCAGACGGAGGTAGCGAGACGGATGCACCTGGGCGAGGTGTTTGATGACCTCGCCGAACTCGTCGTCGGATGCCGCTGCACCGACTGCGCCGTGTTCGATCGCAACCGCGAACGCCGCATCGTCGAGCGTGACGGAATGCCCGTCGATGGCGCGCTGACGGTAGTCGACGCCGTCGATGCGCAGGGTCTCGAAGCTGTCGGACATCGCCTGGATCTCGCGGAGGAAGTCCTGTGCGGCGAAGCGTCCCTCGCCGAGCGCGTTCGGCGGTGTGTTCGAGGTGGCGGCCAGTCTGGTGCCTGATGCCACGAGTTCGCCGAGGAGTCTGGTCATGACCATGGTGTCGCCCGGATCGTCGAGCTCGAACTCGTCGATGCAGAGCAGATCGGAGCCGCGCAGCAGCTCCACGGTGTTCTTGTAGCCGAGGGCTCCCACGAGAGCGGTGTACTCGATGAACGATCCGAAGTACTTCCGACGTGCGGGCATCGCATGGTAGATCGCCGCGAGGAGGTGGGTCTTGCCGACACCGAAGCCGCCGTCGAGGTAGACGCCGGGTTTGGTCTCCGGCACCTTCGGCGCCCGCCGGAAGAGTCCGCCGCGCTTCACCGGCTGCGCGGCGCCTCCGGCGAAGCCCATCAGCTTCTCCTTGGACTCCTCCTGCGAGGGATAGGCGGCATCGGCCCGATAGCTCTCGAAGGTCGCCCCGTCGAACTGCGGCGGGGGCACGAGGCTGGCCAGCATCTCGCTGCCGGTGACCACCGGCATCCGATCGGTGATGTGGACGATTCCGGTGCTGGTCGCCTGGGTCATTCGCGTGTAGACGTCTTTCGTAATCCGCATGCGCACTGCCGCGGGGAGGCTTATCGTCAAAGGGACGGCTCCACATTACGCCGTCTGCCCGAACCACCCGTTCGCCCGACCACAGGAGACCCTCGTGCCCATCGAGTTCGACACCAGTTCCGCCAAGTTCGCCGAGTACGCGGAGCCCGGCCGCCTCGTCACCACGGAATGGCTCGCGGCGCACCTCGGCGAGCCAGGGCTCGTGGTCGTCGAATCCGACGAGGACGTGCTGCTGTACGAGACAGGGCACATCCCCGGCGCCGTGAAGGTCGACTGGCACACCGAGCTGAACGACCCTGTGGTGCGCGACTACGTCGACGGCGCCGGCTTCGCCGAACTGCTCAGCCGCAAGGGCATCGACCGCTCCGACACCGTCGTGATCTACGGCGACAAGAACAACTGGTGGGCCGCCTACGCCCTCTGGGTGTTCTCGCTGTTCGGCCACGAGGACGTCCGCCTGCTGGACGGCGGCCGCGACCGCTGGATCTCCGAGGGCCGCGAGATCACCACAGCGCCTGCCGGCCGCGCCCGCACCGAGTACCCGGTGGTGGAGCGCGACGACTCCGTGCTGCGCGCCTACAAGGACGACGTCGTCGCCTTCATCGGCCAGGGCCCGCTGATCGATGTGCGCTCCCCCGAGGAGTACAGCGGTGAGCGCACCTCGGCTCCCGCGTACCCCGAGGAGGGAGCACTGCGCGCCGGCCACATTCCCACCGCGCAGAGCGTGCCGTGGGGCAAGGCGGTCGCCGAGGACGGCGGCTTCAAGACCCGCGCCGAGCTCGAGGCGATCTACCGCGACGGCGCAGGGCTGAAGGACGGCGACGCGATCGTCGCGTACTGCCGCATCGGCGAGCGATCCAGCCACACCTGGTTCGTGCTGCAGCACCTGCTCGGGTTCGAGAACGTGCGCAACTACGACGGATCCTGGACCGAGTGGGGCAGCGCTGTCCGCGTGCCGATCGCCACCGGAGCGGAGCCCGGCTCCCTCTGAGCGTGGGAGGATGTCAGGGATGACTGAGCACGTCCCTGACACCCTCGCAGAGTTCCGCGACGACTTCCTCGACCTGCCCGAGAGTGACCGGCTCTCGCTGCTGCTCGAGTTCGCCAACGAGCTGCCGGCGGTCCCCGCCGAGCTGGCCGATCACCCCGAGATGTACGAGCGCGTCGCGGAATGCCAGTCCCCCGTGTTCATCCACCTCGACGTGCAGGACGACATCGTGCACATGCACGCCACCGCACCGATGGAGGCTCCGACGACGCGCGGATTCGCCAGCATCCTGGTGCAGGGCCTCGATGGGCTGACGGCCGACGAGGTGCTCGCGATCCCGAACGACTACCCGCAGAGCCTCGGCCTGACCAAGCTGGTCTCGCCGCTGCGGATCGGCGGGATGACGGGCATGCTGATGCGCGCCAAGAACCAGGTCGTGCAGAAGCGCTGACTGTTCGCCGAGTCAGGAACCGATGAGCGCTGAGGTCCAGCCGGCGATCGCGGTCGTCCACGAGGTCTGGTCGTAGTTCCACAGCTTCGTGTGCCGGGCGACGGTGAACGTCGGCATGGTCACCAGGTCCGGCCGTTCTGCGGCCAGGGCGTGCGACGCGTCCGAGGGCACGAACCCGTCATCGTCGCTGTGCAGGATCAGGATCGGCACCGACAGCTCCGAGGCCCTTGCGACCATGTCCAGGCTGTCGAACGGGATCGCCTGCTCGGCACCGCCGAGACGCGCGGACCACGGGGTGGACAGCGCCTCCATCGCGAGTGCGGGCAGCGGCTCGCGGAGACCCGCCTCGCGCGCCTGGAAGCGCAGCACGGTGCGCCAGTCAACGACCGGCGAGTCGAGCACCATCCCGACGATGGCCTCACGGTGCGCCGAGTTGACCGATGCCTGCAGCACGATCGCCCCGCCCATCGACCAGCCCATCAGCACGATGCGCTCCGCGCCGTGCCGCAGCGCGTGCCCGATGGCGGCGTCGACGTCGAGCCACTCGGAGGCTCCGAGCGCGTACGAGCCACCACGGCTGCGGGGCGCCTCGCCGTCGTTGCGGTACGAGACGACGAGGGTGGGCATGCCGAGCGAGTGGAAGACCGGCACGGCGCGCAGGCACTCCGCGCGTGTCGTCCCGCGGCCGTGCACCTGGATGACCCAGGTACTGGATGCCGGGGAGCCGGATGCCGCGGCATCCGGAGCTGCGGGGAACAGCCATGCCGGGCACGGGCCGGCGGGCGAGCCGATCAGCACGGTCTCGTAGGGCATGTGCAGCTCGGCAGGGGTCGAGTAGTACCAGCCGCTGAAGGCGGCACCGCGGTCGACCTTCGCTCCGATGTCGATCTGGGTGAGCAGCTTGCGCCGCACCTTGCGCTGGTCGGCGCTGAGCACGGCGCCGAGCTTGACGTACCCGTAGGTGCCGGTCGTGAACAGCCCGTAGCGCCCCGGCAGCTCGGTGTCGGGGGTGCGGCGCAACTCGATCGTCTGTGCACCGGTGTCGACCGCGAGGATCTCGGTGTCCATGCTGCGGGCGCTGGGCGTGACTACCCGTCGTGCGGTGGCGAACACTGCGGCGACCGCAGCTCCTGCCGCGGCGACCGCGACCAGCGCGGGTACGGCGATCGCTACGGCGTGCCTGAGACTCTTCATCGCCTCCTGACTCTAGCCTGTTGCCGTGACCGCCCCCTCGGAATCCGCTGCGCTCTTCGACGCCGCTGCGACGCAGCTGCGCGAGATCGCATTCCGCTCGGACATCGTCGTCCGGGAGATCCCCTCACCGACCGGCCTCGCGCCCTTCTCGCTGGCCCTCGCCGCAGATGTGCGGCCAGATGATCACGGAGACTCGATCTACGGCACGGGGCGCTTCGTGCTGCTGTACGACCCCGAGGAACCGGCGGCCTGGGGCGGTCCCTGGCGCATCGTCGCCTTCGCGCAGGCGCCGCTGGAGCCCGAGATCGGCACAGACCCTCTGCTCGCCGACGTCACCTGGTCGTGGCTGGTCGACGCGCTGGAGTCCCGCAACGCCGTCTATCACTCCGCATCGGGCACTTCGACGAAGACCCTCTCGAAGGGCTTCGGCGGCCTCTCCGAGCAGGGCGACGGCGCCCAGATCGAACTGCGCGCCTCCTGGACTCCGGAGGGACCGGTCCGCCCGCACGCCGAGGCATGGGCGGAGCTGGTCGGTATGCTTGCAGGGTTGCCGCCCGGCTCTGAGAACGTCGCCGTGTTCGGCGCGAGAAAGGGCGGCCGTGGCTGACTATGAAGTGATCTCCGATCGCAAGGCCTTCGAGAAGGCGGCGGCACAGCTCGCCGAAGCGGACGGACCGGTCGCTGTCGACGTCGAGCGGGCGTCCGGGTTCCGATACTCCCAGCGCGCATACCTGGTGCAGGTCTTCCGACGGGATGCGGGAGTGTTCCTCTTCGACCCGCCGGCGATCGGCGACTTCGCCCCGCTTCAGGACGCCATCGGCGACACGGAGTGGGTGTTCCACGCCGCGAGCCAGGATCTCCCGTCGCTGCGCGAGCTGCAGCTCGAACCGGCATCCGTGTTCGACACAGAGCTGGCCTCCCGCCTGCTCGGCCACGACCGCGTCGGGCTTGCCGCAGTCGTCGAGGACACGCTCGGGATCACGCTGAAGAAGGAGCACTCCGCGGCCGACTGGTCCACCAGGCCCCTCCCCGACCCGTGGTTGGAGTACGCCGCGCTGGATGTGCTGCACCTGATCGACGTGGAGGACGCACTCCGGCTCGAACTCGCCGAGGCCGGCAAGACCGAGATCGCCGGTGAGGAGTTCGCGGCAACCCTCTCGCGGGCGCCGAAGCCTCCGCGCGAGGATCCCTGGCGCCGGCTCAGCGGCCTGCACAAGGTGCGCGGTGCGCGAAACCTCGCCGTCGCCCGCGAGCTGTGGACGGCTCGCGAGGAGTACGCACAGGAGATGGACGTCTCGCCCGGCCGGCTGGTGCCGGATCGGGCACTGCTCGCCGCTCTGCTCGGCAATCCGTCCAGCAAGCAGGCGCTCGCCGGCATCAAGGAGTTCAACGGCCGCGCGAGCAGGACGCAGCTCGACCGCTGGTGGAGTGCGATCGAGCGCGGTCGCACCACGACCGATCTGCCGCGTGAGCGTGTGCCCAGCGACGCGCTGCCCCCGCCGCGAGCGTGGGCGGATCGCAATCCCGAGGCGGATGCGCGACTCAAGGCCGCCCGCCCTGTGGTGGAGGCGACCGCCGAAGAGCTGCACATGCCCACCGAGAACCTGCTGACGCCTGACTATCTGCGCCGCGTGGCGTGGAATCCGCCGACACCGGCGCCTACCGCCGAAGAGGTGGGTGAGGCGCTCGGCGCCCTCGGAGCCCGGCACTGGCAGATTGAGCGGACCGCACAGAAGATCGCGGATGCCTTTGTAGAAGCAGGGCAATCGTCGGAAGCGGCCCCGGCCGAGGAATCGTAGATTCGATCCAACCGATTCCGTCGGCCCGCCTCGCCTTCCTAGGCTGGGAGCATCCCACAACACTGGAGGCAGAGTGGCCGAGATCTCGGACGTCTTCTTCGTCGACGGAGTGCGCACACCTTTCGGGCGCGCCGGCGAGAAGGGCATGTACTGGAACACCCGCGCGGATGACCTCGCCGTCAAGGCGACCATCGGACTGATGGAACGCAATCCCGGCGTCCCCGCGGACCGCATCGACGATGTCGCCATCGCCGCGACCAGCCAGACCGGAGACCAGGGCCTGACCCTCGGACGGTCCGTCGCGATCCTGGCAGGTCTCCGGCAGACCGTTCCCGGTCTCGCGATCGAGCGCATGTGCGCCGGCGCCATGACCAGCGTCACCACCATGGGCGCATCCATCGGCATCGGCATGTACGACTTCGCCCTCGCCGGCGGAGTCGAGCACATGGGTCATCACCCGATCGGCAGCAACGCCGACCCCAACCCGCGCTTCGTCGCGGAGCGGATGGTCGACCCGGGCGCGCTGAACATGGGTGTGACCGCGGAGCGCATCTTCGACCGGTTCCCGCACCTGACCAAAGAGCGGTCGGACCGCTTCGGCATGCTCAGCCAGCACAAGGTGCAGGCCGCCTACGATGCGGGCAAGATCCAGCCCGACCTGGTCTCGGTCGCCACCAAGGGCGCCGACGGCGCGTGGGGCCTGGCCACCGAGGACGAGGGCCGTCGCCCGCAGACCACGATGGAGGACCTCGCGAGCCTGAAGACGCCGTTCCGTCCGCACGGTCGTGTCACCGCCGGCACCTCTTCGCCGCTCACCGACGGCGCGACCATGTCGCTGCTCGCCGGCGGAGGGGCCGTCAAGGAGTTCGGCCTCACCCCGAAGATGCGGATGGTCTCGTTCGCGTTCGCCGGTGTGCAGCCCGAGATCATGGGCATCGGCCCGATCCCCTCGACCGAGAAGGCACTGAAGAAGGCCGGCCTCACGATCGACGACATCGGCCTGTTCGAGCTGAACGAGGCGTTCGCCATCCAGGTCATCTCGCTGCTCGACCACTTCGGCATCGCCGACGACGACCCGCGCGTGAACCAGTGGGGCGGCGCGATCGCTGTCGGACACCCGCTCGCGGCGACCGGCGTTCGTCTGATGATCCAGCTCGCGGCGCAGTTCGCCGAGCGTCCCGACGTGCAGTACGGCCTCACCGCCATGTGCGTCGGTCTGGGCCAGGGCGGCTCGGTCATCTGGGAGAACCCGTTCTTCGACGGCAAGAAGAAGCGCAAGTAAGGGCACGCACCATGACGAACTACGACGACATCGACTTCTCGCCGATCATGGCCCTCACCGAGGGCGAGGTCATCACGCACTCCCCCGTGCGCGACGTGCGACTCGCCTCGGGCAAGGTGCTCGCGCTGATCACGCTCGACAACGGCCGTGACCACACCCGTCCGAACACCCTCGGTCCCGCCACCCTGACCGAGCTCGGCGAGACGCTCGCCGGTCTCAAGGCGCGCGCCGCCGCGGGCGAGATCCAGGCGGTCGGCATCACCGGCAAGCAGTACATCCTGGCCGCCGGCGCCGACCTGTCCGACATCAGCAGGGTGGGCTCGAAGGACAACGCGCGCCTCATCGCACAGCTCGGCCACAAGGTGATCGGCTCGCTGAGCGACCTGGGCGTGCCCAGCTTCGCCTTCGTGAACGGCCTCGCGCTGGGCGGCGGCATGGAGATCGCGCTGAACTCCACCTACCGCACGGTGGATGCCTCGGCCGCGGCGCTCGCGCTGCCCGAGGTGTTCCTGGGCATCATCCCCGGCTGGGGCGGCGCGTACCTGCTGCCGAACCTGATCGGCATCGAGAACGCCCTCGAGGTGGTGATCTCGAATCCGCTGAAGCAGAACCGCATGCTCAAGCCTCAGCAGGCGTACGAGCTCGGCATCTTCGACGCGATCTACCCCGCCTCGAACTTCCTCGAGAACTCGCTGCGCTGGGCCGACACGGTCCTCGGTGGAAAGAAGGTCGAGCGCAAGAACGCCCCCGGCAAGATCGAGCGCACGGTCAAATGGCCGGTCGCCATCAAGATGGCGCGCGGCATGCTCGAGTCGAAGATCGGCACCGTGCCGAAGTCG
Source organism: Microbacterium sp. NPDC057741 (assembly GCF_042798735.1). Classification (NCBI taxonomy): domain Bacteria; kingdom Bacillati; phylum Actinomycetota; class Actinomycetes; order Micrococcales; family Microbacteriaceae; genus Microbacterium; species Microbacterium sp. NPDC057741. The sequence goes on along the minus strand of NZ_JBHVJW010000001.1, from coordinate 381,786 downwards.
CCCTACGCGGCGCTCGAGCTGCTCGACAAGGCACGCAGCGGCACCAAGGCGGAGGGTTTCGCCCGTGAGGACGAGGCGCTCGCCGAACTCGTCACCGGCGACCAGTTCGCCGCGTCGATGTACGCCTTCGACCTGGTGCAGAAGCGCGCCAAGCGTCCGGTCGGTGCTCCCGACAAGGCCCTGGCGAAGAAGGTCACCAAGGTCGGCATCATCGGCGCCGGTCTGATGGCCAGCCAGTTCGCGCTGCTGTTCGTGCGCAAGCTGCAGGTGCCGGTGCTGATCACCGACCTCGACCAGGCACGCGTCGACAAGGGCGTGGCGTACATCCACGAGGAGATCGGCAAGCTCGAGGCTAAGGGCCGTCTGGACGGCGACACCGCGAACAAGCTGCGCGGCCTGGTCACCGGCACGACCGACAAGTCCCTGTACGCGGACTGCGACTTCGTGATCGAGGCCGTGTTCGAGGAGGTCGGCGTCAAGCAGGCCGTGTTCGGCGAGATCGAGAAGATCATCGCCGAGGACGCGATCCTCGCGACCAACACCTCCTCGCTGTCGGTGGAGGAGATCGGCTCGAAGCTCGAGCACCCCGAGCGTCTGGTCGGCTTCCACTTCTTCAACCCGGTCGCGGTCATGCCGCTGATCGAGATCGTGAAGACGTCCTCGACCACGGAGGCCGCACTGTCGACCGCGTTCGTCGTGGCGAAGGGCCTCGGCAAGAACGCCGTGCTCACCGCCGACGCCCCCGGGTTCGTGGTGAACCGCCTGCTGGCCAAGGTCATGGGCGAGGCCGCGCGCGCCGTCTACGAGGGCACCCCGGTGGCCGACGTGGAGAAGGCGTTCGGTCCGCTCGGACTGCCGATGGGCCCGTTCCAGCTGATCGACCTGGTCGGCTGGAAGGTCGCCGCGCACGTGCAGGACACGATGGTGGCGCACTTCCCGGAGCGGTTCTACGCGAACGAGAACTTCCACGCCCTGGCCGACCTCGACCAGGTGGTCGAGAAGGACAAGGGCGGCCGCGTGACCGGGTTCACGAAGGCGGCGGACAAGCTCGTCAAGCAGGCCGCGGGCAGCGCCCCGGCATCCGCCGACGAGATCCTGCGTCGTGTGCAGGACGGCCTTGCGCAGGAGATCCGTCTCATGCTGGACGAGGGCGTCGTGCCCGAGGTCGAGGACATCGACCTGTGCCTGATCCTCGGGGCGGGCTGGCCGTTCATCGACGGCGGCGCGTCGCCGTACCTGGACCGTGAAGGAGCTTCGGAGCGCGTCTTCGGCGGCACCTTCCACACGCCGGTGATCCGCGGCATCGCCTGATCACGACGACAGGAGGGGCGGGAGAGGGAACATCCTCTCCCGCCCCTTCCGTATGAGCGGCTACTGCGCCGGCCGCGAGTCCGGCTCCCCTGCTGCCGGCCAGAACGACAGCGCGCGCTCCGCGAGCGCGGTGATCGTGAGAGAAGGGTTCACGCCGGGGTTCGCGGGCACGGCTGCGCCGTCCACGACGTGCAGATCCGGATGCCCCCACACGCGGTGGTACCCGTCGATGACACCCTCCTCCGGGCTCCTCGAGACGACCGCGCCGCCCAGGAAGTGGGCGGTCAGCGGAATGCCGAAGACCTCGGGCCAGGATCCCCTCGCCTCTGCCGGCACTCCACCGTCCTGTTCGATCCGCGCGGCGATCGCCTCCGCCGCACGGTGCGCCTGCGGCAGATGGCTGGGGTTGGGCTCGCCGTGCCCCTGTCTGCTCGTCATCACCAGGCGACCGAAGCGACGGCGCAGCGAGAGGGTCAGCGAGTTGTCGGCGGTCTGCATCACCAGCGCGATGATGCCGCGATCGCTCCAACGATGCAGCGAGCCCAGGCGCAGCTGCCGTACCGGATGCCGCAGGGCCCGGCCGATCAGGTGGCCGAGACGCCGGTGCAGCGGCACATCGCCGGGGACGAGGATCGTCGCCAGCGCGCCCATGAGGTTCGAGCCTGGACCATAACGCACGTTCTCGACGTGGGTGCGCTCGTCGACGTGGAAGGACGTGGTGATCGCGACGCCGCGGGTGAACTCCAGCGACTCCGGAACCCGCGTCGCGATCGCGCCGTCGAGCGCCTCGGAATTGGTGCGGGTGAGACGTCCGAGCGCATCCGACAGTCGGGGCAGCGCACCGGATGCCTTCATCCGGTGCAGCAGCTGCTGCGTGCCCCAGGTGCCGGCTGCGAGAACCACCTGCTTCGCCGTGACCGAGCGGCGGCCGTGCCGCAGCCAGGCGCCGCTGTTCTGCGTCGTGACGGAGAACCCGCCACCGCGCAGCGCCCGCACCTCGGTGACCGTCCGGAGCGCCTCGATGACCACGCCGCGGCGCTCTGCCAGAGCGAGGTAGTTCTTCATGAGGGTGTTCTTCGCGCCCACGCGGCAGCCGACCATGCAGTTGCCGCACAGCGTGCATCCGGTGCGGTCCGGTCCTTCGCCATCGAAGAACGGGTCCGGCACGCGCACGCCTGGTGTGCCGAGGAAGACGCCGACCGGCGCGCGGCGGAACGTGTCGCCCACGCCGAGGTCCTCCGCGGCTCCCGCCATGATCCGCTCGACCGGTCCGGTGTGCGGGTAGTGCTCGACGACGCCCAGCATCCGCTTCGCCGTCGCGTAGTGCGGCTCGAGCTCGGTCTGCCAGTCGGCGATGCCGGTCCACTGCCGATCGGCGAAGAACGCGGCACCGGGCTGGTACAGGGTGTTCGCGTAGTTCAGCGAACCGCCGCCGACGCCCGCACCGGCCAGGATCATCACGTCGGGCAGTCGGTGGATGCGCTGCACGCCGCGGCATCCGATCGCGGGTGCCCACAGATACCTGCGCACATCCCAGGACGTCTTGGCGAAGTCGTCGTCCTCGAAGCGGCGGCCGGCCTCATAGACCCGCACGCGGTAGCCCTTCTCGGCCAGCCGGAGTGCGGCAACGGAACCGCCGAATCCCGATCCGATGACGACGACGTCCTCGTCGAAGTCACTCATGACTCTCCTCTCCAGGAACCATCACCGTCAGCGCAGCCGGGTGCACGGTGATCGTGCACTCGCCCTCGCCGATCCTTTCGCCGTCCGCGTAGACGACGAGCCCCGGCGCGCGCACAGCCACCGAGCGGGCATGCCGGTGCGTCACCTCCGGCCGCTCCAGATGCCGCCCTCGGAGCAGCAGCGGGAACAGCATCGCCAGCCGGAACCGCCCGAGCGGCGCGACGTGGACGACGTCCAGCAGTGCATCATCCGGCGCCGCGCCGGCAGCCACCGGCATCCCGCCGCCGTAGCTCGCCGTGTTGGCGACCGCGATCAGGGTGCCGGGTCGCCGTGCGGGCTCCTCGCCGTCCGCCGTCATCGTGAAGTCCATCGGCCGCAGCCGCACCAGTTCGACGATGATCGCGAGGTAATAGCGCAGTTTGCCGCGCGGCCAGCGCAGCTGATTGGTGCGGTCGCTGACCTTGGCGTCGAAGCCGAGCGCGGCGACGGTGAGGAACGGGGTGCTTCCGGCGGGCGTTCGGATCTCGCCGACGTCGATCCTGCGCGCGACGCCGGTGAGGGCGAGTTCCGCCGCGGCAGCCGCATCGTGTCTGGGAAGCCCGAGCGCACGCGCGAGGTCGTTGCCCGTCCCGGCCGCGACGAGCGCGATTGGCAAATCCGTGTCGCGGACCGCCCCGAGGATGCCGGAGAGCGTGCCATCGCCGCCGACCAGGACCAGTACGCGGGGACGCTCAGCGATCGCCCGTGCTGCCAGTGCCGCAGTCTCCGTCGCGGAGCGACCGGCATAGGTCCGAACCTCGGCGCCGCGCGCACGCAGGTGCGCGAGCGCGGCATCCGCGGCGTCACGCCCCCGTCCTTTGCCGGCGTACGGATTGGCCAGCAGGGCGATGTGTTCGCCCACCTCAGGCGTCCCGCTCGGAGACCACGGCGCCCGGGTTGAGGATGCCGGTGGGGTCGAGCTCACGCTTGATGGCGCGCAGGATGCGCACCCCGGTCTCGCCGATCTCCTGCTCGAGCCAGGGGGCGTGATCGCGCCCGACGGCGTGGTGATGGCTGATCGTGCCGCCGCTGGCGATGATCGCGTCGTTCACGGCAGCTTTCACCCGCTGCCAGGCTTCCAACGGCTCGGTGCGCAGGCCGGCGAGCACCGTGAAGTACAGCGAGCCCCCGGTCGGGTAGATGTGCGAGACATGGCACATGATGTAGCTCTTCGCGCCCTCGGCGGCGAACCCCTCGCGCAGCGCGCTCTCGACGGCATCGCGGAGGCTCTGCAGGTTCGACCAGGTGGTCGCGGTCTCGAGCGTCTCGCAGAACACGCCGGCATCGAGCAGGGAGTCGCGCAGGTAGGGTCCGTCGAAGCGGCCCACGAGCCAGTCCTCGGCGGCGCCCTGCCCGGTCGACGTACCACCCGACTGGGTGAGCAGTTCCGCGGTGCGTGCACGGCGGCCGGCGATGTCGTCGCCCTCGTACACGGTGATGACGCTCGCGCCCTTGGCCAGAAGCTTGCCGATCCTGCCCACCTGCGCGAGGCTGACCGCGGTCTCGGCCTCATCGGACAGCCGGATCACGGTCGGACCGCCGCCCTGCTGCGCGACTCGGCGCAGGCCGTCGGCTCCCGAGGCGAAGTCGCGGAACGTCCACGCCTCGAAGACCCGCTCACGCGGCACCCGATGCACACGCACGCGGACCTCCGTGATGACGCCGAAGATGCCCTCGGACCCGAGGAACACGCGCACCAGGTCGGGGCCCGCCGCTGACCCGGGCGACCGCCCCAATTCGAGCTCGCCCGTTGGCGTCGCGACGCGGATGCCGGTGACCATGGTCTCGAACCGGCCGTAGCCTGCCGAGTTCTGCCCTGACGATCGCGCGGCCGCGAAACCGCCGATCGTCGCATAGCGGAAGCTCTGCGGGTAGTGGCCGAGCTCGTACCCGTGGGCGGCGAGGAGCGCTTCCGCGTCAGGCCCGGTGGTGCCGGCCGCGAGGATCGCCTCGCCGCTGACCTCGTCGAGCGCGATCAGCCCCGACATCCGGCGCAGGTCGAGGCTGATCACCGCACGGTGCCGGCCGCGCTCAGGGTCGAGCGCGCCGACCACGCTGGTGCCTCCGCCGAACGGGATCACGGCGAGGTCGCGCTCGGCGGCGATCGCGAGACACGCGACCACGTCGGCATGGCTGCCGGCGCGCACGATCGCGTCCGGGGCATTCTGGCGCAGCATCCTCCGGCGCAGCAGGTCGGGAGTCGACCTGCCCCCCGCGTGCCGCACGCGCGTTTCGAGCGAGACGTCGATGTGCTCGGCACCGACGACGGCGCCGAAGACGGCGAGGTCCTCCGCCGTAAGAGCGGATGCCGGGAGCACCACATCCGGCAGCAGGACAGCGGGCTCCGGACGGCGGATCCGCCCCAGCAGCAGAGGCAGCAGTGTGCGCACGGCGCGCGGGAGATCCTTCTCCTTGGCCGCGTCGCCCCAGCCGTTCCAGCGCATCGGCGCGTCTTCGGCGACTCTGCCGTTTTCGTCGATCATGCGTTACAGTGTGACACATTGTGGAAGAACGTCAACTCGAAGAGATCACTCCGGCCGTGGTGTTGCCGACCTGGGATGCCACGCAGAGCAGGGTCCTGGACGCGGCCGACGAGGTCATGGTGCGCCGCGGTGTGCACGACGTGACCATCGCAGAGCTCGCCCGCCGCGCCGAGGTCAGCCGCCCCACGATCTATCGCAGCTGGAGCGATGCCGACGATGTCGTCCGTACGGCGCTGCTGCGTCGCGCCGCCGGCATCCTGGCCCGCTTCCCCGCACGCGACCGCGACCGTGATGACGTCGTCGAGGACGTGCTGCGCTTCATTCGCCTCTTCCGCGGCGACGAGGTGTACGGACGGCTCCTCGCCGAGGAGCCTGAGGCGTTCACGCGCTACACGCTGCAGCGGGTCGGTTCGAGCCAGCGAATGATCATCGGCTGGCTGGCGCAGGCGATCGACGCCGCGCAGCAGGGCGGCACCGTGCGCAAGGCACCCGCGCAGGAGATCGCGGTGATGCTTCTGCTCGTCGCCCAGTCGGCTGTGCTCTCGCACGGCACGGTCGCCGAGCTCATCGACGAGGACGCCTGGGAGCGCGAGCTGCGCGCCGCACTGGACGGGCTGCTGCGACCGTGACCACCGCATCCGCCGATCTCAACGCCGAGCGGCGCCGGAGCGATCTTGAACGCGCGGCCGAGGAGACGGTCGACGTCCTCGTGGTCGGTGGTGGCATCACCGGCGTCGGCACCGCGCTGGATGCCGCATCGCGCGGTCTGAGCGTCGTGCTCGTCGAGGGCGAGGACCTCGCCTTCGGCACCAGCCGTTTCAGTTCGAAGCTCGTGCACGGCGGCCTGCGCTACCTCGCCACCGGAGACGTGGCCACGGCCAAGGAGAGCGCGATCGAGCGGCACCTGCTGATGACCGTGATCGCGCCCCATCTGATCCGTCCGCTCCCCCAGCTGCTGCCGTTCGCGCACGGCGTCACGTTCTCGCAGCGCTCCGCAGGCGCAGTGGGGATGCTGATGGGCGATCTGCTGCGGATGCGGGCGCACACGCCTCGGAAGACCCTGCCCGGCCCGAGGGTGGTGTCGGCGCGCACTGCGCAGCGGCTGGTGCCGGCACTCGCCGCACAGGGTCTGCGCGGCGGCATGCTGTCCTACGACGGTCAACTCGTCGACGACGCACGCCTCGTGGTGACCGTGGCGCGCACCGCTGCGAGTCTCGGCGCACGCATCCTCACCCGCGTGCGTGCGGTCACGGTGCGCGGCGACGGAGCGACTCTCGAAGACGTGCTCACCGGCGAGCGGCTCGAGATCCGCGCCCGGGCCGTGGTCAACGCCACAGGAGTGTGGGCCGGCACCCTCGATCCGGCTATCGCGGTGCGACCGAGTCGCGGAACGCACATCGTGCTGGATGCCGCCGATCTCGGGCATCCTGCAGCCGCGCTGACCATCCCTCATCCGGGTTCGATCAGCCGCTACGTCTTCGCTCTGCCGCAGCTGGACGGGCGCGTCTACGTCGGATTGACCGACGAGGATGCCCCGGGGTCGGTGCCGCGGGTGGCGGAGCCCACCGAGGCCGAAATCGAGTTCCTGCTCGAGAGCGTGAACCGGGTGCTCGCGCAGCCGATCGGGCGTGACCGGGTGCGCGGTGCATTCGCCGGGCTGCGCCCGCTCGTGGACAGCGGTGAGGGTTCCTCGGCCGACGTCTCGCGGAAACATCTCGTGGCAGCATCCGAACAGGGGTTCGTGTCGGTGCTGGGCGGCAAACTGACGACCTACCGACGGATGGCGGAGGATGCGGTGGATCTCGTCGCGCGGCTGCGCGGCCTGCCGCAGCGTCCGAGTCGGACGGCTTCTCTTCGGCTGGTGGATGCCGCGGTCACGCCGGCGGAGCCGCTGGTGGAGGGCCTGCCTGTGACCAGGGGCGACGTGGTCACTGCCGTGCGCTCGGAGCTGGCGCTCACTGCGGATGACGTGCTGGACCGTCGCTCGCGCATCGGGCTGGTGCCTGAGGAGCGATCGCGAGTCTTCGGGCCCGTCGCCGAGCTCGTCACCCGGACTCTGGCGGAACTCTCGGAGAACGCCGACTGAACAGCTCCTGATCCGGGCGCCTTTTGCATCCCAGCGCCCGCGCCGGCGGGCACAGTGGGGGCATGGACATGCTCCTGACCATGATGAGCGCCAAGGGGACGATGAGCCTGCTGAAGACGGGCACCATGTTCCTGACGGTCCTGCTCGTCGTCCCGGCCCTGCTGAAGCTCTTCATCGTGACGGTCGAGGAGGGATGGACGGCGATCCGCACGCGCAACGGGAAGCCGATCATCCGCAAGCCGAAGGGCGCCCCGGACGGCGCGGGTGAGGTCGTGGTGCTGCGGCCCGGATCGCACGGCGCGTTCCCGCTGTTCTACTGGTACAAGCTCGTGGACGTGCGCTGCCGCGCGACCGACCTTCCGGTGCGGGAGCTCACAGGCGCGAGCGGGCATCAGCACCGGGTGCACGCGTCGTTCGAGTGGCGACCGATCCCCTCCGGGCACGATCTACGGGTGTTCGAACTCGATGTGGTGAACGTCAAGGAGCGGGCGTCGAACCTGGTGAGTGCCGCGCTGCGCGATGCCGTCCGGCGGATCGACGGTGAGAATCTGCCGCACAACGACGAGGTCAGCACGCGCGTGCTGGCCGCGTGCGCGGACGAGATCAGGGGGGCCTGCGGCGTCGAACTCGTGCGGGTCATGATCACCGGCGACGCGCTCACCGATGGGTACCTCATGGCCGAAGCCCTCCGTTCCACGGATCGCGCGCCGGAGGCCGCGGCCGCGCTGCACGCGCTGAACTGAGTCGGGGGTATCGATGGTGGCTGTTGCGGGCTAGTATTTGAACATGTTCAGTTCTGAGCTCACTCCCAAGGCGGAGCAGACCCGCAGCAGGATCAAGGATGCAGCGATCACGTCGTTCATCGAGCGCGGCTATCCCGACACGACGATCCGCCTGATCGCCGCGGAGGCGGGGGTGTCGGTCGGCAACGCCTACTACTACTTCCCGTCGAAGACGCACCTGGTGCAGGAGCTGTACGAGCAGGTGCAGAGCGACCACGCGCGCATCGCCGTGCCGCAGCTGGACGGCGTCACCGGACTGGTCGATCGGCTGCGCGTCGTGTTCGAGACCGGGCTGGCGAACCTGGAGCCGTACAAGAAGGTGGCTCCAGGTTTCCTCAGTGCGATGATCGCGCCGGACTCCCCCATCAACCCGCTGTCGCGGGAGTCGTCGCCGTCCCGCGACCTGACGGTCGGCCTGATCCGGCGAGCGATCGACGGCGCCGATCATCGAGTCCCCGATGACATCGCGAGCCGGATGCCGGACACCCTGTTCGTGCTCTATCTCGGCCTCGTGCTGCGCTGGACGTACGACGACAGCGCGGACCACCGCAGTACGCAGCGGCTGCTCGACACGGCGCTGCGGCTCTTCTCCGTCGCGCTGCCGTTCCTGCGGATGCCGGGTATCCGCGGCGTCACCCGTGATCTTCTCGACCAGATCGCCGAGGTCAGGGCGTGAACATGCCGGTGCGGCCGAAGGAGCACGTTCCCGCGTTCGTGATCGCCTTGGGCGCCGTGTGGGTGATCACACTGGTCGGTGTGTGGGCGGCGTATGCAGCCGAGCGCCGACAGGAGGTGTCAATCTACTCCTGCGGGGGAACCGGCGACGGGCCGATGCTCTGCGGCGGGGATCTCTTCGCCTCACAGCTGGCCACCTTCCCACTCGTCCTGGCCGTGCCTCTCGGTATCGCCGTGATCCTGTTCAGTCCGCTCGGCTGCCTGCTCGGATTCGCCCTCGACCGCTGTCGCAGCGTCCTGCTCCACCTCGCCGCGTTCGCCGTTCTGGGCTTCGCCATCGGCGGCGTGTGGTGGGTGCTCTTCGGCGCGTGGTTCACGCCCGGCGGCTCCGGTCTCGCGGTCGTCGCGGCCATCGCAGTACCTGCCGGGTGGGCCGTCGCACAGGGCATAACGACGCACCGGGAAGGGCGGGTGCGGTGAGTGCCGATCTCCCCCGCACCAGGTCGCCGGAGCGTCCGATGGGGTTCACGTTCGCCGAGTTCCTACGCGGAATGTGGGCGGCATGGGGACTCTTCCTGGCGATCCTTGTCGCCTGTCTGATCGTTCTGCCCGTCCTCTTCGGGGCGGGAGGAGGCGCCCTCGTGATCGTCGGCTACGGCTTGCTGTTCGGCGGCGGAATCTCACTGGCTGCGATGGCCGTGTTCAGCCCGGTCGCCTGGGTGCTCGGCTGGTGCCTGCGGCGCGTGCGGCCTCGCGGGGTGCACCTCGCGTGTTTCGCCGGGCTCGGCGCCGTCATCGGTCTGGTCGTCAGCGCGATCTTCGCCGGCGGTCCCGCTCCGGGCGCCGCTGTGCTCTCGCTGGCGTTCGCGGTCGCCGCCGCCATCTCGGTGACGTTCGGATGGCGGCATGCGTCTAAGCGGGCTCTCGACGGGGACGACCACCTCGACGGGTCCGCGGTCTCCGCCATCGGCGAGCCGCGCGTGCACAGGGTCCCGGCGTGAACACTGAGTCACCGCGCAGCGCGGAGATGCCGATGGCGTTCACCGAGCGGGAGTTCATGCGCGGCGCGCTGTGGGCATGGCTCGCGTTCCTGATCCTGCTTCCGCTGACGCTCGCGACGAGCCTGCTGCCGCTCTACATCGATCCGGCGCGCGCTGTCGGCGGGTTCTTCGTCGGCCTCCTCATCGGAGTCCTCGCCCTGTTCCTCGCCGCGCCGATCGGTCTCGTGATGATGGTGCTCGGCATATGGCCCCTCCGCCTGATCGGGCGCGTACTGCAGCGTGTCCGCAGCTTCGCCGTCCATCTTCTCGTCTACTGTGCGGTGGGCGCGGCTGCGGGGGTCGGCACCGGGTTCGTGGCGGGCAGCTGGTTCACCGTGTTCGGTGGCGTGACCGTCGGGGTGGCAACCGGCGCCGCGATCCCGCTCGGCTGGGTGATCACCGCACGCCGCGCGCTCCGCGACGACCGGATTCCCCCGTTGCCGAACGTCGACATCGACGCCGCATTCGAAGATCGCGCCCTCGATCACTGATCTCATCCGCACAGCCGGCTCGCGCCGGCTCGATCGATACGCATCACCATGCAGAGCAGATCCGCCGGTCGATCGCAGCCATGCCTTGCCGTCAGTCGCTCGTCGCGGAACCGGTCCGACCGCTCCTGCACCTGCACCTGCACCGCTGCCTCGATCTGGACCGCGTCGAGCCGCCGCCGCACCCGTCCGCTGACGTCCAACAGCCGCATCAAGTCGTCGTCCGGCAGTCCGGCGATCTGCTCCCCCGCAAACGCGTCATCGACCATCGAAGCAAGCTCTTCCGCGAGCTGCTCGAGATTGTCGACGACGCCGTTCATACCCTCTATTCAAGCGAAGGCAGCCGACATTCGAACACACTTTCGCCTCTAACCCTAAACCTCAGCTTGAAGTGACTTTCGAGCGTGTGATTCGGAGCTGTCGACGGATCCCTCGGCACCGATGAAGAACTGCGTGCGACGGCGGCTGCCTCGGACAGAGACCAGGATGATGAACGCCGCGAGAAGCCCGATCCCGACGGGAACGGTGCCCGCGGTGACGACCGAGATCGTGACGAGCAACGGCAACGGCAGCGGGAGGTGCAGCATCACTATCGAGGTGAGGACGTTCGCGATCCCCGCGTTCAGCAGGACAATGGCCAGGACCACCCACGCGACGCTGACGATCGCCGGCAGCGCCCGGAGCACAGGTCGCCTCGCCGCATCAGCCCCGCGTCCGAGCGCCCATCCGGCAGGAAGGGCGATCGCCGCGGCGAGCAGCAGGCAGAAGACTCCGATGACGACGGAGAACCCTTCTTCGCCGACGTTGTCAGCGCGCGGGCTCGAGCTCACGAAGCCCCAGGCGCTGAACATCGCGAGAAGTGCGGCGAGAGCCGTGACCGCGCCCACACCCGTCCAGGTGATGGCACGATCGAGGCTGGCCGGTCGGTCGTCGTTGCCCGTCATCAGGTCACCATAGCGTCATCGCTCGACCGGTGCGGGCAGCCCCTCCGCTCAGAGACTTTCGACGAAGGCTCGCGCGGCCGGTGATGCGTTGAAGTCGCTCCACGCCAGACATTGGACGCGGGTGGGTCCGTCAGCGAGCGCGATCGAGTGCAAGTCGCCTGCTTCGGGGATCAGACCGGGCGCGAGCAGAGCGACAGCGAGCCCATTCCGGACCAGACCCAGAATCAGGTCGATGCTCATCGCTTCGAACGCGACCTCACGGCGCAGCGCCGCGCGCTCGAAGGCGAGATCCGATTGGGCCCGCCCAGGCGTCCCGGGCGGGAAGTCCACGAACGTACTGTCGCCGAGGTCCCGCAGGCGGCACCGGGATCGTCCGGCCAGCGGGTGGTCGCCGCCTACGACGGCGACGAGGCGTTCGTGAGCCAGGGTCCGCATGGCGACTCCGCGGTGCGCTCGCTCCTCCGGCAGCCCGAGCAGTGCCACGTCCATGGATCCTTCCGCGATCGCGGTGAGGAACTCGTCGCTGCCACCGGTCCTCACGCCGACGCGCACGGCGGGGTGGAGTCCTCGAAATGCTGCCAGCGCCTGGGGCAGGTCGATGGCGGTGACCGTCGGGATCGCACCCACGTTCAGCGTTCCCCGGATCTGCCCGGAGGCCGCCGCGGCATCGGCGATAGCGCGGTCGGCGGCATCGAGACTGGCGCGGGCCGACGTCAGGAACGCTTCGCCCGCAGCCGTGGGCTCGACGCGGCGGCTGCTGCGGGCGAACAGTGTGACGCCCAGTTCGCGCTCCAGGGCCTTGATCTGATGACTGAGCGCGGACTGCACGACGTGGCATCGCTCGGCCGCCCGCGTGAAGCTGCGCTCCTGCGCCACCGCGACCACGTAACGCATCTGCTGAAGCTCCATCATTTGATGATCTCAGTTCATAGTTGCAATGACAACAATGCGTTGGACTCATACTCTTGTCGCGTCGACCATGGAAGCATGACCACGACGACAAGCCCACTCGCACCCTCGAGCACCGCACCGGGCAGCGGAAACCGAGCGGGCTGGACGGCGCTGACCGCGCTGGCCCCCGCTGTGTGGGGCACGACCTACATCGTGACCACGCACCTGCTGCCGGAGGGCCACCCCCTGTTCGCGGCCATGATGCGTGCGCTCCCTGCCGGGCTCATCGCTCTGCTGATCGCCCGGCAGTTGCCGCGCGGATCGTGGTGGTGGAAGAGCCTGGTACTGGGCACGCTGAACATGGGCGCCTTCTTCCCGCTGCTCTTCCTCGCCGCCCAGCAGCTGCCCGGAGGCGTGGCCGCCACCCTCGGCGCAGCGCAGCCGATCGTGATCGCCTTCCTGGCCGTGGCGATCCTGCACGAGAAGCTCTCACGCTGGCGGGTCGGATGGGGCGTGCTCGGCATGATCGGCGTCGCGCTCGTCGTGCTCGGCCCGGACGCGGCGATGTCGCCCCTCGGCATCCTCGCGGGTCTCACCGGGGCCGTCTCGATGGGTACCGGCGTCGTGCTCACGAAGAAGTGGGGCCGCCCCGAGGGAGTCTCCCCCGTCGGCCTGGCGGGTTGGCAGCTCACCGCAGGGGGTCTGGTGCTCCTGCTGCCCGCGCTGCTCATCGACGGCGTGCCGGCCGACATCGATGGCGCGGCCTGGCTCGGCTACGCCTGGCTCGGCCTGGTCGGGGCGCTGCTGACGTACACGATCTGGTTCAACGGCATCCGCCGTCTCCCGGTCACCGCGACCGCGCTGCTCGGGCTGCTCTCCCCGCTCGTGGCCGCGACGCTCGGCGCCGTGATCGCCGGCGAGGCTCTCACCCTGATCCAGCTGCTCGGCTTCGCGATCGCGCTCACCGCGATGCTGGCGGGCCAGCTCCCGGCGCCGAAGCAGAGGGCGCACGACTCATGAGAATCGCACGCCGAGCACAGTCCTGACCGGCCGGCTCCCGCCGTGATCGTCTTCGAGGCGGGACATGCCCAGCTTGCGGGCGACGCCCTCCGACGCGCTGTTGTCCGGGTGGATGATGGCGATCAGCTCGTGCGACCCCAGCACGTCCCGCGCGTAGTCGCGGCAGGCGGTCGCGGCTTCCGTGGCGTATCCGCGGCCCTGCCGCGCCGTCACGACGTGGTAGCCGACCTCCAGCCTGCGAATGCCGTTGACGTCCTGCCAGGTCAGCCCGCAGTCGCCGACGAACTCGCCATCGTGGGTCTCCACGATCCACAGCCCGAACCCGTGCTCCGCATAGTTCTGCTCGTTCCAGGCGATCCAGGCGGCCGCCTGCTCGCGTGTCTTCGGAGCGGGATAGAAGCGCATGACCTCCGGATCGCCGAGCATGCCGGCCATGAGATCGAGATCAGCGGGCTGCATGCGCCGGAAGCGGAGACGTTCGGTGCTCGGGGGAATCACCGATCCATCGTAGGCAGACCTCAGCTGGGGCCGTTCGGACGGTTTCCGCCGGCGCCGGGCACCTCCGCTTCGCGCGCATCGCCGCCATCAGAACGAACCCGCCACCCACGACCTCCGGCTTTCGGCTCGATGGCGAGACTCGGGTCCTAGATACCGTGGCGAGTCGTCGTTTCGGACGCAGTCGTCCTCGCCTTTCGGCATCCGCTTCACCGGCGCTCGTACAGCGCCAGGGCGGCGGCCACCGAGACGTTCAACGACTCGACGCCCGGTTCCATGGGGATCGAGTAGCGTGCGGCGACCGCCGCCTCGAGCTGCTCGGACGGCCCGAATCGCTCCGATCCCAAGAGGATCGCCGCTCGGCCATAGCGCCGGCTGATGTGCTCGAGCGGGGCCTGTGCGTCGGCAGCAAGACCCAGAAGTGGCATCCGCGTCGTGGACAGGAAGGACACGACATCGTCTCGATCGGCAAGCAGCGTCGGCAGCGCGAACACCAGGCCACGGCTGGCCCGGACCAGGCGACGATCGAAGGCCGTGCCCAGTCCGCTGTCGACCAGGACGACTCCGGATGCGCCGAGCGCGCTGGCGCTGCGGATGATCGCGCCCACGTTCCCGGTGATCCGGACTCCATCAAGCACCAGCACGTCGCCGGATGCAGCGGCCAGATCCGCCCACCGGGCGGGTCTCGGTGCACGGGCCAGGGCCAGTACCCGCGACGCGTTGTCCCGCGGCAGCAGCGAGCGCATCGTGTCCTCCGCGACGATGAACTGGTCCGCGCCACTCATGCGGTCGCGCAGACCCGTCGCCTCCTCCGCATGCTTCGGGGTCGAATAGATCGACTCCACCCGAACGCCGGAGAGAGCCGCCTGATCGATGCTGTCAGCGTCGTCGAGAAGCAGCGTCCGCGGGGTGGCCGCGCGGGAGCGGAGGACGTCGGCGACCCGCCTGAGCGCGGGGTGGCCCTGGTCGTCGATGCGTGTGGCAGGCCCGGGGTCGCTGCCACGGCGTGGAGTGAGCTCGATCATGGACATCCCCCGAGCATCGAGGCTGACGCGACGTCAGGGTCAAGCACGACCCGCCGCTCAAACGCTCCTCACCACCACCGATCGTGTCCGCAGGGGCTCGATCGAGCGAGCCGCGGGCGTCCACGGAAGCAGGAGGAGTCTGTCACCTCGTCGCGTAGAACGCCACGGCCGACGCAGCGGCCACGTTCAGCGAGTCGACGCCGCCCATCATGGGAATCGTCGCACGGCGATCGAGAAGCGCGTCGGTCTCGGGAGAGATCCCGTCGCCCTCGGTGCCGAACACGAGCGCCAGCCTCTTGCAGCGCTCGGCGACGAGTTCGTCGAGGGCGATCGCCTCCTCCCCCAGCGTCATGCCGGCCACGACGTAGTCGTTCTCCTGCAGCACACGGACGCCTGCCGGCCACTCCGGGATCCTCGTCCACGGCACCTGGAACACCGTCCCCATCGACACCCGCACCGACCGTCGGTACAGCGGATCCGCGCAGGCCGGAGAGACCAGCACCGCGTCGATGCCGAGCGCCGCCGCGGCTCGGAACAGGGCGCCGACGTTCGCATGGTCGGTCAGCCCCTCCAGGACTGCCACGCGAGAGCGTTCCGGGAGTCCTCGGACCAGTTCGCCGACGCTCGGCAGCTCAGGTCGGTGCATCGCCGCCAGCGCACCGCGATGCACCGCGAATCCGGTCAGCGCCTCGGACACGGCATCCGGCACGACGAAGACCGTGGTCCCCTCGGGAACCATCCCGCGCACCTGCTCGACCCACTTCTGCTGCACCAGCACCGATCGCGGGCGGTGTCCTGCCGCCAGCGCCCGCTCGATCACCTTCGGCGACTCGGCCATGTACAGCCCGCGCTCGGTCTCCTGTGCGCGCCGCAGCGCGACATCCGTGAGTGAACGGTAGTCGTCCAGACGCGGGTCGTCCGGGTCGTCGAGGGCGATGAGATGCATACGACCATCTTCCCGCCACACGGTGGTGACCCTAGACTCGCGTGGTGGACACGGGGGCGAGCGAGAAGCAGATCGACGAGGCCGCGGCAGTGCTGGAGGGGCGTCGCGCGGCGGTGCTCACCGGCGCCGGAATCTCCACCGACTCGGGCATCCCGGCCTATCGCGGCGCCGGGGCGCGCACGCGCGCGAACCCGATGACGATTCAGACCTATCTCGGCGACGAGGCGGCCCGCCGCCGCTACTGGGTGGGAGGCCACCTCGGCTGGCGCACGTTCGCCTCCGTGCAGCCGAACTCCGGACACCGTGCGCTCGCGACGATGGAGCGCGCCGGTGCAGTGACGGGCGTCGTCACACAGAACGTCGACGGCCTTCACCTGAGCGCGGGCAGCACGCGCGTCGTCGAGATCCACGGCACGATGCGCCGGGTGCAGTGCCTGGACTGCCGACAGGTCTTCGACCGCCGCGACGTGGGCGCCCGCATCGAGCAGCTCAACCCCTGGATCACCGTTCCCGAGAACATCGTGATGAACCCCGACGGCGACGTCGCGCCCGAGAGCACGGACGGCTTCATCATCCCGCCGTGCACGGTCTGCGGCGGCATGCTCAAGCCCGACGTCGTCTTCTTCGGCGAGTATGTGCCGGCCGACCGGTTCCGCATCTCGGAGTCGCTGGTGCACGCATCCGAGGCCCTGCTGGTGGCGGGGACCTCGCTCACGGTGAATTCGGGACTCCGCGTGATCGAGCGCGCCCGCCGACGCGGCATCCCGATCGTGCTGGTGAACCACGAGCCGACGAGGGCGGACGCCTGGGCCGATGCCGTCGTCCGCGGCGGCACCAGCGAGGTCCTCTCAGCTCTCGCCGATAGGGTCGGTGGGTGACTCTTCTCACTCTCGTCCGCCATGGCCAGACCGACTGGAACCAGGAGGGCCGCATTCAGGGGTCGACCGACATCCCGCTCAACGACACCGGGCGTGGGCAGGCGCGGGCGGCTGCTGCGCAGCTGTCGGGGCAGCGTTTCGATCACGTCTACGCCAGCCCGCTCTCCCGTGCGCAGGAGACGGCCCTGATCATCGCCGAAGAACTGAGCCTCCCCGCACCGGTGCTCACGAGGGGCATGCGAGAGCACGAGTTCGGTGAGGCCGAGGGACTGCTCTGGGATGAGTACACGGAGCGCTTCGGAGCGCGTCGCGACGAGATCCCCGGGGCAGAGACCGTGCAGCAGCTCACGACGCGCGCCCTGGACTCGCTGGCACGCATCGACCGCGCCGCCCGACGGCGCTCGGCGCCGCGCAGCGAGTCCGTGCTGATCTGCACCCACGGCGGTGTGATCCGAGCGCTGCTCGAGCACGTCTCCGGCGGATCACTGCCCGCAGCAGGAGAACGCATCGGCAACGGCGCTGCCTACGCCTTCGCGATGGACGGCGGCGGCCTGCGTCTCCTCGCCGCAGTCCCGGCCTGACGGATCACGGCTCCGTCACATTCTCGTGGCGGCATCCCGATTTCGGTTAGTGTTCACTAACCCGAACTGCGAGGACCTGCTGCGATGACGAGCACGAGCACGGCGCGTGACCGCGCCAAGGCCGAGCGCACGGATGCGCTCCTGGAGGCCGCCGCGAGGCTGTTCGCCGCGCGAGGATACTCCGGCGTGAGCCTTGAGGAGATCGGTGCCGCCGTCGGGATCTCGGGACCCGCGGTCTATCGGCACTTCCCCGGCAAGCAGGCGCTGCTGGGCGCGGTGCTCACCCGGGTGAGCGCCGATCTCGTCAGCGGGGGCACCCGCGTCTCCGACGCGGCGACGGATGCCCCGAGCCGGATGCGCGCCCTGATCGGCTTCCACGTCGAGTTCGCCCTCGGCAACGCCGACGTCATCCGCGTGCAGGACCGCGATGTCGCCCATCTGGCTGACGCCGACCGCGCTGAGGTGCGCCGGCTGCAGCGCACCTACATCGACCTCTGGATCGCCGCACTCACGCACCTGCGCACCGGCGGCCCGGAGGATCAGCGCCTGCGTGTGCAGGCGTGCTTCGGCCTGATCAACTCCACGCCGCACTCGACCCGGTCGTCCGCGCGTGCGCACGCCGAGACGGCGCGGGTGCTGTCGGCGATGGCGCTCTCCGCGCTTCTCGCCGACAGCACCGACGGCTGACCTGATCGGTCAGTAGAGCATCGCGCGGCCGGGCTGCTCGAGGATGTCTGCGACGTCCTTGAGGAACTTCGCCCCTTCGGCCCCGTCGACCAGACGGTGGTCGAAGGACACGCTCAGCGTCATCATCTGACGCAGCGCGATCTCGCCCCGATACTCCCACGGCTGGCGGCGCACGGCGCCGACGGCGAGGATGCCGGACTGGCCGGGAGGCAGGATCGGCGTGCCCGCATCGATGCCGAACACCCCGATGTTGGTGATCGAGAACGTGCCGCCTGCGAGTTCCGCCGGGCTGGTCTTCCCCGAGCGCGCCGTCGCGGTCAGCGCCTGCAGCGCATCGGCGATGCCGGTGAGGCCGAGCCGATCCGCATCGCGGATGTTCGGTACGATCAGCCCGCGCTCTGTGGCTGCCGCGATGCCGAGATCCACGTAGTGGTACTGCACGATCTCGCCTGAGGCCTCATCCCAGTGCGCATTGAGCGACGGGTTGCGCTGCAGGGCGAGGCAGACGGCCTTCGAGATCAGCGCCAGCGGACCGATCCTGTGGTCCGAGAGGCTGCGGTCGGACTTCAGCTCGGCGATCAGGTCCATCATCGCCGTGACGTCGACGGTGTGGAAGCAGGTCACGTGCGGTGCGGTGAACGCGCTCTGCACCATCGCCGCCGCCGTGTGCTTGCGCACGCCGCGGATCGGGATGCGGGTCTCGCGAGCGCCATCCGTCGGCACTGCGGGCACTGCGGCCGGGACCTGCGCAGCGGGTGCGACCGGCGCAGCGCCGACGCGCTCGGCGTAGGCGTCGACATCGGCGCGCGTGATCACCCGGTCGCCGACCTCCGCCGCGATGAGCGTCAGGTCGACGCCGAGCCGCTTGGCGTGCGCGCGGACCGGCGGGGTGGAGCGCGGACGCTCGCCCACCACCGGCTCCGCGGGCGCCTCCGGCAGCACGTCGTGCGGTGCGGCCTCGATCACTGCGGCATCAGCGACCGCGGCCGGCGCACCGCCGGAGCGCCGCGTCCGACGTGCCGGACGACCGGATGCCGCGGGTGCGGCGCCGTAGCCGACGAGGTTCGGCTGCGCCTTCTCCTCCGCGGGAGCCTCGGGCGCAGCATCCTCCGCCCCTTCGACCTCGAAGGCGATCAGCGGCGCGCCGACCGCGATCGTCTGGCCTGCGTCGGCGTGCAGCGACGAGACCGTGCCCTCGTAGGGCGACGGCAGCTCGACGACAGCCTTCGCCGTCTCTACCTCGGCGAGCGTCTGGTTGAGCGTGACGGTGTCGCCGGGCTGCACCAGCCACTGCACCACCTCGGCCTCGGTGAGTCCTTCACCGAGGTCGGGAAGACGGAACTCCGCGATCATGCCTGCTCCCCCATCGCTTCGGTGAGGCTGTTCGGGCGATCCAGCACGCGGTCTACCGCGTCCAGGATGCGATCCAGATCGGGCAGATGGAACTTCTCGAGCTTGGCGGGCGGATACGGGATGTCGTGCCCTGTGACACGCAGCGGGGCGGACTCCAGGTACTCGAAGCAGTGCTCCGTGATGCTCGCGATCACCTCGGCAGCCAGACCAGCCTCGCGGGACGCCTCGTGGGCGACGACCACGAGGCCGGTGCGCCGCACGGCGGCATCCACCGTGTCGTAGTCGATCGGCGAGAGCGAGCGCAGGTCGATGACCTCGAGCGAGATGCCCTCGTCGGCCGCAGCCTCGGCGGCGTCCAGCGCGGTCTGCACCATCGCACCGTAGGTGATGATCGTGGCATCCGTGCCAGGGCGGACCACCTTCGCCAGGCCCATCGGCGGGGCGTCCGCGATCGGCGCCTCCAGGTCGACCTCGCCCTTGTGGTGGTACAGCCGTTTGGGCTCGAAGAAGATCACGGGGTCGTCGCTGGCGATCGCCTGCTGCAGGCAGCGGTAGGCGTCCTGCGGGTTGGACACCGCGATCACGCGCAATCCCGCGGTGTGCACGAAGTAGGCCTCGGGCGACTCGGAGTGGTGCTCGGCCGCACCGATCCCTCCGGCCCACGGGATGCGGATCGTGATCGGCATCTTCACACGACCCTGCGTGCGGTAGTGCAGCTTCGCCACCTGCGAGACGATCTGGTCGAACCCGGGATACACGAAGCCGTCGAACTGGATCTCGACCACAGGTCGGTACCCCCGGAACGCCAGTCCGATCGCCGTGCCGATGATGCCGGATTCAGCGAGCGGGGTGTCGATCACGCGCTTCGCGCCGAACTCGTCCTTCAGCCCGTCCGTGATGCGGAACACGCCGCCGAGCGTTCCGATGTCCTCGCCGAGCAGGACGACCTTCTCATCGTTCTTCATGGCCTGGCGCAGGCCGGCGTTCAGCGCCTTGCCGAGTGCGAGCTCCGACATCTCAGGCCCCCTCGAAGCTCGCGAGGTAAGCGGCGTACTCGGCGCGCTCACGCTCCAGGCCGGTGTGCGGCTCGGCGTATACGCCGTCGAACACGGCCAGCGCCGGGCGGGTGACCATGCCGAGACAGGCGGCACGCATGTCCCGCGCGAGCACATCCGCGTCGGCCTGCGCCTCGGCGGCCTGCTCGTCACTCAGTTCGCCGGCCGCACGCAGACGGGCCTCGACGCGGGCGATCGGGTCGCGCCGGCGCCAGGTCTCCAGTTCTGCGTCGTCACGGTAGCGCTTCGGGTCGTCAGCAGTGGTGTGCGGACCCATCCGGTAGGTCACCGTCTCGATGTACGCCGGTCCCTTGCCGGAGCGGGCGTGATCGAGCGCCCAGCGCATCGCTGCCATGCACGCGAGCACGTCGTTGCCGTCGACCCGCATGCTGGGGATGCCGAAGCTGGGAGCGCGCCCGGCGAGCGGGAACTGAGACTGCAGCCCGACCGGCTCGGAGATCGCCCAATGGTTGTTCTGGCAGACGAAGACGACGGGCACGTGGTACGACGCCGCGAAGACCATCGCCTCGTTCATGTCGCCCTGGCTGGTCGCGCCGTCGCCGAAGTAGGTGATCGCGACCTCGTCGGTGCCGTCGTGCTGGATGCCGAGCGCATAGCCGACAGCGTGCAGGGTCTGCGCGCCGATGATGATCTGCAGCGGAGCGACGTTCAGGTCGGCGGGATCGAAGGCGGAGCCCTCCTCGCCGCGCCACATGCGCACGTAGTCGCCGGGCTGAGCACCGCGGGCCAGCAGCACGCCGTGCTCACGATAGCTGGGGAACACGAAGTCCTGCGGCGCCAGCGCGCGGGCGGTGCCGATCTGCGCGGCCTCCTGCCCCTGGCACGGCGCCCAGAGACCCAGCTGCCCCTGGCGCTGCAGAGCCACTCCCTCGGAATCCACGCGACGGAGGACGATCATGTCGCGGTACAGCGCGCGCAGCTGCGCGGCATCCACATCGGCGACGTAGGGATCGAGCTGCGGATTCGACACGCGAGTGCCGTCCGGAGCGAGGATGCGCTCGGCGAGATCGAGATCTGATTCGACGAGTGGCGTGGTGTGCGATGACATCGGTGTCCTCCTGACGTGGGTGCCCTTGTGGGGCTTTCACGGGGCGCGACGGCGGTGTCGGCCTCTTCCTGAAGAGTACGTCCGTTTCACACGACGCTCAAGCATTCGGGATGGTCCTGAGCATGTTGCCCAGTGGGCACCGGTAGGTTCCTGCTATCGTGTGACACTATGCCCGGACTCGACCGAATCGACCTCGATCTGCTCTCCGCCCTCGCGGAGGACCCCCGCGTGACCATCGTGGCACTCGCCGAGAAGCTCGGCCTGTCCCGCAACACCATCCAGGCGCGCATGGCCCGGCTGGACGAGTCGGGGGTGTTCCAGTCCTACGAGCGGTCCTTCTCGACCGAGGTGCTCGGCTTCCCGCTGCAGGCGTTCATCAGCATCGGCGTGCGCCAGACCGA
The DNA here is from genome assembly GCF_042798735.1 of Microbacterium sp. NPDC057741. Classification (NCBI taxonomy): domain Bacteria; kingdom Bacillati; phylum Actinomycetota; class Actinomycetes; order Micrococcales; family Microbacteriaceae; genus Microbacterium; species Microbacterium sp. NPDC057741. The sequence goes on along the minus strand of NZ_JBHVJW010000001.1, from coordinate 359,854 downwards.
GTTGCCCCGGATCACCGCCGAGCTGGCCCGGATCCCCGAGGTCGTCCAGGCGCACGGCCTCAGCGGGTCGATCGACCTGCTCGCCCGAGTCGCGTGCCGCGACGCCCGTCATCTCTTCGACACCGACGCCCGCATCCTGTCGATCGAGGGAGTCGAGCGCACCGAGACATCCCTCGCCATGGGCGAGGTGATCCCGTTCCGCGCGGCAGGGCTCATCGGCCTCGCACGGCGCGAGGCCTGATCAGGCCCGCGACCTGGCGGGGATCTTCAGGAACCTGCGGATCGCGCCGGCGGCCTCTGCGGGGGCCTCGTAATGGATCAGGTGGCCGACCCCGGCGATCTCGACGAGTTCGGCGTCAGGAAACATCGTCGCCAGCCGGCGCTCGTCCTCGATGGGAGTGATGTCGTCACGCTGCGCGGCGACCAGCAGAGTCGGCACCTCGATGACGGGCGCGAATGCGCGCACGTCGTGCGAAACGCTCGTGACGAACGCGTCGTGCAGCACGTCACGATCGGCGAAGCGCGAGAAGTAGGTGTCGTGCTGATCGTGGATGAACCGGCGCAGCTCCGGGTCGGAGGTCTTCGCCATGGTCACACTCATCACCCGCACGATCAGGCCGTTGCGCAGCAGCGCGGTGCCGATCCGCTCGGGAAGCTTCGCGCCGAGCGCGTAGTACATGACAGCCAGGCGCGTCATGACACCCTTGGGGCCGGCCAGGGCTGGTGCGCCGATCGGATTGACCAGGATCAGTCGCGGCGTCTCGAGGCCGCCGGCGACAGCCGCGGACGCCACGATCGAACCGAACGAGTGCCCCAGGATCACCGCTCCGGGAGCGACCGCGCCCGCGAACTCGGTCAACCAGCCGGCGTACGCCCCGAGGTCGTGCTCCTTCTCCGGCAGCGGCGCGGTCTCGCCGAAGCCGGGGAGATCGGGCGAGATCACCCGTACGTCCGGCAGGTAGGCGACCACCGGTTCGAGGCCATGGTGCTCTCCGCGGAAGCCGTGCACGGCGATGATCGTGGTCGCCGCATCCTCCGGGCCGTACACCCAGTACGCGGTCGTGCCGCCGGCGACAGGCGCCTCACGACGCTCGACCGGGATGCTGCTCAGGCGTGCGGCGTATGGGGATGCGGGCATGCTTCGAGTCTATGGCGACCGCCCGACATCGACGCTCCTGGGCATGCCGTCCCTGGAATGTCCGATCCCTTCCCTACCGTGGAGCCATGGCACCCGAACAGCTTCTCCCCCAGTGGCTGACCCGAGTCGGTGTGTTCGACCTCGAGACCACCGGTGTCGACGTCGAGTCCGATCGGATCGTCACCGCTCATGTCGGCGTCCTCGACGCCCGCGGCCGCGAGATCGCGGCGCGCACCTGGCTTGCTGATCCCGGCATCCCCATCCCCGAGGGTGCGACCGCCGTGCACGGCATCACCACCGCGCACGCCCGCGCTCATGGCCGCCCCGTCGTCGAGGTGGTGGAGCAGATCACCCGCGCGCTGCGATCGCTGTTCGCGCAGGGGGTGCCCGTCGTCGCGTACAACGCCTCCTACGACTTCTCGCTGCTCGCGCACGAGGCTCGGCGGCACGGCATAGAGCCGCTCGAGCGGCCAGGACCGGTGATCGATCCGCTCGTGATCGACAAGGCGTACGACAGATACCGGCCCGGCAAGCGCACGCTGGAGGTCGTCGCCGCGCATTACGCCGTGCCCCTCGACGGCGCGCACGAGGCCTCGGCCGACGCCATCGCCGCCGGCCGCGTCGCACAGGCGCTGGCACGGGAGTTCGCCCTGCCCGAGACGGCCGGTGAACTGCACACCCAGCAGATCGGCTGGGCACGCGCACAAGCGGCAAGTCTCACGGAGTACTTCGTGAAGATCGGCCGCATCGAGCCGGAGGAGACGCTCGACGGCACCTGGCCTGTGAGAGAAACTCCCGAGGCCGAGAAGTCCGCCTGAAGGGGGATGCCGGGGCTTCGTGGCAGACCTACCCTGGGCATATGGACGCCAGAGGATGGTTCGTCGTGCTGTTCATCGTCGCGATGGCCACGATGCCGATCGTGCTGGGCATCATCGGCCTCCGGGCGCTCTACTCCCGGCGACCGGTCGAAGAACGATACGGATCGACTGGCGGGCTGGCAGGCGGCGCCTTCGGCGGTCTCGACGCTGCCTTCTTCCCGACAGCCCATGAGGCGGGGATCGAACGCGATCGCCAGACCGCTCGGACCGCGCCGGCACCCTCCCCTGGCGATCCGCCCTGGGGAATCGACGGCGATCACATTCGCATCGACGTCTGATCCACGGCATCCGAGCAAAGGAAAAGGGCCCCGCCGAAGCGGGGCCCTCCATGGAGATTCGCCTTACTTGGCGGAACCACCGAAGTTCTTGAAGCGCTGGTTGAACTTCTCGACGCGACCGGCCGAGTCCATGATGCGCTGCTTGCCCGTGTAGAACGGGTGCGAGGCCGAGGAGATCTCGACGTCGATCACCGGGTACTCCACACCGTCAAGCTCGATGGTCTTGTCGCTGGTGACGGTGGAGCGGGTGAGGAAGGTCTCGCCCGAGCCGAGGTCGCGGAACACGACGGCCTGGTACTCGGGGTGGATGTCAGTCTTCATGGGATTCCTTACGTGGTGCCCTGGATTCTGCCAGGGGCGAGGGAAGTCTGCGGTGCGAACGCACCGAGGATCGATTCTAGCAGACCGACGTCAGGATGCTGCGCGGGCGGCGTACCGTCCACCGTCAGCCGTCAGCACGATCGGCATACCGAAGGCGGTGCTGAGGTTCTCCGCGGTCAGTGTCTCCCCGAGCGGGCCGGCGGCGACGACCCCGCCGTCACGCAGCAGCAGCACGTGGGTGAACCCGACCGGGATCTCCTCGACGTGGTGCGTGACCATGATCATCGCCGGCGTCGTCGGCGAGGACGCGTAGCCGCTGAGCAGCCCCAGCAGCTCCTCGCGCGAGCCGAGGTCGAGGCTCGAGGTCGGCTCGTCGAGCAGCAGCAGCTCAGGGTCTGTCATGATCGCCCGAGCGATCTGCACGCGCTTCTGCTCGCCGTCGCTGAGGGTGCCGAACAGGCGGTCTGCGAGGTGGTCGAGGTGCCACTCGGCGAGCACGCGCATCGCCTGGCGCTCGTCGATGTCCTCGTACTCCTCGTTCCAGCGTCCGAGCACCGAGTAGGCGGCGGTGAGCACGGCGTTCAGCACGGTCTCGTCGCGGGGCACCCGGCGCGCCATCGCGCTGGACGCGAAACCGATCCGAGGGCGCAGTTCGAACACGTCGGTGCGGCCGAGCGTCTCACTCAGGATGGTGACGGAGCCCGAGGTCGGGTGCAGCAGCGTGTCGGCCAACTGCAGCAGGGTGGTCTTTCCTGCACCGTTCGGGCCGAGCACGACCCAGCGCTGATCGTCCGAGACCTCCCAGGTCACGTGATCGACGATATTGCGCCCTTCTCGGCGCACGACGACATCGGTGAATTCCAGAGCACTCGGCATGCTGCCAGCCTATCGGCTCAGCCGACCAGCTCCGCGTACAGAGCCTCGGTCGTGTCGGCGATCGCGCCCCAACTGAACTGCGCACGGGCGCGCTCGCGACCTGCTTCGCCGTACTCGCGCGCGCGTGCGGGATCGGAGACGACCTCCGTGAGCACGGCGGCGAGGTCGGCGACGTACCGCTCCGGATCCACCGGCGTACCTGTGCCGTCCTGTACCTGATCGATCGGCACCAGCCGTCCGGTGACGCCGTCGTCGACGACCTCCGGGATGCCGCCTGTCGCGGTGCCGACGACCGCAGCTCCGCAGGCCATCGCCTCGAGGTTCACGATGCCGAGCGGCTCATAGATCGACGGGCACACGAAGGTGGTCGCGGCTGTGAGGATCGCGGAGAGCTCGTCTCGCGGCAGCATCCGATCGATCCAGATCACGCCGTCTCGGGTCTGCTGCAGCAGGCGGACGAGTTCCTGCACCTCGGCCATGATCTCAGGGGTGTCCGGCGCGCCCGCGCACAGCACCAGCTGCACCTCGGGCGGCAGTTCTGCGGCGGCGCGCAGCAGATAAGGCAGGCCCTTCTGCCGGGTGATCCGCCCGACGAACACGACCGACGGGCGGGCGGGGTCCATGCCGACGCTCTGCAGGAACGCGGCATCCTCGACGGGTCGCCAGCGCTCCACGTCGATGCCGTTGTGGATCACGCGCACGCGCGCGGGATCGACCTGCGGGTAGCTGCGCAGGATGTCGCCGCGCATGCCGGCGCTGACGGCGATGATCGCGGCCGCGTTCTCGTAGGCCAGTTTCTCGACGCCGCTCGAGACGGCGTACCCGCCGCCGAGCTGCTCGGCCTTCCACGGCCGGAGCGGCTCGAGACTGTGAGCGGTGAGCACGTGAGGGATGCCGAGCAGCTGCGACGCGAGGTGCCCTGCGAAGTTCGCGTACCAGGTGTGACTGTGCACGACGTCCGCGCCCGCGATGTCGCCGACCATGGCCAGATCCGTGCCGAGAGTCTGCAGAGCCGGGTTCGCTCCGGCGAGCTCGACCGGCGTCCGGTACGCCGTCGTGCCCGGCTCGTCGCGGTCCGCGCCGAAGGCCCGCACCTCTACCTCGATGCTCCGTCTGAGGGCCGCGACGAGCTCCGCGACGTGCACGCCGGCACCCCCGTAGATCTCCGGCGGGTACTCCTTCGTAATGACATCGACTCGCATAGTCGGAACGCTAGTACATCTCCTCTTCCGCCCTCTATGGTGGAGCCATGTCGGCACCCAAGAAGGTTTTCGGGATCATCCTCGCCGGCGGCGAGGGCAAGCGGCTGATGCCTCTGACGGCCGATCGCGCCAAACCGGCGGTGCCGTTCGGCGGGCAGTACCGACTGATCGACTTCGCCGTCTCGAACCTCATCAACTCGGGTCTCAGACAGGTCGTCGTGCTGACGCAGTACAAGTCGCACAGCCTCGACCGGCACATCTCCCAGACATGGCGGATGTCGGCGCTGCTGGACTCCTACGTGACCTCGGTGCCCGCGCAGCAGCGACTCGGGAAGCGGTGGTTCTCGGGGTCGGCGGACGCGATCCTGCAGAGCCTGAACCTCATCAACGACGAGCGTCCGGACATCGTCGTCGTCATCGGCGCCGACCACGTCTACCGCATGGACTTCCAGCAGATGGTGCAGGCGCACATCGCGTCGGGCGCCGCAGCCACGGTCGCCGGCATCCGGCAGCCGCTCGCGCTGGCATCGCAGTTCGGCGTCATCGACGCCGACGCCGAAACAGGGCGGATCCGGCAGTTCCTCGAGAAGCCGACGGATGCCACGGGGCTGGCCGACTCCCCCAACGAGGTGCTCGCATCGATGGGCAACTACGTGTTCGACGCCGATGCGCTGGTGGCCGCGGTCGAGGCCGACGGCGAGCTGGCCACGTCGGGTCATGACATGGGCGGCGACATCGTGCCGTACTTCGTCTCGCGCGGCGAGGCCGGTTACTACGACATGAAGCAGAACGACGTGCCGGGCTCGTCGCCGCGGGACCGCGCCTACTGGCGGGATGTGGGGACGATCGACTCGTTCTTCGACGCGCACATGGACCTCATCTCGACCCTGCCCGTGTTCAACCTGTACAACACGGCGTGGCCGATCCGAACCCAGTCCGTGAACGCCCCGCCCGCGAAGTTCGTCCGCGATGCGGTGGGACGGATCGGCAATGCGATCGACTCGATCGTGTCGCAGGGGTCCGTGCTCTCCGGCACGCACCTGGAGCGCAGCGTCGTCGGGCCCGGGACTCTCGCGTCCGGCGGTTCGACCATCACCGACTCGGTGCTCTTCGACAACGTGCACGTCGGGCAGGGTGCCAGGGTGCACCGTGCTGTGCTGGACAAGAACGTCATCCTCGAGGACGGCGCCACCGTCGGGGTCGATCGCGAACGTGACATCGAGCGCGGCTTCACCGTGACCGAATCGGGTCTGACGGTCGTCGGCAAGGGACTGCGCGTCCTGCGCTGACCGCTACGCTCGGACGGTGACCGCTGCGCGCTTCCTCGTCGTCCTCGATGCCGATTCCACTCTCATCCAGGATGAGGTGATCGAGCTGCTCGCCGACGAGGCAGGCCGCCGCGATGAGGTGCAGGCTGCGACCGAGGCGGCGATGCGCGGTGAGGTCGACTTCGCGACCAGCCTGCGTTCGCGTGTGGCCGCATTGACCGGTGTTCCGGCATCCGCCTTCGAGCGGGTGCGTGCACGGGTGCGGCCGACGCCGGGCGTGCGCGACTTGACTGCGGCCGTGCACGAGCGCGGCGGGGTCGTGGGTGTCGTCTCCGGAGGGTTCCACGAGATCCTCGACGGCGTCGCGCCCGGGCTGGGCGTGGACCGCTGGCGGGCGAACCGCCTGATCGTCGCAGACGGCGTGCTCACCGGCGAGGTCGACGGAGGGATCGTGGATGCTGAGGCCAAGGCCTCGTCACTGCTCGCCTGGGCCGCCGAGCTCGGCGTCCCGGCATCCCGCACCGTCGCGATCGGCGACGGGGCGAATGATCTGCGGATGATGGCGGTCGCGGGCCTCGGCCTGGCGTTCAATGCGAAGCCGGCGGTGCGCGCCGCGGCCTCGCTGGTGGTCGGCCGGCAGGACCTGTCGCAGGTCATTCCGCTGCTGCCCTAGCCGATGTCGGTGGGCGGCGTTACCGTCGGGTCATGGACATCATCCTCGTACCCGGCCTCTGGCTCGACGCCTCCTCATGGGACCCGGTGCTGCACGCACTGAAGACGGCGGGGCATCGGCCATTCGCCATGACGATGCCCGGTGTCGGGGCCCCGGCATCGGAGTCGTCGGAGATCGGCATGGCCGACTGGGTCGCTGCCGTCGTCGCCCGCATCGATGAGGCGGACGAGCCGGTGGTGCTCGTGGGGCACTCCGGCGGTGGCAATGTCGTCTGGGGCGCTGCCGACGCGCGCCCCGAGCAGGTGCGTCGCGTCGTGCTCGTCGACACTGTGCCGCCGTATCCGGGCGGCTCGATCAGCGAGTTCCCGCTCGTCGACGGCGTCGTGCCGTTCCCTGGCTGGGACTTCTTCCCGGACGAGGACGTGTACGACCTCGATGCCGAGACGAGGGCGCGCACCGCACCACTCGCCCAGAGCGTGCCTGCTCGCGTGCCGACCGACGCGATCGACCTCACCAGGGAGAGCAGGCACGGCGTGCCGGTCACCCTGCTGATGGGCAGCCTCGATCAGGCCGAGTTCGAGAGCCAGATCGGCGAGTGGGGCCCTTACGGCGAGGAGTACAACGCGATCGCCGACGCCGAGGTCGTGAAGATCGGCTCAGGCCATTGGCCCCAGTTCTCCGCGCCGCAGCGGCTGTCGGAGCTGCTGGTCAGCGCCGTGGACCGCTGACGCGATGCACCTGCGGGTCAGTGCCCCATGCCGAGTCCGCCGTCGACGGGGATGACGGCGCCCGAGATGTACGCGGCGTCGTCCGACGCCAGCCAGGTGACGACGCCGGCGACTTCGTCGGCGGTGGCGAAGCGACCGGCCGGGATGCTGGCCTTGTACTGCTTCTGCGTCTCCTCGGGGAGCTCCGCGGTCATGTCGGTCTCGATGAATCCGGGGGCCACCACGTTGGTCGTGATGCCGCGGGCACCGAGTTCGCGGGTGAGCGAGCGGGCGAAGCCGACCAGGGCGCTCTTCGACGCGGCGTAGTTGACCTGCCCTGCGGAGCCGAGCAGGCCGACGACGCTGGAGATCAGGACCACACGACCGAAGCGGGCGCGCAGCATCCCCTTCGACGCACGCTTGACGACGCGGAACGTTCCACCGAGGTTGGTGGAGACGACGCTGTCGAAGTCGTCCTCGCTCATGCGCATGAGCAGGGTGTCCTTCGTGATGCCGGCGTTGGCCACCAGGATCTCGATCGGGCCGAGCTTCTGCTCGACCTCGGTGAACGCGGCGTCGACCGCCGCGGCATCCGTCACATCGGCGCGGACCGTGAGCGTGCCCTCCGGGCCCTCGCCGCTGCGGGCGGTGACCGCGACGCGGTATCCGTCGCGGACGAAGCGTTCGGCGATCGCGCGGCCGATGCCGCGGTTTCCGCCGGTGACGAGGACGACGCGGTCAGCGCTCATGGGTGCTCCAGTTCTTCGAGGTCGCTGGACATCCTATCGACCGCGGCGCGCTCCGCAGGCGTGCGCGCGGCGTAGGCTTGAGGCACCGTGAAGCACACCCGAACCGCCCCCTCCGTCACCTCTCTGCCGCAGGCGCCGCATGATGAGGCGAGCCACCGCGTGCGCCGTTACGCGCTGACCATGGGCATCCGCACGGTGTGCTTCATCCTGATGGTCCTCGTGCAGCCCTATGGCTGGTGGACCTGGGCGTTCGGCGTGGGCGCCGCGATCCTGCCGTACATCGCCGTCGTGTTCGCGAACGCGGGCAGCGACAGCGACGAGGTGCTGGCGGAGTCGCCCGAGCTGCAGCTCGAGGCACCCACGGAGCCTGTGGGCGAAGCCGCACAGCATCCGACCGTCGTCACGATCGATGAGAAACGGGACGATGCGCGGTGACCGAAGAGCTGGAGTGCTCCCGGGCCGGATGCCGGCTGCCGGCCACTCACCACATTCTCTGGCGCAATCCGCGCATCCATGCCGAGGATCGCAAGAAGGTCTGGCTGGCGTGCGATGAGCACGTCGGCTTCCTGAGCGAGTATCTGCGGTCGCGGGAGTTCCCCGTCGAAGTACGAGAGGGCCTTCCGGAGTGAACAATCGTCTGGTGCGCTGGGGCGTGTACGTGCTGGTCGCGGCACTCTTCGCCGTGGTCTGCGTCTTCCTGTCGCACTGGCAGTTCGACAGGAACGAGGAGAAGGCGCGGCAGATCGCCCTCGTCGAGAAGAACTACGACGCCGACGCGGTGTCGCTCGCGGACGCGATCGGCACGGACGGCAAGCTCGTCCCCTCCGATGAATGGCTGCCCGTCGAGCTGCGCGGCACCTATCTCGCCGATCAGCAGCTGCTAGCCCGCAACCGGCCGCACGGCGGGACGAGCGCGTTCGAGGTGCTGGTACCGTTCCGCAATGAGGACGGCCGCATCTTCATCGTCGACCGCGGCTGGGTGCCACCGGCCGAGGACTCCGACCCCTCGGCTGTGCCTGCTCCCCCGTCCGGCGAGGTGACCGTGATCGCGCGACTGCGCCCGGGAGAGCAGCTTCCGCCGTCGGGGCGCGGCGCGCCGGATGGGCAGGTTCCCACCATCAACCTGCCGCTGATCGCGGAGCAGACCGGCCTCGACGACGTGATCACGTCGGCCTACGGACAGCTGGTGTCCGAGGACCCGTCCGCCGAAGCACTCGGCGGTTTCGAGAAGCCGACCGAGGACCCGGGCCCGCACCTGTCGTACGCGATCCAGTGGATCCTGTTCGCTCTGATGGGTTTCATCTTCATCGGCTACATCATCCGCACCGAGATCACCAAGGCGAAGGAGGAGGCCGAGGGTCGTCCGCCGCGCGCACCCCGGCGCCGCCGTGACAAGGACGCTGAGACCGAGGACGCGCTGCTGGACTCGGTACGCTGAGCCGGGAGGCGGTATCCCCGGGTATCTGGGCCCAAGGTTCACGGGGCCCCGGTTCTCGGCAGCATTTCGGAGATCTGCAGAATCGCGGATGCTGCACGCGCTCGCCTCCGGAATGCTGCTGAACTCCGAGATCATGCAGCGCCCCTGGCGCGGCTCGCGCCGGGTTGCGCCGTGTTGGATCCCTCCGAGTCTCGGCACCATCTCGGAGATCTGCAGAATCGCGGATGCTGCACCGCGCTCGCCTCCGGAATGCTGCTGAACTCCGAGATCATGCAGCGCCCCGCGCGGGTCACACCAGCGCGAGGACCTCTTCGAGCGAGTGGATGCTGCGTGCACCGGCCTGCGCAGCCTGGTGGCCGCGATCGAAATGGATGAAACGCGTGCCGAGATCGGCGGCGATCTCACGATCGTGGTTCGTGTCACCGACCATGAGCACCTCGCCCGGCGAGAAACAGGATGCCTGCAGCCAGTCGGCGATCACGCGATGCTTCGATGGGTGGTACGGATCGGCGATTGAAATGACCCTGTCGAAGCGGTTGGCTATGCCGTGCGGCTCAAGCTGCCTGGTGAGCAGGTCAGTGAGGGTTGCAGATGCGAGTACTTGGGTCACGCCGTGATCCGCCAGCGACGCGATGGTGCGCTCTGCATCGGCGTGCAGCGCGGCCTCGCCGGTACGACTTCCCAGCAAGCCGAGATACTGCTCCGCCGCGGCGAGGAACACGTCGTCGCCGAGTCCGGCATCCGCGTAGAACTCCCGGATCGGAAACCGGAAGGTCGAGCGGTAGGCGGCCAGGTCAGAGAATGGTGCGCGACCGTAAGCCTCGAGCACCTGGTTCATCACCTGCCGGCAGATCTCGACATCGTCGAGCAGAGTTCCGTTCCAGTCCCAGCAGACCGCGCGTATGCCCACCCCGGCATACTACGGCGCGATGTGCCCCGGAACCCGAGAGCGCCGGTATCTCGGAGATATGCGGGATACCGGAGCCATCGCGTCGATCGGCTCCGAGAGCTCGCAGATCTCCGCAATGAGGCGACGGCCCCTCGCGTCACGCCAGGTGCAGGCCCTGCGCGACCGCGCGCATGATCAAGTCCTGCACGACGTGCCACTCCTCCATCACCTGGCGGTAACTGACGCGGATCACGTGGTACCCCATCAGGCGGAGCTCTGCGTCGTGCCGGATGTCCTCGCTGCGCTGTGCGCCGGTGTGTGTGGCGCCGTCGATCTGCAGGACCAGCCTGTCTCCGATCAGCAGGTCAACCCGATGCCCGGCGATCCAGGTCTGGAATGTGAGCCTCACGCCAAGCCAGCCCAAACGGGTGCGCAGATACGTCTCGAGCCCGGAATCCGCGAACGGGACGGCTTCTGCCAGTAGGTCGCGCGCGACGCGTTTGAGTGGCAGCCGGGCGAGCACCTCTCGCGACACCAATCCTTTGTTCATCGCTGACTCCCACGTCGCCAGGGCCCGCTCGTGTGGCTCGCAGTCGGCCACGAGGGCGAGCACATTCTCGATCGGATCCTCCAGAACATCTGGATGTCGCGGAATCAGCGGCTTCGCCCAGTGCATGTGCACGTGTTCGGGCTTGCCTCCTGCACTCCGCGGGTCGGCCGCCCAGTGCAGGTCGGGCTGCTCGTCGTGCACCCAGAGTTCAAGCCTCTTCGCCTGGGTTACGCACGAGAGCACGGCACCATGACGCGCAGCGTCCAAAAGCATCCGATCGGCGCCCGGCTCGGCCACCCAGCCCTGCCGAACGCGCTGGAGAAGACCGGCGCCGAGAGCGAGGCCGATGTCATGCCTGCTGACGTGGCTGCCGAGCAGGGTTCGCGTTCGCGCGACGCCACCGAGCGCCCGTGTCGTCAGAGCTGCACGCTGCGCACGTTCGATGTTGACCATGCCCGCGAGCATGCCCGACATCGGTATCCCGAGCCCCGCGGATCTTCCCTGCCTGCGCAGAGCCGGCGCGCGAACCACGCCTGTGGAGTGTGAGTGCGCTCGCGCACAAGACTTCGGAGATCAGCAGCATTCCGGACCGTTCCGCCGCCGGCATCCGAGATGCTGCAGAACTCCGAAAAGGCGACAGGACCCGAGTGGATGACCCGTGAACGCACCCCGCCCGGGATCTCGGAGAACTGCAACATTCCGGAGAGCCCAGCCGCGCAGCATCCGAGATTCTGCAGATCTCCGAGATGCTGCCGAAACCCGGACAACGAGCGCGAGCTACGCGAGCTCGATGAGGTCCTGGTACTCCTTGCTCCAGATGTCCTCGACACCGTCGGGCAGGATCAGAACACGCTCGGGGTTCAGCGACTCGACGGCGCCGGGGTCGTGCGAGACCAGCACCACGGCACCCTCGTAGTGCGCCAGGGCACCGAGGATCTCCTCGCGAGAGGCGGGATCGAGGTTGTTGGTCGGCTCATCGAGCAGCAGCATGTTCGCCGAGGAGACCACGAGGGTCGCCAGCGACAGGCGGGTCTTCTCGCCGCCGGAGAGCACACCGGCGGGCTTGAGCACGTCATCGCCCGTGAACAGGAACGAACCGAGCACCTTGCGCGCCTCGGTCTCGTTGATGTCGGGCGCGGCCGACATCATGTTCTCCAGCACCGAACGCCCCACGTCGAGGTTCTCGTGCTCCTGCGCGTAGTACCCGATCTTCAGGCCGTGGCCGGGCTCGAGCTGCCCGGTGTCGGACTTGTCGACGCCGGCGAGAATGCGCAGCAGCGTCGTCTTGCCGGCACCGTTGAGTCCGAGCACGACGACCTTCGAGCCGCGATCGATCGCGAGGTCGACGTCGGTGAAGATCTCCAGCGAGCCGTAGGACTTCGAGAGGCCGGAGGCCATGAGCGGCGTCTTGCCGCAGGGCGCAGGCTTCGGGAAGCGCAGCTTCGCGATCCGGTCGACCTGGCGCACCTCCTCCAGCCCCGAGAGCAGCTTCTCGGCACGCGCGACCATCTGGTGCGCTGCCGCGGCCTTCGACGCCTTCGCGCCGAATCGGGCCGCCTGCAGCTGCAGCTGGGTCGCCTTCTTCTCGGCGTTGGCGCGCTCCTTCTTGCGACGCTCCTCGTCGGCCGCCCGCTGACGCTGGTAGTTCTTCCAGTTCATGTTGTAGATGTCGATGACCTGACGGTTCGCATCCAAGTAGAACACCCGGTTCACCGTCTCGCCGACCAGCTCAGCGTCGTGGCTGATCACGATCAGCCCGCCCTTGTACCCCTTCAGGAACTCGCGCAGCCACACGACGCTGTCCGCATCGAGGTGGTTGGTGGGCTCGTCGAGGATCATGGTGCCGGCGTCCGAGAACAGGATGCGAGCCAGTTCGATGCGACGGCGCTGACCGCCGGAGAGCGTCTTCAGCGGCTGGTCCAGGATGCGGTCCGGCAGCGACAGGTTGTGCGCGATCGATGCCGCCTCGGCCTCGGCGGCGTAGCCGCCCATCGCCTCGAACCGCTCGGTGAGGTTCGCGAACCGGCGCATCGCCTTGTCGGCGACCTTCGGGTCGTCTGAGGCCATCTCGTGAGAGGCGGTCGCGATGCCGAGCTGCAGGGTGCCGAGTCCCCGCGCGTCGAGGATGCGGGTGCGTGCGAGCATCTCGGGGTCACCGGCGCGCGGGTCCTGCGGCAGGTAGCCGAGCTCGCCCGACTTCGTGACCTTGCCGTCGGAGGGCAGCAGGTCTCCGGCGAGCACCTTGGTCAGGGTGGTCTTGCCCGCGCCGTTGCGGCCGACCAGTCCGATCTTGTCGCCATCGGCGACGCGGAAGGACACGCCCGACATCAGCACACGGGCGCCGACGCGGATCTCGAGGTCGTGCACGGCGAGCACAGCAGCATCCGATCTTCGAAGGGTGAGGGAGATGGCCGAATGGCCAGCTGATCAGTATACGTGGCCCGCCTGAGCGAAAAGGGTACCGAGGTATGAGGCGACTACACCCCTGGGTTGATGTGCCGCCCTACCCACCGTTCATAACGTTGTGATCGTGAACGCCATCAACGACTTCATCATCGCCGCCGCGGCCTCGCCGTGGCTGCTGCTCGTCATGTTCGCCGTGGCCGCGGTCGACGCCGTGTTCCCGCCGGTGCCGAGCGAGACGGTGCTGGTCGCGGGGGCCGCGGCCGCGGCAGCATCCGGTGGTTGGCCCACCATCCTCGCCCTCATCGCCGCCGCCGCACTCGGCGCGATGCTCGGCGACAACCTGGCCTATGCGCTCGGCCGTGCGATCGGAACGAACAGATTCGGCTGGATGCGCCGTCCGCGCATCGAGGCGGCGTTCGAGTACGCGCAGCACGCTCTCGCGCGCCGGGGGGCGACGCTCATCATCGGAGCCCGATACATCCCGGTCGGCCGCGTCGCGGTCAACATCTCCGCCGGCGCGCTCGGATATCCGTGGCGCCGCTTCCTGCCGATCAGCCTCATCGCCGGCGCCACCTGGGGGCTTTACGGAGCAGCGATCGGCATCCTCGCCGGCAGCTGGCTGGCGAACCAGCCGTTCCTGGCGGCCGTGCTGGGGGTCGTGATCGCCGTCTCTGTCGGCATCGTCGTCGACCGCATCGGAGCGGCACGTCGCCGGCGCCGCACCGCGGAGGACGCCAGCGACAACGCCACGAACGGATGCGACACACATCAGGAGCCCGCCCGGATGGCAGGATGACACCTATGCGGAGGACGGCGGAGCGCAGATCCGCGCGCAGAGCGGAGAAGGCCGAGCGCGATGCCGCACAGACGGCCGCCAAGGCCGCCAAGGTCGCGAAGGCCGAGGAGGCGTCCCGCCGGAAGACGGCGAAGGCCGAGAAGAGAGCCGCGCGGCGGGAGAACCCGTCCCGCATCATGGCGATGTTCCGGCGCCTGCGCGACCGTCAGACCGCTCAGGTCGTCGTTCTCTCGGTCATCGCCATCGCGCTGTATCCGATCCTCGTGCCGGTGCACGCGCAGCTCTACGGGACTTATCTGCCCGTGGCGATGTTCCTCGGCGCCGCAGCGGTCAGTGCACCGCTGATCAGCAGGCACCGCCCGCGCGCAGCCGTCGCGCTCTTCCTCGTCGCCGCGGTGCTGCTCCCATGGATGGCTGTCCTGCCCGAGGCGGCGGCGGTCTGGCCATGGCCCTGGTCCGTGCCGATGATCATCGCTTTCGTCATGTTCGTCATGGCGATCACGCTGCAGCACGGCTGGCGGTACGGCCTGTTCATGCTGGTCGCCGGTATCACGCTGGTGATGCTGCCGGCCGGAGTGATTCCTGACATCTCGGCGTCCGGCGGCGTGATCGCCGACCTCATCGTCACCGCATCGGTCGCCTCAGCCGCGTTCCTGATCGCGGTTCTCGTGGCCGGGCAGCTGCGGATCACCGATGAACTCGTCAGGGAACGCGCGCAGTCCGCGCAGGAACTGGCTCGCCGCGAACTGATCGAGGAGCGCACCCGCATCGCCCGTGAGCTGCACGACGTCGTCGCGCACAGCATGTCGCTGATCCAGGTGCAGGCGTCGACCGCCCGCTACCGGCTCCCCGACCTCGCCGATGACGCGGCATCCGAGTTCGACGACATCGCCGCCACAGCCCGCATATCACTCGGCGAGATGCGCCGCATCCTCGGAGTGCTCCGCACCGAGGACCATACCGCCGAACTCGCTCCGCAGCGGGGCATCGACCAGATCCCCGCACTGGTCGAGACCACCCGCCGAGCCGGAGCCGACGTGACGCTCTCGGGTCGCGTCACCGGCGACGTCGACGCCTCCGCGCAGATCGCGCTCTATCGCATCACACAAGAGGCGCTGAGCAACGCGGTCCGGCATGCCCCGGGCGCGGCCATCGCAGTTGCTCTCTCGAGTACCGAGGAGCACGTGTCCGCGTGGATCGCCAACAGCACGTCCACCGAGCCGGTCGCGCAGACCCCGGGGGGCGGTCACGGACTCCGCGGTATGACGGAGCGGGCAGAGCTCCTCGGCGGTTCTGTGCAGGCAGGACCCGATGCTGCGGGAGGATGGGTGGTGTCCGCACGGCTGCCGCGGCATCCGGCATCCGGCGCCGCTCAGAAGGGAACCGCATGACGATCCGCGTGCTCGTCGCCGATGATCAGGGCATGGTGCGCGCCGGTTTCGCCGCGCTGCTCGATGCCCAGGACGGCATCTCGGTGGCAGGGCAAGCCGCTGACGGCGAGGAGGCGGTGCGGCTCTCCACCCGCCTCGATCCCGACATCATCCTGATGGACGTGCGGATGCCGGAACTCGACGGCATCGCCGCGACGCGGCGCATCCTCGGCCCGTCCTATCCATCGGCCCATGTGCCACGCATTCTGATGCTGACGACCTTCGACATCGACGACTATGTCTACGATGCGCTGGAGGCGGGTGCGAGCGGCTTCCTGCTCAAGGATGCGCTTCCGGACGACCTCGTGCACGCGGTGCGGGTGATCGCCGCGGGCGATGCACTCCTGTCTCCCCGCGTGACCAGGCGCATGATCGAGCACTTCTCCTCACGCAGGCCGCATGCGCGACGTGCCGATCCGGCCTTCGCGGAGCTCACCGATCGTGAGCGCGAGGTGCTCGTGCTGATCGCCCAGGGCCGTTCGAACTCAGAGATCGCCGGCGAGCTGTTCATCGCCGAGCAGACCGTGAAGACGCATGTCGGCAAGGTGTTCGCGAAGCTCGGGCTGCGCGACCGCGTGCACGCCGTGATCTACGCGTACGACAACGGGTTGGTCGAACCGACCTGATACTCCGGTAGGGCACAGGACGGCACCCTGGCGGGATGCCGAGGCGGACACCGCGTTCTTAACCTCCGAGGACACCGCGATCCTCGGAGGTCCAGATGTCCCTTTCCCCCGCCGCCCGACCAGGGCGCGACCACTCGATCGACCTGGTCCGCGCCCTGTGCGTGACCGCCGTCGTCGTGCTGCACAGCCTGATGGTCGGCGTCACCGTCACACCCAACGGTCCCGTCTTCGCGAACGCCGGCGACGCCGGGTGGTGGCTCGTGCCGGTCAGCTGGGTGCTGCAGGTGATGCCGCTGTTCTTCGTCATCGGAGGGTTCGCCGGGCTGCGCGCGTACGAGCGGATGCCGAAGGGCTCCGCGACCGCGTTCGTCGCGGCGCGCCTGCACCGGTTGCTGCTGCCGGCTGTCGCCGTGATCGGGACTGCCGGCGTCGGCCTTGCCGCACTCACGCTGACCGGCGTGCCGGCCGAACTGGTCGAGGTCGCCGGATTCCGTTTCGGACAGCCGCTGTGGTTCCTCGCCGTGTTCCTGCTCGCGCAGGCGCTGCTGCCGCTGCTGGTGCGCGCTCACCGAGCGGCGCCGTTGATGTCCCTCGCAGCACTCGCCGGAGGCGCCGTGGCCGTCGACATCGTGCGCGCCGCGACCGGCGTCGACGCGATCGGGTTCCTCAATCTCGGCTTCGTCTGGCTGACGATGCAGCAGCTCGGCTTCGTGCTCGCCGACGGACGCATCGACGCGCTGTCACGCCGCGCGCGGGTCGCGATCGGTGCCGCGGCCCTGGCCGCTCTCGCCACGACCTTCATCACCGGCGCCTACTCGCCCGACCTCATCGCCAACATCAACCCGCCCACTGCGGCGCTGATCCTCGTGGGCATCGTGCACACCGCGGCATTCTCACTGCTGCGCGCGCCGATCACCGCATTCGCCGAGCGGCGGCGAGCCCGCGCCTTCGCCGGGTTCGTCTCGCAGCGGGCGATGACGATCTACCTCTGGCACATGTCGGTGCTGCTGATCCTCGCCGGCGGTTCGGCGCTGCTCGCGAGCGCCGGGATGCTCGAGCTGCCGTCACCGGCGTCAGCCGAGTGGTGGCTGGGACGCCCGGTATGGCTGGCACTCGCGCTCGGCATCACCGCACTGATCAGCCTCCCGCTGTCACGCATCGAGATGCTCCGTCTGCCGCGGCGGAATGTCGGCGCAGCAGCGGTCGGCTTCGCGGCAGCACTGGGAACCTCGTCGATCGTGCTCCTGCTGGTGCGCGGGACGTCCACGACGACGGTCATCGCCGCCCTCACCGTGCTGGTCGCCGCGCTGGCGATCGTGACGCCGGTGCCGTCACTCGAAGTACAGCGGATGGTGCAGGGAGCATCGCGGATTGAACACCGCACGGCAACCGGGGCATTCCGCGGCCACGCGGTACTCCCGGATCCTCAGGGAGCGACCGCACACGCCGCATAGCGCCGCCTCGGTCTCGGCCTGCGCCGCCGGCCACACCGTACGCGGGTGGTCGGCGGCATCGTCGTGACAGTGCACGCAGGGGTACCACTCGCCGCAGCAGTGGAACCGCATCGCGACCACATCGAGGTCGGTGCGATAGTGCTCGCACCGCGTCTGCGCGTCGATGACGGATCCGCGCACCAGAAACTCGCCGACACGGATCATCGGACTATCCCACGGGCGACCAGTGCGTCGCCGACGTCGTCTGCGTGCTTCATCGTCAGCACCAGCAGCGGCAGCGCCGCGCGGATGCCGAGACGCACCCCCCGAGCCCGCTGCGCGTCGCGCACCTGCTCGGCGAGACCGGCGATCACCGGGACCATCGCGATGGCCAGTGAGATCGTGAGGGCGACCGTCTCGGGTTCGATACCGAACCGGCGGAACGGCCGGAGCACACGCTCGAGCACCGCCAGCAGGTCGCCCATCCGAGTCGTCCTGGTCACGAGGTCTGCGAGCAGCACCAGGGCGACGACCCGACCGGTGTTCACGATGGCGGGCTCCCACCCGACGAAGAACCAGAGCAGGCCGCCGAGCACCAGCACCACCCAGCGCATCCGCCACCACGCCTCGCCGAGCATCGAGAGCGGAAGACCCGCGAGCGGATACAGCGCCGACGCGGCGGACAGCACGACGAGCATCTCCAGAGCACCCGGCCGTGACAGCGACAGCACCAGCGCGCATAGCGCGAGACCTGCGAGCTTCGCCCCGGCCGGGAGCCTGTGCAGGAGGCCCGCTCCCGGGCTGTACAGCGAGATCACGCGCAGCTCACCCGGTACTCGCCGATCACCTCGGCGGGGTCGCCCTGCGCACGCACCCGTCCGTCCTCGAACAGCAGCGCTTCGTCGCAGCGCGCGGCGAGTTCGAGGTCGTGCGTCACCAGCACCAGGCGCGACTCGAGTGCCAGCAGCAGGTCGCCGATGCGCCGCGCGTTGCGCAGGTCGAGCAGCGTGGTCGGCTCGTCGGCGACGACGAGCTCCGGCCCGGTCACAAGGACGGATGCCAGGGCGAGCAGCTGGCGCTGACCGCCGGACAGTCCCGATGCGGGGACATCGCCGAGACCCGCCAGTGCGTATTCGGCGAGCACCTCCTCGATGCGGGCAGGGATCTGGTGCCGCGGCATCCCGCGCAGCGACAGCGCGAGGTCTTCGGCAGCAGTGGGCATCAGGATCTGCGCCTCCGGGTTCGTGAAGACGAACCCGACCTTCCGGCGCAGCTCGTCGGCCTCATGCGCGGGATCGAGACCGAGCACGCTGATGCGCCCCGAGTTCCGCAGTCGCAACCCATTCAACAGTCGGGCGAAGGTGGACTTGCCCGATCCGTTGCCGCCGATCACCGCGGTGCGGCGTGCGGCGAGACGCACACTCACGTCCGACAGGATCGGGCGGCCCTCCGCCTCGACGCCGACGCCCTCGAATTCGATCACGTCCGCCGCGGCGTCCTCAGGCCGCATGCGCCGCGGCCGGGACCCGGTTCTCGAAGGCCCGCGGGTACGCACGGTGCAGGGCGACGGCGAGCACCGTCGCGGCGACGGCCTTCAGCAGGTCCCCGGGCAGGAACGCGAGACTCGACAGCGCGGTCGGACCCAGCGGGACACCGGTGACCAGTGCCTGCACCGGGATGCCGAACAGATAGATGACGAGGATGCCGCCGACCACTGCGGCGAGTCCGGCCCGCCACCAGGTGAAGCGACCGTGGTGCGCTATGATCCCGATCACCACGGCACCGACCACCCAGCCCAGCATGTATCCCGCGGAAGGCCCGACGAAGACGCCCAGTCCCCCGCGTCCGCCCGCCAGCACAGGGAGCCCGATCGCCGCGAGAGCGAGCACGAGCAGCACCGACAGCGCCCCTCTGCGGGCACCGAGCACGAGCCCTGCCAGCATCACGCCCAGCGTCTGAGCCGTGATCGGCACGCCGCCGGGCAGCGGGACGACGACCATGCCGAGTACGACGATGAGCGCCGCGAACACGGCGATGCGCGCGATATCGGCACCGAGTGGACGGGTGGATGTGGACATCAAGGCCTCCTGAACAGTGTTCACCTGAACGTCGTTCAGTATACTGACGCCATGGCACCCGGACGACACGACCGCGACTCCGTGACCACGCTCGCCCTCGATCTGCTCGATCGCGTCGGCCTGCCCGACCTGTCCATGCGGCGACTCGCGTCCGAGCTCGAGGTGCAGCCGAGCGCCCTCTACTGGCACTTCGCCAGCAAGCAGGAGCTGCTGGCAGCCGTGGCCGACCGCATCCTCTCCCGCATCCCCCGGCCGGAGCCCGGCACCGACGTGGCCGCGATCGCCGTCGGCATCCGGGATGCCCTGCTCGCCTACCGCGACGGCGCCGAGGTCGTCATGTCGACCTACGCGCTGCGCCTCGGCGCACGCCGAGCGCAGGACGCGCTGCAGACGGTGATCGGCGACAGTGCCTCGGCCGATGCGCTGTTCGAGTTCATCCTGGGGCATGCCACGCTCGTGCAGCAGCGCATGCACGCGCAGAGCATCGGCGCGACGACGGATGCTGCTTACGACCCCACCGCAGAGCTCGACGCGGTGTTCCGCGCCGGCATCCGCGCGTTCGCCACACTCAGCGCTGCGACTGACCAGCGGAGTTGAGGGCTGTGACCCCCGGTCCGTCGCCCAGACGGAAACCTGGGACCGCGGCGATCAGCAGTACGACGACAGCCAGCGCGAAGACCACCGGGAATCCGGAGCCGGCGAGCGGCAGGCTGACGAACAGCAGTCCGGCGATCGCGATCGTCACCGCCGAACCGGTGGAGTCCGAGATCGACAGCGCCGAGGAGTTGAACCCCTCATCGGCCGGCGTCGAGTACGCGAGCGTGAGCACCGTGAGTCGCGGATAGAGCAGACCCATGCCGCCGCCCGCGAAGCCCCACAGCGCGACGATCACCCATGGCGCCGCGTGCAGGATCGAGATCGTCAGCACGCCGCCGAAGCCGATGAGCATCAGCACCGTGCTGATCGCCACCATCCGTCGGCTGCCGAGCAGCTCGCCGTATCTGCCCTGCACCGCGGAGCCGCCAGACCATGCCAGCGCCGAGACGGTGAGCGCGAGGCCGGCGATCGTCGGGCTGAAGTCGAACCTCTCCATGAGCATCTTGGGCACGTAGGCCTCGGCCGCGAAGAAGGCTCCGGCGGCCATGCCGCGCATCAGCACGACGCTCGGCAGCCGCGGAGCGGCCCGCAGGGTGCCGACCGGAAGCAGCGGACGGATCGCGAACGCGATGACGACGACGGATGCCGCGGCCAGCGGCCACCCCGCCGCGGGTGCGAGATCCGCGGTGAACCCGACCGCGACCGCCGCGACGGCGACGACCACCGCGAGCAGGATCCGCATGCCGATCCGTCCGCCGGCGGGTGCGCTCTCGGCACGAGGCGGCTCGGCCTCGCCCGGATGCGCGTTCAGATCGACGCCGCGCAGGCGCACGGCCACCAGTACGAAGGCCAGCGCGGTGAGCACAGCGACCCCGAGGAACGCCCACCTCCAGTGCAGGTACTGCGCCACCGCCCCGGCCAGGAACGGGCCGATCATCGACGGCACCACCCAGGCCGCTGCATACGCGGCGAAGATCCGGCCGTGCAGCTGCGGCGGATACACCCGTGCCACGACCACGTACAGCGCGACCGTCTGCCCGCCACCGCCGAGCCCCTGGATGAGGCGGCCCAGCACGAGGGTGTACATGTCGGTCGCCAGCCCCGCGATCACCAGCCCGACGGTGAAGAGGGCGATCGCGGTGTACAGCGGTGCACGCGGGCCCGACCGATCGCTCCAAGCGCCGGCTGCGACCATGCCGATCACACCGGTTGCGAGAGTGCCCGCGAACGCGACGGCGTACAGCGCCTCGCCGTGCAGATCCGAGGCGACCAGGGGCATCACGGTGGTGACGGCCAGTGCTTCGATAGCCGCGAGGAAGATCAGGACGACGGAGCCGACCGTGATGCCCAGTCGCTTCCCGTCCCAGATCGTCGGCGCGGATGCCGGGGCGCTCACGCGCCGACCAGCGGCACGATCCGCTGCACAGCCTCGCGGATGATCTCGGGACTGGTTCCGAAGTTCAGCCGCACATGTCCTCGACCCTCGGCGCCGAACGCAGGCCCGAAGTGCAGCGCCACCTTCGCCTCGCGGAGGATGCGCTTCGCCGGGTTGTCCCCCCAGCCCAGGTCGGTCAGATCGATCCACGCGAGGTAGCCGGCATCCGGCATCCGGTAGCGGGAACCGGGCAGGTGCTCGGCGAGCAGGTCGCCCAGCAGACGGCGGTTCTCATCCAGCGCGGCGAGCAGGCCGTCCAGCCACGCGTCGCTCTCGGGAGAGAAGGCGGCGACAGCTGCCAGCACCCCGAACTGGCCGGTGCGCCATTCCACCTCGACCGGCAGGCCGCGCAGAACCGCATCGTGCTCGTCGGAGGCCGCGATCATCAGCGCGCACTTCAGGCCGGCGAGGTTGAACGCCTTGCTGGCGCTGGTGACGGCGAAGCCGACGCGCGCGGCCGCGTCCGACGCGGAGAGGAAGGGTGTGAACCCGGCATCCGGCTGCACGAGCGGCGCGTGGATCTCGTCGGAGACGACGACGGCGCCGTGCCGCTCGGCGATCTCGGCGAGACCGGCAAGCGACTCACGGGTGTGCACGGTGCCGGTCGGGTTGTGCGGGTTGCACAGCAGCACGGCTCGGGCACCGGCAGCGAGGGCGGCGTCGATGCCGTCGAGGTCGAGTGCGAGGCCGGATGCGGTGTCATGCAGCGCGACCCGCTCGACGACACCACCCGCTTCATCGACCAGATCGAAGAACGGCGGGTACACGGGCGGCGTGACGATCACCCGGTCGCCTGGCGCGATCACGCGACGCAGGATCTCCACGACTCCCATGCTCACGTCCGCCGTCGTGCGGATGCGGGAGGAGTCGGGTCGCCAGCCGAACCGGCGCTCGGCGAAGGCCGCATAGGCCTCGGGCAGCGGCGTCTGCGAGGCGATGTAGCCGGTGTCGCCGATGCGCACCGCGCGCTCGAGCGCGGCGCTGATCGCGGGCGCGAGGGGGAAGTCCGTCTCTGCGACGAAGAGCGGCAGGACGTCCTCGGGGTACTCCCGCCACTTCTCGCTCGTCCGCCGGCGCAGGACGTCGAGAGGAAGGGCGCGGATGGGAGTGACGGTCATGAGAAGAGCCTAGCGACGGGTGCCCTTCATCTCGCGCGCGGGTCCTGAGCGATCACCGGCGAAGCCGGAGCGAGACGAAGGGCGCTCAGGAACCGACGCGAAAGGGCACGGCCGACCGGCCGTGCCCTTTCGCAGGTGTGTCAGATCGCGAAGCCGAGTGCGCGCATCATGTCGCGCCCGTCGTCGGTGATCCGCTCGGGACCCCACGGCGGCATCCAGACCCAGTTGATGCGGAACCGGTCGACGACGCTGTCCAATGCCTGCGCGGTCTGCTCCTCGAGCACGTCGGTGAGCGGGCATCCGGCGCTGGTCAGGGTCATGTGGATGACGAGCGCGTCGTTCTCGTCGTCCCAGGCGAGATCGTAGATCAGTCCCAGGTCGACGACGTTGATCCCGAGCTCGGGATCCATGACGTCCTTCAGAGCCTCGGTGACCTCGTCGTACTTCTCGTCGGTCAGCGTTGCGGTCATGGCCTCAGCCTACGCTTCGATGGGAGCGGAGGGGTCGAGGAACCGGTCGTAGCCCTCGTCCTCGAGACGGTCGGCCAGCTCCGGGCCGCCCTCCTCGACGATCTTGCCGGCCACCACCACGTGCACGAACTGCGGACGGATGTAGCGCAGGATGCGGGTGTAGTGCGTGATCAGCAGCACACCGAGGTTGGTCTGCTCCTTGGCGCGGTTCACGCCCTCCGAGACGATCTTCAGCGCGTCGACGTCGAGGCCGGAGTCGGTCTCGTCGAGCACGGCGAACTTCGGCTTGAGCACCTCGAGCTGCAGGATCTCGTGGCGCTTCTTCTCGCCGCCGGAGAAGCCCTCGTTGACATTGCGCTGCGCGAACTTCGGGTCCATGCGCAGGTTCGCCATCGACGCCTTGACGTCCTTGGTCCACTGACGGATCGAGGGGGCCTCGCCGTCGAGCGCGGTCTTCGCGGTGCGCAGGAAGTTGGTCACGGTGACGCCGGGGATCTCGACCGGGTACTGCATGGCCAGGAACAGGCCGGCGCGGGCGCGCTCGTCGACGGTCATCGCGAGGACGTCCTCGCCGTCGAAGGTGATGGAGCCCTGGGTGACGGTGTACTTCGGGTGACCGGCGATCGTGTAGGCCAGGGTCGACTTGCCGGAGCCGTTGGGGCCCATGATGGCGTGCGTCTCACCGGTCTTGATGGTCAGGTCGATGCCGTTGAGGATCGGGGTGGTTCCGGCATCCGTCTCGACCGTCACGTGCAGGTCGCGGATCTCAAGAACAGACATTCAGATTTCCTTCATTTCGTAGGACGTCGGCGGCTCAGGCCGCGACCGTCCCGTTCGGGTCGATGAGCACGTCGTCTCCGTCGATCGTGACGGTGTAGACGGGGACGGGCTCGAAAGCGGGGAGGTTGAGAGGCTTGCCGGTGACGAGCGAGAACTGCGAGCCGTGGGCCCAGCACTCCAGCGTCTCGCCCTCGACGAAGCCCTCGGCCAGCGAGATGTCGCCGTGGGTGCAGGTGTCGCCGATCGCGTGCACGGCGTCGTTCGAGTCGCGCACGACGGCGATCGGCTTGCCGTCGAGCACGACGCGGAGCGGGGTGTCCTGCTCGAGCTCGCTCAGTGCGCAGGCACGCACCGCGGTCACGCGTTCACCTCGGCGAGCTCGGCCTCGATGGCGACCATGAGCTCCGCTTCCAACGACGGGATGCCAAGGCGCTGGACGATGTCGCTGAGGAAGCCGAGCACGACGAGGCGTCGTGCCTGCTCCTCGTCGATGCCGCGCGCCTGTAGGTAGAACAGCTGCTCGTCGTCGAAACGCCCGGTGGCGCTGGCGTGTCCGGCGCCGACGATGTCGCCGGTCTCGATCTCGAGGTTCGGGATCGAGTCTGCGCGTGCGCCCTCGGTGAGCACCAGGTTGCGGTTGGCCTCGTACGAGTCGGTGCCGACGGCGTCGGCACCGATGAGCACATCGCCGATCCACACGCTGTGCGCGCTCTCGCCCTGCAGCGCGCCTTTGTAGAGCACGTCGCCGACGGTGTGCGCACCCTTGTGGTACAGGTACACCTGCGACTCCAGATGCTGCCCGGCGTCGGCGTAGGACAGGCCGTACAGACGTCCCTGCGCACCGTTGCCGGCGAGCTCGACGTTCGGGTTCACGCGCACCAGACCGCCGCCGAAGCTGACGATCGAGTGCGTGAGGGCGGCGTCGCGGCCGACCTGCACCTGGTGGGACGCCGCGTGCACCGCGTCGTCCTGCCACTGCTGCACGCTGACGACCGTGAGCTTCGCGCCGTCGCGGACCAGGATCTCGACGTTCTGCGCGTACTGGGCCGAGCCCACGTGACGCAGCAGCACGGTGGCCGAGCTGTTGACGCCCGCCTCGATCACGATGTGACCGTCGGCGCGGCGCTCGGCGCCCTGACCGGTGACGGTCACCACGATCGGCTCGCCGACCTCGGCATCCTGCGGGATGTCGATGTGCAGCGCCTCGGTGGAGCCCTTCCAGGCCACAGCCGAGACAACGTCCTCCGGGCGGAAGAACTCGCCGCGCGGCGCAGTGCCGGCCGCGAGCGGAGCACCGACGTACCGGTCGGAGCTGACCTCGTAGGTCACGCCGTCGTTCTGGGCGGCGACTTCGAACAGGGCGCGCAGCTTCTCGACCGGCGTGTGCTTCCAGTTGACCTCACGGCCGTTCGGCGCGCCGAAGTCGTCCGGCTCGAACGAGTGCGGCCGCTCTGAACGGGTCTGCACCGGCACGAAGGCAGGCTCGACCTCGATGTATGCGGTTGTCACGGGTCAGCCCACCGAACCTTCCATGCCCATCTCGATGAGCTTGTTCAACTCCATCGCGTACTCCATCGGCAGCTCGCGCGCGATCGGCTCGATGAAGCCGCGCACGATCATCGCCATCGCCTCGTCCTCCGGCATGCCGCGGGACTGCAGGTAGAACAGCTGCTCCTCGCTGACCTTCGAGACGGTCGCCTCGTGACCGAGCTGCACGTCGTCGACACGGATGTCGATCGCCGGATAGGTGTCGGAGCGGGACTGCGTGTCGACCAGCAGCGCGTCGCAGCGCACGGTGTTCGCCGAGTGGTGCGCGGCGGGATCCACTCGCACCTCACCGCGGTAT
Source organism: Microbacterium sp. NPDC057741 (assembly GCF_042798735.1). NCBI lineage: Bacteria > Bacillati > Actinomycetota > Actinomycetes > Micrococcales > Microbacteriaceae > Microbacterium > Microbacterium sp. NPDC057741. The sequence goes on along the minus strand of NZ_JBHVJW010000001.1, from coordinate 333,872 downwards.
CCGGCGCGACCGCCGCCGCGTGCGATCGACTTCGAGACGATCGACGACTGCGTGTACGGCGCCATGTGGATCATCTTCGCGCCGGCGTCCTGGTGCTGGCCGGGGCCGGCGAAGGCCACGGACAGGGTCTCGCCCTTGGCGTGCTCGCCCATCAGGTAGATCGACGGGTACTTCATCGTCACCTTGGAGCCGATGTTGCCGTCGACCCACTCCATGGTCGCGCCCTCGTGCGCCACGGCGCGCTTGGTGACCAGGTTGTAGACGTTGTTCGACCAGTTCTGGATCGTCGTGTAGCGCACGCGGGCGTTCTTCTTCACGATGATCTCGACCACGGCCGAGTGCAGCGAGTCGGACTTGTAGATCGGGGCGGTGCAGCCCTCGATGTAGTGCACGTAGCTGTCCTCATCGGCGATGATCAGCGTGCGCTCGAACTGGCCCATGTTCTCGGTGTTGATCCGGAAGTAGGCCTGCAGCGGGATCTCGACGTGCACGCCCTTGGGGACGTAGACGAACGAGCCGCCGGACCACACTGCGGTGTTCAGCGCGGCGAACTTGTTGTCGCCCGGAGGGATGACGGTGCCGAAGTACTCCTCGAAGAACTCCGGGTGCTCGCGAAGCGCCGTGTCGGTGTCCATGAAGATGACGCCCTGCTCCTCCAGGTCCTCGCGGATCTGGTGGTACACCACCTCGGACTCGTACTGCGCGGCGACGCCGGCGACCAGGCGCTGACGCTCGGCCTCGGGGATGCCGAGACGCTCGTACGTGTTCTTGATGTCGTCGGGAAGCTCTTCCCACGACTGCGCCTGCTTCTCGGTGGAGCGGACGAAGTACTTGATGTTGTCGAAGTCGATCTCGCTGAGGTCGGCGCCCCAGGTGGGCATCGGCTTGCGACCGAACAGGGCGAGACCCTTCAGACGGGTCTTCAGCATCCACTCCGGCTCGTTCTTGAGGCCGGAGATGTCGCGCACGACGGCTTCGCTCAGGCCGCGCTTCGCGCTGGCACCGGCGACGTCTTCATCGTGCCAGCCGAACTCGTACACCCCCAGACCTTCGAGCTCGGGGCGGTCGATCAGCACATCCGACATACACACTCTCCTCTACAGGCCGCAAACGGTGTCATCCGCCCCGGCATGCCCGACCCCCGTCGAGTGAACGGGGACTGGGATACCGCTGTGGGGCCCTCATCAGCGACGCATTCATCGCGCCTAAACTGTTGCTGATGCGTCTCGCGCTCCGCGCGCGCATCGCAACAATCCGATTCTACAGGTTTCGCCGACATCCGAGCCGATCTTGCCGGATGCCTGCGGGCCGGAGGTGCCATGCACGCCAGTTCCGTCACGTCGCGATCCGAGACGGCCGTCACGTTGTCCAAGCCGCTCCGGGTGTTCGCCTGGCTCTCGTTCCTCGCCGAAGTGATCATCATCGGCACCGGGGGCGCGGTGCGCCTGACCGGTTCGGGACTCGGATGCTCGGACTGGCCGCTCTGCACTCCGGAATCCCTGATCCCGCTTCCCGAGCAGGGCATCCACGGCATCATCGAGTTCGGCAACCGGACGATGACGGGCGTCGTCGGGCTGGTCGCGCTGGCGGTCGTCCTGCTCACCGTGCACGCCGTCGGCGGGCGCACCCTCGTGTTCCGCGCGCTCTGGTTCGCGCTCGGCGGTGTGGCGCTGGCCGTCGCCGTGTACGCGATCGCCGACGGAGCGGGACTCGCCTACTCGGCGGCGCTGATGTCCGCGGCACTGCTGCTGTCGGTGCTCGCGGGAGCTGTCGACTCGGTGCGACGCACCACGCAGCGCCGCGATCTGGCGCTGCTGGCGTGGATCACGCTCGCTGGGGTGATGGCCCAGGCCGTCGTCGGCGGATTCGCCGTGCTGACCGAGCTGAACGCGTTCATCGTCGGCTTCCACTACGCCTCCTCGCTGCTGCTCGTGTGCGTCACCGCCGCCTTCCTCGTGCGCATGAACGCGACCCCGGGGCCGCGGAAGGCGGCCGTGCCGCGCTGGTTCGCCGTCCTCACCCACGTCACAGGACTCGCTCTGGCGATCACCATCCTGTTCGGCGTGCTCACCACGGGCTCCGGTCCGCACTCCGGCGACGCGAACATCCAGCGCAACGGATTCGACGCCACCTGGCTGGCACATGTGCACTCCTGGCCGGGATACCTGCTCGCCGCACTGATCGTCGTGCTCCTGATCAGCGCCTTCGCGCTGCGCCTGCCGTCGCGCAACTGGCTGATCGTGCTCGCCGGCGCCGTGCTCGTGCAGGTCCTCGTGGGCGTGCTGCAGGCCAGGCACGGGCTCCCTCCGGTGCTGGTCGGCATCCACATGATGCTTGCCTCGCTCTCGGCCGCCGCCTACACGGTGGTCGTGCTGAAGCTGAAGCGTCCGGTCTCCGCCTACGAGGCGCCCGCCCTCGGGGAGCACGCAGGCCACGCATAGTCCGCGCATAACCCGCGCATCAGGCGGTGCGGAAGAGTTCCGAACATGAAGAAGACAACCCTGTTCCGTTCCGTCCCGTATCTCCTGCTGGTGCTGCTCTCGCTCGCCGCGATCGGCGTAGGCGGATGGCTGTCGACCCGCCAGATCGGCGCGATGACGTCAGCGCTGCTGGACGGCACGGCCACCGGTGTCGAGGTCTACGCCGGGCAGAGCTGGGTCATGCTGGGCGCGGTCGTGCTCGGCGCAGGCGTGATCGGCCTGCTGATGGCGCTGGCCCTCGCCGCCGCGAGGGCGCTCATCCCGCGGCCGACGCCCGAGACCGTCGAGCCGATCGACTGGACCGCGCAGCAAGAGGCGCCCGTCGCCGAGGCGACGGATGTCGAGGATGCTGCGGAGATCACTGCGCCAGTGGAGGACGACTCGCCCGTCGAGCCCGTGGGCGCGGCATCCGTCCGCTGAGCCGGAACAGAAGAAGGCCGGCCCGCGAGGCGGGACCGGCCTTCTTCGTCGATCGGATCAGAACGGCATCAACGGGTCGACCGCGACGGCCAGGAAGATCAGCGTCAGGTAGGTGATGGACGCGTGGAACACGCGCATCGGGCGCGGCTCGTTGCCGTGCACGGCGCGGTTGTACAGACGGTGCGACTCGTAGATGAACCATCCGCCGAAGACCAGCGCCGAGACCGTGTAGACCAGCCCCATGCCGGCGACCGGGATGAGCAGCAGCGAGCAGGCGACCGTCGCCCACGCGTACAGGATGACCTGCAGGCCCACCTGGGACGCATTGCGGGTGACGCCGAGCATCGGCACGTCGACGTCGTCGTAGTCGTCCTTGTACTTCATCGACAGCGGCCAGTAGTGCGCCGGGGTCCACAGGAACACGAGCGCGAACAGCACCATCGGCGGCCAGGCGAGGGAGCCCGTGACCGCGGTCCAGCCGATGAGCACAGGGAAGCACCCGGCGATGCCACCCCAGATGATGTTCTGCTCCGTGCGGCGCTTGAGGATCATCGTGTAGATCACGACGTAGAAGAAGATCGCGACGGCCGACAGCGTAGCCGCCAGCCAGTTCGTGGTCAGCCACAGCCACACCGTCGAGACGACGGCGAGCGTCCACGAGAACACGAGCGCCCCTCGCGGTGACACCTCGCCGGTCACCAGCGGACGATTCTTGGTGCGCTTCATGTGCACGTCGATGTCACGATCGAGGTACATGTTGAAGGATGCCGCGGAGCCGGCGCTCATGGCACCGCCGAAGATGGTCGCGAGGATGAGCCCGACGTCGGACCAGGTGAACGGCGTCCCGCCCTTGGCGAGGATCATGACCGGCACGGTGGAGACGAGCAGCAGCTCCATCACCCGGGGCTTCGTCAGCGCCACATAACCACGGATCTTCTGACCGAACGTGTGCGTGCGGGCATCGGTCTGCGACATGGTCGAGATCGCGATCGCCTCCTCCATGCGAAAAGCTGACAGTTTCCTCTCAGTCTACGGCACCGCGCGCGGTCGACCGGCGCCGAAATGAACCGTCTCACACCTGCGGGGCCGCACTATGCTGGGGATCACTCGCGCGCCCCAGACGCTGCGCACTCACCTCCGTGACGACGCGGATCGCGCAGGGATACGGGCGCCTTTTTCCTTGTCAGAAGGGGCATGACCGTGGCGGAACTCATCTGGAACGATCTCGACCGGCGAGCGGTGGACACCGCCCGCGTGCTGGCGGCCGACGCCGTGCAGAAGGTCGGGAACGGCCATCCGGGTACGGCGATGAGCCTCGCGCCCGTGGCATACCTGCTGTATCAGCGGGTCATGCGCCACGACCCGGCCGACACGCACTGGATCGGCCGCGACCGCTTCATCCTCTCGGTCGGGCACTCCTCCCTCACGCAGTACGTGCAGCTGTACCTGGGCGGCTTCGGCCTCGAGCTGTCCGACCTCGAGGCGCTGCGCACCTGGGGGTCGCTGACCCCCGGACACCCCGAGTACGGGCACACCAAGGGCGTGGAGATCACCACCGGCCCGCTCGGCCAGGGCCTCGCATCGGCCGTGGGCTTCGCCTACGCCTCCCGCTACGAGCGCGGTCTGTTCGACCCGGATGCCGCGGCAGGCGCCAGCCCGTTCGACCACCACGTCTACGTGATCGCCGGCGACGGCGACCTGCAGGAGGGCGTCACCAGCGAGGCGTCGTCGCTCGCCGGACACCAGCAGCTCGGCAACCTGATCGCGATCTACGACTCGAACCAGATCTCGATCGAGGGCGACACGAACGTCGCGTTCACCGAGGGCGTGCGTCAGCGCTACGAGGCCTACGGCTGGCAGGTGCTCGAGGTCGACTGGCGTCGCACCGGACAGTACGTCGAGGACGTGCAGGAGCTGGACGACGCCATCGAGCAGGGCAAGGCCGAGACCGGCAAGCCCACGCTGATCATCCTGAAGACCATCATCGGCTGGCCGGCGCCGAACAAGTCCGGCACCGAGTCGGTGCACGGCAACGCGCTGGGCGCGGACGAGGTCGCCGCGACGAAGGTCGTGCTCGGCTTCGACCCCGAGAAGTCCTTCGTCGTCGAGGACGCCGTCATCGAGCACACCCGTGAACTCGGCAGCCGCGCCGTCGAGGAGCGCGCCGCATGGCAGTCCTCCTTCGACGCGTGGGCTGCGGCGAACCCCGAGCGCAAGGCCCTGCTGGACCGCCTCGAGGCGCAGGCGCTCCCCGAGGGCATCGAGGGTGCGCTGCCCGTCTTCGAGGCCGGCACCGACGTGTCCACCCGTGCGGCATCCGGCAAGGTCATCAACGCGCTCGCGCCGCAGCTGCCCGAACTGTGGGGCGGCTCGGCCGACCTGGCAGGCTCGAACAACACCACGATCGCGGGGGCTGCATCGTTCATCCCCGCCGAGTGGTCCACGCACGACTGGAACGGCAGCCCTTACGGACGCGTGCTGCACTTCGGCATCCGCGAGCACGCGATGGGCTCGATCCTGAACGGCATCGTGCTGCACGGCCCGACGCGTCCGTTCGGCGGCACCTTCCTGATCTTCAGCGACTACATGCGCCCCGCTGTGCGTCTGGCCGCGCTGATGAACGTGCCGAGCGTCTTCGTCTGGACGCACGACTCGGTCGCCCTCGGCGAGGACGGCCCGACCCACCAGCCGATCGAGCAGCTCGCCTCGCTGCGCGCGATCCCGAACATGACCGTCGTGCGCCCCGCCGACGGCAACGAGACCGCAGCCGCATGGCTCGAGATCCTCAGCCGGCACGGCGGCCCCACCGGCATCGCACTGACCCGCCAGAACATCCCCGTGTTCGCACGCGGCGAGGGCGCCGCATCCGGCGACGTGTTCGCCTCCGCGGCGAACACCGCGAAGGGCGCCTACGTGCTCGCCGAGGCGCCGAACGGCACTCCGGATGTCATCCTGATCGGCACCGGCTCCGAGGTGCAGCTCGCCGTCGCCGCCCGCGAGACCCTCGCGAACGAGGGCGTGAACGCCCGCGTGGTGTCCGCGCCGTCGCTGGAGTGGTTCGCCGAGCAGGACGAGGCGTACCGCGAGAGCGTGCTGCCGAAGGCCGTCACAGCCCGCGTGTCGGTCGAGGCCGGATCGGTGCTCAGCTGGCGCGGAATCGTCGGCGACCGAGGCCGCTCGGTCGGCATCGACCACTTCGGCGCCTCCGCCGACTACAAGACCCTGTTCCAGAAGTTCGGCATCACCGCCGAGGCCGTCGTCGAGGCGGCGCGCGAGAGCATCAAGGAGAACGCATGAGCACCCCCACCGCAGACCTCTCGGCCGCCGGCGTCAGCATCTGGCTCGACGACCTGTCCCGCACCCGCATCCACACGGGCAACCTGCAGCAGCTCATCGAGAGCCGCAACGTCGTCGGTGTCACCACCAACCCGACGATCTTCGCGAACTCGATGACCAACCCGGACGACACCTCGTACGACGCCCAGGTGCACGAGCTGGCCGCATCCGGCGCATCCGCCGTCGACGCCGTGTTCGCGGCGACCACGCAGGACGTGCGCGACGCGCTGGACGTGTTCCGCCCGGTCTATGACGCCTCCTCGCACGTCGACGGCCGGGTGTCGATCGAGGTCTCCCCCGACCTCGCCCACGACACCGAGGGCACCATCGCTCAGGCCAAGGAGCTGTGGGAGCGCGTCGACCGCCCGAACCTGCTGGTGAAGATCCCCGCGACCAAGGCGGGCCTTCCCGCCATCGCCGCGGCGATCGGCGCCGGCATCAGTGTCAACGTGACGCTGATCTTCAGCCTGGAGCGCTACGCCGAGGTCATCGACGCGTACCTGACCGGGCTGGAGACCGCGAAGGCGGCAGGCATCGACCTCTCGACGATCCACTCCGTCGCCTCGTTCTTCGTGTCGCGCGTCGACACCGAGACCGACAAGCGCCTCACGGCGATCGGCACCGACGAGGCGGCCGCGCTGAAGAGCAGGGCCGGCCTGGCGAACGCACGTCTCGCCTACGAGCTCTACGAGCAGAGCTTCGCCGGCGACCGTGCCAAGGCGCTGCTGGATGCCGGTGCCACCCTGCAGCGACCGCTGTGGGCCTCGACCGGCGTGAAGGACCCCGCGCTGCCCGACACCCTGTACGTGACCGAGCTGGTCGCCCCTGGCGTGGTGAACACCATGCCGGAGAAGACCCTCGAGGCGACCTTCGACCACGGCGTCGTCACCGGTGACACCGTGACCTCGACCTACGACGCCTCCCGCGAGGTCTTCGCCGGCCTGAAGGCCGTCGGCGTCGACTTCGACGACGTCACGCAGGTGCTCGAGGACGAGGGCGTGGCGAAGTTCATCGACTCGTGGCACGACCTGCTCACCCAGGTCGCTGCAGGGCTCGAGGCCGCCCGATGAGCGTCGCGGTCCACGTCTCGGGCGCGGCGGCCGCGGCCGTCGAGGAGACGGTCCCCCGACTGGTCGCAGAGCTCATCGCGACCCGGCTCACCAGCGGCGACCCGACCCTGTGGGGACCGGATGCCGAGGCGGAGGCCTCCATCCGTCTCGGCTGGCTCGAGGCGGTGGCCAACTCGCGGCCGCTGGTCGACGAGATCACCGCGCTGCGCGAGGAGCTCTCGGCCAAGGGCGTCGACCGGTTCGTGCTCGCCGGCATGGGCGGATCCTCGCTCGCGCCAGAGGTCATCACGCAGACCGCCGGTGTCCCGCTGACGATCCTGGACTCCACCGCACCGGGGCAGGTCCTGGCGGCACTGGACGCCGACCTCGCGCGCACCGCGCTCGTGGTCTCGTCGAAGTCCGGTTCCACCGTCGAGACCGATTCGCAGCGACGCGCCTTCGAGGCCGCGTTCCGCGACCTCGGCATCGACCCGGCCGAGCGCATCGTCGTGGTGACCGACCCCGATTCGCCGCTGGACGCCTCGGCCCGTGAGGCCGGCTACCGCGTGTTCAACGCCGACCCGAACGTCGGCGGCCGCTATTCGGCGCTCACCGCGTTCGGCCTGGTGCCCTCCGGTCTCGCCGGAGCCGACATCTCCGAGCTCCTCGACGAGGCGGAGGCGCTGATCCTCGAGCTCGCGCTCGACAGCGCATCCAACCCCGCCCTGCGCCTGGCCGCGGCCATCGTCGGCTCCGACCCGCGGCCGGACAAGCTCGGCCTGATCACCGACGGCACCCACATCGTCGGCTTGCCGGACTGGATCGAGCAGCTCATCGCGGAGTCCACCGGGAAGGGTGGCACCGGCATCCTGCCCGTGGTCCTGCTGCCCGTCTCGCCCGAGGTGGAGAACAAGCCGGCCGACCTGCAGCTGGTGCGCCTGGTCGACGACGCCGACGAGTTCCACCTGCCCGAGCGCCACAAGGGCGAGATCCTCGTCAGCGGCACCCTCGGCGCGCAGTTCCTGGTGTGGGAGTACGCGACCGCGATCGCCGGCTACCTGCTCGGCATCAACCCCTTCGACCAGCCCGATGTGGAGTCGGCGAAGGTCGCCGCGCGCGGCCTGCTCGACGCGCGCCCGGAGACCGCTCCCCCGGCTTTCGTCGAGGACGGCATCGAGGTGCGGGTGTCCAATCCCGCCCTCGCATCCTCCGGCACGATCGAGGGAGTCCTGGACGCGCTCTGGGCTCAGCTGCCCGCCGATGGATATGTCGCCGTGCAGGCCTACGTCGACCGCCTCGACCTGCCCCAGCTGCAGGGGCTGCGCGAGATGGTCGCCGCCGACTCCGGCCGGCCCGCGACCTTCGGATGGGGGCCGCGCTTCCTGCACTCCACGGGGCAGTACCACAAGGGCGGTCCGGCGCAGGGCGTCTTCCTGCAGATCCTGGAGCGCACCGAGGTGGACCTGGAGATCCCCGATCGACCATTCACGTTCGGGCAGCTCATCGAGGCTCAGGCCGCCGGTGACGCCGCCGTGCTCGCGCAGCACGGTCGCCCGGTCGTATCGTTGACGATCGCCGACTCGTCCGCCGACGTGATGGCGCTCTTCGAAGCCGCCCAGTGATCCGCTGACACCGTGACACCGATCGAGGCACTTTACCGATGACAGCATCCATCTCGCGCGGGCACAATCCGCTGCGCGACCCCGACGATCGCCGCCTGAACAGGATCGCCGGGCCCAGCGCCCTGGTGATCTTCGGCGTCACCGGCGATCTGTCCCGCAAGAAGCTCATGCCTGCGGTCTACGACCTCGCCAATCGCGGTCTGCTGCCGCCCGGCTTCGCCCTGGTCGGCTTCGCCCGCCGCGATTGGGAGGACCAGGACTTCGCGCAGGTCGTGTACGAGGCCGTCAAGCAGCACGCGCGCACGCCGTTCCGCGAGGAGACCTGGCAGCAGCTGCTGCAGGGCATCCGGTTCGTGCAGGGCACGTTCGACGATCCGGAGTCGTTCCGCCGGCTGCGCGAGACCGTCGAGAAGCTCGACGTCGAGCGCGGCACCATGGGCAACCACGCCTACTACCTGTCCATCCCGCCGAAGGACTTCCCGATCGTCGCCCGCCAGCTCAAGGACTCCGGTCTGGTCGGCGACGCGAGCGACGACGAGCAGTGCTGGCGCCGAGTGGTCATCGAGAAGCCGTTCGGCAACGACCTGGAGTCCGCACGAGCGCTGAACCGTGCTCTCGAGGTGGCGTTCCCCGCTGACTCGATCTTCCGCATCGACCACTACCTCGGCAAGGAGACCGTCCAGAACATCCTGGCGCTGCGCTTCGCCAACGAGCTGTACGAGCCGATCTGGAATCGCAGCCACATCGACCACGTGCAGATCACGATGGCCGAGGACATCGGCGTGGGCGGCCGTGCGGGGTACTACGACGGGATCGGCGCCGCACGCGACGTCATCCAGAACCACCTGCTGCAGTTGCTCGCCCTGACCGCGATGGAGGAGCCGATCAGCCTCTCCGCCGAGCACCTCCGCGCCGAGAAGGAGAAGGTGCTCGAGGCCGTGCAACTGCCGGCGGATCTGTCGCTCGCCACTGCGCGCGGTCAGTACGCCGGGGGCTGGCAGGGCGGCGAGAAGGTGAACGGCTTCCTCGAGGAGGACGGGATGAATCCCGCCTCCACCACTGAGACCTACGCCGCCGTCAAGCTCGAGATCGCGAACCGCCGCTGGGCCGGAGTGCCGTTCTACCTGCGCACAGGCAAGCGACTCGGGCGCCGCGTCACCGAGATCGCCGTCGTCTTCAAGCGCGCGCCGCAGCACCTGCTGGCCCGCACCTCGGAACTCGGACAGAACGCCCTGGTGATCCGGGTGCAGCCCGACGAGGGCGTCACGATCAGGTTCGGCTCGAAGGTCCCCGGTGCCGGCACCCAGGTGCGCGACGTGACCATGGACTTCGGCTACGGCCACGCCTTCACCGAAGCGAGCCCCGAGGCGTACGAGCGGCTCATCCTGGACGTGCTTCTCGGTGACCCGCCGTTGTTCCCGCGGCACGAAGAGGTCGAGCTGTCCTGGAAGATCCTCGACCCCGTCGAGCAGTACTGGGCCGCGCAGGGCGGTCCGCTGGAGCAGTACGCCCCCGGTTCCTGGGGTCCGGCATCCGCCGACGCCCTGCTGGCCCGCGACGGACGAGTCTGGAGACGCCCGTGATCATCGACCTGCCCGACACCACCGTCAGCCAGATCGCCAAGCAGCTCGTCCGCACGCGCGAGGAGGGCGGCGCGGTCGCCCTCGGCCGCGTGCTGACGCTCGTCATCGCCGCCCGCAACGGGGTGGCCGAAGACGCGATCGACGCCGCGAACGACGCCTCCCGCGAGCATCCGATGCGGGTGATCGTGCTCACCGCGGGCGACGGCCCCTCCCGCCTCGACGCGCAGATCCGCGTCGGCGGCGACGCCGGCGCCAGCGATGTCATCGTGCTGCGCGCCTACGGCGAGGCCGCGAGCAACGCGGAGAGCCTGGTGACCGGCCTGCTGCTGCCCGATGCGCCGGTCGTGGCCTGGTGGCCGGACGAGGCGCCGACGGATGCAGCGTCTTCCCCGCTCGGCCGCATCGCCCAGCGCCGCATCACGGATGCCGCGACGTCGCCCGATGTGCGGGATCGACTCGCTCTGCTCGGGCGCACGTACACGCCCGGTGACACCGATCTCGCCTGGACGCGACTGACGCACTGGCGGGAGCAGCTGGCCGCCGTGCTGGATCAGCCGCCGTTCGAGACCGTCACCGGCGTCGAGGTGCGTGGAGCTGCCGCGTCGCCGTCCACGGCGCTCCTCGCGGCCTGGCTGCAGATGGCACTGGACGTGCCCGCACGCTGGTCCTACGAGGATCCGGAGCACTGGCAGGAGGGCATCAAGTCGGTACGACTGCACCGTGCTTCCGGCGACATCCTCCTGGAGCGTCCCTCGCCCGGATTCGCGCGTCTCACGCAGCCTGGGCAGCCCGCCCAAGAGCTGCATCTGCCGCGCCGCACTCTGAGGGAATGCCTGGCCGAAGAGCTGCGCACCCTCGACGCGGACGTCCTGTACGGTCGAGTCATCACCGATGGCTGGGAGCGGCTGGGACCGCCGGAAACGGGAGCATGACGATGGAGCAGGCGCGCGCGATCAAGACGGTCGTCGTCGAACCCACCCCGGCTGAACTCGCCGCCCGGGTCGCCGATCGGTTCCTGACCAGGGTGCGCGCCCGCACCAGGGACGGACGCACCGCCCACATCTGCCTCACCGGCGGGTCGATGGGCGGCGCCGTCCTTGCCGCCGCGGCGGCGCATCCGCGCGCGTCGAAGATCGACTGGTCGCTGGTGCACTTCTGGTGGGGCGACGAGCGCTTCGTCGCCCGCGACGACGCCGACCGCAACTCGCTGCAGTCCCGCCGCGCCCTGCTCGACCACATCCCGGTTCCGGCCGAGAACGTGCACGAGGCGGCCGTCCCCGGTGAGATGAGCCTCGACGAGGCCGCAGAGGCTTACGCCGCCGAGCTGGCCCGGTACGGCACCGACGAGCGGCCCTGGCCGTCGTTCGCGGTCTGCTTCCTCGGTGTCGGGCCTGACGGCCACATCGCATCGCTGTTCCCGGATCGCCCCGAGGTGACCGTGACCGATGCGGCTGTGCTGCCTGTCCGCGACTCGCCCAAGCCCCCGCCCGAGCGCATCACGCTGACCCGGCCGGTCATCAACGCATCGAAGCGGGTGTGGCTGGTGCTCACCGGCGCCGACAAGGCGTCCGCTCTCGGCCTCGCTCTGGCGGGCGCGAGCTACGCGAGCGTGCCGGCCGCGGGCGCGAAGGGCCGCCGTCGCACGGTCTTCTTCGTGGACGAGGCCGCCGCCTCCGAGGTCTCGCCCGACCTCATCGACCGCGACTACTGAGAAGGCTCGTCCGGCCGAGCCGCCGTGTCCGTGGGCGTGGTTCCCGGTTCCGTCGACTGGGGCTCTGAGCCCGTGCTCGCAGGGGTGCTGCCGCGCGTGATCGCGTGCTCCTGGCTCTCGCTGATCATCTGCGGGTGGTATCGAGCGAGGCCGAACACGCCCCATACCGCGATGCCGCCGGCGATCGCGAAGCCGATCTGCACCCACAGCGGCGCGGCGTCGGCCTCGCCGAGCACGAGGATGCCGATCAGCACGGCCACGATCGGGTCGATCACAGTGAGGCCCGCGATGACGAGGTCGGGCGGACCCGACGCGTACGCGGTCTGGACGAAGTAGCCGCCGGCCACTGCCGCGGACACCAGGGCGATGACGCAGATCAGGGTCACCCAGTCGAACTCACCCGCCTGGATGCGGCTGATCACCGCCTTCGCCAGCGTGGCGACGAAGCCGTAGAGGATGCCCGCGCCTGTGACGTAGAACAAGGCCCGCATCCGGTGCCGCAGCACCAGCCAGCAGACGAACAGCAGGATGATCACGACCAGGAGGATCGCCAGGATCACGAAGAGGTCGCGCTCGGTGATCTCGCGCTCGGTGGCGTAGATCGCCGCGAGGGTGACGAACAGGAAGATGCCGCCGACGCAGGCGATGATCGCGGTGAGCGACTGCCGTGTCGGCGACTGGCCCGAGATCCGCGCGTTCAGCAGCGTCGTGATGACCAGCGCAATCGCACCGAGGGGTTGGACGACGATCAGCGGCGCCACCGCGAGGGCCGCCAACTGGCAGACCACGGCCAACCCCAGCATGAGGGTTCCGATCAGCCAGGAGGGACGCGTGAGCAGTCCCTTGAGCTGCGTCATCGAGAGCCCTGTGGCGCCCTCGGTGCCCGTGATCCGCTCGACCTTCTCGACGCCGCGGTGCTGGTACTGGGCGCCGAGCGACATGAACACGGCACCCGCCAGAGCGAGCGGAATCCCCATCAGCAGCCCGGGGTTCTGGAACACCCCGACCAGCTGGTCCGTGACTTCCCCCGCCATCCCCGCTCCATTCACACGTACGACTGTACCGGGCGCGGTTCCCGAACCAGGCGCACAGTAGGGTTGTGGCGTGACTGTTCTTGCCATCCGCATCATGGGCGACCCGGTTCTGCACGCACCCGCGGACGAGGTCGGCGAGGTCACCGACGAGGTGCGCACGCTCGTCGCTGACATGTTCGAGACCATGGACATCGCGCCCGGTGTCGGCCTGGCCGCCCCGCAGGTGGGCGTTCCGCTGCGCATCTACACGTACTCCTACGTCGATGACGACGAGCAGCCGTGGCGCGGTGCGATCCTCAACCCTGTTCTCTGGATGACACCGCCCGAGCCCGGCTCCCCCGACCCCGACCTCGAGTCGGAGGGGTGCCTGTCGTTCCCCGGCGAGCGGTTCCCGCTGCGCCGCTCCGAGCGCGTCATGGTGACCGGAACGGATCTCGACGGCGAGCCGGTGCGCATCGAGGTGGACGGCTGGCGCGCCCGCATCATGCAGCACGAGTTCGATCACCTCGACGGCATCCTCTATGTGGATCGCCTCTCGGACAGCGACTGGAAGACCGCGCAGAAGATCGCGCGCAAGCGCGGCTGGGGCCGCCCCGGCAAGAGCTGGATGCCGGGCGTCGACGACCTCGAGGGCTGAGCGGACGCCAGCGGGCCAAGCGCGCCGACACGGAAAGCCCCCGCCCGGAAGGGCGGGGGCTTTCTCTCTGCTCCCCCGGTTGGACTCGAACCAACAACCTGCCGATTTCAAGCCGGTGTCGCTCGACGAGCGCCGCGCCGCGAAGCGGAGCGCCGCGTGAACGCGCGACTGAAGGAGCTGCGCGCGCAGTACCGTGCGGTCTATCGCAACCGCGACGACGCGCACGAGATGGCTGCCCTCGTCTTTGCCTCGGAACAGGCGAAGCAACAACTCGCCGCGCTCTCGGAGCAGGCTGACGAGCATGTCCCCCATACAGAACGATGAAGTCCTCACCAGATACGAGACATGGCTGAGCGCGAGCTACCGCGCTGACGGCACCGTGCGCCTGCGGATGCTCCACGCGCGCAGGCTCGCCCGACGAGTGCAGCTCACCACGGCGACCGAGGAACACCTCGAGCAAGCGATGATCGCGACCCGCGACCTCGAAGCAGCGACCCGACGATCCATCCTCACCAGCTGGCGACTGCTCTACCGCTGGATGACCGCGAAGCGACTGATTGACCGCGACCCGACGTTGCTGCTCGACCCGGTGCCCGAGCGCGTGCGCATGCCGCGCGTCGCGCCGGACGCCGACGTGCAGCGCGCCCTGCTGAACGCGACACCGCGAGATCGCGCCCTCGTGATGCTCGGCCGGTACGCCTGCCTGCGACTCTCCGAGATCGCCACACTGCGGATGCAGGATCGCCGCGGCGACATGCTCATCATCCGCGGCAAGGGCGACCGCGAGCGCATCGTGTACATCAACGACCCGCTGCGGGTCGCGCTCGACGAACTCGAGCAGCAGCTCCCACGCGGGCCCTACTTCCCCGGCGCGACGAACGGTCACCTGCATCCTCAGTCGGTGAACAAGATCATCCACCGGCTCACCGGGTGGAACCCTCACGCGCTGCGCCACGCCGGCGCCACCGCCGCGTATCGAAAGACCGGCGACCTGCGCGCCGTGCAGGACATGCTCGGTCATTCGTCCCTTGCGACGACCCAGCGGTACCTGCACCTCGACGACGACTCGCGACGACGGGTGGCAGCCGCGACGGTGATCGAGATGCCCGTGCGCGCTAAGCTCGCCGCATGACCGACCTTCTGCCGCTCATCATCACGATCATCGTCACAGCTGTGGTCGGCCTCGCCGTGCTGTACTTCGTCATCAAGTCCGCCGTAAAGAACGCGCTCCACGAGGATCGGATGCTTCAGGCGAAGGTGCAGCAGGCGAGAGCCGACCAGCGCCACTAGTTCGACGGGCGGTAGATGACGCCGACACCGCCGCCGATGATGCCCATCACGCTCGAGGCAACGCCGGCGGTGGCGAGTACTTGCGGGGCGATGTCCGGCGCCCAGATGCCAGCGATGCCGGATGCGAGCGCGGACACGGCGGCGACGCCGAGGGTTGTCCAGTAGACGCCGGCGCGCACGGACGGGGCGACCTCGGGCCGGTACTCGTCGTCGAGCTCGTGCTCGAGGCCGGTGCGGTCGCTGGCGATCGCGCCGGCGTCGATGAGTGCTTGCCGCTGCGCGGCGCGCGCGGCACGAATGTCGGGGGTGCTCATGGTGTCTCCTAGATGTTGCTGATGAGTGTGATGATGAGGGCGGCGGCGGCGACGAATGCGGCGACGACGGACGGCCAGGACGGGCGGATGCTCGCCTTGATCTCCTTCACGTCACGCTCGACCGCGATGAGCCGTTCATCGACGCGCGCGACGGCGACGGCTAGGGCTTCGTCTTCGTTCATGCCCGGTCAGAGTCGGGTCATGCCGGCGCTGGCGCGGCGCTGGTTGACGAGTTCCTTGGTGGCGTCCCATTCCTCCTGGGTGACGTTCCTCGGGTTGGCGTAGAACGTCTTGCTCTGGGTGGTGGAGAACCATGCGCTGATGGTTTGGAATGTGAACTCGCCGACGAGGGCTCGGCGGGTCTTCTCGTTCTTGTCGTCGGTGTTGTAGATGCCGTACATCTCGATCTCCTTCGGCTCGGGTGCGTCCGCCTGGGCGGCGGGCGCGGGGTCGTTGCGGTGGGTGTCGCGGGCGAGTGCGTATGTCCAGTGCCAGGGCTCTTTCTTGAGGGGCCTGCGCCAGCCGTTCGCGGTCATGATGTCCGCGATGTGCTTGCCCTCGTCGGTGTCGATCGCGATGCCCATCGGGTGCGGGGATTCGTCGATCGGAGCGGCGTATGCGCCCTCACCGGCCTGCCACTTGTCAATGAGTTTCTGCTGCTCGGCCGGGGATCGGCCGGCCCAGGTGATCTGCAGCGGGTGCCCGATCTGCCGGTCGATGCGGCGGAGGCTCGCGGCGGCATCCGCGCGGAGCCAGCCGCGCCCGTGGCCGAGGTCTGCGGTGCTCATGATGCGGCCTCGATCGTGTCGAGGCGCTGTTCGAGCAGGTCGAGCTGCTGATGCAGTTGCGCGTTCTGTGCCATGAGTAGCGCGATGAAGTCGATGGACGCGATGATGGGTTCGCCCATCTCGTCGCCGTAGACGACGAACGGGGCCTGATCCTCGACTTCGGCGAGTCGTTCGGCGATGTACCCGTATTTCCATGAGCCGTCGCCGCCGATCATCTTGAACCGCGACAGGGCCGGCCAGATGTCGCCCAGGCTGGCGGGGTCGATCTGCTCGATGTCTTCCTTGAACCGCTCGGACGATGCGCCGCGCGAGAGCCGGCCGTCACTGTTGATGTACGCGGCTGTGTACCCGGCCGTTGCGGGCGCCGAGTTCGGGACGTAGATGCTGCCGTTGACGGTGAGGCTGCCTGTGACGGTGCCGCCCGCGGTGTTGAGCTTGGCGTCCACCTTGTCGTCGACGAAGTTGAAACTGTCGTCCACGTAGGCTTTGTCGGCGGCGTGCCCGTTGGATGTCGGTCGCGCGACGGCCAGGTGACCACCGGAGTGGTAGACGGGGATCTTCCCGTCAGCGTCGGCGCTGCTGGCCCATTTGACGAGTTCGAGGTTTGCGCGTGCGCCCTCGGCGGTGGTCGCGCCGGTGCCGCCGTTGGCGACCGGCACCAGGTCGGGGAGCCCGTATTCGGTGATGTAGTCGCGGGTCTTGTTGATCTCGTCCCACCCGTTGCGGCGGTCGTCGTCGCCGGTCAGGATGTCCATGCCCGCTGCGAGGGCGGCGTCTCCGTTTGCCATCAGGGGACCTCCTCAGTCCAGGACGCCCCAATCGGGGAGTCGAGCCATGCCTCACCGGCAGGGATGAGCTGCCAGGCTTCGGCGGGGGTGTCGGTGGTGCGGCTGCTGGTGGTGACCGTGTTGCCGGCGAGGTCGAAGGTGACTTTCTCGGCTAGGCCGGTCTGGATCGGGGTGCCGTCCAGCAGCACGGATAGGGGCTGCTCGGCGTGCTCGTCCCAGTGCGCCTGCCGGGTGACGGTGACCGTGCGTCCACGGCCCTGCGCGCGCGTGACGGCGTACTGTGCACGGCCCGGGCCGGGGTAGGGTGCGGCGACCTCGCGGCGGATCGTCTTGGTCGGGTTGGCGGTGAGCGCGTAGCTGTCGTAGCGGGTCTGCTCGATGCCGTCAGCGTCCGTCCACGTGTATTGCACGACCATGCCGTCGAACCACTCTTCAGCGGCGCGGGAGAGCTTCTCGTCCACCTGCGTGATGTTCACGCCGACGCGGTAGGTCTGGGCCCCGTCCGCCCGGTAGGTGTCGTCGCGGAGCGTCCACAGGCGGGCCTCGTCGCACACCAGCCGGATGCCGGCGGCGATCAGCAGCGGTCGCAGGAACGCGAGCCCGGACACGCCGGCCTGCCAGGTCAGCGACTCCAACGGCCGTTCGATCACGGGCGTGCGGGTGCACGGGGATGCGTTCGCATCCCCAGACCACGCGTACGTGTACCCGCCGCCTGTGCTGTCGCCGTAGAACATCGGGATGCGATCTGCGCCCTCGTAGAGCATCGCCTGCACCCAGTGGTTCTGCCCGGCCGTGTTCCCGTTCGTGGTGACAACGGCGTACGCGTACGCGGCACCAGCCGGCGCGACCGCCGACAGGTGGAACTCAGTCCACGCGGTGATGCTGGTGACTTGTGCGGGGCTGACAGCGTTGGAAAAGTGCTTGCCGTTCTCGTCACGGAAACCGATCGTGACCGTCGTGGAACGGCCCGGATTGGACAGCACACGCACGACGGCGGAATACGGCTTGCCCGGGGTGACGCGCCCTTCCTTCGTCGTCGAGACACCGTCCCACCCGGCGACACCGACCGACGACACACCGGCAGCGGCCGTCCACCGCACCGTGCGCCCACCGAGCGCCGGCGCCGGGGACACGACAGCAACCGAGGTGAGCCCGGACGCCCCGGTGCCATGCCAGTACCCTGCCGCATTCAGAATCCCGGCCGGATTGGAGTTCAGCAGCGCGACCTCCCAATAGCAGGTCACGTCGGCATCCGGCCCGCCCGGCTGCAATGCCGCGCCGATACTGCCCAGCACGTACCCGGTGACCGCGCGCAGGGATGCCTCGTGCGCGCGCGGGCCGGCGTCGTCGAAGTCCTGCGCGAAGTCGTCCAGCAACGCCTCATCCGACGCGAGTTCCACGACCACTGTCGCGTCACCGTGGTTCGGGGTCGCCTCACGGATGCCGAGGTCGAACGTGCGCCCGCCCGCGTCGATCACCAGACGACGGCTGTCGCGCGGGTCGAGAGCATCCAGCAGGGCCGCGTCAGGCAGAGCGAGTGTGATCCCGGCGCCGCTGACATGCGGGGCGCTCGCGACATCCAGAGTGATGCTGCCGGCATCCGTGCGCATCGACACGGGCACGTCCGGCCCACCGCCCACGCCGAGAATGCGGGCGGTGTAATCGGGCGCGGTGACGGTCACGGGGTCACCTCCACGAACGGCACCGTGACGAGCCACCGGCGGCGGGTCGTCGGGTCGAGGCCGATGGTGAGCTGCTCGCCTTCCGGCCCGACAACGAACGACATCCCGATAGACGCCACGTCCGCGTCGGACAGCACCAGCACCTGCGGTACCGAGAGCGCACCGTACGCGGTGACCGCGGCCGCCTCGTCGGCGAACAGGCACGACAGGGTGCCTGAGCGCAGGCCGGGCGCGCGGAAGGTGACATCCGGGCTTGAGCGGTTCAGGATCGGGTGCACGATCGTGCGAACGTCGCGGGTCGCCTCGTACCCGTTCACCTGCAACGGGACGATGACGCCCGTGCTGTGCGCGATGCTGGTCATCCGTTCCACCCGCCATCCGCCGTCGTCACAACGCGCCCCTTGATCTTGATCGTCGTGTCTCGCATCCGCTGCACGAACGCCTTGTACGCGCTGTCGTCCACGTAGGTGCGCGCGGTGACGGTCACGTTCTTGTCCTTCACGCCCTGCACGTTCTTCTCGAACGCATCGACATCGGTGTTCGCCTGCTGGGTCTTCGCGTCTACGACGACCTCGGTGTTGTCGGGCAGTCGGTAGATCGCGTTGCCGAGGTCGTCGGTTGCGCCCGTGGCCACGCCGACGCCGGTCACGTACTCGTACATGGTCTTGCCGGCTTCTGCTGCTCGAGCCTTCAGCTCGCTGAAGATGTTGCTGCGGTCGCGCCACTTGTCGTTCGCGTTCTTCAGCGCGACCTGCTCATCGGACAGCTCCATGAGCCGTTCGCCGGAACCGTATCCCTCTTCGTTGCCCTTCTTGATCTGGTCGCGGTTGTCCTTCAGCAGCGCGTTGGACTGCTGCATCACCTGGTTCAGCGCGTCCTCGTCGCCGGCGGCGGCGCGGAGGATCGTGGTGCGATCGAGGCCGAGAGTGTTCACGTCCTTCATGAGCTCGCGATACTCATCGACGCGATCAGGGTTGAACTGGATGTCGTTCATCTCGCCGATGATCGTCGCCGCCGAGATGTACTTCTGCCCGCCCTCGACGGCTTCCTGCCACGCATCGGCGAAGTACTTCTTCAGGTGCTGCACCTGCTCTTGCTGCTTCTGCAACTCAGCCGTGACGAGCCCCAGACCGACTGCACCAGCCGCGACGGCGGCGGCGCCGGCGATGCCGCCGGCGCTGCCCGTGCCGGCGAGCGTGGCGGCAAGTCCACCGAGGGTGTCCTGTCCGACCTGCCCGAGGTCGGACAGGTTCTCGCGCACGGACGAGACCGCTTCACCGAGGTTCTGCCCGATCTCCTGCGTGACTTCACCAGCCGCATCACGCGCGCGGGATAGTCCGCGTGAGCCGTGCTCGCCGATGTCGTCCACGGCATCCTCAGTCTTGCCGGCCTGCCGCTGCGCGTCCTTCAGCGCGTCCTCGAGTCGGTCGATTGCGCGGGCGCCGTCGCGGCCGGCATCCTCGGTGGAGTCGGCGAGCCGGTCGATGCCGCGCTCGGCATCCTTCGCTTCGTCGCCGATGCGCTCGAGCCCGCGGCCGCCGCTGCGTCCGGCATCCTCGGCAGCGTCGCCGAGCTGCTCGAGCGCCTTGTCAGCGTCGTCGAGCGGGTCGATGATCCCGTCGCGGATGCCGCGCTCGAACGGCTCCGTGTCCGAAAGGATCCTGACTTCGAATCCGTTACCCCTGGCCATGCTCAGCTTCTCCCGTCGAAGGCGTCCATGATGGTGCGCACCGCGGTCTGCACCCACAGCGACGCGACGCGCGGGATCGCCCGCTTCGCCGCCGGATGGAACACGTACCCGGACGGGCGGCGCGCGGGGAACTGCTGCCCGGCGGTGCGCTTGTACGCCTTGCCGCCCTTGGTCTTGGACACGATCGGCTTAGCCGGGGCCATGCCGAATTCGGCGCCGACCGCGAGCCGGGACACCGGCGTGCCGTTGCGCATGCTCCCGGTCTGCCCGGTGCGGAGGCTGATGTTGCGCTGCGTCACCGACACACGTCCGGGATCGACGAGCACCCGCTGCTGCTGCCGGGTGGCGGCGCCGTCGCGGAGTTCCTCGAACCAGATCGGCTGTCCGGCGCGCTTGGTCTGCTGCCCGATCTGCCGCCGCACATCGGCCGGCACCCGGCGCATGGCGATCAGCATCGATCTAACGGGGGAATCGATGCTGAGGCTGATGCGCCAGATGCCGGCCATTTCTGGGGGCCCTGGGTCAGGCCAGCGGGTCGAGGGTCGGCTTGCCGGACACCGGCAGCGTGACGGTCGCCACGGCGTACTGGTTGACGGTGCCGCCGATCGAGCCGGCCGCGATCGTCACCTCGGCAGTGAACGACGGCCCGCCCGCCTTCGGCGCGAACGTCATCGACTTCGACTCGCCCTCGTGCTCGAACAGGTAGCGGGACAGCGCCGCCGGCGTCACCCAGTCCTGCGCGTACGCGAGGGTGACCGCCCACGTCGCCAGTCCCGCATCGGTGAACGAGGCGGCCGGGGTGAGCCCCTGCCACGACTGCGACTGCGACGACGGGTCGAACTGCACCTGCGAGACGTGCGCCTCGTAGTTGTCCGCCTCGACGGTGAGCATGCAGTCCTTCAGCACGAACGGCTGAACAGCGATATCGGCCATGATGGTCAGTCCTCCTGAGTAGCCGGCTCGACGGCCGGGGTGGTTATTGCGACGAACGCGGTGATCGGCTGCATCGCCCACGACCACGTGCCCGCGGGCTCGAGCTTCTGCTTGTCGGCGGTCGTCCACGCGATGTCGGTGGACGGGTCGATTGCGATGATGAGGTCGACGAGCAGCTTCTCGGCGCCGGCCTCGCCGTCCTTGTTGGTGCGCGGATCGGTGATGATCAGGTTCACCTTCGCGGCGAGGATGCCCGCCGGAAGGGGCGAGCCGTTGAACGAGGTATCTAGCCCGACAAACTCGATGAGCAGGTTCGCGACGTTCCCCGTGGGCTTGTCGTCGAGGTCGCTCACGATCTTCCAGTCGGCCGGCACGAGCGGTGCCAGCCGAGCCTTCAGCTCGTCACGCAGGGCAGGGATGCTAGAGAACAAGGCTGAACCCCGATACCGGGCGGATGATCTGCTTGATGGTCTTGTCCAGCGGGTACGGGCGGAACACGAACCCGTCCGCGCCGACCTCCCCCTCGCCGGTCACGCGGCCCGCGTTCCACAGGTTGCGGGCCTGCTGGAGCTGCGCGAGCACGTAGTTGAACGGCGGGTCGGTCGGCCCGCCCTCGACGGGATCGGGAGCGTACTCGAGCACCTGAAGCCGCGCCGTGTCCACGATGAACTCGCAGACCTCGGCGTTGCTGATCGGCGCATCCGCCCACGCAGCAAGCAGCCGCTGCTGCTCTTGCGGCGTGGACGCGCTGTACCAGGTGGCCATGAGTACGCTCCCGATCCGGGTCAGGCGTCGGCGACGCCGACGAGGACGAGGGCCTCGGGGCGCTTCACGAACGTCTGGAGGTAGCCGTGCACGGCCTTGTCCACGCCACCGCGGGCGAGGTCGAGGGCGTCCACCTCGAGCAATCCGCCGGCGGGGCGGTCGAAGTCGATCGCGTACCCGGCGCCGACGAGGCTCGCGCCGGTGTCGCCGATGCCGATGTCGCCGTTGACGACCTGCACGTTGCCGTCCACGGTGCCGTTGCCGGAGGTGGACAGGGCGATGTTGACGAACGCGGGCAAGTTCTGCTCGCCGCCGGCGGCGTAGATCAGCTCTTCGTAGTCGCGATCGTTGGCGATCGCGAACGTCGGGGTGTCGCGGCGCCCGTCCTTCTTGCGCTTCTTGACCGCCAGGATGCCCTGGATCAGGTGACCGAGCGCGTCCGGGTAGTTCGCCGGGTAGTTCGTTGTCGCCGGGGCGATAGGCGCGCCGGCCGTCGCGACGACGTACGACAGGGCGAGGTCGTCCTGCCAGATGAAGTAGTCCTCCTGCTGCATGCGCAGGAACGCGAGCACGAAGTCCATGCCGCCGGGCAGATCCCAGAACTCGCGGGCGATGTCCTCACCCATCGCCCACCGGTCGAGCACCGAGTTGTGCTCGGTGACGAACCCCTTGTTCGACTTGATCGCGGTCTTGTTGCCCGCCCAGGTGCCGTCCATCGGCGCGTCGAGCGGTGCGCCGGAGGTGCCGCGGTGCACCTTGTACCCCTTCTTGCCGCCGGCGTAGATCTCGGCGCCGGGGTTGAACAGGGTGATGTACTCCTGCACGTAGGTGACGCCGGCGGCGATGTCGCCCATCCAGTTGGGCTGGATAGCGGCGCCCGCATCAGAGGTCACGGTGTCGGAGAGCGCGGCGAGAACCTCGACGGCTTCCTGATCCTTGCGGTTCGCGCGCACCGCGGCGATCGCACCCGCGATCTCCTGCATGCTCGGGGCGCGCGAGGCGAGCACCGCGGTGCCGCCGGCGGCGGGTGCGAGGGTGCCGGGGACAGCCCCGGCCTGAACGGTTTCCTGCTGATCGGCCACGGCGGGCTCTCCTTCGGTGTCGTCCGAGACCTCGGTCTCGGTGCTGGTGGTGACGGTGGTGGTCTTGGTACCGCCCTCGACCTCTTCGGTGGAGGACTCCGACTCGTACACGCGGCGGTACTTGCGCCCGTCCCAGTCGGTGTAGATGGACTCGTCGGACGAGCTGTAGGTGCTGATCTCGTTCTCGCCGAGCTCGGCGAGCACGCGTGCCGACTTGAACGCGCCGGCGACGACGAGCGCCGCGCCGGCGAGGATGCCGTTGCGCGCCACCCGGTTGTCGTCGATGTCGGTCTTGAACTCGGCGGACACGGCACGACGGCGGCCCTGCGGGTTGAGCGCATCGGCGAGGGCAGCATCACCCTCGGGAGTGCGCGCGATGGTGAACGCGGCCATGATGCCCTGCGCCGTCTCCCACAGCCTCGACGCCCGACCAACCGGCGCATACCGGTCGTGGTCGGTGTTCAGCCCGACGACGGACGGATCGGCCGGCAGCGCGATCGACCCGGCCTGCACGGTGAACCCGCCAGGCCCTTCCTTCGGCGTGCGCGACGGCTCGTTGAACGGGACGAGAAGCGTCGTGATGCTGCGCTCCTCGAGGCTGGCGAGCACCTCGCCGCCCTGGATGGTGATGTCGTACTGCATGGTCAGTCCTCGCTTGTCTGCTGCTCGGTCGGCTGAGGGACAGACAGGAACCCGGTGGAGTCCACCCGGATCGACTGCCCCGGTGCGCACACGTCGTCGAGCGACAAGCGCGCCTGGATCGCGGATGCGTACTTGGACACGCCGAAGTCCCAGACCTCGGAGCGCTGCCCGCCGTTCTGCACGCCGGTGTATCGCATCTCGGTGCCGCCACCGCCGCCGCCCTGACGGACGGCCTCGAGCATGCTCGCGGGCAGGCCGGACTGGTTGGCGATGTCGAGGCGGTTCGCGTTGCGGCCCGACTCGAATAGGTCGGTGGCGATGGTGCCGGGGGTGTCGATGGTCACCCAGTCCGGCTTGAGAACGGTCGAGCCGCCCTCGGCGGTGCGACCGTCCATGAACGCCTTGCGGAACGCGACCCGCTCGGTGTCGTCCCAGCTGTCCCACTTCTCGGCGGCGAGGGTCAGCACGGTGAGCGCGATGGGGTTGTTGATGCGGTCGCGGTAGGCGTCGCGGATCGCTCGGGCGTCTTTGATGTCCTGCACGCCGTCGAACAGCAGGCCGTTCGACCCGTAGCCGAGGCGGATCGGCACGACCCGCTGAAGGTAGTCGCGGTTCACAGCGGCGTTGACGGTGATCGTGCCGTCGTTCTCGAGCGTCCACAGCGCTCGCGGGATGTGCAGCGCATCGACCGGCAGATTGTCCGGGCCGAGCTTGAAGCCGATCGCGGCCCACCCGGACAGGAACAGGTCACTCGTGACGGCCCAGCGCAGGTCGCGCGGCGGGATGCCCGTCGCCGTGTTCACCAGCCACTCAGGCTGATCGGTCAGGCGGGTGTCGCCGTCGTAGGCGAACCAGGGCATGTCGGCGATGACGGTGCAGATGATGTCGTGTGCGCGCTTCACCGCCGGCACCCGGAGTGCCGTGTCACGGGTCACGGCATCCGGGGCGACGGGGAGAGCATCCGCGATGAACAGAGTCTCGATCGAGTCCTGCGGGGAGTACCAGGACAGCAGGCCACCCGTCGCCGAGCCGGCGAGGGGGACGCTACGCGCCGGTGCGAGGAACGACCAGAAACCCATGCCTCACAGGCTCGGCCCGACCTTACACATTCACGGGCCGCGTCGGCGTGTCGCTCTCGTCTGGATGCCGCCGCGCGTACATCTTCGCCGCGTTCCTGGCCCTGTATTCCCCGCGGTGCGTGCGCGCCTCGTGACCGGATGCGGACTGGTGCGCCGCGCCCATCGACGCGGCGAACGCATGCCAGTGCGGGCATGCGGTGCAGGTGATGTGGACGCCGCCGGCGGAGCGCTCGAGGAGGATGCTGGGTCGAGTCATGACGAGGCCTCTCAGAAGGTGAACACGTTGGTCGGGTCTACGCGCTTGGGCGCGTCGGCGAGGAAGTGCAGCGCGAGCGCCGCCGCCTCGAGCGGCGTCACGTCCGCCTCGGGATCGTCCTTCGGCGCGCCGAACCGCCAGGTGCCGTAGTTCCCGAACGCCTGCCGGGTCGCGATGCGCATCGCGCGCTCGAGTTCGGGGTTGGCGTAGATCACCAGCTCGTCGAGCGCGAGCGACCGCATGAACTCCGATGCGCTGCCGGGGATGTCCGCCGGCCGCGTCGGCTTCAGTACCGGCCGCGGTGTGGCGATGCCGAGCTTCCGCTCGGCGATGTCTTCGGTGTGGCCGCGCTTGTCGTACCAGAGCGGCGCGCCGGTGCGGCGCAGTCGGAGCAGGATCTCATTGTCGAGGCCGACGAGTCCCTGCTGCCACCACCACAGCGCGACGGCCCGCTTCTTCGGCGCGGCCGTCGTGCCGGCGAGCTGCTCGGCGGTCGTCACCAGGTCGGCCGGCGGGGTGTAGTCGAACGCGATCGCGAGGGACGCGCTTGTGCCGAGGTGGTGCACCTTCAGCGCTGCGGCGAACCGCTCGGGCATCTCGGCAGGGAACGACTCCTTGGTGAGCGCGCGGGCGAGCTGCGTCGGCGGGATCACGACATCCGCCGCGCCCTCGAGGCCGAACTGCCCGCCGTACTCGATCAGGAAGTCGTCGAGCGGGAACTTGTCGAACGACCGCTTCGGCGCGTCGGCGAGCGTCGTGAACCCCATGCCCGGGTGCGTATTCTCGATCCACTCCCGCATCCGCCCGCCCGTCGCGCCGGTGCGCGGGTGCGGCATGTCCGGCTCCCACGACACCAGCTCGGCGCGATCGACGGTCTCGGGGATGCCGTGCCAGAGCACCGCGGCGTCGTCGTCGTGCAGGTTGTCCCACAGCAGCTGGCCGGTGCGGAACTTCGCGCCGGTGCCGGCGATGACGAATTGCGCGTCCGGCTTGGTGTCCATCGTCGGGATGACAGCACGGTTCACGTCCTCGCCCTGCTCGACATCCGCCTCACCGCCCTCGTCACCGAACGCGAAATCGAACCCGCCGGATCGGAACATGTCACCGTTCGGCGTGCCGACGCGGAGCAGCGCGCCGGTGTCGCGGAACTCGAGCTGCTCACCACCCTTGGACAGCCCGACCGCGATCGGGCTCTTGCGACGGTCGGGCCACAGCTTGTCGAGGTGCTTCACGATGTCCTCGCGGAACCGCTGCCCCGCCTTCATCCCCGTCGTGAACATCGTCCACCCCACGGTGTAGTCCTCCCGCGACCAGCAGCGGCCCATCATCACGCACTGCACCGCCGTGGTCTTGGTCGAGCGTCGCGGCTCGAAGATCACGTTCAGGAACGTGCCGGCGGCGAGCAGGTCGGCCACCATGAGCTGCATCGGCGACGGCCCGTACCCGAGGTCGCCGGCGCGCTGCCGCTCGTCGAGGCGGAGCAGCCGCGCCCCCTGGATGAACTCGCCCCGCGACCGCTCGTCGGTGTGCATCCGGTCGAGGCGGATCGGGCTCAGGTGCTCGATGCGGGAGCGCCACTCGAGCCACGTGCCCTCGTCCCACAGATCGGTCAGCGTCGGCGTCGCGGTGAGCTCGCGGCCGGCGGCGAGGTTGATCGTCGTCATGATGTCTCCGAGTTCAGGGGGAAAAGAGCGTCTTGGAGCCGAAGGCGGGGGTTGCACCGGCTCTCAAAAAAGACCGGCTGATCAGGTGTTACCACGGTGCGAGTCCGGCACCGCCCCGGCGTGCGGCAGGTCGAGGCGTGGGTCGTGCGCCGCGTCGTGCGTTCGTGATCGCGGCGCCGAGCTTGCCGCCCGCCGAGCGGTTGCAGGTCACGCACTCGGGCGCGAGGTTGTCGCGCCCGGGTCCGGCATCCGGGTCGAGGTGCCCGACGTCGAAGCGCATGCCTGGTTCGATCGGTCGGCCACAGCGCCAGCAGCGCACCTCGGTGCCGAGCTTCCACGCGCGGCGCACCTGTGCACGCACGATGCGAGCGTTCGCGATGAACACCGGGTCGCGATGCTTGTCGGTCATGGTGGTCCTCACTGGTCAGGGCGGTCAGGGCAGTTCCCCTACTTCTCTCTGTTCTTTCTCTTGCGCGAGAGTAAGTAGAGATAGGGCTGACCGCCCTGACCACCCCTCCCCCCGCATGGGATCGAGGGCTGACCACAGGGCTGACCATGCCCTGACCACTGCCCTGACCACCCCTCATTCCTGAGAGCTCGCTCTGAATATGTGGGGCGCGGGGAGCGGGCTGGTCAGCCCCTGCCCTGACCACGGTCAGCCCTGACCAGCCCGATGCGGACCACGAGGCGGTCATGCGCGGTCCGCCGTGAGCACCACGCTGATGCCCTGGTAGTGGTGGATGCGGCCGCCGTTGATGCGAGGCCGGGTGCCGAGGATGCCGCGCTGTTTGAGCCGCTGTGCGAGGGAGCCGGAGTTCATCGTCTGGTAGCCATTGCGGCGGCACCAGGTGTCATACACGCGGTAGACGTCGTCCTTCGGGCTCGTCTGATCGTCACCGAGCACCACAGCGTCGTCCTCGTCCAGCCAGGTCAGGAACGGGTCCGCCTCGTCGTGCATGCGCGTCGTAGCGGCCTGGGCGGCATCCGGCGGCAGGAACCGTCCACGCGTCATCAGCCGGCGCAGACCTTCCATCGCGTAGTTGAAGATCGCCGGGATCTCGTCGGTGATCAGCGACTCGTCGTACAGCGGGCCGGTGTTGTCCTCGGACTCGACGACGTTCGGGAACTCGATCACCATCCACCGCCGGCGCCACCCGCGCGACGTGTCGGAAGTACGGAAGAACTCGTTCGTGGCGAACAGCGGGACCGCGTAGGGCACGAACTCGAACGCCTGCCCGTGCTTGTACGCGGCGCTGATCGAGTCGCCGCCGGTGATCTCCTTGAGGATCTGAGGGTCGCGCAGGAACGACGACGACAGGTCACCACTGATGTTCGCCGTCTTGCCGTACAGGTTCGCCGAGGCGAACCTGTCCTCGACGAGCTGATGCATCGACACGCTCGAGTAGTTCGCCTTGCCGAGCATGGCCCGGATGATGCGCATGAGCGTGCCCTTGCCGTCACCACCGCCGCCGAAGAACAGGATGATCTTCTGCAGCGGGTTGCCCGTCATGAGCAGGTAGCCGAGCACCTCCCACAGGTGCCGGTGCATCTCGGCGTCGTCGCCGAACACCTGCTCGAGCCAGGTGCGGAACTCGTGCGGCTTCGCGATCGGGTCATGCTCGATCGGCAGCATCGTGAGCGCGCCAAGCATCTCGTTGTGCGGGGTGAGGCGGTCCTCGCGCCACCAGTACACGCCGTTCTCGAGCACGATGTGATCGAGGTAGCCGCGCGGCAGCTCCGGCAGGCCGACCTCGGGGAGGTCGATGTTCAGCAGGTGCGCGGTCGCCTGAGTCTCGACGTTGCGCGTGTACGTGGCGCCGAGAGCGGCGGCGCACCGGCGCGTGACGACGCGCTCGTCGCGCACGTACACGCCGTCGCGGTATTCGTAGAGATTGCCCGCGAAATCGCGCCCGAGCTTCGTGGGTTCGCGCGCGATGTGATCCGCCAGCAGGGTCGCGTCGAATCGCTCCGTGGTCGGGTTGATGAAGCTCGGCATCCGTCACGCGCTCCTGTCGGGTAGTTGGTCTGAGGGGACGAACCGGACGCGGGACCGGGGGTACCAGTCGCTCGCGTCCAGTTCGTCCTCGTCGAGCAGATCGAGCAGGTCAGGGCACATCGATCAGACGATCCGAGAACAGCGCGATAGCGCTGTCCTGGAGCCTCGCGACGGTAGGAGCGAGGAAGTCCCGAGCGGCGTCCCGAGCGGCGTCCCGAGCGGCGTCCCGAGCGGCGTCCCGAGCGGCGTCCCGAGCGGCGGCCCGAGCGGCGGCCCGAGCGGCATCCCAAGCGGCGGCCCGAGCGGCGGCCCGAGCGGCGTCCCCAGCGGCGGCCCAAGCGGCGTCCCGAGCGGCGTCCCCAGCGGCGGCCCCAGCGGCGTCCCAAGCGGCGGCCCCAGCGGCGTCCCAAGCGGCGTCCCGAGCGGCGTCCCGAGCGGCGGCCCCAGCGGCGTCCCAAGCGGCGTCCCAAGCGGCGGCCCAAGCGGCGGCCCCAGCGCCGTCCCCAGCGGCGACCCCAGCGGCGACCCAAGCGGCGTCCCCAGCGGCGGCCCCAGCGGCGCGCACCACGGTGCCGGCCGCTCGGGCGGTGGCGATGTCCACGATGGGCGCGAGCGCTTCGACGGCATCCGCGTGCTCAGGGATGGACAGACGGAGGAACGTCGGCAGGTAGGTGCGGATGAGCCAGTCGAGCGCGATGTACGAGCGCTGCTCGTCCTTGCCGTCGCCGGCGGTACCGATGATGCGCGGGATGAGAGGGGCGAGCTGCTGCCGCTTGTCGTACGGCAGCACGTCATTCAGGGAACGGCCGAATGAGCCGAGCACGGGAGACACGCACTCCGGGTGGTCGCTGAACGGTTCGCCGGCGACGAACGATGCCGCCTCGAGCAGGCACATGCCGGCCTCGGGTGTGCGGTGGCCGCCAGCGTCGAGGGTGATGGTGTCAGTGTTCATTGCGGTTCTCCTTTGAGGTCGTGGCCGCGTGTCGCTCGACGAGCCACCACGCGAGCCAGAGGGCGGCAGCGAGCGGGATGCCCGCCGCCGGGTCGATGAAGTCAGGCATTGGGATCTCCGTCGGCGAGGGCGTTCGCGAGCTGGCCGAGCACGGCGCGCGCGTCGTCGAGTTGCAGCCGGACGATCTCCCAGTCGATGCCGCGCGGCTTCTCGGGCAGGAACCCGAGGTGGAACTCAACCTGGTGGATGTGGTTCAGCGCGGCGCGCACGTCCTTCCACATCGACACGGTGCGGTGATCGGGCCGGGTCGCGGCCGCGGTGTACGCGAGCGGCTCGCCCTCGACATCCGTCCACTTGTGCGACCCGTCCGGCTGGTGCAACAGCCGCTTAGACGGGGCGATGATCGCGGCGACCGTCGTGCCGCACTCGCACCGCACCACCGTCAGGGAAGTGTTCTCAGACCGTCCGGCCATAGCCATGCTCCGTTCTCGTCGCGGCCCTGCGAGGCACGCATGTGCATTTCGTGGAGTTCTTCAGGGGTGTAGTTCGCCGCCGCGTACCAGTGGTCGCGATCGACGGTGACCCGGTACAGCTCGTCGCGCAGACGCTCGATCTCGCGGAGCGCGAACGCGAACCGCGCTTGGTCGTGCTCGAACGTGGAGCCGTGCTCGACGGTGCTCGGCAGGTACCGGTCAACCACGGCATCACCGGAGCACCAGCACGGCGACAACCGCGATCGAGATGCCCAGCGCGCCACACACGGCGCCGAGCGCCGCCACGGCGTGCTCCCGATACGTCCGCACCGGCCGCCACGTCGCACGGCGGGTCATGACGCCGGCTCCCAGGGCTCGCCCGCGATGAGCGCCTCGACGGCCTCGGACGCGAACAGCAGTGCGCCGCGCCGGCCGGGCAGTCGCTTCACCGGCGGGAGCTTGCCGGATGCCGCCCATCGGGTGATCGTCTTCACCGAGACGCCGAGGGCAGCGGCGGCCTCAGCGCTCGTCATTGCGAATGTCGTGGGCTTGGTCATGTGACAAACGATGACACTCGCTTAGGCAAATGTCAAAGCAAGGGACTCTTGCGGCGAGTCGGGAATGTGTCCTATCGTTTGACACATGAGCATTGCGATTGATGATCGGCGGCGACCGACCTTCGGCCTTCGGCACCGTCTGGTGCTGGCGCGAGAGGTCGCCGAGCTGGATCAGTCCGCCCTGGCCGAGGCGCTCGGAGTCTCGCGCCAGACCGTGAGCAACTACGAGCGAGGCTTCACCGCACCGCGCCGCGCGGTGTTGCTCGCGTGGGCAATGGCGACCGCCGTGGATGCCGACTGGCTGCTCACTGGGAACGACGAAACCCCGCCCACTGGGGACGGGGTTTCGGGTCAGCTCCCCCGGTTGGACTCGAACCAACAACCTGCCGATTAACAGTCGGCTGCTCTGCCAATTGAGCTACAGGGGATCATTCTCGGCTTGCCACCCGCGAGCGGGCAACTCGACAAGCTTAGCAAACTCCGGCGGCCCTCAAGAACACGGCGGGCACCCCGGGCGTGCCGCGCTCAGCGCTGCGAATCGGCCTCCGCGTTGGGAGCCCAGATCAGGTCCTTGCCCACGCCGCGCGCCACCACGTGCCCGCCGCGGAGCATCAGCGAGGCGGCGTTCAGCTCGCGGATGAAGTCGGCGTCGTTCGTGACCATCAGAGCGGCCATGCCGCGCTCCTCGCGGCGGCGGGTGATGGCGTCGAACACCACGTGACGCACCTCCAGGTCGAGGTTCGCGAGCGGCTCGTCTGCGATCAGCACGCGAGGCTCCATCACCAGCGCACGCGCGATCGCGACGCGCTGGCGCATGCCGGCACTGAGCTCGTAGGGGAACTTGTTCGCCGCGCCCAGCGGCAGGTGCAGCTCATCGAGCAGCGTCGCCACCCTGATCGCGAGCGCCTTGCTGTTGACCCGGCGCTCACGGAGCGTGATCGGCTCGCCGATGATCTCCCCTGCGGTCAGCCGCGGGGGCAGATCGCCACCGGCACCCTGACCTACGAAGCCGGTCAGTGCGCCCAGCATCCGCTTTCTGCGCCCGCCACGGCGGGCGTCGATACCGCAGACCTGCGCGCGACCGCCGACGATCCGCAGAGAGGGATCCGTCGCCCCTGACAGGGCGACCACCAGGGTCGATTTCCCGGAACCGGTGGGGCCGCCGACGCACAGCAGCTCGCCCGGCGGGAGGGTGAAGGTCACCCCGTCGACGGCTCGGGTCACGCCGCCATGTCCGATCCGGTCGATGACCAGGTCGGAGCAGTCGATCGCGGCGTCGCTGACGGGTCGAGGCATGTTCCCATCCTGCCCGACGGACGCGCACGTTGCGCTTACGACTCGGAGAAGCGCTGCCTCTCGGCATCCAGATCGCGCAGGCGGACGCGCAGAGCGCGGCCACCGTCGGACTCGGCGGGCACACGCTGCACGGCTCCGAGCAGCTCGTTCTTCTCGCGCTCGATGCTGCGCAGGATCAGCCGACGGCTCAGATCCGTGGCGGAAGCCACGGCGCCTTCCTCGTCGCGCGCCGGGAACGGCGTCATCAGCAGCTCCCCGGCGAGGCCGCGATACGGCTCGCGCACGGCGTCCGCGGCATCCGTCGCCCAGCCGACACGGCTGCGGTCCGCCGTCGCGACGACCGCTTCGCGGACGGCCTCCAGCCCCGGATGCCGGAACGACTCGGTCAGCGCCCGGTCCAGCAGCGCCGCATCCACCCGATGCCCGTACTGCAGCACCCCCATGAGGGCGTCGCGCTCCAGTGCGACGTCGCCGGTACGCGGCAGGTCGGCGAGGCGAACGCGAGTGACCATCGGCTCGTCCGAGCCCTGACCCTGGGGCGCCGGGGCCTCACGCCGCTGCTGCTGGGCGCCACCATGCGCCGCGCGCCGCACCTCGGCGTGCACGGCGGTGGGATCCATGCCCAGCCGGCGCGCGAGGACGCGCTCATAGCCCGGCCGGAGAAGCTCGTCGCGGATCTCGGCGACGATCGGGGCGGCGGCACGCAGCGCGCCCACCTGCCCTTCGACGGTGGCGAGATCGAAACCGCCGAGCTTGCGGTCGATCGCGAACTCGAACATCGGCACCTTGGTCTCGATGAGGCCGCGCACCGCGGCATCTCCGCGCTGCAGGCGCAGGTCGCAGGGGTCGAGACCGTCGGGGGCGACGGCGACGAAGGTCTGCGCGGTGAATCGGGAGTCCTCCGAGAACGCGCGCAGCGCGGCCTTCTGGCCCGCCTCATCGCCGTCGAAGGTGAACACCACCTCACCGGACGCAGAGACATCGCCCATCACGCGGCGCAGCACCTTGATGTGCTCTGTGCCGAAGGCGGTGCCGCACGTGGCGATGGCGGTGGTGACGCCGGCGAGGTGGCACGCCATCACGTCGGTGTACCCCTCGACCACGACGACCCGGCGCGGGTCACCACGGGCGATGTCGCGCTTGGCGAGATCGAGGCCGTACAGCACCTGCGCCTTCTTGTAGATCGGCGTCTCGGGGGTGTTCAGGTACTTCGGACCCTGGTCGTCGTCGAAGAGCTTGCGCGCGCCGAAGCCGATCGTCTGACCGGTGACGTCGCGGATCGGCCACACCAGGCGGCCGCGGAACCGGTCGTAGACACCCCGCTGGCCGGTCGAGACGAGGCCGGCGTTGCTGAGCTCCTCCCGCGTGAAGCCCTGCGCGGTGAGGGCCTTGAGCATTCCGTCCCAGCCCCGAGGGGCGAAGCCCACGCCGAAGTGCGCCGCGGCGCCGGAGTCGAACCCGCGCTGGCCGAGGAAAGCCCTGGCCGTCTCGGCCTCGGGGCTGAGCAGCTGGGAGCGGAAGAATTCCGCAGCCGCGGTGTTCGCCGCGTAGAGCCGGCTGCGCCCGCTCGTCTCGGGTGCGGCACCGCCGTCCTCGTAGTGCAGGGAGTAGCCGATGCGGCCCGCGAGGCGTTCGACGGCCTCGGTGAAGCTGACGTGATCCATCTCGCGCAGGAACGAGTAGACGTCGCCGGATGCCCCGCATCCGAAGCAGTGGTAGAAGCCCACCTGCGGACGTACGTGGAAACTCGGGCTCTTCTCGTCGTGGAAAGGGCAGAGCCCCTTCAGCGACCCCACGCCCGCCGACTTCAGCGCGACGCGCTCCCCCACGATGTCGGCGATGTTCGTGCGCGACTTCACCTCGTCGATGTCGGCCTGCAGGATGCGGGGCATCAGTGCGCCCCCTCGGCGGAAACCGCGACCCGAGCCCGCGCCCCCGGCCGGGCGTGCCGCGGCGACCAGATGCCGACCTCGGCCGGATCGATGTCGCCGACGAGGCGATTGTGCCAGTCCACCGCGGTCTGGTCGGTGAGGCTCGCGATCTGATCGACCACGACCCTCGCGCGCTGCTCATCGGTCTGCGCGTCGTGGAAGTCGGCGGCGAAGGCGGGCTCGAGCACGTCGGCGCCGGCGGTCCAGAGCGCATCGGTCGACCACAGCGCGTCGGCGAGACGCTTCAGCACTCGGCGCTGCTCCTTGTAGACACCGCGGCGCGCGTCGATCGTGACGATCGCCTGCCCCATGATGCCCTTCAGTACCGCGATCTCGGCCTCGACCACGCGCGGGACGACGACGTGGGCGTTGTACCGCGCGAGCGAGGGCCCCGCGTAGGCCTCACGGGTCGCCGACACGGATGCCCGGGCGAAACGGCCGATCATGTCACTGGTGAGGTTCTTCAGCCGCGCGAGGTCGCGGCGGGAGCGGTCGAAGGACTTCAACCACATCGGCTGCGTGTTCAGCCGGTACAGCGCGTCTGCGAGTTCGTCGCGGGTGAAGTCGTACCCGACCCACTGCTGGATGCGGCTGACCAGGGCATGGTGCTCGACCGGGTCGGCGAGCTGGGCGACGTCGAGGTAGCCGTTCACGATCGCGTCCTCGAAGTCGTGCACCGAGTACGCGATGTCGTCGGAGAGATCCATGATCTCGGCCTCGATGCAGCGCAGCCGTCCCGGCGCGCCCTCGCGCATCCAGCGGAACACGGCCTCGTCATCGGGATACACACCGAACTTCAGACGGCCGCCGGGGTCGGGCACGGGGTTGTCGACGGTCCAGGGGTACTTGCACGTGGCGTCCAGACTCGCACGGGTGAGGTTGAGTCCCACCGAGTGATCGCCGTCGTCGAGCACCTTCGCCTCGAGCCGGGTGAGGATGCGCAGCGACTGCGCGTTGCCCTCGAAGCCGCCGATGTTCTCGGCCCACTCGTTCAGCGCCCGTTCGCCGTTGTGGCCGAAGGGCGGATGCCCGAGATCATGGCTGAGGCAGGCGGTGTCGACCACGTCCGCGGAGACGCCGAGGGCGATCGCCAGTTCGCGCCCGACCTGGGCGACCTCCAGCGAGTGCGTCAGGCGGTTACGGGCGAAGTCCGCCGTGCTGGCCGGGCTGAGCACCTGCGTCTTCGCGGCGAGGCGGCGCAGCGCAGCGGAGTGCAGCACGCGAGCGCGGTCGCGGGCGAAGTCGTCCCGCTCGGAGCGGTGCGTCTCGGCGAAGAAGCGTTCGGAGTCGCGAGCCGAATAAGGCTCGGTCCCCGAGCCTGCCGTAGGGTCAGCCGCCACTGTTCTCGGTCTCCGCTCCTCGCATCATCTCGCCCGTGTCCGCGCCGATCTCCCGCGACTCCAGCCAGCCCTCCGGCAGCGCCGTGCGCTTCGGGGAACCGGCCCGCCCGCGCTGGCCCTCGGCTCCGACGCCCGGGTACGGCGCGTCGCCGAGGGTGCCGAGCAGGTCGTCGATCTCCTGCAGTGTGGATGCTCGTGCCAGCGCCGCGCGCAGCTCGCCGCCGACCGGGTAGCCCTTGAAGTACCAGGCGACGTGCTTGCGGATGTCCTTGCAGCCGCGATCCTCGTCCTCGAAGAACTCGACCAGCAGCTCCGCGTGGCGACGGAACGCCGCGGCCACGAACTGCAGCGTGGCGTCGACGGGCGTGCTCGGCGCGCCGAACGCGCCGGCGAGCTCACCGAACAGCCACGGCCGACCGAGGCACCCGCGACCGACGACCACGCCGTCGGCCCCGGTCTCGGCCATCATCCGCACCGCGTCGTCGGCGGACCAGATGTCGCCGTTGCCCAGCACCGGGATGCTGGTGACGGCCTGCTTGAGCTCGCCGATCGCCGCCCAGTCCGCGTGGCCGGAGTAGTACTCACCAGCGGTGCGGGCGTGCAGCGCGACGGCCGCGGCCCCGGCATCCTCCGCAGCGCGACCGGCCTCGATGAACGTGAGGTGGTTCTTGTCGATGCCCTTTCGCATCTTCACTGTCAGCGGCACGTCACCCGCGGCCTTGACGGCGCGATCGACGATGTCAGCGAAGAGCGTGGTCTTCCACGGCAGCGCCGCCCCACCGCCCTTGCGGGTGACCTTGGGCACAGGGCACCCGAAGTTCAGATCGATGTGATCGGCGCGGTCCTCCGCGACGATGATGCGGACGGCCTCGGCGATGGTCACCGGATCGACGCCGTACAGCTGGATCGAGCGCGGCGTCTCTGATTCATGGTGCTGGATGAGTCGCATCGTGATGGCGTTGCGCTCCACGAGCGCGCGCGAGGTGATCATCTCGCTGACGTAGAGACCGGCGCCGTACTCGCGGCAGAGCCGACGGAAGGCTGTGTTGGTGATCCCGGCCATGGGGGCGAGGACCACGGGCACGTCGAGAGCGATCGGGCCGATGCGCAGAGCGCTGGCGGGTGCGGTGGCAACAGACATATCCCCTCCATTCTCCCAGAATCCGACGCCCGCGGGCGGCAGCGAACCTAGGCTGTGAATATGACCGATCAGCCGCTCCGCCAGATCCCGTTCACCGACGCCTCCGGCACCGAGAAGACGCTGGACGACTACGGCGCCGACGTCGTGCTGGTGGTCAACGTCGCCTCGAAGTGCGGCCTGACCCCGCAGTACGAGCAGCTCGAAGAGTTGCAGCGCACCTACGAGTCGCGCGGCTTCACCGTGCTCGGGTTCCCCTGCAACCAGTTCTTCGGCCAGGAGCCCGGCTCGATGGATCAGATCCTGGAGTTCTGCTCGACGACCTACGGCGTCTCGTTCCCGGTCAACGACAAGCTGAAGGTCAACGGCAGGAACGCCGCAGACCTCTACAAGGCTCTCAAGCAGACTCCGGATGCCGGCGGCAAGGCCGGCCGCGTGGAGTGGAACTTCGAGAAGTTCCTGGTCTCGCCGGACGGCTCTGTGCAGCGGTTCCGGCCGAAGCAGAAGCCGGACTCCCCCGAGATCGTGTCGGCCATCGAGAGCGCCCTCACCGTCGGCGGGCGCTGACCGGAAAGCGTTCACCTGCGCGTCCCTCCCCCGACATGTTGGTCTCCTAGCGTCTCCGCGGCGGCAATCCGGCCGCGACGAAGAGGAGACCTGGAATGCCAGAACGACTGCCCATGAGCCGACGAACCGTGATCGCCGCAGGCGCGATCGGCGCGGTCAGCGCGGCGCTGCCACTCGGCGCAGCGAATGCCCAGACGACCGGAGCGTCGCCCTCAGGAAAGCCGGGAGCCAAGGCCCCGCGGCTGCGTTTCCACGAGAACCGGACGTTCAAGGTCGTCCAGTTCAACGACACCCAGGACGACGAGCTCACCGACCGGCGGACCGTCGAGCTCATGGGGAAGGTGCTCGACCAGGAGAAGCCCGACTTCGTCGTCATCAACGGTGATGTCATCACCGGCGGCTGCGAGAACCGGCTCGCGGTCAAGCAGGCCATCAACAACGTGGTGCAGCCGATGGAGTCGCGCCGCATCCCGTGGGCGGTCACCTACGGCAATCACGACGAGGACTCGCTGCCGCAGTCCGGCGTCGACGAGGCCGGGATGCTGAAGATCTACCGCTCGTACGACTTCAACATGAACGCCGAGAACGAGCGCGGGCTCACCGGCACGAGCAACACCATCGTGCCCATCGCGTCGGCATCGAAGCAGAACCGCCAGGCGTTCGCGCTCTGGCTGATCGACTCCGGGCGCTACGCGCCCGGCGCGATCAACGGCCAGGACTTCGCCGGCTACCCGACCTGGGACTGGCTGCGCATGGACCAGGTCAACTGGTACCGCGAGCAGTCCCAGCGTCTCGAGCGGAGCCAGGGGCACAAGGTGCCCGGCCTGATGTTCATCCACATCGCGCTCTGGGAGCACCGCTTCATGTGGTGGGGCGGCGTCGACACCCGTACCCCGGCGGACGCCGCGCGCGGCAAGGCCCGCCACCGCATCGTCGGTGAGCGCAACGAGGACGAGTGCCCCGGACCGATCAACTCGGGCATGTTCAACGCGATCCTCGAGCGCGGCGACGTGAAGGGCGTCTTCGTCGGGCACGATCACGTCAACGACTACTACGGCGACTACTACGGCGTGCTGCTCGGCTACGCCCCCGGCACCGGCTTCGGCGCCTACGGGCTCGACGGCGCGGAGCGCAACCGCCTGCGCGGCGGACGGGTGTTCGAGCTCACCGAGAACGGCGACGACGTGCAGGTCGCGACCCGCGTCGTGTACGCCCGTGACCTGGGCATCGACCTCACCGCGAACGACCAGCCGATGCAGCCGCTGCCTCTGGGCCCGAAGCAGCAGAAGATCTGACGGAACGCGAAAGGCCCGGTCCTCGGACCGGGCCTTTCCACGTCGGTGATCAGCTCGCGGCGTCCTCGACGACCTCGGCACCGCGCTGCGCCCAGACGTCGCGAAGGACGTTCTCGAACGCCTCGGCGGGCTGAGCCCCGCTGACACCGTACTTGCCGTCGATCACGAAGAACGGAACCCCGTTGATGCCGTAGGCGCGGGCCTGCGCCTGGTCGGCACGCACGTCGTCGAGGTATGTCGACGACTCGAGGACCTCGGTCGCCTCGGCGGCATCCAGCCCGACCTCGGCGGCCAGGACGACCAGGTCGTCGATGCGACCGACGTGCTTGCCCTCGGTGAAGTAGGCGGACATCAGCCGCTCCTCCATCTCGTGCTGCAGGCCCTTCGCCTTGGCGTGGTGCAGCAGTTCGTGGGCCTTCACCGTGTTGGTGTGCTGCAGCTTGTCGAAGTTGTACTCCAGGCCCGCCTGCGCGGCGACGTTCGTCACGTGCGAGAGCATCTGCTCGACCTGCTCGCGGGGCATTCCCTTGTGCCCGGCGAGGAAGTCGATCTCATCGCCGTCGAAGTCCACCGGGGTGTCGGGAGAGAGCTCGAAGGAGTGGAACGTGATGTTCACCTGCGGGGCGTCCTCGTCGCCGGCTGTGGCCGCCAGGCCCGCTTCAAGGTTGCGCTTGCCGATGTAGCACCACGGGCAGGCGATGTCGGACCAGATGTCGATCGAGATGGGTTCACTCACAACATCATTCAACCGGATGGAAGGCCCGGCTATTCCTGCGGTGCGTCCACTGCGCCGCCGAAGCGGCGGTCTCGCGACAGATACACCCCGATCGCCCGCCACAGCTCCTCGCGCGAGAAGTCGGGCCACAGCGTGTCGAGGAAGACCATCTCAGCGTAGGCGGACTGCCAGAGCAGGAAGTTGGAGGTGCGCTGCTCGCCCGAACTGCGCAGGAACAGATCGACGTCGGGCATGTCCGGTACGTACAGGTGGCGCCCGATCGACTTCTCGGTGATCGCGCTGGGTCTCATCCGCCCTGCCTTGACGTCCTCGGCGATCGCGCGCATGGCATCCACCAGTTCGATACGCCCGCCGTAGTTCACGCACATGGTCAGCGTGAGCACGTCGTTGCCCCGGGTGAGCTGCTCGGCGTACTGCAGCTCCTTGATGACCGACCCCCACAGCCGCGGCTTGCGGCCGGCCCAGCGCACCCGCACGCCCCACTCGTTGAGCTGGTCGCGGCGGCGGTGCAAGACATCGCGGTTGTAGCCCATCAGGAACCGCACCTCCTCCGGAGAGCGCGCCCAGTTCTCGGTGGAGAAGGCATACACCGACAGGTGCTTGACACCGGCCTGGATCGCTCCTGCGACCACGTCGAGCAGCACCTCCTCACCGGCCTTGTGCCCCTCGATGCGGTTCAGACCCCGGCGGTTCGCCCACCGTCCGTTGCCGTCCATGACGATCGCGACGTGGTTCGGCACCGCCGGGAACGCAGGCGGCTGCACTCCGGTCCAGTCCAACGGCCGGTAGGGCACGGCGTCCTTGTGGGTGTACGGCTTCGGGCTCACCGCAGTCCTTCCGGTTGGGAGGTGACGTGCTCGAGCGAGCGGATGCCGCGCTCGAGGTGGTACTGGGCATAGGCAGCGACCGTGCCGGATGCGGCCGCGGTGTCGGCCGGGGATGCCGCGTCCACCGCCTCCCACTCGCCGGCCAGCAGCGCACGCAGCAGGGCGAGGGCGGATGCCGGGATGCGCGGGCTTCCGGCCGGCGCGCAGTCGCCGCAGACCAGACCGCCGAGAGGGGCGACGAACGCCGTGTGCGGGCCGGGCGCGCCGCAGCGCGCGCAGTCGTCGAGAGAGGGCGCCCAGCCCGACAGCGCCATCACCCGCAGCAGGTAGGAGTCCAGGATGCTGCGCGCCGCATGCTCGCCGCGGGACAGCGCCCTGAGCCCTCCGACCAGGAGAAGATACTGCTCGGGCGTCGACTCGGCCTCATTCAGCCGGTCGGCGGTCTCTACCATCGCACTCGCGGCCGTGAACCGGTCGTAGTGCGCGGCGATGTCGGAGCCGTACGAGCCCAGCGACTCGGCCTGCTGCACGATGTCGAGGGTGCGCCCCTGGTACAGCTGCACGTCGGCGACCATGAACGGCTCCAGCCGCGCACCGAACTTCGACGAGGTGCGCCGCACCCCCTTCGCCACCGCACGGATCTTGCCGTGCCGACGCGACAGCATGGTGAGGATGCGGTCCGCCTCACCGAGCTTGTGGGTGCGCAGCACCACCGCTTCGTCTCGGTAGGTCGGCATTCCTCGATTATCCCCCGACCCGGGGACAATGGACGTGTGACCGAACCGCTCTTCACCATCCCCCTCTGGGCCGACCTGCTCGGCGTCGGCCTCGGTGGCATCCAGGGTGCGATGTTCGCCTCGGGGTTCCAGGGGCAGCGCCGCCTCGACTGGCTCGGCGTCGCGATCATCGGCGTCATGATCGGCATGGGCGGCGGTCTCATCCGCGACCTGATGCTGGGCCTGCCGCCGGCGACGCTGCAGAGCAACTGGTACCTCATCACCGCGGCCGGCGCGGCTCTGCTCGGGATGCTCCTTGCAGGTGTGTTCAACCGCCTGAACGGATTCATCGTCGGACTCGACGCCCTCGTCATCGGCATGTTCGGCGCCTTCGGCACCAGCAAGGCGATCGGCCTCGGCGTCCCGCCCGTGCCGGCCGTGTTCATCGGGGTGTGCGCCGCCGTCGGCGGCGGTGTCCTGCGCGACGTGCTGATGGGCCTGCCCGTCGCGATCATGCACGTCGGCTCGCTCTACGCCGTCGCGGCCGGTGTGGGCTGCACGTTCATCGTCGTCGCGCACGGTCTCGGCATGAACATCACGCTCGCCGCAGTGCTGTGCATCGTGCTGACCGCGATCATCCGTGTGCTCGCCGTGATCTTCGACCTGTCGCTGCCGGAGCAGCGCCGTCTGCATCGTCGCAAGGTCGCGACCGAGACCGGGATGATCCCGATCGTCAAGCCCTGACGCATGACTGCGCCCCCGCCGGCAAGATCGGCCGGAGCGGGGGCGCAGACGAGTCGCACGGCGGATGCGCCGCGGACGGACCTCCGCGCACGGGTGGCGGCGCGGAGGAGATCTCTTCCGGGGTCAGACCCCGACGAGCTCGCTCTGGCGTGTGCGCACCGAGCGGTTCACGCACGACACGATCGCCTTGAGCGACGCCGTGGAGATGTCGCCGTCGATGCCGACGCCCCACAGCCGCTGGTCGTCCACCTGCAGCTCGACGTAGGCCGCGGCCTGTGCGTCGCCGCCGGTGGAGAGAGTGTGCTCGACGTAGTCGTAGAGGGTGATCTCCGTGCCGCGCTCACGCAGCACCTCGATGAAGGCTGCGATCGGCCCGTTGCCCTGACCTGTCGCCTCGACGCGCTCCTCACCGTCGCGCAGCACCACGTCGAGGACGACCTCGCCGGACATGTCGCTCCGCGTCTGAGTGCCGAGCAGCTCGAAGCGCCCCCACTTCTGCGCGGCGTCGTCGGCCGGCAGGTACTCGTCGTTGAAGATCTTCCAGATCTGTTCGCTGGTGACCTCGCCGCCCTCGGCGTCGGTCTTGGCCTGCACGACGCCGGAGAACTCGATCTGCAGCTTGCGCGGCAGGTCGATGGCGTGGTCGGTCTTCAGCAGGTAGGCGACGCCGCCCTTGCCGGACTGCGAGTTGACCCGGATGACGGCCTCGTAGGAGCGGCCCAGGTCCTTGGGGTCGACGGGCAAGTACGGCACGCCCCATTCGATCTCGTCGACGGAGACACCCCGCTCCTCGGCCTTCGCAGCCATCGCCTCGAAGCCCTTCTTGATCGCGTCCTGGTGCGATCCGCTGAACGCGGTGAAGACCAGGTCCCCGGCCCAGGGGCTGCGCTCAGGCACGGGCAGCTGGTTGCAGTACTCGACTGTGCGCTTGACCTGGTCGATGTCGCTGAAGTCGATCTGCGGGTCGATGCCCTGCGTGAACAGGTTGATGCCCAGCGCCACCAGGTCGACGTTGCCGGTGCGCTCGCCGTTGCCGAACAGGCATCCCTCGATGCGGTCCGCGCCGGCCATGTAGCCCAGCTCGGCTGCGGCGATCGCGGTGCCGCGGTCATTGTGCGGGTGCAGCGACAGGATGACGTTCTCGCGCTGCGCGAGGTGGCGGTTCATCCATTCGATCGAGTCGGCGTAGACGTTGGGCGTGGCCATCTCGACAGTCGCAGGCAGGTTGATGATCACCTTGCGGTCGGGCGTGGGCTCGAGCACCTCGATGACGGCGTTGCAGACCTCGACGGCGTACTCCAGCTCGGTGCCGGTGTAGCTCTCCGGCGAGTACTCGTAGTAGACCTCGGTGTCGGGGATGCGCTTCTCGAACTCCCGGCACAGGCGCGCGCCCTCCAGGGCGATCTGCTTGACGCCCTCGCGGTCGGAGCGGAACACGACCTCGCGCTGCAGCACGCTGGTCGAGTTGTAGAAGTGCACGATGGCCTGCTTGGCTCCGGCGATCGCCTCGTACGTGCGCTCGATCAGGTGCTCGCGGCACTGGGTCAGCACCTGGATAGTGACATCGTCGGGGATCAGGTCCTCT
Organism: Microbacterium sp. NPDC057741; assembly: GCF_042798735.1. NCBI lineage: Bacteria > Bacillati > Actinomycetota > Actinomycetes > Micrococcales > Microbacteriaceae > Microbacterium > Microbacterium sp. NPDC057741. The sequence continues at coordinate 290,874 of NZ_JBHVJW010000001.1, read as the reverse complement.
TCGATCAGCTGGCGGACGAAGTCGAAGTCCGTCTGGCTGGCCGACGGGAAGCCGACCTCGATCTCCTTGTAGCCCATGCTGACGAGCAGCTCGAACATGACTCGCTTGCGCTCGGGCGACATCGGGTCGATGAGCGCCTGGTTACCGTCACGCAGGTCGACGGCGCACCAGCGGGGCGCCGCGGTGATGCGCTTGCCCGGCCAGGTGCGGTCATCGAGGTCGACACGGATCTGCTCGTGGAAGGGCCGATACTTGTGGATCGGCATCGCGGAGGGCTTCTGATTGTTCTTCATGATCGGTGCTGTTTCTCTTCGTCAGAAATGTGCTCAGGCCAACACGAGCGCCGCGACGAGAAAGGCCCGATTGTCAGGACTCGTCACGGCAGCTAAGAAGAAGCAGACCGCCCAGAGGCATGCGTCAATGCTAACACCCGACTTGGCAGAATGCTCACGGGATGAGCGCGAGCTTGCCGCCCGGGTGCCCCTCGGCGAGGAATCGCAGCGCCTCCGGCGCCTCGCTCAGCGGATACTCCTTCGCGACGGGCACAGTGAGTTCGCCGCGCTCTGCGGCCTCGACGAGCTCGATGCGCACGGCGTCGCGGTAGCGGGCCGTCTCGGGATCCGAGCCCGAGCTCGCCTGGAAGCCGTGCTCGGCCGCGAGCTGCGGCGCGACGATCGTGACGATGCGCCGGCGGTCGCTCACGAGGGCGAGCGACGCCTCGGTCGCCTCCTCGGTCCCCGCGGCATCGAGGGCCGCGTCGATCGATTCGACCCCGGCGTCCGCCATCGCGGCACGGATGCGACGGAGCATTCCGTCGCCGTACTCCACCGGGATGCCGCCGAACCGGCGCACCTCTTCGGCGCGGAGCGCGCTCGCGGTGCCGATGACCCGGATGCCGCGCTGAGACGCCTGCTGCAGGACGCTGACGCCCACCGCGCCGGATGCCGCGTGCAGCAGCAGCGTCTCCCCCGGACGCGCGTCCACGGCGTGCAGCATCGCAGAGGCGGTAGTGCCTGCGAGCAGCAGGTTCGCGGCCTGCGAGTGGGTGAGAGGTGCCGGCTTGCGCAGCACCTTCTGCGCAGGAACGGTGACCTCGCCGGCATAGCCGCCGTTGATCCGGAACGCGATGACCTCGTCTCCGACGACGGCCGAGCCGGTGACGATCTCGGTGTCCGTTCCGACGGCGGCGATGACGCCTGACACCTCGTAGCCGATCGCCGCGGGCAGCTCCGCACCGGCGCGGGCGACCGCGACGTGCTTGGCATCGGCGGGGTTCACGCCCGCCGCGTGCACACGGATCGTGACCTCGCCCGGACCGGGCACCGGCGGCGTGTACTCCTCGAGCAGCCAGTTGTCGGGGCTTCCCCACTCCGTCGCGATCCAATGCAGTGCCATTCCTCCACGCTACGCCCGCTCCGGATAGCGTGGAGGAATGCGTCTGCGCTCCGCTCTCCGCTCCGCCGTGCTCGCCGGCCTGTTCGCCGCCCTCGCGATGGCGGTGCTCCCGGCATCCGTCGCACGCGCCGACGTCGACGACTTCTCCTACTCGTCGTGGGACTCGACGTACGACATCGGGCTGGATGCGGATGGCCGCGCCGAGATGCACGTCACCGAGACCGTGGTCGCGCAGTTCCCGCAGACCGATCAGAACAAGGGCATCGTGCGTGGGCTGCCGGAGATGTACCAGGGGACGCCTGTCTTCCCGACCGTGATCTCGGTGACCGACGGCAAGGGGGGCGAGGTGCCCTTCGAGACCGACTCGGACGACGATGTGCTGTTCGTGTCCATCGACGACGACACGTACAAGCACGGCGCGACGACGTACGTCATCGCCTACACCATGCGCGATGTCTTCCACACGCCGGACGATGCGGACCTCGACGAGTTCTACTGGGACCTGCTTCCCCTGGACTCCACGCAGGACATCGCGCGGTTCACCGGCAGCATCCGGTTCGATGATGCTCTGACCGCAGCGAGTGCGGGTGACCCGAGCTGCTACCAAGGCGCCTACGGCGCGACCGACTCCTGCACCCTGTCAGAGCAGGACGGCGCGTACGTCGTCTCCGCGCGCGATCTGCGCGCGGGCGAGGGCATCACCGTCGCCTTCCCGTTCCAGCCGGGAACCGTGACCCCGTCACCGGCGCTGCAGCCCGACCCGATGACCGACGTCGTGCCCTACGGCGTCGCCGGTGGCGGGCTGCTGCTCGGCGGTGCCGGACTTCTCTCCATCGCCGCACTCAAGCGGCGACACCGCGCACGGGGGCGAGGCACGGTCATCGCTCAGTACGAGGTTCCCGGTGATCTGCCCCCGCTGCTGGCCGCGCAGATCCACGGCAGCAAGGCGAAGGCCGTGCCCGCCGAGATCGTGCACCTGGGCGTGCACGGCGCCCTGCGCATCGAGGACGCGCAGAAGAGGAAGACGAAGCCGACGCTCCGCCTCATCTCGGTCGAGGGCGCCGGCGATCCCCTCGACGCAGCCACCCTCGAGGCACTGTTCCCGAAGCTGGAGCAGGAGACGGTGGTCGATCTCGCCAAACCCACTGACGCGCTCCCCGCTCGGCTCTCCACGCTCTCAAAGGCCGCAGGCGATGCGGCTGCCGAGCGCGGACTCATCGAGCGGAGGCGGTCTCTGCTCGGGCTGGTGTGCGGTATCCTCGGCATCCTCGCAGCGCTCGTCGCCATCGCCATGGCGATCCCCGGTCTCGCCGTGCAGCGTCCTGCCGCGATCGGAGCGTTCGTGGTCAGCATCCTGATCGCCGTCGCCGCGATCGGCATCGGCATCCGGCTGATGCTGAAGACGGTCGTCGTCACCCCGAGGGGCGCCGAGGCGCGCGAGCACCTGCTCGGCGTGCGCGAGTACATCCGGCTCGCCGAGGCCGATCGCATCCGGATGCTGCAGTCGTACAGCGGCGCGGAGCGTCGGCGCGACGGCACCGCCGACATCGTCGTGCTCTACGAGCGGCTGCTCCCCTACGCGATGCTGTTCGGCCTGGAGAAGGAATGGGCCAAGGTGCTCGAGGTGCAGTACGAGCAGCGCGGCACGACACCGTACTGGTACACCGGCTATGCGATCGGATCGCTCGGCTCGTCACTGACGAGCATGGGCACGTCTCTCACCGCCACACCGATCGCAACGTCGTCCTCCTCGTCGAGCGGCTCGTTCGGCGGCGGCTTCTCCGGCGGAGGCGGCGGAGGCGGCTTCTCCGGCGGCCGCTGAGTCAGCCCTCGACTCCGCTCCCGGATCCACTGCGCGGCGCGCCAGGCATCAGGAACCCGAGCGTCACGTAGAGCAGCGCGCCGACGATGATCCCCAGCCCTACTGCCAGCGCCATGCGGGCACCTGGCTTCTGCCCATTCACGCCGCCAACCACCGCCAAGGCCAACCCGACTGCTCCGATGTAGTACGGCCCGAAGACCGATCCGAACAGTCCTGCAGCAAGACCGAGCACTCCCGCGATGACCCACGCGGCGCGTCGCCACCACCGCGCCGATTCACGCCCCACCGCAGCATCCATGCCTCATCGTCGCACTGAGTAGGAGCCCCCGCTAGGGTGAGCGATGAGGGAGGGCGGGATGCGCGCGGAGTTGCTGATCGGAAGCATCATTCTCGTCATCGGCGTGCTTGTCATCGTGTTCCACCGTGCGCTGCACCACTTCTTCGCAGCCGAGCGCCATGTCATGGGAGTCGGAACCGCTCAGGATCTCCGTCGCCCGGTCGTCACGGCGCTGGTGGGCGTCGTTTTCGTGGTCTTCGGCGGCGCGATGCTCGTCGTCCAGTTCGTGAGCGGCCAGCCGCCTGCTTCGACGATGCAGGACGCCACGCTGACGAAGGTGTTCACGGTGATCGCCATCGTGGCGGGCTCGCTCGCGGTGCTGACCGCACTGCTGAGTCGTCCGCTCGCACGGTTCGTCGCACGCCGGCTCCGGAAGACCGGTGTCGACCTCTACCTCAGCGACGACGTCGACCGCTACGCGCGCGGCATGGTCCGGGTGCAGTTCGGCTGGTTCCTGCTCATCGCCGTCTTCTGCCTGGTGATGGCGATCGTCCAGCCTCTCCGCGTCTGACCCCGGCTCAGAACCCGAGCTTGCCGAGTTGCTTGGGATCGCGCTGCCACTCCTTGGCGACCTTCACGTGCAGCCCAAGGAACACGCGCGTGCCGAGCAGCGGCTCGATCTGAGCCCGGGCACGGGCGCCGACGTCGCGCAGGCGGGAGCCCTTGTGACCGATGATGATCGCCTTCTGGCTGTCGCGCTCGACCACGATCGAGGCGTGCACGTCGGTGAGGTCGCTGTCTTCGCGCGGCGCGATGTCGTCGATCACGACGGCGATCGAGTGCGGCAGTTCGTCACGTACGCCTTCCAGCGCCGCCTCGCGGATGATCTCCGCGACCCGGTCCTCGATGGACTCGTCGGTGATGACGCCGTCCTCGTAGAGCGCAGGACCGGTGGGCATGAGCGCGAGCACCTCGTCGGCGAGCACGTCCAGCTGATCGTTCGCGACCGAGGAGAGCGGGATGACGGCCGCCCAGTCCTCGCGCAGCGAGTCGACCTCGATCAGCCGCTCCGTGATCTCGTCACGATCCGCGGCATCCGTCTTCGTGACGATCGCGATCTTCTTCGCGCGGGGGTAGCCGTCCAGCGATGCCGCGATGCGGCGGTCGCCTGGTCCGACCTTCTCGGTCGCGGGCACGCAGAAGCCGATCACGTCGACGTCGCCGAGCACCTGCTCGACCAGATCGTTCAGCCGCTCACCCAGCAGCGTGCGCGGCTTGTGGATGCCGGGGGTGTCGACGATCACGAGCTGGCCGCCCGGCCGGTTCACGATGCCGCGGATCGCGCGCCGCGTGGTCTGCGGCTTCTCGCTGGTGATCGCGATCTTCTCGCCCACCAGTGCGTTGGTCAGCGTGGACTTCCCCACGTTCGGACGCCCCACGAACGTGACGAATCCGCTGTGCTTCTCTTCACTCATCTTCCGACTCCTCCTCCGGCGCCCGTTCCACGAACACCGTAGCGATACCTCTGCCGCGGCCGCGCGACGCGCCGCCGGTGAGCACCAGTCCGTCGACGACGGCCATGGCACCGGGCTGCGGCACCTGGCCGAGCGCCTTGCCGAGCAGACCGCCGATCGAATCGACGTCCTCGTCCTCGAGCTCCAGATCGAACAGGTCGCCGACATCCTCCAGCGACAGGCGGGAGTTCACCCGGTACCGGCCGCCGCCGAGCTCGACGACTTCGGCCGGTGCCCGGTCGTACTCGTCGGCGATCTCACCGACCAGCTCCTCGATCAGATCCTCCAACGTGACCAGCCCCGATATGCCGCCGTGCTCGTCGATCACCAGGCACACGTGCACGGCGTCGCGCTTCATCTGCTGCAGCAGCGTCTCCGCACGCATCGACTCCGGCACGAAGGTCGCCGGACGCGCGATCGGACGCACCGGAGCCCCGCGCCAGGCGCTCTCGTCGCGATAGGCGAACTGCACGAGGTCCTTCAGGTAGAGCACGCCCACCACGTCGTCGGCGTCATCGTCGACCACCGGCATCCGCGAGACGCCCTTCGACAGGAACAGGTCCATCGCCTCGGTCGTCGTGGCCGTGGCGTCCACCGCGACCATCTCGGTGCGCGGCACCATCACAGCGCGGACGAACTGGTCCGTGAAGTCGAACACGGAGTGGATCAGGTCGCGGTCGTCCTCCTCGATGAGGTCGTTCGACGCGGCCTCGTCGACCATGCTGAGCAGCTGCTCCTCGGAGGCGAAGGTGCTGCGCCCGCCGCCGGGCGTGACCCGGCGACCGAGCGCCACGAGCCCCTGCGCGAGCGGTCCGAGCACCACGCGCACACCGTGCACGACGGGCGCCCACAGACGCAGCAGTCCGTCGGCGTGATGCCGCCCGAACGAACGAGGGCTCGCCCCGACCAGCACGAAGGTGATCCCGGTCATCAGCACCGCAGCGGCGAGCATGGCCCACCAGTCACTCGGCAGCAGCTGCACGAGGGCGACGGTCACCAGCACGGCGGCCGTGGTCTCGGCGAGCACGCGCATGAACGCCACGGCGTTCACGTGCGCATCCGGGTCCTCGGCGATCTTCGTCAGCGCGGACGCATTGCGTCCCTCTTCGGCCATCTCCTCGAGGTCGCTGCGCGAACTGACGGAGAACGCCGCGTCGACTGCCGCCATGAGGCCGCCGAAGGCGACCAGCAGCACGGCCCCGGCAAGCAGGATACCCGCGATCATCGTCGTCGTTCGGATGCCGCGAACCCGCGGATCAGCTCCTTCTGAAGCCCGAACATCTCACGCTCCTCATCCGGCTCTGCGTGATCGAACCCGAGCAGGTGCAGCAGGCCGTGCGTGGTGAGCAGGATCAGCTCGTCCATCAGCGCGTGGCCGGCGGTCTGCGCCTGCGACTCGGCCACCTGCGGGCAGAGCACGATGTCGCCGAGCAGCCCTGGCGGAGTCGGGTGGTCCTCACTGCCCGGTCGCAGCTCGTCCATCGGGAAGCTGAGCACATCGGTCGGTCCGGGCTCGTCCATCCACTGCACGTGCAGCGACTCCATCGCGCCCTCGTCCACCAGGACGATCGCGACCTCGGCGTCCGGGCTGACGTGCAGTTGGGCCAGGTTGTATTCGGTGAGCCGCTGCAGCACCGTCTCGTCGATGGAGACGGCGGACTCGTTGTTGATCTCGATCATGAAAGGTCCTGTCTCCTCAGGAAACGCCGCGCTTCGGCATCCGGTCTCTCGGCCCCGGCCGCATGCCCGAGCGCCGGTCGGCGCGGTTCGCGAACTCGTGCGCCTGCTCGCGCTCCGCCCTGGCGGCGGTGCGCTGCTCGTCATACTCGCTGTATGCGTCGACGATCCGCCCCACCAGTGTGTGCCGCACGACGTCGTCGCTGGTCAGTCGTGAGAAATGGATGTCGTCGATGTCCTTCAGCACGCGTGTCACCAACCGCAGGCCGGACGCGCCCTGCGGCAGGTCGACCTGCGTGATGTCGCCCGTGACGACCATCTTGGTGCCGAAGCCCAGCCGGGTCAGGAACATCTTCATCTGCTCCGGCGTGGTGTTCTGCGCCTCGTCGAGCACGACGAAGGAGTCGTTCAGCGTGCGTCCGCGCATGTAGGCGAGCGGGGCGACCTCGATGGTGCCGCTGGCCATCAGCCTGGGCACGATCTCTGGGTCCATCATCTCGTTCAGCGCGTCGTAGAGCGGCCGCAGATACGGATCGATCTTGTCGGTGAGGGTGCCTGGCAGAAAGCCCAGCCGCTCCCCGGCCTCGACGGCCGGGCGAGTCAGGATGATGCGTTCGACCTCTTTGCGCTGCAGTGCCTGTACGGCCTTCGCCATCGCCAGGTAGGTCTTGCCGGTGCCGGCGGGGCCGATGCCGAAGACGATCGTGTTCTCCGCGATCGCGTCGACGTACTCCTTCTGCCCGAGGGTCTTCGGGCGGATGACGCGTCCGCGGGTGGCCAGGATCGCCTCGCCCAGCACCTCGCTGGGGCGGAGACCTTCGTCCTGCCGCAGGATGCGGGCGGAACTGGACACGTCGCTCGGCGCGAGGTCGTGCCCGGCGCGGGTCAGCGTGATCAGCTCGTCGACGAGGGTCTTCGCCGCGGCGACCTCGGCGTCGGAGCCGCTCAGGGTGATCTCGTTGCCGCGAACGAGCACCTGCACGGCGGGATGCTCCTTCTCGAGCATCCGCAGCAGGCGGTCCTGCGGGCCGAGCAGCTGCACCATGGCGACGCCGTCGACGAGCAGGCGCTCGGTGCGTTCGGGTGTGTCAGAAGCCAATGAGCCGGTCCTCCGGAAGGTTGCCGAGCACGTGCGCGTGCACGTGGAACACGGACTGGGCGGCGCTCGCGCCGTTGTTGAAGATCAGTCGGTACTCGCCGTTCGCGTGGTCGTCGGCGATCTGCTTGGCCGCGGCGACCAACTTCGCCATCAGAGCGGGGTCGCCGGCAGCGAGCTCGGTGACGTCGCGGTACTGCTCCGACTTGGGGATCACGAGGGCGTGCAGCGGCGCCTGCGGGTTGATGTCGCGGATCGCGAACACGTCATCGGTCTCCAGCAGGATCTCGCCGGGGATCTCCCCGTTCAGGATGCGGGTGAAGATGGAGGGTTCGCTCATGCGATCAAGTCTACTGAGCGAGCGTCTACCAGCGCCCGAGGATGCCGGAGAGCATCGCGATCGCCGCGGGTCCGGCGGTGGACGTGCGCAGCACGCTGTCGCCGAGGCGGACGCGCTCGGCGCCGGCCTCGGTGAGCCGATCCAGCTCCTCGGGCGAGATCCCGCCCTCCGGCCCGACGATCAGCACGAGGTCGCGGTCGTCGGCGCGGATGCCGCTCAGGCGGGTGTCCGCGGTCGGATCGAGCACCAGCAGCCTGGCATCCGCCGACCGCTTCGCGAGCTGCCCGGTCGTCTCGACGCCGGCCACCTCGGGAATCCAGGCGCGGTGCGCCTGCTTGGCGGCCTCGCGGACGATGCTCGCCCACCGATCCCTGCCCTTCGCGGCCTTCGGCCCCTCCCAGCGCGAGATGCTGCGCGACGCCTGCCATGGCACGATCTCGTCGACGCCGAGTTCGCAGGCTGCCTGCACGGCCAACTCGTCGCGGTCGCCCTTCGCGAGCGCCTGGGCGAGCACGATGCGCATCGAGGGCGCCTCGTGCTCGCGGCGCGCGGTGATGCGCACCGAGACCTCAGCGGCCGAGACGTCCTCCACCTCGCCCTCCAGCCAGACTCCCGCACCGTCACCGATCGTCACGGATTCGCCGACGCGCACGCGGCGCACCACCGCCGCGTGCTTGGCCTCGGCCCCGGTGAGCAGCACCGTTTCACCCACCTGTGCGGTGGTGCCGGTCAGAGTGACGAAGTGCAGCGCCATGATCAGTGCGAGCGGAACCGGTCGCGGAGCTTCGAGAACAGACCCTGCTGGAACTGCGCGAGCTTCGGAGCGGGCGCCTTGTGCTTCTTCGCGAAGTCCTGGATGAGCTTGCGCTGCGCGGAGTCGAGCTTGGTCGGCGTCACGACCTGCACGCCGACGCGCAGGTCACCACGCTGGCTGCCGCGCAGGGGCGTGATGCCGCGCCCGCCGATCGTGAGCACGTCGCCGGACTGGAGACCTGCGCGGATCTCGAGGTCGACGGTGCCATCCAGTCCGTCGATCGTGGTCGTGGTGCCGAGGATCGCATCGCTCATGGACACCTCGAGGGTGGCGAGCAGGTCGTCACCGTCACGGCTGAACGTCGGATGCGGGGCCACGGTGACCTCGACGTAGAGGTCGCCGTTCGGGCCGCCTGCGCGTCCGACCTCGCCGGAGCCGGGAAGCTGCAGTCGCAGCCCGGTCTCGACGCCGGCCGGGATGTCGAGCGACACCGTCCGTCGGGAGCGCACCCGTCCCTGACCGGCGCACGCGCCGCAGGGGTACGGAATGGTCGTGCCGTAGCCCTCGCAGGTGCCGCAGGGCTGGGTGGTCACGACGTTGCCGAGCAGGCTGCGCACCTGGCGCTGCACGTGCCCGCTGCCGCCGCAGACGTCGCAGGTCACCGGAGAGGTGCCCTCCTGGCAGCACGAGCCGTTGCAGGTCTCGCAGAGCACGGCGGTGTCGACCTCGATGTCCCGGTGCGCGCCGAAGACGACGTCGCCGAGGTCGAGGTTCACGCGCACCAGGGCGTCCTGCCCGCGCTCCCGGCGCGATCGCGGCCGCGCAGAGCGTGCCCCGCCCGCGCCCCCGAAGAACGTCTCGAAGATGTCGCCGAATCCGCCGAAGCCGGCACCGCCGAACCCGCCGTTGTCGTCGCCGCCCATGTCGTAGCGGCGACGGGAGTCCTCGTCGCTCAGCACGTCATAGGCGTGCGTGACCAGCTTGAACCGCTCCGCGGCGTCCTCACCCGGGTTCACGTCCGGGTGCAGCTGGCGCGCCAGCTTGCGGTATGCCTTCTTGATCTCGTCCTGCGTGGCGTCCCGGGACACCCCGAGAACCTCGTAATGGTCGGCCACAGTCACCTTCCTGAGTGTGTGTGCGTTCGTGGGCGCACCGCGTCAGCGGCGCGTCTCGTCCTCTTCGAGCATCCGCGACAGGTAGCGGGCCACGGCCCGCGCCGCAGCGAGGTTGCTCGGATAGTCCATGCGGGTGGGCCCCATCACGCCCAGGCGTGCGGTGCCCCCCTGGGCGATGTAGTCGCTGGCGACGATCGAGGCCTCGCCCAGCCCGAAGGGCGCGTTCTCGGTGCCGATGCTGGCGGCCAGGCCGTGCTCGTCCGGCACCATCTCGCTCATCAGCCGCAGCAGCGTCACCTGCTCCTCGATCGCCTCGAGAAGCGGATGGATGCTGCCGCGGAAGTCCTGCTCGCGACGGGCCAGCGTCGCAGCGCCCGCCATCACGAGCTTCTCCTGACGGAACTCGGCGAGCTCCTCGCCGATCACCACTGCCAGGGCTGTGAGCGCCGGATCGGGTCGCACCTCCGACGGCTCACGCAGCAGCGCGACCCGCTCGGCGGCATCCGCGACCGCACGCCCGGTGATGAGCGCGGAGAGCCGGGCGCGGAGCACTGCCACGTCGGCCTCATCGACATCGACCGGCAGCACGGCGATCCGCTGCGAGACGCCGCCCGCGTCGGTCACCAGCACGACGAGCAGACGATTGGGCCCGAGGCCGACCAGCTCGAGGTGCGTGATGCTGGCACGGGCGAAGGACGGATACTGCGCGAGCGCGACCTGTCCGGTGAGCTGCGTGAGAACGCGGACGGTGCGGACCATCAGGTCGTCGAGATCGGCGGGATCGGCCAGGAACGTCTCGATCGCGGAGCGCTGAGCCGTGCTCAGCGGACGAACCTGGGCGAGGTGGTTCACGAAGACGCGGTACCCCTTGTCGGTGGGCACACGGCCGGACGAGGTGTGCGGAGCGGCGATGAGCTCCTCATCCTCGAGCAGCGCCATGTCGTTGCGGATCGTCGCGGCGGAGACGCCGAAGGCGTGCCGCTCGACGATCGACTTGCTGCCGACCGGCTCCTGCGTCTCGACGTAGTCCTGCACGATCGCGCGGAGCACCTGAAGCCCTCGTTCCGAGACCATGATGCTCCTTCCGCTCTGGCACTCACACGTACTGAGTGCCAATTCTACCCGTGCCTCGTGCCGAACGTCCTCAGGCGGGCGGGGTGGGCCTCGTCCGCGCCATACGATGACCGGTATGGACACGACCCCCGCACTCGCGACGATCTCCACGGGCAGGCTGCGGGGCGAGAGCCTGCACGGGATCCGCCGCTTCCTCGGCATCCCCTACGCCGCAGCGCCGTTCGGACCGAACAGGTTCCGGGAACCGCAGCCCGTCACGCCCTGGGACGACGTCCGGGCCGCGACCGCCTTCGGCCCGACCGCGCCGCAGCTCCCTTACGCCGGGGCGATCGGCGAGCTCCTCGGACACGTGATCCTCGAAGGAGAGGACATCCTCACAGCGAACGTCTGGACGCCTGAGCACGCCTCGGGGGCGCCTGTGGTGCTGTGGATCCACGGCGGCGCGCTGGAGCGCGGTGCCGCCGCGCTGCCCGGCTACGACGGCACGGCGTTCGCCCGTGACGGCATCGTGTTCGTGTCGGTGAACTACCGGCTCGGTGCGGAGGGCTTCTCGGTCCTCGACGGAGCTCCCCGCAACCTCGGCCTGCGCGATGCCGCCGCCGCGCTGCAGTGGACGCACCGCGAGATCGCGGCGTTCGGCGGCGATCCGGAGCGCATCACCGTGATGGGCGAGTCCGCCGGCGGCGCCCTCGTCGCCGCGCTCCTGAGCAGGGAAGACACCCGCGCTCTGATCTCCCGGGCGATCATCCAGTCCGGTCCGCTCGACGCGCAGACGCCGGAGAAGGGCGGCCGGGTGACCGCGCAGATCGCCAAGCTGCTCGGCACGACCACGGACAGGGATTCCTTCGCCGCGCTGGCACCAGGAGCGCTGCTCGACGCCCGCACCCGCCAGTCCGCGGGATCGTCACCGCTCGGCGGCGCACCCGGGTATCAACTGGTGCTCGACGAGGAGTCGCTCCCCCGTTCCCCGCGCGAGGCGCTCGGCGCTGTGACCACGCCGCTCATCATCGGCACGAACACCGACGAGTACCGGCTGTGGTTCACGCCGGAGGCCCTGGACCGCATCAGCGCTCTGAAGCTCCTCATCGCACGTCTCGCACTGCGCATCCCCGGGCGCGCCGTGCGCGCATTCCGCGCAGAGGAGCCGGACGCCACCACCGGCGAGATCTTCGGGCGGATCGCGACCGACCTGCTGCTGCGTGGGCCCGCATCCCGGGCGGCCGCCGCGCGGACTGCTCCGACCCATGTGTACGAGTTCGGCTGGCACAGTCCCGTGCGCGACCTGCGCGCTGCGCACGCAGTCGAGCTGCCGTTCATGTTCGGCACCGCCGAGGACCCGAGCTGGACGTCGCTGATCGGTGGCGCTCCGCCCGCGTCACTCGCCGGCGAGATGCACGAAGCATGGGCCGCCTTCATCCGGGACGGCGATCCCGGCTGGGCGGCGTACGGCTCCGAACGGCTGACGCGCCTGTTCGATGCGGAATCGCGGACCGTCCCGCAGCGGCGCACTCGCGGAATGGATCTGCTGCCCTGACGCGAGGCGCGCTCAGTCGGTGAGCGCGCGCACGACGGCGTCGGCGAGCAGGCGGCCCTGCAGCGTGAGCCGCAGGCGCTTCTCACGCAGAGCGGATGCCCCGTCGACGAGCCCGTCCGCGATGAGCCCCGCGACCACGTCCCTGTTGTCGATCGGCAGGTCGTCGAGCGGGATGCCCTCGGCCAGCCTGCTGCGCAGCAGCACGCGCTCGAGCATCCGGGCGTCCTCGTCAGGCCGCTCTCTGCCCGCTGCCGGCGACTCGCCGGCCGCGAGGCGCTGCGCGTAGGCGGCGGGGTGCTTCACGTTCCACCAGCGGAGGCCAGCGACGTGACTGTGCGCGCCGGGCCCGAAGCCCCACCAGTCCGAGCCGAGCCAGTACGCGAGGTTGTGCCGGGAGCGCTGCTCGGCCTTCCGGGCCCAGTTGCTCACCTCGTACCAGCCGAAGCCGGCCGCACCCAGACGCGAGTCGGCGAGCTCGTACATGTCGGCCTGCAGGTCGTCGTCGGGCGCGGGCACCTCGCCGCGGCGTATCTGCCTGGCGAGCTTCGTGCCGTCCTCGATGATCAGCGCGTACGCGGAGATGTGATCGGGGTCGAGTGCGAGCGCCGCATCGAGGGAAGCCTCCCAGTCTCCGAGGGACTCCCCCGGTGCGCCGTAGATCAGGTCGACGCTCACGGCGAGTCCTGCCGCTCGGGCCGCCTCCACCGCGGTCCGCACGTTCTCCGGACGGTGCGTGCGATCCAGCGCGGCGAGCACCTGCGGCACGGCGGACTGCATCCCGATGGACAGGCGCGTGACGCCCGCATCCGCCAGCCGAGCGGCGACCTCGGACGTGACCGTGTCGGGATTCGCCTCGACGGTGACCTCGGCGCCCTCCTCGATGCCGAAGGCGGAGATCGTGGTGTCCAGCATCCTGGCCAGATCGCCGGGCGGCAGCAGCGTCGGCGTGCCGCCGCCGAAGAACACGCTGTGCAGCGGGCGGATGCCGCCGGCTTCGCCGAGCACCTGCCTCGCCAGCGCCACCTCGGCGTTCAGCGTGTCGGCGTACTCGTCCTGACGTGCACCGCGCAGCTCGGTGGCCGTGTAGGTGTTGAAGTCGCAGTAGCCGCACCGCACCCTGCAGAACGGCACATGCAGGTACGCGGAGAACGGCATCGCCCGGTCGACGCGGATGTCGTCGGGCAGGCGTCCGTCGGCGGGCGCGGGGTCTCCGAGCGGAAGCGGGCCCGCCATCAGAGCGGGGTCGCGTACAGCGGCGAGATCGCGCGCAGGTAGCGGGCGAACAGCTCGCGGCGGCGACGCTTCACAAGGACCGGGAGCGTGCGGTACAGCATCCGGTTCGGGGCATCGAACGCCCGCACCGTGAACCAGACCTCGTCGTTGTCCTCGCGCCAGTCCACGTCGAAGGCCTCTTCGCCGCTCACGACGGAGCCGCCCATCGTGCCGAGCACGAACCCGATCCGACGGGACTCCTCGGTGACCGAGATCACACGCAGCTCCCCGTCGGCCCTCAGGCCCTTGACGCGGCCGCGCACCTTGAGGGTCATGCCAGGGCCGACGTACGGCGTGCCTTCGGCGTCATAGCGCTGCTCCTGCTCGCGACGGCTCGGAGCGATGGCGTTGCCCTCGTTGTCGAAGCTCACACCGGCGTAGGTCGGACCGGCGGAAGGGCGGACATCCTCGAGTTCGAGGCCCGCCGCGCGCTGCGCGGTCCAGGACAGCAGGGCGTCGCCGGCGGTGCGGAAGCGGTCCTCACCACTGCCGATCCGCCACGACTCCTCAGCCGGCAGACTGTGCTCCGGCGGATACTGCATGAGGTCGGGGGCGTGCGACGCCCCGACCGCGGCGTAATCCACCGTGCCTTCTCGGAATGTCCCGCGACGCATGCTTTCCAGCCTACGGGACGCCGACCTGAGCGACTGCTCCATGCCCGCCCCCGGCGCACGAAAGCGGGGCCGGTGGATGAACCACCGACCCCGCCAGGAATGCGATCAGGATGCCTTACTTGGCGTCCTTCTCCCAACCCACGTTCTCAACGGGCTGCACGCCGAAGAGGTCGAGGCCCACGTAGGGCTCCGGGGTCAGGTTGGCCAGACCCTTCTTCGCGGTCACGATGGACGGACCGTTGTAGATGCCGATGATGCCCCAGCGCTCGACGATCTCGGGCTCGAGGTCCATCGCAGCGGCGGTCTGCTTGACCGGGTCGCTGATCGACTCCACCTGGTCCTTGATCTTCTGGTCGAGCTCCTTGTCACCGACGCCCGAGAGGTTCAGGCCGGAGTCCGAGCAGTACAGCTGGCAGTACCAGGCTGCACCGAACGGGTCGGAGGCGGTGAAGCGCAGGCTCATGACGTCCCAGTTCTTCGAAGTGAAGTCATCGGAGAACTTGCTGGAGGGGCGGGTGTCGACGTTCAGCTTGATGCCGACCGCCTTCTCCTGCGCCTGCAGCGACTGAGCGAGAGCCTTCTGCGTCGGGTCGTCGCTGAAGATCGGGTAGGTGACCTCGAGCTTCTGGCCGTCCTTCTCGCGGATGCCGTCGGAGCCTTCCTTCCAGCCGGCGTCGTCGAGCATCTTCTTGGCGCCCTCGACATCGAACTTCAGGCCGGCAGCCTTCTGCGAGTCCTTGTAGCCGGGCTGGAACGAGTACAGGGTCAGCGAGCCGGCCGGGTCCTCCGTGTAGTTCAGACCGTTCCAGGCGATCTTCTTCTGCTGGTCGATGTCGATCGCGTTGAAGAATGCGTGGCGGACCTCGACGTCCTTGAACTGCGGCTTGGTCGAGTCGAGGATGATCACCGTGTTGGCCGTCTGCTGGGCCTTGTAGGTGACGACGCCCTTCATGTCCTTGACCTGCTCGAGGCGGTCCTTGGTGCCGGTGCCGACGGTGTCGATCTGGCCGTTCTTGAAGGCGTTGATCGACGCCTGAGCGTCCATACCGGTGAAGGTGACCTTGTCGAGCAGCGGCTTGTCGCCCCACCACTCCTTGTTCGGCTTGAAGGACACGTAGTCCTTGTTGGGGTCGAACTCGTCGACCGTGTAAGGACCTGCACCCCACTCAGGGTGAAGGTTGTCGATGTAGCCCTCGTTGAACACCTTGGGGTCAGCAGCGTGCGGGTTGATCACACCGGTGAGGAACGGCATCTGCGGCCAGGCGAACTCGCTCTTGAAGGTGACGATCGCGGTCTTGTCGGTGTCACCCTTGGTGACCGACTCGATCTCCTTGTAGCCGTCGGTCGCGTTCGGGTTGAAGCCCTCTTCGGTCGAGCGGTTGGCCTTCCAGGTCGCGTCGATGGCGGTCCAGTCCATCTCGGTGCCGTCGTTCCAGTGCGCTTCCTTGGTGAAGGTGAAGGTCAGCACGGTCTTGCCGTCCTTGACCTCGTTCTTCCAGACATCAAGGTAGTTGTCGTTCTTGTACGGCGTGCCATCCGGCTTCATCAGCAGGATCTGCGGCGTGTACCACGCGGCGATGCGAGCGGTGTCCGCGCTGCCGTCGCTGTTGAACGAGTTCAGCTGGGCGGGGATCTCGTTGATGGGGAAGTTGACCGTGCCGCCCTCCTTGAGGTTCTCACGGGGCTGCGGGTTGTAGTCAGCGGCGTCGACGCCGGCAGCTTCGCCGTTGTCCTTGTTGTCGCCACTGCCGCTGTTGCCGGCAGCGCACCCGCTGAGAGCGAGTGCGAAAGCGCCGGTGATTGCCAGCGCTCCCATCAGCTTGTACTGCTTCATGGTGCTCCTTTCGCCTTTCGGCGTGTCATAAGGGGAACGATAGTCAGCATCGTCTGCCAAAACAGGCGCCGGAGAGTGAATCCCGGCTAACTGTTATCGGACGGTGATCGACTGTGATCTTTTGGTTATCTGAAGGGGCTCAGACCGTGGCGGGACGGGTCGTCATCGTCGCCGGATCGAAGACCACACGCTGACGCGTGCGCTCGATGTCGGGGTCCGGAACCGGGATCGCCGACAGCAGCGCCTGGGTGTACGGGTGCTGCGGGTTGTCGAACACGTCGTCGACGTCGCCGTGCTCCACGAACTCGCCGAGGTACATCACCGCCACGCGGTCGGCGATGTGCCTGACCACGGAGAGGTCATGCGCGACGAACAGGTACGACAGTCCGAGCTTGACCTTCAGCTCGTCGAGCAGGTTGATGACACCCGCCTGAATCGAGACGTCCAGCGCCGAGACCGGCTCGTCGAGCACCACGATCTTCGGATTGGTCGACAGCGCGCGGGCGATGCCGATGCGCTGCCGCTGACCGCCCGAGAACGCTCCCGGGAACCGATCCCGGTGGGCCGGGTTCAGTCCCACCAGGTCCATCAGCTCCTCGACACGGTGCATCGCGTCCTTCTTCGAGGTGCCGATCGCGTAGAGCGGCTCTGCGATGATGTCCGTCACCGTCATGCGGGGATCCAGCGCACCCATCGGGTCCTGGAACACGATCTGGATGTCACGGCGCAGGGCGCGCTCCTGCGCGCCGTGCTTGATGTCGTTGACGTTCACGCCGGCGATGATCAGGTCGCCGTCCTCCTGCTTGGCGAAGTCCATGATCTGCAGCAGAGTGGTGGTCTTGCCGCTGCCGGACTCGCCCACGATCGCCATGGTCTCGCCCTCGCGCACGTCGAAGCTGAGGCCCTTGACCGCGTGTACCTCGCCGACCTTGCGCTTGAAGAGCGCGCCCTTCAGCAGCGGGAACGTCTTGGTCAGGTTCCGCACCTCGAGCGTCACCGGACGCTCCTCACGCGGCGTGCGGGTCAGGTCGCTCTCCGGCACCTCGGGGACGGGGTAGACCGGCAGGCCCCCGATGAGGCCGTCCTCGTCGATCTCATCCGCGCGAATGCAGGCCACGTCGTGGAACTCGCCCGATCCGGTGTCGACCGGAACGAGGTCGGGCTCGCGGGTACGGCAGGCCGCCACGGCGATCGGGCAGCGGTTCGCGAACGGGCAGGCGTCCGGCAGGTCGATCAGCAGCGGTGGGTTGCCCTTGATCGGGACCAGCGGCTCCTTCTCGACCTTGTCGACGCGCGGGATGGCGCCCAGCAGACCGATCGAGTAGGGCATCCGGGTGCGGTGGAACAGCTCGCGCGCCTCGGCGTGCTCGACGGGCTTGCCCGCGTACATCACGATGACGTCGTCGGCGGTGCGTGCGACCACGCCCATGTCGTGGGTGATCATGATCACGGCGGCGCCGGTCTCGTCCTGCGCCTTCTCGATCAGGTCGAGGATCTGCGCCTGGATCGTCACGTCGAGCGCCGTGGTGGGCTCGTCGCAGATGATCAGCTTCGGGTTGTTCGCCATGGCGATCGCGATCACGATGCGCTGGCGCATGCCGCCCGAGAACTCGTGCGGGAACGCCTTCATGCGCTTCTCGGGGTACGTGATGCCGACGAGCTCCATCAGCTCGATCGCACGCTTCTCGGCGTCGGACCGGGACAGGCTGCGGTGCACGGTGAGCGCCTCGATCAGCTGGTCGCCGATCGTGTACACGGGGGTCAGCGATGTCAGCGGGTCCTGGAAGACCATCGCCATGCCGTTGCCGCGGATGACCGACATCTGCTTGTCGGACTTGCCGAGCAGTTCCTGGCCGTCGAAGACGATCGACCCGGTGACCTTGGCGTTGTCGTCGAGCAGGCCCATGATCGCGAGCGAGGTGACCGACTTGCCGGATCCGGACTCGCCCACGATGCCGAGCGTCTTACCCGCCTCGAGGTCGAACGAGACGCCGCGCACGGCGTCGACGCGGCCGGCCTCCGAGGCGAAGCTGACCTTGAGGTCGCGGACGGAAAGGACGGTGCTGGATGCTGAAGTGCTCATGCGCGGCCTCCCGCCGCCGAGGTGGGATCGAGGGCATCGCGCAGGCCGTCGGCGATCAGTGCCATCGACACCGTCAGCAGGGTCAGCGCGAGCGCCGGGAAGTAGAACAGCCAGGGCGCGCTCGTGATCGTGCCGCTGCCCTCACCGATCAGCGAGCCGAGCGAGACGTCGGGGATCTTCACGCCGAAGCCGATGAACGACAGGCCGGTCTCGGTCGTCACCGCGGTGACGATACCGAGGGTGAAGTTGATCACCAGCAGCGAGCCGATGTTCGGGATGAGGTGCCGCACGACGGTGCGCATGCCGCGCACCCCCATGTAGCGCGCCGCCTGCACATACTCGCGCTCTCGGAGCGAGAGCGCCATCGTCCAGATGATGCGCGCGGGGAAGAACCAGCCGACGAAGATCATCACGAGCGAGATCACGCGCCAGTCGCCACCGGCATCGTTCGAGATGATCGCCAGCATGAGGAAGGTCGGGACGACCATCATGAAGTGGATGATCAGCAGCAGGATGCGCTCGGTCTTGCCACCGAAGTAGGCGGCAGCCGTTCCCGCCAGGGCGGAGAGCACGGTGGTTCCGATCGAAACCGTGAGCGCGATCATCAGCGAGCGCTGCAGACCGACTGCGGTCTGCGTGTAGGTGTCGTTGCCGGAGGCGTTGGTGCCGAACCAGTGCTCTGCAGACGGTCCGGTGCTGAGGTTCAAGAAGTCCATGTCCGTCGCGGACCAGGGCGAGAACAGCGGCCCGAGGATCGCGAACAGCACGAGCAGGATGAAGACGACGATGCCGCCGACGGCGGGCTTGTTGCGCATGAAGCGACGGGTGTACAGCGTCCACTTCGAGAGGGACTTGCCCGGTGTGCGCTCAGCGGTGGTGTCCGGTCCGACCGGCGGCTGGACAGCCGGGTCGATCATTTCAGTGCTCATCAGCTCACCCTCACTCGCGGGTCGAGAACGACGACAGCGATGTCGGCGAGCATGGCGCCGATCGCAGTCAGGACGGCACCGAATGCCGCCACGGCGACGACGCCGTTGATGTCGTTGTTGTTGATCGTGTCGAGGAAGTAGCGACCCATCCCCTGCCAGGCGAAGATCGACTCGGTCAGGACCGCTCCGGTGAAGATCGTCGGGATGGTGAACGCGACCTGCGTCGCGACCGGGATCAGCGAGGTCCGCAGCGCGTGCTTGCGGATCGCCTGCTCCTTGGTGAGACCCTTTGCCCTGGCCGTGCGGACGTAATCGGCCTTGATGTTGTCCAGCAGCAGTGAGCGCTGCAGGAAGTGATACTGCGCGTAGCCGATGACGACGAGGGCGATGGTCGGCAGCGTCACGTGCTGCAGTGCGTCGACGATCGTCGGGAAGAACCCTGTCACACCCGGACTCGAGGATCCGGTGACGTAGAACACCGTGGTGCCGACCCAGTCGTTGAAGTTGATCGCGAGCAGCACGACGCCCAGACCGGCGACGATGATGTTGATGTTCATCGTGAGGATCGACGTGGCCTGCCCGATCCGGTCGCCCAGCTTGTACTGACGGGAAGCCGTGTACACACCGAGCCAGATGCCCAGCGCCGCCATGATGATGGTGGCGCCGAGAACGAGCTCCGCGCTGACCCACATCCGGTAGGCGACCTGTTCGTTGACCGACTGCCCGGTGGGGCTGACGCCCCAGTTCCAGTGGAACAGGATGTCGGAGAACCAGGTCCACCAGCGCTGCACGAGGGGGACGGTGTCGCTGAGGTTGCGCGGGACGAGCTGGTTGTCGATCTGCTCGGGAGTCAGCGGAGGACGACGGCCGACGTAGTTGCTGCGGGGGTCGAGGAACCCCCAGGCCAGGAAATACGTGACATTGGCCGCGACCGCGATCATGAGCAGCCAGCCGAGGGCCCGGCGCACGAGATACTTGATCAAGGTTGGAGATTCTTTCTCTTTACAGGCGCGCACGGGATCGCCGACGCTGCGCTGAGTCGGATGCATGACAAGCATCACCCGACGAACGCCCACCGCGCAAACGCGGCGTACGTGACTGTTACGGAGTCGTGCCCCGAATGAGACCCGGTGTCACCGGATCGGGGTGGGCAACTTCGCGAGACTATCACCGACTCGCCGGAATCGAGCATCCCCCCGCCGCCACGTAGAATCGAGCGGACATGTCACCACGCGCCCTCACCCCGCACCAGCCGGCCTCGACGCCGCCTGCGCAGATCCGCAACTTCTGCATCATCGCCCACATCGACCACGGCAAGTCGACTCTCGCCGACCGGATGCTGCAGATCACCGGCGTCGTCGCCGAGCGCGACATGCGCGCTCAGTACCTCGACCGCATGGACATCGAGCGCGAGCGCGGCATCACGATCAAGAGCCAGGCCGTGCGGATGCCGTGGGCTCAGGGGTCGGAGACCTACGCCCTGAACATGATCGACACCCCCGGCCACGTCGACTTCACCTACGAGGTCTCACGTTCGCTGGCGGCCTGCGAGGGCGCGATCCTGCTCGTCGACGCGGCACAGGGCATCGAGGCTCAGACTCTCGCGAACCTGTACCTTGCGCTGGAGAACGACCTCCACATCATCCCGGTGCTGAACAAGATCGACCTGCCGGCGGCCGACCCGGAGAAGTACGCCAAGGAGCTGGCCTCCCTGATCGGCGGGAAGCCGGAGGACGTCCTGCGCGTCTCCGGCAAGACCGGCGCCGGCGTCGAGGATCTCCTCGACCGCCTCGTCCAGGAGATCCCCGCCCCGAAGGGCGATGCGGACGCTCCGGCCCGCGCGATGATCTTCGACTCGGTGTACGACTCCTACCGCGGCGTGGTCACCTACGTCCGCATGGTGGACGGCAGCCTGTCACCGCGCGAGCGAATCCAGATGATGTCGACCGGCGCAAATCACGAGCTCCTCGAGATCGGAGTCTCCAGCCCGGAGCCGATCCCCTCCAAGGGCCTCGGCGTCGGTGAGGTGGGCTACCTGATCACCGGCGTGAAGGACGTGCGTCTGTCGAAGGTCGGCGACACCGTCACGAACGCGCGCAAGCCGGCATCTGACGCGCTGCCCGGATACACCGACCCGAAGCCGATGGTGTTCTCGGGCATCTATCCGATCGACGGCAGTGACTACGCCGAGCTGCGCGAGGCGCTCGACAAGCTGAAGCTGTCCGACGCGTCGCTGCAGTACGAGCCGGAGACCTCGGTGGCACTGGGCTTCGGTTTCCGCTGCGGATTCCTGGGCCTGCTGCATCTCGAGATCATCACCGAACGGCTCTCCCGCGAGTTCGGCCTGGACCTGATCACCACGGCCCCCAGCGTGATCTACCAGGTGCTCACCAGTGACACCGGCGAGACGGTCACCGTGACGAACCCGAGCGAGTACCCCGACGGTCGCATCGGCTCGGTGTCCGAGCCGGTGGTGAAGACCGCGATCCTGCTGCCGAAGGACTACGTCGGCACCGTGATGGAGCTGTGCCAGTCGCGGCGCGGCACGCTGCTGGGTATGGAGTACTTCTCCGAGGAGCGCGTCGAGCTGCGCTACAACATGCCGCTCGGCGAGATCGTCTTCGACTTCTTCGACCAGCTGAAGTCGAAGACCCAGGGCTACGCCTCGCTCGACTACGAGCCCGCAGGACAGCAGGAGGCCGACCTGGTGAAGGTCGACATCCTTCTGCAGGGCGAGAAGGTCGATGCGTTCAGCTCGATCGTGCACCGTGACAAGGCCTACGCCTACGGCACGATGATGGCCGAGCGGCTGCGCAAGCTCATCCCCCGCCAGCAGTTCGAGGTGCCCATCCAGGCCGCCATCGGCGCCCGCATCATCGCGCGCGAGACGATCCGCGCGATCCGCAAGGACGTGCTCGCCAAGTGCTACGGCGGCGACATCACCCGTAAGCGCAAGCTGCTCGAGAAGCAGAAGGAGGGCAAGAAGCGCATGAAGATGGTCGGCCGCGTCGAGGTCCCTCAGGAGGCGTTCATCGCCGCGCTGTCGGGTGACGTCGAGGGCAAGGACAAGAAGTAACGGTCATGACTCCGCAGGTCGTTCTCGTGCACGGCATACGCACGTCGGCGACCATGTGGCGCGCGCAGCTGGAGTACCTGGAGGAGCGCGGCATACCCGCGGTCGCCGTCGACCTGCCCGGTCACGGCACTCGCATGGATGAGGACTTCACCCTGCACGAGGCGCTGTCCACGATCGATCGTGCGGTGCGGGATGCCGCATCCCGCGGTCCCGTGCTGCTGGTGGGCCACTCCATGGGCGGCCTGCTCTCGCTGGCCTACACCGGTGGCGAGGAGAAGCCGCCGGTGACGGCCCTGATCGCGGCATCCTGCTCGGCGATCCCGCGCGGCGCCGCCCTGCGCGCTTACCGCTTCCTCGCGGGAGCGATGGATGTTCTGCCCGACCGCGGGAGCTGGATCTCGGAGCGCGTGCTCGACGCGACCATGCCGCCCGAGACCCGCGCCGACTTCGGGGCAGGCGGCTTCGCGCTCGACGCGCAGGACGTCGCGCTGAAGAGTCTCGCCGGCCTCGATCTGGAGGCGGCTGTCGCGCGGATCAGGATCCCGATGTGGCTGGTGAACGGCCAGTTCGACCAGCTGCGTATGCACGAGGCGCTGTTCCGACGTCTCGCGCCTCAGTCCGAGCTGATCGTCGTCCCCCTCACCACCCATCTGGTCACCGCGATGCGGCCCCGCGTGTTCAACGCGGTGCTGGGAGTGGCTCTGGCGACGATCGAACGCGACGCACCATCAGGGTCATGACCGCTCCAGCGAGCGACAGCACCGCCGCCGCCGCGAACAGCAGCCAGAACCCGCCGACCAGGGCGACCAGCCCCGCGCCGATCAGCGGTCCGAGCAGCTGACCGAGGTTCGCCGAGACGTTCACGATGCCGAGGTCGCGGGCGTGATCCTCGGGGTCGCCCAGCAGGTCGGTGCTGAACGCCAGGCTGACGGCCATGTACGCTCCGTAGCCGGCGCCCATGATCGCCGCGGCGACGGCTGTCATCGCGAAGGTGGGGCTGAACAGGATCACCAGCCCCGACACCGCCTGCACGATCGCGGCGACGACGCTCAGCGTGCGGCGGTTGCCGGTGCGGTCCGAGATCATGCCGGCCACGATCGAGGCGATCACGACGAACACCGTGTAGATCACGATGAGCACCAGCAGATTGTCCTCGGCGTCGACCTTCGAGAATCCGATGCCGTACAGCAGGAAGAACAGCAGCAGCGAGGTGCCCAGAGCGTTGCCGATGTTCACGACGAGTCTGCTGACGAGCAGCCAACGGAAGTCGGGATCGCGCAGCGACGAGGGCCGCGCCTGCGTGCTGACCGGCAGCACGTGCGCGGGGCCGGGGTCGGGCAGCAGCAGGGCCGTGCCCACGCCGATCACCGCGATGAAGGCGGCGAGCATCAGGTAGGACGCCGTGATGCCGAGTCCCAGCAGCACCACCGCGCCGACGCCCACGACGATGCCGGCGGCCTGCGCGGAACTGGCCGCGGCGGACGCCGAGCCCCTCTGCTCCGTGAGCTGATCGGCGATCATCGCGGTGAGGGCGGCGGAAGCGGCAGCGAGGCCGACCGACACGACGACCCAGCTGGCGCCGATCAACCAGGGCCCGTGCGAGTAGCCGGTGGCGATCAGTCCCACCGCGGCGAGCAGCGAGCCGCCGATCGCCCACGGACGACGCCGGCCCCAGCGGGATCGGGTGCGGTCCGAGAGCCGGCCGGCGAGGGGCGCGGCGATCACGCCGGCGAGGCCGCCGATCGACAGGACGATGCCGGACCAGATCACTCCGGTCACCCAATGGCCCTCGGCGTTGCTCGCGTCGAGCTGATCCGGCAGCAGCAGCTGCAGCGGGGTCAGCTGCACGGTCCAGATCGCCAGCCAGGCGAGGGTGAACAACGAGAGCCATCCGGCTCCGACCCTGCGCGTCACGGGTGTGCTCACTGCTGTGCTCCTGATTCTTCTCGGACCCGCTCGATGAGGTCTCGATACCAGCTGTAAGAGGCCTTCGGCGTTCGCGCCGAGCTCTCTTGGTCGACGTGCACCAGCCCGAAGCGCTGCGTGAAGCCGTCCGCCCACTCGAAGTTGTCGAGCAGGCTCCAGACCGTGTACTCCTCGACCGGAACGCCCTGCGCGATCGCCTCGGCGACGGCACGGACGTGCCCGTCGAGGTAGGCGATGCGATCGGTGTCACCGAGCTCGCCGTCGGCCTGGTCTGGCTCGGGGAACGAGGCCCCGTTCTCGCCGATGATCACAGGCGGGAGCGCATCCCCGTAACGGGCCTTCGCGTCGACGAGGAACCCCGTGAGCGCCTGCGGGGCGATCGGCCAGAGCTCGCCGAAACCGGTCGTGGCTGCACCGGGCGTCGGCACCTGCTGGAACGGAATCGGCGACTCCGGGGGCGCCTGGCGGATGGTCGTCGGGTTGTAGTAGTTCACGCCGTAGAACTCGCAGGGCACCTGGATCATCTCGAGGTCGCCGTCGCGGATCGGCAGCTCGACCCCCAGCGCCGCAAGATCGGGATAGCTGCCGAGCAGCACCGGCTCGGCGAAGATGCGGTTGTGCAGCGTGTCGTAGAGGTAGGCCGCCGTGGCGTCCGGCTCTGACTCAGGCATGACCAGCGTGTGGTTGTTGACGATGCCGACCTGCTCGGCGCCGTGCTCGTGCAGGATCCGGGCGGCGGTGCCGTGCGCCAGAAGCTGGTGATGCACCGTGGGCAGCGACTCGAACAGCAGTTGCCGCCCGGGCGCGAGCTCGCCGATCGCGTAGCCCTGCAGTGCCGTTGAGACGGGCTCGTTGATCGTGTACCAGTTCTTCACCCGGTCGCCGAGAGACCCGGCGACCGTGCGGGCGTAGTCGGCGAAGCGCGCGACCGTGTCGCGGTTCATCCACCCTCCCTCGGCTTCGAGCTCGGCGGGCAGATCCCAGTGGTAGAGCGTGGGGAACGGAGTGATCCCGGCCTCCAGCAGCGAATCGACGAGGCGGTCGTAGTACGCCAGACCTGCATGGTTCACGGGTCCCGCCTCAGGTCGCACTCGCGTCCACGAGATCGAGAAGCGGTACCTGTCCACGCCGAGACCGGCCAGCAGCGCGACATCCTCGGCGAAACGGTGATAGCTGTCCGGACCCGGCTCGGCGGTCGACCCGTCTCGCACCCGTCCCGGGGCGTCGACGAAGTCGTCCCAGATCGAGCGGCCCTGCCCGTCGGCGCCTCGAGCCCCTTCGATCTGGAATGCGGCGGTCGCGGCGGACCAGCGGAAGCCCGCGGGGAGCACCGGTGGGGTGGGATCGGGTCGCATGCGTCTCCTCGACGTCGATGTCGGCGGTATCCCGGTATTCTGCACCCAGTACCGCCCTTCGTGCGACCGAGTACCGACTGCGCGTGTCGGAACCGCCTCGCCGCATCCGGTCGTTTCGCGCGGAACGGCGCAGTGCTGGTAAGCTTGGTTCTTGGCTTGCGTGTGGGTTCTTCCCTCACGACCGCTGTTCGGAACCCCTCTCCTTCCGGCAGCACTTCCAACACTCCTTCGAAAGAAAGCACCCGCACGTGGCAAACATCAAGTCGCAGATCAAGCGCAACAAGACCAACCTGAAGGCGCAGGAGCGCAACAAGGCCGTCAAGAGCGAGCTGAAGACCTGGGTCCGCAAGACCCGCGAGGCCGTCGTCGCCGGCGACAAGGACGCCGCTGAGGCCGCCCTCGCCACCGCATCCGTCAAGCTCGACAAGGCCGTCAGCAAGGGCGTCGTGCACAAGAACCAGGCGAAGAACCGCAAGTCGGCCATCGCCAAGCAGGTCGCCGCTCTCTGAGCAGACTTCTGAAGAAGGCCCGCCTCCCCTCGGGGATGGCGGGCCTTCTTCGTCTCCGGCCGTCGCTGATCCGGTTCTTGAGCGCGCGGAGCGAGACGAAGGCGCGCTTCGCCGCGATTCGCTCGCTCGGGAACCGGGATCAGCGACCGCTGGCGGGTTCGCCGAAGGGCTCGCGGGTCGCGACGACCGCGACCATGCGCTCGAGTGCGAACACCGGGTCGCGCGAAGCACCCTTGACCTCGGCGTCGGCGCGCGCCGTGGCCTGGATGGCCATGCCGAGGGAGCGCTCGTTCCAGCCGGTGAGATCGCGGCGGGCACGATCGATCTGCCAGTCCTTCATACCCAGGCGCGAGGCGAGCTCACGGCTCGAGCCGCGGAGCCCCGCCACCTTCGCCATGGTGCGGAGCTTCATCGCGAAGGCCGCCACCATCGGTACCGGATCGGCCCCCGAGGCGAGTGCGTGCCGCAGCGCGATCAGCGCCTCGCCGTAGCGACCGGCGATCGCGGTGTCGGCGACGACGAACGCCGAGACCTCGACGCGCCCGCCGTAGTAGCGCGTGACCACGTCGTCGGTGACGTCGCCTTCGACATCGCCGATCAACTGCTGACAGGCTGCAGCCAGTTCAGTGAGGTCGTCGGCGAAGGCGGACACCAGCGCGCGCAGCGCCGTCGGCGCGATGCGCTTCCTTGCCGCCTTGAACTCGCCCGCAGCGAAGTCGACGCGGTCGCTGTCGCGCTTGACGGCCGGGCAGGAGATCTCGACGCCCTCGCCGGCCCCGGAGCGCACGGCGTCGAGGAGCTTCTTGCCGCGCACGGTCGCCCCGGTGTGCCGCAGCAGCACCGTCGCGCCCTCCTGCGGGTTCTGCAGGTACGAGACCGCCTCTTGGATGAACGCGTCGGACGCCTTCTCGACGCCGGCGACTCGCACCAGACGGGGCTCGCCGAAGAGCGACGGCGAGGTGAGCGAGAGCAGCGTGCCCGGCGCGTAGTCGTCGGCCCGCACGTCGCTGACCTCGAGCGCCGGGTCCTCCGCACGCAGGTAGTCGCGGATACCGGCGATCGCGCGCTCGGCGCAGATCTCCTCGGGGCCGGATACCAGCACCACCGGAGCGGGACGGGGCTCGCGCCAGGAGACCTGGGGGATCTTCGAGGCCTTCGCCGCTCCCCCACGCGCGGATGATCGAGGAGCTGCTGCCATGCCGTCCAGCCTACCGGCGGCCGGCGACACGCCCCCCGTCCACTCGCACTCCACAGACGGCGTCGCCCGGGAACCTGTCCCGGCTTGGGGGTATCAGGCGGGTACCGGCATGCGACGCCCGCCTAGCGTTGCGGAGTGCCCACCCCGGATGCTCCCGACCTCGCCCCGGCGCGCAGACGACTGCGGCTCAGCGTCGGGGCGGCGATCGCACTCGGGCTGATCGTGCTGTCCGCGGCGGTGGGATGGGGCATCCTGCGAGGTCAGGCCTCCCCCGCCGACGTGATCCCGGTCGAGGAGGACGCCACGGTCGGCGCAACCGCCGGCCTGTACGTGCATGTGCTCGGTGAGGTCGCGAACCCCGGTCTGTACGTTCTGGAGTCGGATGCCCGGCTCGTCGACGCCCTCGCCGCCGCCGGCGGCACGACGGATGCAGCCGACCTCGCCGCGGTCAACCTGGCCCGCCCACTCAGCGACGGAGAACAGGTGGTCGTGCCGCCGAAGGGCACGGCGTCCGCCGGAGGCGCGACACAGCAGGCCGGCGATGGCCTGGTCGACCTGAACAGCGCCGACCAGACGGCCCTGGAGGGGCTCCCCCGCATCGGGCCGGCACTCGCGCAGCGAATCATCGCCTGGCGCGACGACAACGGCCGGTTCCGCTCCGTCGACGACCTTCTCGCCGTCCCCGGCATAGGCGAGAAGCTCCTGGCCGGCCTTCGCGATCTGGTCAGGGTGTGAGGTGAAGGACCTCCGCAGCGCCGTTCTCGCGGCTTCCGTCTGGGTGATCGCTCTACTGGCCGTGCTGCTGCCGGGAGGAGCCGTCCCCCTCGGCGCGGCTGCGGTGCTCGCCGCTGGCGGCTGGGTGCTCAGTCCTGGTCGACGTCGGCGCGGGTCAGGTCTGGTGGTGCTCAGCCTGCTCTGCGGCGCCGCCGTGGCGCTCTCGGCCGCCGCCGCGCAGCCAGCACGGGACCGCGCCGCAGACCTCGGCGGGCGGGCCGTCGAGGTGACGGCCGAGGTCTCGTCCTCGGCATCCGTCGGCTCGGACGGCCGCCTCTGGCTCGATGCCCGCACGATCCGCCTCGGTCCGCCAGGGCACACCGAGGCGCTCTCCGTGCCGGTGCGGATCGGCATCGACCCGCAGGACGGCGTGGATCTCGGCGCCGACCTGACCGTCACAGGGCAGGCCAAGGCGACGGATGCCGGTGAGCGCGCAGCACTGGTGGTCTTCACCACGACCGGGGAGGTCAGCCGCCCGGCATCCGGCGTCTTCGCGGTCGCGGCGCAGACCCGCGCCGACTTCATCGAGCGGGCCAGGACACTGCCGGAACCCGGAGCTGGGCTGTTGCCGGGGCTCGCCGTCGGCGACACCCGTGCGGTGAGCGAGGAGCTGAATGCCGCGATGCTGTCCTCGGGACTCTCGCACCTCACGGCCGTGAGCGGCGCGAACTGCGCGATCGTCGTCGCCGCCGTGTTCTGGCTCGTCGCGCTGTGCGGCGGAGGGCGCCGCACCCGCGTGGTCGTCTCTCTCGCCGCGCTCGGCGCGTTCGTCGTGCTCGTCACGCCGGAGCCCAGCGTGATCCGCGCCGCTGTGATGGCCGCTCTGGCGATGCTCACCGTGCTGCTGGGCAGACCCAGCGCGGGCATGGCGATGCTGTCGGTCGCGGTCACCGGCATCCTGCTCATCGACCCCTGGCTGGCCACCTCACCGGGGTTCGCCCTGTCGGCAGCGGCGACTGCCGCTCTCCTACTGCTGGCGCGTCCGCTCAGCCGTGGGATGTCGCGCTGGATGCCGGAGCCCGTCGCACTCGCGCTCGCCGTTCCCCTGGCCGCTCAGCTGGTCTGCGGACCGATCGTGGCGCTCTTCTCGGAGCAGCAGTCGATCGTCGGTGTCGTGGCCAACCTCATCGCCGAGCCGGCCGCTCCGATAGCCACGGTGATCGGGTTGCTCGCCTGTCTGTCCGCGCCACTGCCCGCGCTGGCCGATCTTCTCGCAGCGACGGCCTGGCTGCCTTCGAGCTGGATCGCGACGACGGCGACCGTGAGCGCGGGGCTTCCCGGTGCTGTGCTTCCCGTCGTCGCCGGCCCGCTGACCGCTGTGGTGATCGCCCTGATCAGCGCGGCGATCGCCGTACTGCTCGCCCGGTCGGGCTCGTCGAGGCTGCGGGCGGGTGCGGGCCTGGTGCTCGCCGTCGCCCTCGCTCTCGGCGGTGCCCGCATCCTGCTCACGGGGCCGCTGGCCACACTGACGGCTCCGGATGACTGGTCGATCGCGGCCTGCGACGTCGGACAGGGCGATGCGATGCTCGTCAGATCAGAGGGACGGGTCGCGCTGATCGACACCGGCCCGGACCCCGCCGCCCTGTCGGACTGTCTCACCCAGCTCGGCATCGTGCGCATCGACCTGCTCGTGCTCACCCACTACGACCAGGACCACGCCGGCGGGCTCGAGGCGGTTCGCGGGCGCACCGGCACGATGCTGCACGGCCCGACCTCCGAAACGAAGGACGAGCGGATGCTGCACGACGCGGCATCCGCTGGAGCGAGACTGCTGCCCGCGGCTGCAGGTCGCCACGGCGAACTCGGCCGGGCGAACTGGCAGGTGCTCTGGCCGCCGCCCGGATCGGCGGCCTTCACCTCGGGAAACGATGCGGGGATCGTCGTCGAGTTCTCCGGCGGAGGAGTCCCGCGATCGATATTCCTCGCCGACCTCTCGGCGACCCCGCAGCGGATGCTGGCTTCAAGCGGCCGAGCGCGCGGGCCCTACGCCGTCGTGAAGGTCGCCCACCACGGCAGCAAGGATCAGGACCCCGGGCTGTATGCGCAGCTGCAGCCGCGCGTCGCGCTGATCAGTGTCGGCGAGGGGAACGACTACGGGCATCCGCGCGACGAGACGCTCGCGTTCCTCGATGCGCTGAACGCCCGCATCCTGCGCACTGATCAGAGCGGGCGCATCCTGCTCGGGACTCGCGAAAAGGGTGTCGCTGTGTGGACCGAGCGCAGTCCCGACCCGGAGGCCGCAGAAGGCGGCGGGCCGTGAGCCGCGGTACGTCGACCGAGGGCGTTCCGTCACGGCGTGACCGCTCCGGAACGCCCTCGAGGGCCGATCGGGTTGCTGCGGCGCCTACTGCGCCGGCGGCATCAGCACGGAGTCGATGAGGTAGACCGTCGCATTCGCGGTGTGCACACCGCCGCAGATGACCTTGGCGTCGTTGACCATCAGGTCGTCGCCCTCACCGGTGACCGTGAGCTCCTGACCCTCGACGGTCTTGTGGGTGCCGTCGATGCTCGACGGCGGGATCTGACCCGCCACCACGTGGTAGGTGAGGATCTTGGTGAGCGTCGCGTCGTCGGTCTTCAGCTTGTCGATCGTCGCCGCCGGGATCTTGGCGAAGGCGTCGTCCACCGGTGCGAAGACGGTGAACTCGGATCCGTTCAGCGTGTCCACGAGCTCGACCTTGGGGTTGAGCTTTCCGCTGACCGCGGCGACCAGTGTCGTCAGCAGCGGATTGTTCGAGGCAGCGACCGCGACCGGGTCCTGCGACATCCCCTGGACCGATCCGGCGCCGTCAGGCACCTGAGAGGCATAGGCCGCGCAACCAGGGCCGACCAGGTCCGCAGCCGGATCCGGCGTCATCTCCGACGGCGCGGACTCTGAGGGCTGCGCCGTCGGCTCCTTCGTGTCTGGTGCCGTGCCGGTGCTCATCGAGCATCCGGAGAGAACGAGTGCGGCGCCCAGCATGAGCGGGACCACCGAGTACATCTTCGTGCGGAACATCACTTCCTCCTCGTTTCGGACCGAGCACCCGCGCCCGGCTTCCGATACCTCTTCGATGCGTCCGGCGGATCGGATTGGAGCGGAACCGGATCAAACCGCTCGGCGCGCCGCGCCGAAGAGACGGTGACGAAGGAGAGCGCATGGAACTGATCATCATCGGAATGCTCGGCGGCCTGATCACAGGGATCTCGCCGTGCATACTTCCGGTCCTGCCGGTGATCTTCCTCACCGGCGGCGCTCAGTCGGCGCGCTTCGGGGACGATGATGCGGTCCCGGCTCCACGCTCCCGCCCGTACATCGTCATCCTCGGTCTGGTGACGAGCTTCACCGTCGTCACGCTCGCCGGCTCGCTGCTGCTCGAGCTGCTGAACCTGCCGCAGGACGCTCTCCGCTGGATCGGGATCGTGGTGCTCGCGCTCATCGGCGCAGGTCTGATCTTCCCGCCGGTCGAGCGGTTGCTGGAGCGCCCTTTTCAGCGTCTCGCGAGCCGCAAGGAGGTGACGAACAAGGGGAACGGCTACGGGACCGGTCTCGCCCTCGGAACGGTCTTCGTCCCCTGCGCCGGTCCCGTGCTCGCCGCCATCATCGTGGCCGGCTCCACCGGCCGGATCGGCGTGGACACCGTCGTTCTGACGGCGTCGTTCGCGGTAGGAGTGGCGATTCCGCTGCTGCTCTTCGCTCTCGCCGGCCGCGGTCTGATCGAGCGGATCCGTGCATTCCGCACTCGGGAACGAGGCCTGCGCATCGCGGCCGGCGTCGCGATGATCGCTCTCGCCGTGGGTCTGGCATTCAACCTGCCCCAGGCTCTCCAGAGGCTCGTACCCGATTACACCGCCGGGCTGCAGAAGTCGCTGACGGACTCGCCCACAGCGCGCAAGGCGCTCGAGATCGGCGGTCTGGTGAACGACGAGAACAAGGAGTTGTCGAACTGCGAGGCGAACGCCGGGCGTCTCGAGGTCTGCGGTCCGGCACCGTCCCTGAAGGGCATCACGGGCTGGCTGAACACCCCGGACGGTGCGGCGGTCGACCTCGCAGAGCAGCGCGGCAGCGTGGTGCTGGTGGACTTCTGGGCGTACTCCTGCATCAATTGCCAGCGGAGCATTCCTCATGTCGTGGCGTGGGAAAGGGCGTACCGCGATCACGGCCTGAAGGTCATCGGCGTGCACTCCCCCGAGTACGCCTTCGAGAAGGACGCCGCCAACGTGGCTGCCGGTGCGAGATCGTTCGGGATCACCTATCCCGTGGCCCTCGACGACGACCTCGCCACCTGGACCAACTACCGCAACAGGTACTGGCCGGCCGACTATCTGATCGACGCGAAGGGCGTCGTGCGGCACATCGGCTTCGGCGAAGGCGACTACGCGCGGACGGAGGAGATGATCAGGCAGCTGCTCCTGGACGCCGATCCGGGCACCGAGCTTCCCCCGGCCACGGAGTTGCCGGATCTCACACCCTCCGTCGGATCGACGACGCAGGAGACCTTCCTCGGATTCGCCAAGCAGCGCAATTTCGCCGGTTCGTCCTACCCTGACGGCACTTCTGCGTTCGTCCTGCCGAAGCGGCAGGGCGAGGACACGTTCGCGCTGGGCGGGGACTGGACGATCGAGTCCCAGCGCATCGCGCCTGCCTGGAGCACGGCGCGGCTGCGGCTTCGGTACCACGCGAACGTCGTGCAGATGGTCATGAGCGGTGAAGGAGTCGTGATGACGCGTCAGGCCGACGGGACCCAGCGGCCGGTTCAAGTCTCCGGTGTCCCGCGCTCCTACCCCGTCGCCTCCGGCGGGAACGGATCCGACGCCGTGCTCGACGTGACCGTCCCCGCCGGCGTCGAGGTCTACTCCTTCACATTCGGCTGATCGGCGACCGTGACGAAGGGAGTAGTGCATGCTTGTGGACATGGTGATCGACGGAATCGACATGCCCGAGGGCGAGCCGGTTCCCGTCGACACCGCCGGTGATCTGATCCGACGCATCGCGCGCGGCGACCGGAACGCGTTCGCGGAGCTGTACGGGATGCTGTCTCCGCGCGCCTTCGGCCTCATCCTGCGGATCCTGGTGGACCGCGCGCAGAGCGAGGAAGTGCTGCAGGAGGTGTTCCTCGAGGTCTGGCAATCCGCCTCGCGCTTCACTCCGAAGAGAGGACAGGGGCGCTCCTGGCTGCTGACGATCGCGCATCGTCGGGCGATCGACAGGGTGCGGGCGGCACAGGCCAGCTCCGACAGGGACCGCAGGGCCGGCCTCAGGGAGCTCGCCTCCGCACCGGCATCCGTCGCCGAGCAGGTCGAGCTCAAAGTGGAGTCCGAGCGCATCGCCGGTGCGCTCGGGAGCCTCCCGGATGCGCAGCGCGAGGTGATAACCCTGGCCTACTACGGGGGATACTCGCAGAGCGAGATCGCCGTGCTCACGGGAAGCCCGCTGGGAACCGTGAAGACGAGGATGCGGGACGGCTTGACACGGTTGCGGAAGGAGATGAGGTGACGCGATGGACAAGCACGAGTTCGACATGCTCTCGGCCGGTGACGCCCTCGGCGCGCTGAGCGACGATGACCGGCTGGCCTACCGTCGTGCGCTCGCGGACCATCCGGACTGGGCCGCCAACGCGCGCGAGGATGCCGAGACGGCCGCGTCGCTCGCCGACCTCCCCGGGGAGGTCGTGCCGCCGGCTCATGTGTTGGAGGGCATCCTGGCCCGCATCGATGCAACACCCGCCTCGACGGGGCCGGATGCGCCCGCGCAGCCGCACCGGCCGGAATCTGCAACGGAGCCGATGCCGAGCCGTTCGCCGCGTCGGCGGCGCTGGTTCGCTCTCGCCGCATCCGTCGTGCTGGTGGTAGGCATCGGCATCGGAGCCTCGGTCATCATCCAACAGGCGACCAGGCCTGCGTACGTGACGGCTCTCGACCGCATCGAGTCCGCTCCGGACGCGCAGCGGGCCACCGCCGATGTCGCCGGCGGCGGCACAGCGACGCTGCACTGGTCGGCGTCCGAGGGCGAGGCCGTGCTCGTCGCGGACGACCTCCCGTCTCTGGACAATGATCAGACCTACGAGCTCTGGTACGTGCGCGGTGAGACACCGATCTCCGCAGGGGTCTTCGACGCGACGGGATCGACCACGGCAGCCCTGCTGGAGCCGGGTATGAAACCGGGTGATGTCGTCGCTGTCACCGTCGAACCCCAGGGTGGAGCGCCGGGCGGGAAGCCCACGAGCGAACCGATCGTGGTGATCCCGACGGCCTGAGCGGCAGCTGGAGCAGTCGGCGCGGATCGACGGTCCGACGCCGTCGGCACGTCAGTGCCCGGAGTGGATGCTCTGTCGGCCCGACGGCAGATCGCCGATGTGACCCGGCGCATCGGTCGTGGCCAGCGCCGGCGTCAGCACAGCCGCCACGATCACCGTCGCGGCGATCAGTGCGCCGAGGCGCACTGCGTGCTGGGGCGACACGGCCGTTCGTGCCCTCCGCCGCGTCGCGAGACCCACCGCGGACAGCGCCAGCAGCAGAGAGGCCGCAACGGCCACGGCCGAGCATCCTGCAGCGAGGGCGGCCGGAGTGACGACCACGCCGGCCAGAGCTCCGAGCACCGCCGTGCGGGGCGCCCGTGGGCGCCCCGCACGGAGACTCGCCATCCCCCAGGCGAGTTCCCCCACCCCCAGGGCGAGGAGCGCGGCCGTCACGAGGACGCCGCCCACTCCGTCGCTCTCGGCGCCGATGAACGCGCCGAGAGCGAGGTGCAGAAGCCCGCTGCCCCACGCGAGGATCGCGGGCCACGTCTGCACCAGCGCGCCCATCAGTCAGCTCACAGCCAGGCGCGGAGCCGTCCGATCGGTCGCGACACCGACAGCCAGCAGCAGCAGGGCGCTGGCGAGATGCAGGAAGTGATCGAAGGTGTTCAGCGCGAGAACGTTCGCCGCGGTGCCCACCAGGAAGAACCCGGCGATGCCGAGCAGCAGATAGGCGGCGCCGACCACGACGTTCGTCGTCTTGGCGGCCTTCACCGAGATCAGGCCGCTGATCAGCAGGGCGGCGCCGATGAGCAGGTGCGCCACATTGTGCAGCGGATTGACCATGAAGATTCCCAGCAGCAGCCCTCCTTCCGTGGCGAGGAAGGACACGCCGCCGGTCACGGCGAAGCCGAGAAGTCCGACCAGGACGTAGACGGCGCCGAAGATGACGGCGATGAGGCGATTCGGGGACGTGCGCATGACATTCTCCTTCTCCTGCGACGGTTGCCGCTCACAGAGTGTTCGGAACCGTCGCAGGATCGGATGGCGCCGATCCGCGGCGCGGAGAATGTCGCAGCCGGTCAGCCCTTGACGGCGAAGTTGACGATCTTCGGAGCGCGCACGATCACACGCACGATCTCCTTGCCCTCCAGCGCCCGCTGCACCTTCTCGTCGGCGCGGGCCGCGGCCTCGAGGTCGACGTCGGAGATGTCGGCGGGCACGTCGAGCGTGGCGCGCACCTTGCCGTTCACCTGCACGGCGGTGGTGATGGTGTCTTCCACCAGCAGCTCGGGCTCGGCAGCAGGCCACGGCACCGCGCTGATCGACGGCTCGTGACCGAGACGGGCCCACATCTCCTCGCCGGTGTGCGGCGCAATGGGCTCGAGCAGCAGCGCGACGGTCTCGGCGGCCTCGCGCACGGCGGGGTCACCTGCGCCCGCGCCGTTGTCGATCGTCTTTCGGATGCCGTTCACGAGCTCCATCAGGCGCGCGACCAGCACGTTGAACTTGGTCTGCTCGAGCAGTGCGGGCGCGTCGGCCAGCAGGCGGTGGGTGATCCGGCGCAGCGCGACGTCACCGGTCGCGGCATCGGCTCCGACCGGGCTGGAGGTCTCGTCGCCGACCCGCAGCGCGCGGGCCAGGAACTTGTGCGCACCCGAGAGCGAGACGCCGTTCCACTCCTTGTCGTCCTCCACCGGGCCGGCGAAGGCCAGTGCCAGGCGCAGCGAGTCGGCGCCGTACTGGGACAGCAGGTCGGAGAGCTCGACCAGGTTGCCCTTGCTCTTCGACATCTTCGCGCCGTCCATCAGCACCATGCCCTGGTTGACCAGGTTCGAGAAGGGCTCCTCGAACTCGATCAGGCCCATGTCGAAGAGCACCTTGGTGATGAAGCGCGCGTACAGCAGG
Source organism: Microbacterium sp. NPDC057741 (assembly GCF_042798735.1). Lineage (NCBI taxonomy): Bacteria > Bacillati > Actinomycetota > Actinomycetes > Micrococcales > Microbacteriaceae > Microbacterium > Microbacterium sp. NPDC057741. Next base: position 254,580 of record NZ_JBHVJW010000001.1, on the reverse strand, counting down.
TGCAGGATGGCGTGCTCGACGCCGCCGAAGTAGCCGTCCACCGGCGCCCAGCGCTTCGCCTCTTCGGGGTCGAACGCGAACTTGTCGCTGTTCGGCGACAGGAACCGCAGGAAGTACCACGAGCTGTCCACGAAGGTGTCCATGGTGTCGGGGTCGCGCAGCGCCGGCTCGCCGGATGCGGGGTCGACCGTGCGCACCCACTCCGCGGCCGCACCCAGCGGCGAGCTGCCCTTGGGCTTCAGATCCAGGCCCTCCACGCTCGGCAGCTTCACCGGCAGGCGGTCCTCGGGCACCGGAACGACGGTCTCGTCCTGCAGGTGCAGCATCGGGATCGGCGTGCCCCAGAAGCGCTGACGCGAGATCAGCCAGTCGCGCAGGCGGTAGTTCTTGGCAGCGCGGCCGGTGCCGGCCTGCTCCATGCGCTCGATGGTGCGGGCGATGGCCTCGGCCTTGTCGAGGCCATCCAGCTCACCCGAGCCTGTCATGACGCCGTTGCCGACCAGCGCGGCTCCGGTGGTGGCGGGGTCGAGCTCAGCCAGGTCTCCGCCCTCGTTCGCACCGCCGTCGACGGTGGTGTCGACGACGATCTTCACCGGCAGGTCGAAGGCGCGGGCGAAGTCCAGGTCGCGCTGGTCGTGGGCGGGCACTGCCATGACGGCGCCGTGACCGTAGTCCGCGAGCACATAGTCGGCGGCCCAGATCGGCAGCCGCTCACCGTTGACCGGGTTGATCGCGTAGCGCTCCAGGAACACGCCGGTCTTCGGGCGGTCGGTGGACTGCCTCTCGATGTCGGATTCCTTCTGCGTCTTCTCCAGGTAGTCCTGGAACAGCGTCCGTCCCTCGTCCGAGGCGCCGGCTGCCAGCTCTGCAGCCAGGTCGGCATCGGGGGCGACGACGAAGAACGTCGCGCCGTGCAGGGTGTCGGGGCGGGTCGAGAACACCGTGACGGGCTCGTCACGACCCTCGATGCGGAAGTCGACGTCGGCACCCTGCGAGCGGCCGATCCAGTTGCGCTGCATCTGCAGCACCTTGTGCGGCCAGTGCCCCTCGAGGGTGTCCAGGTCGTCCAGCAGGCGGTCGGCGTAGTCGGTGATCTTGAAGTACCACTGCGTGAGCTTCTTCTTCACGACCTCGGCGCCGCATCGCTCGCAGCGGCCGTCGACGACCTGCTCGTTCGCGAGCACGGTCTGGTCGTTCGGGCACCAGTTCACCGCGCTCTTCTTGCGGTACGCCAGTCCCCGCTCGTACAGCTTCAGGAACAGCCACTGGTTCCAGCGGTAGTACTCGGGGTCGGAGGTGTGCAGCACGCGCGACCAGTCGTAGGACATGCCGTAGCCGCGGAAACCGGCCTTGTGCTGCTCGATGTTCTTGTAGGTCCACTCGCGCGGGTCCGCACCGCGCTTGATCGCCGCGTTCTCGGCCGGCAGGCCGAACGAGTCCCAGCCGATCGGGTTCAGCACGTTCTCGCCACGGTGCCGCCAGTACCGCGCGACGATGTCGGGGTACAGGTAGTTGATGGCGTGCCCCATGTGCAGGTCGCCCGACGGGTAAGGGAACATCCCGAGGATGTACTTCCGCGGCCGCTCGTCCTCATCTCCGCCGGCCCGGAACGTGTCGTTCTCGGCCCAGTACCGCTGCCACTTGTCCTGGATGGCGTGCGCGGACAGCGGCTCTGCGGTTTCGGTGGTGTCGGTCGGGTGCTCAGACAAGGGGAAGGTGCCAATCTGACGAGATGCGGATTACCTGATGAAAGACGGGAACTTCCAGGATATCGCGCGTTTCGTGTGACGCGGATCCTGAGCGAGCGAAGCGAGACGAAGGGCGCTCAGGAGCCGGGCAGAGTGGCGCCCCACTCCTCCGGGAGCACCGCGCCGAGCGCCGCGAGCGGCGCCCTGGCCTTGGTCGCGACCTCGGCGGCCTCCTCCGCGGCATCCGACAGCCAGGTGATCCCGCCGCCGGCACCGACGTACGCGGTGCTCCCGTCGATGAGGATGCTGCGGATCACCATGCCCAGATCGGCGGAACCGTCGAGGCCGATGTAGCCGAAGCAGCCGGAGTACACGCCACGAGGGGCACCCTCCAGCTCGTGCAGGATCGTCATCGCGGAGAGCTTCGGGGCGCCGGTCATGCTGCCGGCCGGAAACGCCGCCTCGCTGAGATCGTCCGCCGTCGTCCCAAGGCGAAGTGTCGCACTGACCGTGCTGACAAGCTGATGCACGGCCGGATACGACTCCACCTGCCAGAGCCGCTCCACCACGATCGTGCCCGGCTCCCCCACGTGCGAGAGGTCATTGCGCATGAGATCGACGATCATCACATTCTCGGCGCGCTCCTTCTCGCTCGCGCGCAGTTCGGCGGCGAGGGCGTCATCCTGCTCGGGGGTCGCCCCGCGCGGCCGGGTGCCCTTGATCGGGCTGGTGCGCACGACTCCGCCCCGCACCTCGAGGAACTGCTCGGGGCTCGCACTGAGCAGATGGGTGCCCCCTGTGCGCAGGTAGCCGCCGTGATGCGCGGGCGTCGCCGCGCGCAGGCGCCGGTACACGGCGAAGGGGTCGGGCGGAGCTTCCGTCGTGAAGCGGGTCGTGAGGCACAGCAGGTAGGCGTCGCCGGCGCGGATCGCGTCGCGGCAGCGCTCCACGAGCGCGACGTACTCCGACACGCCGTGCCGGGCTGCGGCGACGGATGCCGGCGGCTGCGCCGACACGGCCAGGGGAACGGATGTCAGCATCGCTGCCGCCGTGCGATGCCAGGCATCCAGCTCCTCCGCGGCAGCCAGCGCCCAGAAGCGTCCAGTGGCGTGGTCGACGGCGATCGCGCGGTCCACCGCGATCCACGCGGAGCCGTCCGCGGCGTCCGCAGCAGGAGCCGACATCCGGCGGGCGCCGCCCTCGTAGGACATCCAGCCCACCCAGCCACCGCGGAAGGGAACCGGGCTCGCCGGCGCATCGTGCGCGCCGAGCACCGTGCGCGCGACGTGGGCGGGATCCGTCTCAGGCCGGCCTGTGCCGAGGATGCTCCATCCCTCTGCGGCATCCGGGCCGGCATCCAGCCAGAACGCGGCCGCCGCGCCGTCGTCGAGCCGCGCGAACAGCGACTCGAGGTCGCCCGTGCCATCCAGGGCGCGGGCGATGAGGGCGGTCGGCAGAGGCACGATGCAAGCGTACGGCGCGCGGCGGGCGCTCTCAGCGAACGAGGTCGTCCAGGCCGTACGCTCGTTCCGTGGACCAGTTCCTGACGTGGATCATCGACGCCGTGCAGTCGATGGATCCCGTGCTGCGGACACTCATCGCCGGCGTCGCGATCATGCTCGAGACGAGCATCCTGATCGGTCTGATCGTGCCGGGCGACACCATCGTGCTGGTCGCCTCCGTCGGCGTCACGGATGTCTGGCAGGGCGTGTTCCTGGTGATCGCGGTCGTGCTCGGCTCGCTCGTCGGCGAGTCGATCGGGTTCTGGCTCGGCCGCTGGATCGGGCCGCACATCCGGCATTCCAGGGTCGGCCGCTGGATCGGCGAGGAGCACTGGGTCAGGTCCGAGCGCTACCTGCAGCGACGCGGCGGGATCGCGATCTTCCTGTCCCGGTTCCTGCCCGTGCTGCACTCGCTCGTGCCGCTGACGGTGGGCATGGGCGAGTTCGCCTACCGTCGCTTCATCGCCTGGACCGTGCCGGCCTGCGTGCTGTGGGCCACCGTGTACGTGAGCGCCGGCGCACTGGTCGCCGGCAGCTACAAGGAGCTCGCCGATCGCGTCCACTACGCCGGCTACCTGTTCGTCGGCGCGATCGTGCTGTTCCTCGTGATCGTCTTCGTCGTGAAGAAGGTCATCTCGCGCCGCGAGGAACATCACATGTCGGATGCGGATGGCCCCGAGGCGTGAGGCGCGTCCGTCATCCGTGAAAGACTGGGAGTGATGTCACCCGCCGCCGCGGCCAAGATCCATTGGTTCGCCCGCCTCGAGCACCGCCTCCACGTCTCGCGCGAACGCCGCGCCCGAAGGCGAGGCCGTTCGGCGACCGTCGTGCCGTTCCCCGGATACGGCGGCAAGGGATGGGTGCGCGTCGTGGGGCGCGTCCTGATCCTGCCCCCGCCTCCGCGGAAGGCGAGCGGCGACGGCGCCGGCGTGCGCGGCTGGCGCTCGTTCGTCGGCATTCCGGTGACCTTCGCGTCGGTGCGCGTCGAGATCGGTGGACGCACCCACACCGTGGTCGCCGACCGCGGCGGCGTCGTCGACACCGTCATCGAGGCCGATCTCGAGCCGGGCTGGCAGACGTTCACGATGGCCGCCGACGGGCAGGAGCCGGTCGAAGCGACGGTGTTCGTCGTCGATGAGAGGATCCGCTTCGGTGTGGTCTGCGACGTCGACGACACCGTGATGGTCACCGCACTCCCGCGCCCCTTCGTCGCGGCCTGGAACTCCTTCGTCGTCGACGAGCACGCCCGCACGCCGGTGCCCGGCATGTCCGTGCTGCTCGAGCAGATCATGCGCGATCACCCCGGCTCGCCGATGATCTACCTGTCCACCGGCGCCTGGAACGTGGCGCCGACGCTGCGCCGTTTCTTCTCGCGGCACCTGTTCCCGCAGGGTTCGATGCTCCTCACCGACTGGGGCCCGACGCATGACCGGTGGTTCCGCAGCGGCCGTGAGCACAAGCTCACCAACCTGCGCCGTCTGGCCGAGGAGTTCCCCGACATCCGCTGGCTGCTCATCGGCGACGACGGGCAGCACGACGAGGCGACCTACGGACAGTTCCTGGTCGAGCACCCCTCATCGGTCGCCGGTGTCGCGATCCGGCGTCTGCTGCCCGCCGAGGCCGTGCTGGCCGGCGGCCGCGCCGTCGCCGGCGACCACTCCGGCGAAGACGTACCGTGGGTCAGCGCCGTGGACGGCGCGGGGCTGCGCGAGCTGCTCGGCGAGGTCGGAATCGTCGATCCACGGTCATGAGCACCAGGCTCACGCGCCCCGATTGGTCGGGACGCAACCATGCTCATGAGGAGCGCGCGGACGCGCTGACAGCCGCCCATCGGGCCCGTGCGGCGCGGGGCGAGAAGCATCCTGTCGAGGACTTCCTGTTCACCTACTACTCGTACAAGCCGGCGCAGCTGCGCCGCTGGCATCCCGGCGCGGGAGTCGTGCTGGAGGATTCCGCGGAGCGATTGTCCTGGCGGTGGTACTCCCCCGGACCTGAGGCGGATTCCGCCGTTCCGGACGCCTCTGCCTTCGCCCTCGAGAAGCCCGAGCTCGCGGCGCTGGTCGAGCGGATGCTGCGCAGCACCGCCGCGCGGCCGGGCCGGTTCGGCTGCTTCGGGCTGCACGAGTGGGCGATGGTGTACCACGAGGAGGAGCACCGTCATCCGGCGCCGCTGCGCCTCGGCCAGGCCGGCACCGACGCCGTCGTCGAGGCGAATGAACTGCGCTGCACACATTTCGATGCCTTCCGGTTCTTCACGCCGGACGCCGTGCCGCGGAACAGCCTGCCGCTGACCCGCTCGCTTCAGCCCGACCTCGAACAGCCCGGCTGTCTCCACGCCGGCATGGATCTCTACAAGTGGGCGATGAAACTCGGCCCCCTGCTGCCCGGAGAACTGATGCTCGACACCTTCGAACTGGCCCGCGACATCCGGCGGCTCGACATGGAGGCCGCGCCGTACGACCTGTCGGACTGGGACGTCGAGCCGGTGCGGATCGAGACCGCCGAGGGCAAGGCCGAGTACGTCCGGCAGCAGCGCGGGTTCGCCGAGCGTGGCACAGTGCTTCGGCAGCGGATGCTGGAGGCCTGGCTGGGCGCCTGATCAGTGCTCGCGCGCGGCGATCTGCAGCCGCAGGGCAGCCACGTGCTCCGCTGCATCCTTCAGTCGGGAGGCGGGAAGCCGCCCGTCCTGCACTGCCGTGACGATGCCGGCGACGGCCTGCCCGGCGGTCTGTGCGTTCGTGCCGGCGATCAGCAGCACCATGTCGTTGCCGGCCGCGAGAGCGAGGACGCTGTCCTGCACGAGGTTCCGGTAGGCCGGGTCACCGGAGGAAGGCAGCATCCCCAGGTCATCGGTGATCATCACGCCGTCGAAGCCGAGATCGTCCCGCGCGATCTGGTGCCACTTCGCGGAGAGGGATGCCGGCGCGGCATCCACCGCGGTGTAGGCGAGGTGTCCGAACATCAGCAGCTCGGCGCCGGCGTCGATGCCTGCTTCGAACGGCTTCGCATCGAATGACTGCCATTGCTCGAGCGTCTCGGTGGCCTTCGGGATGACGTGGTGCGAGTCTCCTGGTCCTGCGCCGTGGCCAGGGAAGTGCTTGAGCGTGGACATCACGGTGCCGTGCTCGGCGTCGACCGCGGCCGTGACGCGCTGCGAGGCGGCATCCGGGGTCGTGCCGTAGGCGCGCGAGTAGATGAACGACGACCCGTCGCGGGGCACATCCGCCACGATGCCGAAGTTGACGGTGACGCCCGCCTCGGCGAGGAGCTTCGCCCGGTTCGCGAACGCCTGGGTCGTCGCGGCGACCGGTGCGGACTTCAGAGTGTTCGCACCGGCTTCATGGTCCCAGGGCAGGCGTTTGACGACGCCGCCCTCCTCGTCGGTGGCGATCAGCGGCGGCAACGCGGGATCGACGGTGAGAGCGGTCGTGATCTGCTTCAGCTGCGCGGAATCGACGGGGATGTTGTCGCCCATCAGGATGAAGCCGCCGAGGCCGGACGACATGTACTCGCGGAGGGCGGCGGAATCGGTGCCGGGCAGCGCACCCATGACGACGCTGGCGGCCTGCTGCTGCACGGTCATCTTCTCGACGAGCGCGACGGCCGGGTCCACGGGAGTCGGAGTCGGAGTCGGCGTCGCGGTCTGCGTCTGGGGCGCCTGGGTCGCAGACGGACTCGGCGCGGCTGCGCCGGGGGCGCAGCCGGTGAGTGCGACCATCGTCAGCACGGCGATGGTTCCGAGCAGTGTTCGACGCATCATTCCAGCGTAGTCAGCGGTGCTGGGATCCGACCGCGAGGCGGGCGCACGGCGCGCAATCAGCCTCGCGGACGTCGATCACCGGAACCGGGCGACGTCGGCCCGCATGAACGCGTGACGGCGCGCTTCCGTGAACGACTGGGCGCCTGCTGCCACCGGGTCTGCGGCGAGCGCGGCCTGGACACCGAGCGCCGCCCGCCGCCCGGCTCGGTTCGCACCGATCGTGCTTGCGGAGGGCCCGTAGCCGACAAGCTGCACACGCGGGTCCGCCACGGCCGTCGTCCCCCGGCCTTCGCGGTCGAGCTGGATGCCGCCGGCCGCACTGCGCAGATGCAGCGGCGCGAGGTGCGAGATCGCGGGACGGAAGCCGGTCGCCCAGATGATCGCGTCCAACGGCTCGAAACGTCCGTCGGCCCAGCGCGCACCGTCCGGCTCGATGCGCTCGAACATCGGCAGACGCCGGTCGTAGACCCCCATGCGTGCGGCCTCCTGCTCCTGCTCGCGCAGCATCAGGCCGGTCACGCTCACCACACTCTGCGGGGCGAGCCCCTGGGCGACGCGCTGCTCCACGAGTGCCACGGCGGCAGCGCCGGCATCCGGGTTGAACTCCCCCGTGCGCCAGACCGGTTCGCGCCTGGTCGCCCACAGCACGTCGGCGATCGGCGCGAGAGCGCCAAGGAACTGCACGGCAGACGCGCCGCCGCCGACCACCAGAACTCGTTTGCCGGCGAAGTGCGACGGGCCCGGGTAGTCCACCGTGTGCAGCTGCTCGCCCAGGAACGTCTCCATGCCCGGGTAGTGCGGCAGGAACGGATGGGTCCACGTTCCCGTCGCGTTCACCAGAGTGCGAGTGCGCCAGCTGCGCTCGCCGGCGTGCACAACGAGCACCCCGCCGTCATCCGTGACGCGGTTCACGTGCACCGGTCGCACGACCGGCAGGTCGTGCGTGCGCTCGTATTCGGCGAAGTAGGCGGGAACCGCCTCGTTGGCCCGCGCCGTGGTCAGCGGCGGCGGCGGCGAGCCGGGCAGCTCGGCGACGCCGTGCACGTCGAGCATGGTGAGCGCGTCCCAGCGATGCTGCCACGCGCCGCCCGGCGCACCGTCTGCATCGAGCACGAGGTGATCGATGCGCAGCCTGCGCAGATGGTGCGACGTCGACAGTCCGGCCTGGCCGGCGCCGATCACGATGCTGTCGATGGGGTTCACGCCAGGAACAACCCCATTCACGAGCATGATGTTCCCTGGCCGAACGCTGAAGCGTGACAGCCCCTTCAGACCATCCCGCAGCGGGCGTAGGTTTTCACCATGAAGCGAATGTGGTGGATCCTCGTCCTGGGGGTGATCCTGCTGCTGGTCGGCGTGGTCTGGACGCTGCAGGGACTCAACGTGCTCGGAGGGTCGGCGATGAGCGGCTCCCCGCTGTGGGCCACGATCGGACCGATCGTGCTGGTGGTCGGAGTCATCCTGATCGTCGTCTCGATCTTCGGCGCGCGCCGCCGCGGTGGCGACCGGGAGTCAGGCGGCGGGCGGCCACCGACGTGAGTCTCAGTTCGTCAGCCGCCCCGGAGCGCCGTTCACCGCCGTGCGCTCTCCGACGCCTCCGAGGCGCGCTCGGATAGACTCGCAATCGGATGGAACACCTGCGGGACGACCCGCAGGTCGCACTCATGAGCTGGGACGGCCCCGCAGAATCAAGGATTCCTCGTGACCACTCTCAAGAGCATCCTCACCAGAGCCGTGATCGTCCGCCTGATCCTCGGCTGGGGCGCCTTCCTCGCCACGGTCCTCACCGGCCCGCTGCTGTCCCAGCCGCTGCCAGGCCCCGTGCTGCTCGCCGTGCTCGCCGCCATCGTCGCGGTGATCATCGTGTGCGCCTTCGGCGTGGTGACCGAGGCCGAGCACCTCGCGCATCGGCTCGGCGACCCCTACGGCACCCTCGTCCTGACGCTGTCGATCGTGCTGATCGAGGTGATCCTCATCTCGGCAGTCATGCTGGGCCCCGGCGAGCATGCCACCATCGCCCGTGACTCGGTGATGGCCGTGTCGATGATCATCCTGAATCTCGTCGTCGGTGCGGCATTGCTCGTCGGCGGCATCCGACATCGCTCGCTGCGCGCGAACAGCACCGGCGTCTCGGCCTACCTGTCGCTGCTGGTCGTGCTGCTCGTCACCGCCTTCTTCCTGCCTGGCCTGATCGGCGTGGACGGCGCGTATACGCCGGCGCAGGCGATCCCGGTCATCGTCCTCACCCTGCTGCTGTACGGCTTCTTCCTGTGGCGTCAGACCGGCGCGCAGGCGACCGACTTCACCGAGCCGGGCCACGAAGCGGATGCACCGGCGCCGCGCACCCCGATCGGCGATGTGCTCCGGGAGCACCGCACCGAGGTGCTCCTGCGCACCGCCGTGCTGGTCGCCACGGTGCTGCCGATCGTGCTGCTGTCGCACGACATGGCGACCCTGCTCGACGACGGCCTCGACCGGCTCGGCGCGCCCGTGGCGCTGTCCGGCATCCTCATCGCCATGATCGTGTTCCTGCCCGAGACGATCACCACCGTCCGCGCCGCACTCGGCGGAGAGATGCAGCGGGTCAGCAACCTCTGCCACGGTGCACTGGTCTCCACGGTCGGTCTGACCATCCCCGCGGTGCTGATGATCGGGCTGTTCACCGGTCAGACCGTGATGTTGGCCGAGACGCCCACGAACCTGGTGCTGCTCGGCGCCACGCTGCTGCTCACGGTCGCGACCTTCGCCGGCAAGAGGCTCACCGCGATAAGCGGCTCGGCCCACCTGATGCTGTTCGTCGTGTACGGCCTCACCGTCTTCGCCTGACGCCGGCGCGGAGCCGTCCTCAGGGCACCAGCACCGCGCGCCCCTGGATCCTGCCGTGATGCAGATCGTCGAACGCCTGCACGGCATCGTCGAGCGAATACCGCACGACCTCGACGCCGATCTTTCCGGCCCGCGCCAGCGCGACCGCCTGGCGCATGTCGGATCGGGTGCCGCCGTAGGCGCGCTCGATGTTCACGCCCCACGGCAGCGGGGTCCCGCTGCCCGCGACGTACGGGAAGGAACCGTTGCCCAGTCCGACGAACCGGATGGCCCCGCCACCGCGCACGACCGAGAGCGCAAGATCCACAGTCGGCTGCACACCGACGAAGTCGAACACGACGTCCGCCCCGACGCCGCCGGTCTCGGCGAGGATCCTCGTGGCCGCTTCGCCGTCGCTCGGGATCGCAAGGTCGGCGCCGTGCTCGCGAGCGAACTCGAGCTTCGCGGGGTCCGTGTCAAGGGCGATGATACGAGCTCCGGTGGTCGCCGCGAGGATCTGCAGCGCCATGTGCCCGAGCCCACCCAGGCCGATCGTCACCACGGTGGCGTCGCCGCCCATGCGATCTCGCACGGTGTTGATGGCGTGCATCGGGGTGAGCGCCGCGTCGGCGAGCGGGGCCGCGGCCACAAGGTCGAGATCGCCGATCGGATCGAGGTGGTGCGCCTTCACCGCGATGTAGTCCGCCATGCCACCCGGAGTTCCGATACCGGGCGACAGCGGGGCCAGGGCGTCGCGCGGATACGCGACCTCGCACTGGTTGTCCCGACCGGCCAGGCATTCCCGGCACTGCCCGCAGGACAGGATCAGGGCCACCAGTGCCCTGTCACCGATCTGCCATCCCCGTACGTCCTCGCCGAGGCTCTCGACCGTCCCGGAGACCTCGTGCCCCAGGGTGCCGCCGATCAGCGGGTTGTCGTCACCCATGCCGATGATCGCGATGTCGGAGTGGCAGAGTCCTGCGCCGCCGACCTTCAGAAGCACCTCATCGGGCTGGATCTCCGGAACCGGCTTGTCCAGGATCTCGACAGTGTCGTTCCTCACATAAGTGACCGCACGCATCACGGACTCCTCCTCTGGCCGCGATCCAGCGGCCGCAGATCGAGTGGGCGCGGACGCGCCGCACGCCCTCAGGCTACTCGTCCCGACCCGCCGGTCGACCGGGCATCCGCCCTCAGCACCGCCGGCAGCACGATGTGCGCCTCGGGAATCGACCCAGGTCGCACCCGGGCCCGGAAGATCCAATAGCTCCAGCCCTGATAGAGCAGGATCACCGGGAGCGCCACCGCGGCGACCACGGTCATCACGCCCAGCGTGTAAGGGCTGTTCGCCGCGTTCCAGACCGTCAGGTCGAAGGCGGCATCAATGGTGGACGGCAGCACCAGCGGGAACATCCCGGCGAACACCGCACCAGCACCGAACAGGCCGAACGCGGCGTAGCCGGTGAACGCGAAACCCTCGCGACGACGACGTGCCGAGACCCACCCGAACACGGCACCTGCGACCGCGAGCACGATGAACACCCACGACAGCACGCTGCCGCCGTGCTCGAACTGCACCCAGAGCGCCCAGACCGCAGCCGGCACCAGGCACAGCGGGGCCCAGCGAGCCGCGAACCGGCCGGCGCGCTCCCGCACGGGTCCGTCGGCTTTGAGCCCCAGGAACGTCGCCGAGTGCGCGAGTGCGAAGCCCACCACCGCGAGACCGCCCAGCACAGCCGGCACCGTGAGCCAGACGAACGGGCCGCCCACACGGTCGCCGTTGGCGTCGATCGGCAGCCCGGTCGAGGTCAGTGCCAGCGCCGCACCGATGCAGAACGCCACGATCAGCGAGCCGAGCCCGATCATCCACGTCCACACGTCCCGCCAGCGCTGCGTCGCCACCTTGCCGCGGTATTCGATGCCGACCGCGCGCACGATCAACCCGACCAGGGTGATCGTGAGGGGTACGTAGAGCGTGGAGAACAGGGACGCGTACCAGGCCGGGAACGCCGCGAACAGCGCGGCCCCGGCGGTGATCAGCCACACCTCGTTGCCGTCCCACACCGGACCTATCGTGTTCAGCATCACACGGCGGTCGCGCTCGCTGCGGGTCGAGAAGATCATGTGCATCCCCACACCGAGGTCGAAGCCCTCGAGCAGCAGGTATCCGATCCAGAGCACCGCGATCGCGGTGAACCAGATGACTGGCAGCGGTTCCATGGTCATTCCTCCAGATCTCAGTAGGCGAAGGACAGGACGTCGTCGGAGGCGGGTTCGCCGGAGTCGTCGTCATCATGACCTCGCGAGGCGAGCTCCGGCATAGACGCCGCGACACCGCCGCGGATGTACTTCACCATCAGGAACATCTCGATCACGAGCATCACGCCGTACACCGCGGCAAGCGTGATCACCGAGAACAGCAGCTCTCCCACGGTCACGCCAGGGGACACGGCTGCGGCGGTGAACATGAACACTCCGTCCACCCCTGTCGCATCCGGGTTCGGCGCGACGACGAACGGCTGCCTGCCCAGCTCGGTGAAGATCCACCCGGCGATGTTCGCCGCGAACGGAGCGACGATGCCGAGCAGCGCGAGGCGCATGATCCACTTCGACCGCAGCACGGTGCCCTTCCTGGTGAGCCACAGCGCGACCACGGCGCCGGCCGCGACGATGCCGCCCAGGCCGATCATGAGCCGGAAGCCCCAGTAGGTCACCCACATCACCGGCACGTACTGCACCTCGCTGCCGGCGCGGTCGCCGTAGATCGCCTCATCCGGGATGGTCGCACCGTACTGGTCGACGTACTTCGGCTCCAGGTCACGGATGCCCGGCATGTCTGCGCCCCACTCCCCTGTGCCGAGGAAGCCGAGCGCACCGGGCACCTCGATGAGCGTGACGACATCGGAGCAGTCGCTCGACCCGGGGTCGCCCAGAGAGAGCACCGAGAAGGACGAGCCCGTGTGGCAGGCGGCCTCCGCGGCAGCCATCTTCATGGGCTGCTGCTCGTACATGAGCTTGCCCTGCACGTCTCCGGAGACGACCGTGCCGAGGAACCCGGCGATCGCTATCACCGCGCCGAGGCGCAGCGACCAGATCCAGACGCCGTGGTCGACCTTGTCGCGCCCGGGCACGGCATCCGTCTCTCCGACGACGACGCGGCCGGACTCATCGACGGTGTCGATGCCGTCGTGGCGACGACGCCACAGGTGGTACCAGGAGATCGCGAGCAGGAACATGCCGGCGACGACGAGGGCGCCGAGGATCGTGTGCGTGTACGCGGCGATCGCGGTGTTGTTGGTGAGCACCGCCCAGATGTCGGTCATCACCGGGCGCCCGTCCTCGCCGAGCTCCACGCCGACGGGGTGCTGCATCCACGAGTTCGCGACGATGATGAAGTACGCCGAGATCCACGAGCCGATCACCGCGCACCACAGCGCGGCGAGATGCAGGCCCTTGCGCAGGCGTCCCCAGCCGAAGATCCAGATGCCGAGGAACGTCGACTCGACGAAGAACGCCAGCAGGCCCTCCATGGCCAGCGGGGCGCCGAACACGTCACCGACGAATCGGGAGTACTCGCTCCACGCCATGCCGAACTGGAACTCCTGCACCAGGCCCGTCGCCACGCCGATGATGAAGTTGATCAGATAGACCTTGCCCCAGAACTTGGTCATGCGCAGGAACTTCTCGTCGCCTGTGCGCACCCAGCGGGTCTGCATGATCGCGACCATCAGCCCCAGCCCCAGGGTCAGCGGCACCATCAGGAAGTGGTACACGGTCACGATGCCGAACTGCCACCGAGCGATGTCGAGCACGTCCACGCGGATCTCCTTCTACGTTGTGTAGAACGCTTTCTACACAGCATAGAACAATTTCGACTCGGGGTAGAATGAAGCGACCGCGAAAAAAGGAGGCCGGAGATGGGAACGCTCGGAGAACTCGAACGCGCCGTCATGGACGCGCTCTGGGACTCCTCGGCAGACTCCCTCACCGCGTATGACGTGCAGGACGTCCTGCAGGGGCAGGGGCGCTCACTCGCAGCCACGACGCTGCTGACGGTGCTGTCCCGTCTCGAGAAGAAGGGCTTCGTCGATTCGGATCGTTCGGCGCGCCCTCATCGCTACCGCGCCGTCGCATCCCGGGCGGATCACACGGCCGAGCTGATGCACGAGGTGCTCGGCGAATCCGGCGATCGCAGTGCCGTGCTGGCCCGCTTCGTCGGAGGCGTCTCGGCGGAGGATGCCGCGGTGCTGCGCAGCCTGCTCACCGGCGGCGCCTGAGGGTCACCATGCCCCTGATGACCGGCCTGCTGATCGCTGATCCCTCGCTCGCGGGGGCGGTCGTGATCCCGCACGCCGCGATCGTCGCTGCGGCCGCCATGCTCGGCCTCGTCGCGCTCACCCTCGCCTGGCCGGTGCCGGTCGCGCTCTCGCGCGCCTCGTGGCCGACCCGGATGCCGGTGATCGCCCTGCTCCTCTGGCAGGCGATCGGTCTCGCCGGAGGCCTGTCGATGATCGGCGCCCTCGCGCTCAGCGGATTCGCCGTGGCACCGCAGCATCCCTGGTACGTCCTCCTGCCCGCCATCGCGTTCACGATCTACCTCCTGTCGCATCTGGCCGTCACGGTCGTTCAGGTCACTCGGCAGCGTCGTCGCCACCTGGCACTTCTCGAGCTGCTGGCCTCACCGCATCCGACGAGGGCGCGCACCCAGGTGATCGACGACGCCGTTCCGGTCGCCTACTGCCTGCCGCGCGGCTCCGGTTCGGTGACCGTGCTCTCGCAGGGCCTTCTGGACAGGCTCGATCCCGACGAGCTCGTCGCCGTCATCGCACACGAGCGGGCGCACGTCGAGCAGCGGCACGACCTGCTGCTGCTCGCATTCCGCGCCTGGCGCGCCGCACTGCCATGGTTCCCGATCGCCGCGCGCGCCGAGGCGGATGTCGCCGCGCTGGTGGAGATGCTCGCCGACGATCACGCCCGCCGCGAGGTCAGGGACGAGGTGCTCGCCCGAGCGATCCTCGCCGTCGGCGCGGACGGCGTTCCCGGAGCCGAACGCGCAGTCTCCGGCTCACCTCGCGTGAGTGACCGCTTCCGCCGGCTGGCGGCCTGACTCCGCCGGTTCCAGCTGCAGGAGGCCGTCGCCGGCCCGACGATCATCCGCGCGGTGCGAGACCAGCACCACGATGCGGTCCTCTGTCGCGGCGCGGATGTCGGCCATCATCGCGGCGGCGGTCGGCGCATCCAGGTGTGCCGTGGGCTCGTCCAGCAGGATGACATCGGCGCGGGTCAGCAGCGCGCGGGCGACTGCGAGACGCTGACGCTCGCCACCGGAGAGTGCGGAGCCGCCAGGTCCGACTCGGGCGTCGAGACCGATGCGCCCCACGAGCGGCTCCAGCCCCGCCATGCTCAGGGCCGCATGCAGCGCAGCGTCGTCGGGTGCGTCCTCACGCGGGCGCGCGAGGAGCAGATTTCCGCGGATCGTCGAATCGAACACGTACGCGTCCTGCGGGCACCACGCCACCCGATCGCGCCAGGCGCGCTCCGACAGGGTCGTGATCGACGCGCCGTTCGCGCGGATCGCGCCGTGCTGCACGGGCAGGGCGCCCATGATCGCGGAGAGCAGCGTGGACTTGCCCGAACCGGACGGCCCGTCCAGAACCAGCCAGCGACCTCGCTCGGCCCGGCCGTCGACGCCGGCGACAGCGGGCGCGGGCGCGCCGGGGTACCTGATGGCGACCTCGGCGAGCTCCAGCTCCCGCGTCGGGCCGTCCAGCTGCGCGGCGCCCCAGGGCACCGCGGGCGCGGGCTCGAGCACCGGCGAAAGCCGAGCGATCAGAGCGCGCAGCGCCGGCATCCGTCCGATCGCGTCGACGAGGGCGACCAGCGGCTCGGCCAGCGCGAGCGCGACCAGCGCGAGCACCGAGGCGCGGTCGGCGGGAAGCTGGGGCGCGAGCAGCGGCACCAGCACGCCGAGCAGCGTGACGCCGGCGGTCACGACGGCTGCGCCGAGCCCTGCCGACCAGGCCGTGCGCCGCTCGGCGGTCGCGAGCGCGGCCGCGCTCGCGTCGAGCGTTCGCAGCGCATCCGCCGCCACACCGTTGCTGCGCAGGTCGTCGGCCGCGCTCGTGAGGGCCGCGGTACCGCGCACGATCTCGGAGCGCACACCCACGCGCACGACGCCGGCGCGGCGCTCCGAGAACAGCGCGAGGAGTGCGGCCAGCACGACGGCGAGCACGAGCACCGCCGCCACCGCAGCGGTGAGCTCGGGCGCCACGAGACCCGTGGTCACCACCGCCGCCAGCAGCACCAGCACGCCGGCGCCGAGCGGTGGCAGGACCCGCGGCAGCTGATCACGCAGGTCGCCGGACAGCGTCACGAGATAGTCCAGCGGCGCGCCGCCGGAGAGCAGGCGGCGCGATCCGGCCCCTCGTGCGGCGATCGAGTCCCACAGCCTCAGCCGCAGCGCGTCGACCACACGCAGGGTCGCTCGATGCGTGACCAGGCGCTCCGCGTAGCGACTCACCGCCCGGCCGATGCCGAACGCCCGCACGCCGACGATGGCGACCAGGAGGTACATGATGTACTCCTCGACACTGGCCCGCACGATCAGCCAGCCGGACAGCGCCGTCAGCGTTATCCCGAACCCGGCGGTCAACGCGGCGAGCAGGATCGAGCCCGTCCAGATCCAGCGGTTCGGACGCAGCAGCGACCGCAGGGTGAGCCCGGCACCGACCTGCGCCCGCTCGGCCAGCTGCACGGAATCCGCATCGGGAACCGCGGATGCCGCAGAGGCAGCGGGCGAGTCATGTCCATCCGGCACCTCTGCCTGCGCGGGAGCCGCGCTGCGAAGCGCGATCCGCCACTCCGCCAGAGCGAGGGTCTCTGGCTCGTGGGTGGCCAGGACGACGACACAGCGTCGCGCGCGGCGCAGCACCGCGGCGCGGACGAGATCGGCGGCGTCGCGGTCCAGATGCGCGGTGGGCTCGTCGAGCAGCAGCAGCCGCGCCCCCTGATCGACTCTCGCGAGCGCACGGGCCACGGTCAGACGGCGCTGCTCACCCGGACTGAGCTCGGCGGTGGCGGCATCGGCGAGCGATCCGAGCGCGAGCTCGTCGAGCACCTCGGTCCCCGCTCCGAACAGGGCGAGCTCCGCACGCGGCGTGGCGGCGAAGAACTGCGGCGCCTGCGGCGCCCATGCGACCTCGTCGGCGCTCACACCGGTGATCGTGCCGGTTGTCGCGGCATCCGCCGGGAGCGTGCCCGCCAGCGCGGCGAGCAGGGTCGACTTGCCTGCGCCGCTCGGTCCCGTGACCGCCGTGATGCCCGCGAGCGTGGCGGAGACGCCGTCGAGCAGAGCCTCCGAGCGTCCTGCGTACTGGACGCAGACTCCCCGCAGCCGCACCGGCCCGCCGACGGAGCGACGTGCATCGTGCCGCGCCGGGCGCGCGAGGATCTCACGTGCACGTCCCAACGCGGAAAGTCCGTCCTGCGAGGCGTGGAACGCGGCGCCCATCTCCCGCAGCGCGAGGAAGCACTCCGGCGCAAGGATCAGCGCGATCAGGGCCGGTTCGAGCTCCATCGTGCCGTTCAGCAGGCGGATGCCGAGAAGCACGGCGACCACCGCCACCGACAGGGTCGCGATCAGCTCCAGCGCGAGCGCGGACAGGAACGCCCAGCGCAGGGTCTCCTCGGTCTTCTCGCGGTACTTGCGCTGAACAGCATCGAGGGCGCGGGTCTGCTCTCGCACGCGGCCGAGGCCGACGATCACCGGAAGGCCGCGGGCCAGCTCGGCGAGATGATCGGCGAGTCGGGTGAGTGCGGTCAGCGCGGCATCCGTGCGCTGCTGGGTGCGCTTGCCGATCAGCACCATGAACAGCGGGACCAGCGGCAGGGTCAGCACGACGACCAGTGCGCTCACCCAGTCGGCTCCGAGGATCCGAAGGCCGACGATGATCGGCACCACGGCTGCGGAGATCATCGCCGGAACCGACTGCACGTAGTAGTCGTCGATCGCATCAAGGCCGTCGGCGGCCAGCACAGCTGTGCCCCCACCCGATTCCCCGCCCTCGGCGAGGCGCCGCCAGAGACGGGAGCGCAGGTCGAGTTTGACCGCGGTGGCGATGCGACGGGCGAGCACGGCGGTGGCCCACTCACCGCCGACGCGGAGCACGACGCCCACCGCGCCCAGGAGGACGACGGTTCGGGTGGCGCGCTCGTCGAGACCGCCACCCGCGAGGGCGGCGATGCCGCGCGCCACGGCCTCGGCGATCAGCACCAGGCCGAGCCCGCGCAGCGCGGCGAACAGGCCGAGGCCGTACAGAGCGCCGCGAGGGGCGGGTCCCAGGTCGGGGCGGGGGGCGGGCGCCGCCGCGGCCGAGCGTCGGGCTTCACTCACCCAGGGATCATTCACGACCGGCTGTCGACTCACCCCGCAATTCTACGCCCCGTAGAAGTTCTCTCGTGCAGGGCGTGGACGACGCATCGCCATGGTGCGAGGATCGGACCCTGGCCGATGAGCACACCTCCGAGAGGTACCGCACGCGCCTGCTGAGCACCGAGTCCTGGGACGACTTCGCCGAGCTCGTAGAGGCGAACAATGGCGTATGGGGCGGCTGCTGGTGCATGGGCTTCCATCCGGAGGGTCTCGATCAGAAGACCCGAGGAGCCAACCGGGTGAACAAGCAGGCGCTCGTGCGAAACGGAGTCGTGCACCAGATGCTCGTCTACGACGGCGAGGAGTGCGTGGGCTGGTGCCAGTTCGGCAGCCCGGCCGAGATCGCCCGCATCAAGAATCAGAAGACCTACGAGAGCGGGCTCGTCGCCCTGCCGGACTGGCGGATCGGGTGCATCTTCACCGGCAGCAGACACCGCCGCACGGGTGTTGCCCGCACGGCCGTCGCCGGGGTCATCGCCGCGATCGAGGATGCCGGCGGAGGAACCGTCGAGGCGTACCCGGAGCAGGACACGGAGCGCGACCCGCAGCGCGGCGCCTACTTCCACACCGGCCCGGAGAGCCTGTTCGAGGAGTTCGGCTTCACGCGCGATCGTCGGATCGCGAAGTGGCGCTGGGTGATGCGAACGACCGTGGGGCGGTCCTCGGCCGTCAGTGCGCCGACGACGGAGAGACCTGGAACCGCGCCCGGTAGTCGGACGGCGTGACCCCGATCCGACGGCGGAACGCCCTTGTCAGCGTGTCGACGGTGCCGAAGCCGCAGTCGACGGCGACGCGCTGCAGCGTGTCGTCACCCGTCTCGAGGAGGTTGCGCGCCATCTCCACCCGCGCGGTCTCGACATAGGCCGCCGGGGTCATGCGCAGCTCGGTCTTGAAGATGCGCGTGAGCTGGCGATCGCTCACGTGCGCTCTGGCCGCGAGCTCGGGCACGGTCAGGGGCCGCCTCAGGTGGGTGGCGATGTGGTGGCGCAGCTCATCGATCCGCGGTGTGCTGGACGCGGTGCCCAGCGAGACGCTGAACTGACTCTGGCCGCTGGGCCGCTTCATGTACATCACGAGCTGCCGCGCCACGCGAAGTGCGCTGTCCTGGCCGAAGTCCTCCGCGACGAGCGCCAGGCTGAGATCCAGGCAGGCGGTCAGCCCGGCTCCGGTCCAGATCCCGCCCTCCCGGATGAAGATCGGGTCTGCATCCACAGTCACCTCCGGATGCTCTGCGGCGAGCTGCGCGGCGGTCGACCAGTGCGTCGTCGCGCGCAGGCCGTCCAGCAGCCCGGCCGCGGCGAGGACGTGCGCACCCACGCACACGGATGCCACCCGGCGGGTGCCCGGCGCCAGCATCCGCACCCGCCGCACGATCGCGGGGTCGACGACCGCGCGCACCCCCACGGCGTCGCGCGCGACCGCGCCGGGAACGATGAGCGTGTCGACCCGGCGGCCGGCGATGTCGTCGAACGTCGCATCCGGCAGCACGCGCACGCCGGCGGAGGTGACCACCGGCTCCAACGTCTCGGCGACGAGCAAGACCTCGTAGCCGGTGGGTTCGCTCATCTCCCGCTCCAGCAGCGAGAAGACCTCGGCCGGTCCTGTGACGTCGAGCAGGTCGACGCCGTCGAACACCGTGACGACGATCAGGCGGCGGATCATGGATGCTCCTCAGAATGTCGGTTTCTGCGGCTTGCATGACATTGCCGACATGCCGCGCCACTCCTAGCGTAGAACGTGCCCCGCGAAATGGGGCTCTTCCCTTCGAAAGGACCTCACGATGGCCACTCCCCTGCGCGAACTCGACGGCGAAGCCCACGCCCCGGCGGTCCTCGCCGATTCGACGGTGATCCTCGTCGACTACCAGAACACCTACACGCAGGGCGTCATGGAGCTGGAGGGCTGGTCCGAGGCTCTGGATGCCGCTGCGGCGCTGCTCGAGCGCGCACGACGCGAGGGCGCGAAGGTCATCCACGTCCAGCACGACGGAGGCGAGGGCAGCCCGTACGACATCCGTGCGGACATCGGCGCGATCCATGAGCGTGTCGCCCCGCTCGTGGGAGAGCCCGTGGTCGTCAAGTCCGCGCCGAACGGTTTCGTCGGCACCGACCTCGGCGACCGGGTCGACGCCACGGGCAACACGGACGTCATCGTCGTCGGGTTCATGACGCACATGTGCGTGACCTTCACGTCGGAGGGCGCCTTCCTGCGCGGCAACCGCGTCACGGTCGTGGCGGACGCCTGCGCGACGAGGGCGCTGCCGTCGGCGGCGGGAGAGGTCGCCGCGGCCGACCTGCACCGCGGTGCACTCGCGGCCATCGGAGACGTCTACGCGCAGGTCGTGCCGAACGCCGAGGGGCTGCGCTGAGCACAGCCGTCATGATCCGCCTCGGCCGAGCAGGGGGCCGCTAGGCTCCCTGCCATGGCCTCGACGATCGCGTTCGCTCCGCTCACCCCGGATGCCGCGGGCGAGGTGATGACCCTGCAGCGCGCCGCCTATGCGACCGAGGCGCAGATCTACCGCGACCCTTACCTGCCGGCGCTGACGCAGCCGTTGGCGGACGTCCAGCAGGAGCTGCGCGGCGCCGGCATCGGCGCGCGCATGGACGGCCGGCTGATCGGTGCCGTGCGCTGGACGATGCAGGGCGGGGTCGCGCACATCGGCCGGCTGACCATCGCACCCGACATGCAGGGACGAGGTCTGGGCACGCAGCTGCTGCGGGCCGCCGAGGAGGCCAGCGGGGCGAGCGTCTTCGAACTGTTCACGGGGCACCTCAGCGAGGCCAACATCCGACTGTACGAGCGAGAGGGCTACGTCGTCACACGCCGAGAGCCGCTGCATGCCGGCGTCGATCTCGTCCACCTGCGCAAGGAGGCAGCCGGTGGTGCAGCCCATGCCTGAGCAGGAGGTCCTGCTCTGCTGTCTGCTGTGGGCGGTGGAGGGTCGGTCGGCCGAGCTGACCGCGTACGAGGACGCCGTGCTCTCCCTCGTGCCGGAGCACGGCGGTGAGGTCGTGCAGCGGGCCGCGAGCGCCGGCACCGCCCCGCATCCTGACGAGGTTCAGCTGTACCGGTTCCCGTCTCAGGCAGCCCTGGACTCCTACCTGGCCGATCCTCGCCGGACCGTGCTCACTGCACGCCGCGATGCCGCGATCGCACGCACCGAGTTGTTCCCTGTGCGGTTCCGCTGATCCTCTCCCCCGCGTAGCGTGGCCGATATGGCAATCATGCGCATGGACAACGTCGGGATCGTCGTGGACGACCTCGACGCCGCCGTCGAGTTCTTCACCGTGCTCGGCATGGAGCTGGAGGGGCGGCAGCTGATCGAGGGCGAGTGGGCGGAGCGGGTCGTCGGCCTTCGCGGGATGAGATCGGAGATCGCGATGATGCGCATCCCCGGCACCTCCGGCAAAATCGAGCTCGCCACCTATCACGCACCCGCCCTGCTCGGCGGGGAGCCCGCGATCCCGAACACGCTCGGTTTCCACCGGGTGATGTTCGCCGTCGACGATCTCGACGAGACGATCAGCCGCCTGCGCCCGCTCGGAGGCGAGGTGCTCGACGAGGTCGTGGACTACCGCGGCCTCGTGGGACTCTGCTATTTCCGCGGGCCCGGAGGGATCGTCATCGGCCTCGCCGAGGACGCCTGAACAGACTCAGCGCTCGCGTCGGCGCAGCACTCCGTCATGCAGGTCGAGCACGCGATCCGCGCGCGCGATCATCGCCGGATCATGGGTCGCGACGATCGCGGCCGTGCCGCGGTGGTGCACCAGGCTGGCGATGAGGTCCATGATCTGCGCGCCGGTCTCGCTGTCGAGCTGCGCGGTCGGCTCGTCCGCGAGCAGAATGCCCGGCGCCATGACCAGCGCCCTGGCGATGCCCACGCGCTGCTGCTGCCCTCCGGAGAGCTCCCCCGGCCGCTGGCGCGCGTGATCCTCGAGACCGACATCGCGCAGCGCCTCCGCCACCCGACGATCGCGCTCAGCGGGGTCGGTTCGACGGATGCGCAGCGGCACCTCGACGTTCTCCGCGGCGGAGAGCACGGGGATCAGCCCCGAGGTCTGGAAGATCGACGCGATCCGCGCACCGCGCAGCGCGGCGACATCGGTGCGGGGATCCGCGAGATCGGCACCGTCCACGAGCACCCGACCCGAGGTGGGGTGGTCCAGTCCGCCGAGCATCGTCAGGAGCGTGGTCTTGCCGGCGCCGGAGCGGCCTGCCACGACGACCAGCTCCCCCGCCGCGATGGACAGGTCGGCCTCTCTGACCGCTGTCACATCGCCGCCCGGGCTCGGGAACACCCGCGACAGCGACTCGGCCTGCAGCACCGTGCTCATCACGCCTCCTCCCCCGGCACGTCGGGCACCGGATCGTCCTGCCCTGGGTCGTCCTGCACGGGGGCCACCCGCACGTGATCAGGCTCGAGGGTGAGCTTCACACGCTCACGCAGTTCCAGCGCCGAGACGAAGTCCACCGGAAGCTGCATCCGCCCGGCGCGGTCCAGCACCGCATACTCCTGCGCGGTGCGCACAGAGCGCCCCTCCTCATCGGTCCCGGTGCGCCGCAGCGTCTCGGTCGAGGTGCGGCCGTCGCGGATCCGCACCGTGCGCTCCACGTGCTCGGTCACCCCGACATCGTGAGTCACGATGAGCGTGGTCACCCCGCGCTCGCGGTTCACCGTCTCCATCGCGCCGAGCACTTCGGCGCTGGTCACCTCGTCGAGCTCGCCGGTGGGCTCATCCGCGAGCAGCACGCGCGGCCGGTTCGCCAGCGCGACGGCTATCGCCACACGCTGCCGCTGGCCGCCGGACATGTCGCCCGGGCGCTTGTCAGCCACCTCGGCCGCGCCGAGCTGCTCCAGCAGCTCGTCACCGAAGCGCGCACGCTCCGCGCGCGGCACCACTCCGGCCACCTGATGCACCATCGCGATGTTCTCCCTCGCCGACAGGTACGGCAGGAGGTTGCGCGCGGACTGCTGCCAGACGAACCCGACGCTGCTGCGGCGGTACTCCAGCCGCTCCGCGCCCTTCATGGTCACCAGGTCGTGCCCGGCGACGCGCGCCGACCCGGCTGTCGGCCGGTCGAGGCCCGCGAGGATGCCGAGCAGTGTGCTCTTCCCCGACCCGGAGGCCCCCACCAGGGCGACCATCTCGCCGGTCGCCATCCGCAGCTCCAGGCCCTGCAGCGCCTGCACCTCGACCCCCTGCGCGGTGAAGATCCGCACGAGACCCTCGCACACGATCGCTCCGTCAGTCATGTCCGGCACTCCTGTCATCATCAGTCCTGCTCATCGTCCGCACGGACCACCGTCCCGGTGCCGAGCCGCGACGCCAGCGCCGTCGCGGCCACGACCGCAACGGTCGCGAGCAGAGCGAACCCGAGCACCGCCAGCAGCAGCCACGCCCCGCCGAACTCGACCGGTGGCTGCGTGGGGCCACCCACGAAGCCGCGCAGATCCAGCTGCGGGATCACCAGCACCGCCATCGCGATCCCGGCCCCCACGCCGAACGGCACCGCCAGCAGCAGCGCCGGCGCGACCTCCCAGGCCACGAGCCGGCCAGCTCCGCGTCTCGAATGGCCGAGCGTGCGCAGGATCGCCAGCATCCGCGCGCGGGACGGCGCGCCCAGCAGGAGCATCGCGACCACTGCCACCGCCAGCAGCACCGCCACGACGGCACTCGCCGCGAGCAGCGCCCCCTGCACGACCCGGTATCCGGGGTCAGCCATCCGCGTCGCAGCCACCTGCTCGGGCGTCTGGAACGCGGCATCCCCGCCGAGCGCCTCGACCGCCGCTTCGCCGACCGTCTCCGGGTCTGCGCCGGGGTCGACCGCCACGTACAGCTGCATCACGCCGGTCGCCCGCTGGCCGAGATCAAAGGCGTGGTCCCGGTCGACGATCACCCACTGCTCAGCGGTGCCGAAGGGCACCTGCGACGGCGCGATGCCGACCACCCGCACAGGCGTGCCGTACACCTCCAGCTCGAGCCCGCGCGTGTCGTCCACGCCGAGGATGTCCAGGAGCTTTCGGGACACGACGACGGGGATCGCATCGTCTGAAGACCCGTCGAGCGTGGCAGGGAGAGGGATCGCGGCCTCCGATCCTCGCTGCACCGCCGCGAAGTCATCCCGGTCCAGCGCGTACACGCGCGTCTGCGCCGTGTGACTGCCTGTGGTGACCTCCACGCTCGATCCGCCGCTCACACCGGCCACCGCGGCCACCCCGTCGATGTCCTTCACCCGGTCCACGGACTCCGGAGTGATGTACGCGCTCGTGATCCGCAGGTCGGCACCGACTCCCGCCTCCGCGGCACGCACGATCCCGCTCGACACGGTCGCGGCGAAGGCGACCGCGAAGACCGCCACGCCCAGTCCGACCACGACCGCGAACACAGGAGCGGTCCGCACCACCGCGTCGCGGCGGGCGCGCGCCGGACCGAGCAGCCCCGTGAGTCCCGCCTCGCGTCGACCGCGGTTCTCGGCCGCCTGCAGGAGCAGCGGCAGCAGACGCAGGGCGAAGATGCTGCCGCAGGCTCCGAGCAGTACGAGCAGTGCGAGCAGCAGGGGGTCTGCGCCCTCCGCACCACCGCGCGCGAGGATGAGAGCCGCGAGCACCGCGGTCAGCACCAGGATCAGCGCCTCCGCGCCGAGCCGGACGAGGCCACTGCGCCCGGTCTGGCCGAGATCGCTGCGGCCGCGCCGCTCGACGTCGACGAGCGTGCTCCACGGCAGGGTCACGGCGGGTACCACGGCGAGGATCGCAGGTACGCACAGCACCCAGGCGCCGACCCATCCCGGCCGGACGGCGGCCGCACCGGCACCGATCGCCGCACCGAGCACGCCCAGCACGGCCCCCTCTCCCCCGAGCATCCTGATCAGGCTCCCCCTGGAAGCGCCGCGCGCCTGCAGCACCCGCGCCGAGGCGACCCTGCGCACCGCGATCAGGCGGCTGACCAGGGCGAGCACGACCAGCGCGACCACGATCGGTCCGACCACGGCGACGGTGACGACCGGTGTCATCGCATCCGCGCGCGCCATGCCGACGTCGATCGCCTGCGGCAGTCCGGAGCGCAGCGGCAGACCCCGATTGAAGAACGCGTCGACGTCCATCGGGATGGCGACCGGCTCCGCGGCCATCAGCCGGAGCTGCGCCGAGACCTTCGGGGCGGTGTCGGCCTCGATCGCGTCCGTGTCGAACGGCATCCAGGAGCTGAGCTTGATGTCGCGGATGAGGTCGGTGAGCTTCGTGACCTCGTCCACGTGCATGAACCCGGCCACGACGAGGATGCGGTCGCCGTTGGCGTTGGTCTCGATCAGCGGGTCCACTGAGCCTCCGATGAACGGCCAGTCTCCCCTGTCGTGCGCCGACGGCGTGACGATGCCGGTCAGGATCACCGTGAAATCGTCGTCCCAGACACGCGGAGTCCCGACCTTCCAGTCCAGCTGATCGGCGATCGTGTCGGTGAGGGCGATCTCGATGCCGTCCGCAGGATCGGTGAGCTCCGGCATCCGCCCCTCGACGAGCTCGGAGCGGTCCACGAACCCGGGATCGGAGACCAGCGAGACCTTGTTCATGGGTGCGGGCGCCGCACGACGCGGATCGCGATCGAATGTCGGCTCTGCGTCATGCCCGACCGTCATCCGCGGAGTGCCCAGCAGATCGCGCAGCGGCTGCGGCTGACCCTCACGGTACTGTTCGAGGCGGTTCAGGGTGGTGCCCCAGACGCCGGTCTCCGGATCGGAGCCGCTGCCGAACACCGGCACCCCCGGCATCGTCCCCGACGGCCACTGCGCGAGTGCCGGAAGCGATGCGATCTCACGCTGCAGGGTGGCGGTGCGTCCCTCGGCGAGAAGCGCGGGGGCGGCGACGCCGAGATAGGACAGCACGGCGATCACCACGACGATGAACATCGACAGCGTCGGCGTCGTGAACGCGCCGCGCACGGCCACCGGTGTACGGACGCTCATGATCCCGCCCCCAGGATCACCGGCAGCACCGTGACCGCGACGACCGCGCCCAGCGCCGCCCCGGCGAGCACCGCGTACACGGCGACGCCGATCGTCTCGCCGGCGCGCAGCGCGCGCTGCCGCGATCGCGGAAGTCCGAGAGCGCGCAGCACCATCGGCTCCTCTCGACGCGAGCCCGACATCGCGGAGGACGCCGCGACGAATCCGAAGACACCCAGCACGGCGGCGATCAGCGCGCCGGCCGCGAGCACGGCGGGCGCCACCGCCGTCGCCGGCGTCGCGCTCACCTGCGCCGCGGTGAGGATGCGCACAGGATGCGTCGCCTGCACACGCAGTTGGTCGGCGGTCTCCGCGGGGTCGTCGCTGCGCAGCCAGAGCTCGTCGGGAGCGAGTTCGACGCCCGCTGCCACCAGTTCCGCCGGATCCGTGGCGACTCCCCAGTCCGTCCCCACGCCGGGCAAGGAGTCGACGATTCCTGCGACCTTGATCGAGACCGGCTGCGCGGCGAAGCGCACCTGCGCGGTGAAGACCGTTCCGACACGCGCACCCAGGCGATCGGCGAGGCTCCGCGTGATCTCCGCGCCGACGATGCCGCCGGAGCCGGCGTCGATCGGCCCATCGAGGCCGAGAGCCTCCGAGGGGCCCGCGAGAAGGTCGACCGTGTCCGCTCCGACGGCGAGCGGGGTGCGCAGGATGTCGGACGCGGAGGTCACGTCCTTCCAGGCGCCGGCTTCGGCGGCTGTGACGTCCAGCCCGCCATCCGCGATCATCCGGACATCACCGCCCAGCGCCGCGTCGAGGCTGCGCTGCTCAGCGGCGGATGCCACCACCGGCGCGGCGACCGCGAGCGCCGCCGAGGACGCCGCGAGGGCGAGACACAGGATCGCGACGGCGGTGCCACCGATGCGGCGTGCGATCTGTCGCAGCGGCAGGATCGGCGCGATTCCCCGGGTTGCGCGCAGCAGTCGCTCCAGGAGCGCTGCGATGGGGGCCGCGAGCACAGGAACGAGCGCGCACGCGGCGATGATGAGGAGCGCAGGAGCGGTCGCCGCCAGCGCGTCCGTGCTGCCGTCCGGACGCAGCACCGCCCCCTCGGCGAACAGCTGCCAGGTGGCCAGCGCCGCGAAGGCGACGGCGACGAGCGCGGGCAGGATGAGCGCCGGAAGCGTGCGCATCCCGGCATCGCTGCGCACCGGATGCGCGCCGTCTGCGGTGCCGGCGACACGCAGGGCGAACAGCATCGCGACCACGGCGGGGAACACGACTGCGCCGATGGCGACCAGCACGATCGTCATCGTCACGCCCCCGAAGATCGCGAGCACCGCCATGGCCGGCAGGGCTCCCGCCGCAGCGAGGAGCGCCGCTTCGGATGCCGCGCCGAGCGCCAGACGCCGTCCGGATGCCCCACGCGCACGCAGCAGGGCGAGCTCCTCCGTTCGAGCCGCTGACAGTGTGAACAGCACGACTCCCAGCACCAGAGCGCCGAGCAGGGCGATGATCAGCAACGGCGCCACGAGCAGCCCTCTGGTGCCGGCGACCGCGAGGGCCTGGCGCTGCAGGGTCGCGCCGAGCGATCCAGCGATGTCCATGTTGTATTCGTGGTCGGGATCGACGGACGCAGGCACGTCCGGCATGGCGCGCACCCCGGCCTGCAGTCCGGGGATTGCGGCCAGGGCAGTGCCGTCGGGCGAGACCTCCCACGTCACGAGAGGCGGATCGGGAAGCTCGGTCAGCGCGCCGGCAGCGACGAGCGCCGGGCCGATCACGTCATCGGTCTCTCCGGAGACGACGGATGGGTCGCCGTGCCACGCCGGATCGGTGGCGTCGTGAGGGGTCCAGGTGCCCACAACGGTGAGTTCCGTTGCCGCGCCGTTCAGCACGGTCGGGTCGGAGAGGACGATCGTGTCGCCGACGCCGAGGTGCGCTCTGTCGGCCGCCGCTGCGGAGAGCGCGACCTCGTCGGCTCTCTTCGGCCAGCCCCCCTCGGCGAGGGTCGCGAGCCTCGGCACCCGTTCGTCATCGAGCAGCCCTATGTCGAACCGATCGCCGCCACTCGCCGCCGGCACGTCCGCGCTGACCTGGCGCGCCACGACGATGTCCGACCCGTCGAACGCGGCGGCGATCGCATCGCGCACTGCGGCATCCTGCTTCGCAGCATCCGACGCCTCGTCGGCGACCACGCGAACGGTGCGCGCATCGGGCTCGGCATCGGTCATCATGCGGGCCGCGCCGTCCTGCAGCATCCGCTCGGCGACCACGTCCAGACCGCCGATGCCGACGACGACCAGGGCCACGACGAGGCCGACCAGCGTCAGCCGACCGGCATGCTGACCGGCCCGCCTCACTGCAAACGCCATCGTCCCTCATTCTGCACGCAACGCAGAACATCCTTGCCCGGACGGCGCGCGAGCGCAATGGGTCCTCGCCGAGGGGTGTCGGGCGTGCACCCCTCGAGGATCGCGGCTATCGTTGTGCGTCACGGCGTCCGGTATACCAAATCGTAATCCGGTCGACCATTTCACACGACGAAGTATGAGGAGAGAACGATGGAGAACACGGATCCCCAGACCGTGAACACCCCCGCCGAGATGAAGGCATCGCGCCGGCAGCTGCTGCAGGGCGGCGCAGCGATCGCCGTGGCCACCGCCGGCGCCGGCCTGCTCGGAGCCGCACCGGCCGCGGCGAGCGGCCACGGCTCCGACACCAAGGGGCCGAAGGACGCGGAGGCCGTCGTCCTCCGCAACGTGCGGCCGTTCGGCGGCGCCGCCCGCGACCTGATCTGCCACGACGGCGTGCTCGTCGACCGCGTTCCCCGCGGCACCCGCGTCTTCGAGATCAACGGCCGCGGCCGTCTCGCCCTCCCCACGCTCATCGACGCGCACATCCATCCGGCCAAGACCGGCTGGGGCGAGAAGTGGCAGAGCCGGAAGCCGGCGTCGGGTACCAAGGAGGTCGCCGCCGGCGACATCGAGTTCGCCAAGGGGCTCACGAAGCCGACCGCGGAGCGAGCGCTGGGCCTGCTGCGCCACGCGGTGGCCACCGGAACCCGCGGTGTCCGCGCGCACGGCGACGTCGCACCCGCGTACGGGCTGTCCGAGGTGGAGGGCATGCGCGCGGCGCAGGAGAAGCTGCGCGGCATCCTGGACATGCAGATCGTCGGGTTCCCGCAGCAGGGCGTCATGGTCGCCCCCGGCACCATCGACCTGCTGGACAAGGCCGCCCGCGACGGCGTGATCGACTTCGTCGGCGGCATCGACCCGACCGCCTTCGACGGAGCCGAGTTCGCGACCCAGCAGCTGGACGCCGTGTTCGGCATCGCCACCAGGCACGGCGTTGGCATCGACATCCACCTGCACGAGAGCGGCGAGATGGGTCTGCACTCGCTGCGGGACATCCTCGCCCGCACCCGGGCCGCGGGGCTCACCGACGGCCAGGTCAACATCAGCCACGCATTCGCGATCCCCAGCCAGACCCCGGCGGTGCAGGACGAGCTGGCCGCGGAGATCGCGGCGCTGAACGTCACGCTGACGACGGTCGCGCCGCGCAGCGGTCTGCTGCCGTTCAAGAAGCTGCGCGAGCGCGGCATCCCCGTCGGCCTGGGTTCGGACGGCATCCGCGACAACTGGAGCCCCTACGGCAACGCCGACATGCTGCACCGCACCTGGATACTCGGCTTCGTCAGCGGCGCCCGCGTGGATGAGGACCTGGAGCGCGGCTTCGACCTCGCTGCCACCGGCGGCGCCGACGTGATGGGGCTCGCGCACGCGACTCTCGAGGTCGGCTCCCCCGCCGACATGATGATCATCGACGGCGAGAACATCCCGCAGGTCGTCATCGACCAGCCGAGGCGCGACTACATCCTGCGCGGTGGCAGGGTCGTCGCCAAGAACGGCGAGATGGTGGTCTGAGTCCCAGGACCGCCCCGAACGGGGCGTCGGATGCTGCGGCACCCGGCGCCCCGTCTCATGCGGAGCCGTCGAGGGAGCCCGTCAGCCGACCGTGGAAGGCGCGGCTGTGCGCGTTCAGCCCGATGAGCTCGACCTTCGCACCGTGCGCGGCATACTTCGTCTCGACCGCGTCGAGCACAGCGACGCTGGAGGCGTCCCAGACGTGCGAGCCGCTCAGATCGATCACGATCCGGTCCGGATCGTCGACGTACGAGAACCGATCCACGAGGTCGTTGCTCGACGCGAAGAACAGCGGCCCGAGCACGCGGTAGTGGGCGACGGACCCGTCATCGCTGAGCTCCCGCTCGACGGAGATCACGTGCGCGATCCGACGAGCGAACAGCACGAGCGCCAGCAGCACGCCGACACCCACCCCGATTGCGAGGTTCCCGGTCGCGACGACCACGGCGACCGTGACGAGCATCACGATCGTCTCCGAGAGTGGCATCCGCTTCAGCGTCGCAGGCCTGATGCTGTGCCAGTCGATCGTGCGCAGCGCCACGATCATCATCACCGCGGCGAGTGCGGCCATCGGGATCGCCGCCATCACTGGCGAGAGCACCGCCACGAGCAGCAGCAGGAACAGCCCGGCGATCACCGTCGAGACGCGGCTGCGCGCCCGCCCGAGCTGCACGTTGACGACCGTCTGGCCGATCATCGCGCAGCCGGCGACGCCGCCCCAGAACCCGGCGAGGATGTTCGCGACACCGAGCGCCCACGACTCGCGCGACTTCGACGAGCGGCTGTCGGTGAGGTCGTCGACGAGCTTCGCCGTGAGCAGGCTCTCCAGCAGTCCGACCAGCGCCGCACCGACGGCGGTGGGCAGGATGACCTGCAGCGTGTCGAGGTCGAAGGGCACCGTCCACGGCGTGAGGCCCGGCAGCCCGCCACTCACGGAGCCCTCGTCGCCGACCGTCGGCACGCCCAGCCCGAAGATCATCGCCGCGGCCGTGACGACCACGATCGCGACCAGCGGTGCGGGCACCGCGGTGGTCAGCTTCGGCAGCAGGACGACGATGAGGATCGTCACGGCGAACAGCGGATACACCATCCACGGCACGTCGATCACGTGCGTGACCTGCGCCAGGAAGATGAGCACGCCGAGCGCGTTCACGAACCCGATCATGACCGAGCGCGGGATGTAGCGGACCAGTCGCGCGAGACCGAACACACCGAACAGCACCTGCAGGATGCCGGTGAGCAGAACCGTCGGCAGCACGTACTCGGTCCCGTGCGCGGCGACCATCGGGGCGATGACCAGTGCGACAGATCCTGCCGCGGCCGAGACCATCGCCGGCCGTCCGCCGAGGAACGACATCGCAATGGCCAGCGTGACCGAGGAGATCAGCGCCACATCCGGCCCGACGCCCGAGATGAGCGAGAACGAGATGACCTCGGGGATCAGCGCGAGCGTGGTCACCATGCCCGCGAGCACCTCGGTGCTCAGCAGCCGCGGGTGCCGCAGCGCCGCCAGTGCCGGCACCTGCCCGTTGGGCAGGCGGTACGCGGCGGAGGCCGGGGCCGAGGGTGCGAGGGGCATGCTGATCAGACCTGCGCGATGGCCTGGGGCTGCTCGGGCAGCGCGACCTTGAGCCGTGCCCAGGAGCGGCCCTGGGTGTCCTTGAGGATGTCGTACTCGACGTCGACGTGCGGCTCGATCGCGCTGTACTTGTCGTTCGGGGCGCCGATGACCAGCTGGAAGCCGAGGCCGCGCCAGGCGCCGATCGCGCGCTTGGTGAAGTGCGCGTCGGCCTTGATCAGCGCCTCGTCCATGAACACCGGCGCGTAGCGCGGGCGCTCGGCCCCGGCATCCCCGAGCTGGTAGCGCAGAGCCGCGCCGACGATGAACGCGATCAGCTCCTGGGACTCGCCGCCGGACTTCTCGCCGATGTGGTCGTACAGGGCGACGTGGGTCTTGGTGTCGACCGTGACCCGCTCGGCGCTCACCCGCACGTGGTTGCGCACGTCGATGAGGTCTGCGAAGTCGGGCGCGGAGCGCCGCAGGTGCCCGATCAGACGCGACATCCGCCGGTAGGCGTGCTCACGCTCCTGGTCTGTGGACGCGGTCTCGATCAGCCCTCGGACCTCGCGAAGATCGCGACGGAACCGCTTGCGCGCCTCGGACTGGTTCTCCCGTGTGGTGATCTGCAGGCGATGGTGGTCGTCGTAGAACGGCAGGTCCTGCATGATGCCGTTGATCGGCTCGATCCGCTCGCGGATCTCTCGCAGCGCGCGCCCCAGGGTGGAGTCGAGGTTCGTGAGGTCGTTGCCGGAGAGGTGCACCAGGCTGTCCCGCCACTCGCTCTCCAGCCGGTGCAGCCCGCTGGTCTCGAGAGCGTCGAGGATGTTCTCGAAGTCGTCGACGTAGAGGTCGGGGTCGGCAAGCAGGTTCGGGTTGTCCCAGCGCTCCAGGAACCCGGCCATCAGGCGGCGCATGGCCTCGCGCTGCTCATGATGCGCGTCGAAGGCCGCCGAGCGGTCCTCGGTGAGCCTGGTGCCCGCTGTGCCCAGCGCGCCGTCGAAGCGCTCCAGCAGCACCGAGGGCGCGGCCTTGGCGGATGCCGGAGTCGCGAAGCGCTCGTCCAGGTACTGGGCCTGCTCGGAGTCGACGGCGCGGTCGGCCTCAGTGGCCTCATCGATCAGCGCCTGCCCGGCGTCGACGTCGTCCGTGATCCGCGCCCAGCGGTCCTCGACCTGCTGGCGCTCCGAGCTCGCGGCGCCGATCTCCTCGCGCAGGCGCACGAGCAGTCGCTTGGACTTCTCGATCTGCGCGGCGATGCTGGCGATGTCGGGGTTCTCCTCGCCGACCTCGGCCTCGATGCGCTGCCAGCGCTCCTGCTCGGCGGTCAGCGCGTCGACGTCGACGTTCTCCCAGACGACGTCGACGATCCGCGCATAGGCAGCGCGCTCCGCGTCGAAGCGGTCCAGCGCGGACTCGGCGGCGGCAACCTCCGCATCGGCACGCTCGAGTGCAGGGTGCAGCTCGCCGACCGCCGCCTCGAGCTCGCGCAGGCGGGTGCGGTTCGAGAAGCCGAGCACGTTCGCGCGGCCGTGGCCGCCGTGCGCGCCCTGGTCGCCGCGGGACATCTGCCCGGTGATGGTGAGTGTCTGGTCGTGGCGGGCGAGGTCGGCCGCGGAGTTCACGCAGACGAAGTCGAACCGCTCGGCGAGACGCACCTGCAGCCAGCCGGTGAACGGGGTGTCGGCGTAGTCGAGGCGGCCCGGCATCCGGTCCTCCGCTCCCCCGCCGCTGGCGCGCAGCCCGGTGTGCACGCCCTGGTAAGTCAGTCGGCGCGGAGTGCGCACGCCGTCGATGGCGGTGCGGAACCGGTCGAGGTCGGCGGTGTCGAGCAGCACAGTGGTGGCGAATCCGCCGAGGGCCAGGTTGAACGCCTCCCGCCAGGGCTCGAACTCGGTGCGCACCTCGATCAGCTCGCCGACGAACGGCAGCTGGTGCGGCTCGAGACCCGCCGCCTCGGCGAGCAGCTCCCGCGAGCGGTACAGGTCCGCGGGGATGTTGCCGGCGAAGCCGGATGCCTCGTCGAGTGCGCGCTCACGCTGTGCGAGCTCGCTGCGCAGCGCGTCGCGGGTGCGCCGGGCCTCGGCCCACGCCTCGCGGGCGCTGCCCTTCGCATCCGCGTCGGCGAGCACGGCGCGACCGCGGACGACGATCTTCTCGAACTCCGCCCGGGCGCCTGCCTCGGCTCCGAGCACCCGAAGGTCGTCGTCGAGGCGCTCCCGCTGGGCGCGCGCCTCGTCGAGGCGGTGCTGCACGCCGCGCAGCTCGCGTTGCGCGGTCTCCAGTCGGTCACCGCCGCGCTCGCGGAGCAGGTCGCGCAGGCCGTCGTGCTCGGTCTCGGCGGCATCCGCCTGCACGCGCTTCTCGCGCACCTGCGCGTCGAGTTCGCGCCGGCGGTCGCGCAGTTCGTCCTCGACCTCGCGGAGCAGGTTCATCCGCCGCTCCGCCTTCCAGAGCGAGGCGATCGAGGACGGGTCGTCGAAGACGCCGACCGCGTCTATCAGCAGCATCCGCTCTGCGGCGCCGTCGATGCGGCGGCGCAGGTCGCGGATCGGCTCGAGAGCGGCGACCTGCTGGCGTGCCACCAGCATGCGCTGCTTGGTGCTCTCCAGCTCGTCGAAGTGCTGCACCACGGCATCCGCGGTGCGCATGGTCTCGGGCTCCTCGAGCACCAGGCGCTTGTAGAGGTCGTCGACGGTGGTGATCTGCTGGCCGGCCTGGATGCGGGCGAGCAGGCTCATCGCGTTCGCGCCGGCGCCGGCCGCGCCGATGCCCAGCACCGAGTGCAGACGAGCGGAGAACTCGCGGTCGGTGCCGACCGGCTCGAGCCCGGCGGCGCGGACGGATGCGTCGGTGAGCCGCTGCGCGGCGGCCTTCTCCAGCTCGGCGAGGTCGAAGGCGCTGTTCACGGTGGCGCGCACGCGCACGGTGTCCTCGAGCACGCGGGCACCGGCCGGGATGTACCAGGCGCGCACCGCGGTGAACCGGGAGTCGTCGTGGTCGCGCCAGGTCATCGCGATCGCAGTCCAGGTGTCCTCCCCGTCACCGCGGAGCACCTGCACCTTCGTGCCCTCCTCGGTGCGGGTCTCGTCGAGCTTGCCGCGGCCGTAGGAGAGCACGTTGCGCTGCTCGTCGCCGCGCGGTCGTCCGGTGACACCGCCGTTGGACGCGCCGTTGAACGGTGTGGTGTGCGGCATCATCAGCGCGATGTACGCGTCCATCAGGGTGGACTTGCCCGAGCCGGAGCCACCGCACAGCAACGTCGCAGCGGGCGAGAAGCGCACCCTGTGCGGGCCGCCGTCGTAACCGCCCCAGTTCACCAGCTGCAGGTCCTCGGCGACCCACTGCTGTCCGCGGGAGGCCTCCGGGATGAGGCCGAAGAGCGTGTCGATCATCGTCATGACAGGACGTCCTCCAGGGCTTCCTCGGCGTGCGCGGCATCCGATCCCGCCAGGCGCTCGGCGGCGGTCTCGCGCAGCCAGTCGCGCAGCTCGGTGAGCTTCTCGGCGCTCAGCACGACCTCGACGAGCGGGCCTATCCGGTAGCGGCCGGTGGTCTCCTCGCTGATGATGCCGTCGTTCGACAGCTTGCGCATGGCGTCGCGCACCGCCTTCTGGCGCCGCGAGATGTCGCCGTCGGCGTCGGTGAAGTAGCTCAGCACGGTCTGCTCGACGTCCTCGATGTCGATCCGGGGCGCGGCCTCGCCCGCGACGCTCTCGCGCTCGTACACGGTGCGCAGGTGCACCAGCACCAGGGTCTCGGAGCGCGTGTACGGGGTGTCGCGCAGCAGGATCGGGATGTCGAGCTCCTCGATGCGGATCTGCTGCTTGTACGCCAGGCCGTGCTCGTGGTCGACGACGAGCCGGATGTACAGGTCGTTCAGGCGCGACTCGATCACGGTCTGGTGGTCGAGCAGAGTGCGCCACTCGGTGCGGTTGCGCTCTGCGAGCAGGAACCTCCGGTGCAGGATCAGCGCGAGCGTACGGCGCACCTCGGGATCGAGCACCCCACGGTCGCCGGGGAACAGCTCGGCGAGGTCGTCCTCCATGGCGACGGGGGCGATGAAGCCGCCTGTCGTGGCATCCTCGGTCATTCCGATTCCTTCCTCACGTGCGCGGTCACGGCCTCGAAGGCGAACCGGCGCGCGGTGCCGTCGGGGCGCACGGCCTCGACGATCGAGACTCCGTCGCCGGTCTCGAGCGAGCCGCGGTGTGCGATCTCGAGCAGGCCGAGCAGGTCGACCGGACGGCGGGTGATGTCGGCGGCGCCCACGAAGGCCTCGCCGAGGTCGAAGGTGTCGCCGAGACCGGCAACGTAGGCCTCGAGCTCGGCATAGTGCGGGCCACCCCAGGCGCGGGTGTCGGCGTCGAGGAACTCGACGTCCCGCCCCTGCGACGCGAGCGCCGCGGGCGAGCCTGGCGGACGGATGTCGCCGAGCGACTGCCGCAGGTGCCCGATGTTCGCAACAGGCAGCCGGCGCAGCGGCTCGACCGGTGTCTCCGGCGTGCGCGTCTGCGTCCAGGCCTGCAGCCCCGAGATCACGTCGCGCAGCAGCTCATCGACTTGACGGTCGCGGGCCGGATCATGGGTGCGCACCTGCCCGGCGATCACGTGCGAGGCGCGGCGCTGCGCGGTGAGCACCTCCTGCACGCCGAGCTCCATGCGGCGTCCGATCATGTCGAGCTCGGTGCGCTGGGTGGCATCCAGCATCTCCGCGAAGGGGCGCGAGAGCAGGCCGTGCAGCTGTTCGGTGAGGTCGTCGATGCGTTCAGGGTCGCCGATCAGACGCAGGGCGCCGGCGAAGGCCTGCCCCTCGCGGGTGGACTGCATGACCTGCTGGCCGCGCAGCAGGTACTCGCGCAGCACTTCGCCGGTCGGGCGCTCGTCGCGGCGCAGGTCACGGATGACATCGCGCTGCATCGCCTTGATCGACTCGGCGACGCGGGTGAAGTCGGCAGGCAGGCCCCGGGAGAGGTGCAGGACGTTCTCGGCCTCTTCGAGCAGCTCGTCATCGGGGACGGGATCGGCCGGTCCGTTCTCGAGGGCCGCGATCTGGGCGTCGAGCGCGTCGCGCTCGGCCTTCAGCCGCTTCAGCCGCCGTGCCGGATCGCCGTCGGCGTTGCCGGCGAGGCGCTCCACGGCCTCGAGCAGCGTGCGCACCCGGGAGTTGGAGACGCGGGAACCGCCGCCGGTGAGGTCGGCGATCTCCAGCGCGCGCACCGCGTGCGCGGTGAGGCGGTACACCTCGGTCTCGCCGTCGATCTGCTGGCCGAGCCAGCCGACCTTCACCCAGTACCGGCACACCTCGCGACCGGATGCCGCGGGCAGACGCCTGCGGTCGTCCTCGTAGCCGTCGGCGCGGAGCTGGTCGAGCATCTCCCCGACCTCGACGTGCGCATCCGCGACCGCCACGGTCGGGCGGTCGGCGGAGAACATCAGGCTGAGCGCCGAGACGACGAACGGTGCATATCGGCCGTGCAGCAGATCGAGGGTCGGAGTCTTGAAGGCCGCGAGTGCACGCAGATAGGCGGCCTCTGCTCGACTACCCGTCACGCTGCTCCCGAAGATCCCTGAAAACCGTGCCGATCCCGCATGGTCCCGCGCAGAGCAGCATCCTCCAGCCTAGTGCGGCGGCTCAGCCGGCGACGGTCACACGAAGCCCTCTTCGACCAGCACGCATCCGGCCTCGGTGATGACATGCGCCTGGCCGGAACCGCCGACCACGCGCGACCAGCTCTCCACGAAGAGGCGGTCCCGGTGGATCGACATGCCGAAGCCGCCGTACATGCCGGGAAAGTGGAACCACAGGGTCTCGAACGCCTCGAGGGCGATGACCTCCGTCGGCACCGGCCGGAATCTCACCGTGTCGAGCCTCTCGGTGCGCTCGGCGATCAGCGCGGCCAGGTGCCGATCCCACGCCGCGAAGCGTCGCCGCTCGCGATCATCGGGCGTGTGCACGGCGAGCGTCTCGAGCAGGTGTCGATGGCCGTTCTTCTCGGCAAGGTCGATCGGGCGATCGCCGTCAGCAGTCCGGAGCGAGCGCCACGCGCCGCGCCGCACGAGCTCCTCGACGACATCGACCGGCGCACCGAGAAACGCGGCCTGATGCAGCGGCGTGAACCAGGACTTTCCGCCGATCCGCCACTGGTTGATGCTCGCCCGGATCGGCGCGTCCAGAAGCGCGAACACCGCCGCCCAGTCGTCGGCTTTCGCGGCGTCGACAAGGCGATGGACCTCGTCGACGTAGTCCGGGTTCAGGGCATCCGCATCGAGGATGCCCGGCCACTCCGCGTTCTGCATCGGCTTCTCCCTTGCAACCAACTGAAGAAAGCCCCCGGCGAACCGGGGGCTTTCGTTGGTGGACCTGAGGGGACTCGAACCCCTGACCCCCTGCATGCCATGCAGGTGCGCTACCAGCTGCGCCACAGGCCCATTTTCGCCGTGGATTCCTCCGCGACAACCCGTTCAGCTTACAACACGATTCCGGACGTTCGCGAATCGTGCCCGCATCCCGGGTGTTTCGCGCTCACGCTCCCGGACGCACGGTCAGATCGGTGATTTCCGCGTCGCGCGGAAGGTCGAGAGCGGTGAGGATGCTGGTGACGACGGACTCCGGATCGATGAACCGCTCCGGGCGATACTCCTGCCCCTCCTGCTGGTGCACACGCTCCTGCATCGGTGTCGCAGTCCGACCCGGATACACCGAGGTCACGCGGACGCCGTTCTCGCGCTCCTCGGCACGGAGCGCGTCAGCAAGGGCCTTCAGCCCGTGCTTCGAGGCGGCATAGGCCGCCCAACCCGCGTGGGCGTTCAGTCCCGCACCCGAGTTCACGAACACGATCTGCCCGCGCGAGACGCGCAGCACCGGCAGCAGCAGCCGAGTGAGCTCGGCGGGACCTGTGAGGTTCACGGCGAGCTGCTGCTCCCAGAGCGCGACCGGCAGATCGGCGACTGACCCCAGGTCGACGACACCCGCCGCATGCACGACGGAGTCGATCCGCTCCGGGATCGGCTGCTTCGACAGCGCCCATGACAGTCTGCCCGGCTGTGCGAGATCGCCCACGAGCGTCGATGCGCCGGGGAACTCCGCGGCGATCTGGCGTGCTCGCCCGGCATCCCGCGCCAGCAGCACGAGCTCGTCGCCGCGCTGCAGCAGCCGGCGCGCGAGAGTCGCGCCGATGCCGGATCCCGCGCCCGTGACGAGGTGGACCGCCATCGTCAGGCGCGCTCGGCCGGCTCCGCGACCCCGACCGGCACGGTCGGGCAGTCCTTCCAGAGCCGCTCGAGGCCGTAGTACTCGCGCTCCTCGGAGTGGAATACGTGCACGATCAGGTCGCCGAAGTCCAGCAGCACCCAGCGCGCCTCGGCACGGCCCTCGCGGCGCACGCGCCGGTGACCGGCCTCGAGGAGGCGATCCTCGACCTCGTCGGCGATCGCGGCGACGTTGCGCTCGCTGTTGCCGGTGACGAGCAGGAAGATGTCGACCAGCGGCAGCGGCTGCGACACGTCGAGCGCGACCAGATCCTCCCCGCCCTTGTCGACGGCGGCCTGTGCCGCGACCTGCAGCATCTCTACGGAATTCTCAAAAGCCTGCATCAAAACGCATTCATGCTGAAGGCGATGACCAGCGCGGTTCCCAGCAGGAGCGCGAGGCCACCGGCGACGATCGCCAGAGTCATCATCAGGCGGTTGCCCTTTTCGGGCGCCGGGGGTCGGATGACCTCACCGGCAGGTTTGGAGGTGCTCACCGCGGCACTCGCGGCGATCGGCGTCGGAGACGAGGTCGGCGGCAGCTCGCCGTCGATCAGGACGACGTCGACCTCCTTGCCGTCAGCGGTGCCGGCGTGACCCTGCGAGCCGAGGCCGCGAGGCAGATCGTAGGTGCCCGTCACGAGCACCTCGCCCGTCGAGGCCACCGGGCCCGACAGCGATGCCTCGGTCGACTGGGTGTAGATGAGCGCGCTGGGCGCGGAGTGCTGAGAACCCGTCGAGTCGCCGACGATGTCGTCGAACGTGCCCGAGAACGCCGGGATCTCGGATGCCTGCTCCGCGACGGACCGGCCGAAGTCGGGGCTCACCTGCGGTCGCTCGTTCTGGGCGGGCGCGGCCTGCGGCGAGGGAGCGCTCTCCACGACGGGTGTCTGCGCCGGGGCGGCGGGTTCCACGTACTCCTGGACCGGGGCCGGCGAGATCGGAGCCGGCGCCGCCGGCGTCTCGAACATCGCGGCCAGTGCGTCCTGGTCTCCCGAGTACCGGGGAGCGGTCTGGGTGGGGGCGACCGAGGTCTCGGCCACCGGGAACAGCGGCACGTCGGAGACCATCTCCGGCAGCGGCTCGCGCGCCGGCACCACCGGAATCGGAGAGATCGGGGTGGGAGCGATGGGCGCCGGCGCTGCGGGAGCACCGCCGGCGGCGACGGTTGCGGGCACCTGCGCGACGACCGGTTCGCTCTCCATCTGCACCGACGAGATCACCGGAACGGATGCCGTACGGATGCGCTCCTGCTCGCGGACCTGACGACGGGTCAGCGGAGTGCTGCCGAGGTCGACAGCGGCATCGGGAACGGGTGCAGGGGGCAGGGGCACAGGCTCCGCCGCGCGCGGCATCACGGGTGCGGGCACGACGGGCGCGGGCGCGACAGGCGCGATGGTCGCGACAGGTGCCGCGGCCGCGACGGGCGCCACGGTCGTGGCGGGTGCCGCGGGCGCGACGGCCACCTCTTCGATGACCGGCGTCGAGCCGGTCAGCCGGAGCTCCCGCATCTGCTTGCGCGTCAGCGGTGCCCCTCCGTTCTGATCCGATGTACTCATGCCCTGCTCCGATACAGATGATGCTTCGCGATGTATTGGACGACTCCGTCGGGAACGAGGTACCAGACGGGCTCGCCGGAGCGCACCCGTTCCCGGCAGTCCGTCGACGAGATCGACAGCGCCGGAACCTCGAGCTGGCTCACATCGTCACTCGGGAGTCCGTCCGTGCTCAGGATGTGCCCTGGGCGCGAGACGGCGACGAAATGAGCCAAGTCCCACAACTCATCATGGTCTCTCCAACTGAGAATTTGCGCTACGGCATCTGCACCCGTGATGAAAAAAAGCTCTGCATCAGGTCTTTCGCGCTGGAGATCCTTCAGGGTGTCGATCGTGTACGTCGGTCCGACCCGGTCGATGTCGACCCGGCTGACGGTGAAATCAGGGTTTGAGGCCGTCGCGATGACGGTCATCAGGTATCGGTGCTCGCTGTGCGAGACATCCTTCTTCTGCCACGGCTGCCCCGTCGGCACGAAGACCACCTCGTCCAGATCGAACGAGTGCGCGACCTCGCTGGCCGCGACCAGGTGGCCGTGATGGATCGGATCGAAGGTTCCGCCCATCACTCCGATGCGCGGAGCGCGCCGTGTGGATGTCTCCATGCGGAAGGTGGCCTCAGTGGCCGTGCCCCGCCTTGTGACCATCCTTGCCGTGGCGCTGCGCGTAGGCCTCGGCCTTGGCCGAGTGGCGGTTCGCGACGTTCTTGTACGAGAGCGTCACGAGGGCGAGCGCGGCGAACACGCACGCCGCGATGATGCCGAAGATGACGGTCTCTGCGGCGATGTTGCCGTGGTGCTCCGTCTCGGCTGCTGCCATCGCGACCTGTGCGACGAGATTCATCGTGACTCCGTTTCTGACCGGGTTCCCCATATCGGGGAGAAAGACCACCCCAGTCTAGTGCTCAGGCGCGGATCTGACCTGCCCCGCGTGCCAGCCATTTCGTGCTGGTGAGCTCGGCGAGCCCCATCGGGCCCCTGGTGTGCAGCTTCTGCGTGGAGATGCCGACCTCAGCACCGAAGCCGAACTCCGCGCCGTCGGTGAACCGCGTGGACGCGTTCGCCATCACGACGGCCGAGTCGACCTCGGCCAGGAAGCGCTCGGCGTTGCGGGCGTCGGTGGTGATGATCGACTCGGTGTGCCCTGTGCTGTACTGCCGGATGTGCTCCAATGCGCCGTCGAGATCGTCGACCACCCGCATCGACACGTCAAGGCTGAGGTACTCCGTCGCCCAGTCCTCATCGGTGGCGGGCACGACGTCCGTGGCGAGGCCGGCCACCGCTTCGTCGCCGTGCACGGTCACGCCCTGCTGCTGCAGGGCACCGACGACCGCGGGCACCAGCCGCTCCGCGGCATCCCTCAGCACGAGCACCGTCTCGACGGCGTTGCACACGCTGGGCCGCTGCACCTTGGCGTTGACGACGATGTCGCGCGCCCAGTCCTCCGGGGCGGTGCTGTCCAGCACGATGTGCACGACGCCGGCGCCGGTCTCGATCACCGGCACGGTCGACTCGGTGACCACGGTCTGGATGAGTGCCGCGGAGCCGCGTGGCACCAGCACATCGATGAAGCCGCGGCCGTGCATGAGCGCCTTCGCCCCGTCGCGTCCGAAGTCGTCGACGGTCTGGATCGCCTCGGGTGTCACGCCCGCCGCCTCGAGTGCGTCGCGCATGACCTGCACGAGCACGGTGTTCGAGCTGCGGGCTGCGCTGCCGCCGCGCAGCACGACGGCGTTCCCGGCGCGCAGCGCGAGCGCGGCGATGTCGACAGTGACGTTCGGCCTGGCCTCGTAGATCGCACCGATCACGCCGAACGGCACGCGCACCTGTTCCAGGGCGACGCCGTTCGGCATCCGGTGGCCGCCCACGACCTGCCCGATCGGGTCCGGCAGGGTGGCGACGTCACGGACGGCGGTTGCCAGGGCCGCGACGCGCCTCTGGTCCAGACGAAGCCGGTCGATGAGCGCATCGCCGATGCCGGCCTCCGTGCCGCGCACGATGTCGTCGCCGTTCGCGGCGATGATCCGCGCCGCTTGCGCCTCGATCGCGTCGGCGATCGCGCGCAGCACGCGCGCCTTGTCCGCGCTGGTGAGCCGGGCGACCTCGCGGGAGGCCTCCTTCGCGCGCGCCAGTCGGGCCTGCGCGGTGTCGGTGAGGGTGTCGGCACTCATCCGGTCAGTCTAGGACTCGGTGGATGCCCCGGATGCCGGTGTGACGCCGTTGCCCGTCCCCCGGGTCCTGAGCGAGCGAAGCGAGACGAAGGACGCTCAGGAGCCGAGCACGGCCGGCTCGAACCAGGTGCCGATCGCGGCGCCCTCGAGAGCCTGAGCCACCAGGTCTGCGCTTGTCACGAGCACGCCGATGCCGGATGCCGCGGCGAGCCGCGCCGCCGACACCTTGGTCGCCGCTCCCCCGGTTCCCACGCTGTTCACCACGGTGGCGCCGAACTGCAGCCCGGAGAGGTCGGCCCCGGCGGCGATGACGTCGATCGGCTCGGCCGACGGGTCTGTGGGCGGTTTTGTGTACAGCGACTCGATGTCGCTGAGCAGCACGAGTGCGTCGGCCTGCACCAGCTGAGCGACGAGGGCAGCGAGGCGGTCGTTGTCGCCGAACCGGATCTCCTGGGTCGCGACCGTGTCGTTCTCGTTCACGATCGGCAGCACCCGCAGGCCCAGCATCCGCT
Organism: Microbacterium sp. NPDC057741; assembly: GCF_042798735.1. Lineage (NCBI taxonomy): Bacteria > Bacillati > Actinomycetota > Actinomycetes > Micrococcales > Microbacteriaceae > Microbacterium > Microbacterium sp. NPDC057741. Next base: position 211,477 of record NZ_JBHVJW010000001.1, on the reverse strand, counting down.
CGACCGCGCGACGCGCGTTGCTGCGCGAGGTGGGGTTGTCGAGGTCGCCGGTGGTGAGCAGCACCTGGCCGGCGACGATCCCGAACGGACGCAGCGCCTCCTGGTAGCGGTACACCAGGATGTTCTGCCCCACAGCCGCCGCCGCCTGCTGGGTTGCGAGGTCGGTCGGGCGGGCGTCGAGGGAGAGGAACGGGATGCCACTCGCGATCGCACCCGACGACACCAGCACGATCTCCGCGCCCCGCGCGTGCGCCGCAGAGAGTGCGTCGACGAGCATCGGGATGCGCCAGGCCGCCTCGCCGCTGATCGACGAGGAGCCGACCTTGACGACGATGCGCTCGGCGGTGGCCAGTCCGTCGCGAGTTCGGACGGTCATTCGTCGTCGCTGCTGGGCTGTACGGCGTTTTCCTTCAGGGCGATGCGCTCGGCCTCGAGTTCGGCGCGGTAGGCCGCCTTGGCGTCCATCCGCTCGTGATAGCGCTCGCGGCGCTCGTTCGTGGTGCGGCGCGTGTTCGGGTCGAGGCGGGCGTCCAGGCCGCGCGGTGTCGTGAGCAGCTCCGCCGTCGACGCGATCGACGGCTCCCAGTCGAAGACGACGCCGTCGCCCTCGCCGATGACCACCGTCGCGCCGGCGCTGGCGCCGGCCTTCAGCAGCGCGTCTTCGACGCCGAGGCGCTCGAGACGGTCCGCGAGGTAGCCGACGGCCTCCTCGTTCTGGAAGTCGGTCTGCTGCACCCAGCGCCACGGCTTCTCGCCGACGATGCGGTACAGGTTGCCGTAGGTGCCGCCCTCGACGCGCACGTGGAACGCGGCCTCGGAGCCCTTCGGGCGGATGACGATGCGCTCGGCGGGGACCTCCACGGCCAGCTCGGCGCGGTGCTTGTCGACGATGTCGGCGAGCGCGAAGGTCAGCGGGCGCAGGCCTTCGTGCGAGACCGTGGAGATCTCGAACACTCGGAAGCCGCGCTCCTCGAGGTCGGGGCGCACCATCTCTGCCAGGTCACGGGCCTCGGGCACGTCGACCTTGTTCAGGGCGACCAGCTGCGGACGCTCCAACAGCGGGATCTGCCCCTCGGGCACCTCGTAGGCGGCGAGTTCGGCCAGGATCACCTCGAGGTCGCTGAGCGGGTCGCGACCGGGCTCGAGAGTGGCGCAGTCGAGCACGTGCAGGAGAGCCGAGCAGCGCTCGACGTGGCGCAGGAACTCCAGTCCGAGACCCTTGCCCTCGCTGGCGCCCTCGATCAGGCCTGGCACGTCGGCGACGGTGAAGCGGCTCTCGCCGGCCTGCACGACGCCGAGGTTCGGGTGCAGCGTGGTGAACGGGTAGTCCGCGATCTTGGGCCGTGCGGCGGAGATCGCGGCGATCAGGCTGGACTTGCCCGCCGAGGGGTAGCCGACCAGTGCGACGTCGGCGACGGTCTTCAGCTCGAGGACGACGTCGCCCTCGTAGCCGGGAGTGCCGAGCAGCGCGAAGCCGGGAGCCTTTCGCTTGGGCGAGGCGAGGGCCGCGTTGCCGAGACCGCCACGGCCGCCCTCGGCGACGACGTAGCGCTCGCCGGGCACGATCATGTCGTGCAGCACCTCACCGGCGGGGTTCTTCACGACGGTCCCGACCGGCACCGGGAGCTCCATGTGCTCCCCCGCGGCGCCGGAGCGCAAGTCTCCCATGCCGAAGCCGCCGTTGCCGCCGTGACGGTGCGGGGCGTGGTGGTACGACAGCAGCGTCGTGGTCTGCGGATCGGCGACCAGCACGACGTCGCCGCCGTCACCGCCGTTCGCGCCGTCGGGGCCGGCGAGCGGCTTGAACTTCTCGCGGCGCACCGACACGCAGCCGTTGCCGCCCTTGCCGCCGCGCACGTGCAGCGTCACGGTATCGACGAACGTGACCATGGGGACTCCTCTGCGTGAATACGCGGACGGGGCGAGCCGAAGCCCGCCCCGTCCGATGCCACCAGGCCGGTGGCTGAGCTTGTCGAAGCCTACTCGGCAGCGGCGACGATGTTGACGACCTTGCGGCCGCCCTTCGCACCGAACTCCACCGAACCGGCGGCGAGAGCGAACAGAGTGTCGTCTCCGCCACGGCCGACGTTGACGCCGGGGTGGAAGTGCGTGCCGCGCTGGCGGACGATGATCTCGCCGGCGTTGACGGCCTGGCCGCCGAAGCGCTTCACGCCGAGGCGCTGTGCATTGGAGTCACGACCGTTGCGGGTCGAGCTCGCACCCTTTTTGTGTGCCATTTCTCAGCTCCTCTTGGTGCTTACTTGATGCCGGTGATCTTGACGCGCGTGAGCTCCTGGCGGTGGCCCTGGCGCTTCTTGTAGCCGGTCTTGTTCTTGTACTTCTGGATGACGATCTTCGGGCCGCGCAGGTTGCCGATGACCTCGGCGGTCACCTTGACCTTCGCCAGCTTGTCGGCGTCGGTGGTCACCGCTGCGCCGTCGACGAGCAGCACTGCGGGCAGCTCGATCTTCTCGCCCTGGGCAGCCTGAACACGGTCGAGCTGAACGATCGTGCCGACCTCGACCTTCTCCTGCCGCCCACCGGCGCGCACAACTGCGTAAACCACTTCGTACCTGTTTCGTCAGGGAGCCCTACGGACTCCGGAATCTCTCACGGGAAGACTGTTGCCTGCGAACGTCGCACTGCGACGGATGCGGATGCAGGACTTTCCCCTGTCAGTGCCGACAGGGATCGCGCACCAAGGGACTACTTTACCGGATGCCGCACCCTGTCGCAAAGCGAGCCGGGAGGTGTGTCCCGTGACGCGCCGCTCGTCCGGCATCCGGTCCTAGGATCGCGACATGGCTGTACTCGTCGACGACCCCCGCTGGCCCGCGCACGGACGGCTGTGGGCACACCTGGTCAGCGACAGCAGCCTGGAGGAGCTGCACGCCTTCGCGCTCGCGCAGGGCGTGCCCGCGCGGGCGTTCGACCGCGATCACTACGACGTCCCCGAGGATCTCGTTCCGAGACTCCTCGCCGCCGGTGCGGAGCACGTCGGCGGCAAGGAGCTCGTCAGGAGACTGATCGCGTCAGGACTGCGCGTCCCCGCCCGAGACCGGCGTTGACGCGTCGGCGACAGGCTCCGGGCGCACCACGGGCGTGCCGGAGAGCGCTGCGGTCGTCACCCGACGACGGTTGCGGCCCTGACCCGGTGCCTTCGGCTCGGGCAGCGCGTCGAGCACCGAATCGAGCAGCTGCTCGGCCTCGCTGCGGGGGGCCTTGCGCTCGGAGCGCTTCTTGCGCTTCTTCGGACGCTCGGGCGCCGGCTCCGCGGGCTGCTCCTGCTCGACGTGGACGCCCTCGGCGTTCGGGACGATCGTGGAGGCGGCGATCGCGGCGAGTGCCGACTTCGCTCCCTCGGTGATGCTGTGCGTGCCGCCGTTGGCGGCCGCAGGGGCCTGAGCGGACTGACCGCCGTTGCCACCGCCGCCGCTGTTGCCGCCACCACTGTTGCCGCCGCGCGAGCGCCGACCCTGGCCGCTGCCCGAGGCGCTGCTGGCCGAGCGGTGCTTCACGACCGGGTCGTGGTGCACGATCACGCCGCGGCCGGCGCAGACCTCGCAGGGCTCGCTGAAGGTCTCGAGCAGGCCGAGGCCGAGCTTCTTACGGGTCATCTGCACGAGGCCGAGCGAGGTGACCTCGGCGACCTGGTGCTTCGTGCGGTCACGGCTCAGGCACTCCACCAGGCGGCGCAGCACGAGGTCGCGGTTGGACTCGAGCACCATGTCGATGAAGTCGACGACGATGATGCCGCCGATGTCGCGCAGGCGCAGCTGGCGGACGATCTCCTCCGCGGCCTCGAGGTTGTTCTTGGTGACCGTCTCCTCGAGGTTGCCGCCGGAGCCGACGAACTTGCCGGTGTTCACGTCGACGACCGTCATGGCCTCGGTGCGGTCGATCACGAGCGAGCCGCCGGAGGGCAGCCAGACCTTGCGGTCCAGCGCCTTCTCGATCTGCTCGGTCACGCGGAACGCATCGAACGGGTCGACCTCGTCCTCGTAGGCCTCGACGCGCTCGAGCAGATCGGGCGCGACGCTCTCGAGATAGGCGCGGATGGTGCGCTGCGCGTCCTCGCCCTGGATGAGCATCTTCGTGAAGTCCTCGTTGAAGACATCACGGACGATCTTGACCAGCAGGTCGGGCTCCGCGTGCAGCAGCGACGGCGCCGACTGCGACTCGACCAGCTTCTGGATGTGCTCCCACTGCGAGGTGAGCCGCTGCACGTCGCGGGTGAGCTGCTCCTCGGTGGCGCCCTCGGCCGCGGTGCGCACGATCACGCCGGACGACTCCGGCAGCACCTCCTTGAGGATGCGCTTCAGGCGCGCGCGCTCGTTGTCGGGCAGCTTGCGCGAGATGCCGTTCATCGACCCGCCGGGCACGTACACCAGGTAGCGTCCGGGCAGCGAGATCTGGCTGGTCAGGCGAGCGCCCTTGTGCCCCACCGGATCCTTGGTGACCTGGACCAGCACCCGGTCGCCCGGCTTGAGCGCGAGCTCGATGCGACGCGGCTGGTTGCCGGTCTCGACGCCGTCCCAGTCCACCTCGCCGGAGTAGAGCACGGCGTTGCGTCCGCGGCCGATGTCGACGAACGCGGCCTCCATGCTCGGCAGCACGTTCTGCACGCGACCGAGGTACACGTTGCCGATCAGCGACGCGTCCTGGTTGCGCGCCACGTAGTGCTCGACGAGCACGTTGTCCTCGAGCACGCCGATCTGAGTGCGACCGTTCTTGGCGCGCACGACCATCATCCGGTCGACGGCCTCGCGGCGGGCGAGGAACTCGGCCTCGGTCACGACGGGGCGGCGACGCCCGGCGTCGCGGCCGTCGCGGCGGCGCTGCTTCTTGGCCTCGAGACGGGTCGATCCCTTGATCGCCTTCGGCTCGGTGATGTACTCGACGACGCGCTGGCGCTGACGCGGCTCGGAACGCTCCTCGTCGCCCTCGCCGCGGCGACGACGACCGCGACGGCTGCCGCCCTCGGCATCCTGCTCGTCGTCGCGACGTGCGGGCAGCGGGACGATCTCGGGCGCATAGAAGTGCAGCTGGGTCGAGACCTTCGACACGAAGACCTCGGGCAGCAGGCCGAGGGTCACAGCGGTGACGGGCAACGGCTCGGATGCCGGTGCTGCAGGCTCCTCGACCGGAGTCTCGGGCTCGGGCTCGGGCTCGGGCTCGGCGGAGGGTGCGTCCTCAGCTGCTGCGGTGGCGGCCGGGGTCTCCTCGGCCACGGCCTCGGCGACGGTCTCGGGCTCCGCAGCATCCGCATCAGGCACTGTGGGATCCGCCGGGGCGGCGGGCTCAGCCGCTACCGGCTGCTCCAGCAGCGCGTCGAGGTCAAGGGTCTGGTTGTCATCGTTCTGATCGGCCATCTCTGGCGTACTCCCTGCGCAGGGCACTGAGTGCTCCGCGAAAACTCGTGCGGCACGTACTGCCGCGAACTCACAGACGGTCGGCGTGTGCTCGGACCGCGTTGGGGCTGTACCCCGAAGTCTCTTCGATGCGAGTGTGTCGCATCTGCTTGCCATTATCGCACTTCGGCGCGCCGCCCGCGGCATCGAGCCGATTCGCGCGTCATCGACGATTCACGTCGCGGGCATAGCCGGCACTGGGATAATCCCGACATGACCGCACAGCGCACACGGCACATCGGGTACGGCATCTGGCTCATCTTCGCGAGCGTGTTGGGCTGGTGGGCCGCATTCCAGCTCACGATGGACAAGTTCATCAGCCTGGAGAATCCGAAGGCGGAGCTGAACTGCGACGTGAGCTTCTTCGTGCAGTGCGGCAAGAACCTCGATTCCTGGCAGGGCTCGGTGTTCGGCTTCCCGAACCCGATCATCGGCCTCACCGGCTGGATGGCGGTGCTCGTGATGGGCGTGGCCGTCGTGGCCGGTGTGCGATTCCCGCGCTGGTTCTGGGCTCTGTTCGGCCTCGGCGTCACCGCCGCGTTCGTGTTCATCGCCTGGTTGATCTGGCAGACGTTCTTCTCGCTGCACACGCTCTGCCTCTGGTGCGGCCTGACCTACCTCGTCATGATCCCGACGTTCCTCACCACAGTGGTCGAACTCGGGCGCAACGGCACGCTCTCGAAGAAGACTTCGGTGCAGGAGACCTTCGGCCGTCTGATGGTGTGGACGCCCCTCGCATCGATCCTGTGCTTCGCCGTCATCATCGTGATGTCCTACATGGCCGGCGGCGATCTGCTCGGCGAGTTCGTTCGCCTGTTCTGACGCGAGCGCGAACGCGAAGAAGGGGACGTCCTCAGGACGTCCCCTTCTTCGCGTTCGCGTGGTTCAGTTGAACCAGATGCCCAGTTCACGGGCGGCCGACTCGGGGCTGTCCGAGCCGTGCACGAGGTTCTGCTGCACGGGCAGGCCCCAGTCGCGGCCGAAGTCGCCGCGGATGGTGCCGGGGGCGGCCGTGGTCGGGTCTGTGGTGCCGGCGAGCGACCGGAAGCCCTCGATGACGCGGTTGCCCGCGAGGCGGATCGCCACCGACGGACCGGACATCATGAACTCGATCAGCGGCTCGTAGAAGGGCTTGCCCTCGTGCTCGGCGTAGTGCGCGGCGAGCACGTCGCGGTCGGGCTCGACCAGACGGAGGTCGACGAGCGCGTAGCCCTTCGCCTCGATGCGGGCCAGGATCGCACCGGTCAGACCGCGGGCGACGCCGTCGGGCTTGACCAGGACGAGGGTTTCTTCGGTAGCCATGTCATTCGCTCTCTGTCGGAGTCTCAGCTTCGGCCCGCGGCGCACGGGCGTCGATGCGGGCCCCCATGATCGTCGCATACGCCCACATGCCGCCGAAAATCAGCACCACGAACGCGATGGCGGGCACGAGGATCGCCGACAGCGCGACGATCGCCTGCAGCACCCAGCCGGCGGGGATCGCCCAGGGCTTGGTGATCATGCCTGCGACGGCCCACATCAGCAGGGCCATCACCACGCCGAAGACGATCCCCCACCAGGACGGGATGCCGGCCGGCAGCACGTTCAGGCCGAAGATCGTGAGCCCTGCGAGGAACACCACGATCGCCTCGAAGCCGAGCACGATCGGCGCGAGCTTCTGGACCAGTGTGCGCGGGGCACGGGCCATCACGCGGTCCACCCCGACTTCCAGTCCTCCTCCTCGGAGAGCGCGATGGCTTCCCCTGCCAGCACGACGGAGCCGGCGATGATCACTGCACGGCGGTCCGACGACGCGGCCCACTCGCGCGCGGCATCCGCCGCCTCGGCCAGGGTCGGATGCACGCTCGCGCGGCGCCCGCGCTCCTCGACGAGGTCGGCGATCGCGTCGGCGTCGTTGGCGCGCTCGGAGTCCGGCGCGGTCGCGAACACCTCGGCGACGGACGGCAGCAGCACGTCGACGATGCCTGCGGCATCCTTGTCGGCGAGCACGCCGAGCACGAGACCCCACTCGTCGAAGTCGAAGCTGTCGGCCAGCGCCTGCGCGAGTGCGCGGGCACCGTGCGGGTTGTGCGCGGCGTCGACCACGACGGTCGGTGCGATGCCGAGCAGCTGCAGTCGGCCGGGCGAGGTCGCGTTCTGCAGCCCCTCCACGAGGATGTCGCCGGCGATCGGCTGGCCGGCATCGCCGATCAGCGCCTCCACCGCGGCGATGGCGAGGGCGGCGTTGTGCCCCTGGTGCGCTCCGTACAGCGGCAGGTACTCGTCGGCGTACTGACCGGCCAGACCCCGCACGGTGAGCAGCTGACCTCCCACGGCGAGCTTCTGGTCGGCGAGCCCGAAGTCGGCTCCGGCGAACGAGATGCGGGCGCCCCGCTCGGCGGCGACGCGACGCAGCACGGCCTCGGCCTCGGCGGGCTGCTCGGCCGACACCACGGAGGCGCCGTCCTTGATGATCCCGGCCTTGACCTCGGCGATGGCCGCGATGGTGTCGCCCAGCCGGTCGGCGTGGTCGATGTCGATCGGGCTGAACACCGCGACGTCGCCGTCGGCGTTGTTCGTGGAGTCCCATGCCCCGCCCATGCCGACCTCGAGCACGAGGACGTCGACCGGGGCATCCGATGCCGCGACGAAGGCGAGCACGGTGAGCAGCTCGAAGAACGTCAGCGGCGCGTCGTCCGCGGCCTCCAGCTCGGTGTCGACGAGTCCGATGAATGGCTCGATCTCGTCCCACGCGTCGGCGATCGCGGCATCCGCGATCGGCTCGCCGTCGATCATGATGCGCTCGGTGAAGCGCTCCAGGTGCGGGCTGGTGAACAGTCCGGTGCGCAGCCCGTGCGCGCGCAGCAGGCTCTCGATCATCCGCGCCGTCGACGTCTTGCCGTTCGTGCCGGTGATGTGCACGACCCGGTAGTTGCGCTGCGGATCGTCGAGCATCTCGAGGATGCGCGCGACGCGCTCCCTGCGGGGCTGCACCCAGCGCTCGCCGGCGCGCTCCAGCAGCTGCTCGTAGACCTTGTCGGCCCTGCTGCGATCGCTCACTTCGTGCCTCCGATCCTGGTCACCGCGACGGTGAAATCGGCCGTGTTCGCGTAGGTGCCCTTCGGCACGGTGGTCTCGAACTCCGACTCACCCGGGAGGATCCCCGCTTCGGTGTACACCGCGCCCGCCGCCCGCACCTCGTAGGCCAGAGCGAGGGTCTCCCCCGCGACATCCGCGACGTCGAAGGCGGATGCCACGGCCTCGGCCTCCTCGGCAGCGGCGAAGTCCAGCACCAGGCTGATCCGGTCGCTGACGTCGAAGTCGGCCTTCTTGCGGGTGTCCTGCACGGCGCGGATCACATCGCGCGCCAGGCCCTCAGCCTCGAGCTCGGGCGTGGTCGCGGTGTCCAGCAGCACGAAGCCGCCGGTGGGGACGACCGCGAGAGCCTCGCCCTCGGGACGACCCGTGGTCTCCAGCGCGAGGTCGTACTCGTGCGCCTGCAGCTCGATGCCGTCGGCGGTCACCACGCCGTCCTCCTCGGTCCAGAAGCCGTCCTTCGCGGCGCGGATCACGCGCTGCACCTCCTTGCCCAGGCGCGGGCCGGCCGCACGAGCGTTCACGCTCAGCCGGTGGCTGATGCCGTAGTCGGCCGCCGTACCCTCACCCTGGGCGACCAGCTCGACGCTCTTCACGTTGAGCTCCTCACGCAGGATGTCCTCGAAGGGCGCCAGCGCGTCGGCATCCGGCGTGACGACCGTGAAGCGGGCCAGCGGCAGGCGCACGCGCAGCTTCTCCTTCTTGCGCAGCGCGTTGCCGACGCTGGAGAGCTCGCGGACGGCATCCATCGCGTCGCGCACGTCGTCGGCGTGTGGGAACGCGTCGGCGTCCGGCCAGTCGGTCAGGTGCACGCTGCGGTCACTGGTGAGACCCTGCCAGACGCGCTCGCTGATCAGCGGCACGAGCGGTGCCGCGACCCGGCAGAGCGTCTCGAGCACCGTGAAGAGGGTGTCGAAGGCATCGGTCCCCTGTCCTGTCGAAGGATCGATGCCTTCCCAGAACCGGTCGCGCGAGCGGCGGATGTACCAGTTCGTGAGCACCTCGGCGAAGTCGCGCAGGCGCGACGCTGCCGTCGTGGAGTCCAGCCCCTCGAGGTCCTGCTTGACGCCGCGGACCAGGTCGCCGGTGCGCGCCAGGATGTAGCGGTCCAGCACGTCCTGCGAGTCGGTGCGCCAGGTGGCCTCGTAACCGGCATCGGTCGCCGCGTTCGCGTAGGTGGCGAAGAAGTACCATGAGTTCCACAGCGGCAGGATGAACTCCCGCACACCGGCGCGGATGCCCTCCTCGGTGACCGACAGGTTGCCGCCGCGCAGCACCGAGCTGGACATCAGGAACCAGCGCATCGCATCGGAGCCGTCGCGGTCGAACACCTCGGAGACGTCGGGGTAGTTCCGCAGCGACTTCGACATCTTGTAACCGTCGGAGCCGAGCACGATGCCGTGGCAGCTCACGCCGGTGAACGCCGGGCGGTCGAACAGCGCGGTGGACAGCACGTGCATCACGTAGAACCATCCGCGCGTCTGCCCGATGTACTCCACGATGAAGTCGGCCGGTGCGTGCGAGTCGAACCACTCCTGGTTCTCGAACGGGTAGTGCACCTGCGCGTACGGCATCGAGCCCGAGTCGAACCACACGTCGAAGACGTCCTCGATGCGGCGCATGGTGCTCTTGCCCGTCGGGTCGTCCGGGTTCGGACGCGTCAGGTCGTCGATGTACGGACGGTGCAGGTCGATCTCGCCGCTCTCGTTGCGCGGCAGCGTGCCGAAGTCGCGCTCCAGCGCCTCCAGCGAGCCGTAGGAGTCGACGCGCGGGTACTCCGGGTCATCGCTCTTCCAGATCGGGATCGGCGAGCCCCAGTACCGGTTGCGGCTGATCGACCAGTCGCGCGCGCCCTCGAGCCACTTGCCGAACTGACCGTGCTTGACGTTCTCGGGCACCCAGGTGATCTGCTCGTTGTTCGCGAGCATCCTGTCCTTGAGGTCGGTGACGCGGATGAACCAGCTCGACACCGCCTTGTAGATCAGAGGGTTCCGGCAGCGCCAGCAGTGCGGGTAGGAGTGCACGTAGCTCTGCTCGCGCAGCATCCGACCCTGAGCGCGGAGCAGGCGGATGAGCGGGGTGTTCGCGTCCATCCAGAGCTCGCCCGCGACATCGGTGACCTGCGGCAGGAACCTGCCGCCGTCGTCGAGCGACAGGATGGTCGGGATGCCGGCGGCGTTGGTGACGCGCTGGTCGTCCTCACCGTAGGCGGGCGCCTGGTGCACGATGCCGGTGCCGTCGGTGGTGGTGACGTAGTCGTCGACGAGGATGCGCCAGGCGTTCTGCGTGCCCCAGGTCTCGGCGTCGGCGTAGTAGTCGAACAGGCGGTCGTAGTGCACGTCTTCGAGGTCGGCACCGCGGACGGTCTGCTCGACGGCGGCGAGCGCGTCGTCAGCCGACTCGTAGCCGAGGTCCTTGGCGTAGCCGCCGAGCAGGTCGCGCGCGAGCAGGTAGCGATGCGCGGATGCCTCGACGCGGTCGTCCCCGTCGTGCACGTCGGCGGCCCCCTCCGGGCCGGCGGGCAGCACGACGTACTCGATCTCCGGCCCCACCACGAGGGCGAGGTTGGTCGGAAGGGTCCACGGCGTGGTGGTCCAGGCGAGGGCGCGCACGGCGGTGAGTCCGAGCGACTCGGCCTTGACGCCGGTCAGCGGGAAGGTGACGGTGACGGACGGGTCCTGACGGTCCTTGTAGACGTCGTCGTCCATGCGCAGCTCGTGGTTGGACAGCGGGGTCTCGTCGCGCCAGCAGTACGGCAGCACGCGATAGCCCTCATAGGCGAGGCCCTTGTCGTAGAGCTGGTCGAACGCCCACAGCACGCTCTCCATATAGCTCAGGTCGAGGGTCTTGTAGCCGCGCTCGAAGTCCACCCAGCGCGCCTGACGGGTGACGTAGTCCTCCCAGTCGCGGGTGTACTTGAGCACCGAGTCCTTCGCCTTGCCGTTGAAGACGCCGATGCCCATGTCCTCGATCTCGCTCTTCTCGGTCAGACCGAGCTGCTTCATCGCCTCGAGTTCGGCGGGCAGACCGTGGGTGTCCCAGCCGAACACACGGTCGACCTTCTTGCCGAGCATGGTCTGGAAGCGCGGGAACACGTCCTTGGCGTAGCCGGTCAGCAGGTGACCGTAGTGCGGCAGGCCGTTGGCGAACGGCGGGCCGTCGTAGAAGACCCATTCATCGGCGCCCTCGCGCTGCGCGATGGAGGCGCGGAAGGTGTCGTCGGTCTTCCAGAATTCGAGCACCTCGCGCTCGATCTCGGGGAATCGCGGGCTCGGAGTCACCGGGCCCTGGGCCTGACGAAGGGCGGCGGGGCCGAAGGAGGAGGTGCGCGGGTAGCTCATGTCGTCTCGCAGTGATCGTGTCGGATGCTGCTGCGAGGACGACCTGTCCGGATTGTGACCTGACGGGCCGCGGTACCACCCCACTTGCCCGTCTCACGACGAGCCTCTCTCACTGCGGCGATGACGGGCCTGCCCCGCTCGGTTCTACTTGCTTCGCTCGCCGAGCTTGACGAAGCGTTCTTCCGAGAGCTCCCCGGTGATGGCCGGATCAAAGCTGGTCAGGTCATTCTACGCGGTCTCTGCTGATACCGGCGTACGAGGACTCGGTAGCAGAGTACGGATGTCCGCGGCATCCCGTAGTCTCGCGGGATGCCCGCCATCCGCCCCGTGCCGCCCCGTGTCTCCGCTCCCGACCTGCCCGACCATCTGACTCCGGCACACGGGCAGCGCCGGGCCGATCTGCTCGCGGCATCCGTCGAGTGCGCGGGCGAGACCGACCTGGCCCACGGCAGCCTCGAGCAGTGCGTGCTCACCGGCGCCGCCGATCGCGTGGACCTCACGGGGGCGACACTCCTCGACGTGCGCATCGAGGATCTGCGGGCACCCGTGGTCTCGCTGCGCGACGCGTCGATCCGGCGCCTGCGGATCGACCGCGGGCGCATCGGCACTCTCGATCTCTCGACGGCCCGCATCGGCGAGCTCGAGATCCGTGACGCCCGTATCGACTACCTGTCGCTGGGCGGCGCCCGCGCAGAGGACGTCCTGATCGCGGACACGACACTGCACACGCTCGACGTGCCGCAGGCGACGCTCACCAGAGTGCGCTTCGACGGCACCCGCGCCGACGAGGTCGACACCCGCGGGCTCACTGCGAAGGACCTGGACCTGCGCGGACTGGATGCCCTGGCATACCTCGACGTCCTCTCGCTGCGCGGCGCGACCCTCGGTTCCCGCCAGGTGGAGCTGCTCGCCCCTGCTTTCGCGACTGCCGCCGGCATCGACGTACAGGACTGACCGGGCTCAGCGCGCCGCGAGCAGCTCCTGCGTGAACGGATGCTGCGGAGCGGAGAACACCTCGGTCACCGCTCCCTGCTCGACGATCGCGCCGTCCTGCATCACCAGCACCTCGTCGCAGATCGCTCCGACCACGCCGAGGTCGTGCGAGACGAACACCATCGTCAGACCGTGCTCCTGCTGCACCCGCCTGAGCAGGTCGAGCACCCGCTCCCGCACGGTCGGGTCGAGCGCCGAAACCGGTTCGTCGAGCACCAGCACCTGCGGGTCTGCGGCGAGCGCCCTGGCGATGGCGGCACGCTGCCGCTGGCCGCCGGAGAGTTCCCGCGGCCGCCGCGCCCCCAGTTCGTCGGCGAGGCCCACCTCGGCGAGCAGTTCCGCGATCCGGGCCCGGCGTCGTGCGCGCGGCATCCCGGCGGCCTCCAGCGCCTCGCTGAGAGAGCGGCTGATGGTCCAGCGCGGATCGAAGGCCCCGAGGGTGTCCTGATGCACGAGCTGCACCCGCTGCGGCGTCGTCCAGTCCAGCGTCCCGGCATCCGGCCTCGTGACGCCGACGATCATGCGCGCGAGCGTCGTCTTGCCCGAGCCGGACTCGCCGACGATGCCGAGCGTCTGCCCCGTCCGCAGCGTGAATGACGCATCCCGCACTGCGGGGCGGTCGAAGCTCTTCGAGACGCCTGACGCACGGAGCAGCACCGCTCCGTGTTCGGCGGCATCCACGCGCACCGCATGCCGGGATGCCGCGACGAGATCCTTGGTGTACTGCTCCTGCGGCTGCTCCATGACCTGCGCCGTCGTGCCCTGCTCGACGATCCGCCCGTCGCGCATCACGATCACGCGATCGGCGACACGACGCACGGCGGCGAAGTCATGGCTGATGAACACGACGGCCGTGCCCGCATCGGCGATCCGACGCAGCAGTGCGAGGACGCGCGCCTGCACTGTGGCATCCAGCGCGGTCGTCGCCTCGTCGGCGACGAGCACCGCAGGGGCCGTCGAGAGCGCCGAGGCGATCAGCGCCCGCTGTCGCAGGCCGCCGGAGAGCTCGTGCGGGTACTGCCGGGCTCGGCGCGCGGGCTCCGGCACCGAGACGTCGCGAAGCAGCTCGAGCACCTGTTCCTCGCCGGCGGGCATCCCGTGGATCTGCCGCGGTTCGGCCACCTCGGCTCCGACCCGTCGCAGCGGGTCCAGTGCGGCGAGTGCGTCCTGCGAGACCAGGGCGATGCGCCGACTCCGCAGCGACCGCCATCCATGCTCGCCCAGCGCCGTGGCATCCGTGCCGTCGATGACCAGGTCCGACGCGGAGACATCGCCCGGGGCCAGCCCCAGGAGGGCGCGTGCGGTCAGCGACTTGCCAGCCCCGGACTCGCCGACGATCGCGAGGCACTCCCCCGGTTCGACGGCGAACGACACGTCGTCCACGGCGATCCGCGCACCGAACGCGATCCGCAACCCGCGCACCTCGACGGCGCTCATGACCGTACCCCGTCCGCCCGCGCGCGCAGCGTGCGCCCGATCACCGTCGCGCTGATCACCGTGAGCGTGATCGCGAGTCCGGGGAACACCGAGATCCACCAGGCCCGGCCGAGCACGTTCCGTCCGCCCGAGAGCATGAGTCCCCATTCCGGCTGCGGTTCGATCGGCCCGAGGCCGAGGAAGCTGAGGCCGGCGGCGGCGAGGATGCTCGATCCGATGCCGATCGTCGCGAGTACGCTCAGCGATCCGAGCACGCCGGGCATCACGTGGCGCAGGAACGCGCGCGCCGGCCCGACTCCGAGGATGCGTGCCGCCTCGACGTGCTCGGCACCGCGCAGCGTCCGTGTCTGCGTGCGCGCCAGCCGGATGTAGACCGGCACGGCGGCGATCGTCACCGCGATGGCGACGTTCACCGGCCCGGGGCCCAGCACCGCCACCACGATGAGCGCGATGAGGAACTCGGGGAACGCCAGCAGGATGTCGGTGAGCCGCATCGCGACCGCGTCGACCGTCCGCGGGGCCACACCCGACAGCGCGCCGACCGCGAGACCGACGACGAGGGCGAGCGTGGTGGCGAGCAGGCCGATGCCGGCCGAGCGCGCGGCCCCGTACACGACCCTCGAGTACACGTCGCGGCCGGACTGATCGGTGCCGAACAGGTGCTCCGGGCCCGGTGGCAGCAGCGCTGCGCGCACGTCGGTCTGCAGCGGGTCGTGCGTGGCGAGCAGCCCCGGCAGGAACGCCGCGAGCGCGACCAGCGCCAGGAAGGCGACGGCGATCCACATCCCCAGCATCCGGCCCCTCATCGCCGTTCCCCGATCTCGGGTGCGGCGATCGAGGCCGGCCTCTCCCGCAGCCGCGGATCGATCAGCGGATGCAGCAGCTCGACGATCACGTTCACGATCACGAACACCAGGGCGCTGAGCATGATCACGCCGGCGACCACGGGCACGTCGCGGTCGACGATCGCGGCGAGTGTCACTCTGCCCAGTCCGGGGCGGGCGAACACCGTCTCGACGAGCACAGCGCCGCCCAGCAGAGATCCGACCAGGTAGGCCGCCAGGGTCATGGTGCTGGAGGCGGCGTGCCGCAGCGAGTGGTGCAGCGTGAGTCGCGCGGGTCCCGCGCCGCGCGCCCGAACGGTCTCGGCGAACGTCTGCCGCTCGGCCTGGTCCATGCCGTCGCGCAGCACCTGACCGATCAGCGCCGCGATCGGCAGCGCGAGGGTCACGGCGGGCAGCACGATCGTCGCCGGGCTGCGCGTGCCCGCCACCGGGAACCAGCCCAGCCCGAACGCGAACACCCCGAGCAGCACCAGCCCGATCCAGAACACCGGCGAGGACAGCACGATCAGTTCGGCCGTCACGACGATCCCCCTGGCCACGCCGCGGCGTGCGAACAGCGCGACGACGAAGGCCAGCACCAGCGCGATCAGCAGCGCGACCGCGGTCAACTGCACAGTCGGCCCGAGCTGCCGGCCGATCACCTCGGCCACCGGCAGCCGCAGCTGGTACGAGGTGCCGAGGTCGCCGCGCAGCAGCCCGCCCAGGTACGAGAAGTACTGCTCGAGCGGCGGGCGGTCCAGGCCGAGCTCGGTGCGGATGCCCGCCTTGACCTCGTCGCTCACCTGGGCCTGCGGTCCGAGCATCACCGACACCGCATCGCCCGGGATGATCCGGAAGGCGAGGAACGCCAGCGTCGCGGCGCCCCACAGGACGACGAGGACGGATGCCGCGAGCCCGGCGATCCGGGTCAACGCGCGACGGGTCACGTCAGTGAGCGTACGTCAGCCCGCGACGCTCACGCCGTAGAACAGCGGACGTCCGTAGAGGTCGTAGGCGAGTCCCTTCACGTCCTTGTTCTGCGCGGTGATCGCGGAGTTCACGTACAGCGGCACGATCGCGACGTGCTGGGCATTCCACTCCTGCACGTCCTGGTAGATGCCGTTGCGCTCCGCCTGGTCCGACGACGCCAGCCCGTCGGCCAGCAGCTTGTCGACCGCGGGATCGCTCACCTGCGACGCGTTCTGGAAGCCGTCGGTGCCGAGGTGGCTGCGCAGCAGGTCGGCGTCGACACCGGAGAAGTCCCAGTCCGTGATGTCGTAGGTCTTCGGACCGTACTGCTCGTTGTACGCAGCGGGCTCGAGGGCTTCGCGCGTGATCTCGAAGCCGACCTTCTTCAGGTCGGACTGCACGGCGTTCGCCAGGGCAGCCTTGTCGTCCGAGATCGGCGTCCACGCGATCCAGCGGGCGGAGAGGCGCTTGCCGTCCTTCATCCGGATCCCGTCCTTGTCGCGCCCCGTCCAGCCGGCCTCGTCCAGCAGGGCGTTCGCCTTCTCGGCGTCGAAGGGCCAGCTGCCCTCGAGGCTCTTGTCGTAGCCGGGGGTGGTGGGGCCGAGGATGCTCCAGGCCCGCGGGAACTCGCCGAAGAAGATCTGCTTCACCGCGGCATCCACGTCGATCGCGCGCTCGAACGCCTGGCGCACCTTCTGATCGGCGAACACGCCGTACTTCTCGTTCAGAAGGAGCGAGTACGGCAGGCCCGGGTACTCCTTCGCGTCGACGGTGACGTCGCCGCCGAGGTCGCCGACGACGTTGGGCGGCAGCTGGCTCGCGACATCCGCCTCACCGGAGGACACCACACCGGCGCGCACGGATGCCTCGGGCAGGATGTCGACGCGCAGCGTCTTGATCGCGGGCTTCTTCGCGCCGTCCGGTCCCCACGCGTAGTCGTCGTTGCGGGTGTAGACGATCTCCTGGTCGGCCGTGTACTCGCTGAGCACGAACGGTCCGGTGCCGACGTTCACGTCGGGACCGCCCGCGGCGAGCTTGTCGGCAGAGCTCTTCAGCACCTTCGGCGACCAGAAGCCCAGCTGCGCGGTGCTCGCGGCCTGCAGGAACGGCGCGTAGGGCTGGGTGAAGCCGACCTCGACGGTGTGCGCGTCGATCACCTTCGTGCCGGCGTACAGCTCACCGCCGAGCATGCTGGCGGCCTGCGCCGACTTCGTTGCCGGGTCGACGATGCGATCGAAGTTCGCCTTCACCGCATCCGCGTCGAACGGCGTGCCGTCGGTGAACGTCACGTCGTCGCGCAGCTCGAACGTGTAGGTCTTCCCGTCGTCAGACACGGTCCACTTCTTGGCCAGCCACGGCGAGAACGACCCGTCGGCCTCCTGGAACACCAGCGAGTCGAGCACCTGACGCTGCACCATGGCGGTCACGTCGAGCTGGCTCACCTGCGGATCCATCTTGCCGGCCGACAGGTTCGCGCCCTCGATCGCCCAGACCAGTTCGGCGTCGGACGTCCCGGCGTCGTCGCCGGACGGCGCGGCGCACGCGCTCAGCACCAGAGCGGATGCCGCAGCGAGGGCGGCGAGTGGAAGAAGACGGCGCGCGGAGCGAGAAGGCATGCGTGACCTCGGAAGGGTGCGGGGACGGGACATTCCAGCTTAGCCGGGATTGATGGACGCGGTCGAAGAACCGGGTATCCGGCGCCCACCGATAGACTGGCCCGACAACCCACACTCAGGCACGCTCACACAGTGCCGCATACATCGCTCAAGGAGACCCCCTATGTCCGAGCACGCCGCGTCCGCGATTCCCGACAAGCCCGCCCTCGAAGGTCTCGAAGCGAAATGGGGTGAGACCTGGGCCACGAACGGCACCTACCTGTTCGACCGCATCCGCGCCGCCGAGGCCGGCCGCGCCGGGGTCTACTCGATCGACACTCCCCCACCCACCGCCTCCGGCAGCCTGCACATCGGCCACGTGTTCTCGTACACGCACACCGACATCAAGGCCCGTTTCGAACGGATGCGCGGCAAGAGGGTCTTCTACCCGATGGGCTGGGACGACAACGGCCTGCCCACGGAGCGACGCGTGCAGAACTACTACGGCGTGCGCTGCGACCCGTCGCTGCCCTACGACCCCGACTTCACGCCCCCGTTCGAGGGCGGCGACAACAAGTCGTCCCGCGCCGCGGACCAGCAGCCGATCAGCCGCCGCAATTTCATCGAGCTGTGCGAGCGCCTCACCGAAGAGGACGAGAAGCACTTCGAGGCGCTGTTCCGCCAGCTGGGCCTGAGCGTGGACTGGACCCAGACCTACCGCACCATCTCGTCGGAGACCATCCGGCAGAGTCAGCTCGCCTTCCTGCGCGGACTGGAGCGCGGCGAGGCCTACCAGTCGCTCGCGCCGACGCTGTGGGACATCGACTTCCGCTCCGCGATCGCGCAGGCCGAGCTCGAGGACCGCGAGCAGCCGGCCTCGTACCACCGCATCGCGTTCCACAAGTCGGACGGCTCCGGCGACATCGAGATCCAGACCACCCGCCCCGAGCTGCTCGCGGCCTGCGTGGGCCTCGTGGCGCACCCCGACGACGAGCGCTACCAGCCGTACTTCGGCAAGACCGTGCGCACGCCGCTGTTCGACGTCGAGGTGCCTGTGCTCGCGCACCACCTCGCCCAGCCCGACAAGGGCTCCGGAATCGCCATGATCTGCACCTTCGGCGACGTGACCGACATCGTGTGGTGGCGCGAGCTCGACCTGCCGGTGCGCACGATCCTCGGCATGGACGGCCGTGTGCTGCCCGACGCCCCCGAGGCCATCGTCTCGGATGCCGGCCGGGCGGCGTACGCCGAGCTGGCGGGCAAGACGGTGTTCAGCGCGCGCAAGCAGATGGTGGAGCTGCTCCAGGGCAGCGGAGAGCTCCTCGAGGTGGGCAAGCCCTTCAACCACGCCGTGAAGTTCTTCGAGAAGGGCGACCGCCCGCTCGAGATCGTCTCGACCCGGCAGTGGTACCTGCGCAACGGCGCCCGCGACGAGGCGCTGCGCGAGCAGCTCATCACCAACGGACGCGAGCTGGCCTGGCATCCGGACTTCATGCGCGTGCGCTACGAGAACTGGGTCGGCGGTCTGACCGGCGACTGGCTGATCTCACGACAGCGCTTCTTCGGCGTGCCGATCCCGGTCTGGTACGCCCTCGACGCGAACGGCGAGCGTGACTACGACCGCGTGCTGACCCCGTCGCTGGAGAGCCTTCCGATCGACCCGACCACCGACCTGCCCGCCGGCTACACCGAGGAGCAGCGCGGCGTGCCGGGCGGATTCGACGCCGAGAAGGACATCTTCGACACCTGGGCGACCTCCTCGCTCACCCCTCAACTGGCCGGCGGCTGGCAGCGCGACGAGGAGCTCTGGAACCTCGTGGCGCCCTTCGACCTGCGCCCGCAGGGCCAGGACATCATCCGCACCTGGCTGTTCTCCACCATGCTGCGCTCGACCCTTGAGGACCAGCGCTCGCCGTGGGCCAACGCGGCGATCTCCGGCTTCATCGTCGACCCCGACCGCAAGAAGATGTCCAAGTCGAAGGGCAATGTGGTCACCCCGGCCGACATCCTCGACAAGCACGGCTCCGACGCGGTGCGCTACTGGTCGGCCTCGAGCCGCCTGGGCATGGATGCGGCGTTCGACCCGCAGAACCCCACGCAGGTGAAGATCGGTCGTCGCCTGGCGATCAAGATCCTCAACGCGGCGAAGTTCGTGCTGTCGTTCCCCGTTCCCGAGGGCGCGCAGATCACGCACGCGCTGGATGCCTCGATGCTGACGGCGCTCGACCAGGTGGTGCAGGGCGCCACCGCCGCCTACGAGAACTACGACCAGGCGAAGGCGCTCGAGATCACCGAGGCGTTCTTCTGGACCTTCTGCGACGACTACCTCGAGCTGGTGAAGGAGCGCGCCTACGATCAGACGAACGTCGGTCAGGCATCCGCCGCGCTCGCGCTGCGCCTGGCGCTGTCGACCCTGCTGCGTCTGCTCGCCCCGATCGTGTCGTTCGCCACGGAGGAGGCGTGGTCGTGGTTCGAGGAGGGCTCGATCCACACCGCATCCTGGCCGGAGCCGCTCGGAATCGAGGGCGACGCCGTCGTGCTCGCGACCGCGAGCGAGGCGCTGATCGGCATCCGCCGCGCCAAGACCGAGGCGAAGGCCTCGCAGAAGACGCCCGTCGCCTCGGCGACCATCGCGGCTCCTGCGGCGAAGATCGCGGCACTCGAGGCCGCCGCAGACGACCTGCGTGCCGTTGGTCGCATCGCCGAGCTGTCCTTCACCGAGGCCGAGGAGTTCGCCGTCACCGCGATCGAACTTGCCCCTGTCGAGGAGGCGTGATGCAGCTCGGCACGCGCTGGGCCGCGGGCGCTGAGCCGCCGGCATCCGTCCCGGCAGCGCTGCGACCCGGCATCGCGGAGGTCGAGGAGGCCCTTCGTCAGGCTCAGGAACCGCTGAGCGCACACTGGACCCTGACCTGGCTCGAGGGCCGTCCGATCGCCGAGCTGGATGCCGGGTGGGAGGTCCTGCTCACCGCATCCGGCGATGTGATCGCCCGTCCGTTCCAGGACTGAGCAGACATGACGAGGCCCCTGTCGCGATCGCGACAGGGGCCTCGTCATGGGCGGGCCTCAGCGGCGGTTCACGCCCTGCATCGCCAGCGCGTGGTCCACGGCGCGCGGGTCGCGCTTGCGGGACTGCTGCTCGCGCAGCAGGTCGAGCGCGAGTTCGCGGCGCTCGATGCGGCGCTCACGGCGGTGAGCGACGTAGGCGGTCAGGCCGTCGGCGACGCGCAGCAGGGTGCGCTCGGTGGCGGTGGGAGTGGCGATGTGCAGCGTTGCGGCGGTCATGATTACTCCTCGATGCTCTTGTCGTTGCTCGCGTGACGATCCGGCCCGTCTGCCAGATCGAAGATCTCGGTTCGCATGGATACCCGTCGAGTGCCCGGTGCACCCTCCTGGTCGCGGTACCGTTCGGCGGCCCTATCCAGTACGCCCTTCAGCTCGTTCCGCACCGCCACCATCTGCTCCGGGGTGAGGTCGAGGCGGGAGGTGAGGACGAGGCCGAGGTCCCGCCACTCCTCCGGCTGCTCCGTCTGCGACCGATTCAGGTACTCCATCAGGGAGTCGTTGCGCAGGCGGAAGAACTCCGACATGACG
The DNA here is from genome assembly GCF_042798735.1 of Microbacterium sp. NPDC057741. Taxonomy (NCBI): domain Bacteria; kingdom Bacillati; phylum Actinomycetota; class Actinomycetes; order Micrococcales; family Microbacteriaceae; genus Microbacterium; species Microbacterium sp. NPDC057741. The sequence continues at coordinate 190,238 of NZ_JBHVJW010000001.1, read as the reverse complement.
ACCTGGGATGCCGCGCGGGCAGCCGGCGACGATGTCTCCTGTGGGCCGGGGACGTTGACGCTGCCCCTGGGCACCTCCCACCAGCGCTCCCGCGCGGTGCCCCGCCCAACGACCTCGCGAATCAGATCGTGTGCGGCGAGAGCGCGCAGGTGATAACTCGTCGCCCCGGACGTCTCCCCGATCAGAGCCGCCAGTGTGCTGGCGGTCTGCGGGCCGCGCTCACCGAGCAGGTTGTAGATGCGCACCCGCAGCGGATGCGCGAGCGCCTTGAGCGCCCCGGCGTCCAGAGTGCGACCGGCCTCCGGCCCGAAGTCAGCGGTTTCGTTCGTCATGCATGCAAAGATACCTATGCAAAGACTTCTTTGCAAGTGTTTCTTTGCAAAAGTTTTCGGGGATGTTCAGTCCGGGGCCGCGATCGCCCGCTCCGACGCGGAATCACGCGGATCGGACGCCGGCACCAGCATGCCGTACACGATGCCGGCGGCGATCAGCGCCGCGCCCAGCACCTCCGCCACTCCCACCGGCGCGATGGCGAGCAGAACCGTGGTCACGAGTGCGCCTACCGGCACCAGTCCTGCGAACAGGCCTGCCCGGTCGGGGCCGAGCCTGTTCAGGGCGCTGTACCAGAGCAGGAAGGCGACGGCGGTGACCACGACGCCGAGATAGACGAATGCGGCGAGCTCCGCACCCGTCGGTGAGCGCAGGGCGGAGACCTCACCAGTCAGCCATCCTGCGATCAGGAGCAACGGGACTGCGGTGACGGCCGCGTAGGCCGATACCCGGGTCGCTCCGAGCCGCGGCAACAACGGCACGGCGAGCAGCGAGAACAGCACCTCGCACAGCATCGCCCCGAACGCGAGCACGAGCCCGAGCAGGTCCCCGCTCCCCCACCCCGCGGCCACCGCGGTGCCCACCGCGACGATGATCGCGGCGATCACGACGCGGCGGCTCGGCGCACGCCGCTGCATCAGCGGACCGGCGAGGGCGAGCACGATCGGCACCGCCCCGACGACCGAGCCGATCAGTGCCGGGCTGGCATGTCGGGTCGCCTCGATGAGGAAGAGGTTGAAGCCGACCAGCCCGGTGGCCGCGAGGGCGATCAGCAGCAGCAGGTCGCGCAGCGTGAGGGTGGCGCGGGGCACGCGCTGGACGGCGACGACGACCAGCAGGATGGCCGCAGCGATCGCGAAGCGCACCGCCTGTCCGAACAGGACCGGGAAGTCGGCGATCAGCGCCGCGACAGCCGCCGACGTGCCCACCAGGAGCATCGCCGCAGCCGCGCACAGGACGGGGACCACAGGTCGCGTCATGATCACCGTTCCCGTCCCCGCCGCCCGGAACTCCGATGATAGGGGCGGCGGGGTCCGGTGCACGGAGTGTGACGGCTCACCCTTCCCAGGACAGCCGGAACTCCCAGGATCCGCGGCGGAGCACACGAATGCCGTCCGGGGCCGGCTCGCGCACCGCGGAGATCGGGATCGCCTCGAAGCACGGCCCTCCGATCCCCTCCTGCCACGTGCGCACCCGCTCCGCCATCCGTTCCGCGAGTTCAGGTCCGTCAGAGCCGAAGGAACGCACGAAGACGTCGACGCCGTCGCCCGCCAGGACATGATCGATCACCGCGAGCCCGTCGTCCGCGAGCCAGACCGGAGTCTTCATCCAGGAGGCTCCCGGGAAACCGTTCGTCTTGCTCTGCGACGCGCTGCGGATGGAACCGGCGCGTTCCGCGCCGCACAGAATCCGCAGGAAGAGCGGCAGGTACATCGACCCCAGGACGCGATGGGTGACGATTCCTGTCGGTTCTCCCTCGCGCGAGAGCACCGACGCGAGCCAGTCCGCGTCGACCACGCGATCCGCAGCCAGCACGACGTCGCCGCTCTGAACCTCCTCCGGCTCCTCGCCCTCGGCCCCCGCACCCCGCGCCCCGACGAAGCCGCCGGGGAACGGCGTCCGGCTGATCAGGCGGACGCCGTCATGTTCGAGGGCCCACCCGCATCCGACGTTGCACACGCTCATCGGCGCGGCGACCCTGGCTCCAGGGCGCAGCACGCGGAGCAGCCACTCCGGGAAGGTCCAGGTGTCGACGGTGAACTCCACCAGATCGAACGATGCCTCAGTGATCGGCGTACCAGGCGCCCATGCGTCGACCTGATCCACTCGCACCGGTACCGGGGTGGGATGCTGCGCGAGCGATGCGCGTGCGCGGTCGATCACCCGCTCGTCGATGTCGACCGTCCACACCGAGCCACCCGGCGCGACCATCTCGGCCAGCAGCGCCGCATTCGTGCCCCCTGAGCCGATCTCGAGCACGTCCTCACCGGGTGCGGGTTCGACGATCTCCAGCATCGTCGCCTGCATCGACGGCGCTGACACGGTGCTGACCTTGACCCCGTCATCCTCCGCGACCGTGTGAGTACGGTCCGCATACACCTGGTCCAGCGGAGTGTCGGGGATGAACGCCGAGCGTCTCACACGCTCGAACGCACCGCGCACCCGATCGGATCGGATGCTCCCCTGCTCGGTCAGCTGGTCGATCAGTCCTCGTCGCGCGGTGAGTTCAGCATCCATCCCATGATCCTGCCCCCGGCCTCGGACATCCGCGGCCGGCCGCGCCGCTCAGGCAGCTGCGACCGCATCCCGCGACGCGACGAACGCCGCCACGCACCGCTCGACCTGCTCGGGAGTGTGCGCGGCCGAGAGCTGCACGCGGATGCGCGCCTTCTCGCGCGGCACCACAGGGAAGCTGAACGCCGTCACGTACACGCCCTGGCGCTGCATCTCGGCGGCGATCCGCGCGGTCAGCGCGGCGTCGCCGAACATCACGGGCACGATCGGGTGCTCGCCCGGCAGCAGGTCGAAGCCCTCCTCCGTCATCCGCCGACGGAACAGCTCGGCGTTCTCGCGCAGCTGCGCGCGCAGCGCCGCCGATCCCTCGACCAGGTCGAGTGCGGTCAGCGTGCCGGCCACGATCGACGGCGCGAGGGTGTTCGAGAACAGGTAGGGGCGCGAGCGCTGACGCAGCAGGGCGACGATGTCCCGGTGTGCCGCGACATACCCGCCGGATGCTCCGCCGAGCGCCTTGCCGAAGGTGCCGGTGTAGATGTCCACGCGATCCGAGACGCCGCACAGCTCGGGCGTGCCCCGGCCGTTCTCGCCGATGAAGCCGACCGCGTGCGAGTCGTCCACGAACACCAGCGCGTCGTACTTCTCGGCCAGATCGCAGATCTCGGGGAGCTTGGCGATGTATCCGTCCATCGAGAACACGCCGTCGGTCACGATCACGCGGAAGCGCGCGTCAGCGGCATCCTTCAGCTGCTGCTCGAGATCGGCCATGTCGCTGTTGCGGTAGCGCAGGCGGCGGGCCTTCGACAGCCGGATCCCGTCGATGATCGACGCGTGGTTCAGCTCGTCGGAGATGATCGCGTCCTCCGCGGAGAACAGCGTCTCGAAGACGCCGCCGTTCGCGTCGAAGCAGGACGAGAACAGGATCGCGTCGTCGGTGCCGAGGAAGGCCGCGAGGCGCCGTTCCAGCTCGAGGTGCTGCTCCTGCGTGCCGCAGATGAACCGCACGCTGGCCATGCCGTAGCCCCACTCGTCGAGCGCGCCCTTGGCCGCCTCGAGAATGCGCGGGTCGTCGGCGAGGCCGAGGTAGTTGTTCGCGCAGAAGTTCAGCACCTCTGCGCCGTCGGCCACGATCTGCGCGCTCTGCGGTCCGCGGATGCCGCGCTCGTGCTTGGTGAGTCCGGCCTGCTCGATGCCGTCGAGCTCTGTGGTCAGGTGCTGCTGGAATGTCCCGTACATGTGCGTCTCGTTCCTGCGGCTCAGAGCCGCGTCCAGTCCAGGATGATCTTGCCGGTGCCGGCGGATGCCGCGGCCGCGAAGCCCTTCTCCCAGTCGGATGCCGGGATGACGTCGGCGATGATCCTGCCGATGGCCTCGCGCAGCGCCGGGCTGGTCTGCAGCATGGCGCCCATCGCGTTCCAGGTCTCGAACATCTCTCGACCGTAGATGCCCTTGATCGTCAGCATGTGCGTGACGATCTTGCCCCAGTCCACACCGAACGGCGCGCTGGGCAGGCCGAGCATGGCGATCCGGCCGCCGTGGTTCATGTTCTCGATCATGGTCGGCAGAGCGCTGGGCGCGCCACTCATCTCAAAGCCGACGTCGAACCCCTCGCGCATGCCGAGCGCCTTCTGCGCATCGCGCACGTCCTGCCTCGACACGTCGACCACCTGGTCGGCGCCCATCAGAGTGGCGAGCTCGAGCCGAGGGGCGCTGATGTCGGTGGCGGTGATGAACCGGGCGCCGGCGTGCCGGGCCACCGCGATCGCCATCAGGCCGATCGGGCCGCATCCGGTGACCAGCACGTCCTCGCCGATGACCGGGAACGCCAGGGCTGTGTGCACGGCGTTGCCGAGCGGGTCGAAGATCGCGCCGACCTCGGGCTCGATGTCGGAGTGGTGCACCCAGACGTTGGTGGCGGGCAGCGAGAGGTACTCGGCGAAGGCGCCGTCGCGGTGCAGGCCGAGGCCGATGGTGCGGATGCACATCTGGCGACGCCCTGCACGGCAGTTGCGGCACATGCCGCAGACGATGTGCCCTTCGCCGGAGACGCGGTCGCCGACCTTGATGTCGTGCGCCAGCGGTCCGACCTCGACGACCTCGCCGTAGAACTCGTGCCCGGGGATCAGCGGGGTGCGCACCTCGGAGTCCGCCCAGTCGTCCCAGCGCTCGATGTGCAGGTCGGTGCCGCAGATGCCGGTGCGCAGCACCCGGATGACGACCTCGTCTGGTCCAGCGACGGGGTCGGGACGATCGACGAGTGCGAGCCCGGCGTGCGGGCCGTCCTTGAACAGAGCCTTCATACTTCGATCCCACTCCCCTCAACCATGAAGATCAATGGGCAGTTCCTGGATATATTACTTAGCTTTGCTTCATGGTTGGATGAGGGGATGAACCTCCAGCAACTGCAGATCCTGCGCGAGCTCAGCGCGCTCGGCAGCGTCACCGCCGCGGCCGAGGCGCTGCACGTCTCGCCGTCCGCGATCTCGCAGCAGCTCAGTGCGCTGCAGCAGGGTTTCACCACCCCGCTCACGCGCAAGCAGGGCCGGACTCTCGTGCTGACCCCGGCCGGCGAGGTTCTCGCAGAGGCGGGCGCGTCCGCCCTCGACGCGATGGCCGCGGCGCGCACCGCCGTGGACCGCTTCGAGGCCGCCCCCGGTGGTGTCGTCACGGTGAGCGGCTTCCTCAGCGCCGCCCAGGCTCTCTTCGGCCCTCTGGTGCGCGAGCTGGGCACCGGAGAGGGCGTGCCGACCATCCGGTTCACCGATGAGGACGTCGCGCAGAGCGAGTTCCCTGCGCTCACCGCCCGCTACGACCTCGTCCTCGCGCACCGCATGGAGCACAGCGCGACCTGGCCGCGCAGCGGCATCCGCTCCGTCCCCCTGGCGACCGAACCGCTCGACGTCGCGCTCGCCGCATCGCATCCGCTGGCGGCGCAGGCGACCCTGACGCCGGAGCAGGTCGTCGGCGAGCGCTGGGTCACCAGCCGCACCGGATACTCCCCCGACGACGTGCTGCGCACGATCTCGGCGGTGACCAACAGACCGGTCGAGATCGTGCACCGCATCAACGACTACGGCGTCGTCGCCGCGGTCGTCGCCTCCGGAGGCGTGATCGGGATGCTGCCGCGCTACACCTCTCTCGCCGCGGGTGTCTCCGGGGTAGTGCGCAAGCCGCTGCGCGGCGTCAGCACCAACCGCATGATCGACGTGCTGGCGCGACCGGAGAACCTGCGCCGCCGGTCGGTGCGTCTGGTCGCCGAGGCCCTCGAGCGCGTCATGGCGACCCTGACCGTCTGAGCGCGACCGAGGGCCGGAACGGAGGATCGCCCCGTCCCGGCCCTCGCCGTCACCGCTGTCAGCGGGTCACTTGGTGCAGGTCACCTGCGTGCGGTAGATCTGCATGTCACCACCCGCCGCGTGCGGAGTCATGCACTCGGTGTGGGCGATGTACATCACCTGCTGGTACAGCGGCTGGATCACCTGGTCGGCGAGGATGCGGTCCTCGGCCTTCTGCCAGAGCGCGTCGGCCTCCTCCTGAGTCGGCGCGGCGAGCGCGGCATCGACGGCTGCCTGCCCCACCTCGTCGGTGTACTGCAGTCGGTAGTTCGCGTCGACGTACACCGAAGCGATCCACTCGGATGCGGCGGGGAACGACGAGCCCCAGAGCTGGATGACCGGACCGTCCAGCTTGTAGGTGTTGATCGTCTCCGCCAGCGCGGCGGCCGGCACCGGCTTGGGCTCGACGTTCAGTCCGATCTCCTTGGCGGAGTTCGAGACGGCCAGCGCGGTCGCGGCGTCGGTCGTGTTGTCCGAGGAGTAGTTCAGCGGGATCGACCCTGTGAAGCCGGACTTCGCGATCAGCGCCTTCGCGGCATCCGGGTCGAATGTGCAGTACTGGCCGCAGGCGCCCTCGCGGTAGGCCGACACCGAGTTCGGCATCATCGAGGTGGCCGGGACCGTGGCGTCCTTGAACAGATCCTTCGAGATGCTCTCGCGGTTGACGATCATCGAGAACGCCTGACGCACCTCGATCGGGAAGGTCTTGTCGAGGTATGTCGGCCACGTGAAGTAGGTCTGCAGCGTGTTGCGGTCGATCGCGGTGAGGCCCTTGTCACCGAGCGAGTTGCGCCCCTGGGCGATCAGCCCCGGCGGCAGGCTGCGCAGTACGTCGGCGTTGCCCGCCACGACATCCTGGTACGCCGTGTTCGTGTCGGTGTAGACGCGGAAGGTGATCTGATCCGCGGCGCCCTTCGGCACCCAGCCCTTGTACTTCGGGTCCTTCTTCAGCACGGCCTCGACCTGGGGATCGAGCTTCTCCAGGGTGTAGACGCCGTTGCCGATCGGCTTCTTGTCGTAGGCCACCGGGTCTGCGAACGCGCTCTCCGGCATCGGACAGAAGGCCAGCTGCGACAGGATGAACGGCATGTCGTTGTTCGGCGTCTTGGTCTCGATGGTGAAAGTGCTGTCATCGACGAGCTTGATGCCGGAGAACTCGGTCGCCGTGGCCTCGCCCTCGGCGGGGTTCAGCTCGTCGTACCCCTTGATAGGGCCGTAGGCGTAGTTGGAGGGCATCGCGTTCTTGCCGGCGCCGACGAAGTTGAAGGTGTCGACGTAGGTCTTCGCGGTGATCGGAGTGCCGTCCGAGAAGGTGTGGCCGTCTGCGACCTTCACCGTCCAGTGCACCTGGTCGTCGCTCTGGAGGGACTCGGCGCCGCGCATGAAGACCTTGCCGTCCTCCTCGATGCCGGTGAGTGGCTCGCAGAGCGCCATGGCGATCTGGCTGCCAGGGTTCTGGGCGCCGGTGATGCGTCCGATCTCGCCGTTGTTGACGGCGACGAACGACGTCTTGCCCTCGCCTGCGTCGGAGGACTGACCGAGACATCCGGTCAGCATCGTCGCGCACGCCGCGGCGGCGACGATGCCGACCGCGATGCGGCTTGTGGTGCTTTTCATCAGGTGTTCCTTTCGGATGGGGAGGAAGGGGTGGAGATCGTGGACACCATGCCGACGCGGGACAGGGTGATCTGCGCGGCGAGATGGCAGGAGGCCCGGTGCCCCGCCCGTCCGCCGGGGACGGCATCGAGCGCGGGGACATCGGTGGCGCACCGTTCGATCGCCGCATAGCAGCGGGTGTGGAACGGGCATCCGGGCGGAGGATCGATCGGCGAGGGCGGGTCACCCTCGAGGACGACACGCTCCAGGCGCTCGTTCGGCGCCAGCTTGCGGGGAATGGCGGAGAGCAGTGCGCGCGTGTACGGGTGGGCCGTCGCCCCGTACACGTCGTCGCAGTCCCCCTGCTCGACGACCTTGCCGAGATACATCGTCACGATGCGGTCCGACATGTGCTGAACAACATCCAGGTCGTGCGCGATGAAGATGATCGAGAGCCCGAGCTCGCGCTTGAGCCGGTTCAGCAGGTTCAGCACCTGTGCACGCACCGAGATGTCCAGCGCCGAGACCGGCTCATCGCACACCAGGAGCTTCGGCTCCACCGCCAGCGCCCTGGCTATGCCGATGCGCTGCAGCTGCCCGCCGGAGAACTCGTGCGGATAGCGATGCGCGTGGTCGGGATTCAGGCCGACCTGGGTGAGCAGCTCGCCCACGCGCGCCTCGACCTTCGAGGCGGGGAGCAGCCTGTGTGTGGTGATCCCCTCGGCGATGGACTGCCCGACCGAGCGACGCGGGTCGAGCGAGGCGTGCGGGTCTTGGAACACCATCTGCACCTCGCGGTGCAGGAGCCTCTTCCGCTCCGAATGCGACATGGCTCCGACATCCGCGCCGTTCCAGCGCACCGTGCCCTCGCTCGGCGGCTCCAAGCCGCAGATGATGCGGGCGAGCGTGGACTTGCCGCAGCCCGACTCCCCCACCAGGCCGACGGTCTCGCCCTCTTCGACTGTGAAGTCGACGCCGTCGACGGCGCGCACCTGACCGTGCTCGCCACGCGAGAACATCGTGTGCTTCTGCTTGTAGAAGCGGCGCACCGAGTCAAGCTCCAACAGCGACATCGGCGATCACCTCCTGTTTGTGGTGGCAGGCCGCGGCCCGCTCGGGGGTGAAGAGGTCCAGTGGCGGCAGCACCGTGCGGCACTCGGACGTGGCATACCCGCAGCGCGGGTTGAAGCTGCATCCGGGCGGGCGCTGCGCGATGTCCGGCGGCAGCCCCTGGATCGTGGGCAGATCCCCGCCGCGGTGCGCTGCGCTGGGGATCGAGCCGAGCAGGCCCTTCGTGTAGGGGTGCGCGGGGCTGTCGAACATCGGCCCGATCGGCCCGGATTCTGCGACCCGGCCGGCGTACATCACGAGTGCGCGGTCCGCCAGCTGGCCGGCCACGCCCAGGTCGTGCGTGATCATCAGCAGCGCCATCTTCCGCTCCTGCGTGATCTCGCCGAGCAGCTCCAGGATCTGCGCCTGCACGGTGGCGTCGAGGGCCGTGGTCGGCTCGTCCGCGATGAGGATGTCGGGGTCCAGCGCCAGAGCCATCGCGATCATGATGCGCTGGCGCATGCCGCCGGAGAACTGGAACGGGTAGTCGTCCGCCCGGTTCGCGGCATCCGGGATGCGCACGGCGCGCATCATCTCGATTGCCGCTTCACGCGCCTGCTTCTTCGGCATGCCCCGGTGCACGCGGTACAGCTCCGCGATCTGCGTGGACACCGTCTGCACGGGATTGAGCGCGCTCAGCGCGTCCTGGAACACCATGGCGATCCGTGCGCCCTGCACCTTGCGCAGCTTCGCCGCCGGCAGCGTGAGCAGGTCGTCACCGTCGAACAGGATGCGGCCGTCGGTGATGGTCGAGGCGGGCTTGGGCAGGATGCCCATGATCGCCTTCGCGGTGATGCTCTTGCCCGAGCCCGACTCGCCGAGCACGGCGAGGGTCTCGCCGCGGTCGAGGGTGAAGCTGACATCCTGAAGGGCGGCGATGGGCGGGTTCCCGGGCGATCGGAACTCGAGGGACAGGTTCTGGACGTCCAGCAGGGCGGTCATCGGCGGGCCTTCGGATCGAGGGCGTCGCGCAGGCTCTCACCCAGCACGACGAAGGCGAGCGTGGTCAGGCCCAGCATCAGCGTGGGGAAGAACATCAGGAGTGGAGCGATCTGCCAGTTGCCGTCCTGGCTCGCGAGGGCGATCTGGATGCCCCACGAGAAGGCGGGCAGCTTGAGGCCGACGCCGAGGATCGAGAAGCCCGCCTCCGCGGCCATGCCCGCACCGACGGACAGGGTCGTCATCACGATCAGCGGGGTCACGGCGTTGGGGATCACGTGCGAGCGCAGGATGCGCCACGGGCCGACGCCCAGTCCGCGGGCGGCCTGGATGTACTCCAGGTTGCGCACCTGCATCACCGAGCTGCGCATGTACCGCATCGTCGCCGCCCAGCTGAACAGCACCAGCACGAACACGATGGTCCACACCGTGCGGGAGCGGAACTGGTAGAGGATGACGAGGCTGGCGATGCCGACCGGGATGCCGAGGATGACATTCGAGGTCCAGGAGATGATCGAGTCGGTCACGCCGCCGAAGTAGCCGGCGAGGGAGCCCGCGATGAGGGCGATCACGAACGAGATCGCGGCGGTGTAGACGCCGACCTCCAGAGACGTCCGAGCGCCGTAGACGATGTTCGACCAGTAGTCGCAGCCCTGGATGTCGAAGCCCATCGGGTGACCGGGCTCGGGCCCCACGCGAGACATCGACAGATCACAGTCGCGCGGATCGATGTTCGTGAAGAGCGTCGGGAACAGCGCCATCAGCGTGACGACGACGATGATGCGCGGCGATGTCGAAGAACGGGCTCTTCCAGAGGCTGCGCAGCCCGCTGCGGGGGCGGCCGCGCCGTCGCCGGGCGATGATGAGCGACGTGGTGGACTCAGACATGGCGCACCCTCGGGTCGATGATCGGGTAGAGCAGGTCGACGATCAGCGCCGCGACCAGGTAGAACAGCAGCAGGAACACCGAGACGCCCACGACCACGGGGCCGTTCTGCAGGTCGATCGCCCGGGCGAGAGTTCCGCCCAGGCCGGGCAGGTTGAAGATCGTCTCGATGAGCACGGATCCGCCGAGCAGCGCGGCCATGCTCAGGCCGAGATAGGTGACGACCGGCATGAACGCGTTGCGCAGGGCATGCACCCACATGATCCGCTGCGGACCGATGCCCTTCGCCGTCGCGGTGACGATGTAGTCCGAGCGCAGCACGTCGACCAGACTGGTGCGGCTGAGGCGGGCCAGCGGCGATGCCGTCTCGAGCGCCAGCACCATCGCCGGCATGATGAACGCGAGCGGGAAGCCTTCCCTCACACCGGATATCGGCAGCCAGTGCAGCTTGATGCCGAACAGGTACTGCGAGAAGTAGGCGATGATGAACCCCGGCACGGCCAGGAAGAAGATCGTGAAGAACAGGTTGAACTTGTCCGGGAACTTCCCCTGCCGCAGGCCGGCCCACACGCCGAGGCACACGCCGATGATGAGCTTCAGCACGAACGCCGACAGTGCGAACACCACCGTGTAGGGCAGCGCGGTCGCGATCAGCGTCGAGACCGAGTTGCCGTTGAAGTCGTAGCCGAAGTCGCCGTGCAGCACGCCCCAGAGATACTTCGCATATTGCACGAAGAACGGATCGTCCAGGTTGTACTGCGCTCGGATCGCCGCGATGGTCGAGTCCGAGAGCCGCTTCTCACCCCCGGCGAGCCGGGTCACCGGATCGCCGGGGATGAGGAAGACGAGCAGATAGACGAGCAGCGTCGACCCGATCAGGGTCGGCACCATCATCAGGATGCGCCGCAGCGCGTAGCGCAGCATCAGTCTCGCGCCGGCTGGTGCGCCGCGAAGTAGTCGAGCATCTGGTCGCTCAGGCGCGGGATCTCGTAGGGCTCGGAGTTCGAACGGATCGAGAGCGCACCGGCGATGCCCGCGGCCACCGCATCCCGCGCCGCGACCGGGCTGGTGTCGGTCGGGGCGCCACTGCGGACGAACTCCACGAACTCGGCGACGGTGAGCGGGTCGGCGCCGCCGTGGCCGCCGTCGCCGCCGTCCTCGATCGGGTAGCGCACGTGGCCCTTCTCGAGGTAGTCGCTGCGGGCGTTCCAGAGCCGGATCTCACCTCCGGCGTCATCGTCGAAGTTCTCGATGCGCCCCTCGGTGCCGATCACGGTGTAGTTACGCCAGTAGTCCGGGGTGAAATGGCACTGCTGGTAGCTCATCAGCACGCCGGAGTCGGTGCGCATCATGATCATCGAGATGTCCTCGACGTCGATGACGGGGTTGAGGTCCTGCTGCGCGGCCGGCGGCCAGTTCGACATCGAGAACCAGTCGCCCATGCGACGATCCGAGTTGTCGCGCCGTGACTGAACGTCGCCGTAGATCGCCAGGTCGCCCATGCCCACCACCGAGCGGGTGGAGGTTCCGGCGATCCAGTGCATCACGTCGATGTCGTGCGCACCCTTCTGCAGCAGCAGGCTCATCGCCTTGTCGCGCTCGGCGTGCCAGTCCTTGAAGTAGTAGTCGCCGCCGTGACCGACGAAGTGCCGGCACCAGATGGCCTTGACCTCGCCGATCTCGCCGCGGTCGACGATGTCCTTCATCATGCGGACCACCTGCATGTGGCGCATGTTGTGGCCGACGTACACCTTGGTGCCGGTGCGGTAGGCGGTCTCGAGGATGCGGTCGGCGTCCTCGATCGAGATCGCGAGGGGCTTCTCGATGTACGACGGGATGCCCGCCTCGAGGAGCTCGATCGCGACCTCGGCATGCGTGAAGTCGGGGGTGGTCACGAAGGCGCCGTCGATCTCGATGCCCGATGCGAGCAGCTCCGCGACAGAGGCGAACACCGGGATGTCTCCGAACAGCCGTGCCGCGCGCTCATGGGTGCGGGGGTCGGGATCCACCGCCGCGACGACCGTGCCGCCCACCTCCTTCACATGCAGCGCGAGGCCGACGCGGGCGCCGACTCCGATCGCTGCGGCGCGGAAGGGAGCCTGCTCAGAGGCGGTGTCGGTGGTCATCTGTTCGTTCTCCGGGTCGATGGTGATGACGGGCGCCGGGACGTCCGGCACGCCGTAGATGCGGGAGGAGTGCTTCTCGAAGGCGAGTCCGAGCGCGCCGAGCGCCGCGGCATCCGCCCCCAGCTCTCCCCCGCGGATGATCCGCGTGCCGGTGTCGATGCCGGTCACGGCGGTGCGGATGCCCTCAGCAAGGGGGCCGGCGATGAGGTCGGCGAACTCGCCGAGCTCGCCACCGAGCACGATGACATCGGGGTCTGCGGTCAGCAGCAGGGCCGCCATCGCGGGCGTCATCGCCGCGCTGAGCGACTCGAGCGCGGCGAGGCCGCGCAGGTCGGCAGGGTCGTCGCGCAGCAGGCGCAGCTCCGCGGCCACGCGCGGAGCCGCTTCGAGGAGGGATCCCTCGGGCACGGCGACGTCGCTGAACGCACGGAGCAGTCCGACCTCGCCGGCACGCCCTCGGCGGCCGCGCAGCACGTGCCCCGATGCGGTGACGCGTGCCGAGACATGGTGCCAGGTCAGCGCGTAGACACCGGTCTCGGCGTCGGCCAGCGCCCCTCCGCGGGACTCGGCCTCCGCTGCGAGCGACAGGTCGTTGTCGACCACGACGGGCGCACCGAGCGCGTCGGTGAACATCGAGGCGAGGTCTCGGCCGTTCCAGCCGGTCACCTGCGGGGCGGAGATGAGGATGCCGCCCTCGTCGATCAGGCCGGCCACGGCGATGCCGATCGCCGCGACGTCGGACTGCCGGTGGCCGATGCGCTCCATGGTCTGCTGCAGCAGGGATCGCATCGGTGCGAGCGACGGCTGCGCGGTGGTCGGGGGCGCGATGTCGGAGTCCTGCCGGGCGAGGACCCGACCGGTGCGGTCGGCGATGACGAGGCGGATCGTGCTGCGGGTGAGGTCGATGCCGACGATGACGGGTGACCCCGCGACGGCGGAGAACGTGCGGGCAGGGCGGCCGGTCGCCGCGCGCGCCTCGTGCTCGATCGCGAGGCCGGACTCCGTCAGCGAGCCGAGCGCAGCGGTGACGGTCGGGCGGGACAGACCTGTGCTCTCGGCGAGATCGGAGATCGTCGCGCGTCCGAGATCGCGCAGGCTCGCCAGGCACTCGGCGATCAGCTTCACATCGATGGTCGACATCGGTGTCCCGTTCCTCTTCGAAAGGTCTTCTTAAGCAACTTTCATAACCATTCCGAAAGTGCTTTCATCATTGTGAGTGTCCAGGGGTTCGCTGTCAACTCCGGGCGGCTGTGGCCCTAGGCTCGGAGGATGACCGACGACGCCAACCCGCTTCTCGTTCCGTCCGCGCTGCCCTATGGCCTGCCCGACTACGGCGCCATCCGGCCCGAGCACTACCTGCCGGCGTTCGAAGCCGCGTTCCGCGAGCACCTCGCCGAGGTGCAGCGCATCACGATGGTGCGCTCGATGCCGACCTTCGAGAACACGATCGAGGCGCTGGAGCGCTCAGGCGACCTGTTGCACCGCGTCGCGCAGGCGTTCTACACCGTGAGCTCGGCGGATGCCACGACCGAGATCCAGGAGATCGAGGAGCAGCTGGCCCCGCTGATGGCCGCGCATCAGGATGCGATCGCGCTCGACTCCGCGCTGTACTGGCGCATCTCCCGGCTGCACGAGCAGCTCGGCGCGCTCGACCTGGATGCCGAGCAGCGGTACCTCGTCGAGCGCCGCCACCGCGAGATGACACTCGCCGGCGCCGGACTCGACGACGAGGCGAAGGCACGGCTCACCGACCTGAACCAGCGCCTGTCCACGCTGAGCACGACGTTCGAGAAGAACCTGCTCGCCGACACGAACGAGCTCGCCGTGCACTTCACGGATGTCGCCGAGCTGGACGGCCTCACCGAGGGCGAGCTCTCCGCCGCGCAGCGGGCAGCCGCCGATCGCGACCTCGAGGGATACCTGGTCACACTGCCGCTGTTCACCGGGCATCCTTATCTCGCCTCGCTCCACGTGCGCGAGAGCCGCCGCCGCATCATGGCGGCCTCGCGCTCTCGGGCGTCCCGCGGCGACGCCAACGACAACGGGGCCGTGCTGACCGAGATCACGGCGCTGCGCGCCGAGCGCGCCGAGCTGCTCGGCTATCCGACGCACGCCGCGGCGATCACCGCGGACGAGACGGCCCACGATCCCGAGGCGGTTGAGCGGATGCTGCGCCGGCTGGCCGCCCCCGCGGCACGCAACGCGGCAGCCGAGCTTGCGCGTCTGCAGGCGATCGTGGACGAGACCGAGGCCACGCCGTTCGCCGTCGAGGCGCATGACTGGGCCTACTACACGGAGAAGGTGCGTCAGGCCGAGTACGACATCGACTCGGCGGCGATGCGGCCGTGGTTCGAGGCCGAGCGCGTACTGCAGGACGGCGTCTTCGCCGCTGCGACGAAGCTCTACGGCGTCACCTTCACCGAACGCACCGACCTTTCGTCGTACCACCCGGATGCCCGTGTCTTCGAGGTGTTCAACGAGGACGGCTCCGCGCAGGGGCTGTACATCCTCGACCTGTACACCCGCGACTCCAAGCGCGGCGGCGCGTGGATGAACTCGATCGTCGACCAGTCCCGGCTGCGCGGCACGAAGTCTGTCGTGGTGAACAACCTCAATGTGGCCAAGCCCGGCGACGGGCAGCCGACCCTGCTCACTCTGGATGAGGTCACGACGCTGTTCCACGAGTTCGGGCACGCGCTGCACGGTCTGTTCGCCACGGTGACCTACCCGCACTTCTCCGGCACGAACGTCTTCCGCGACTTCGTGGAGTTCCCCAGCCAGGTCAACGAGATGTGGATCCTCTGGCCTGAGGTGCTGGACTCGTACGCGCGGCACCACGAGACCGGCGAGCCGCTGGATGCGGCGATCGTCGAGCGCTTGCAGGCATCCGAGACATTCAACCAGGGCTTCGCGACCAGCGAGTACCTCGCCGCCGCCTGGCTCGACCAGGCCTGGCACCTGCTGCCGGTCGGCACGACGGTCGACGACGTGGCGGCTTTCGAGGACGCCGCGCTCGCCGACATCGGCCTGAACGATCCGGCCGTGCCCACCCGGTACTCGTCGACTTACTTCGCGCACGTGTTCTCGGGCGGCTACAGCGCCGGCTACTACTCGTACATCTGGAGCGAGGTGCTGGACGCCGACACGGTGGAGTGGTTCCGCACGAACGGCGGACTGACCAGGGAGAACGGCGACCGCTTCCGCGACCGGCTGCTCGGCGTGGGCGGCTCGAAGGACCCTCTCGAGGCGTACCGCGACTTCCGCGGCCGCGACGCCGAGATCGCACCGCTGCTGAAGCGCCGCGGACTCGATGCCTGACGAGGGCGGCGCCGGCGCGGCATCCCCTCGGAGAGCTGCGGGATCTCGGAGCGCTTCGGCGGATTCCTCCGAGATCCCGCAGATCTCCGACCACCTGGCGGCGATCCGCGACGCGTTCGATGATCGCGCGCCGACGTACGACGAGAGCGAGATGCATCGCGCTCTCGCAGATGCGGTCGCATCCTTCACTGCGCCGTCGGCTGCCGGCACCGTGCTCGACGTCGCGACGGGAACGGGGCTGGTGCTGCGCGCGCTGCGCGCGCTCCTGCCCAGCGCTCGCCTGATCGGCGCGGACATCTCCCCCGGCATGCTCGCGGTCGCTCGGGGTGCGCTGCCCGATGCGGAATGGCTCGAGGCGGATGCCGCGGCGCTGCCGCTTCCCGACGCCGCCGTCGACCTGATCTCCTGCGTGACCGCGCTGCATCTGATCCCAGATGTCCGGGGAGCCCTGCACGAATGGCGACGCGTGCTGGCGCCCGGTGGAAGGCTCGTCACCGCGACGTTCCTCATGCCCGATGACGCGCACGCCGCCGAGCGACTCCGCCAGGAACCGTCAGCGGCACGGCCCTATGTCCGCGACCACGGTCCCTTCCACAGTGTCGAGGCGTCTACCACGACGTTCCGGGAGTTCGGCTTCGGCGTCCGCCGTCACGCCGTCTGGGCCGACGACGTCGACGCCGTGCTCATCGCCGAACTCGAGGTGACCGACCACGACTGAGGGCAGCACCTGGGACGGACATCCGCGCGGAACGACGCCTTACCGCCGGATCTCCGTCGCGCTGCTCGGCGCGGGCATCGCGACCTTCGCTCAGCTGTACTCGCCGCAGGGCATCCTGCCGCTGCTGGCGACCGACTTTCGAGTGGATGCCTCGCAGGCGAGCCTGGCGATCTCGGCAGCCACGACCGGACTGGCGCTCTCGGTGCTCCCCTGGTCACTGGTCGCCGACCGGATAGGGCGCGTCAGGGCGATGCGGATCGCTCTGGTCTCGGCGACCGTGCTCGGCCTGCTGATGCCGTGGTGCCCCTGGTTCGAGGCGCTGCTCGCGATACGCGTGCTGGAGGGGATCGCCCTCGGCGGCATCCCCGGCGGCGACTGACCGCGCCCGACGAGCGCCGACTCAGAGCAGGCCAAGACCCCCGGCGAACACCCGCACGCGGTCGGCCATCGCCCGCGGAACCTCCGCGATGGCGAAATGCCCACCTTCGTCCAGCCGCTCGAAGGTGCGCAGATCACGGTAGAACTGTCGCGCGAGCGTCTCGGGGTAGTCCCACTCGTGCCGTTGGATGTGGACGGATGCCGGCACCTCGACCGGCGGTATCTCGACGAGCGGCTCCGGCTCCTCGTAGTACGCGCGGAACGATGTGCCGATGCTCTGAGTCGACCAGTAGATCATCGCCTCGGTGAGTATGCGCTCCCTCGAGATGCGCCGCTCGAGGGCGGATGGAGCTCCGGCGGGCGTGTCGCTCCACTCGACGAGCTTCTCCGTGAGCCACGCCAGGAGCCCGGCAGGCGAGTCGTTCAGTCCGACCGCCAGCGTGTCAGGGCGTGTGCCCTGCACGTGGCCGTACGCGCCGTTGGGACCGCTCCACTCGTCGAGGCGTGTGAAGAACGCCACCTCATCGGGCTCGGCGAACAGGCCGCGCTCAGCGTGCGGTGGGAAGTGCGCGTGGGTGACGAGCACGCCCGCCACTTCTTCGGGGTGGCTCGCGGCGATCAGGTCGTTGACGTTCGCCGACACATCCTCGCCGTATGTGAGGTACCGGCGATATCCGAGTACGTCCGTCATGAGCGCGTGCATCGTGTCGGCGAGGCGCTTCTCGGAGATCGGGTTGCGAGCGTAAGGACTGGAGAACCCGAACCCCGGGAGGCTCGGCACGACGACGTCGAAGTCGGGCAGCAGATCGGCGAAGTCCAGCTGCAGAGCGAACGTGTGCGGCCAACCGTGCATGACCAGCAGCGCCGGCGCATCTGGGCGCTCCGATCGCAGATGCACGAAGTGCAGCGTCGTGTCATCGATGTCGACGAGGTACTGCGGATGCCGGTTGAGCCACTCCTCACGGGCGCGCCAGTCCCATTCGCGCCAGGTCGCGACGAGCTCGCCGAGGTATTCGGCCGTCATCCCCGCCGGCGGGCGCCGCGGCGAATCGGGCAGCGGCCGGAACCGGTCGAGCCGATCGCGCAGATCGGTGAGCTCGTGGTCGGGGACGGAGATCGAGAAGGGCCGCGGGGAGGACATGCACCGACGCTACGCGCGGGCACCGACATCCCGCCGGGTCAGGCGCTCTTGCGCTTGCGCGAGAGCACGACCGTGGGTGCGGCGCCCTCTTCGACGGCTGCCTTGGTCACCACGACCTTGGTGACGTCCTGCGCCGAGGGGATCTCGAACATGATCGGGCCGAGCACGTCCTCGAGGATCGCCCGCAGGCCGCGCGCGCCGGTCTTGCGCAGCACGGCGAGGTCGGCGATCGACGCCAGTGCGTCGTCCTCGAACTCGAGCTGCACGCCGTCGAGCTCGAACATGCGCTGGTACTGCTTGACCAGTGCGTTGCGCGGGCCGGTGAGGATGTCGATCAGGGCCTCCTGATCGAGCGGCGACACCGACGTGACGACCGGCAGCCGGCCGATGAACTCGGGGATCAGACCGAACTTGTGCAGGTCCTCCGGCAGCACCTCGCTGAACAGGTCGAGGTCCTTGCCCTTGTCGTGCAGCGGAGCGCCGAAGCCGACGCCGTGCTTGCCGACTCGTGCCGAGATGATGTCCTCGAGCCCGGCGAAGGCTCCGGCCACGATGAACAGCACGTTGGTCGTGTCGATCTGCAGGAACTCCTGGTGCGGATGCTTGCGGCCGCCCTGCGGCGGAACCGACGCGACCGTTCCCTCGAGGATCTTCAGCAGCGCCTGCTGCACGCCCTCACCCGAGACGTCGCGGGTGATGGAGGGGTTCTCGGCCTTGCGAGCGATCTTGTCGATCTCGTCGATGTAGATGATGCCGGTCTCGGCGCGCTTGGTGTCGTAGTCGGCGGCCTGCAGCAGCTTCAGCAGGATGTTCTCGACGTCCTCGCCGACGTAGCCCGCCTCGGTGAGCGCCGTGGCGTCGGCGACGGCGAAGGGGACGTTCAGTCGCTTGGCCAGCGTCTGTGCGAGATAGGTCTTGCCGCAGCCGGTCGGGCCGAGCATCAGGATGTTGCTCTTGGCGACCTCGACCTCTTCGGCCTTCTGCTCGGCCGGCTGCAGAGTGCTCCGGGCTCGGACGCGCTTGTAGTGGTTGTAGACGGCGACCGCGAGCGACCGCTTCGCGGCATCCTGCCCGACCACGTACTCCTCGAGGAAGGAGAAGATCTCGCGCGGCTTGGGCAGGTCGAACTCGGCGACCGCTCCCCCGGCGGATTCCGCCATCCGCTCCTCGATGATCTCGTTGCACAGCTCGACGCATTCATCGCAGATGTACACGCCGGGGCCGGCGATCAGCTGCTGGACCTGCTTCTGGCTCTTTCCGCAGAACGAGCACTTGAACAGGTCGGCGCTCTCACCGATACGAGCCATGCGCTTCCTCCTCGAGGCGTTTCAGTCGGGGGGCTCCCGAAAGCCACAGCACGAGCCTAACCGCCGCCGACGACACCGGGCCGCATTGGAACGACCCGGTGTCGCGGACCGGATACGACGAGAAGGGGCGGCCGCGCGGCTGGGCTGCGCGCGACCGCCCCGTGTCGGGCGCTCGGACTCAGCCGGCGTGCTCCGCGCGACGCTGCGCGCGCGTCTGCGATGCGCCGGTCCGTGCCGCGCGGATGAGGTCGGCCGCCTTCTCGCCGATCACGATCGACGGGGCGTTCGTGTGCCCGCGGATGATCGACGGCATGATCGAAGCGTCCGCGACGCGCAGACCCGTGACGCCGCGCACGCGCAGCTCCTCGTCGACGACGGATGCGGCATCCGTCCCCATCCGTGCGGTGCCGACCGGGTGATACAGCGTCTGGGAGTGCTGCTCGAGAGCGAGCGCGTCACGCGCGGCGCGCTCCATCCGCTCGGCGCCCGCCGGTTGGATGAACACTCCGGTCGTCCTGCTCTTCAGCGCGGGCGCAGCGAGGATGTCCTCGCACATCGCGAGCCCCGACATGATCGCCGCCCGGTCGCGCCCCTCGGGGTCGCTCAGATACTTCGGGTCGATCAGTGGCTTCGCGAACGGATCCGCACTGGCCAGGGTGATCTCGCCGTGGCTCTCCGGGCGCACCAGGATGACGCCGACGGTGACGGCGTGCCCGTCGTGCGCGACCAGGCCCTCGCCGATGAAGGCGACCGGAGCGAAGATCAACTCGAGGTCGGGTGAGTCCATCCCCGCCTGCGAGGACACGAAGCCGTAGGCCTCACCGACGTTCGAGGTGAGCATGCCGCGGTGCCGCACCAGGTAGTTCACGAGCTGCCCCGGCTTCTCGGCCGTGTACAGCGTGTCCTCCTTCGCGCCGACGGCCAGGCCGGTGAGCAGGTGGTCGCGCAGGTTCTTGCCGACTTCCGGACTGTGCGCGACGACCGGGATGCCGTGCTTCGCGAGCTGCTCGCGGTCGCCGATGCCGGAGAGCATGAGCAGCTGCGGCGTGTTGATCGCGCCGCCGGAGAGGATGACCTCCCTGGCAGCCTTCGCGCGGATCGTGAGCTCATCCTGCTTGTAGTCGACGCCGACCGCCCGTGTGCCGTCGAACACCACCTTCGTGGCGTGCGCGCCGGTCGCGACAACGAGGTTCGGTCGCTTTCGAGCATCCTTCAGGTAGCCGTTCACGGTGCTGAACCGCGATCCCTTGTGCTGGCTGACCAGGGTGCGGCTCATGCCGCGCTGGTCGCGGCCGTTGCCCGGCACCCGCGGGATGCCCGTCTGCCCTGCGGCGTCGATGAAGGCCTCGGTGTGGGGTCGGGGACTGCGCTGCTCCTCGATGCGGATCGCGCCGCCGCGACCGGTCTCGGTCTCGTTGTCACGCGCGATCACGGAGTCGACGTCCTCGACCCGATCGAAGTACCGCCGCAGCCCCTTCCACGACCAGGCGTCGCCCGCAGCATCCGCCCACTCGTCGTAGTCCTCCGGAAAACCTCGCACCCACATCATCGCGTTCATCGACGACGAGCCGCCGAGCACCTTGCCGCGGGGCCAGAAGATCCTGCGTCCGCCGAGGGTGGGCTGCGGCTCGGTCTCGTAGTTCCAGTCCACGTCCGACTTGAACAGCTTCGAGAACGCGGCCGGGATGTGCACCTCGGTCTTCCTGTCCTCCGGTCCTGCCTCCAGCAGCAGCACGCGGGTGTTCGGGTCCTCGCTGAGCCGGGCTGCCACGGCGGCTCCGGCCGAACCCGCGCCGACGACGACGTAGTCGTAGGTGGTCTCGTTCATGAATGTCATTCCTCGTGTCAGGTGTCGGGAGAGTCAGGCGCGGAACGCCGCGGCGAACACGGCGGGCATGGCGCCCCAACTCGGGTGCGCGGCGAAGCCGGCGAGCCGCCGGCCGGTGAGTGCCGCGCTGCGTGCGGTGACGAACCACGGCGGGGTCGGGAACAGAGCGAACTCGCCGTGCATGACCGACCGCGGGAAGGGCCGGAACGGCCCCGTCACGACCGTGCGCTCAGTGCCCTCGAGCAGCAGCGCGTTGTGCACGACGCCACGGCCGGATTGGATGTCGTCCAGCGTGTGCCCGGGGAACGCACCCCAGGTGGCCGCGGCGGTGAGGAAGCCCACGCCGGTCCACGCGTTGATCGCGACGGTGCCGTAGTGCAGGTCGGCGATGAGGGCTTCGAAACGGTCGCCCATGGCCCTTCGCGAGCGCGGGTCGACGAGCACGTTGGCGCCAAGGGTGCCGGTGAGCCTCTCGTTGGCGTACGCGACGGCATCCTCGAGGAACCGTGCGCCGCCGCCGTGCAGCTGCACGACTCCGAGCACCGGTGAGAAGTACTCGGTGGTCTCCAGCGCGGTCGCATCCGCGGCATCCGTCTCCACCAGCACGCGGCATCCGCCCTCGCCCATCCGCTTCGCCGAGGGGTATGAGGCGAGCGCGCCGGCGAGCCGGTCGTCGCTGCCGGGGTACCACGCCGGGCGTGCGGGTGCGCGGTCGAACGCGGCGCGAAGCGCGGCGAGGAACGCGTCCTTCTGCGCCCAGTCCGCGCTGATGATGACGATCTGACCGGCGATGCAGTTGTAGCCGCCGTTGTGCAGGCGCATCGTCGCGATGTGCGCGGCCTGGTATTCGAGGTCCTTCTTCGACCATTGGCCGGGTACGACGATCACCGGTGCGACTCCGCCGAGCTCGCTGGTGATCGGCTTGTCCAGTAGCGGTGCGTCTGCGGCCTTGCGCGCGCGGCCCTCGTCACCTGGCCCGTAGACGATGACGTCATGCGTGATGGCGCTGCCGGTGATGTGGATGTGCGCGATGTCGGGATGCCCGGTGAGATAGGCGCCCGCCGCGGCACCGCCCTGCACGATCTGCAGCACGCCGAGCTCGATGAGAGGCGCGAAGGCGCTGCGGTAGACGTCCTCCAGTTCACGCATGACGGGATTGAGCTTGAGCAGCACGACGCGGTTGTTCGCGACCAGCTCGTAGAGCGCGTCGAGCGGCGCGATCGAGGTGATGTTGCCGGCACCGAGCACCAGCCCGATGCCGTTCGTGCGCTCAGGATGCTTCGCCGCGAGGCCTGCGGAGGAGGTGACCTGGTCGGCGGTGCGCCCCGGCTCCATCCAGACTTCCGCGTGGAAGCCGTGCATCAGCAGCGCCTCGTACGAGTTGTGCGGCAGCACGGGGACGGCGACACGCCCGCCGGGTGCAGTGGCGAGGTGCACATCGGCGATGGGGCTCCTGCCCGCCGCGACCGCGGTGAGCGACGACGCCAGTACACCGAGCCCGGTGAGCACAGGGTATGGGCCGGAGATCCACTCCTCGCCGACCAGGGGAGAGTCTGCGGGCAGCCCCTTGATCCGGGCGGCGGTCATCGCCCACTCCTCGGATGCCCCGGCGACACGGGCGTGCACCTGCATCAGCAGGGCGGTACGGTCAGCGACCGGCATCCCGGCCCAGGTCTGCTCGCCGGTGCGGAGGGCGCTGAGCGCGTCGTCGAGAACGGAGCGCTCCTGGCTGTCGAGCTGCGCCCGGTTCGCGGCGGCCGACGGGGACTCGGGTGTGACGGTGCTCATGGATCTCCCTTGATCGTGAATCCAGTCTCAGCTGTGATGGAACCGAGTGCAATGTGCGTGCGCCCCGACCTGCCACCCACGTATTGTGCGCCAGCACAATACGTGGGTGGGATCGCGAGGTACCCTGTCCCCTATGACGAACGCCGCTGTTCTCGCCTTCCCCGGAGCATCCGCTCTCTTCGCCGGCCTTGTGGGCTCGGCCGATGGGATCACAGACCGCATCCTCGAGCAGATCCTCGCCGAGGAGGACGCGTACGTCGGCGCACAGATCTCTGCCGAACTGCTGCGACACCTGGTCGCGATCAATGTGGATGCCCTGCTGCAGGCGATGTCCGGGGGCGAGGAGTCGCTGGATGCCGCCCGCGAGGCCGGTCGCGAGAAGGCGGAGCACTCAGTGCCGCTCGAGGGCCTGCTGCACGCGTACCGGATCGCGGGCATCACGCTCTGGGAACTGGTGGTCGACCTGTCTGTGTCGACCGATCGCACCGAACTGCTGCTGCGCGCGTCCTCGGACGTCTGGGGCATCATCGACCGTTTCTCGAACGCCGCCGCCGACGCCTACCGCGACGTCGTGGATGCCCGCGACCGCCGCGATGAGAACCGTCGCGGGGTGCTGATGCTCGCACTCCTCGACGAGCACACGCCGGCACGGGACGCCGGCGCGGCGCTGCGCGCTCTCGGCCTGCCGGAGGGGGCGAGGTACACGGTGGTGGCGGCCGAGCGCACGCACAGCGGGGCGGATCCGCTGCCCGGCGTCGAGCAGCGCCTACGTCAGCGGGGCCTCGCCTCCGCCTGGACGGTGTGGAGCACGGAGCACGTCGGCGTGATCGCGCTCGCCGCGGACCAGGATGCCGCGGATGTCGAGCGCGTCGTTGCCGCCGTCGCGGCTTCACGGGCCGGGATCAGCCGCGCGTTCACCGAGATCGCCGCCGGCGCGCGGGCCCTGGATCAGGCCAGACTCGCGCTGGCCTGCCTTCCCCGAAGGGTGACCGGGGTGCACACCTACGACAGCGCTCCCTTGGACGTGCTGCTGACCTCCGGAATCGCGGCCGCCGAAGAGCTCGCCGACCAGGTGCTCGGCGCGGTGCGCGCACACGCAGACGGCGACCTGCTCCTCGGCACTCTTGAGACCTGGTTCGCCGCGGACGGCTCGACCGCCGAAGCCGCCGCCCGGCTGCACTGCCACCGCAACACGGTCGGTTACCGGCTGGGCCGCATCGCGGAGCTCACCGGCCGCTCGGTGTCGGTCCCCGCAGACGCGGCCGAGCTCTACGCCGCGCTGCGTGCGACGCGGCTACTCGCCTGACACACGACGGCGGCCCGGGAGGCATCTCCCGGGCCGCCGTTCGTCGGCTCACACCATCGACTTGGTGTGCCAGACCGTCTTCGTCTCGACGAACGCCGTGATCCGCTCGAGAGATGCGCCCACGGCATCCGTCCCCGGCACCGGCGAGAGCACGCGCTTGAGCGTCTCGGCCGCATCGATCTCGAGGTCGATCCAGTTCAGCTCGCCGGCGCCCGCCAGATCGATCGCGTTCACGTCGGCGTGCGAGGCCAGCCACGGGGCGACCTCCGCCGGCGAACCGGTCAGCACATTGACCACGCCGCCGGGCACGTCACTCGTCGCGAGCACCTCGGCGAGGCTGATCGCCGAGAGCGGATGCCGCTCGCTCGCGATCACCACGACGCTGTTGCCGGTGACGAGCGCCGGCGCGAGCACCGAGACCAGCCCGAGCAGCGCGGTGTCCTGCGGCGCGACGATCGCCACCACGCCGGTCGGCTCGGGGACGGAGATGTTGAAGTACGGGCCTGCCACGGGATTCGCGTTGCCCGCGACCTGCGCGTACTTGTCGCACCAGCCCGCGTACCAGACCCACAGGTCGATCGCGGCATCGACCTGAGCGCCCGCGGCGGCGGCCGTGACGCCCTCCTGTGCGGCGATCTCGTCCACGAACTGGGCGCGGCGCCCCTCGAGGATCTCGGCCACCCGGTACAGCACCTGACCGCGGTTGTACGCGGTCGCTCCCGACCAGCCCTTCACCGCCGCACGCGCGGCGACAACGGCATCCCTGGCGTCCTTGCGAGACGCCTTCGCGGCGTTCGCGAGGAAGTCGCCCTTCACCGACACGACCTCATAGGTGCGCCCGGACTCGCTGCGCGGGAACGCACCGCCGATGGCCAGCTTGTAGGTCTTCGGAATCGTCAGCCGCTTGCTCATGCCGCTGCTCCCTTCAGGTACGCGGTCAGTCCGTGCCTGCCGCCCTCGCGGCCGTATCCCGACTCCTTGTAGCCGCCGAACGGGCTGGCCGGGTCGAAGCGGTTGAAGGTGTTCGCCCACACCACACCGGCGCGCAGGCGGTCGGCCACGGCGAGGATGCGGGATCCCTTGTCGCTCCAGATGCCGGCGGAGAGTCCGTACGGCGTGTTGTTGGCCTTGGCGATCGCCTCGGCCGGGGTGCGGAAGGTGAGCACCGACAGCACCGGGCCGAACACCTCGTCGCGGGCGATGCGGTGCGAGGCCTCGACGCCGGTGAAGATCGTCGGTGCGAACCAGAAGCCCTTCTCGGGGATGACGCAGTCCGCGCTCCAGCGCTCGGCGCCCTCCGCCTCGCCGATGTCGCTCAGCTCGCGGATGCGGGCCAGCTGGGCGGCGGAGTTGATCGCACCGATGTCGGTGTTCTTGTCCAGCGGGTCGCCCAGCCGCAGCGTGGACAGCCTGTACTTGAGCCGGTCGATGACCTCGTCGTGGATGGACTCCTGCACCAGCAGTCGGCTGCCTGCGCAGCACACGTGGCCCTGGTTGAAGAAGATGCCGTTCACGATGCCCTCGACGGCCTGATCGATCGGCGCGTCGTCGAACACGATGTTGGCGGCCTTGCCGCCCAGCTCCAGTGTCACCTTCTTGTGCGTGCCGGCGACCGCCTTGGCGATGTCGCGGCCGACACCGGTCGACCCGGTGAAGGCGACCTTGTCGACGTCCGGATGCCGCACCAGTGTTGCGCCGGTGGCGCCGGCGCCGGTGACGATGTTAACCACGCCGGCAGGCAGGTCGGCCTGCTGCAGGATCTCGGCGAAGATCAGCGCGGTCAGCGGAGTGGTCTCCGCCGGCTTCAGCACGACCGTGTTGCCCGCAGCCAGTGCCGGCGCGAGCTTCCAGGCCAGCATGAGCAGCGGGAAGTTCCACGGGATGATCTGGCCCGCGACGCCGAGCGCCTTCGGGTTCGCCCCGAGGCCGGCGTAGTCCAGCTTGTCCGCCCAGCCTGCGTAGTAGAAGAACCAGGAGGCCACGAGCGGCACGTCGACGTCGCGGCTCTCCTTGATCGGCTTGCCGTTGTCGAGGCTCTCGGCAACGGCCAGCTCGCGGGCGCGCTCCTGCACGAGGCGGGCGATGCGGAACAGGTACTTGCCCCTGTCTCGTCCGCTCATCTTCGACCAGGTCTTCTCGTAGGCGCGGCGGGCTGCCGCGACGGCGCGATCGATGTCGTGCTCGTCGGCGGAGGCGATCTCGGCGATTCGGCTCTCGTCGGCCGGAGAGATCGTGGTGAAGCTCTTGCCGCCGCCGTCGGTGAACTCACCGTCGATGAACAGCCCGTAGCTGTCGCGCAGGTTCAGGATCGCCTTCGACTCGGGCGCCGGAGCGTATTCCAGGAATGACATATTCAGATCCTCGGTCAGTCGATGGTGACGTAGTCGGGGCCGGAGTAGTGGCCGGTGGTGAGCTTCTGACGCTGCAGCAGCACGTCGTTGAGCAGGCTGGATGCGCCGAAGCGGAACAGGTGCGGCTGCAGCCACTCCTCACCCGCGGTCTCCGCGACGGTGACGAGGTAGCGCACGGCGTCCTTCGACGAGCGGATGCCGCCGGCGGGCTTCACACCGATCTTCTCGCCGGTCGCACGGTGCCAGTCGCGCACGGTCTCGAGCATGAGCAGCGTGGTGGGCAGCGTGGCGGCCGGCTGCACCTTGCCTGTGGAGGTCTTGATGAAGTCGCCGCCGGCGAGGATCGACAGCCACGACGCGCGCTTGATGTTGTCGTAGGTGTTCAGCTCTCCGGTCTCCATGATGACCTTCAGCGAGGCGTATGTTCCGTCGGGGCGGCGGCAGGCCTCCTTGACCCGGGCGATCTGGTCGAACACCAGCCCGTAGTGTCCGGAGAGGAACGCACCGCGGTCGATCACCATGTCGATCTCGTCGGCGCCGTTCGCGACCGCGTCCGCGGTATCGGCGAGCTTGACGTCCATCGACGCGCGCCCGGACGGGAAGGCGGTCGCGACGGCGGCGACCGAGACCAGTCCGTCGTCGGGGTCCCCGTGCGCGCTCCCGAGGGCCTCGATCGCGTGCGGCACCATGTCGCCGTACACGCAGACAGCGGCCACGCGCGGAGTGCTCGGGTCTGCCGCATCCGGCGTCTTCGCCTTGGCGACGAGGGAGCGCACCTTGCCCGCGGTGTCGGCACCCTCGAGCGTCGTCAGGTCGATCAGCGAGATGATCTTGTCGAGCGCCCAGGCCTTCGACGTCGTCTTGATCGAGCGGGTCGCGAGGCCCGCCGCGCGCTGCTCCAGGCCGACGGCGTCGACGCCCGGCAGGCCGTGCAGGAAGCGCCGCAGGGTCGCGTCGTCCGGCTCGGCGCCCAGCACGTCGACGGCCGTGCGGCGGCTGATTTCAGTAGTCGTCACTTCTCCTCCAAGAGGGTTCGGGCAGTGGTCTCATCGGTCACCAGCACGGTGCACAGCCCGGTGCTGACGACTGTACGCGCGATGTCGTGCTTCGTCGCTCCCGCTGAGACGAAGATGGCGCGGTCGGCCGCGCGCAGCCGATCGAGGCCGATACCCACAGTCCGCTCGTCCAGCTGCGGGTCGACGATGTTGCCGTCGGCGTCGATGTAGCGGCCCAGCACGTCGCCGACGGCGCCGCGCCGGGAGAGCTCGGCGATGTCGTCTTCGCTCAGGTAGCCGTTCTCGACGTGGGCGGACGCCGGGTCGCAGGCGCCGGCGGTGAAGAGGTAGGTCTGCGCGTGCGCGGCCTGCTCGAGGATGCCGCCGACGGTGCGGTCGGCCTCGATGGCCTGCTTGGTCTCGACGCGCTCGAGGATGGCGGGGCTCGGCAGCAGCACGGCGTGGCCGCCGCCCCGCTGGGCGATGGTCGACGCCAGGGATGCGGCGTTGCCTGAGCGCCGGTTGACGGTCACTCCCCCGTTGGCCTGCAGGACGGTGACACCTCGGGTCCAGCCCTCGGGCAGGGCCTCGGCGACCGCCGTCAAGGTGCGACCCCAGCTCACCGCGAGAGTGCGCGGCACCGGGCGGAGAGCGGCGAGGTAGTCGGCGGCGGCCTGCGCCACCCGCTCGAGCTCCTGGCCGTCGGATGCCGGAGCGACGATCGCGTCGGTCAGGCCGAACCGCTCGCGCAGCTCGCGCTCCAGTCCGAGGCGCCTGGCGCGCGGGTGCACGATCTCGATGCGCACGATGCCACGTTCGCGGGCCTGCACGAGCAGGCGACCGGCCTTCCATCGGGAGATGCCCAGCAGCGCACCGACCTCGTCCTGCGTCTTGCCCTCGTCATAGGTCAGTTCGGCGACACGGACCATGAGCAGCTCGTCGTCCACGGCATCCTCCCTTCCTGTCACCAGAATACGCAGGATGCTCGTCATGCGCATGCGCTTGCTCATATGCGCAGCCGGCGCCGCGGACATGCGCATCCGAGGGAGCGCAGACGACCAGCGCCCGCTCGCTGCGATCGCGCGGGCCGCCCGCGGATGGAATGGGCTGCTCCCCCGGCACCCCGCGACGCGTTCTCCATCCGCGGCAGGTGGGCAGGGATGGAGAACGCATCGCAATCGTCAAACGGCGGGCTGCGAATTCCATCCGCGGGCGGGACGCGAAAGGGCGGCCCGGGAAACCCGGACCGCCCCTGCGAACGGATGACTCAGGCGCGCTTGCGGCTGGTGAGCACCTGGTCGACGATGCCGTACTCCTTGGCCTGCGCGGCCGAGAGGATGTTGTCGCGGTCGATGTCGCGGTTGACCTTCGAGACCTCCTGGCCGGTGTGCTTGGCCATGGTCTCCTCGAGCCAGGTGCGCATGCGCAGGATCTCGGCGGCCTGGATCTCGATGTCGGAGGCCTGTCCCTGACCGGCCTCACCCATCGCCGGCTGGTGCATGAGCACGCGGGCGTTGGGCAGCGCGAGACGCTTGCCGGGGGCGCCGGCGGCCAGCAGCACGGATGCCGCGGACGCCGCCTGGCCCAGCACGACGGTCTGGATCTGCGGCGCCACGTACTGCATGGTGTCGTAGATCGCCGTCATCGCGGTGAACGAGCCGCCGGGCGAGTTGATGTACATGGTGATGTCGCGCTCGGAGTCCTGGCTCTCCAGGACGAGCAGCTGCGCCATGACGTCGTCGGCCGAGGCGTCGTCGACCTGCACGCCGAGGAAGATCACGCGGTCTTCGAACAGCTTGTTGTAGGGGTCCTGGCGCTTGAAGCCGTAGGCGGTGCGCTCCTCGAACTGCGGGAGCACGTAGCGGCTGGACGGCAGGTTGCCCGCGGAGCGGAACGTGGGTGTGTACATGTGTGTCGTCCTGCCTTACTTGTCCGAGCCGTCTGCGCCGGTGCCGCCACCGCCGTGCACGTCACTGGCGTGCTCGCGGATGTGGTCGACGAAGCCGTACGCGAGCGCCTCGTCGGCGGTGAACCAGCGGTCTCGGTCCCCGTCCTCGTTGATCTGCTCGACCGACTTGCCGGTCTGGCCCGCGGTGATCTCGGCGAGACGCTGTTTCATCGACAGGATGAGCTGCGCCTGCGTCTGGATGTCGCTGGCCGTGCCGCCGAAGCCGCCGTGCGGCTGGTGCAGCAGCACGCGCGCGTTCGGCGTGATGTAGCGCTTGCCCTTGGTGCCGCTGGTGAGCAGCAGCTGGCCCATCGATGCGGCCATGCCGATGCCGACGGTCACGATGTCGTTCGGCACGAACTGCATGGTGTCGTAGATCGCCATGCCCGCGGTGATCGAGCCACCGGGCGAGTTGATGTAGAGGTAGATGTCCTTCTCGGGGTCCTCAGCGGCGAGAAGGAGGATCTTCGCGCAGATCTCGTTCGCGTTCTCGTCGCGCACCTCCGAGCCCAGCCAGATGATGCGGTCCTTCAGCAGCCTGTCGAAGACACTCGTCGCGACCAGGGGTTCAGCCATTTCAGCTCCTGTTTCCGTGTTCGGTGATTCGAATCTACCGGCGACGACGCGGCACGAAGGCACTGTTCGCCGTCGGCATATCAACGCGCCGGATACGCGAGAGGCGGATGCCGCAGCATCCGCCTCTCGTCACGATCCGTGTGAGCTCACTCGGCCTTCTCGGCCTCGTCCTTCTTCTCCGCGGCCTTCTTGGCGGCGCGGGTCTTCGGGGCGGGCTTCTCAGCGGCCTCGGCCTCGTCGGCCTTCTTCGCGGCAGTCTTCTTCGCGGGCGCCTTCTTGGCGGGGGCCTCGGCGTCGTCCGACTTCTCCGCAGCCTTCTTGGCGGGAGCCTTCTTGGCCGGAGCCTTCTTGGCCGGCTTCTCCTCGGCAGCAGCCTCGTCGGCGGCGTCCTCGTCGGAGTCGTCGCCGATGACCGGGGTCAGGTCGACGGCCTTGCCGTTGCTGTCCACGACCGAGACCTTGCCGAGGGCGAGGGCCAGTGCCTTGTTGCGGGCGACCTCGCCGACCAGGGCGGGAAGCTGGTTGCCTGCCTGCAGCGCCTCGACGAACTCCTGCGGAGCCATGCCGTACTGCGCGGCGGACTGGACGAGGTACTGGCTGAGCTCCTCCTGCGACACCTGCACGTTGGAGCCCTCGGCGATGGTGTCGAGCAGCACCTGCGTCCGGAACTGCTTCTCGCTGGCCTCGGCGACCTCGGCGCGGTGCTCGTCGTCCTCGAGGCGACCCTCGGACTCGAGGTGGTTGTGCACCTCATCCTCGATGAGCTGTGCCGGGACCGGGATCTCGATCTGCTCGAGCAGCGTCTCGATGAGCTGGTCGCGAGCGGCGGAGCCCTGCGTGAACAGGCCCTGCTCGGAGACGCGCTCGACGAGGCTGTCACGCAGCTCGGCGATGGTGTCGAACTCGCTCGCCATCTGGGCGAAGTCGTCGTCGGCCTCGGGCAGCTCGCGCTCCTTGACGGCCTTGACGCTGACGGAGACCTCGGCCTCCTCGCCGGCGCGGTCGCCGCCGACCAGCTTCGAGCGGAAGGTGGTGTCCTCACCAGCGGTGAGGGAGTCGATGGCCTCGTCGATGCCCTCGAGCAGCTCGCCGGAGCCGATCTCGTAGGAGACGCCGTCGGCGCGGTCGATCTCGGTGCCGTCGATCGTCGCGACGAGGTCGAGGTCGACGAAGTCGCCGTTGGCGGCCGGGCGGTCCACGGGGATCAGCGTGCCGAAGCGGCTGCGCAGGCGGTCGAGCTCGGCGTCGACGGCGGCGTCATCGGTCTCGACGGCGTCGACGGTCACGGTGATGCCGGACAGGTCGGGCAGCTCGATCTCGGGGCGCACGTCGACCTCGACGTCGACCAGCAGGTCGCCGGAGAAGTCCTTCTCGTTCGGCCACTGGGTGATGTCGGCCGAGGGGCGACCCACGACGCGGACCTCGTGCTCTGCAGCGGCCTCGCGGAAGAAGCGGTCGAGCGCCTCGTTCACGGCGTGCTCGATGACCGCGCCGCGGCCGATGCGCTGGTCGATGATCGGCGCGGGGACCTTGCCCTTGCGGAAGCCGGGGATCTGCACGTCCTGAGCGATGTGCTCGTAGGCGTGCTCGATGCTGGGCTTGAGGTCCTCGGGGGTGACCGTGATCGTGAGCTTGACCCGGGTCGGGGACAGCTTCTCGACGGTGCTGTTGGCCATGCTGGTTCGTTCTCCTTGTGATTTCCGCGCCCAAGGCGCGGCCGTGAGTATCGGGGGCCGTGGTCGGGGCGACAGGATTTGAACCTGCGACCTCCCGCTCCCAAAGCGGGCGCTCTACCAAGCTGAGCTACGCCCCGGTAACACCCGCACACGCGGGAACGGCCTCCACGAGTCTAACGGACGGGAGCACTCGATCCGTCCGCTATGCTTGTGAAGCCGGTCCGGGGATGTAGCTCAACCGGGTCGGCCGCCAGGAGTGGCAAAAGAACTTAATACCGACGTTGGCGGGAAACCGTCCACTTCGGGGCTGTAGCTTAATGGTAAAGCCTCTGTCTTCCAAACAGATGACGCGAGTTCGATTCTCGTCAGCCCCTCCAAATCCAAGAACGCCCATCTCCTCGATCTGAGGCAGGACGGGCGTTCCGCCGTCCATGGGATTTCACTCCCTGCGCGAACGCGAGATGTTAACTCCGACCAACGGGGCGACGGCCTCTTCGAAAGCCGCAAGCTCGCGCTTGTATTCCTCCGCATAATCAAACAGGGCATTGAGTTGCTCCGACGTCATTTGGGCAGTCTGCCCCGAGTGCAGCAGAGCATGAATCGGTGACATCACGCTTGTCGCAGCCTCCATACGCTCGCGAAGCGCCTTGATGCTCGGCTGCAATGCGGCGTCCCGGACGAACATGCGGAGCTTCGCACTTGCTTGGATGTGCGCAAGCCGTACCCGTCCGTAAGTCTCCATGTTCTCCCTGACCCTTTCGTCAGCCAAGGAGCCACCGTCTCTGGATGCGGCGACGGAGAGCACGGTGCTCGCTACGACCTGCTGCGCCCAGTCCTGCCCCGACTGCACGAAGGTGAACACGAGATCTCTCGCGCCCGCACGATCGTCACGGACTTGCTTACGCCTGTCTGTGCGCTCAGCATGTCGATTAGTGAGCCAGACCCCGCCAAGCGCGCCAGCCAGAGCCGCCACCGGCGCGATCAGCGCCCCAAGAACGTCATCCCATCCATCCATATCGCAATCTTGGCAGTGACGGCTGCGGTCACACCTGCGCGGCAAAGGCCTCGAATTGATCTGCGCGCTCGGTGTAGTCCACGGGCGCAAAGCTCCATGAGTCATGTCCGTCGTGGTTACGGACGCGTACCCGATCCGCCGACTGCCCTGAGAGGGCTTGGCTCCCGCTGCGAGGATCAGAGATGCATGGATGTAGCGGAGGCCCTTCAGGTGGACCCCCGGGGCAACTTAACGAGCTTGGCGGCAGGGCGTGGCGCGAAGCAGAGCAGCGCGCCGATGCTGACTGGACATGTGTAGTCCTGGACGTGGCACTTGGAGTGGCGTCCCGGCCGGAAGAGCGCGTCAGGATTCCCACTATCCGGATGCGCCAGCAGGTGCTTCCTCAACTCCATCGCCAGAGCACTATGGATAATCGGCTCGTCGTCGATCGAGCGCTAGGACTTGGGCGTTGCCTAATGTCCATTCTTTAGTGATCCGCATGTACCTCCGCCGCACCTCGATGCGGCCTGCCCCAAGGATTACGTCCTACACCCGTAGCCCTGCGAACTGCGCCACGCGTAGGCCGGTCAACGCGACGAAGTGGATGAGCAGCCCGTGCTTCTTGTGGCCCACTAGCTCACCGAGCGGCGCGCCGGCTGGCCCATCGTCAAGAACACCGGCTCAAACCCTCGGAGCGCTCGTTCGCGTCAAGCTTGGCGCACGGCACGCGGCAGTTATGCTCACGAACATGGATAGAACCAGATGGGATGGGCTCGTCCAGGAGTTTCTCCATCATCGTGCCTTCGCTAGAGGAACGCGGGAGGCCTATGATCTTGCGCTACGCAACTACCTTGACTGGTGTCAAGCGGGCTCGGTCGACCCGGAGTCTGCCACCAAGCTGGAATTTCTCTATTTCCGACGCCACCTCATCGATCGGCGTCTGGCAGATCACACGGTAAGGTCTCGCTTCAAGGCCGTGCGTCGCTTTTACGACTTCCTCGTGCAGTCTGAAGTCGTGGGGACAAATTCTGCGTTAAATGTCGACCTCGGCCAGTACCCAATGGCGTTCAGGAATGTGTTGACCTTTGATGAACTGTGCAGAATGTGGGATGTTACATCGGGACGCGAACGAGTCATCGTTGGCCTGCTAGGAATCTGTGCTATGCGACGCGATGAAATTCGCGTTGCAACCATCGAAGATCTCCGCGAGCGTAGCGAAATGACGTTTATCGAGATACCGCGGCGTCAGCACTCATTCGATCTTGGGTACGTTGTCATCCCGGAACTATTGACGCGAGAGCTTCGAACCGAGCTCGGCGATCGACGATCGGGGCTCTTGATACCCGGCCGCGACGGCAAGCAACAGGTCGCCGCGTCTTACGTGAATCAGGTTGTCAGGCGCGCCGGAACACGTGCAGGAGTGCCGTTCGCTGTTACGACTCTCACGCTGACCTACGCTCTGCGTCGCCTTGCTGTGGAGAACCGATTCTCTTACGTCAGTGTTGTCCGTTCTGCGGCGGACGGCGATCCACGTCGACTCAACGAGTTCCTCCGCAACGTCGACCTTCCGTTTCGTGAACACTCTTCAGTCCGGTTGGGGAACATGGTCGAGGCGCGCCTATCCGCCGACTCGCAACTTCTGCTGCAATCGGAGAACTTGCTGCTCGATCGCTATCAGCAGCCTGCGACTGCTGTCATGATGGCAGGCGCAACGCTCGAACGGGTCCTGCGTGAGGTGTCGATGTCTCACGGTCTCGTCATCACGAAGAAGGACCCGACTATCAGCACTTATGCGACACTGCTCCGGAGCGAAGAGCTCATTTCGATCGGGCAGCTTCGTACAGTCGAAAGAATTCTTAGCTTCCGAAACGACGCGGCCCATGGATGGTTTGAATCGATCGCGCGTAGCGACGCAGATTGGGTACTACAGGAAGTCCGGAAGCTCATTCCAGCTTTGAGGTCCACGCAGCGAATTCCCGTGGGCTAGACCCAACGAGACAAGCGTGCCACGGCCGAATGAAGCGACCATCAGTCTGATAGGCGTGGGATGATCTCGCCATGGACGAGTTCGTGCCGGATTCCGCGGAGCCGGGGCTCCCCGAGCCGCCGCCGCTTCCCGTGGCGGAGCCCGCCGCTCGGTCGCGACGGCGCACCTGGCTGTGGATCTCCGGCGCCGTGGTCATCACGGCCCTGACCGTCGCCGGAGTGCAGCTGTGGGCGAATCTCTCCTACGACGACGCGGAGGAGACATTCCTCCATGCGCGCGTCGCCGCCGCTCCGGCGACGGCGACGCTGATCGCCACCATGGACAGTGCAGACGAGCGCACCGCAGCCGCGCGAGCGCTGGACGGTGTCAGCACCCCCGAGCTCCTCGGAGCCGACGACAGGGCCGCGCTGTCGGAAGCGGCCGAAGGACTTTCGAAGCATCGTGCGGAAGCCGAGCGGATCGGGCTCTCCATCCCGCGTGAGCCCGCGAAGAAGCCGGTGATGCCCTGGGAGCTGTTCGGTCAGGCATCCGACCTGGGCGAGCGCGCCTCGGCGCTCGAGGACCGCACCGCCGCGCAGGACGACGCCGCACGGTCGCTCGACGACGAAGTCGGCGACGTCGATGCGCTCGGCGGCCGCATCCTCGACGCCGCGCAGGCCGCCGTCCCGGCGATCGAGAAGGCGTCGGTCGACTCGCGCTTCGCTCCGATCATCGAGCTGCGCAAGGCCGACGACGAGGTGAAGAACTCAGGCGACCGCCTGGACGAGAACGCCTCCGCGAGCATGCTCCGCTTGGACAAGGCGGTCACTGCAGTGCGGGCATCTGCCACAACGGAGCTGGCTGCCAAGGCCGGCCCGCTGTACGACACGCGCCGCAAGATCGAGGCGTACGCGCGGTCGATCTCGGGTGGCGTGCTGCTCGAGTTCGTCTGGACCGATCGGCTGCTCGGTCAGGGTGCCGGTCAGTCGGGCGCCGGCACGGCGACCTGGGACGCGAACGACGGCGGCACCTCCCACATCACGCTCACGAACTCCATCGCGCGCTACTGGCCTGCGGAGTGGACCCGCGCACTCGTCGCACACGAGGTCGGGCACTCGATCTCGGCGAAGTGCTATGAGAAGTTCGACTGGGAGAACGAGCAGGCGAACGAGCAGTGGGCCACCGCCTGGGCGATGAGCTGGGGCTACGACGCGTATCCTGCGGGCGCGGACAACTACGGCATGCCGCCGAAGAGCATGCTGCAGGCAGCGAAGACCTGCCGCTGAGCACCCGGCCCTGAACGCACAGAACCCCGGAACCTCAGGTCCCGGGGTTCTGCAGCAAGCGGACTACTGACCGCGGCGCTCGCGCAGCTGCGTCAGCGCGTCGTCGAGAAGCTGCTCGGCCTCCTCGTCGGTACGGCGCTCCTTCACGTAGGCGAGGTGCGTCTTGTACGGCTCGGCCTTGGCCAGCTCCGGCGGGTTCTGCTTGTCGCGCCCTGCCGGGAGACCGGTGTGCGGGTGGTCGATGATGTCCGGGATCTCCTCCTCGGGCAGGCCCGCCGCGAAGTACCGCACGGTCTCGTTGCCGAGGCCGTCCCAGTACGAGACCGCGATGCGGTCGGCGTGATAGCCGTGGTCCTGCTCCCCCATCGGGCCTGAGCCGACGCGGGTACCGCGGATCGCGTTGCCACCGGTGGCCATCAGACCACCCCGACCTTCGTGATGAGGCCGAGCCCGACGATCGAGATGAACCACACCAGGGCCAGCACGATCGTGAACCGGTTGAGGTTGCGCTCCGCAAGGCCCGACGAGCCGACGGCCGCGGTCATACCGCCGCCGAACATGTCGGACAGACCGCCACCGCGGCCCTTGTGGAGAAGGATGAGAAGAGTCAGCAGAACGCTGCTGATGCCCAGCAGCACCTGCAGCACGAACTCGAGAACCTGCACGGGTAGAAGCCTTTCACCGGGGCCGAACGGCCCGCATGACTGTCGATTATACGGGGTCGCCGGTTCCGGGCCCCATTGCGCCGCTCAGACGCCGACGTGCTTCTCGAACCGGATGATCGCCGCGAACTCGTCCACGACGAGGCTCGCGCCGCCCACCAGGGCGCCGTCGACGTCGGGCTCGCGCATGAAACTCGCGATGTTGCCGGACTTCACGCTGCCGCCGTACAGCACGCGCGTGCGTGCCGCGGCATCCTCATCGAGAACACGGGCGATCACCTGGCGGAGCGCCTGGCAGACCTCCTGCGCCTGCGCCGGCGTCGCCGCCTGGCCGGAGCCGATCGCCCAGACCGGCTCGTAGGCCACGACGATGTCGGCGGATGCCGGGACGCCGGCCAGAGCCGCCTCGAGCTGCCCGGCGGGCACGGCGCTCGCGCCGTGGGTCTCCAGGTCCTCAGCCGTCTCGCCCACGCAGATCACCGGCACCAGACCGTGCTTCAGCGCGGCGAGCACCTTCGCGTTCACGATCTCGTCCGACTCCGCGTGATACTCACGACGCTCGGAGTGCCCGATGATCACGTAGCCCACACCGAGCTTCGACAGGAACGCACCGGACACCTCACCGGTGTACGCCCCGGAGTCGTGCGCCGAGACGTCCTGAGCGCCGAGACCGAAGGCGATCTTGTCGGCGTCGATCAGCGTCTGCACGCTGCGGATGTCGGTGAAGGGCGGGAACACCGCCACCTCGACCGAGCCGTTCTCGTGCCCGGCATCCTTCAGCGTCCAGTGCAGCTTCTGCACGGTGGCGACCGCCTGCAGGTGGTCCAGGTTCATCTTCCAGTTGCCCGCGATCAGCGGAACCCTCTTCACACCCATCCGAGTACCTCCAAGCCGGGGAGCTTCTTGCCCTCGAGGAACTCGAGGCTTGCGCCTCCGCCCGTCGAGATGTGTCCGAACTGGTCGTCGGCGAAGCCGAGCTGACGCACAGCTGCTGCCGAGTCGCCGCCACCGACCACGCCGAGACCGTCGATCTCGGTGAGAGCCTGCGCGACGGCCTTGGTCCCGGCTGCGAAGGCCGGGAACTCGAACACGCCCATCGGGCCGTTCCAGAACACCGTCCTCGAGTCGCGGATGGCCGCAGCGAAGGCGTCAGCGGTGTCGGGTCCGATGTCGAGGCCGATACCGGAGGCGCCGAACGAGCTCTGCTCGATCGCGTCGGCGGCGACCACCTCGTGAGAGGCGTCGGCCGCGAAGCCGGATGCCACGACGACGTCGGTCGGCAGCACGAGCTCGACCCCGCGCTCCCTCGCATCGGCGATGTAGCCGCGAACGGTGTCCAGCTGGTCCTTCTCGAGCAGGCTGGAGGCCACGGCGTGCCCCTCGGCCGCGAGGAAGGTGAACAGCATGCCGCCGCCCACGAGCAGACGGTCGACGCGCGGCAGCAGGTGCGAGATGACACCCAGCTTGTCGCTCACCTTCGACCCGCCGAGGACGACCGTGTACGGGCGCTCGGGGTTCTCGGTGAGGCGGTCGAGCACGTCGAGCTCGGTCGCGATCAGCAGTCCGGCCGCGGAGGGCAGCTGCTGGGCGAGCTCGTACACGCTGGCCTGCTTGCGGTGCACGACGCCGAAGCCGTCGGACACCATCGCGTCGCCGAGGGCGGCGAGACGACCGGCGAACGCGGCGCGCTCGGCGTCGTCCTTCGAGGTCTCCCCTGGGTTGAACCGCAGGTTCTCCAGCACGACGACATCGCCGCCCTGAAGCGAGGCGACGGCCTGCTGGGCCGACTCGTCCACCGTGTCCGACGCGAACGCGACGGGCTTGCCGAGCAGTTCGGACAGGCGCTGCGCCACCGGCGCGAGGCTGTACTGCGGGTCGGGCGCGCCATCGGGGCGACCGAGGTGGGAGCAGACGACGACGCGGGCGCCGGCGCTGATCAGGGCGTTGAGAGTCGGCAGGGAGGCCCTGACGCGGCCATCGTCCGTGATGACCCCGTCCCGCAGGGGGACATTGAGGTCACAACGGACGATGACGCGCTTGCCTTCCAGCGACCCGACGGTCTCCGTGAGGGAGTCGAGGGTGCGCAGTGTCATGGAAGAGAGTTTAGAGACGCTCGGCCACGTACTCGGTCAGGTCGACGAGACGGTTGGAGTAGCCCCACTCGTTGTCGTACCAGCTCGAGACCTTGACGAGGTTGCCGTCGACGTTGGTCAGGCCGGCGTCGAAGACCGAGGAGTGCGGGTCGAGCTGGATGTCGCTCGACACGATCGGGTCCTCGTTGTACTTCAGGATGCCCTGCAGGCGTCCCTCGGCCGCTGCCTCGCGGTACGCGGCGTTGATCTCGTCGATGGTGAGGTCGTCGCGATCGGTCACCAGGGTGAGGTCGACGATCGAGCCGGTGGGCACCGGGACGCGGTACGACGAGCCG
The DNA here is from genome assembly GCF_042798735.1 of Microbacterium sp. NPDC057741. Taxonomy (NCBI): domain Bacteria; kingdom Bacillati; phylum Actinomycetota; class Actinomycetes; order Micrococcales; family Microbacteriaceae; genus Microbacterium; species Microbacterium sp. NPDC057741. The sequence continues at coordinate 151,015 of NZ_JBHVJW010000001.1, read as the reverse complement.
CTGAGCTTGCCGTTCAGCTCGGGCAGCACGAGGCCGATGGCCTTGGCAGCGCCGGTCGACGCCGGGACGATGTTGATCGCCGCGGCGCGGGCGCGGTGCAGGTCGCCGTGCGGGCCGTCCTGCAGGTTCTGGTCGGCGGTGTACGCGTGTGCGGTCATCATGAAGCCGCGCTGAATGCCGAACTTGTCGTTGAACACCTTGGCCAGCGGCGCGAGGCAGTTCGTGGTGCAGGACGCGTTCGAGATGATGTTGTGGTTCGCCGGGTCGTAGGTCTCCTCGTTCACGCCGATGACGAACGTGCCGTCCGCGCCGGTGGCGGGAGCGGAGATGATGACCTTCTTGGCACCGCCGGCGATGTGCTTGGCGGCGTCCTCGGCCTTGGTGAAGCGACCGGTCGACTCGATGACGATGTCGACGCCCAGCTCGCCCCAGGGGAGGTTCGCGGGGTCGCGCTCCTCGAAGACCTTGATGTCCTTGCCGCCGACGGTGATCACGTCACCCTCGTAGGAGACATCCACACCGAGGCGTCCGCCGACGGAGTCGTACTTCAGCAGGTGCGCGAGGGCCTTGTTGTCAGTGAGGTCGTTGACAGCGACGATCTCCAGGTCAGCGTTCTGCGCGAGCGCCGCGCGGAGGAAGTTACGCCCGATACGACCGAAGCCGTTGATACCGATCTTGACAGACACGAAAGTCTCCTGGTTCTTACTCGAGGAATTGCGTGATTCTTGCGGATTGCACGGACAACGGCGTCCTGATGGGCTTGAACGCCCATCAGGACGCCCATCTTTTACGACAGTACCAGCAGACCCGAGGTGTTCTCGCGCGCCGTTACGAACCGCTGGGACACGTTCTCCCAGTTCGCGATGTTCCACGCGGCCTTCACGTAGTCGGCCTTGACGTTGAGGTAGTCGAGGTAGAACGCGTGCTCCCACATGTCCAGCTGGAACAGCGGGATGGTGCCCTGGGCGGTGTTGCCCTGCTGGTCGAACAGCTGCTGGATGATCAGGCGAGCGCCGATCGGGTCCCAGCTCAGCACGGCCCAGCCGGAGCCCTGGATGCCCATGGCCGCAGCGGTGAAGTGCGCCTGGAACTTCTCGAAGGAGCCGAAGAACTCCTCGATGGCGGCCTTCAGCTCGCCTTCGGGCTGGCCTCCGCCGTTCGGCGACAGGTTCGTCCAGAAGATCGAGTGGTTGACGTGGCCGCCGAGATGGAACGCGAGGTCCTTCTCGAGACGGTTGACGTTCGCGAAGTTGCCGGTCTCCCGGGCCTCCGCCAGCTGCTCCAGCGCAGCGTTCGCGCCGGCGACGTACGCGGCGTGGTGCTTGTCGTGGTGCAGCTCCATGATCTTGGCGCTGATGTGCGGCTCGAGTGCCGCGTAGTCGTACGGAAGGTCGGGGAGCGTGTAAGTCGCCATGTCGAATTCATCCAATCCGCGCCGCGCCGCGGCGCTTGTCGTTCCCCTGCGCCGCCGTGTGCGGGGCAGAGCGGACGAGTCTCATCCTACTGACGACAACGCAGTCATGGACCGGATGCTTCCGCAGATGACCCGCGGAAAAACGCACGTGGGCGCCTCCGTTACGGAAGCGCCCACGATGCGGAAAAATCTGTCGGTGTCAGCCGTCGAGACCGGCTGGAACGGCCGCCTCGGTGCCGGGGATTCCCTCCTGCTGTGCACGCTTGTCCGCCATCGCGAGCAGACGGCGGATGCGGCCGGCGACGGCGTCCTTGGTCAGCGGCGGCTCAGCGTGGTGGCCGAGCTCGTCCAGGCTCGCCTCGCGGTGCTCCAGACGCAGACGTCCAGCCAGACGCAGGTGATCGGGAACCTCCTCGCCGAGGATCTCCAGCGCGCGCTCGACGCGGGCGCAGGCGGCGACCGCGGCCTGTGCGGACCGGCGCAGGTTGGCGTCGTCGAAGTTCACCAGGCGGTTCACGCCGGCGCGCACCTCACGGCGCTGACGCATCTCCTCCCAGGCGGCGGCGGTGCGCTGCGCACCCATCACCGCGAGGATGCCGCGGATCGACTCACCCTCGCGCACGACGACGCGCGGCATGCCGCGCACCTCGCGGGCCTTGGAGGCGATGCCGAGGCGGTGTGCGGCACCGACCAGGGCCATCGCGGCCTCGGACGACGGGCATGCGATCTCGAGCATGGCCGAGCGACCGGGCTCGCTGAGCGAACCGGCGGCGAGGAACGCCCCGCGCCAGATGCCGGCGAGCTCCTCGCGGGAGCCTGTGGTCAGACGGTTCGGCAGACCGCGGACCGGACGGCGACGCGGATCGAGCAGACCGGTCTGCCTGGCCAGCGTCTCGCCGGCGGCGATGACGCGCACAGCCCAGCGCGGGCTCTCGGCCGCACCACCGGTCTGGGCGGTGCTGGACTTGACCTGGGCGATCTCGGGACGGACTCCGTAGATCTCGGCGAGGTCGCGGGCGACACGACGCGCCAGCGTCTCGGCATCCACCTCGGCCTCGACGGCGACGCGACCCGCGATGGAGTGCAGTCCGCCGGCGAACCGGAGGATGGTGGTCACCTCCGCGACGCGCACCGAAGGGGGTGCGTTCCGAATGCTGACCAGTTCCGCCTTGACGTCGGTGGTTAGTGCCACGGGACTCCTCTTGCTCCGCGCGCCGGATCGCGGCGCAAGGGACCAGCTTACTAGGAACCGGACCCTGCCGACGATCCGCCCACCTTACTCCCGACCGAGATCGCGGTGTCTGATGTTGATCGCGACGCCCGGGATCTTGCCCAGCCTGCGACCCAGTTCCTCCGCCATCGCGACCGAGCGGTGCTTGCCGCCGGTGCATCCGATCGCGACCGTGGAGTGGCTCTTGTTCTCTCGCTGGTACCCCTCGAGCACAGGCACGAGTGCGGCGGCGTAGGCATTCAGGAACTCCTGCGCGCCGTCCCGTGAGAGCACGAACTCGCGCACCGGCTCATCCTGGCCCGTGAGACCGCGCAGGTCGTCGTTCCAGAACGGGTTCGGCAGGAAGCGCATGTCGGCCACGAGGTCGACGTCGGTGGGCAGGCCGTACTTGAAGCCGAAGCTGAGCAGCGTGAGGCGATGTCTCGCGGCGCCTTCCTCGGAGAACATCTCGGTCACCTGCGTGGCGAGCTGATGGATGTTCAGGCTCGAGGTGTCGATCACCAGGTCGGCGGCCTCACGGACCATCGCCAGACGCGACCGCTCCGTCCGGATGCCGTCCAGCAGCGTCCCGTCGCCCTGCAGCGGGTGCGGACGGCGCACCGATTCGAAGCGGCGGACCAGGACGTCGTCGGAGGCGTCGAGGAAGAGCACCTTCACTCCGGAGCCGCGGGAGCGCAGCGCCCTGGCGACCCCGGGGAAGTCATCGAAGAGGCTGCGGCCGCGCACATCGACGACCGCGGCGACCTTCGGCAGATTCGCACCGCCCATGCCGGTGAGGTCGAGCAGCGGACGCAGGATCTGCGGCGGCAGATTGTCGACCACGTACCAGCCGAGGTCCTCGAGCGCGTTGGCGGCCGTCGTCCGGCCCGCCCCCGACATGCCCGTGACGATCAGGAACTCGCCGTGCTCCTCGACAGTGGCCTCTTCCGCAGTCTCCCCCGCAGTCATGCCGCCCCTTCCCTCGGCATCCAGCTTAGGCGTTTTCCACGGCCCCCTTCGAGAGCCGCGCCTGGATGCTGCGCGCGAGCGCAGGTCCGATGCCCGAGACCTCCTGGATCTGCTCCGCGTCGGCGGCTCGCAGCTTCGCGACCGAGCCGAAATGCTTCAGCAGCGCCTTGATCCGGGCATCCCCCAGTCCCGGCACCTCGGAGAGCACGGTCGTGATGTCGCGCCGGCGCCTGCGGCGCTGATGCGTGATCGCGAACCGGTGTGCCTCATCGCGCAGCCGCTGCACGAGATACAGCGCCTCACTGGTCCGCGGCAGGATGACAGGGAAGTCATCGCCAGGCAGCCAGATCTCCTCGAGACGCTTGGCGATCCCGCACAGCGCTATCCCAGTCGCGCCGCTGTCGCGCAGCGCCCGCTCCGCCGCCGCGACCTGCGGCTGCCCTCCGTCGACGATCAACAGCTGAGGACGGTAGGCGAAGCGGGGGCGGGCCCTCTCCCCCGCGACGGCCTCGGTCGTCGGGTCGGGCGTCGGCTCGGGGGAACGATCGATGTGCGCGAGCCGGCGCATCAGCACCTGGTACATCGAGTCCGTGTCATCCGTCGTCTCGGCGATGTTGAACGAGCGGTACTGGTCTTTGCGAGGCAGGCCGTCCTCGAACACCACCATCGACGCGACGACGTTCGTGCCGCTGAGGTGCGAGATGTCGTAGCACTCGATGCGCAGCGGCGCCTCGTCCATGCCGAGCGCCTCCTGCAGGTCGGTGAGGGCCTGCGTGCGCGCGACGTAGTCGCTGGTGCGCTTCGTCTTGTGCCGGATCAGCGCCTGCGTCGCGTTCAGCGTCGCGGTGCGCATCAGCTCGGCTCGCTGTCCGCGCTGCGCGACGGCGATCTCGACCTTGCGGCCGCGCTTCTCGCGCAGCCACTCCTCCAGCTCGGCGGCATCGTCAGGCAGCCATGGCACCAGGATGCGGCGCGGGATGTCGGCGGACTCGCCGTAGGCGCGCTGCAGCACCTGATCGACGAGCTCGGGACCGGCGATGTCGATCTCCTTGTCGATCGCCGTGGCACGCACACCGCGCACACGGCCGCCGCGGATCACGAAGTGCTGCACCGCTGCGGAGAGCTCATCCTCGGCGATGCCGAACAGGTCGGCGTCCTCGTCGGCGGCGAGCACCAGTGCGCTCTTGCCGAGCACGGCGTCGATCGAGGCGAGCTTGTCGCGGTACTTCGCCGCGGCCTCGTAGTCCATCGCGGCGGAGGCCTCCCGCATGCGCTTCGTGAGTTCGCGGGTGAAGCGCTCGTCACCGCCCTCCATGAACGCGATGAAGTCGTCGACCATCGCGCGGTGCTCCTCGATGGTGCAGGTCATCGAGCACGGACCGCCGCACCGGCCGATCTGGCCGGGGAAGCACGGCCGGCCCGTGGCCATCGCCTTGCGGTAGCTGGAGTCGCTGCAGGTGCGGATCGGGAACGCCCTGATCATCAGCTCGATCGTGTCGTGCACCGCCCACACCTTCGGGAACGGACCGAAGTACTTCGCCCCCGGGATGCGACGGTTGCGGGTCACGATCACGCGTGGCGCCTCGTCGGCGAGGGTGATCGCCATGAACGGGTAGGACTTGTCGTCCTTGTAGCGCACGTTGAACGGCGGATCGAACTCCTTGATCCACATGTACTCCAGCTGGAGCGAGTCGACGTCGGTCGCGACGACGGTCCATTCCACGGATGACGCGGTCGTGACCATCCGCCTGGTGCGTTCGTGCAGCGTGCGCAGCGGTGCGAAGTAGTTCGACAGCCGCTGGCGCAGGTTCTTCGCCTTGCCGACGTAGAGCACCCGGCCGTCCGCGTCGCGGAACCGGTAGACCCCGGGATCGGTCGGTATCTCCCCTGTCCGCGGCTTGTACGGAAGGACGTCCGCCATCAGCCGGCCTTGCGCGCGGCGCCCCCGAGACCGAGAACCTCGGCGAGGAACTGGCCGGTGTGGCTGCCCTCGGCGCGCGCGATCTGCTCGGGCGTACCGGTCGCGATGATCTCGCCGCCGCCCGAACCGCCCTCGGGGCCGAGGTCGATCACCCAGTCGGCGGACTTGATCACGTCGAGGTTGTGCTCGATGACGATGACGGTGTTGCCCTTGTCGACCAGACCGTTCAGCACTTCGAGCAGTTTGCGCACGTCTTCGAAGTGCAGGCCGGTGGTCGGTTCGTCGAGCACGTAGATCGATCGGCCGTTCGAGCGGCGCTGCAGCTCGGTTGCGAGCTTGACGCGCTGCGCCTCGCCGCCGGAGAGCGTGGTCGCCGACTGCCCGAGCCGCACGTAGCCGAGCCCGACGTCGACCAGGGTCTTCATGTAGCGGTGGATGGCCGGGATCGCCTCGAAGAAGGACGCGGCCTCCTCGATGGGCATCTCCAGCACCTCGGCGATGTTCTTGCCCTTGTAGTGCACTGAGAGCGTGTCGCGGTTGTACCTCTTGCCGTGGCACACCTCGCAGTCGACGTACACGTCGGGCAGGAAGTTCATCTCGATCTTGATCGTGCCGTCACCGGAGCATGCGTCGCAGCGGCCGCCCTTGACGTTGAAGCTGAACCTGCCGGGAAGGTAGCCGCGCACCTTCGCCTCGGGCGTCTCGCTGAACAGCGTGCGGATGCGGTCGAACACACCGGTGTAGGTCGCCGGGTTCGATCGCGGGGTGCGGCCGATCGGCGCCTGATCGACGTGCACGACCTTGTCGAGGTTGTCGAGACCGGTGACCCTGGTGTGCTTGCCCGGCACGGTTCGTGCGCCGTTGAGCTTCGAGGCGAGCACCTGGTAGAGGATGTCGTTGACCAGCGACGACTTGCCCGATCCGCTCACGCCGGTGACGGCGGTGAGCACGCCCAGCGGGAAGTCCGCTGACACGTTCTTCAGGTTGTTCTCCCGAGCGCCGACGACTCCGAGCATCCGTTTGCGGTCGATGCGGCGGCGCTTGGCCGGCGTCGTGATCTCGCGACGGCCGGCGAGATAGTCGCCGGTGATCGAGTCGGTGTCGGCCAGCAGCGCGGAGTAGGGCCCGGAGTGCACGACCTCTCCCCCGCCGACGCCTGCGCCGGGGCCGATGTCCACGACCCAGTCGGCGGCCTGGATGGTCTCCTCGTCGTGCTCGACCACGATCAGGGTGTTGCCCAGGTCGCGCAGCGTCTCCAGCGTCTCGATCAGGCGACGGTTGTCGCGCTGGTGCAGGCCGATCGACGGCTCGTCCAGCACGTACAGCACTCCGGTCAGGCCGGAGCCGATCTGTGTCGCGAGGCGGATGCGCTGAGCCTCACCGCCGGACAGCGAACCCGCCGAGCGGCTGAGGTTGAGGTAGGCCAGGCCGACCTGCAGCAGGAAGTCGAGCCGCAGCCGGATCTCGCGCAGCACCTGCGCGGCGATCTTGGCCTCGCGGTCCGACAGCACCAGGGTCTCCATGAAATCGCGGGCATCGGCCAGGCTGAGGTGCGAGACCTCCGAGATCGAGTGCCCGTGCACCAGCACCGACAGCACTTCGGGACGCAGACGGTCGCCCTTGCAGACGGGGCACGGCACCTCGCGAAGGTACTCGGCCCAGCGCTGGCGCTGGCTGTCGGACTCGGCCTGCATGTACTGCCGCTCGATGTAGGGCACCACGCCCTCGAATCCGGAGGTGTAGCGCATCTCGCGCCCGTACCGGTTCTTCCACTTGACGGTGACCTTGTAGTTGTCGCCGCGCAGCACCGCCTCGCGCACATCGGAGTGCAGCTTGTGCCAGGGCGTGTCGAGCGAGAAGTCCAGGTCGTTCGAGAGCCCCTCGAGCAGTCGCTCGTAGTACTGGAACAGCCCCTTCCCCTGCGTGGTCCACGGGATGATGACGCCCTCGCGGATCGACAGCTCCTGGTCGCCGAGCATGAGGTCGACGTCGACCGACATCCGGGTGCCGAGGCCCGAGCACGCCGGGCACGCGCCGAACGGCGCGTTGAACGAGAACGTGCGCGGCTCGATCTCGGTGAGGGTGATCGGATGCCCGTTCGGGCAGGCCAGCTTCTCGGAGAAGGACTGCCAGGCGGCATCCCCCTCCTCGTCGACGAAGTTGACCTGCATGACGCCACCGGCAAGGCCCAGCGCGGTCTCGACCGAGTCGGTCACGCGGCCGAGGATGTCGCCGGCCGCGACGAGGCGGTCGACGACCACGGCGATGTCGTGCTTGTAGCTCTTCTTCAGCTTCGGCGGCTCGGCCAGCTGGATGAGGTCGCCATCGACGATCGCACGCGAATAGCCCTTCGCGCCCAGCTCGCGGAACAGGTCGACGAACTCGCCCTTCTTCTGCGAGACCACGGGGGCGACGATCTGGTAGCGGGTGCGCTCGGGCAGCTCCATGAGCTGGTCGGCGATCTGCTGCACCGTCTGGCGCTGGATGCGCTCCCCGCACTCGGGGCAGTGCGGCACGCCGATGCGCGCCCAGAGCAGGCGCATGTAGTCGTAGATCTCGGTGATCGTGCCGACGGTCGAACGCGGGTTGCGGTTGGTCGACTTCTGGTCGATCGACACCGCGGGGCTGAGGCCCTCGATGAAGTCGACGTCCGGTCGGTCGACCTGGCCGAGGAACTGGCGCGCGTAGGCGCTCAGCGACTCGACGTAGCGGCGCTGACCCTCCGCGAAGATCGTGTCGAACGCGAGGCTGGACTTGCCGGAACCAGACAGGCCGGTGAAGACGACCAGCGAGTCGCGAGGGATCTCGATGTCGACGTTCTTGAGATTATGCACGCGGGCACCGCGGACACTGAGTTTTCCTGAGCTGGCGACGGGAACAATGGGCACCAGACAAGTCTAGGAGGGGCCACCGACATCGGGCCCGGACGCCCTCTCAGGCGGCGCCGCCGGCATCCGCTCTGCGCAGCGCGCGCAGAGCGAACATGACACCTGCAAGCAGCATCACGGCACCCAGGGGCGCCAGCCACGCGATCGCCGTGCCCGCCGCACCGGCGACCAGCAGCGATCCACCGAATGCGATCGGCTGCGCGATCAGCTGGATCACCACGAACCGGCGCGCACTCGGCAGCAGCGCCCGCAGTGCGACCCGCGTGCGCAGCGAGATGGTCAAGCCGATGCCGGCCAGCACGTGGATCGCGTGCACGAACAGCACCGCCAGTGCGGTGTGCGCCGGCGAAGGCTCGGACACGAACAGACCGACCGGGACGCCGACGGCGGCGACCCAGCCCAACATCGTGCGCGGCACGATGACACTCGCGAGGGCCGCCACGATGGCGATCCACTGCCACATCGGCAGTGGGATCACCGTGAACGCGGCCGCGACGGCCATCGCCACGAGGGCGAGGCGCACGACCGCACCAGGTACGGAAGCCGGCACCCGGAAGGTGTGCGGCCGCGGACGACCGCGCAGCGAGAGCCCGGTCATCGTCGCACCACCATAGGTGCGGACCGGCCTCCGCGCTGGAGCATCCTCAGCACGGCATCCGCGTCGCCCTCGCGCCACCTCAGCACCTCGACACCGGTGCGGCGCAACTCGCTCAGGATGTCGCCCTGCTCGGCGAGCAGGGTGCGGATCGCCAGGCGCTGCTCGCGGCTCAGCCGGGAGTCATCAGGCTCCGGCAGCACGTCGACAGCGACGACCGCATGACCCGTCGCCCGCCACCGCGTCGCGAGCTCGGCCGCAGCGCCGTCGAAGAAGGTGGAGAGCACGAACACGATCGACCCCTGCGGCACCGGAGGAGTGCGTCGGTATCGCGAGCCGTCGCCGCTGACGCCGGTGGCCGCGATCACATCACGCAGGCGGGCCAGATACCGGGCACCCGCGCCGCTGCGCAGCGTGCGGCCGCCGGGCGCGAGTTCGTGGAACGCCACCCGGTCACCGGTCTCGATCGCCGCGGTCGCGATCGAGAGGGCGGCTTCCCTCGCGAGATCCAATGAGGTCGTGCCGCTGCGCTCGATGTCGGCGGTGCCCCAGGTCGCGACGACCTGTCCGAGGTCGTCGGCGGTGTCGACTGCGATCACCACCGAGCTGTCGCTCAGCGTGTTGACCCGACGGACGTAGAGCTCGCCAGGGATGCGCGCCAGTCGCGCGGTCGCGCGCCAGTCCACGCGCCGCAGCTCGTCACCCGGGGCGAAGGGGTGGATGTCGCGGAAGTCGCCACCCTGACCGGGTCGGGCGCCCTCGTGGCCGCCGTGCAGTCCGGTCAGTCGCGGTGCGACGGGGATCTCACGGAGTCTGCGCAGGGCGGGCGCCGCGTTCCAGCGCAGGCGCGCCGTGGGTGACGCTGCCGAGACCCACGCGCCGTCCAGGGCGACGCACCGTGCTGTCACTTCGAGCAGCTCGATCGGCCCGGAATGACGCAGCCGGCTGCGGGTCCGGAGCGCACCGATCGTCGGGACGACGTCGGCCATCCCTGTCCGGCGCCCCGCCTGATCCACGGCGACCTGCACCCAGTCCGCGTCCGCGGCGATGTCGACCCGCGCGGTGACCTCGCCGGCGCGCTCACCTGCCGCGGCTTCGAGCCCCACCGTCGCTTCGCCCCCTGAGGGCCGGCGCAGCAGTGCCCAGACGAACGCCAGCGCGAGCGGCAGTCCGACGGCCACCAGGTCGGGACGGGACGTGGCGAGCCCGGTCCCGGCCAGCAGCACCGCCCCCGCGAGCGCCACCGCGACCACAGGAGTTCGGTGCCACGTCAGCGCGACGTGCATGTCGGTGCGATCTCCGGTGGCCGCCGCTCCCCCGGCGCCTTCCTTGCTCATGCGCGCCTCATCGCGCCGGCGTTCCGGCCGACGCCCCGCTCGGAGCCCCGGCGATGGTCGGCGGCACTGGAGTCTGCGCGACCACGCTGGCCACGATCGAGGCCGGATCGATCCCCTGCGCCCATGCCTGCGGCGTGAGGGTCAGGCGATGAGCGAGCACCGGCTCGGCGATGCGCTTGATGTCATCGGGACGCACGTACGAGCGCCCGTCCAGGGCCGCGAGCGCGCGGCCGACGAGCACCAGCGCCTGCGAGCCGCGAGGCGAGGCGCCGACGGCCACGTTCGTCGCCGCACGAGTGGCGCGCACCACGTCGACGCAGTAGCGCGCGACGTCGGGATCGACGTGGATGCGCTCGACGGCGGCCTGCAGGGCGAGCAGGCCCTCCGCGTCGATCACGGTCTCGACCGGCGCATCCGGGGTCTGCCTCTGCACGCGATCGAGGATGATCCGCGTCTCGCCCTCCGCACTCGGGTACCCCACCGACAGCCGGACCATGAAGCGGTCCAGCTGCGCCTCCGGCAGCGCGTAGGTGCCCTCGTACTCGATCGGGTTCGAGGTGGCGATCACGTGGAACGGCGCGGGCAGCGGGTACCTGTCGCCCTCGACGGTGACCTGCCGTTCGGCCATGGCCTCGAGCATCGCGGACTGGGTCTTCGGCGTCGTGCGGTTGATCTCGTCGGCGAGCAGCAGGCCGGTGAAGATCGGTCCGGGACGGAATCGGAACTCCCCTGTCGCCGGGGCGTAGACATAGGACCCCGTGACATCGCCGGGGAGCATGTCAGGCGTGCACTGCAGGCGGCGGAAGTCCAGACCGAGGGCGGTGGCGATGCTGCGTGCGGCGAGCGTCTTGCCGAGACCGGGGACGTCTTCGAAGAGCACGTGCCCGCCGGCCAGGATCGCGGCGAGGGCGACCGTGAGGGGGCCGTCCATGCCCACCACCGCGCCACGGACGCTGTCCAGCACGCGGCGGCCGATGTCCTCGATCCGGGTGATCTCGTCGGTGTCCATCTATCTCTCCTGACTCGCCGTGACGGCGCTGGACGTGGGAATGCGGTCGACGGCGTCCAGGACCAGTTCGAGGTCTCGGCGACGCACCTCGCGGCGACCGAACACCTCACGGACATCGCGACCGACCAGGGCGTCGATCCGCTCGAAATCGGCCGGGTCATCGAGGTCGAGACCGTGTCGGGCGAGGCGCCGACGCAGCACCTGCTGCACCCGGGCGACGATGACGTGACCGGCGATGCCGGTGCGCGGGTTGACCGACCATGCCAGCCGAGAGACGTCCGAACCGCGCTGAAGGACGGTCTGCTGCTCCGGTGGCCACATCCCTCCCTCGTCGATGAACGGCTGCTGGAAGGCCAGCACGATCACTCCGACGATGAGCAGCCAGGCGAGCGTGAACTCGACAGGGCTGCCGAGCCAGGTCATGATCGTCAGCACGATGCCGGCGGCGATGAGCACGCCGATCGTGCCGAGAACGATCCGTCCGTTCATCGCCACTCCTCCTCGAGACGCTCGAGCAGGTCGCGGGCCGCCCGGCGGTCTGCGTCGTCGGCGATGTGGCCCCCGTATCGCACCTGCTCGTAGAGATCCACGAGTGCGCCGACGTCGCTCTCTGTGGCCGCGCGCCGGGCGATGATGCGCAGGGTGTACTCGCGGGGCGTCTCGCTGGCGGCGCGGGCGACGCCCGAATCCGCGGCGGTCTGTTCCAGCCCCACCCAGGCGGCGATGATCGCGTCGCCGGGGTCTCGGGACTCTCCGATGACGTCGATCGCAGCGGCGATGCCACGGCGGATCGCCGCAGCGGCGACGGTCGCTTCGGCGCCGGACGCCGGTTCGTCGTCGATCTCGGCCCCGCCCCTGCGCCGCAGCGGCCGGTCCCGCCACAGCTCCCGGAGCCTGCGGACGACCAGCACGATCAGCAGAACGACGAGCGCGAGCACCGCGAGGCAGACGATGACCGCCCCGACGCTCGCGATGATCGTCGCGAGCAGGTCGTCGCGCTCGGGCAGCTTGATCGGCCCGTCCGTGACGGTGGGCTCCGGCTCCGGAGTCTGCTCGACCGCGTCGCCGGTCCCGAAGTCGACCGCGCGGAACCGCGGCAGCCCCTGGAGCCCGGCGACCAGCATGATGATCAGCACAAGCCCAGAGACCAGCGCACCGGCGATCACGATTCGTGTCACTCCCATGCGTCCTTCAGGAGGACGGGAGCCACGGCGCATGTCTCCACCCTAGAGGCCACGCGGCCAAGCCCCGACCACCGTGAAGAACTCAGAACTCGTCGGGGCGACGCCCGGCGAAAGGCGCCAGTCCATCACGGAGCGCCACGACCTGCCCGACATCCATGCCCACGCGGGCCATGACCTGGCGGGGCACGTCGAGCGCCCGCTCCCGAAGCGCCCTCCCCTCCTCGGTGAGCACGATGTCGAGCCGGCGCTCGTCCTCGGCGCTGCGTTCCCTGCGCACCAACCCGTCCTTCTCCAGCCGCTTCACCAGGGGCGACGCGGTCGCCGGGTCGAGAGCCAGGTCGGCGGCGAGGTCGTGCAGCGAGCGGGGCGAGCGCTCCCAGAGCGCCAGCATCGCCAGATACTGAGGATGCGTCAGACCGAGGGGCTCGAGGATGGGCCGATACACCGAGACCACATTGCGCGCGGCGGTCACCAGCGCGAAGCAGAGCTGGTTCTCGAGGCGCAGCAGGTCGTCGGTTTCGGACATGCCTCGACTCTACACTTCACGCTAATAGTTAGTACACTAATCAACATGACGAAGGATTCCGACCACGTCCCGCTGCGCACCCGGATCAAGGAGGCGGGCGGCCTGTACGCATGGTTCAACGGCAGGCTGATCAAGCTCGCAGGTCCCGCATCCGTCGGCCCCTATGAACCGACTCCCCCGCCGAGCGCCGCCGAACGCGCGGAGCGCGGATGCCCGCTGTGCGGCGCGCCGATGAACCAGCACGAGATCGACCGCAGCGGCCCGAAGCCGCTCATGCACTGCCCCTGAGCACGCTTCCTCGCGGAATCAGCGTTCCGGGCGCCCATCGCGGTTCGACCGGCGACGGACGAACACCAGGATGCCGCCGACGCCGATGAGCACGAGCGCGATCAGGCCCAACGGCCCCGCCACGTATCCGGTCGTGGGCAGGTTGCCGCCATCATCGCCCGCATCCGGTGGCGAGGTCGGCGGCGGGGTCGGGCTCGGCGTCGGCTGTGGCTGGTCGGTCTGCTCGTTGGTGAACGTGCAGAACACGGTCTCCCCCAGGCCCAGTGCGATCAGGGCGCTGCTGCCGTCGATCTGCACGGGCGTCTCCGCACCCGTGCACACGATCCCATCGAGCTGCCAACCCTCTCGCCCCGCCTCGGTGACGCGGTAGTCACCGGGTGCGAGCGGATCCGTGGAGAACGGGGTCGTCGTGTCCGCCAGAGCAAAGCGCTCAGTCGGGCCGCCGTCGGAGCCCCAGTCGAAGTCGAACCTCTCGTCGGATCCGGCCGGGATCGTCGCCTTGTCGACGATGATCATGCCCCAGGCGACGTTCGTGAAGGTGCAGGTCACGGTCTCGCCCGGATCGAGCGCGATCGAGCCGACAAGATCCGTCGCCGTCGACGGTGTGCCGCCCGGGAGGCTGTCGACGCATCGGAGATCAGTGGTGTCGTAGCCGGCATTCTCGACTTCGGCGACGGTGTAGTCGCCGGGCTCGATATGGTCGAATGCCTCTGCCCCGGTGCCGTCCGTCGTCTGGATCGAGAACTCCTGAGAGTCCAGCCAATCGCCGGTGAACGAGAAACTGCCGTCAGGACCATCGACCGCCTTTGCGATGACGATGCTGCCGTAGGCGGAGTTCTCAGCCCTGCAGGCACCGACATCGCCCGGTTTCACGGAGAAGTCGCTGAGGTCCTCGATGTCGTATGCCGCACTGCCGTCACCCGGCGTGATCGTGCAGGTCAGCGGCCCCTCGATCCAGTCCGGATCGTCCGTCTCGACCAGCGAGTAGCGGACGCCGGGGATGATCGGCGGCAGCGTCACAACACCCGTGCCGCTCTCGGTCGCGACCGTCGTCGAGATCGGGTCGATCGCATGGTCGAGATCGGTGAGCACGAACTCGAAGCCGCCGTCACCACCGATCGAGGTCTTGGTCAGCGTGCCGGTGCCCGCGGCGGCCCGGTTTGTGAAGGAGCAGTCGAGCGTGGCATCGACCGGGGCGGTGAACTGCAGTCCGGGAGTGCTCGGCTCCTGATCCTCGATGCCGACGCAGGAGATGCCGACCGTCCATCCGCCGATCACGGCCTCGGTGATCGAGTATGCGCGGCCGGGAACGAGCCCCGTCCAGGTCACGGTCTCACCGGACTGCCCGGTTCCGGACACCGTCTTCGTGCCGGGCTGATCGGCGGGAGCCGGGCTGATGCTGAGGTCGAACGACCAGTCGTAGTCGGCACCGATGCCGGCTGCGACCTTGGCGATGCTGACCGAGGATGTCGCCGCGGAGTTCTCCGCGGAGCAGGCGATGTCCTGGCCTGGCGCGGCGATGAACTGGAATCCGTCGGTCTGCGGGTCCGCGTCCTCCAGGCCCTCGCACACCACGCCTCTCCTGATCCAGCCGGCCGCGACATCCCCCGCCTCGCGCACGGTGTAGGTGGCACCGGGAACCAACTCGCCCCACCGAACCGTCGGCGCCGCGGCGGTGGCGGTGCGGGCCACCGCGCTGCCGTCAGGCGCGACGAGCTCGAAGTCGAACGCCCACGCGAGACCGGGATCGGCTCCGGTGACGGTCTTCGTCACTGCGAGGCCCGCCGGCTCAGCTCTGTTCGTGAAGAAGCAGACCGCGGCCTCGGTCAGCTCGAGGTCGAGGACCACGCCGCGGCTGTCGTCACTCCTCGTCCAGTCGGCGCCCTGGCAATCGAGGTCGGACAGCGCCCACCCTGCGGCATCCTCCGGCTCGGTGATCGTGTAGCTCCCCGGCAGGAGGTCGGTGAAGGACCGGAGGGCGACGTTCGGCGGAGTCGAGTTGCCGTTCAAATGGAACGGGGTTGCGGCACCGGTCGGCGGGGTGAACAGGAAGTCGAAGGTCTGGTCGTACTCGACGGGGATGGTGCGCTTGATGACGGCGATCGAACCGGGTGTGCTGTTCGTGAAGAAGCAGTTCACGGTCTCGCCCGGCTGCACGGTCAGTCCGATGCTGCGCGTCGCGGCGTCGCCGGTGTGGTCCGAGCCTCCGTAGGTGCATGACAGGTCGGCGAGCAGGGTCGCCGGGTCTCCGGTGTCCGAGGTCTCGTTGACCGTATAGTCTCCGGGCGGGACGTTCGTGAACGTCTTCTCGTAGAGCGTTCCATCGCCATTCGGGACGGCGATGTCGAAGGCGTCGCCGCCGGGCAGGTCGCTCGTGAACGAGAACGTCCGCCCGTCGACCCCGTGGGCCTCCTTGGAGATCACCACGGTGCCGAGCTGTGTGTTGGTGAAGACGCAGGTGATGTTCTGACCGGCGGTCGGTGTCACCACGGCCGAGCGTCCTTCGATCGTGGCATCCGCGTCGCAGGTGATCTCAGGCACCTGCCACCCGTCGGGTACCTCCTCGGTGAGAGTAGTCGCCTGCCCCGCCGGAACCGCGAACGACTGGCGACCGCCGTCACCGAGCGAGACCGCTTGCTGTCCGGTGACGTCGAAGGCGAAGGTCTGGGTGGAGTCCGCAGGCAGCGTGCGCTTCTCGATCGTGACAGTGGCGGCCTCGTTCGTGATCACGCACTCGGTGGTGTTCTGCGCAGATACGGGGAAGGTGTCGTCGGGCCCTCTGATCACGAACCTCTGCGCCGGCCCGCCCTCGAGCGGGATCACCGTGCAGACCAGGGACTGCAGGGCCCACGGCGGTGGAATCAATGTCTCGTCGACGTGGTACGACGAGCTGGCGAGCACCCCGGTATAGGTCTTGGTCTGCTCCGCCTCGAGTGTGTCGACGATCGTATCGACCGCGGGCGGACCGGGGAGCACCGCGCCGCCGTCGCGTCTCACCGTGAAACCGAACTGATCGTCGGGGGTGATCTGGCTGGGAACCGTCGCCTTGGTGACTTTGAGGGTTCCGCAGTTCGCCAACGTCATCCGGTCGTCCCCGTGGTCGGCGAAGTCCTGGATGTTCGCCTGCTGCGAGTTGCCGGTGCGGGTGAACATCTCCGAGACCGAGAATGAGATGCACTCCGTCGGCGTGAACACCCCGGCGCTGTTGAGGTCGATCGCGAACTCGCCGAAGGTCTCCGCCGTCTGGTTCGTGTAGGCGGGCCAGCCGCCGGTGTTCGGGCGGACGCCGACGGCCCAGTCGAAGTCGACGACGGGGCCTCCGGCGATCCAGCTGCCGGGTCCGACCTCGTTTGCGCAGTCGTCGTTCGCCGCAGGCCGCCATCGCAGCACGCGCGCGGTCGTCGGCGAGCCGGACTCGTAGTCGAACTCCAGCAGCACATCGTCGCATCGCCCACGTCCTGGGCCCTCGAGGTGTTGGAAGATGCTCACCTGGCCGGCCCCGTCGTACCGGGTCCAGGCGCCGTAGAGCACGAAGTGCCGGCTGCCGTCCGGCTGAGTGACGAGCTCGAGGCCATAGGTCGAGGTGCAGAGGTCGCCCTGTCCGTTCGGCTTCGCCGTGCCGGGCAGCCACGGGTTCGTGCTCGGGTTCTGGCTGGGCGGGGCCCCGGTGGCCTCGGCGCCGACGTTGCAGGCTTTGTCGGACTGGCCATTGTCCCAGGCGAATGCGCCCTGAAAGACGCCCGTGGACTGTCCGCCCTGTGTCGTCGTGTAACCGCCGGTCGGCACGAAGGTGAAGTCGCCGTTCGGCTGGATGTCCGTGATGAAGTTCGCCCAGTTGAACGTCTCAGGCGGATTCCCCGGCGTGAAGGTGCCGTCGATGATCATGCCGGTCTTGAGACCTGAGGGTTGGAGGGTGGCAGCGCTCGCGGGAGCGGCGAAGCCGAGGGGCACGATGAGCGCGGCAATCACCGCAGCGACGGTGACGGCACCTTTCGCGCGCAGTCCTCGACGGCGCGGCGATCTCGCCGCACCGTGTACGAGCCGTCTCCCTTTGCCCAGGATGCGCACGAGGCTCACGGTATCGGAGTCTTCGGCCGCCCGACACCCCTCTTCTCAGGCATCGGCCGGGTCAGTCCGCGGCCAGGTCCTCGCGCGCGATGTCGAGCCAGACGACCAGTGCGGCGTCGTCGGCCAGCGCTTCGGGTGCCACGTCGAGCCAGTTCGTGCTCATGCTGCGTCCGCCCATCCGCGCCCGCGACACACCTGGACGCAGGACCAGTTCAGCGCCGTGCTCCGCATCGACGCGCAGCAACATGACGCCACCTTTACGGGCGCCGACGAGGATCTTGCCGCCCTGCAGAAAGGCTCTGCTACCGAACATCCGGCGTTCTTCGATGCCGTCGGCCCCGAGCAGCGCGCGGATTCGGTCGGCGAGTTCGGTGCCTGCGGCATCCATCAGGCGTGCCCGGCGCGCTCCATGGCCCGGAGCTCTTTCTTGAGGTCCTGCACCTCGTCGCGCAACCGGGCGGCGAGCTCGAACTTGAGCTCTTCGGCGGCAGCGAGCATCTGCCCGGACAGGTCTTCGATCGTGGCCTCGAGCTGTTCGGCGCCTTCGGCGGCGATGCCCTCCCGACGCAGATTCGGCGTCGGGGACTTGCCCTTGCCGCTCTTGGTCCCCTTGCCACGACCGGCCTTCATGCTGGCGGTGTCCGCGGCCTCGCGGGCGAGCACCTCGGTGATGTCGGCGATGCGCTTGCGCAACGGCTGGGGGTCGATGCCGTTGGCCTTGTTGTAGGCGACCTGCTTCGCGCGGCGCCGGTCGGTCTCCTCGATGGCGTTGCGCATCGAATCGGTCATGTTGTCGGCGTACATGTGCACCTCGCCCGACACGTTTCGGGCAGCGCGGCCGATGGTCTGGATGAGCGAGGTGCCGGAGCGCAGGAAGCCCTCCTTGTCGGCGTCGAGGATGGCGACGAGCGACACCTCGGGCAGGTCGAGGCCCTCGCGCAGCAGGTTGATGCCGACCAGCACGTCGTACACGCCGGCGCGCAGCTCGGTGAGCAGCTCGACACGACGCAGCGTGTCGACGTCGGAGTGCAGGTACCGCACCTTCACACCGTGCTCGCCGAGGAAGTCGGTGAGCTCCTCGGCCATCTTCTTGGTCAGCGTGGTGACGAGCACGCGCTCGTCGCGATCGACCCGGATACGGATCTCTTCGAGCAGGTCGTCGATCTGGCCCTTGGACGGCTTGACGACGATCTCGGGGTCGACGAGGCCGGTCGGGCGGATGATCTGCTCGACCACGCCGTCGGCGATGCCCATCTCGTATTTGCCGGGGGTCGCCGAGAGGTAGACGGTCTGGCCGATGCGGTTCTTGAACTCGTCGAAGCGCAGCGGTCTGTTGTCCATGGCGCTGGGCAGCCGGAAGCCGTGCTCGACGAGCGTGCGCTTGCGTGAGGCATCCCCCTCGTACATCGCGCCGATCTGCGGAACGGTGACGTGCGACTCGTCGATCACGAGCAGGAAGTCGTCGGGGAAGAAGTCGAGCAGGGTGTGCGGCGGCTCGCCGGCCTCGCGACCGTCGAGGTGTCGCGAGTAGTTCTCGATGCCGCTGCAGAAGCCGAGCTGCTGCAGCATCTCGAGATCGAAGGTGGTGCGCATGCGCAGACGCTGCGCCTCGAGCAGCTTGCCCTGGCGCTCCAGCTCGGCGAGGCGTTCGGTGAGCTCGGCCTCGATGGTGCCGATCGCGCGCTGCACGACGTCGGTGCCGGCCACGTAGTGCGAAGCCGGGAAGATCGGCACGGCGTCGAGCTTGGCGACCACCTCGCCCGTGAGCGGATGCAGAGAGTAGAGCGCCTCGATCTCGTCGCCGAACAGCTCGATGCGGATCGCGTGCTCCTCATAGACCGGGATGATCTCGATCGTGTCTCCGCGGACGCGGAAGTTGCCGCGCGAGAAGTCGACATCGTTGCGGTTGTACTGCATCGAGATGAACTGCCGGATGAGGGCGTCGCGGTCGTACCGCTCCCCCACCTGCAGCGCCACCATGGCGCGCAGATACTCCTCCGGCGCGCCCAGGCCGTAGATGCAGGAGACCGTCGAGACCACGACCACGTCGCGCCTGCTGAGCAGCGAGTTGGTCGTGGAATGCCGCAGCCGCTCGACCTCGGCGTTGATCGAGGAGTCCTTCTCGATGAAGGTGTCCGTCTGCGGGACGTACGCCTCAGGCTGGTAATAGTCGTAATAACTGACGAAGTACTCGATCGCGTTGTTCGGCATGAGTTCGCGGAACTCGTTGGCCAGCTGCGCGGCGAGCGTCTTGTTGTGCGCCATCACCAGCGTCGGACGCTGCACCTGCTCGATGAGCCAGGCCGTGGTCGCCGACTTTCCGGTACCGGTCGCGCCGAGCAGCACGACGTCGGTCTCGCCGGCGTTGATGCGCGCGGCGAGCTCGGCGATCGCCTGGGGCTGATCGCCCGCGGGCGCGTACTCGCTGATGACCTCGAACGGGCGGACCGATCGCGTGGGTTGCATGACTCAAGCCTACGAGGGGCCGCCGACATCGGCGTCGGCGGGCTGTGAAGACTGGATGCGGGTGGTCGGCAGGCACCACGAACAAATGCCGGAACCTCCCGGAACCGGTCCTCGGATGCGACAGCGCGGGCCGTCACCGAAGCCGGCGGCCCGCGCTGTCAAAGATCAGCCGGCGAAAAAGATCATGCAACCAGCACTGCCGACGCGTCGGCCACGTCGGAGGACCAAGTCGTCGTGCCCCCGTTGATCAGAGTCATCGTGCCGGCGACATTCACCGGACCGGCATGGTCGCCGACCATGTTCAAAGTGAGATCCCCGCCCTGGCTTGATGGCGCCTTCTGGAAGACGAAGGTCGTGGACGGACCGAGGCCGTCGTTCGGCGGCGTGATCTGCGTCCATCCTTGGGAATTGGGCTGCGTGAGTGTCATGGGCTCGTCGAACACCAACGTGAGCTGGAGGATTCCGTCTGCCGGAGGCTGCTGATAGGGGTCACCACCGTCATAGGAGATCCTCGTCGAGAATCGGACGTTCAGACCAGAACCCGCAGCGTCCAAGGACGCAAACGTGCCTGTAGCCTCCGCATCCCAGAAATAGTTGGCCCCGTCGTTCGGAACGGCGCTGGCGGCGGCCATCGGCACGGCGGCCGCGACGGCGATAACCGGCACCGACCACGCAGCACCCTTCAAGATGGTTCGGCGAGACGGTCCGCTTTTGGGCTCAGTCATCAGTCGCTCCCCTCGGCGATCAGAAGGCAGTGGGCATGCACACTCGGGTTGATGTGCAGACCAACAGACTAGCAGTGCACTCCTTGGTGACCCCGGTGTCGGCCGTTCACGGCCTGCTCGCCCTCATGCACGATGACGGCAGTCTCGGGGTCGACGGTTCACGCGCCAGCGTCGTCGCACCGTGGTTCAATGGAGGCCCGAACGGCCCGTTCCCACGCCAGATCGATCTGCTGCAGCGTCTGCTCCAGCGTCCCGGAGGTGTCGATCACGATGTCCGCGATCTCCCTGCGCGCGGCATCGGACACCTGCGAGGCAACGCGCGCCCGCGCTGCATCCTCGCTCATCCCACGCAACTCGACCAGCCGTCGGATGCGCAGTTCGGCCGGGGCATCCGCGACGATGATCAGGTCCCACAGGTCGTCGACGCGCGCCTCGACCAGCAGCGGCACATCGTAGACGACAACCGCATCCGGATCGGCCGAGAACGCAGCGGCGAACCGGCGCGCCGATTCCTGCTTGACAGCGGGATGCACGATGCCGTTCAGCCGCGCGAGCGCGGTGGCGTCGCCGAAGACGCGCGCGCCCAGGGCCGCTCGGTCGAGGGAACCGTCCGCCAGCAGCATCCCGCCGCCGAACTCGTCGGCGATCGCGTCCAGCACCGGCGAACCCGCGGTCTGGACATCGCGCACGATCTGATCAGCATCGACGACGACGGCACCGAGCTCGGCGAGACGGGAGGCGATGGTCGACTTGCCCGAGGCGATGCCTCCGGTCAGAGCGATGAGCGGCATGGCACCCATCCTCCCATCCCCTCGATGGCGAAAAGCGGAACGGGCCGCCACCCGAAGGTGACGACCCGTTCCGTTGTGATCAGTGATCAGCTGTTGCCGCCGGAGAGCTTCTCGCGCAGAGCCGCGAGAGCCTCGTCGTCGGCGAGCGTGCCGGCGCCGGCCGACTCGCTCGAGAAGGCCGAACCGCCGAAGTCCTCGCCGGCTGCAGCCTCGGCCTCTGCGGCCTTGATGACCTGAGCCTTGTGCGCCTCCCAGCGAGCCTGGGCAGCGGCGTACTCCTGCTCCCATGCCTCGCGCTGGGCGTCGAAGCCGTCCTTCCAGGCACCGGTCTCGGCGTCGAAGCCCTCGGGGTACTTGTACTCGCCGTTCTCGTCGTACTCGGCGAGCATGCCGTACAGGGCCGGGTCGAACTCGGTGCCGTAGGGGTCGACCGACTCGTTGGCCTGCTTCAGCGACAGCGAGATGCGGCGACGCTCGAGGTCGATGTCGATGACCTTGACGAAGACCTCTTCGCCGACCGAGACGACCTGCTCCGCCAGCTCGACGTGCTTGCTGGACAGCTCCGAGATGTGCACGAGGCCCTCGATGCCGTCCGCGACGCGCACGAACGCACCGAACGGAACGAGCTTGGTGACCTTGCCCGGGGTGACCTGGCCGATGGCGTGGGTACGGGCGAAGACCTGCCACGGGTCCTCCTGGGTCGCCTTCAGCGACAGCGAGACGCGCTCGCGGTCCAGGTCGACCTCGAGGATCTCAACGGTGACCTCCTGGCCGACCTCGACGACCTCGGAGGCGTGCTCGATGTGCTTCCACGACAGCTCGGAGACGTGCACGAGGCCGTCCACACCGCCGAGGTCGACGAACGCACCGAAGTTGACGATCGACGACACGACGCCCTTGCGGACCTGACCCTTGTGCAGGTTGTTGAGGAACGTGGTGCGCGACTCGGACTGCGTCTGCTCGAGCAGGGCGCGGCGCGAGAGCACGACGTTGTTGCGGTTCTTGTCCAGCTCGAGGATCTTGGCCTCGAGCTCCTGGCCCAGGTACGGGGTCAGGTCACGGACGCGACGCAGCTCGATGAGCGACGCCGGGAGGAAGCCACGCAGGCCGATGTCGACGATGAGGCCGCCCTTGACGACCTCGATGACGGTGCCGGTGACGACGCCGTC
The DNA here is from genome assembly GCF_042798735.1 of Microbacterium sp. NPDC057741. Taxonomy (NCBI): domain Bacteria; kingdom Bacillati; phylum Actinomycetota; class Actinomycetes; order Micrococcales; family Microbacteriaceae; genus Microbacterium; species Microbacterium sp. NPDC057741. Next base: position 128,455 of record NZ_JBHVJW010000001.1, on the reverse strand, counting down.
GTTCTCCTTGATCTTCTCGACGTCGCCCCAGGCGCGCTCGTACTGCGCACGCTTCTTGGAGAGGATCAGACGGCCTTCCTTGTCCTCCTTCTGGAGAACGAGGGCCTCGACCTTGTCGCCGACGGAGACGACCTCGTTGGGGTCGACGTCGTGCTTGATGGAGAGCTCGCGGGAGGGGATGACGCCCTCGGTCTTGTAGCCGACGTCGAGCAGAACCTCATCGCGGTCGATCTTGACGATCGTGCCCTCGATGATGTCGCCGTCGTTGAAGAACTTCAGAGTCTTCTCGACCGCGGCCAGGAAGTCCTCGGCAGATCCGATGTCGTTGATCGCGACCTGCTTGGTGGCCGGGGCGGTCGTTGCGCTAGTCATGTAGTGGGTTGTCCTTGTTGATGGATGATCGGGCCTCGGAGCACGGCCGTGCACGGCCGGTTCGTCGCTGAGAGGCGAATGAGTGGTGATTTCTGCCACGAGGGCACACAGACGCGTGCCACGAGTGACGCTTCAGGTTACCAGATCAGCGGGTGCGTCTCCATCCGCATTCCGCTTCTCCTGTGGGATGCTGATCCGATGACCGAACGCCTCATGCTGCTCGACACCGCTTCGCTCTACTTCCGGGCGTTCTACGGCGTGCCGGACACCGTCAAGGCCCCGGACGGCCGGTCGGTCAACGCCGCGCGCGGACTGCTCGACATGATCGCCAAGCTCGTCTCCACCTACCGGCCGACGCAGCTCGTCGCGTGCTGGGACGACGACTGGCGCCCGCAGTGGCGCGTCGACCTGATCCCCAGCTACAAGACGCACCGAGTCGTCGAGGTCGTCGCCGGCGGACCCGACGTGGAAGAGGTGCCCGACCCGCTCGAGCAGCAGATCCCCGTCATCCGCGAGACGCTCGCCGCGCTCGGCATCCCGATCGTGGGCGCCGCCGAGCACGAGGCCGACGATGTGATCGGCACTCTCGCCACGCGTGCGGACGTGCCGGTCGACATCGTCACCGGAGACCGCGACCTGTTCCAGCTCATCGACGACGCGTCCGGGGTCCGCATCATCTACACCGCGCGCGGCATGAGCAACCTCGAGGTCCTCACCGACGAGTCGGTGGTCGCCAAGTACGGCGTGCTCCCCGCGCAGTACGCCGACTTCGCGACGATGCGCGGGGATGCGTCCGACGGCCTCCCCGGCGTGAAGGGCGTCGGCGAGAAGACCGCCGCCACCCTGCTGCAGAACCACGGTGATCTCGCGGGCATCCGTTCCGCGGCGGATGCCGGTGAGGGCATGAGCGCTTCGGTCGCGTCCAAGATCAGGGATGCCGCGGACTACCTCGATGTCGCGCCGACGGTCGTCGAGGTGGCGAAGTCCCTCGACCTCGAGGTTCCTGCCTCTCGGCTCCATCCGCTCGATCCCGCTGAGCAGGATGCGGCGAACGCCCTCGCCGAGCAGTGGAATCTGGGCACTTCGATGACGCGTGCGCTCGCGGCGCTGGCCGAGACGGCCTGAGTCAGTCCGCCCAGGCGCGCAGCCGGTCCAGTCCCCAGGTCGTGACGACGCGGGATGCCGGGACTCCGGCGCGTTCGGCGCGCTCCGCGCCGTGGTCAAGCAGCGAGAGCTGCCCCGGGGCGTGCGCGTCGGAGTCGATCGAGAACAGGCATCCCTCTTCGAGCGCGACCGCGATCAGCTCGTCCGGCGGGTCCTGACGCTCCGGGCGTGAGTTGATCTCGACGGCGACCCCGTGCTCGGCGCACGCCGCGAACACGGCGCGCGCATCGAACGTCGACGGCGGACGCGTGCCCCGCTCCCCCTGCACCAGGCGGCCGGTGCAGTGGCCCAGCACGTTCACATGCGGATTCGAGACGGCGGCGACCATCCGCCTGGTCATCGGTGCCGCATCCATGCGCAGACCGGAATGAACGGATGCCACGACGATGTCGAGCTCGTCCAGGAGCTCGGGCTGCTGATCGAGCGACCCGTCATCGAGAATGTCGACCTCGATGCCCGCCAGCACCGTCAGCCCTCCCCCCGACTGTGCGCGCACCAGCGGGATCTGCTCCCGCAGCCTCTCGGGCGAGAGCCCACGCGCCACGCGCAGCCGCGGCGAATGATCGGCGATCGCGTAGTACTCATGCCCGAGGGCTCTGGCGGCCTCGACCATCGACTCGATAGGCGTGGTTCCGTCGGACCAGTCGGTGTGCGAGTGCAGATCGCCGCGAAGCAGTGCCCGCAGCTCGGAGCGTCTCTCGGGCTCGACCACGCCGCGCAGCTCCACCAGGTAGTCGGGTACCTCCCCGGCATCCGCCTGCCGGATGACGGCGAACGTCGATTCGCCGATCCCCTTCACCGCACGCAGACGAGCGGGATCGGCACGCACATCGTCAGGGATGTCCGCCAGCGTCGCGGCGGCCTGACGGAACGCCTTCGCGCGGTACCGCGAAGCCCGTTCGCGCTCCAGCAGAGCAGCGATCTCGAGCAGTGCGGCGACGGCGTCCATGGGACGGTCCGGTCAGGCTGCCAGCTCGCGCGTCGACCGCACCCACTCGTCCAGCTTCGCGGACGCCCGGCCGTCGTCGACCGCAGCCGCTGCGCGCTCATACGCGTCGCGCAGCCGCTGCACGATCGGCACCTGGGTGAGGCTCGCGTCATGCGAGAGTTCGTACGCGACGACGCCCGCCGCGGCGTTCAGCAGCACGATGTCGCGTACAGCCCCGGCCTCGCCGTCCAGCGTGCGGCGCAGCACGGCGGCGTTGTGCTCCGGAGACCCGCCGATCAGATCGGAGAGGTCGGCGAGCGGAATGCCGAGGTCGCGCGGATCCAGGTCGTGCTCGTGGATGTCGCCGCGGGCGACCTCCCAGATGCGGCTGTGTCCGGTGGTGGTGAGCTCGTCCAGCCCGTCGTCGCCGCGGAACACCAGCGCCGTCGCGCCTCGGGTGCGGAACACACCGGTGATCAGCGGAACGCGGTCGAGCTGTGCGACGCCGACGGCATTCGCCTCAGCGCGCGCCGGGTTGCAGAGGGGACCGAGCATGTTGAAGACGGTGGGCACACCCAGTTGGGCGCGCGTCGGCCCGGCGTTCTTGAAGCCGGGGTGGAAAGCGCCGGCCCACGCGAAGGTGATCCCGGTGCGATCGAGCACCGCGGCGACGGCATCCGGGGCGAGCGTCAGGTCGAGCCCGAGCGCGGCGAGCACGTCGGAGGAGCCGGATGCGGAACTCGCGGCCTTGTTGCCGTGCTTGACGACCGGGATGCCCAGCGCGCCGATGATGATCGCCGCCGTGGTGGAGACGTTCACGGTGCCGATGCGGTCTCCACCGGTGCCGACGATGTCGAGCACATCGGAGGACACCGGCAGTGGAACGGCGGCCTCGAGGATCGCGTCGCGGAAGCCGACCACCTCGTCGATGGTCTCTCCCTTCGCGCGCAGCGCGATCAGGAAGCCGGCGAGCTGCGCCTCGGAGATCTTTCCCTGCATCACCTGGCGCATCGCCCACGTGGACTCCCAGACGCTCAGATCGCGCCGTTCCAGCAGAGTGGTGAGCAGGTCGGACCAGGTCAGGGAGTCAGCCATAGCAAGGATCTTATAGAGAGGCGTGCCGCAGAGCAGACGAGATGACGGATGATGCCGTATCGATGCATCCCCAGCCGTCACCGCGCGATTGCGCGGATTCCGGGTGGATTCGCAGGTGGTTCTTAGGTTCCCCTAAGTGCGATTAGGGCGAAACGGGCGACGATGGTGCAAGAATCGGCGGCGCGGATCGGCCATAATGGAATCGTGACCACCTCAGCGACGTATGCCCCGGCGGCAAGAACCATCAAGCGGCCAAATCCGGTAGCTGTCGGCACCATCGTGTGGCTCGGCAGTGAAGTCATGTTCTTCGCGGGACTCTTCGCGATCTACTTCACGATCCGCAGCACCTCGCCCGAACTGTGGGGCGAGCGCACCGAGATGCTGAACGTGCCCTACGCGTTCGTGAACACACTCATCCTGGTGTTCTCCTCGTTCACCTGCCAGATGGGCGTCTTCGCGGCTGAGGACCTGCAGCCCTACAAGCTGCCCAAGGGCCAGCTCAACGCAGCCGGCCGCCGCCGCCTGTTCGGCTGGGGCATGGTCGAGTGGTTCTGGGTCACCTTCATCCTCGGCGCGATCTTCGTCTCGGGCCAGGTCTGGGAGTACGCGCAGCTGACCATGGAGGGCATGCCGATCTCGGCCGACTCCTACGGTTCCGCGTTCTACCTCACCACCGGTTTCCACGCCCTGCACGTGACCGGCGGTCTCATCGCGTTCCTGCTCGTCATCGGACGTGCGTACGCGGTCAAGAACTTCGGGCACAAGGAGGCGACCTCCTCGATCGTCGTGTCGTACTACTGGCACTTCGTCGACGTCGTCTGGATCGTGCTGTTCATCGTCATCTACTTCCTGAAGTGAGAGCGGAGCGAATCCCCGACATGGTACGAGAGAAGAAGCGCCGCTCACGCGGCCGTCGCAGCCCGTTCGCAGCCATTGCGCTGATCGGTGCCGGTCTGCTGATCACCGGTGGCGTGTACGCCGGTGCGACCGCGGCCATGGCCGCGACCGACGCGAAGACCCAGGCATCCGCGGAGCTCACGGTCGACGACGGCCAGAAGCTGTTCCAGGCCAACTGCGCAACCTGCCACGGCATGAACCTCGAGGGCACCGGCGACGGCCCGACGCTGATCGGCGTCGGCGAGCTGGCCGTCGAGTTCCAGATGTCCACCGGCCGCATGCCGCTGCAGATGCAGGGACCGCAGGCGCCGCAGAAGCACCCGCAGTTCACCGAGGAGCAGATCCGCGCGGTCGCCGCCTATGTGCAGTCGGTCGCCCCCGGACCGACCTTCCCGAAGGACGAGATCCTCGACGGCAAGGGCGATGTCGCGCACGGCGCTGAGTTGTTCCGCATCAACTGCGCGATGTGCCACAACGTCGCTGCCGCGGGTGGTGCGCTCACCGAGGGCAAGTACGCCCCCGCGCTGACCTCCACCAGCGCGCTGCACATGTACGCGGCCATGGTCACCGGTCCGCAGAACATGCCCGTCTTCGGCGACATGAACCTCTCGGACGACGACAAGCGCGACATCATCTCGGCCCTGCTGTTCCAGCAGAACGCCGTGCAGATCGGCGGTTTCACGCTCGGCTCGCTCGGTCCCGTGTCCGAGGGCCTGTTCATCTGGATCTTCGGCATCGGCGCCCTCGTCGCGCTGACCGTGTGGATCACGGCGAAGTCGAACTGACGCATTTCTTCTGAAGAGGAACGTACGAGGAGCACCATGGCACACGACGACGACACGCAGGCTCTCGACAGGGCCTACCAGCCCTCGCCGGGGCTGGGCGTCGCAGTCAGCGATCCCGCGCAGAACCCCGGTCTTCCGGAGCATCGTCAGCGCTTGACGGACAAGGACCCGAAGGCCGAGAAGGCCGCGGTCCGCACCGTCTACACCCTCTTCTACCTCTCGCTCGCGGGCAGCATCTGGGCGGTCGCCGCCTACATGCTGTTCCCGATCGAGAGCGGCGCGCTGATCGACATCAGGTACAACAACCTGTTCATCGGTCTCGGCATCGCGCTGGCCCTGCTCGCCATCGGTCTCGGAGCCATCCACTGGTCCAAGGCGCTGATGAGCGACAAGGAGTTCGTCGAGTACCGCCACCCCACCCGTGGCCGCGACTCGACCCGTGAGGCATCCATCAAGGCGTTCGCCGACGCGAACGAGGAGTCCGGTTTCGGCCGCCGCGTGATGATCCGCAACTCGATGATCGCCGCCGTCGTGGCATCGATCATCCCCGGTGTCACGCTGTTCCGCGGCCTCGCCCCGTTCAACACCCCGGACAACCCTGAGGCGGGCGACCCGGTGGCGCTGCTCAAGCAGACCATGTGGGACAAGGGCGTCAAGCTGGTTCGCGACCCCGATGGCACCCCGATCCGCGCAGCGGATGTGACGCTCGGCTCCGCCGTGCACGTCATCCCCGAGGGCCTCAAGGAACTCGGCCACGACGGCGGCATGCTCGAGGAGAAGGCCAAGGCGATCGTGCTGCTCATGCGCCTGCGCCCCGAGCAGCTCATCGAGGCCGACGACCGCAAGGACTGGTCGTACGACGGCATCGTCGCGTACTCCAAGGTCTGCACGCACGTCGGCTGCCCCGTGGCGCTGTACGAGCAGCAGACCCACCACCTGCTCTGCCCCTGCCACCAGTCGCAGTTCGACGTGACCGAGCACGCCAAGGTCATCTTCGGACCCGCAGCCCGGCCGCTGCCGCAGCTGCCGATCATGGTCGATGACGAGGGCTACCTCGTCGCGCAGAGCGATTTCCACGAACCCGTCGGACCGAGCTTCTGGGAGCGTCATTGAGCACCGCAACCGTTACCGAAAAGCCCTCGTCCGAGAAGGCTGAGAAGCCTCTCGGCGGCCGCTTCCTCGGCGCCACCGCGAACTATCTCGATGAGCGCACCAGCCTGTCGGGCTTCGTCAAGGAGCTGGGACGCAAGATCTTCCCCGACCACTGGTCGTTCATGCTGGGTGAGATCGCGCTGTGGAGCTTCGTCGTCGTGTTCCTCTCGGGCACGTTCCTGACGTTCTTCTTCCAGGCCTCGATGGTGCCGACGCACTACACCGGCGCCTACGCCCCGATGCGCGGCATCGAGATGTCCGCGGCGCTCGAGTCGACCCTGCGGATCTCCTTCGATCTGCGCGGTGGCCTGCTGGTGCGCCAGATCCACCACTGGGCCGCACTGGTCTTCGTCGCCGGCATCGGCGTGCACATGCTGCGCGTGTTCTTCACCGGCGCGTTCCGCAAGCCCCGCGAGCTGAACTGGGTGATCGGCTTCGTGCTGTTCATCCTGGCGATGGCCGAGGGCTTCACCGGCTACTCGCTCCCCGATGACCTGCTCTCGGGCAACGGCCTCCGCATCATCGACGGCATGGTCAAGGGTCTCCCCCTGATCGGCACCTGGACCTCGTTCCTCCTCTTCGGCGGCGAGTTCCCCGGCGACCAGATCGTCGGCCGCCTGTACACGCTGCACATCCTGCTGCTGCCGCTGCTGGTGATCGCATTCGTCGGCCTGCACCTGATGCTGATGGTCATCAACAAGCACACGCAGTTCGCCGGCCCCGCCCGCACGAACGAGAACGTCGTCGGCTACCCGATGATGCCGGTCTACATGTCGAAGATGGGCGGCTTCCTGTTCATCGTGTTCGGCACGATCGTGCTGATCGCCTCGCTGTTCCAGATCAACCCGATCTGGAACTACGGACCATACGACCCATCCCCCGTGTCTGCGGGTACGCAGCCGGACTGGTATATCGGCTTCGCCGACGGTGCGCTGCGTCTGGCGCCGTCCAACCTCGACGTGGTCTTCCTCGACCACACCTGGTCGTTCGGCATCCTGCTCCCGGTCGCCGTGCTCGGTCTGTTCATCGTGCTCGTCGCGATCTACCCCTTCATCGAGGCGTGGCTGACGGGCGACAAGCGCGAGCACCACATCGCTGACCGCCCGCGCAACGCGGCCACCCGCACCGCCATCGGCGTCGCCGGCGTGATCTTCTACGCCGTGCTGTGGGCCGCTGCCTCGTCGGACCTGATCGCGACGCACTTCATGCTCACGATGGAAGGTGTCATCCACACCCTGCAGGCGCTGCTGTTCCTCGGACCGATCATCGGCTACTTCGTCACGAAGCGCATCTGCATCGCGCTGCAGAAGAAGGACCGCGAGATCGTGCTGCACGGCTACGAGTCGGGCCGCATCGTCCGCCTCCCCGGTGGCGAGTTCATCGAGGTGCACGAGCCGGTGGACGTGTACGACCGCTGGAAGCTCATCGACTACGAGACCTACGAGCCTCTGGTCGTTCGCCCGAACGCCAAGGGTCGTATCCCGTGGACGCAGAACCTGCGCTCTGCGATGTCGCGCTGGTTCTTCGAGGACCGCCTTCAGCCGCTCACCCAGACCGAGATCGCGGCCGCGGACGCTCACCAGCACCACGCGCTGGCCGAGATGGACGAGACCGAGGCCGCCGAGATCGCGGGTGCGCACGAGCGTGCCGGTGTGACCGACGAGTCCACGATCGCCGACGCACCCGCCGCACCGATCGGTGAGACCCCGAACACGCCGAGCTCGGTCATCGCGACCGACCCGGTGAGGAAGCCCCGCAAGGATGAGGAGTCCGGCGAGTAACGCCGCCCGCTCCCCCGCGGATCAAGGAGGGCCACGTCTTCGGACGTGGCCCTCCTTCGTTCATCCGCTCGCGTGCTCAGTAGGCTGATCGGATGCCACTGACCATCCGTCGCGCACGAACCGAGGACCTCCCACTCATCGAGGAGATCGAGGCGGACGCCGACCGGCTCCTCGTCGAGCGATTCGGAGCCGTCGGCTGGCCGCCGCCGGACCCTGCCGCAGAGCGAGCCGCAGAGCCCGGCTTCCTGCTCGTCGGAGAGGTCGATGGGCGGGTGGTGGGGTTCGCGCATGTGCTGGAGCCCGACGGCAAGGTGCACCTCGAACAGGTGGCGGTCCTCCCCCGCTTCGGACGTCGTGGCTTCGGCCGACGGCTGGTGGAGGAGGCGCTCAGAGTCGCGGCCGGTCACGGGCACCAGGAGATCACGCTGCGCACATACGTGGACGTGCCCTGGAACGCCCCCTTCTATGCATCCTGCGGGTTCCGCCGATCGGAGCCTTCGACGGACTTCCAGCGCGGGCTCGTCGCCGTCGAGGATGCACTCGGCCTGACCCGCTACGGCCCTCGCGTCCAGATGACCGCTGCGCTCTGAAGCATCGCCTGCCCAGGCAGTGCTATCGTCTTCTCCATGCGAATGCTTCAGGTCACCACGACGCCGGATTCTCTCCGGCGCTGCCTGTAGCGGATCACGCACACACCAGAGCTCGGGGAACACCCCGGGCTCTCGTCGTCTTCCGGTGTTTCCTCGGCTCCCACCGAAGGAGAACACCATGGAGAACGAAGACCATCGATCGCTCGGCCGCCGCCTGCGCCTGTTCGACACCGTCCCTGTGATCGGGGCGGGACTGCCGATCTGGCTGCCCGACGGCGCCGTCATCCGCGGTGAGCTGGAGCGGATGGCGGCCGAGATCGCCGAGCGCACCGGCTGCATGCGCATTCATACCCCCGTGCTCGCCAAGCGTGCGCTGTTCGAGCAGAGCGGTCACTGGGACAAGTTCGCCGAGGACATGTTCCCGGCGATGAGAGTCGGCGACGAGGAGCTCGTCCTGCGGCCCGCGAACTGTCCCAGTCACGTGCAGGTCTATGCCGCACATGCGCACAGCTGGCGCGACCTGCCCGTGCGACTGATCGAATCGGCATCGATGTTCCGCAGCGAACTGTCCGGTGTCCTCGGCGGTCTCAGCCGCGTCCGCCAGATCAGTCTGGACGACGCACACGTGTTCTGCATGCCGGATCAGGTCGTCGACGAGGTGGTGCTCGCGCTCGAGGCGATCACCACCGCCTACGGGGTTCTCGGCATCGAGATCGACCACTACCGACTCTCCGGTCGGGGCGACTCCTCCGTCGGCAGCGACGAGGAGTGGGCTGCCTCAGAGGCGGATCTCCAAGCGGCGCTCGAACAGTGCGGCATCCCGTATGTACCCGTGCCGGGCGAGGGCGCGTTCTACGGGCCGAAGATCGACATACAGGTGCGCGACGCCGCGGGGCGAGAGGAGACCCTCTCCACCGTGCAGGTCGACCGGGTGCTCCCGGAACGGTTCGGGCTCGCGTACATCGGCGCCGACGGGGCCAAGCACCGCCCGGTGATGGTCCACCGCGGCCTGCTCAGCTCAATGGAGCGTCTGGTGGCGCTGCTGATCGAGCAGTATCAGGGACATTTTCCGACCTGGCTCTCCCCCGTGCAGGTCGCGCTGGTCCCCATGGATCCGCGTCGGCATGCGGATGCGGCGGAGCTGGTGCGGGCACGCATGTCGGCCACCGGCATCCGGGTCCGTGTGCTCGACCGGGGCAGCCTGGGCTCCCGCATCGCACGGGCACACGCGCTCGCGGCACCGTACATCGCAGTACTCGGCGATCGCGAGGCGGCGGACGGAACCCTGTCCGTCGATGCGCGTGCGGTGCCCGTCGCAGAACTCATCGCCGCGATCCGGGAGGACATCGAAAGCAGGGCTCAGCGGCCCGTCATCCTCGGCGATGGGGTGCTGGGCGCGGCGTAGGCTGGCCCCATGGACCGCACCGAGTACTTCACCGCCAAACTCACCTTCGAGACCGATGCCAGCGATGTGTATGCGGCGCAGAAGGCCGGAGAAGCCGCAGTGATCGTCGACGTTCGGTCCGATGAGGCCTGGGCGCAGGGGCGGGTCGCAGGGTCGGTGCACATGCACTACAGCGAGATCTCGGAACGCGCGCCGAAGGAGATCCCCGCCGGCAGCGCCGTCGTCGTGTACTGCTGGAGCCCCGGATGCAACGCCGGTGCCAAGGGCGCCCTCGAGTTCGCCAAGCTGGGCTATGAGGTGCGCGAGATGATCGGCGGCTTCGAGTACTGGGTACGCGAGGGATATCCGGTCGAGAACGCGGAGGGCCTGCACCGCCGTCCGATCGACCCGAACGTGGGTGTCCCCCGCATCCGCACCCACGCGTGAGCCAGGCCGGTCCCAGCGACCGAGTGCCCTGCACACGAGAAAGCCCCCGGCACGAGCCGGGGGCTTTCCTCATGGAGATGGCAGTCGAGCGAGTCCTCAGCGGGCGAAGTGTCCGCGGTAGTACTCGTACACCCAACCGACGATCGCGACCACGAAGATCGCCAGTCCGATCGGGAGCAGGAACTGCCCGACCGCCATGCCGATCAGGAAGATCGCCGCGGAGCCGGCCAGCACCATCGGCCACCAGGACCACGGGCTGAACTCACCGAGCTCGGGGTCACCGTCGTCGATGTCCGCCGTGAGGATGTCCTCGGGCAGCTCGCCGCCCTGCGCCCTGTAGGTACGGTGCAGGTAGAGCGCGATCATCGCGCCCATGAAGGCGACGAAGAGCAGCGCGACGGCTCCCACCCATTCGACATGACCTTCGACGATCAGGTTCCAGACCACGTACACGCCGGCAGTGATCATGAAGAAGACGGTGAGGACCCACCAGAGAACGACATTGGAGCGCATGGATTACTTCGCCTCTCCTGCCGCGGCGGCAACAGGGTGCTCCGCAGCCTCGGGGTGGTTCAGGTCGAATGCCGGACGCTCGCTGCGGATGCGCGGGATCGACGTGAAGTTGTGACGCGGCGGCGGGCAGCTGGTCGCCCACTCGAGCGATGCGCCGTAGCCCCACGGGTCGTTGACCGTGACCTTCGGTGCCTTGCGGGCTGTGATCCAGACGTTCAGGAAGAACGGCAGCATCGAAGCGCCCAGGATGATGGCACCGATGGTCGAGACCTGGTTCTGCCACTCCCAGTTGTCGTAGGCCGAGTAGTCGGCGTAGCGACGCGGCATGCCGTCGACGCCCAGCCAGTGCTGCACGAGGAAGGTCATGTGGAAGCCGATGAACAGCATCCAGAAGTGGATGTACCCGAGGCGCTCGTTGAGCATGCGTCCGGTCCACTTGGGCCACCAGAAGTAGAAGCCGGCGAACATCGCGAACACGACGGTGCCGAACACGACGTAGTGGAAGTGCGCGACGACGAAGTACGAGTCGCTGAGGTGGAAGTCCAGCGGCGGCGCCGCCAGGATGACACCGGTCAGACCACCGAAGACGAACGACACCAGGAAGCCCAGCGCGAACACCATCGGCGTCTCGAACGTGATCGACCCTCGCCACATCGTGCCGATCCAGTTGAAGATCTTCACACCCGTCGGCACCGCGATGAGCATCGTCATCAGGGCGAAGAACGGCAGCAGGACGCCACCGGTGACGTACATGTGGTGCGCCCACACGGCAACCGACAGCGCGGCGATCGAGATGGTCGCGTAGACGAGGGTCTTGTATCCGAAGATCGGCTTGCGGCTGAACACCGGGAAGATCTCGGAGACGATGCCGAAGAACGGCAGCGCGATGATGTAGACCTCGGGGTGGCCGAAGAACCAGAACAGGTGCTGCCAGAGCAGGACGCCGCCGTTGGCCGGGTCGTAGATGTGAGCACCGAGGATGCGGTCGGCTGCCGCGGCGAACATCGCAGCGGCGAGCACGGGGAACGCCATCAGGATCAGCAGGCTGGTGATCAGCGTGTTCCAGGAGAAGATCGGCATGCGCCACATGGTCATACCCGGGGCGCGCATCGTGATGACGGTCGTGATGAAGTTCACCGCACCGAGGATCGTGCCGAAACCGGACATGCCGAGGCCGACCATCCAGAGGTTTCCTCCGGCACCCGGTGAGAACGACACGCTGGCAAGCGGCTGATACGCGAACCATCCGAAGGAGGCCGCGCCCTGCGGGGTGAGGAAGCCGGCGACCGCGATGATCGAGCCGAACAGGAACAGCCAGAACGCGAAGGCGTTCAGACGCGGGAACGCGACGTCGGGTGCACCGATCTGCAGCGGCAGGATCGCGTTCGCGAAACCGGCGAACAGCGGCGTCGCGAACATCAGCAGCATGATCGTGCCGTGCATCGTGAAGAGCTGGTTGTACTGCTCCTTGGTCGGCACGATCTGCATGCCGGGCGCGAACAGCTCGGCACGGATGACCAGTGCCATCACGCCGCCGAGGAGGAAGAACAGCACCGAGGCGATCAGATACATGTACCCGATCGTCTTGTGGTCGGTGGAGGTCAGCCACTTGACGACGATGTTGCCCTTCTGCTCCACGCGAGTGGAGGACAGCAGCGCTGCCTGGCGCGCCGGGATCGTCGTGGGACGACCCCGCGGCGTCTCGGTCTGTGGTTCTGCAGTAGTCGTCATCGCTTACTCCTCTTCCTTCGCGCCCGAGTTCGATCCGGTGCCCGGAAGGTTGGACAGACGATCGTAGGCATCGGTGATGTCACCGGTGTTGCCCTTCTCACGCAGTTCGTCGAGGTAGTCCTGGTAGTCGGCCTGGGACACGACCTTGACGTTGAACAGCATCATCGAGTGGTATTCACCACACAGCTCGGCGCACTTTCCGTCGTACTCACCGATGCGCGTCGGGATGAAGGACCACGAGTTGTCCTTGCCGATGTACATGTCCTTCTTGTACAGGAAGTCGATGATCCAGAAGGAGTGGATGACGTCGCGCGACTGCAGGTCGATCTTGACCTTCTGGTCGACCGGGAGCACCAGCGTGGGCAGCTTGTCGCGGTCGATGTCGCCCTTCGCATCGGCCTGGGCCTGAACGCCCATGGTCCAGACGGCGTCGGAGTTGTCCTTCTGCTCACCGTCGTACTGGAAGTCCCACGCCCACTGCTTGGCGATCGCGGTGACCTCGACGTCGGGGTTCTTCCACTGCGTCTCGATCTCGGTCTGATCACGAGCGGTGAAGAAGAACATGCCCATGATGAAGATCAGCGGGATCACCGTGTAGAGGATCTCGATGGGCATGTTGTAGCGGAGCTGCACGGGCAGGCCGGTCTGGCCCTTGCGCCGGCGGTAGACCGCGAGCGCCCAGCCCATCAGACCCCACGTGATGATGCCGACGGCGAGCAGCACGATCCAGGAGTTCACCCACAACGATTCGACTCGCGTGGTCTGGTTCGTGGCGGCGGTGCCGCCCTCTACGAAGCCCGGGAGGAAGCCGTGGGTCTCAAGCGGAGAACATCCCGCCAGAGCCACAGCTGTAGCGATTCCCAGGGGGATCGCTACCCAACGAAGGCGGCGTTTCGAAGGCACGGTGCACCTTTCAGATCTCGGACAGGGGCAACCCCAAGTCTAGGGCAACCTCACACCTGATTCATGCCAACCACGCAGGTTGGCGACCGGTCAGTGGAAGCTGTCGCCGCAGGCGCAGGAGCCCTGGGCGTTGGGGTTGTCGATGGTGAACCCCTGCTCCGAGATGGTGTCCTTGAAGTCGATCGAAGCGCCGTCGAGGTACGGAACGCTCATGTTGTCGACGATGACCTCGACCCCGTCGAAATCGACGGTCTCGTCGCCGTCGAGGTACCGCTCATCGAAGTAGAGCTGGTAGATCAGGCCCGAGCATCCGCCCGGCTGGACGGCGACGCGCAGACGCAGGTCGTCGCGGCCCTCCTGCTCGAGCAGGCTCTTCACCTTCAGTGCGGCGGCGTCGGTCAGGCCGACGCCGTGCGCGCGGGTGCTCGTCTCGGTCAGCGTGGTGTCGCTCATGTCACTCCTTGAGTACTCGTGCGGCGCGGACGCCGCCCTGTTCGAAGTCTACCGCCGCAAGGCTCGCGACGGCCGGTCGTTCAACCCTGCGTGGTGCCGTTCATCCGAGCCAGCAGCAGCGCTTCGGCACGCACCGCATTGCGGAAGGTGTCCAGATGCAGCGACTCGTTGGGACTGTGCGCGCGCGAGTGCGGGTCCTCGACGCCGGTGACCAGGATCTGGGCGCCGGGGAACTCACGCACCAGGTCCGCGATGAACGGGATCGAGCCGCCGACGCCGAGGTCGACCGGTGCGACGCCGTAGCCGTCCGCCATCGCGCCGCGGGTGAGCTCGACCGCCCAGCCGGCGGTGTCGACGAGGAACCCGTCGCCGAGGTCCACGTCCGAGAACGTCAGCTCCGCGCCGTACGGCGCGTGCGCACGCAGGTGCGCCTCGAGTGCGTCGTACGCGTCCTTCGCCCGCTGCCCTGGCGCGACACGGGAGCTGATCACGACGCTCACCTCCGGCAGCAGCGTGTTGGACGCCGCCGCCACGCTGGTCGCGTCGATTCCGGTGATCGTGACGGAGGGCTTGTTCCAGATTCGGCTCAGGATCTCGTCACGCCCGATCGGCGACACGCCGGGAAGCAGCCCGGTCTCTTCGCGAAGCGTGTCCTCGCCGTAGGCCGGCGTCGCCGCATCCCTCGCCTGCAGTCCCTCGACGGCGACGGCGCCGTCGGCGTCCCACAGGGTGGCCAGCAGGGTGACGGCCGCCATCATCGCGTCCGGAACCGCTCCCCCGAACATGCCGGAGTGCGACGCGTGCTCGAGCGTGCGGATCTTGAGCGTGAAGCGGGCGTTCCCGCGCAGCGTTACCGTCAGCCCCGGCGTGCGCTGATCCCAGTTTCCCGAGTCCGCGACGACGATCGCGTCTGCGCGCAGCGCATCGGCGTTGTCGGAGAGGAACTGCGCGAACGACCGCGAGCCGTACTCCTCCTCGCCCTCGATGAACATCGAGACTCCGAGGTCGAACTCATCGCCCAGCACCTCGGACACCGCGCGCAATGAGGCGA
Source organism: Microbacterium sp. NPDC057741 (assembly GCF_042798735.1). NCBI lineage: Bacteria > Bacillati > Actinomycetota > Actinomycetes > Micrococcales > Microbacteriaceae > Microbacterium > Microbacterium sp. NPDC057741. Next base: position 113,209 of record NZ_JBHVJW010000001.1, on the reverse strand, counting down.
TGTGCGACATGATTCCGGCCTTGTCGTCCGCCGCGCCGCGCCCGTAGAGCCTGCCGTCGCGCACTGTCGGCTCGAACGGCGGGGTCTCCCAGAGCGCCTCGTCGCCGTGCGGCTGCACGTCGTGGTGCGCGTAGAGCAGGATCGTCGGACGCCCGTTGCGCGCCTTCTTCGTCGCCAGCACGGCCGGCTGGCCCGTCTCATCCGTGCCGGGGATGGCGGCGCGGAGCACGCGCACCTCGTCGAAGACGCCCGTTCCGCGTGCGAGATCGGCGACGGCGTCGGCGCTGCGCTCCAGCTGGGTCTGATCGAACGCGGGCCACGCGATGCCCGGAATCCGCACCAGGGATCCGAGATCGGACAGGGCGGCCGGGATGCCGGTGGCGACGACTTCCAGGACGGATGCGTCCTGCTCGGCGGACGACGGGGAGGAGATGGTGGTCATGCGAGTAATCTTAAGGAACATCCCGTTCCAAGACATGAGGACTGCTGTGCCCGCTTCCACTCCCCCCGCCAGCGACGACGCACCCGAGACGCCCGCCGTCGGCAAGGGGCGCGCCACCCCGACTCGTGCCGAGCAGGAGGCCGCTCGCCGCCGTCCCCTCGTGGCGGACACCAAGGAGGCCCGAGCCGCGGCGAAGGCCGACCTGCAGGCGCGCCGCGACCGCGCACGTCTGGGCATGGAGCGGGGCGAGGACAAGTACCTTCCTGCGCGCGACCAGGGTCCGCAGCGCCGCTGGGTGCGCGACTACGTCGACGCCGGCTGGCATCTCAGCGAGTGGGTGATGGCGATGATGATCGTCGTCATCATCGCGGCGCTGATGCCGATCACGACGATCGCCTACAGCGCGATGATCGCCCTGTGGGTGTTCATGCTGCTCGCCGTGCTCGACATGGTCCTGCTGGCGTGGCGGGTCAAGCGCAAGGCGGCTGCCAAGTTCGGCAAGGAGCGCCTCGAGCGCGGCCTCGGCTGGTACGCGGCCATGCGCTCCCTGCAGATGCGCTTCATGCGCCTTCCGAAGCCGCAGGTCAAGCGCGGGCAGTACCCCGCCTGACACGGCAACTCGGCCGGGGCGCGCGCAGCGAGACGGAGAACGCTCAGCGAGCGGCGCTGCGCAGGCCGCGGTTGATCTGGCGTGCCCAGAACGGTCCGCGGTACAGGAACGCCGTGTAGCCCTGCACCAGCGTCGCACCGGCATCCAGTCGCCTCTGCACGTCCTCCGCGGTCTCGACTCCGCCGACCGCGATCACGCAGAAGTCGGCCGGGACGGCGGCACGCACGACGGCGAGCACTTCGAGCGAACGCTGCTTCAACGGCGCGCCGGACAGCCCGCCCGCTCCCGCCGCCTCGACGACGGACGGATCGGTGACCAGACCCTCGCGGCCGATCGTGGTGTTGTGCGCGATGATGCCCGCGAGTCCCTCCGACACTGCCATCGCCGCGATCGCTGCGATCTCCTCGTCGGGCAGATCCGGGGCGATCTTCACCAGCAGCGGCGTCTTCCCCGCGGCATCCTTCACCGCGCGCAGCAGCGGGGTGAGCGTCTCGACGGCCTGCAGGCCACGCAGGCCGGGAGTGTTCGGCGAGGAGACGTTCACGGCCAGGTAGTCGGCGAGCGGCGCGAGCCGCGTTGCGGATGCCACATAGTCCGCGGTCGCGTTCTCGACGTCGACCACCCGGCTCTTGCCGATGTTCACGCCGATGACGGTCTGCGGCCTGCGGCGGCGCAGCTTCACGAGGCGCTTCGCCGCGGCATCCGCCCCCGCGTTGTTGAACCCCATGCGATTGATGACCGCGCGATCGGCGACGAGCCGGAACAGTCGCGGCTTCGGGTTGCCGTCCTGCGGGATCGCGGTAACGGTGCCGATCTCGACGTGCCCGAAACCGAGCGCGGCGAGGCCGCGCACACCGACGGCGTTCTTGTCGAAACCGGCGGCGACGCCGAACGGCGAGGGGAATGACAGCCCGAGCGCCTGCACGCGCTGCTCCGGATGCGGCCTGGTCAGCGCGCGGGCAGCCCAGGAGAACGGCGGCACACCGGCCACCCGGATCACGGCCATGCCGGCGTGGTGCGCGAACTCCGGATCGAAGCGCGACAGGACGAGGCGGAAGAGCAGCGGATACATCCCTGCCAGATTACCGGTCTTCGGCGGCGGCTTTCTCGCGGTCAGCGCGCAGGTCGCCGATCGCGGACTCGAAGTCCTCGAGCGAGTCGAACGCCTGGTAGACGCTGGCGAACCGCAGGAAGGCCACCTCGTCGAGCTCACGGAGCGGTCCGAGGATGGCCAGACCGATCTCGTTCGTGTCCAACTGCGAGACGCCCGTCTGGCGGACCGCCTCCTCGACGCGCTGGGCGAGGACGGCGAGGTCGGCCTCGGTCACGGGCCGTCCCTGGCACGCCTTGCGCACGCCGGTGATGACCTTGTCACGGCTGAACGGCTCGCTCACGCCCGACCTCTTGATCACCGCGAGGCTCGCGGTCTCGGTCGTCGTGAATCGACCACCGCATTCGGGGCACTGACGTCTGCGGCGGATCGACAGACCGTCGTCGCTGGTGCGCGAATCGATCACGCGGGAGTCCGGGTGCCGGCAGAAGGGGCAGTGCATGATGCTCCAGAGTACTCGCCGGGTCAGTCCCGGTCGGCGAATCGCGCCTCGACGGCCTCGCCGTGCGCGGGCAGTCCCTCGACGTCCGCGAGCGCGACGACGCCCTCCCTGGCCTGGGCGAGCGCGGTGCGGTCGTAGGAGATCACCTGCTGCGGACGGAGGAACGTGTAGGCACCGAGACCCGGCGCGTAGCGCGCCTGTCCCCCGGTCGGCAGTACGTGGTTGCTGCCCGCCATGTAGTCGCCGAGACTCACCGGCGTCTGGTCGCCGACGAACACGGCACCGGCGCTGGTGAATGCGGCGGACGCGGTCTCGGCATCCTCCAGGTGCAGCTCGAGGTGCTCCGGCGCGTAGGCGTTGCTGAACGCGACCGCCATGGCGCGGTCGTCGACGAGCACGATCGCGGACTGCGGCCCGCCGAGCGAGATGGCGACGCGTTCGCTGTGCCGCGTGCGCGCGGCGAGCGTGACGACCTCGCCTGCCACACGCTCCGCGAGTTCGGGCGAGTCCGTGACCAGCACCGCCGAGGCCTGCTCGTCATGCTCGGCCTGGCTGATCAGGTCCGCCGCGACGAGCCGAGGGTCGGCATCGGCATCGGCGACGATGAGGATCTCGGTCGCCCCGGCCTCGGAATCCGTGCCGACGATGCCCGCGACAGCGCGCTTGGCCGAAGCGACGTAGTTGTTGCCTGGGCCGGCGACGACGTCGACAGGGTCGAGGCCGAGACTCTCCACGCCCCAGGCGAGTGCGCCGATCGCGCCGGCGCCTCCCATCGCGTACACCTCGTCGACGCCGAGCAGCGCAGCGGCGGCGAGGATGGTCGGATCGATCCGCCCACCGTGCGCGTTCTGCGCAGGTGATGCGAGCGCGATGCGCGCGACACCGGCGACCTGAGCGGGGACGACGTTCATCACGACACTGGATGCCAGGGCCGCCTTGCCGCCCGGGATGTACACGCCGACGCGGTCGACCGGCTGCCAGCGCTGCACGATCCGCGCGCCGGGTCCGATCTCGGTGGTCCGCGTGGCCGGGACCTGCGCGGCGGATCCGCGGCGCACCCGGTCGATGGCCGCCTCGAGAGCAGCGCGGACGCGGGGGTCGACGGAGGCGAGCGCCTCGGCGAGGTGCTCAGCGGGAACGCGGATGTCGTGGCCCGTCACCCTGTCGAAGCGCTCGGCCTGTTCGCGCAGCGACTCCTCACCGCGGAGATGCACGTCGTCGACGATGCGGGCAGCGGTGTCGAGCGCCTCGGCGCGTGCCTGGACGGCGCGTGGGACGGCGGCGAGCATGGCCGCGGCGGAGAGTTCCCGTCCGCGGAGATCGATGGTGCGCAAACCCTGTTCAGCCCTTCGTGACGTTCGTGATGTCGTGCAGGTAGCCGATGCGGCCGTCGTCATGCCGGACGACATAGGCGCCGCCGCGATCCTCGATCACCAGCGCCCACGCGTGGGGTCCGATGGTGAACAGCTCCTGCCCGTGCTCGTCGAGCACCTCGCGCGCGTCGGGGGTCAGGATCCAGAACGGCTGCGCTGCATCCGTGGCCTTCGGGGTGGACACGGGGTGGGTCGTGTCGTCCGGCACGTCGTACCCGGCCGTGTCGTAGCTCGGCTCCGCTGCCTCGACCTCGGCGTCGTCTTCGTCGAGGGGCGAGAGGATCTCCGTCACGGCATCGGTGTTCGAGGCGAACAGCAGGTCCACCTCCTCCTCGGCCGCCGACTCGGCCGCCTCGTCCTCATGGACCGGCGCTTCGATGGCGAGCAGTTCCGGCGCGGCGCTCGGGCGTGCGATCACCGGCCTGACCGGATTCGCGTTGCGGTGCGCGAGAGTCTCGAGCCGGCCATGGAAGTCCTCACGGAGGCCGGGGATCAGCGGCGCGAGCACGGTGAGCACGACGAGCGCGAGCGCCACGATGGTCTCCACGATCGGAGACCATCCGACCGATCCCGAAACAGCACCGAGGTCCCAGAGCAGCTGAACCCAGAGCACCGCCGAGACCGAGAACGCGACAGACGCGAACTGGTCGACACCGAGCGAGCCGATCCTGCGGATGCCCTCCGGCGAGAACCTCCGCAGCACGATGAGGAACACTGCGACTGTGGGCACCGCGATCGGCAGGAGCCAGTGCAGGCCGCTCTGCCACAGCGTCGACGACGCCGGCCCGCCGACCGGGAAGAACGACACGATGAAGCCGATCACCCACAGTGCCACGATCAGCAGTTCACGCAGGGTCATCCCGAGGATGCCGTGCTCCGGCTCGACCTGCTCCTCGTACAGCACGCCTTCGTCCTGGGCCGCAGTGCTCATCGATACGTCCTTTCGTCGCGGCGCACGGATGGGGAGGTCGCGACGCCGGGTACGGCATCCGATCCTACCGGCGAACGGCGCCCGACCGCCGCGCGAGTCGCCGCGCTACGCGTTTCAGCCCAGACAGGACGGCCCGAGCAGCGACTTCAGATCGCCGAAGAGATCGGCTGAGACCGACACCGGCATCGGCACCTCGAACACCTTGGCCATCCCGCCCCTGTGCACGCGCAGCACGACCTCGGTCTCGCCGGAGTGCCGTCGCAGCACTTCGGCGAGATCGGTCATGACGCGCTCCGTGGCGCGCTGCTCGGCGACCACCAGCGACAGCGGGCCGGCCGCGTCGAAGGAGCCGATGTCGGGAGCGAACGCCGACTGCGCATGCAGGTTGAGCCCGTCATCACGACGGGACACGCGCCCGCGCACCGCGAGGATCGCGTCCTGCTGCAGCACGTGCTGGAACTCGGTGTACGTCTTGCCCATGAACATGACGGTCACCTCGCCGTTGAAGTCCTCGACGGTGATCATGCCGTACGGGTTGCCGCTGGCCTTCGCCACGCGGTGCTGCACGCTGGTGACCAGACCTGCGACGGTGACCTGGTCGCCGTCCTGCAGGTCCTCGGATGCGAGCAGGTCGTGGATCGAGATCGACGCGTGCTTGGCCAGCGGCACCTCGAGCCCGGCGAGCGGATGATCCGAGACGTACAGGCCGAGCATCTCGCGCTCGAAGGCGAGCTTGTCCTTCTTGGTCCACTCCGGGCGCTCCGGCACCTGCGGCGGCTGCACCTCGTCGGCCTCGTACAGGCTGTCGAAGTCGAAGCCGATCGCACCTGTGGCCTCGTTGCGCTTGATGCCCACAGCCGCCTCGACGGCGTCCTCGTGGATCTCCAGCAGCCCTCGACGGGTGTTCCCCATGGTGTCGAAGGCGCCCGCCTTGATCAGCGACTCCACCGTGCGCTTGTTGGCCACGTGCAGCGGCACCTTGCTGAGGAAGTCGTGGAACGACGTGAAGGGCTCCTTCTGCCGCGCCTCGACGATGCCGTCGACGACGTTGCTGCCGACGTTGCGCACGGCGCCCAGACCGAAGCGGATGTCGTCGCCGACTGCCGCGAAGAAGTTGATGGATGCACCGACGTCGGGCGGCAGCACCTTGATGCCCATGCGCCGGCACTCGTTCAGGTACAGCGCCATCTTGTCCTTGGAGTCACCGACGCTCGTGAGCAGCGCGGCCATGTACTCGGCGGGATAGTGCGCCTTGAGGTACGCGGTCCAGTACGAGATCACGCCGTAGGCGGCGGAGTGCGCTTTGTTGAAGGCGTAGTCCGAGAACGGCAGCAGGATCTCCCAGAGCGCCTGCACCGCGGCATCCGTGTAGCCGTTCGAGTGCATCCCGGCCTGGAAGCCCTCGAACTGCTTGTCCAGCTCGGACTTCTTCTTCTTGCCCATCGCGCGGCGCAGGATGTCCGCCTGACCGAGCGAGAAGCCTGCCACCCGCTGCGCGATCGCCATCACCTGCTCCTGGTAGATGATGAGTCCGTAGGACTCCTCCAGGATGTCGGCGAGCGACTCCGCGAACTCCGGATGGATCGGTGTGATCTCCTGCAGCCCGTTCTTGCGCAGCGCGTAGTTGGTGTGCGAGTTCGCGCCCATCGGGCCTGGACGGTACAGCGCGATGAGTGCCGAGATGTCGCCGAAGTTGTCGGGCTTCATCAGGCGCATCAGCGAGCGCATCGGTCCGCCGTCCAGCTGGAACACGCCCAGCGAGTCACCGCGCGCGAGCAGGTCGTAGGAGGGCCGGTCGTCGAGTGCGAGATCCTCGAGCACGAGCTCCTCGCCACGGTTCATCCGGATGTTCGCGAGCGCGTCCGAGATGATCGTCAGGTTGCGCAGACCGAGGAAGTCCATCTTGATCAGGCCGAGCGACTCGCAGGACGGGTAGTCGAACTGCGTGACGATCTGGCCGTCCTGCTCGCGCTTCATGATCGGGATGATGTCGATCAGCGGATGCGACGACATGATCACACCGGCGGCGTGCACGCCCCACTGGCGCTTCAGGTTCTCGATGCCGACGGCGGTGTCGAAGACCGTCTTCGCCTCTGGGTCGGTCTCGATGACCGTGCGGAACTCGCTGGCCTCCTTGAAACGCGGGTGATCCTTGTCGAACATGCCCGTCAGGGGCATGTCCTTGCCCATCACGGGCGGCGGCATCGCCTTGGTGAGGCGCTCGCCCATGCTGAACGGGAAGCCCAGCACTCGGCCGGCATCCTTCAGAGCCTGCTTGGCCTTGATCGTGCCGTAGGTGACGATCTGCGCCACGCGCGCGTCGCCGTACTTCTCCGTGACGTACTGGATGACCTCGCCGCGGCGACGGTCGTCGAAGTCGACGTCGAAGTCGGGCATCGAGACGCGGTCGGGGTTGAGGAAGCGCTCGAAGATGAGGCCGTGCTCGATCGGGTCGAGATCGGTGATCTTCATCGCGTAGGCGGCCATCGAACCCGCACCGGAGCCTCGACCAGGTCCGACGCGCACGCCGTTGTTCTTGGCCCAGTTGATGAAGTCGGCGACGACGAGGAAGTAGCCGGGGAAGCCCATCTGCGTGATGACGTCGGTCTCGTACGCGGCGCGCTTGCGCACGTCATCCGGGATGCCACCGGGATAGCGCGCGTGCAGGCCGGTCTCGACCTCCTTGATGAACCAACTCTCCTCGGTCTCGCCCGGCGGCACCGGGAAGCGCGGCATGTAGTTCGCGCTGGTGTTGAAAGACACGTCGCAGCGCTCTGCGATCAGGAGGGTGTTGTCGCACGCCTCGGGGTGGTCGCGGAACAGCTGCCGCATCTCGGCCGCGGACTTGACGTAGTACCCGTCACCGTCGAACTTGAACCGGTTCGGGTCGTCCATCGTGGAACCGGACTGCACGCACAGCAGCGCCTCGTGGCTCTTCGCATCGTGCTGATGCGTGTAGTGCAGGTCGTTGGTGCCGACCAGCGGGATGCCGAGGTCCTTCGCGATCTTGAGCAGGTCGTCCATGATGCGGCGCTCGATGGAGAGGCCGTGATCCATGATCTCGGCGAAGTAGTTCTCCTTGCCGAACAGGTCCTGGAACTCGGCGGCCGCTGCACGGGCCGCGTCGTACTGGCCCAGGCGCAGCCTGGTCTGGATCTCGCCGGAGGGGCAGCCCGTCGTCGCGATCAGGCCCTTGGAATACTTCTGCAGCAGCTCGCGGTCCATACGCGGCTTGAAGTAGTACCCCTCGATGCTCGCCTTCGACGAGAGGCGGAACAGGTTGTGCATGCCCTCCGTGGTCTCGGAGAGCAGGGTCATGTGCGTGTACGCACCGGAACCGGAGACGTCGTCGCTGCGCTGCTCGGGCGAGCCCCACTGCACGCGGGTGCGGTCTCCGCGGTGGGTGCCGGGCGTGACATAGGCCTCGATGCCGATGATCGGCTTGATGCCCGCGGCCTGCGCCGTGCGATAGAACTCGAACGCCGCGAAGGTGTTCCCGTGGTCGGTCACGGCGACCGCGGGCATGCCCTGCTTCACCGCCTCCTGCACGAGCGGGCCGACGCGCGCGGCGCCGTCCAGCATCGAGTACTCGCTGTGCACATGGAGGTGGACGAAGGAGTCGGATGCCATGGATTCGAGCCTACCCGCGGCATCCGACCTCGAAGACGGATGCCGCGGGCGATCCGGTCACTCCACGATGTACTGGTCGGTGTTCGTGTACGAGATCGAGTCGGCGAGGGTGCCGACGAGGCCCATCGTCACGCGCAGCAGGCCGGGCCTGATGTCGTCGAGCGCCGGGGGCGTGTCCAGCCCGAGAGTCAGCGCCTTGCCGTCATGCCCCTGGGCGGTGATCGAACCGATGTAGACGGTGACGTTGCCCCGAAGCGACATCTTGTCGGCCTTGGTCACCAGACCCGGGCCGTCCGGCGGGCGCACCGTCAGCGAGAAGCCGGTGATGGTGATGGCGTCCGCGCTGATCTTCAGCACGCGGACATCCTTGCCGCTCTTCGTCGGCACCGTCACGATGCCGATCGACTTCAGACCGCTGAACGACAGTCCCTTCGAGCCCATCTGAGCCGGAGAGCTCGTGAACACCGGGGCTCCGGTGTCCGGCGCGGCGACGACGGGCGTCGGCGAGGACGTGGGAGCAGCGGGTTTCGTCCCGGGGAGCACCGGCTTCCCCGGCGCGGGAGTCGCCGCGCCCGGGTCGCTCGGTGCCGGCGTGGGAGTCGCCGTCGGCGCTGGATCGGCCGGCTTCGGGCAGAGCCAGGGGAACACGTCGCAGAACCCCGTGTGCCTGACTGTCGCGGCCGGTGCCGCCGCGGCTCCGACGGTGAGCGGCATGACCAGTGCTCCGACCGCAAGCACGGCGGCCGCCAGCCTCATGCGGCCAGCGGTCATGAGACGGCCCCTTCATCGGCCTCCGCAGCATGCTTCCGCGGCATCCAGGCGACCACCAGCACGCCGCCGACCGAGGCGAGGATCATGCCCACGAGGAAACCGCCGAGATTCACGCCGATCAGCGAGTACAGAGCGACTGCCAGCGCCAGCACACCGTAGAACACGTGGTGCACGGGCATGAAGATCGCGAGGATCCCGAGCAGAACCAGAGCGATCGGGATGATCGTGGCCTGCAGGCCCTCGATGCCCAGCTGCACGTGCAGGTGGCCGATGTCGAGCTGACCGGAGAAGAACATCTCGAAGCCCGCGATCACGACGAGCAGCCCGCCGATGAACGGCCGGCGCTTCGCCCAGGCACGGAAGCGCTGCCAGGCGCCGGGCTGTGCTGACGCGTCCGCGTCGACGACATCCGGCTCGGCCTCTCCCACCTCCGCATCCGCGAGCAGGGAGTCGAGTTCCGCATCATCCGCGTCGGCGCGCGCAGCCGCCCGGCGGTCGCGCCGCGACGACATCGTGCCGTCCAAGTCCTCGCTGTCGGTCATCGGGTGGGCTCCGCTCAGAAGCATCCCTTTGATCCGTCCGTCAGCTCCAGGGACATGCCGGTCAGTGTGAAAACCGACGCCTGCGTGCTCCATGCCGTCTGCTGAAGGCCCTTGATCGAGACGGTGTCGGCATCCTGGGCGAAGTCGCCTGCGGTGCCCTTCGCCTTCGTGCTGACAGTCGAGGCATCCACGCCGATGCGGATGTTGCCGAACGAAGCGTCGCCCTTCAGGCCGGTCATGCCGATCTGAAGATCGGTGGCGGATGCCGGGGCGTCGCCGCCACCGGCCTTGATCAGCACGCCGACCTTGCCCATCGGGGTCTCGGTGACGACGGCCTGGCACAAGTTCGCCAAGGTCGCGCTCTTGATGTTCGCGATCGCGACGGTGTGCTTGCCGCCCTCGGAGTCGGTGGCGACTCCGGCGTACTGAGAGAACCCGGTGCCCTCCAACTGGCTCGCGCTGATCTGGAACTGGCTCCCGGACACGGCGAACGAGACCGGGACCTGTCCCTGCGCCACTCCCCCCATCAGAACCGCAGCGGCGATCCCGACCGGAACGGCGGCCAGCGCGATGCGCCCGCCGTGCGTGGTGGTCAGCTTCGAGAACTTCATGGTGGGCTTCTTCATCGATCCTCCTGGGGTGAGCATCCTCGTTGACGCGATTACGAGCATAACCCCCATTGACTCATAGTCAATAACATCCGCCGATAGGATTTCGGCATGCCCGTCGAGCGTCGTGTCCGCCTCACCCCGGATGAGCGCCGCGCCCAGCTCGTCGCCACCGGAGTGAACTTTCTCAGCGACCATCCGCTGGACGAGTTGACCATCGACGAGCTCGCCGAGCGAGCAGGCGTCTCCCGTGCACTGATATTCCACTACTTCGAAACCCGTCAGGGCATGCATCGCGCGGTCGTCACCACCGCGCGAGACGCCTTGCTCACCGCCACCGAGCCGCGGCCCGAGCTGCCGCCGCGCGAGCGCGTGCGCGACACGCTGGAGCGCATCGCGATGTTCGTGCGCGAGCACCGGGGCACGTTCTTCTCCCTGGTCCGCGGCGTCGCCAGTGGCGATCCCGCCGTCCGCGCGGTCGTCGACGAATCGCGAGAGCGGAACGCCGCACACCTGCTGGAGGCACTCGTCGAGGTCGGCGAGCCGGACTCCCGAGCGCTGCGGATCACACTGCGCGCCTGGGTGTCCTTCGCCGAGGAGATCTTCGTCACCCTCGCCGTGGATGAGGATGCCGATCGCGACGCCGTGGTCGCGTTCCTGGAGCGATCGCTCGAGGCCGCGGTCACCGCGGCGCGCGGCGCCCAGCTCTGACGTTCACCTCAGGTCGAGCCGCATCAGCACGCGGGGGTACCCGTCGAGCACCGAGCCCGTGTCAGCCGCTTTCGTGAACCCGGCCGCCTCGAACAGCGAGCGCGTACCCACGTATGCCATCGTGAGGTCGACCTTCTCGCCGCCGTTGTCGACCGGGTATCCCTCGATCGCAGGCGCGCCGCGCTCCCGCGCGTAGGCGACCGCGCCGTCGATCAGCGCGTGCATGACGCCCTGCTTGCGGAACCCCGGTCTCACCCGGAAGCACCACAGCGACCACACGTCGAGTTCGTCGACATGCGGGATCAGGCGGTTGCCGGCGAAGCTCGTGTCACGCCGGGGATGCAGTGCGGCCCAGCCGACAGGCTCAGAATCCTGATAGGCGATGACGCCGGGTGGCGGATCCTGATGACAGAGCTCGCGCACGCGGTCGGCGCGCTCCCGCCCCTGCAGCGCACGGCTCTCCTTGCTGCCGAGCCGGTAGCTCAGGCAGAAGCAGGACTGCGACGTCGGCTTCTTCGGTCCGACGAGGAGCGCGACGTCGTCGAAGACTGTCGCGGGACGAACCTCGATGTCCATGCAGGCAGTCTCGCACCGGCCTCAGACATCATTCGCCGCGCAGTACGTCGAGGGCGTGCTGGAAGTCCGCGGGGTACGGCGACTCGAACTCGACCCACTCCCCCGTCGTCGGGTGCGTGAAAGCCAGCTGGTGGGCGTGCAGCCACTGGCGGGTCAGGCCGAGCCGCTCGGCCATCTTCGGGTCGGCCCCGTACAGCGGGTCGCCGACGCACGGATGCCGGTGCGCGGCCATGTGCACGCGAATCTGGTGCGTACGACCGGTCTCGAGGTGGATCTCCAGCAGCGAGGCACCGGGGAACGCCTCCAGCGTCTCGTAGTGCGTCACGGACGGCTTGCCGTCCGGCACGACGGCGAACTTCCACTGGTGATGCGGATGCCGCCCGATCGGCGCATCGATCGTGCCGACGAGAGGATCCGGGTGCCCCTGCACGACGGCGTGGTAGATCTTCTCGACCGTGCGCTCCTTGAAGGCGCGCTTCAGGGCCGTGTAAGCGGCCTCACTCTTCGCGACGACCATGAGCCCGCTGGTGCCCACGTCGAGTCGGTGCACGACGCCCTGCCGCTCGGCAGCGCCGGTCGTGGCGATCCGGAATCCGGCCGCGGCGAGAGCTCCGACCACGGTCGGCCCGTCCCAGCCCAGTGACGGGTGCGCGGCGACGCCGGTGGGCTTGTCCACGACGACGATGTCATCGTCGTCGTAGACAATGCCCAGTTCGGGAACCGCGATCGGCACGATGCGCGGCTCCTCCTTCGCCTGCCAGCTGACCTCGAGCCAGCCCCCGCCGCGCAGACGGTCGGACTTGCCGAGCGTCACACCGTCGAGGGCGACACCGCCGGCCTCGGCGACCTCGGCCGCGAATGTGCGGGAGAAGCCCAGCATCTTCGCCAGGGCCGCGTCGACCCTGGCGCCGTCCAGCCCGTCCGGAACGGGCAGCGTGCGCGATTCCACGCTCAGCCCTCCGATGGGGCGGATGCCTCGGGCGTCGGGCCCTCGGCGGCGGCGATGTCCTCAGCAGCGGCGGCCTTCTCGGCGGCGGCCTTCTCGGCGGCCTCGTGGTCGCGCTCGCGCGTGCCGTCGAACCGCAGCCCGAAGAGCACCAGCAGCGCGACCGAGATCATGCCGGTCACGATGAAGATGTCGGCGACGTTGAAGATCGCGGGCATCATCCACGGCATCGAGATCATGTCGACGACATGTCCGACGGGGAATCCTGGATCACGGAACACACGGTCCGTCAGGTTTCCGAGGACACCGCCCAACAGGCATCCGAGGACGACCGCCCAGAGCCGCGCGCGCAGACCGAACGCCTTCCAGATGATCACCACCGCCACGATCGCGAGCGCGATCGTGAAGATCCAGGTGGCACCCTTGCCGATCGAGAACGCCGCCCCGGGGTTGCGCACGTAGATCAGCTGCAGGAATTCGCCCAGCACGGGCACCGGCTCACCGTACGGCAGGTACGTGATGGTGAGGTACTTCACAAACTGATCGGCGGCCAGCACCACCGCCGCGAGAATCGCGACGATCGCACCGGCCGCCGACCGACGAAGGGGACGACGTGCCAACGACTTACAGTCCGATGGCCGAGACCGGGGTCGAGTCGTTCGACGCCGCACGCTGGTCGAGGTCGCGGAGCTGACCCTCGATCAGGCCGCGCAGCTTGGAGCGGTAGTCGCGCTCGAACTCGCGGAGCTCGGTGATGCGACCCTCGAGCGTGTTGCGCTCGCGCTCGAGACGCGCGGACTGCTCACGCTGCTTCGCCTCGGCGTCGCGGCGGATGCGCTCGACCTCGGTCTGCGCGTCGGCGATGAGCTGCTGGCGCTTGGCCTCGCCCTCTGCGACGTGCTCATCGTGCAGGCGCTGCGCCAGCTCGATGATGCCGGCGGTCGCGGTCGCCGAACCGGCGACCTCGTGCGAAATGGGAGCCGCGGCAGGAGCCGACGCTGCGGGGGCTGCAGCACGCTCACCGGATTCGTAAGCCGCCAGCTTGGCCTTCAGCTCGACGTTCTCCTCGAGGGCCTTGCGCCACTCGATGACGATCTCGTCGAGGAAGTCATCGACCTCGTCCGGGTCGAATCCGTCCTTGAAGCGAACGTGCTGGAACTCCTTGTGGACGACGTCATCCGGGGACAGTGCCATGGGTGGCTCCTCTTTCGATGAGTGCGATGCGCCAGATGTCGAGCACTGGCGATGAATATCGTTGGCGCGTACCCGGGGCGCGCGCCTGGGTGCCAGCATAGTCCCCCCGCCTGTGACCTGTGACGGCGGTCACTCAGGGGAAGACGGCACGCACGATCGACATCAGGATGAGCACGCACAGCAGAGTGAGAGTCCATCCGAAGTCGAGTGCGAGCGTGCCGATGCGCAGTGGCGGGATCAGCCGTCGGAACATGCGGATCGGCGGATCCGTGATGGTGTAGATGAACTCCGCGACCACCAGACCGGCGCCCTTCGGGCGCCACTCACGGTTGAACAACGGAATGTAGTCGAGGATCAGCCGGGCGAACAGCACCAGCATGTACAGCAGCAGAAGCAGGTCGAGGATGCCGCCGACGATGCCCAAGATCTCCAAGGCCGGTCGCGGTCAGGACTGATCGAACCCGGCGGAGTCCGCCTGGGCGATGCCGCCGTGTCCGGAGACCGCGATGTTCTCGGGCGAGAGCAGGAACACCTTGCTGGTGACCCGCTCGATGCGTCCGTACAGGCCCAGCGACAGTCCACTCGCGAAGTCGATCAGACGGCGGGCGTCAGCATCGCTCATCTGCGAGAGGTTGATGATCACGGGGATGCCGTCGCGGAAGTTCTCGGCGATCAGCTGGGCATCGCGGTACTGCTTCGGATGCACGGTCAGGATCTCGTTCACGGCGCCTCCAGCCGGCTGACGGACGGCCGTGGGCCGACGCAGAGGGGTGACCGGGGCGGGAGCCTGCTCCTCGCGCTCGCGCTCACGCGGCGGTCGCGCTGCGGGAGCGGCGTGCTGCGGCGCCTCGTCCTCGTAGACCTCTTCCTCATCGGCGAGGCCGAGATACACCATGGTCTTCTTCAGCGGGTTTCCCATCGTGTCCTCCGGTTGATCGTCTGGGCCTGGTTCGAGGTTAACCCCGGTCGGGGTGCAGATCGGTGATTCGCCCGCCGATCATCCGGGCGTGTCGCGCGGTCGCATCGCCGGGGCGATCCCGACCGCGCGACGAGTCGTCACTTCAGGAATTCAGGGATGTCGAGGTCGCTGTCGTCGTCGACGGAAGGCTCGAAGCTCATCGCCGGGACGACGACCTTCTTCTCCTCCGCCGGGGCGACGGTCTCGGACTTCTCGACCTGGACCTCGGGCAGCGGGGCCGCCGGGCGCTCGATGACCATCGGCTCGAGGCGCTGAGTGGGCTCGCCGCCGTCGAAGCCGGCGGCGATCACCGTCACGCGCACCTCGTCGCCGAGGGTGTCGTCGATGACCGTGCCGAAGATGATGTTCGCCTCGGGGTGCGCGGCCTCCTTGACGAGGTCGGCGGCATCGTGGATCTCGAAGATACCCAGGTTCGATCCGCCCTGGATCGACAGCAGCACGCCGTGTGCACCCTCGATGGACGCCTCCAGCAGCGGCGACTCGACGGCCAGCTCGGCAGCCTTGATGGCGCGGTCCGCACCACGTGCGGAGCCGATGCCCATCAGCGCGGAGCCCGCACCCTGCATCACCGACTTGACGTCGGCGAAATCGAGGTTGATCAGACCGGGCGTCGTGATCAGGTCGGTGATGCCCTGCACACCGGCGAGGAGGACCTGGTCGGCCGTCGCGAAGGCCTCGATCATCGAGATGCCGCGGTCGCTGATCTCGAGGAGGCGGTCGTTCGGCACCACGATGAGGGTGTCGACCTCTTCCTTCAGCTTCGAGACGCCGGCCTCGGCCTGACTCTGACGGCGACGACCCTCGAACGAGAACGGCTTGGTCACGACGCCGATGGTCAGGGCGCCGATCGACTTCGCGATCCGGGCCACGACCGGCGCGCCGCCGGTTCCGGTGCCGCCGCCCTCGCCCGCGGTCACGAAGACCATGTCGGCTCCGGTGAGCGCCTGTTCGATCTCCTCTGCGTGGTCCTCGGCGGCACGACGCCCCACCTCGGGGTCGGCTCCGGCGCCGAGACCGCGGGTGAGCTCGCGCCCGACGTCGAGCTTGACGTCGGCATCGCTCATCAGCAGCGCCTGCGCGTCGGTGTTCACGGCGATGAACTCGACACCGCGAAGGCCGAGCTCGATCATGCGGTTGACGGCGTTGACACCGCCACCGCCGACGCCGACGACCTTGATCACGGCGAGGTAGTTCTGGTTCTGGCTCATGGCCGGCCTCCGTTATGTAGAGCCTGAAGAATGTGAACCTTAAACCTCAACTAGAGGTATAAAGTATTTCCCGGTATTGCGTTCTCAGGAATGAACGTAAGCGGCGAGCATCGATGCGCCCGCAAGCGACACGGCGTTTCGCCGCTATCGGCCGCGCAGATCGCGGATCGCGGCGTTCTCAGGCCTCAACCGACCACCGGGACGGTCGGGGAAGACACGTCGAATGTCCGCGATTTCGGATTCTTCGCCATCAGCTTCGACAGAATGACGGATTTCGCGGAGGAATCCTCCGCGCTCCCCCACAGGATCGTCTTGCCGCCCTTGAGAATGAGCGTGACGCTGTCCGGCGTCGCGGCACGCACATCGGTGAGCACGGCGCGGACCTCGGCGGGAAGCGAGCGCACCACGAGTCCGGCGCTCTCGAACGCCGGCGTGCCCGCACCCCCGGTGATGGCCAGGAGGGGCTGCCCCTCAGGACGCGTATCCGTCGTGGCGAGGGCGACGCCCGCCGCGTCGACCAGCGTGTACCCGGCCCCCGACCGGAGCACGCCGATCGGTGTGCGCTCGACGATTCGCACCGTGAGTCCGTGCGGAGGATGCACCTCGAGCGCATAGGTCTCGATCAGCGGGAACGCCATCAGCGCGGACTTCACCGCGCTGTCGTCGACGAGGGCGAGCGGCTTCCCGATCTCGCCCGACAGCGCCTGCTCGACCGCCTGCGGATCGAGCGTCCTCGCCCCCTCGACGGAGATGTCCTCGACCGCGAACAGCGGACTGTAGGCGGCGACGAACGTGCCGACCACCACCAGTGCGACCAGGCTGATCGACGCGATCCAGATCGTGCGGCGGCGGCGGGACCGCGACGTGAAGCGTCGGATCTCGGCCCGAAGCGCCCTGCGCCGCGCCCGCGCCGCGCGCCAGACATCCGCTCCGGTGACCTCGACCGCCGGAGCGGGCTCGGAAGGGGCGATCGGATCGATCGGCGCCGTCTCGTCGTCGCCGCGGGGCTCGGGCGCTTGACCGCGCAGGGGTACCGGCTGCCGCGCCGGCTCGGATGGAACCGGCTGGCGCGCCTGCTCCTCCGAGGCCGGAATCGGTGCCGGGCGTCGCATGTCAGACCTCCGGAGTCCGCCGGAGGGAGTCGAGCACCTGCGGGATGATCTGGTAGACGTTGCCGCAGCCCAGGGTCACCACGACATCGCCGTCGCGCGCGAAGCCCGCGGTGTAGTCGGCGGCGTCCTGCCAATCGGCGACGTAGTGCACGTGCGCAGGATCGGCGAACGCGCCGGAGACCAGCTCGCCGGTCACTCCGGGCACCGGATCCTCGCGTGCGCCGTAGACGTCGAGCATGACGGTGTGGTCGGCGTAGTTCTCCAACACCTCGGCGAACTCGCGGTACATGTGCTGCGTGCGCGAGTACGTGTGCGGCTGCTGGATCGCGATCAGCCGGCCACCGCCGGTGAGCGTGCGCATCGCCTGCAGAGCTGCCCGCACCTCGGTGGGGTGGTGCGAGTAGTCGTCGTAGACCCGCACGCCGCGCTCGGTGCCGTGCAGCTCCAGTCGCCGAACCGTGCCGGCGAAGCCCTCGACGGCCTTGACGGCGTCCGGCAGCCCGTATCCGAGCGTCAACAGCACCGCGACCGCGCCCGCGGCGTTGATCGCGTTGTGTGCCCCGGGCACCGCGAGCTGCATGCGAGCGCTGTCTGCGCCGTGCACGATCGTGGCCGCCACGGGCCCGTCGGTGACGATGTCGACGACGCGCACGTCCGCGTCGGCCGCCTCGCCGAACGTGATGATGTTCGGATGCGTGAGACCGGCGTGCACGCGCAGCGCGCCGGCGTCGTCGCTGGAGATCACGACGGCTTCGGATGCCTCGTTGCCGAACCGCGTGAAGGCGTCGTAAAAGGCGTCCTCGGAGCCGAAGAAGTCCAGGTGGTCGGGGTCGACGTTCGTGATCAGCGCGATCGCCGTGTCGTAGAGCAGGAAGGTTCCGTCGGACTCGTCGGCCTCGATGACGAACAGCTCGTCCGCCCCGGAAGAGCTGGAGATGCCGAGCTGCTCGATGACCCCGCCGTTGACGAAGTTCGGGTCGGCACCGAGCGCCTGCAGCGCCGTGACGATCATGCCGGTCGAGCTCGTCTTCCCGTGGGCGCCGGCGACCGAGACAAGACGGCGTGAGCCGATCAGCCAGTGCAGCGCCTGAGAGCGGTGGATGACGTGCAGCCCGCGCTCCTTGGCCAGAAGGAATTCCGGGTTCTCCGGCCAGATCGCGCCGGTGTGCACCACGGTGTCGGCGTCGCCGAGATGGGCGGCATCATGACCGACGTGCACCGTCGCGCCGGCAGCGGCGAGAGCGCGGAGGTTGGCGCTGTCGGCGCGGTCGGACCCGGACACGCGGATGCCGGCGTCGAGGAACATGCGGGCCAGCCCGCTCATGCCTGAGCCGCCGATTCCGATGAAGTGCGCGGATTCGATGGTCTCGGGGATCGGGAGGGAGAGGTCGGGTCTGATCATGTCCTGCTCAGTCTACTTTTGCGGTCCGCGGGGTGGGCTCAGCGACCCGCGCCGTCGTCGTCGAGCGCGCGGTCGATCATCGCCACGACGTTCTCGGCCCCGCTGCGCGTGCCGACCTTCTCGGCAGCCGCCGCCATCGCCGAGATGCGTGCGGGGTCGCGCAGCAGCGGGATGACGCGGTCGCGCACCGTGTCGGCGCCGAACGTCGCGTCGTCGAGCAGGATGGCGGCACCGGCATCCACGGCCGATGCCGCGTTCAGACGCTGCTCACCGTTCCCGACGGCGTAGGGAACATAGACGGCGGGGATGCCGAGTGCGGAGACCTCGCTCACGGTCGCAGCGCCCGCTCGCGAGACGATGACGTCGGCGAGGGCGAAGGCGAGGTCCATCCGGTCGAGGTAGCGGCGCATGGCGTAGCCGGGCACCTCGGGGTCGATCCATTCGCCGCGCTCCCCCGTCGCGTGCAGCAGCTGCCAGTCCGCAGCGAGCACGTCGGCCCAGGAACCGGCCAGAGCCTCGTTCAGTCTCTGTGCGCCGAGCGAACCTCCGAACACGAGCAGCACCGGCTTCGCGGGGTCGAGACCGAAGAGCTCGGCCGCCTCGTAACGCGCCGCCGCACGGTCGAGCTCGACGACCTCGCGACGCAGCGGCATGCCGACGACCTCTCCGCGCTTGAGTGGCGTTCCCTCGAAGACGACACCCACGCCCGCCGCCCGGCGTGCGCCGAGCACGTTCGCGAGGCCGGGCTTCGCATTGGCCTCGTGCACGACGAACGGCACGCCCTCGCGCCGCGCCGCGACGTAGGCGGGAGCCGAGGCGTACCCACCGAAACCGACGACGACGTCCACGCCGCGCTCACGGATGTGCGCACGCACCTGCGCGACCGCCCTGCGGAACCGACCGGGGAAGGCCGCGGCCTGCTTGTTCGGACGGCGCGGGAACGGCACCTTGTCGACGATGAGAAGCTCGTAGCCGCGTTCGGGCACGAGCCGGGACTCGAGTCCCTCCTTGGTGCCCAGCACCAGGACCGTCGCCGCGTCGCGCTCGCGGAGCAGGTCGGCGACGGCGAGCAGCGGGTTGACGTGGCCGGCGGTGCCCCCGCCGGCGAGTAGGTACGTGGTCACCCAGCGATGGTACCCGTGCGCGCCCGAGCCCGCCGCGGAGTACCCTGTGCGCGCTCCGGAGGCGACTGCTGGGCAGCACCTGATGCCGGGAGCGTGCGTGCGAACGACAGCAGCACTCCGCACGCGAGCAGCACCGAGAGCAGCGCGGTGCCGCCCTGCGACATGAACGGCAGCGGCACGCCCATCACCGGGAAGATGCGGATGACGACGCCGATGTTGAACAGCGCCTGTCCGACGATCCACAGCGTGATGCCGCCCGCGGCGACGCGGATGAAAGGGTCGTTCGTCTTGCGGATGATGTGGAACGCGCCGACGGCGAAAGCGGTGAACAGGCCGAGCACGAGCACGCAGCCGATCAGGCCGAGCTCCTCACCCACGATCGCGAAGATGTAGTCGTTCGCCGCTGCGGGGAGCCAGCCGTACTTCTCCTGCGAGTTGCCGAGTCCGACGCCGAAGATGCCGCCCGAGGCCATGCCCCACATGCCGTGGGTGGCCTGGTAGCACGCCCCGTTGATGTCGCAGTCCTCGGGGTTGAACGCCGCGAGGATGCGCTGCATCCGGTTCTTGCTGGTGAACGCGTAGCCGAGGACCGCGACGATGCCGAGCAGCATCGGAAGGATGAACAGCCGCAGCCTGACCCCGGAGAAGAACAGGCAGCCGAGCACGATGAGCACCATCACCATCGCGGTGCCGAGATCGTTGCCGGCGACCACGGTGCCGACGGCGAGCACTGTGACGGGGACGACGGGGATGAACACCTGGTGCCAGGTGTTCAGGCGGGTCTGCTTGCGCAGCAGTACGAACGCGACCCAGACCGCCAGGGCGAGCTTGAGGAACTCCGAGGGCTGCACGGTGAAGCCGGCGATTCCGACCCAGTTGCGGTTTCCACCGGATTCGACCCCGAGCCCGGGGACGAACACCAGCAGCTGCAGCAGGATCGCGAGAACCAGGCCAGGCCAGGCGAGCTTCTTGAGCGTGCTCACGGGCACCCGGCTCACGAGGAACATCAGCGGGATGCCGACCACCGCGAACATCCCCTGCTTCATGACCTCGTCCAGCGGCCCCTTGGTCGTCGCGCTGGTGGCAGAGAGCACCATGACCAGCCCGAACACCGTCAGCAGCAGCGCCGAGAACGAGATCAGCAGGAACTCCATCGGCACCGGCTGGAACAGCCTGCCGAGCGAGACGCGCGCGGCGAGACCGCTGCGTCCGGAAGCCGTCGGGTCGGAATCAGTGCGCCGTGGGTGAGGCGTCTGCGTCATCAGCGCTCCCCCGGTCGATCCATTCCCGCACCGCCTCGGCGAAGCGATGGCCTCGATCCGCATAGCTGCTGAACTGGTCGAAGGATGCCGCCGCGGGAGCGAGCAGAACCGTGCCCCCGTGGTCCGCGATCCCCGTCGCCAGTTCGACGACGCGGGTCATGACCTCTCCAGTGTCCGCGGGGATGACCTCGTAGACCGGCACGCTCGGCGCGTGTCGCCGGAATGCCGTCAACACCGGGTCGCGGTCGACACCGATCACGATCGCCGCGCCGGCGGTGCCGCCCACCTCGGCGACGAGCTCAGAGATGTCGACGCCCTTGAGGTCGCCGCCGACCACCCAGACAGCGCCTGGATAAGCGCGAAGCGAGGATGCCGCGGCGTGCGGGTTGGTCGCCTTGGAGTCATCCACCCACGTGATGCCCGCGTGCTCCGCGACCACCTGGATCCGGTGCGCGTCCAGGCGGAAGGCCTGCAGCGCGCGGTGGATCGTCTCGGGCTCGATGCCCAACGAGCGCGCCAGCGCCGAGGCCGCGAGGATGTTCTGCACGATGTGCGGCGCCGAGAGACCGACGCGGCGCAGGTCGTCGAGCGTGGTGAGCTCCAGAGCGCTGTTGCGCCGGTCGTCCAGGAAGGCACGGTCGACGACGATGCCGTCGACGACACCGAGGTCGCTGGGACCTGGCGTACCGAGGTCGAACCCGATGGCGCGGGCTCCGTCGACGACATCGGCCTCCTCGACCATCAGCCTGGTCGCCTCATCGGCCTTGTTGTAGACACAGGCGACGCGGGTGTTGCGGTAGACCAGCGCCTTCGCGTCGCGGTATGCCCGGGCGCTGCCGTGCCAGACGAGGTGGTCATCGGCGAGGTTCAGGCAGACCGCGGCGTGCGGAGAGAGCTGCGCCTCGGGCGCAGTCAGGCCCAGATACCAGAGCTGGTGGCTGGAGAGCTCGACGACGAGCACGTCGAATCCGCCCGGATCGCGGACCGCGTCGAGCACCGGCACGCCGATGTTGCCGCACGGCGCGGCACGCAGCCCGCCCTCGGCGAGCAGCGTCGCGGTGATCTGCGTGGTCGTGGTCTTGCCGTTCGTTCCGGTGATCAGCACCCAGTCCGCCGGCGTGCCGTCCTCGCGCACGACCTTGTCGCGCACTCGCCAGGCCAGCTCGACATCGCCCCACAGCGCGATCCCGGCATCCAGCGTCCAGCGGATCACCGGATGCGAGGGTGGGAACCCGGGCGATGCGATCACCACATCGGGGGCGAACTCGATCAGCGAGGCAGGCGTCTCGGCGAGCGAGCCGAGTTCCAGCCGGGCGCCGATCACCGGCAGCAGGCGCTGGTATTCCTCGGATGCCGACTCGGAGAGCACGAGGACCTCGGCTCCGAGCTCGGTCAGCGTGTCCGCGACCGAGAACCCGGTCGTCGACAGCCCGAGGACGGCGACCCGCAGGCCGGCCCAGTCCGCGTTCCAGCTGGTCAGCCCTTCCAGACGCGCGCTCATACGTGCGTCAGCCAGTCGACGTAGAACAGGCCGACGGCGGATGCTGCCAGCAGACCTGCGATGATCCAGAGGCGCACGACGATCGTGACCTCCTGCCAGCCCCGCATTTCGAGGTGATGATGGAACGGGCTCATCAGGAACAGTCGCTTCCCGCGGGTGATTTTGAAGTACAGCCGCTGCACGATGACCGAGCCGCTGGAGAGCACGAAGACGCCGGCGATGATCAGCAGCAGGAGCTCGGTGCGGGTCAGGATCGCCATCGCGGCTACCACCCCGCCGATCGCCATGGATCCGACATCGCCCATGAAGACCTTCGCCTTGGGCGCATTCCACCACAGGAAGCCGATCAGGCCGCCAGTGAAGGCCGCCGCGACGGTGGCGAGGTTGAGCGGCTCGCGCACCTCATAGCATCCGGGGATGGCAGCGCCGACGACGGCGGCGCTGATGCAGGACTGTTTGAACTGCCAGAACGCGATCAGTCCGTAGGAGCCGACCACGAAGATTCCGGAGCCCGCGGCGAGACCGTCCAGCCCATCGGTGAGGTTCACGCTGTTCGACGTCGCGACGCCGATCAAGGAGATCCAGACCAGGTAGAGGATCCAGCCCAGCACGGCGCCGAACGCCATCAGGTTCAGCCACGGGATGTCGCGGAACAGGGAGACGTAGCTGCTGGCCGGTGTCTGGCCGTAACTGTTCTGGAAGGGCCGCGCGAGCGCGATGATGCCGAATGGGATGAGCACGATGAGCTGCCCGACGATCTTGCGCCAGCCGGAGAGGCCCAGGCTGCGCTGGCTGCGCACCTTCATGTAGTCGTCGATGAAGCCGACGACGCCGAAGCCGACCATGAGCCAGAGCACGAGGATCGCGGACAGCGCGGGCTCGCTCCCGCCGAGGTAGACCCCGGCGAAGTACCCGACGATGGTTCCCAGGATGAATATCAGTCCACCCATACTGGGCGTGCCGCGCTTGTGCCCGTGACTCGGGTTCGCGATGTCCTCAGGGGTGCGGATCACCTGCCCCCAGCCGAGCTTCCGGAACAGACGGAGGAAGACGGGGGTCAGGAAGAGCGAGAAGGCGAGCGATATCGCCGCCGCCATAAGCAGGGACCTCACGAGAACGATTCTCCCAGACGATCGCCGAGAAACCTCAGTCCCGCGGAGTTGGATGATTTCACGAGCACCAGATCGCCGTCGCGGAGCTCACCGGACAGGTAGTCGAATGCGGCGTCCTGATCGGGCAGGTGCACGGCCTCGCCGTCCCAGGAGCCCTCGCCGACGGCGGCCAGGAACAGCCGCCGCGCCTCGGCGCCGACGACGACGATGCGCTGGATGTTCAGCCGCACGGCGAGTAGGCCGATACGGTCGTGCTCCTCGCCGTCAGCCTCGCCCAGCTCGCTCATCGCGCCGAGCACGGCGACGGTGCGCTGCCCGGGGGCGGCGATCTGCGCCAGCGTCCGCAGGGCGGCCGCCATCGCGTCGGGGCTCGCGTTGTACGCGTCGTTGATGATCCGCACCCGGTCGCCGCCCATCGGCTGCATCCGCCAGCGCTCGGCGATCTCGACGGTCTCGAGACGGGCGATGGCGGTGGATGCCGGCACGCCGAGCGCGCCCGTCGCCGCGATCGCGGCGAGGGCGTTGGACACGTGGTGCTCGCCGAGCACCTGCATCCGCAGCGGCAGCGCCTCGTCTCCGGCGTGCACGACACAGGTCGTCCCGGTGGCGGACACCTCGACGTCGGATGCTCGCAGGTCCGCGGCATCCGTCCGGCCGAAGCCGATCACGCTCATGCCGCGCGAGTCGGCGAGCGGCCGCATCGCGGCCACGCGCGAGTCGTCGACGTTGAGCACGGCGGTGCCGTCGGAACGGGCCGCCTCGATGAGCTCGGCCTTCGCCTGCGCGGTCCGCTCGATGCCGCCGAAGCCTCCGGCGTGCGCGAGGCCCACCATCAGCACGACCACGACGTCCGGTTCGACGAGCCCGGCAAGCCTGGCGATGCTGCCGGGGCCGGATGCGCCGAACTCGCTCACCAGGAACTTCGTCGAGTCGGTGACCCGCAGCATCGTGACCGGAGCTCCGACCTCGTTGTTGTACGAGTTGATGGGAGCGACGGTCTCGCCCTCGTCCTGCAGGATGCGGGCGATGAAGTTCTTCGTGGTCGTCTTGCCGTTGGAGCCGGTGATGCCGACGATCCGCAGGTCGCCCCTCGCGCGCACGCGCGCCACGACCTCCTTCGCGAGAGCGGCGATCGCCTCGATCACGTCGGAGACGACGATCTGGGTCACCTGCTCGTCGACGGCGTGTTCGACGATCGCCAGGACGGCGCCGGCCGCGACGGCCGAGCCGACGAAGCGATGCCCGTCGGTGACCTCCCCCGGCTTCGCGACGAAGACGGCACCAGGGGCCATCTTGCGGGAATCGGTGTCGACGACACCCGACACGACCGTGTCGGGTGTGTCAGAGCCGTACAGCCGCAGCTCACCCCCGATGACGGAGGCGATCTCGGCGAGGGACAGGGCGATCATGACGAACTCCAGTACCGGCTGCGCGTCCGGCGGGTCATTCGCCGAACTTGGGGAGGGGCGCCTCCATCGGCTTGGACGACGGGGCGACGCGGTAGGTCTTCAGCACCTGGGTGAGCGCCTTCTGCAGAGCGGGCGCGGTTGCTGCCGACGAGGTAATCCTAGTCGGCTCCTCCATCGTGACCATGACCACGTACTGCGGATCTTCGATCGGAGCGACGCCCAGGATCGAGGTGTAGTACACCCCGGACTTGTAGCCGCCCTTGCCGTTCGCGACCTCCGCAGTACCCGTCTTGATGCCGATCCGGTACCCGGGGACCTTCACCCGCTCGGCGAGACCGCCCTGCACCGCGACGTTCTCGAGCATGCGCCGCACCTGCGCGGCGGTGTCGGCAGAGACCACCCTGTTCTTCTTCACGTCGGTGGTGTGCAGGACGCCGTCCTGGTCGGTGCACGACTCGACCAGGCTCAGGTCGATGTGCTCCCCGCCGTTCGCGAGTGTCTGGTAGGCGCTGGCCACCTGGATGGGGGTCACCTCGAAAGCCTGGCCGAACGTGGTCGCGTACAGCGACTGCGCGTCCCACGGCTTGACGCTCGGGTTGCGCACGCCGCCGGTCTCCTGCCCTGGGAAGTCGATCGCAGTCGGCGTGCCGACGCCGAACTTCTTCAGGTAGTCGTAGCGGACCTGCGGCGAGACCTTCGTGCCGAACTTCGACAGCGCGACGTTGGAGGAGTCGATCAGCGCCCCCGCGAGCGTGTACTGGTACTGCGGATGAGGGAAGGCGTCGCCGATGTTCGCGCCGTTCGGGAATCGCTCACGACTCTTCGCCGAGACCACGCTGCCCGGAGTGGCCGCGCCCTCCTCGATCAGCGTCGCCGCAGTGACCGGCTTGAACGTGGAGCCCGGCTCGTAGGTGTGCGAGAAGATCTGCGAGCGCCAGTAGTTCATCGCTGTGCCGTCGACGTTGTTCGGGTCGAGGGCCGGGTACTGAGCCGCCGCACGGATCTTGCCCGTCTTCACCTCGACCACGGTCGCCGTCGCGGACTTGGCGCCCTGCTGCTTCGCCTCCTCGGCGATCATCTGCGAGAGGTACCACTCCAGATCGCTGTCGATCGTGAGCTTCACCGTGCCGCCGTCGACGGCCGGGGTCTCGCGGTCGCTGCCGGGGACGATCACCCCGTTCTTGCCGCGCAGGTAGGTGCGCTCGCCGTTGCGCGGCGCGAGGCACTGCGCCTCCATCTTCTCGACGCCGTAGCCCTCGCCATTGCTGTTCACGAACCCGACCAGGTTGCCGCCGACTGCGCCGTTGGGATACACCCGGACAGCGCGCGACTTCATGGCCAGATACGGCAACTTGAGATCGCTGAGCTCGAGGTACTGCTCTGTGGACAGCCCATTCTTGAGCTCCAGGTACTGCGCGTTCGAGTCTGCCGCGAGCTTGTCCGCCACCGCGGTGCGCAGCTCATCGGCAGATGTTCCGATGACGGCCGCGATCTTGCCGCTGGCCTTCGCCCACGACATCGGCGCTTTGCTGTTGTCCTCGAGCTGAGCAATCAGCATCGGCGAGAGCTGTGCATCGTAGACGAGCTTGCTCGATGCCAGCACCGTGCCGTTCTCGTCCACGATGTCGCCGCGGTTCCCCGCAATCGGCTGCGTGCTGCCGAGACCGGTTCTCCGGGAGTCCGCGACGTGCTCGTCTGCCTGCACCACCTGGATGTCGACGAGGCGCACGACGAAGGCGCCGAGCACGGCGAGCACCACGGCGAGTGCGACCACCGTGCGGCGACGCGGGCTGCGGGTTGCGCGGGTGGTCATCTGCGGCTCCGTCCGGTTTGTTTCTTCAGTGCGTCTGCGGGATGGGCAGGCCGTCGTCCAGGGACGGCGGCAGGTTCGACTCGGGCTTCTTCTCCGCGGCGTCCGACTCCGCGGCATCCGCGCCGGCGGCGCCGGATGCTGCGCCGCTCTTGGCCGAGGGATCCGCCTTAGGGGCGTCGATCAGGGCGTTGCCGACCTTGGTCGGCCCGTTCGGATCGACCGTCGAGATCCAGCCCGCGCCGTCCTTGACGCCGAGCACGGCGCCGTCACTGAGACGCAGGTAGGACGCGCTGCCGGCGACGACCAGACCGAGGGACGCCGCTTTGCTGGCGAGCGACTGCGGCGAGCTGAGCCCGACGAGTTCGTCCTGCATCGCCTGCTTCTCCAGGCTGAGCGCGTGCTGCTTGGCGTTCAGGTCGGCGAGGACGAAGGAGTCCTGCGTCGATGCCAGCGAGAGCGCCATCTGCGCGATGCCGATCAGGGCGACGCCTCCGACCGCGAGCAGCGCGTAGGCGAGTCGTGGACGACGCCGGCGACCGGGCGCGCTCAGAGCGTGCAGTCGGCGTTCGGAGGCGGATTCCGGCTTCTCGCGGGGTTCGGCGCGGAGCGCGTTCAGGCTCATGTCGCCTCCCTGATCTTCTCGGCCGCGCGCAGACGCACGGGGATCGCGCGCGGGTTGCGCGCGCGTTCTTCATCGGTGGCCTGCTCCGCCCCCTTGGTGAGGATGCGGAAGCGCGGCGCGTGTTCGGGCAGCTCCACCGGCAGCCCGGCGGGGGCTGTGGAGGCCGCAGCGGCGGCGAATGCCTGCTTCACCAGGCGGTCCTCCAGCGATTGGTAAGACATGACGGCGATGCGTCCGCCGACGGCCAGAGCGTCCATCGCGGCCGGAATTGCGTCCGCGAGCACGTTCAGCTCGGAATTGACCTCGATCCGCAGCGCCTGGAACACCCGCTTCGCAGGATGTCCAGCCCGCTGTGCCGCCGCCGGCGTCGCCTCGATCAGCAGGTCGACGAGTTCGCCGGACCGGATCAGCGGATGCTGGTCGCGGGAGGAGACGATGAACCGCGCGTAGCGCGCGGCGAGCTTCTCCTCGCCGTAGCGCTCGAAGATGCGCCGCAGGTTGCCCTCGCTGTAGGTGGCCAGCACCTCAGCCGCTGTGATGCCCTTGGACTGGTCCATCCGCATGTCCAGCGGAGCATCCTTGGAATAGGCGAAGCCGCGCTCCGCCTCGTCCAGCTGCAGGGATGAGACGCCGAGGTCGAACAGCATCGCCGATGCGCCCTGTGCGTGCAGGCCGATCTCGTCGTACACGGTGTGCACCAGGGTGACCCGGTCACCGAACGGGGCGAGCCGCTCTCCCGCGATGCGCAGCGCGTCGGTGTCGCGGTCGAGGCCGATCAGGCGGATGTTCGGGAACCGCTCGAGGAAGGCCTCGGAGTGGCCGCCCATGCCGAGGGTCGCGTCGACGAGGACCGCGCCGTCGCGCTCGAGCGCGGGGGCGAGGAGCTCGACGCAGCGGTCGAGCATGACGGGGATGTGGATGTCGCGGAGGCTCATGATCTTTCGGGTCCTGTCGTGTGAGGTGACCTCCGGCTCTGATTCCCCTCCGCTCGACCCGGCACCGGGGAAGTGTGTCGGGGCGGAGCGGCGGGGCATCACAGCCGTGGTCAGAACAGGCCGGGAATCACCTCCTGTTCGAGGTCTGCGTAGCTCTCCTCGTTGGAGGCGAGGTAGTCGTTCCACGCGGCGGCGTCCCAGATCTCGGCGTGGGCGCCGACACCGGTGACGACGAGCTCCTTGCCGAGC
Organism: Microbacterium sp. NPDC057741; assembly: GCF_042798735.1. NCBI lineage: Bacteria > Bacillati > Actinomycetota > Actinomycetes > Micrococcales > Microbacteriaceae > Microbacterium > Microbacterium sp. NPDC057741. Next base: position 84,594 of record NZ_JBHVJW010000001.1, on the reverse strand, counting down.
CCGGCGTACTGCCGCAGGTGTGCAGGAAGGGTGATGCGGTTCTGGCTGTCCGGCATCTCGGCGCTGGCGCCGGAGAGGAACATGCGCAGGAAGTCACGGGCCTGCTTGTTGCTGAGCGGAGCCTGACGGATCTTCTCGTGCAACTCCTCGAACTCGGCGGTGCTGAAGACATAGAGACAGCGCTCCTGTCCGCGGGTGACCACGATGCCGCCGGCGAGATCCTCGCGGAACTTCGCAGGAAGGATGACCCTTCCCTTGTCGTCCAGTTTCGGCGTGTGGGTACCCAGAAGCATCGGCCTTCACCCCCTCTGAATCCGGCCAACTCGAGGTGCGCCCCACTTTACTCCACTTGTCTCCACTTTCCTACGACATTCGACTCAGAAACTTGCCCGCACCGGCCGGGCAGCGGCTCTTGAGCATGAAAAAACCCCGGAATCTCAAGGATTCCGGGGCGGTGGAGTGGAGTGGAGTGAATGTGGAGGATCAGCGCTCTTCCTGGCGGCGATCCCATCGGTCGTTCATGCGATCCATGAAGGACGACGAGTCGGAGCCGCGCGACGGCCGGTCTTCTTTCGCGGGGGTTCCGGTGCGCCGCACCGGCGTGAAGGCGAGCATGACGCCGGCGAGCATCGCGAGGAACGCGACGACTCCGACGACGATGCTGAACACGCTGCCGAGCTGTGCGCCGAGCGCGACCGCGGCGATGAGTCCGCCGATGCCGGCCAACAGCAGCAGAGCGCCGTAGATCAGGTTGCGATAGCTGAGCGATCGGTCTCCCGAGGGCGCGGTGACGACATCGGCGTCGTTCTGGAGGAGATGGCGTTCCATCTCGTCGAGCAGACGCTGCTCCTGTTCGGAAAGAGGCATTTCCATCCCCCTCGGGTTCGTCTTCTCATCTTACTCTTGCGCAGCGTGCTCGGGCCAGCGTTCACCCACAACCACCTGCGTATCGACTGTGTCTGTATGCACCTTAGGCTGTGAACGTGCCCGCCTCCCCCGCCGTTCCCGAACTCGTCGCCGCCCGCCTGGATCTCTTCCTCGCGGAACGCCGGGCGGATGCCGCCGAGTACGGGCCCGACGGCGCCGCCTTCCTCGACGCGGCAGCGACCACTCTGGCGGGCGGCAAGCGACTGCGCGCGAGTTTCTGCCGCACCGGCTGGGCCGCCGTCGCACGGCGCGCCGACGCCCGCGCGACAGAGAGCGACGCGCTGTGGGACCTGTGCGCGGCGCTCGAGATCTTCCAGTCCGCGGCACTCGTGCACGACGACCTCATCGACAACTCGGACGTGCGCCGAGGGATGCCGGCCGCGCACCGCGCACTCGAGAACGCGCACCGCGATGCGGGCTGGAGCGGTGACGCGGAGGCGTACGGGCGATCCGCAGCGATCCTGCTGGGCGATCTGCTGGTGGCATGGAGCGACGACCTCGCCGAGCAGGCCATCGACCGCCTCCCCTCAGCAAGGCTCGTCCGGGCCGAGTACGCCCGAATGCGCCGTGACGTCACTGTCGGACAGCTGCTGGACATCGCCGAGGAGTCGGCATGGAGCGTGCATCCCGCCGAAGAGCACGCCGACCGCGCGCTTCGCGTGGCCTCACTGAAGTCGGCCCGCTACAGCGTCGAGCAGCCGCTCGTGCTGGGCGCGGCGTTCGCCGGGGCGGATGATGAGCAGCTCGCGGCGCTGCGCGCCTTCGGGCATCCCGTCGGGATCGCGTTCCAGCTGCGCGACGACGTTCTCGGCGTGTTCGGCGATGCGGCCGTCACCGGCAAGCCCGCCGGCGATGACCTGCGCGAGGGCAAGCGCACCGTACTGGTCGCCCGAACCCGCGCCGCACTGCCCACCTCGGCCAGGGCGGTGTTCGACGAGATGCTCGGTGACCCCGACCTGAGCGACGAGCAGATCGGGTCGCTGCAGGCGACGATCACCGACACGGGCGCGCTGGGCTCCGTCGAGGCGATGATCGCCGATCACGCAGCACGCGCGGATCGCGCACTGGCGGGAGCACCGTTGGACAACGCCGCGGTCGGCGAGCTCCGCGATCTGGCCAGAGCTGCGACGACCCGCACCCGCTAGGACTCAGGCGAGTGTGCGCGCGATGCGCCGCACCTCACTCTTGTGACCGGCCAGCAGCGCCGCGATCGGGCTGCGTCCGAGCGTCTCCTCCTCGGCGAGGAGCCAGTCGATCGCCTCGTCGTCGCCGAATCCGGCATCCTGCAGCGCGATGACCGTGCCGCGCAACGAGGGCAGCGGGTGCCCGTCGACGATGAAGATCGCCGGAACCTGCACCGGACCGTTCCGACGCGAACCGATCAGGTAGTGGTCATCGAGCAGTCGCCGCACCCGCCCCGGCGTCTCGTCGAGAGCCTCGGCGAGGTCGGGGATGGTCAGCCAGACAGTGCTCTCAGCGGAATTCTCGGACACCTGCCCACTATCTCACGCCCGCGGCCACGGCGCCGAAGCGGGCTCGCGGACGACAGTTTTCACATCCTTCACACCTTTCACTTCTGTTGACAACCGTTACCAACCGTGTCAGCGTGTCAGAAGCCGAAACCAAGGGGGGTCCTTGACAATGCGCACCTTCACTGCACGTGAACACAGCCTGAGCGTCGGTGTCTCCGCCGCCGTCGTCGGGGCACTCGCCGCGACGCTGACCGTCGCTCCTGCATCCGCAGAGACCGTGCCCGCGGGAGCGCGGCAGGGCCTGGTCCCGCAGCATTCGGGGACGCACCCGCTGTCGGCCGCGCCCACGCACGCTCGCGTCGTGCCGACCGCTGTCGCACCCGCGTCGTACACCGTACGCGCCGGCGACACCGTCTGGACCATCGCGAAGAAGCACGGCCTGCGCACTGCAGACATCCTCGCGTGGAACGGCATGACGATGCGCTCCGTGATCTACCCGGGGCAGAAGCTGAAACTGCAGAAGCCGGCCGCAGCCGCGCGACCCGCGGCTGCTGCGCCCGCAGCGGTGACGCCGAAGACGCATACAGTGGCCAAGGGCGACACCGTCTATGGGATCGCCCGCAAGTACGGCACGTCGGTCTCCGCGATCCTCGCCGCGAACCGCCTCGGCGCTTCCGCCGTCATCCACCCCGGTCAGAGGCTCATCGTCTCGGGCGCGGCCCCTGCCGGACCTGCTGCCAAGCCGACAGCGAAGCCGGCATCCGCCTCGGCCAGGACGCACACGGTCGCCAAGGGCGACACCGTCTACAGCATCGCCCGCAAGTACGGCACCTCGGTCTCCGCGATTCTCGCCGCGAACCGCCTCGGCGCGTCGGCGATCATCTACCCCGGGCAGAAGCTCGCGCTGCAAGCCGCGAAGCCTGCGCCCGCCTCCGTCGTGAAGCCGGCAGCGAAGCCCGCTGCTGCTCCCAAGACGCACACCGTGGCCGCCGGAGACAGCATGTACGCGATCGCGAAGAAGTACGGCACCACCGTCGCCGTGATCCTCGAAGCCAACGATCTGGGAGCCTCGTCGATCATCTATCCCGGACAGAAGCTGAAGCTGACTCTGCCTGCCAACACCCAGCGCTCAGCGCGACTGGACGCCGAACAGGCCGCGAACGCCCGTCTCATCATCCGTGTCGGCCGCCAACTCGGGGTGCCGGAGCGCGGCATCCAGATCGCGCTGGCGACATCGATGGTCGAATCCTCGATGCGAAACCTCGGCGGCGGCGACCGCGACTCGCTCGGCCTGTTCCAGCAGCGTCCCAGCCAGGGCTGGGGCACGAAGGCGCAGATCATGAACGCCGAGCGCAGCATCCGAGTCTTCTACGGTGGCCCGTCCGACCCGAACGGCAAGAACTCGCGTGGCCTGCTCGACGTCCGCGGATGGCAGGGCAAGAGCTTCGGCAGCGCCGCGCAGACCGTGCAGATCTCGGACTACGCGCACCGTTACGGGCAGTGGGAGCAGCAGGCCGGCCGCTGGCTATCCGCCCTCGGATAACAGGACGGCCTCAGGGGTGAGCCGTTGCCGGGTCACACAGGCAGCCATCCCTAGACTTTCCCTGTGACCACTCAGCAGGCCGACCCTCTCATCGGGCGGCTTGTCGACGGCAGATACCGGGTCCGCGCACGCATCGCCCGTGGTGGCATGGCCACCGTGTACGTCGCCACCGACCTGCGTCTCGAGCGACGCATCGCCCTGAAGGTCATGCACGCGCACCTCAGCGACGACTCGGCGTTCCAGAGCCGATTCATCCAGGAGGCGCGCGCCGCGGCCCGGCTCGCTGACCCGCACGTGGTCAACGTGTTCGATCAGGGCCAGGACGGCGAGCTCGCCTATCTGGTGATGGAGTACCTGCCCGGCATCACGCTGCGGGAGCTGCTCAAGGAGCAGAAGCGGCTCAGCATTCCGCAGACCGTCACGATCATGGACGCCGTGCTCTCCGGACTCGCCGCGGCACACCGCGCCGGAATCGTGCATCGCGACGTCAAGCCCGAGAACGTGCTGCTCGCCGAGGACGGCCGCATCAAGATCGGCGACTTCGGCCTGGCGCGCGCCACGACCGCGAACACCGCGACCGGCGCCCAGCTGCTGGGCACCATCGCGTACCTCGCTCCCGAGCTCGTCACCCGCGGCACCGCCGACGCCCGCAGCGACATCTACGCCCTCGGCATCATGCTCTACGAGATGCTGGTCGGCGAGCAGCCCTACAAGGGCGAGCAGCCGATGCAGATCGCGTTCCAGCACGCCACCGAGCAGGTGCCGCGGCCCAGCGCCCGCAACTCCTCCGTGCCGGAGCAGCTCGATGAGCTCGTGCTGTGGGCGACCGAGAAGTCGCCCGAGGAACGTCCCGTCGACGCGCAGGAGATGCTCGACCGACTGCGAGACATCGAGCGCGAGCTGGATGTGAAGCCGATGGTCACGGCCGCCCTGGTCGCCCCGCGGGGTCCCTCCGCGGACACCGGCTCGGTCACCCGCATCCTCACCGGGCCGACGGCGGCCGCAGAGCCGATCACCGCTCCCCCGGCCCCACTGGACAACGCCGCCGTGCTGCGGCGCCGTGTCTCGCAGCGGAAGGCCCGCGGTGCTTTCCTGATGGCGCTCGTCCTGCTGCTGGCAGTACTGGCAGGCGGAGTCGGCTGGTGGTTCGGATCCGGGCCGGGTTCGCTGGTCGCGGTACCGCAGGTGGCCGGCATGAAGTACGCGGATGCCGCGGCGGCGCTGAAGGCGGACGGATTCGTCCCGATCCAGCGTGACGAGAACTCTGTCGACGTCGCCGCCGGCACCGTGATCGAGACCAAGCCGGGCAAGGGCGAGAGGCTCGACCAGGGCGCGAAGGTGCGCGTCATCGTGTCGAGCGGCCCCGCGTCGCGCGAACTGCCCACCCTCGGCGGCAAGAGCGAGTCCGAGGTGCGCGCAGTCCTGGCCGACGCGAATCTCGCCGTCGACGGTCAGGCCGAGGAGTACTTCACACCGGAAGCCGCCCGCGACAAGGTCATCAACGTGCGCATCACTCCGCGCGACGGTGCGAAGCCGTTCGGCTGCGCAGCCGGATGCACCGTGCACGAGGCCGATCAGGCGACCGTGCAGGTGTCGCTTGGCGCGCTGCCCGACGTCGTCGGCCAGCCGGAGCAGAAGGCGGTCAAGACGCTCTCGGACGCGGGCCTCACCGTGTCCGACGAGCGCCCGAGCGAGTGGAGCGACGACGTCAGGAAGGGCTCGGTGATCCGGCACTCCGCGCGCGAAGGCGGGGGCCTGTGGCGTCCCGGTGACGTGATCACTCTGACGGTGTCGAAGGGCCCGCAGCCCGTCGAGGTGCCCGAGGTCGACGGCATGAGTCTCTCCGACGCCATGGACGCACTGACCAAGGCCGGCCTGAAACCGACCACGGCCGTTCCGAAGGGACTGTGGGGCCTGTTCACCGCGACCGAGACCACGCCGAAGGCGGGGAAGACCGTGGATCGCGGCAGCGAGGTGCGAGTAGGCGCCTCGGTCAGCTGACGCCCGACCCGAACAGCGGAAGCCCCCAGACGGCGGAAGGGCTCGACGACGCGTTGCGTCGTCGAGCCCTTCTGGGGTCGTCTCAGCGCTTCTCGAGCTCCTCGGCGACGAGGAATGCGAGCTCGAGCGACTGCATGTGGTTCAGTCGTGGGTCGCACAGCGACTCGTAGCGCGTCGCCAGCGCCGCCTCATCGATCTGCTCGGAGCCGCCGAGGCATTCGGTGACGTCGTCGCCGGTGAGCTCGACATGGATGCCGCCGGGGAACGTGCCCACCGCCCGATGCGCCTCGAAGAAGCCGCGCACCTCGTCGACCACGTCGTCGAAGCGACGGGTCTTGTATCCCGTCGGAGTGGTGATGCCGTTGCCGTGCATCGGATCGGTGACCCACAGCGGCGTCGCACCGGAGTCCTTCACCGCTTCGAGCAGCGGCGGCAGCGCTTCGCGGATCTTGCCTGCACCCATCCTGGTGATGAAGGTGAGGCGTCCGGGTTCGCGGTTCGGGTCGAGCTTGTCGATCAGCTCCAGCGCGGTCTCGGGTGAGGTGGTCGGCCCGAGCTTCACACCGATGGGGTTGCGGATCTTGGAGAAGTAGTCCACGTGCGCGCCGTCGAGGTCGCGGGTGCGCTCCCCGATCCAGAGGAAGTGCGCCGAGGTGTTGTAGGGCGTGTCTGTGCGCGAGTCGATGCGGGTCATCGGGCGCTCGTAGTCCATCAGCAGGCCCTCGTGGCCCGTGAAGAACTCGACGCGCTTGAGCTCGTCGAAGTCCGCGCCGGCCGCCTCCATGAACTTGATCGCGCGATCGATCTCGGAGGCCATGCGCTCGTATCGCTGGTTGGCGGGGTTCTTCGCGAAGCCGGTGTTCCACGAGTGCACCTCGCGCAGGTCCGCGAAACCACCCTGCGTGAACGCGCGGATGAGGTTCAGCGTGGATGCCGCCATGTGGTAGCCCTGGAGCAGCCGTGACGGGTCTGCGGTGCGTGATCCCTCGGTGAAGTCGTAGCCGTTCACGATGTCGCCGCGATATGCGGGCAGCGTGACGTCGCCGCGAGTCTCGGTGTCGCTCGAGCGCGGTTTGGCGAACTGCCCCGCCATGCGGCCCATCTTCACGACAGGCATCGACGCGCCGTAGGTGAGCACGACGGCCATCTGAAGCACGGTCTTGATGCGATTGCGGATCTGGTCGGCAGTGGCGCCGGCGAACGTCTCGGCGCAGTCACCGCCCTGCAGTAGGAACGCGCGACCGGAGGCCGCACGTGCAAGACGCTCACGCAGATTGTCCACCTCACCGGCGAACACCAGCGGGGGCAGACCGGCGATCTGGGTGGAGACCTCGGCGACGCGACCCGCATCGGGCCACTGCGGCTGCTGCTTGATCGGCAGCTCGCGCCACTCGTCGAGGACTCGGGTGTCGAACGCGGCGAACGGGGCGTCAGGCAGCGACTGGGGCATCCCCTCAGCCTAGTCGCGGTGAAGGACGCTCCGGACGACGATGACGACGCGCGTCAGCGCACCGGCGCGGGCATCCGATCCTTGACGGACGACGCATACACGTCGTCGTATCGCTGGGCGCCGAGGCGCTGCAGCGCGACCATGATCTCGTCCGTCACCGAGCGCAGGATGTAGCGGTCGTTCTCCATGCCCGCGTAGCGGGAGAAGTCCAGCGGCTCGCCGATCACTATGCCGACGCGCACCACCCGTGGCATCCGACGGCCGATCGGCATCGCCGTGTCGGTGTCGATCATCACGACCGGGATGACAGGCACCCTGGCCTCGAGCGCCATGCGCGCGATGCCGGTGCGTCCGCGGTAGAGACGGCCGTCGGGGCTGCGCGTGCCCTCCGGATAGATGCCGAGCAGGTCTCCCCTGCCGAGCACTTGCAGGCCGGTGTTCAGGGATGCCTCGGAGGCCTTTCCTCCCGAGCGGTCGATCGGCAGCTGGCCGGTCGCGCTCATGAAGAACTTCGTCGCCCAGCCCTTGATCCCGCGTCCGGTGAAGTAGTCGCTCTTGGCCAGGAACGACATCCGCCGATCCAACATGAGAGGCAGGAAGATCGAGTCCGCGAAGGAGAGATGGTTGCTGGCCAGGATGGCGGCGCCGGTGGTGGGGATGTTGTCACGCCCGACGATCCAGGGTCGGAAGATCGCTTTGACCAGCGGCCCGATCACGACGTACTTCATCAGCCAGTAGAACATCGTCTCGCAGTCTACTGCGTGCCCGGTCGGGGCACGGGAACCCAGAGAAGCAGCGCGACTGAGTTTCAACTTGCTCGCGACTGAATCTCATGACGTAGACTCGGAGAAACCCGCCCGCCTGGTACCGAAGGAGCTGCCGTGGTTCAGTTCGAAGCACCCGCGATCGTCCCCGCCGACCCCGAAGCGAACGTCACGGATCTTCTCGAGAAGCGCGTGGAGGCAACTCCCGACCGTGCGCTGTTCTCCGTCCCCGAAGGTGCGGGGTGGCGTGACATCTCCGCCGCGGACTTCCGCACCGCCGTCATCGCACTGGCCAAGGGCTTCGTCGCCGCAGGCATCCAGCCAGGTGAGAAGGTCGGCTTCATCGCCCGCACCACCTACGAGTGGACGCTGGTCGACTTCGCGCTCTTCTACGCCGGTGCGGTCATGGTGCCGATTTACGAGACGAGCTCGCCGGCGCAGATCCAGTGGATCATGGAGGACTCCGGCGCGATCGCGCTGATCGCCGAGTCGCCCGACCACTTCACCCGCATCGATGAGGTCCGCGGCGACCTGCCGCTCGTCCGCGAGGTCTGGCAGCTGCACCTCGGCGCGGTCGACACGCTCACCGCCCAGGGCTCGAACGTCGACGATGCGGAGATCGAGCGCCGCCGCTCGATCGCGAACGGCAGCGACATCGCGACGCTCATCTACACCTCCGGCTCGACCGGCCGTCCGAAGGGCTGCGTGCTGACGCACAGCAACTTCGTCGAGCTGTCGCGCAACGCCTCCGAGTCGCTCAAGGATGTCGTGAACACCCCCGGCGCCTCGACCGTGCTCTTCATCACGCTCGCGCACGTGTTCGCGCGGTTCATGTCGATGCTGTACATCCACGCGGGCGTGCGCGTCGGACACCAGCCGGACACACGGCAGCTCATCGACTCGCTCGGCTCGTTCCAGCCGTCGCTGCTGCTCGCAGTCCCCCGCGTGTTCGAGAAGGTCTACAACTCTGCGGAGCAGAAGGCGGAGGCCGGCGGCAAGGGCAAGATCTTCCGCGCGGCGGCCGCCGCCGCTGTGGAGCACTCGAAGCTGCTCGAACGCGGCGAGAAGATCCCGTTCGGCCTGCGCATGCGCTTCGCCATGTTCGACAAGCTCGTCTTCTCGAAACTGCGGGAGGCCATGGGCGGCAAGGTCGTCTACGCCGTCTCGGGCTCCGCGCCGCTCGGCGACCGGCTCGGGCACTTCTTCCGCAGCCTCGGCGTCGTGATCCTCGAGGGCTACGGCCTCACCGAGACGACCGCGCCGGCGACCGTGAACCGCGAGGACCGGTTCAAGATCGGCACCGTCGGTCCGGTTCTCCCCGGCGTCGGCATCCGGCTCGCCGAGGACGGCGAGATCGAGGTGCGCGGCATCTGCGTGTTCAAGGAGTACTGGAACAACCCCGAGGCGACCGCGGCCGCGTTCGACGACGGCTGGTTCCGCACCGGTGACCTCGGTTCGTTCGACAAGGACGGCTTCCTGACGATCACCGGACGCAAGAAGGAGATCATCGTGACCGCCGGCGGCAAGAACGTCGCTCCGGCCGTCCTCGAGGACCCGATCCGCGCGAACCCGATCGTCGGACAGGTGGTCGTCGTCGGCGACCAGAAACCCTTCATCGCCGCACTGGTCACCCTCGACACCGAGATGCTGCCGACCTGGCTCGCCAACAACGGCCTGCCGTCAGACCTGTCGCTGGCGAATGCTGCGCAGAACGACGCCGTCCGCGCCGAGGTGCAGCGGGCGATCGACCACGCGAACACCCTGGTCTCGCGCGCCGAGTCGATCCGCAAGTTCACGATCCTGCCCACGGAGTGGACCGAGGACAGCGGTCACCTCACACCGAAGATGTCGATCAAGCGCAACGTGATCCTGAAGGATTTCGCCGGCGACATCGAGGAGATCTACACCGCCCAGCCCGTTCAGACCACGAACGTCTCCCTCGGCTGAGGCATCACATACGCAGGAGGGGCTCGCACGATGTGCGAGCCCCTCCTGCGTATGTCAGGGAGTCAGAACCAGGTGCTCTCGCGCACCTGACGCATCGCGATCTTTCGGGTCTCGGGGTCCAGGCGACCGAGATACACCATCCCGTCGAGGTGGTCGGTCTCGTGCTGCAGCGCCTGCGCCAGCAGCCCTTCACCCTCGAGCACGACGGGTGCTCCGTCGAGGTCGATGCCCTCCACGCGGGCCCACGGGTACCGCGGCGCGTCGTGCCAGAGCCCTGGGACGGACAGGCAGCCCTCCCCGGTCGGCTGCGGGTCGCCGCGGACCTCGGTGAGCACGGGGTTGAGCACGTAGCCGATGTCGCCGTCGATGTTGTAACTGAAGGCGCGCACGGCGACGCCGATCTGCGGCGCGGCGACACCGGCACGCCCGGGCAGCTCGACAGTGTCGACGAGGTCGTCGACCAGAGCGCGCACGCCGTCGTCGATCTCCTCGATCGGCGCGCAGACGGTGCGCAGCACCGGATCGCCGTAAAGCCGGATCTCGCGGACGCTCATCGGACGGGGACCCGCGAGCGCAGACCCTCGACGAGCTCGGCGGCGAGTTCACGCGCCGCCAGGCGCGTCTCCGGCGCCAGGCTCGTCCAGACGATCGCACCGCCGCCCGCGATCTGCGCATCGTACGGGATGCGGACGACGTGACCGACGCGCGTCGAGAAGTGCGCCTGGAGCTCGTTCAGCCGCACCAGCGGCGTGCCCGGAGTCGACTGGTTCAGCACGACGACGGCGTCGCGCGCCTTGTCGGCGTAGCCGTTGGTCTCCAGCCAGGTGAGGGTCTCGGAGGCGAGTCGCGCCTCGTCGACACTGAGGCCCGAGACGATCACGATCTGGTCGGCGAGATCGAGCGTCGCGCCCATGACGTCATGCACGATGCCCGTTCCGGTGTCGGTGAGCACCAGCGAGTAGTAGTGCGCGGCGACACCGGCGACGTCCCGGTAGTCAGCATCGCTGAAAGCCTCTGCCACGCGCGGATCGCCGTCCGAGGCGAGCACGTCCAGGCGGGTGTGGTCCCTGCCGACGAGCGCCGAGACGTCGTGGAAGCCCCGTACCTCATCCTTCGCACGCACGAGATCCCGCACCGAATGCGAGGTGTCGCCGACGATGCGATCGGCGAGTGTGCCGCGGTCGGGGTTCGCATCGACCGCAATCACACGATCGTCGCGAGCATCCGCCAGCGCCATCCCCAGCAGAGCCGTCACCGTCGTCTTGCCGACGCCGCCCTTGCGCGAGAGCACGGGCACGAACCGCGCATTGCCCTGGAGAGCGCCGGCGATGCGCCCGGACAACTCCTTGCGGGCGCGGGCCTTCTTGCTGTCGCCGAGGTTGATGCGGCGACCGGAGACCGTGTACACGAGATGGCTCCAGGTACCCTCCGGCTCGGGCTTGACCATACGGCTCGGGTCGAGCAGCCGCTCGGCTGTCAGCAGGTCGGCACTCTCACGGGACGAGTCGCGGGAGGCGTCGCCGAGCCGCTTGGAGGCCAGGGCGATCTCCGCCGTGCGGTGCGCCTCTGCACGAGTGCGGGGCGAACCGGCCGCGGAACGGGGTGCCAGATCGCTCTTGTCGTCAGTGTCCACAGTCGTCTCCTCCTCGGGAGCGGTGAGCGTGCCGGCGACGGCTGCCGCGGCGGACGCCTCGGCTGTCACCACGTCTTTACGATCCTGCTCGTCGGCGGCTTCGGCGTCCAGGTGCTCGTCGGTACCGGGCTCCGCAGCTGCGGGCTCCTCGGCGGCCTGATCCTCTGCGATGTCCTGCTTCTCGGCGGGGCTCGCCTCGACCGGGTCGGGACTGGTTGCCGACGAGAGTTCGGCACCGTCCTCGGATGATGACTGCTCCGTCGACTCGGGCTCGGTGTGCCGACCCGCGACGGGCTGCTCCTCGGCGGACTCGGCCTCGTCGGCAAGCTCAGCGTCAACGGCAGGCTCGGCGTCCACGGGCGAATCCTCGACGACCGCTTCGTCCTCGCCTGCCGGTATCTCGTCGGTCAGTGCGGACGCTTCGGCCGACTCGACGTCTTCGGCCGACGTCTCGGCCGGCTCAGCCTCATCGGCTTCTTCGCCCTCGCCGGCGGGTTCCTCCGCAGACTCGACGACGTCGGCCGATTCGGGATGGTTCATCAGCTCCGGCTTGATGCCTGCCCCGACGTCCTCGGCGTCGTGCTCCCCCGCTGCGTCGGCGGAGTCGTCATCGCCGAAATCTTCGACGTCCTCGAGATCTTCGTGCTCGTGGTCGCGGGCGTCGTCGTGGCGGTTCTCGGCGTCGACAGCGTCGTCCTCCGCATCGGAGACCTCGTCGAGTCGGTCCTCCGGCTCCGAGGCGTACTCGGCCTCGTCGGGTCGTTCGTCCGCGTCCTCATCGTCAGCGACGTTCCCGGCATCCGAGGCGTCAGGATCGTCCACGTCGTCGTCGGTCGCTTCGCCGGCATCCGACGGCACGACATCGTCGATGACCACTTCCGCGGTCACCGCATCCGGTTCGTCCGCACCGAGCGCCGGCGCGTCATCGGCATCCGATTCCACGAGGTCGGCAACCGCCGGCGGCTCCGTCTCCGCGGGCAGCTCGATGATGATCTCGGTGGTGTCGCGATCCAGCCGCTCGACGGTCTCCTCGTCAGCCACCCCTGAGCGGTCGATGACGAGGTCGGACACGATCTCCACGGTGGAGATCTCGTCGCCGAGGACATCGTCGTCGGCATCCAGATCCTCGTCGTCGCCACCGGTCGGCATGACGACGCTCACCTGTGCGGTGGCGCCGAGGAACCCGATCCCGGCGTCGTCCAGCGACGCGGAGTCGTCGAGGACACCGAGGTCGTCGCCCTCGTTCGGGTCATCGTTCTTGTTCGGCGTCACGGTTCTCCCTGGAAGCTTGTGCGAACACGTCGCCCGCCAAGATTACTGGCCGGGACTGATCACGACCAAAAGATCACCCGCGTCCACCTGCTGTGTGGAGCCGATCGCGACCCGCTCCACAGCGCCCGAGACGGTCGCGGTGATCGCCGCCTCCATCTTCATCGCCTCGATGGACGCCACAGGCTGGCCGACCCGCACCGCGTCACCCACAGCGACCTGCAGCGTCACCACGCCGGAGAACGGCGCCGCCACCTGACCGGGCTGGGCGGAGTCGGCCTTCTCGGCCTCGTGAGCGTCGACGGACACGGAGCGGTCGCGCACCGACACCGGGCGGAGCTGGCCGTTCAGCGTCGTCATCACGGTGCGCATGCCGCGCTCGTCGGCATCACCCACCGCCTCGAGCCCCACGTAGAGCTGCACGCCGCGATCGATCTCGATGAGATGCTCTTGCCCCGGCACCAGCCCGTAGAGGTAGTCGCCGGTCTCGAGCACGGACAGGTCGCCGTACCGCTCCCGAGTCTGCTCCAGTTCGCGCGTCGGCGCGGGGAAGAGCAGCTCGTTCAGCCTGGCGCGTCGCCCGGCGCTGTCACCCGCGAGCACCCGCTCGTCGTCGGCGGAGATGTCCGTGACGGTGGGGCGGACCGCACGCCCGGCGAGCACCTTGGTGCGGAACGGTTCGGGCCATCCGCCCGGCAGGTCGCCGAGTTCGCCGGCCATGAAGCCGATCACGGACTCCGGCACGTCGTAGTTCTGCGGGTTCTGCGCGAAATCGGCGGGGTCAGCCCTGACAGCGGCGAGGTGCAGCGCGAGGTCACCGACGACCTTCGACGACGGCGTGACCTTCGGCACCCGCCCGAGGATCGCGTTCGCCGCGGCGTACATGTCCTCGATGAGTTCGAAGTCGTCCGCGAGCCCCAGCGCCTTCGCCTGCTGGCGCAGATTCGACAGCTGCCCACCGGGGATCTCGTGGTGGTAGACACGTCCGGTGGGGCCGGGCAGACCGGATTCGAACGGAGCGTACTGGCGGCGCACCGCTTCCCAGTACGGCTCCAGATCCGAGACGCCGGCCAGGTCGATCCCGCTGTCCCGCTCCGTGTGCGCGAGTGCGGCGACCAGCGCCGAGAGAGAGGGCTGGCTGGTGGTGCCGGACAGTGGTGCGGACGCCGCATCCACCGCGTCCACGCCGGCGGCGGATGCTGCCAGCAGCGTGGCGAGCTGGCCACCCGCGGTGTCGTGCGTGTGCAGGTGCACCGGCAGATCGAACCGCTCGCGCAGTGCGGTGACGAGCTTCGTCGCCGCGGCAGGGCGCAGCAGGCCCGCCATGTCCTTGATCGCCAGCACATGCGCACCGGCATCGGCGATCTGCTCGGCCAGCCGCAGGTAGTAGTCCAGTGTGTAGAGGTCTTCCGCGGGGTCGAGCAGGTCGCCCGTGTAGCAGAGCGCCACCTCCGCCACCGCGGAGCCCGTGGCCCGGACCGCATCGATCGCCGGGCGCATCTGGGCGACGTCGTTCAGCGCGTCGAAGATGCGGAAGATGTCGATGCCGGATGCCGCGGCCTCCTGCACGAACGCGTCGGTGACCGCTGTCGGATAGGGGGTGTACCCGACGGTGTTGCGACCGCGCAGCAGCATCTGGATCGCGATGTTCGGCAGCGCGGTGCGGAGCTTGTCCAGCCGCTCCCACGGGTCCTCACCGAGGAAGCGGAGTGCGACGTCATAGGTCGCGCCGCCCCAGGCCTCGACCGAGAGCAGACCCGATGTGAGCCGCGCGAGGTGCGGTGCAGCCGCCACCAGGTCGCGGGTGCGCACCCGGGTCGCCAGCAGGGACTGATGCGCATCACGGAACGTCGTGTCGGTGATCGCGAGCGCCGTCTGCGCGCGCAGCGACCGGGCGAATCCCTCGGGGCCGAGTTCGAGGAGCCGCTGGCGGGAGCCCGCCGGTGGCTCGGCGCTGAGGTCGATCGCAGGAAGCTTCGCGCTCGGATCGGCAGTGCCGGGGTGGGGCCCGTTCGGCTTGTTGACCGTGACGTCGACCAACCAGTTCAGGATCTTCGAGCCGCGGTCCTTCGAGACCCGGCCCTGCAGCAGCTCCGGTCGCTCGTCGATGAAGGAGGTGCTGATGTCGCCCGCGACGAAGGCCGGGTCGTCGAGCAGCGCCTGCAGGAACGGGATGTTGGTCGACACCCCGCGGATACGGAACTCCGCCAGTGCGCGACGTGCCCGGGAGACCGCTGCGGGGAAGTCGCGACCGCGACACGTCAGCTTCGAGAGCATCGAGTCGAAGTGCGGGCTGATCTGCGCGCCCTGATGCACGGTGCCGCCGTCGAGGCGGATGCCGGCGCCGCCGGGCGAACGATAGGTGGTGATCTTGCCGGTGTCGGGGCGGAAGCCCTGTGCCGGGTCCTCCGTCGTGATCCTGCACTGCAGCGCCGCGCCACGCAGCCGGATGCCCTCCTGCTGGAGGCCGAGCTCGGCGAGGGTGGCGCCGGATGCGATGCGGATCTGCGCCTGCACCAGATCGACGTCGGTGATCTCCTCGGTGACGGTGTGCTCCACCTGGATGCGCGGGTTCATCTCGATGAACACCACCTCGCCGGTGCGCTCCCCTGCCGTCTCCAGCAGGAACTCGACCGTGCCGGCGTTCACGTAGCCGATGGAGCGGGCGAACGCGACCGCGTGCCGGTGCAGCTCCTGCCGCACGTCGTCGTCCAGGTTCGGCGCCGGCGCGATCTCGACGACCTTCTGATGGCGACGCTGCACAGAGCAGTCGCGCTCGAAGAGGTGCACGGTCTCGCCCGTGGCATCCGCCAGCACCTGCACCTCGATGTGCCGGGGGCGCAGGACGGCCTGCTCCAGGAACATCCGCGGGTCGCCGAAGGCGCTCTGCGCCTCGCGCATCGCCTCGGCCAGAGCGGCCGCGAGTTCGTCCTTCGTCTCGACGCGCCGCATCCCTCGGCCGCCGCCGCCGGCGACGGCCTTCGCGAACAGCGGGAATCCGATCGCGTCGGCCTGGCCCACCAACACGTCCACGTCGTCGGACGCCTCTGTCGAGCGCAGCACCGGAACTCCGGCACCGATCGCATGCCGCTTCGCCTCGACCTTGTTCCCCGCCATCTCCAGCACCCGCGAGGGCGGACCGATGAACGCGATGCCGGCGGCGGCCGCCTTCTCGGCGAGCTCGGGGTTCTCCGAGAGGAATCCGTAGCCCGGATAGATCGCGTCAGCGCCCGACTCCGCCGCGACCCGGACGATCTCGTCCACATCGAGATAGGCGCGCACCGGATGCCCGCGCTCACCGATCTCGTACGCCTCGTCGGCCTTCAGACGATGAATCGAACCGCGGTCCTCGTACGGGAACACCGCGACGGTGCGCGCCCCCACTTCGAAGGCCGCCCGGAACGCACGGATCGCGATCTCGCCGCGGTTGGCCACCAGGATCTTCTGGAACATGCACACCTCTGGATCAGTGCACGCGGACGCACACAGGAGCGGGGCTGAGTGTTCACTCAGACTAGGGCACTGTAGGTTGGAGGATGTGCACGTACTCAGCGTCAGCTCCCTCAAAGGAGGCGTAGGCAAGACGACCGTGACCCTCGGTCTCGCCAGCGCCGCCTTCGCCCGTGGCATCCGTACCCTCGTGGTCGACCTCGACCCGCAGTCCGATGTCTCGACCGGCATGGACATCCAGATCGCCGGCAGGCTGAACATCGCCGACGTGCTGGCCAGCCCCAAGGAGAAAGTGGTCCGTCAGGCGATCACCACCAGCGGGTGGACGAAGGTGCACCCGGGCACCATCGACGTGCTGATCGGCAGCCCCTCCGCGATCAACTTCGACGGCCCGCACCCCAGTGTGCGCGATGTGTGGAAGCTCGAGGAGGCGCTGGCGACCGTCGAGAGCGAGTACGACCTCGTGCTCATCGACTGCGCCCCCTCGCTGAACGCGCTCACCCGCACCGCATGGGCGGCGAGCGACCGCGTCTTGGTCGTGACCGAGCCCGGTCTGTTCTCCGTCGCCGCGGCCGACCGCGCGCTGCGCGCGATCGAGGAGATCCGCCGTGGTCTCTCCCCTCGTCTGCAGCCCCTCGGCATCGTCGTGAACCGCGTGCGTCCGCAGTCCATCGAGCACCAGTTCCGCATCAAGGAGCTGCGCGACATGTTCGGCCCGCTGGTGCTCTCCCCGCAGCTTCCCGAGCGCACCTCGCTGCAGCAGGCACAGGGCGCCGCGAAGCCGCTGCACATCTGGCCCGGTGACTCCGCGCAGGAGCTCGCCGCCGACTTCGACCAGCTGCTGGACCGCATCGTGCGCGCCGGCAGGGTCCCTGTGCCGGAGACCGGCGCACAGGCCTGACGCGGCCACCCTTCGTCTCGCCGCGCTCGCTCAGGAAAGCAGAGAACGCCCGGCTTCAGCCGGGCGTTCTCGTATGTCTGGGGTGCTGATCAGGCGGTGCGCTTGGCGCGCCGCTGCGCGAGCTCGTCGACCGGGTCGGGCGCGGTCGGGTCGAACTCGACAAGGGTCGACTCGACCTCGCGGAGCACCTTGCCGACGGCGATGCCGAACACGCCCTGCCCGCGGCTGACCAGGTCGATCACCTCGTCGTTGGAGGTGCACAGGTAGACGGAGGCGCCGTCGCTCATCAGCGTCGTGCCGGCGAGGTCACGGATGCCGGCGGCGCGGAGCTGCTCGACAGCGATGCGGATCTGCTGCAGCGAGATGCCGGTGTCGAGCAGGCGCTTGACCAGCTTGAGGACGAGGATGTCGCGGAAGCCGTAGAGGCGCTGGGAACCGGAACCGCTCGCGCCGCGCACGGTGGGGACGACCAGTTCCGTGCGCGCCCAGTAGTCCAGCTGGCGGTACGTGATGCCCGCCGCTCGTGCCGCGATCGCACCACGGTAGCCGACCTCGTCGTCCATCGCGGGAAGTCCGTCCGTGAAGAGGAGTTCGGTCACGAAGCGCGGGTCTCCGGAGAGCTCATCCGCATTCATAATTGTCTCCTCCTCAGACGGGTGCCACTCCCCCCGGAGCAGCTATCTCCACGGTAGAGCAGGGGTGGTGGTCGGGCAACGACATCCGGTGCGCGCCGGAGGTGTGTCGCAACCTGTTCGTTATGAGAGCATCCGCGACAGCGCCGCGGACACCAGGATGCCGCGCGCCTCATCGATGCGGGCGGCGAGCTCAGGAGCCAGCTCGCCGGCGCGTCCGCGGGATGCGGCATCGGTGCGGCGCAGCATGGGCTGCAGCGCCGACTCGATCAGCGCCACCTCGCGCTCCGCGCCCTGGCGCAGTGTGCGCAGATGGCGCGGCTCGATGCCGTGACGGTCGAGGGCGACCAGACTGCGCAGCAGCGCGACGGTCTGGTCGGTGTAGGTGTCTGCGGCGGCGATCAGGCCGGTGCTGACCGCATCGTTCAACAGCTGCGGCGCGGCGCCGGCCGCCCGCAGCAGCTCGTCGCGACGGTACCGGCGCGTCGGAGGCGTTATCGACGGCGGAGGCGAGACCGGCTGCCCGCTGGCGGCGTCATCGAGCTGTTCGCGGATGACGTCCAGCGGCATGTAGTGGTCGCGCTGCAGGGTGAGCGCGGTGCGCAGCCGCTCGACGTCGGCCGCGGAGAACTTCCGGTAGCCGGACTCGGTGCGTGACGGTGTGACGATCCCCCGCGCCTCGAGGAAGCGCAGCTTGCTGGCCGTGATCTCGGGGAAGTCCGGCGTCAGTCTCGACAGCACCTGACCGATGCTCAGCAGGCCCGTGGGCGCTGCGCGCTCGCGGGCTGGGGACGCGGCCGCCATCAGGCGTTCGCAGCCGCGACGTCGACCGGAGAGGCGAAGAAGTTGAGCCGGAACTTGCCGACGCGCACCTCGTAGCCGTTCTGCAGCAGGCTGCGGTCAGCGCGTTCGCCGTTCACGTAGGTGCCGTTCAGCGAGCGCTGATCGATGATCTCGAACGAGGTGCCGGTGCGGGTGATCTCGGCATGACGACGCGACACGGTCACATCATCGAAGAAGATGTCCGCCTCGGGATGGCGACCGATCGTCGTCACGTCCGCGTCGAGCAGGTATCGCGCGCCGGCCAGTGCGCCGGAGCGCACCAGCAGCAGTGCGGACCCCGAGGGCAGGGCGGAGATCGCCGACTGCTCGGCTTCGGTCAATTCGACTCCGAACGGCACGAACGACAGATCGGAGTCGTGTCCGAATGTCTGCGTCACATCGTGGCGCTGCTCGCCGCTGCGGTGGATCGCGTCGTCGCCGTATCGGCTCTGGCTGTCAGTCACGGGTCGCCCTCCTTTCGTCAAGACTAACGGATCGGAGCAGCGCATCGGGAGGGTCTCGGGGCACAGGATGCCGACCTAGGCTGGAGTCGTGCAGACAACCTGGTCCTCTCGAAGAACTCCGATCGTCGCGCTGCTCGCAGCGCTGCTGACCGCCGCCCTGCTGCTGGCCGGCCCGCTGTCCGCCTCGGCGCACGACGAGCTCGTCTCCGCGACCCCCGCTGCGGATGCCACCGCGGAGACCCTTCCCGCTCAGCTCGTGCTCACCTTCAGCGGGGACGTGCTGGACGCCGATGGCGCGACGATGATCCAGGTGACCGATCCCTCCGGCGCCCCCGTCACCGACGGTGCGCCGACCGTGGACGGCACGACCGTCACGCAGCCCCTCGCGGAGGGCGGCCCCGCCGGGGCCTATCACGTCGCGTGGAAGGTCGTCTCGGCGGACGGGCATCCGATCGCCGGCGAGTACGCCTTCACGGTGACCACCGGGACCGAGGTCAGCACACCGACCCCGACCCCGGTGCCGACCGTGACCGAGACCGCCCCCGCCCCCACCGTGACCGTCACGACCACCCCTGCACCCGCTCCCGGCTCCGCCTCTGCGGTGTGGCTGTGGGTGCTTCTGATCGTCGCGGTCCTGGTCGTCGCCGGCATCGCGATCTGGCTCGGCCTTCGGCGCAGGCCCGCCGGCGGCGAGGATGCCGCGTCATCCGATGACTCCCCCGCCTCCACCGATCCCTCTGACCGATAGGCTGAGAACATGCCACACTACGATGTCGTCATCCTCGGCGCGGGCCCTGGCGGATACGTCGCCGCCGTCCGCAGCGCACAGCTCGGACTGTCCACCGCCATCATCGAGGAGAAGTACTGGGGAGGGATCTGCCTCAACGTGGGCTGCATCCCCTCGAAGTCGCTCCTGAAGAACGCGGAGATCGCGCACACGTTCACCCACAAGGCCGACTTCTTCGGCATCTCCGGCGACGTGAGCTTCGACTTCGGCGCGGCGTTCGACCGCAGCCGCAAGGTCGCGGACACCCACGTCAAGGGCATCCACTTCCTGATGAAGAAGAACAAGGTCACCGAGTACGACGGCCGCGGCACCTTCACCGGCCCGAAGGCGATCTCGGTCGCGAAGTCGGACGGCACGACCGAAGAGGTCACCTTCGACAACGTGATCATCGCCACCGGCTCGACGGTGCGCCTGCTGCCGGGCGTGCAGCTCAGCGACAACATCGTCACCTTCGAGGAGCAGATCCTCTCCCGCGACCTGCCCGAGTCGATCGTCATCGTCGGCGCCGGCGCGATCGGCATGGAGTTCGCCTACGTGCTGACCAACTACGGCGTGAAGGTCACCATCATCGAGTTCCTCGACCGCGCCCTCCCCAACGAGGACGTCGAGGTCTCGAAGGAGATCCAGAAGCAGTACAAGAAGCTCGGCGTCGACATCCTCACCTCGACCGCGGTGAAGACCGTCACCGACAACGGCTCGTCGGTGCACGTCACCTACGAGACCCGAGACGGCCAGCCCGGCGAGATCACCGCCGGCAAGGTGCTCATGTCGGTCGGCTTCGCGCCGAACGTGAACGGCTTCGGCCTGGAGAACACCGGCGTCGCCCTCACCGAGCGCGGTGCGATCGACATCGACGACCACATGCGCACCAACGTCGAGGGCATCTACGCGATCGGCGACGTCACCGCCAAGCTGCAGCTCGCGCACGTCGCCGAGGCGCAGGCCGTCGTCGCCGCCGAGACCATCGGCAAGGCCGAGACCATGACGCTGGGCGACTACCGGATGATGCCTCGTGCGACGTTCTGCCAGCCGCAGGTCGCCAGCTTCGGCCTCACCGAGGAGCAGGCGCGTGCCGAGGGTCGCGAGATCAAGGTCGCGAAGTTCCCGTTCAGCGCGAACGGCAAGGCCAACGGTCTGGGCGAGCCGATCGGCTTCGTCAAGCTGATCGCCGACGCCGAGCACCTCGAGCTCATCGGCGGCCACCTGATCGGCCCCGACGTGTCCGAGCTCCTCCCCGAGCTGACGCTGGCCCAGAAGTGGGACCTCACCGCACTCGAGGCCGCCCGCAACGTGCACACCCACCCGACCCTGTCGGAGGCGCTGCAGGAGGCCTTCCACGGCCTCGCGGGTCACATGATCAACCTCTGATCGATCCCGATCGGAACGAGGGCGGTGCGATTCTTCGCACCGCCCTCGTTCATTCTGCAAAGGCGCCGATGTCAACCGAACTGCTGCCGCGCTCCACGCCCGCCGTCCAGGGAGTGTCATCGCGCGCCGTCGCGGCGATGCTCGACCGGCTCGCGGCCAGGGGCATCGAGTGCCACTCCCTGATGGTCGTGCGGCGTGGGCATGTGATCGCCGAGGGCTGGTGGGCGCCGTACTCGGCGGAGCGCCCGCATCTGCTCTATTCGCTGACCAAGTCGTTCACGTCGATCGCGGTCGGACTCGCCGTCGAAGACGGCCTGCTGGCTCTCGACGACCGGGTCGCCGACGTCCTGCCGGACCACGTGCCGTCGGATGCGTCGAAGCAGGCCCTCCGTCTCACCGTCCACCATCTGCTGACGATGACCGCCGGGCACGAGACCGACACTCTCGTCGGGGCCTGGGAGCGAGAGCCCCAGGATCTTGTGAAGGGATTCCTGAGCATCCCGCCCATCGCCACCGAAGGCACCCTGCACACCTACGACAATGCGACGACCTTCATCCTGGCGCGCATGGTGGAGCGAGTGACCGGCCGGCCGCTGGACGAGTTCCTGGACGAGCGCCTCTTCGCGCCCATGGGGATCACCGACGCGGACTGGGATCGCGTCGGCAGCGGCGCCGTGTTCGGCTTCCACGGCCTGCATCTGCGCACCGAGGCCGTCGCCGCCTTCGGCGAGCTCCTGCGGCGCGGAGGCCTCTGGGGTGGGCAGCGGCTGGCGCCTCGGGAGTGGGTGAGCCTCGCGACGCGATCGCATGTCGAGAGCCGTTACCACCCGGAGATCGCGCATGCTCCGGACTTCCGGTCCGGCTACGGCTATCAGATCTGGATGTCGCAGCACGGATTCCATGGCAACGGCGCGTTCGGACAGCACTGCATCGTCGTCCCCGAGCACGAGCTCGTCGTGACCGTCACCTCGGCGCAGACGACGGTGGAGCATGCCCAGGATGTGCTCGACGCCGTGTGGGACTGCCTGCTTCCCGGCATGGACCGCCCCACCCCCGCCGAGGACCACGGACTGGAGGAGCGGATGCGTGATCTGCGGCTGCCGGTGCTGCGGAACTCCGAGGCAGGATCCGAGCGCTCCCTCACCACTGCGATCGACGCAGCCGTTCCGGACTCAGCGCTGCCGCACGGGACCACGATCCGCGTGGAGCCGGCGGACGACGGTTGGACCGTTCGCGTCGGCTCCCTGTTCGAGGTCCCCGTGGGACGTGCACGCTGGCGCGACAGTGCCCCACTCGGCCGTCCGGTGTCCGCGTCGGGAGGCTGGCGGGGCGATACCTTCATCGCCGATCTGCAGCTGACGGCCTCGCCGCACCGGGTGCGTCTCACCGCGAGGCCTCAATCGGCCACCGCCGTCTGGACCACGGTGCCCCTGACGACTTCGGATCTGATCCTGCACCTCACGGCGCCGCTGATGACGCGGCCCGAGGTCGCCTGAGGACAGCGCTGGGCTCAGCGCCCGAGCGCGCGGGCGAGCTTCGACCCGGAGGAGGGGTCGCGGGCGCCGGCGGCGAAGATCGCCTTCTCGGCCGCTGCGAAGAACGCCTGGCGCCCCGCCTCGTCTACGGGTGCCGCGGGGCCCAGCTCGAGCTCCCACTCGCGCCACTCGCGACGGGAGCCGTCGCGAAGGTCGGTGGCGCGCACGTGGTCGTCCACGAACTCGGCGAGCACGCCGGCAGGCCCGGAAAGGCGGATGGCGGTGCGGGTGTTCTCGATCCGAGCGATGGGCCGAAGAGCGGAGGCCTGCACCGGCGCGATCGCGTCGGCGACGGCATCCGGGACCACACCCTCTTCGCCCAGCGGCCAGCCGAGCTCGACCCGGCCGTCGCCGGTGCGCGGTCCCTTCAGATGCCACCCGGCATCCGGACCGCCGGTGCGGCGACGCAGAGCGTGGCCTGAGGCCGCGAGGGCGAACTCCGCGGTGTCGAGGTACTGCGCGTCGAGCTCGCGCAGCTCCCCCGGAGACGCCGAGGACACGCCGTCGACCGACGTCCAGTCCGGGAGCGGTGTGTCCGCATCGACGTCGTACTTGCGCTCGACCTCGACCGACCGGGATGGCGCGGGATCAGACATCGGCGGGATTGATGTCCTCGAGGGACTCGTCGTACCAGAAGTCGATCTCGGTGGGTCCGTCGGTCGTGCCGGTGTTCTGCGGCTCGCCACGACGGTTGTAGACGATCTGCGTCTCGCTGTAGGGGACGATCAGCTTGTCGTCAGCATCGTCACCGATGGGGATGATCTGCCCGTCCAGCGGGCCACCGTGAAGTCGCGCGAGTGCCATGAGCACACCATAGCGCCTGGCGCCCTCATCCGATCGCGATGCCGAGCACCGCGCCGACGATCATCCACGGACCGAACGCGATGCGGGTGCTGCGGTCGGCTCTGCGCAGCGCCATGAGGACGAGCGCGTAGAGCGCACCGAGCACGAAGGCGGATGCTGCGCCGATCGCGAGCGCCTGCCAGCCGTGCCAGCCCAGCACGAGCCCGATCACGGCGGCGAGCTTCACATCGCCACCGCCGATCCCCTGCCTGCTGACCATCCGCATGGCCGCGTAGAAGCCTGCCAGCAGCAGCATCCCGAGCAGCGATCCCACCAGGCGCGCGGTGTCACCGGTGATCAGCGCCTCCATGCCGACGAGCAGCAGCAGGGCTCCGAGCGTCGGCAGCACGATGCGGTTCGGCAGCCGGTGCGTGCGGGCATCGATGACGAGCAGCCACGCGCCGACGCCGGCCAGCGCGACGTGCGCGAGGACGGCGATGAGGTCGTGGAGTGTCACCATCGCAGGTTAGGCGAGATGCGCGACGGGCGGGGACACCCTGTGGACAACCACGTTCAGAGGTCGAGGATCTCGAGGTCGACGATCACCGTGCCGCCCTCCTCGATCCCCTCCGCGGCGCGCACCTGCTTCTTCAGCGGCAGCACGTACCCGCCCTTCCCCGGGAAGATCGATGTGGTCCACTCCGTGCCGCCGATCCGTGCTCGCACCCGCAGCGATCCGAAGCCGCGCGGCGGCGAGGGCAGCTCTCGGATCTCCCTGGAGAGTTCCTCGGGCATGATCGCGAAGAACCACGCCTCGGTCCTGGCGTCCCATCGGATGACGTCACTCTCGTACTCGATCCGCATGCCCTCAGAGTAGTTCAGCCCCTTCGAAACCTGATGTCCGATGTTCTGATTACGATCCGAGATGAACTTGTTCTTTTCGAATATCTCTTCGAGGATGGATGTATGGGGATCAGTACTCTGCGGGCGCTCTCCCCCGCCGACGAGCGGGCGGGCGAGGTCCTGCGCCTGCGTCGCGAGATCGGGCGGATGCAGCGGGTCCGCAGCGATGAGAAGGTGCTGCCGGTGCCGCCCGCGCTGGAGCAGATCCTGCCCGGGGGCGGCCTCGCCGCCGGCACCGTCTATTCGGTCTCACCTTCGCTGAGCCTGATCTTCGCGCTGCTCAGCGCCTCTTCGCAGCGCGGATCGTGGTGCGCGGCGGTCGGCCTGCCCGACCTCGGCGTCGAGGCTGCGGCCGCGGCGGGGATCGACCTCGAGCGTCTGGTGCTCGTCCCCGATCCTGGTCCGCGCTGGCTGGCCGTGCTCTCGGCACTGGTCGAGATCATCCCGCTCATCGCAGTGCATCCGATGTCCCCGCCGCAGGATGCGGAGGCTGCGCGCCTCGCCGCGCGGCTGCGCGACCGCGGCTGCACGGTGCTCGCGACCTCGCCCTGGCCCCAGAGCGAGGGACTGATCAGCCTCCACGACCCGCAGTGGGAGGGCCTCGGCGAGGGATGGGGGCTGCTCGAGGACCGCACGGTGACGGTGACCGCGCAGACCCGCACCCGCCCGCGCCCTCAGGGCATACGGGTGCGGCTGCCGGGTCGGCTCGGCGTCGTGGAGCAGGTCGAGCAGACCGCACCGGCGCCGATCCCCATCGACACGAGATGGGCGGCGGCAGGATGATCCCCGCGAACAGGATGCACGTGCTGCGCTTCCCGGACTGGCCGCTGCGCGCGGTTCTGGGAGAGCCGCCGCCGCATCCGCCGGTCGCCCTGGTGCGGCAGAACACCGTCGTCGCGTGCACGGCCTCGGCCCGCGCGCTCGGCGTGCGCGTCGGCCAGCGCCGGCGGCTCGCGCAGGGGCGCGCGCCGTCACTGCGGATGCTGCCGCACGATCCCGCCCAGGACGAGCGGGCCTTCGTGCCGGTGCTGCGCCTGATCGAGCAGCATGCGCCGGGCGTGCTGCTGCTGCGGCCGGGGATGGCAGCGCTGCGCTCCCGGGGTGTGTCCCGCTTCCACGGCGGCGAGGCGGAGGCCGCGGACGCCCTGCTCGCGATGCTCGCAGCGGAGGGTTACCCCGAGTCGATGATCGGCGTCGCCGACGGCGCCTTCACCGCCGAACTGGCGGCGCTGCGCGCCGAGGGCGAGTCCACGCGCCGGGCGATCGTGCCTGCGGGCGGATCGCGCGACTTCCTCGCCCCCGTCCCCGTGCGCTCGCTCGGTGACGAGGAGCTGGCGAGTCTGCTGGCGCGCCTCGGCGTGCACACCCTTGGCGAGTTCGCCGCGCTGGGTGAGAGCGCTGTGCGCGACCGGTTCGGCGAGCACGGAGCCAGGCTGCACGCCCTCGCGCAGGGTGCGGACTCGCGCCCTGTCGATGCCAGGCCGCCCGACCCCGAGCTCGCCGGGGAGATCTCCTTCGACACGCCGCTCGGGCAGGCCGATCAGATCGCGTTCGCCGTGCGGCAGACGGCGGATGTCGTGATGCTGGGGCTCGCCGACGCCTCTGTGGTGTGCACCGAGGTGCGCATCGATCTCACCGACGATGACGGCAGAGTGAACTCGCGCACCTGGCTGCATCCGACCTGCTTCGAGGCAGCCGATCTCGTCGACCGGGTGCGCTGGCAGCTCGAGGCGCTTGCGGGAGACTCCCGCGGCGACGACCACGACGCCGCGCACGCGTTCCGCGGGATCGTCGGAGTGCGCATCGAACCGGTGGCCGTCGACGACGCCGCGCACCATCAGCCCGCGCTGTTCGGCCAGGCGAGCGATGAGCGGCTGCATCACGCACTCTCCCGAGTGCAGACGATCGTGGGGCACAACGGCGTCGTCACCGCCGCTGTGGCCGGTGGCCGCTGGCTGTCCGATCGGCAGGTGCTCACGCCCTGGGGCGAGCGCCCCATGGCGCCGCGTGATCCCGCCCGTCCCTGGCCGGGAAGCCTGCCGGGGCCGCATCCTGCCGAGGTGTTCGATCCACCGCGACCGATCCGGGTGCGTGCCGCCGGCGACGCCGCCATCGAGGTCGACGAGCGCGGCGCGCTCTCCGCTGCTCCCGCCTATGTCGAGGGCGCCGCCGTGGCCTCCTGGGCGGGCCCGTGGCCGGTGCAGGAGCATCGTTGGGATGCCGGCCGGGCCCGCATCGGACAGCGCTTCCAGCTGGTCGATGAACGCCAGCGGGCCTGGCTGGTCGTCCTCTCCGAAGGCGGATGGCTGGCTGAAGGACGGTACCGATGAGCACGGTTTCAATGAGCAGAGGGCGGTACCGCTGATGGGCTTCCACAACCCCGATCTCACCTGGGCCGAGTTGGAGCGCACGCTCAGCGAACCCACCACACCACCGTCCGCCGAGCCCCTCGGCACCCGCGTCGACCCTGGGCCGCTCAGTCGGCACCGGGCTCCCATTGTCCCTCCGCCGGTGATCCGCCCCGACGATGCCGTCCCCTACGCGGAGCTGCACGCGCACTCGTCGTTCTCCTTCCTCGACGGCGCCTCTTCCCCCGATGATCTGCTCGCCGAAGCCGAGCGGCTAGGGCTCACGGCGCTCGCGATCACCGACCACGACGGGTTCTACGGCGCCGCCCGGTTCGCCGAGGTCGCCGAGCTGACCGGTGTGCAGACGGTGTTCGGCGCCGAGCTCTCACTCGACCTGCCCACACCGCAGAACGGCATCCCCGATCCGGTCGGCGACCATCTGCTGGTGCTCGCGCGCGGGCGGGAGGGCTACCGCCGGCTGTCCTGGGCGATCACGCAGGCACAGCTGCGCGGCGGCGAGAAAGGGCGCCCGGTCTACGACCTGGACGAGCTCGCGGCGAGCGCGGAGGGCCATTGGACGATCCTCACCGGATGCCGCAAGGGCGGGGTGCGGCGTGGGCTCGCGCACGGAGATGCCCAGACACCGCTGCGACGCCTGGTGGATCTGTTCGGCCGCGACCAGGTGGTCGTCGAACTCATCGACCACGGTGATCCTCGCGACACCGGGCGCAACGACACCCTGGCCGCCCTGGCCGGCGAGCTGCATCTGCCCACCGTGGCGACCAACAACGTGCACTATGCCGCCCCCGCACAGGCCGGACTCGCCGAGGCCGTGGCGTCCGTGCGCGCCACCCGCAGCATGGATGACCTGGACGGCTGGCTGCCTGCGCACGGCTCGGCGCATCTGCGCAGTGGCCTCGAGATGACCGAACGGTTCCGCCGATACCCCGGGACGATCGAACAGAGCCTGCGGATCGCGGCGGACTGCGCCTTCCCGCTGCGCAAGGCGAAGCCCGACCTGCCCCGGCTGGACATCCCCGGCGGCATCCCTCCGATGCAGCATCTGCGCGAGCTGGTGTGGGCGGCCGTGCCGGAGCGGTATCCGCGCCTCGATGCGGACGGCCGCTCGCGCATCGAGCGCGAGCTGAACGTCATCGAGGAGAAGGACTTCCCCGGGTACTTCCTCATCGTGCACGGCATCGTCGCGGAGGCACGGAATCGCGGCATCCTCTGCCAGGGGCGGGGCTCGGCCGCGGCGAGCGCGGTCTGCTACCTGCTGGGCATCACCGCCGTCGATCCGATCCTGTACCGGCTCCCCTTCGAGCGCTTCCTCGCCACCACGCGCACCGAGGAGCCGGACATCGACGTGGACTTCGACTCCGGCCGGCGCGAGGAGATCATCCAGTGGGTGTTCCGGGAGTACGGCCGTGACCGTGCCGCGCAGGTGGCCAACGTCATCCAGTACCGCCCGAAGAACGCGGTACGCGACATGGCTCGCGCCCTCGGGCACTCCCCGGGCCAGCAGGATGCCTGGTCGAAGCAGGTCGACGGCTGGAGCAACGGCATCGAGGTGCCCGAGGGCACCGACATCCCCGGTGACGTGCTCGCCTACGCGGGCGAGCTGCTGAAGGCGCCGCGGCATCTCGGCATCCACTCCGGCGGAATGGTGCTGACAGCCCAGCCTGTCGGCGAGGTCGTACCGGTCGAGCACGCGCGGATGGAGGACCGCACCGTCATCCAGTGGGACAAGGACGACGCCGCCTCGATGGGGTTGGTGAAGTTCGACCTGCTGGGGCTGGGGATGCTGGCCGCGCTGCGGCACTGCTTCGATCTCGTCGAGGAGGCCACTGGAGAGGTCTGGACGCTCGCCTCGCTCCCCAAGGAGGAGCCGGCGGTGTACGACATGCTCTGCCGGGCCGACTCGATCGGAGTGTTCCAGGTGGAGTCCCGGGCGCAGATGGGCCTGCTCCCGCGGCTGCAGCCGCGGGAGTTCTACGAGCTGGCCGTGCAGATCGCCCTGATCAGGCCCGGCCCCATCCAGGGCGGCGCCGTGCACCCCTTCGTCAAGCGCAAGGTCGAGAAGGACCGGATCGCCAGGGCGAACCGGGAACACGCCGCCCGCGGGGAGCCCCTGGAGCAGCAGCGCATCCCCTATGCGCATCCGGATCTCGAGCCGGTACTCAAGCGCACCCTGGGCATCCCGGTGTTCCAGGAGCAGCTGATCCAGATGGCCACGACGCTCGGCGACTGCACCGCCGACGAGGCCGACCTGCTGCGCCGCGCGATGGGTTCCAAGCGCGGGATGGAGAAGATCGAGAAGATCAGAAAGTCCCTGTACGCGGGAATGGCACGACGGGGGTTGAGCAAGGAGACCTCCGATCGCATCTACGCGCAGATCCAGGCGTTCTCGAACTTCGGCTTCGCCGAGTCGCACTCGCTCTCGTTCGCCCTGCTCGTCTACGCCAGCTCGTGGCTGAAGCTGCACTATCCGGCGGCATTCCTCGCGGGGCTGCTGCGGTCGCAGCCGATGGGGTTCTACTCGGCCTCGACCCTGACCTCCGACGCCCGCAGGCACGGCGTGAAAGTGCTGCGGCCGGATCTGCATCTCTCCGGCGCGACCGAGACTCTGGAGCGGATCAAGGACGGTGCCGCCCCCACCGGCCTTGATGCCTGTCTCGCCACCCCTCAGCCCCCTATCACCCCCTTCGATCGCTCCGCCCCCGACGTGTCGGCCGCGCATCGGCGGGACGGGCGGTTCGCCGTGCGGCTCGGGCTGTCCGGCGTCCGGGGCATCGGCACGCCGCTGGCCGAGCGGATCGTGGCGTCCCGCGAGCAGGGCGGCCCGTTCCGTGACCTGCACGACCTGGTGCGCCGCACCGATGCCACGGCCGCCCAGCTGGAGGCGCTGGCCACGGCCGGGGCGTTCGAGAGCCTCGGGCTGAGCAGGCGCGAGGCGATCTGGACGGCCGGGACCGCCGCCGAGGACCGCGCCCGCTATCTGCCTGGTACGGCGATCGCGGTGCAGCCGCCGCTGTTCCCCGATCAGACCGGATACGAACGGCTGGCGGCGGATCTCTGGGCGACCGGGATCTCGACCGACGACCATCCGATGGCGCACTTCCGCGCCGCGCTGAGCGAGCGCGGGGTGCTCACCTCCGATCGTCTGCGCACCCACGAGGAGGGGCGCCGCATCGAGGTGGCCGGCATCGTCACGCACCGGCAGCGGCCGGCGACCGCGAGCGGCATCACCTTCCTGAACCTCGAGGACGAGCGCGGCCTGGTCAACGTGATCTGCTCACCCGGGGTGTGGGGGCGCTACCGCCGGATCGCCCGCGACTCCCCCGCGCTCATCGTCCGCGGCATCCTGGAACGCTCCGCCGAGGGTGTGGCCAACCTGTTGGCCGACGGCTTCGAGGACCTGCGCACCGGGCTGGAGCACCGCTCCAGGGACTTCCGCTGAGAGCACGGCTCATCCGTGTCGCCCCGCCCTCGCCGACCAGCGACCGCGATGCTTCATGACCTCGATCGGATACCGGAACGCGTGCGTGATCGTCGTGGTGGTGAGCACCTCGTCGACGGGCCCGGCCGAGACGACCTCGCCATCCGAGATCACCAGGGCGTGCGTGGTCGTCTCGGGCAACTCCTCGAGATGGTGCGTGACCAGGATGCTGGTCATCCCCGGATCATGCTGCACGAGCCCGTCGACCGTCTCGAGGAACTGCTCCCTGGCCGCGACGTCCAACCCCGTCGTCGGCTCGTCCAGCAGCAGCAGGTCTGGCCGGATCACCAGTGCGCGGGCGATCAGCACCCGGCCGCGTTCCCCCTGTGACATCGTGAACCAGTTCGCCTCTCGACGATCGCCGAGACCCACGACGTCGAGCATCGCCTGTGCGCGCTCCACCTCATCGGCCTGCGGCGACCACCGCATCGGCGTCTCGACGGTCCCGGTCAGTCCGGTCAGCACCACCTGGGTCGCCGAGAGGGGCGAGTCCAGTGGATGCCGCGGATTCACATGCCCGATCCGCCGTCGCAGCGCCTGCAGGTCGACGCGCCCGATGCGGTGCCCGAGCACGTCGACGGTGCCCTCGCTCGGATGCGTCAGTGCGCCGCAGAAGCCCAGGATCGTGCTCTTCCCCGCGCCGTTCGGCCCGAGCAGTGCCCACCTCTCGCCGGCCCGCACACTGATCGTGATGCCGCGGAGGATCGGGCGACCGCCTCGGCGGAAGTGCACATCGCGCAGTTCCAGCATCGGCGCCGTCATGCCAGCGCCTCGGCCAGTCCCGCGAGATGCGCACGGCTGAGTGCGGCGGCGGAATCCGCGTCCCTGCCCGCGACCGCTTCGACGAGCCGCTCATGCATGTCGTGATCCTCTGCGTCACCGAAGGAGGAGCGCATCCGCAGCATGTCGATCATCGCCAGGCGAAGGCGCGGCGTGAGCGCGTCGAAGAGCTCGGCGAGCACCGGGTTGTGCGCCGCCGCGACGACGGTGCGATGCAGTGCCAGATCCGCATCCACGTGTCCCTCGATCAGCGCGCGCGAGCCTCGCGCCCCACTCTCGAGTCGGGACTCATCCCTGGCGAAGAGCGCCTGCCGCATCGCGCGCACATCCGCAGGTGTGCGCCGCCGCGCCGCGAGGGCGGTGCACTCGCCCTCGATGGCGGCGCGCGTCTCGATCACCGCGAGGATGTCCGCACGGCGCAGCACCTCGTCCCAGTCGTCGCGGGCCTCGAGCGCCGCGACGAACACACCCGCACCCTGACGCGTCACAAGCACGCCTCTTCCTGCGAGCTGCCGGATCGCCTCACGCACCGTCGACCGGCCGACACCGAGCTGCGGGGCCAGAGTGGTCTCGCCGGGCAGTCTCTCGCCGAGCGCCCACTCGCCGGCTCCGATCCGGTCGAGCAGCACCTGAGCCGCACGGTCCGCCAGCGTCTCCCGCATCGCCTGTGCCATCTCAACCTCTCTGCTTGTCTGAGGAGTTGTGTTACAGTCTAGCCATGCTTCCCCATAGCTCTCTTCTTCTTCGCCGCCACGGCGGGGCCTGACACGACCGGCTCCCTCGCCGTGGGGGTCGTCGACGCCGGTCGACAGCATCGACCGAAGAAGAGATCATGGCCCCGTTCCCCACACTGTCCACTCCGTCCGGCCCCGTTCCTGCGAACGCCCCGACGTGGAATCCCCAGCGCGCATCACAGATGCCGTCGCACCGATATCGGGACGTCTTCTCCCGTGTCGACGTGCCCCTGCACGAGAGGAGCTGGCCGTCACGCCGCCTGAGCACCGCACCACTCTGGGTGCCTGTCGACCTGCGCGACGGCAACCAGGCGCTCGCCGAGCCGATGGATCCGGCCAGAAAGCGTCGATTCTTCGAGCTCCTCGTCGCGATGGGCTACAAGGAGATCGAGGTCGGCTGCCCCTCCGCCTCGCAGACCGACTACGACTTCGTCCGCCTGGTCGCCGACTCGGACATCGCCCCCGATGACGTCACGATCGTGGTGTTCACCCCTGCGCGGCGCGACCTCATCGAGCGCACGGTCGCGTCGATCCGCGGCATCCGCAACCCCGTCGTCATCCACCTCTACACGGCGACCGCACCGATCTGGCGGGAGGTCGTGCTCGGACGCGACCGGGACGACCTGCGTGAGCTGATCCTGGCCGGCGGCCGCGAGGTGCTGCGCCTGGCCGGCGACCTGCCCAACGTGCGGTTCGAGTTCTCCCCGGAGGTGTTCAACCAGACCGAGCCGGACTTCGCGCTGGAGATCTGCGACGCCATGACCGAGCTGTGGGATGCCTCCACCGACCGACCGGTCATCCTCAATCTGCCCGCCACCGTCGAGATCGCGACACCGAACGTCTATGCCGACCAGATCGAGTACATGCACCGCCACCTTGCACGTCGCGAGGCCGTCATCCTCTCGGTGCATCCGCACAACGACAGGGGCACGGGCGTCGCCTGCGCCGAGCTGGCCCTCCTTGCCGGCGCGCAGCGTGTGGAGGGGTGCGTCTTCGGCAACGGGGAGCGCACTGGCAACGTCGATCTGGCCACGCTTGCGCTGAACCTGCACGCTCAGGGAGTCGACCCCATGATCGACTTCACGGACATCGACGAGATTCGCCGCACGGTTGAGCACTGCAATCGCATCGAGATCCAGCCGCGGCATCCCTATGCCGGTTCCCTGGTGCACACGGCGTTCAGCGGCACACACCAGGACGCGATCCGGAAGGGGCTCGCCGAGCACCGCGACCGTGCCGCTGCGGAGGGGCGCCCGGAGAGCGAGATCGCCTGGCGGGTGCCCTACCTGCCCATCGATCCCGCCGACATCGGACGCGGTTACGAGGAGGTGATCCGAGTCAACTCGCAGTCCGGCAAGGGCGGCATCGCACACCTGCTGGAGAGCGCCTACGGAATCACCCTGACGCGCGAGGAGCAGATCGCGCTGGCCCAG
The DNA here is from genome assembly GCF_042798735.1 of Microbacterium sp. NPDC057741. NCBI lineage: Bacteria > Bacillati > Actinomycetota > Actinomycetes > Micrococcales > Microbacteriaceae > Microbacterium > Microbacterium sp. NPDC057741. The sequence continues at coordinate 51,149 of NZ_JBHVJW010000001.1, read as the reverse complement.
CGCGTGCAGCAGCACACCGACGCGACCGGCCGCGAAGTCACCGCCGAGGAGGTGCGGCGGCTGCTGCTGGCCGGCTGAACCGAGCGGGGCGACGCGGCTTCGTTCCGTCGCCCCGCATCCGCTCACATGTCGGGGTTGAGCACCGGCACGACGCGGCCGCGGATCATCTCCGCGCGAGGCACGACACCCGCGTCCACGGCCTCGGGCTGCGGCGTCACCCAGTACTGGCCCTCGGCGACCTGCGCGAACACGCGCCGGGCGTGCTCCTCCGCGGTGATGCCGATGGTGTCGGCCCGCTGCTGCAGTGCATCGTTGAAGGCCTGCGCCTCGGGCAGGGTGCCCTCCTTCGCGGTCACGAAGATGTCGCTCTTCACGGAGTCGGGCAGCACCACCGACACCTGGATCGGCGCCTTCATCATCTGCAGCTCGTAGTGCAGCGACTCGGTGAGGGCCAGAGTGCCGAACTTCGTGACGCTGTACGGAGCCATCAACGGGCTGGGGAAGATCCCGCCGATCGAAGAGACCTGCACGATCCACCCAGGAGTACCCTGCGCGAGCATCCGCGGCACGAACGCACGGAGCACATTGACGTAGCCGCCGATGTTGATGCGCAGCATCGCGTCCCACCGTGCCGCGGGGATCTCCCACGACCAGCCCATCGCCATGATCCCCGCGTTGTTGATGAGCATGTCGACGGAACCGAAGCGCGCGATCGCGCGATCGGCGAGGTTCTCGACCGAGGCATCGTCGGAGACATCGGTGACGACGGCCTCGACCTCGGCGCCACCGGCGCGGAGTTCCTCGGCGAAGGCCTCGAGTCGTTCGGCGGCGATGTCGGCGAGGACGAGCTTCATACCCACCTCAGCGGCCTGCCTGGCGAACCCCGAGCCGATCCCCGCGGAGGCGCCCGTGATGACGACGGTCCTCCCTGCGAACTTCTCGAACTGCGACGTGTCGGACATGACTTCTCCTCATCCGCGGGCGCTCTCCGTCCGCACTCACTTCCATGCGATTGGATGCCATAAGCGTCGATCCAGTCCTGCCCAGACTAGCCGCCGAGAATCGTCACGATCTCATCGAAACCCAGCCGACGGGCGTTGTCGAGGGCGGTCCGGCCGTGTGCATCCGTGATGCCGGGATCGGCACCCGCGGCGAGCAGGGTCTTCACGATCCGCTGCGCGTTCCCGTCGCCGCCGCCGAACACGACGGCCTCCTGGATCGCCGTCCAGCCGTTGGTGTTCACATGGTTCAGATCGATGCCCAGCTGCACGACCCGGTCGATGTAGTCCGCGTGACCGCGCTCAGCGGCCGGGTTCGCGGGCGTCCCGCCGCGACGGTTCAGGATCGCGAGGTCGGGCTGCCCCGGCAGCAGTGCATCGAGCATCCGCACGCTTCCGGTGACGCCGGTCATCACCCACGGCGTGTCCTTGCGATAGTCGAGCGCGTCGGGGTCGGCGGCGAGCGCGACGAGCAGCTGGGCCACCTCGACGCGATCCGCCATGACGGCGTGCATGAGCGGTGTGCGCTGCAGATGCGCATCGCGTGTCTCGAGGTCGGCGCCGGCGCGGATGGCCAGCATCGCCGCGTCCGCGTCTCCGGCATCCGCGGCGGCCAGCAGCGCGGCATCCGGGTTCGAAGGAGCCCTGCCGTCACGGGCGGCCTCGAGGATCGACCGTGTGCCGTCGAAGCCCCGTTGCTCGGCCATCTGCAGCGGAGTGCTCCCCTCGCTGCCGGAGCGCCGGTCGAACTCCGCGCCTCCTGCGATGAGGGCGCGAACGGTCAGCTGATAGGTCTCGCTGTCCTGACCGAAGATGACGGCCTCGTGGATGGCCTGGTAGCCGATCCGGTTCGCGTGGTCGCGGTCGATGCCCGCCTGCAGCAGCTGTCCGACGATGTAGCCGTGGCCCCGCTCCGCGGCGCGGATCAGTCCGGTTCCGTTCCAGCTGTCCTTGTCGTCGACCTCTGCGCCGTGCGTGAGGGTGAGGCGCAGCAGGTCGAGGTACCCCTCGCTGGTCGCGACCAGATACGCGGACTGCACAGTGTCGTCCTTGGAGTTCACGTCGGCGCCCCGCGCGATCAGCTCGGACGCCGCGGCGACGTCATCCTGCCAGGCGGCGTCGCGCAGATCGGCGTCCAGCCGGTCCTGCGGACTCGGGGTCGGCGCCGCCGCCGAGCGCGACGGCACGGGGACTGCGGCCGGCGCGCAGGCGACGAGCACGGATGCCGCGGCGACGGCGAGGCCGGTGACGGCGAGGGCTCTGCGAGGGATGCGGTGCATGTCGGACTCCAGACGGGGACGGGACCTCAAGTCTTCCGCCGCGCCGCTGCTGCGGCATCGTCCGGCCGGCCAGGCCGTCATGACCGATCGGATGATGCGCTGCGGCGCGACATCACCCGCGAAGACTCACCAGTGCCGGTCGCGGGGCTCCGCGGGACGCTTGTCCGTGCCTCCCCAGCGCTCCGCCTCCGCCTTCGCGGCGGCGACGGCGGCATCGGCCTCGCGGAGTGCCTCCTCGGCATCCGCCGCGCGATCCGCGTCGCTCCGCTCGTCCTTCATCTCCATGAATCCAGAGTAAGCGCCGTAACCGGGACCGGGCTCGTCACCCGAATAGAATGAATGGCTCGTGTCGGGGGGCCGCAGCACGATAGCGTCATCACCAAGACCTCAAACAGGGAGATACAACAATGGGTTTCTGGGACTTCTTCTGGTACATGATCTGGGCGTTCTTCTTCATCGCCTACCTCATGGTGCTGTTCTCGATCATCGGAGACATCTTCCGCGACCGTAAGCTCAACGGCTGGCTGAAGGCGGTCTGGATCATCTTCCTGATCTTCGTGCCGTTCCTCACCGCGCTGGTCTACCTGATCGCCCGTGGCCAGGGCATGGCCGAGCGCAGCGCTGAGCAGGCGCAGCAGGCGAAGGACGCCACCGACTCGTACATCCGTCAGGCTGCGGGCAAGAGCGCGTCGGACGAGATCGCGGATGCTGCCAAGCTGCTCGCCGCGGGCACCATCACCACCGAGGAGTACGAGAAGCTGAAGGCCAAGGCCCTCGCCTGATCGGCATCCTCCGATAGCAGTGCATCCGAAGGGGGTGTCGGACAGCGTCCGGCACCCCCTTCTGTCGAAAGGAAGAACGCGTGACTGAATTCCGTTATGGACCCGTCGAGTACACGCTCGTCGGATTCGAAGGCGACCGACCGGATGCGGGGGTCGTCGATGCGCTCGCCGAGATCCTCGCCACCGGATACCTGCGACTGGTCGATTTCCTGCTGATCTCCAAGTCGGATGCCGGCGACGTGACCGTCGTCGAGGTCGAGGACGACCCCGAAGGACTGGATCTCGGCGACATCGCCCTTGCGGCATCGGGCCTCACCGGCGAGGAGGACATCGCCGAGTTCGCCGAACTGGTTCCGCCGGGAGGATCGGCGGCCCTGATCGCGGTGGAACTGACCTACGCCCGTGAGCTTGCGAGCCGTTTCGCATCATCGGGTGGTGTCGTGCTGCGGCACGAGCGTGTCCCCGCCCCCGTGGTCAACGCCCTCATCGACCACCTCGAGAACGAAGGAGCCTGAAATGCCCATGTTCCGCAGAATCGGACGCCCGGGCCTGGTCGGCCTCGCCGCCCGCACGGCCGTCGTGGCCGGCACCGCCGGTGCCGTGACCGGTGCGATGTCCAATCACCAGCAGCGCAAGGCGCAGGAGCAGTACGAGCAGGAGCAGTACGCGGCCGCTCAGCAGCAGGCGCAGATCGATGCGGCCGCGCAGGCAGCCGCGGCACAGTATGCCGCCCCGGTTCCCGCAGCACCTGCCGCACCCGCTGCGCCCGCCGGTGCGACCGATGTCGTCGCCGAACTGCAGCAGCTCGGCGCGCTCAAGCAGCAGGGACTGCTCAGCGACGCGGAGTTCGAAGCAGCGAAGGCGAAGCTGCTCGCCTGATCGATGACGTCCCCCGGGACGGGAGAGCGATGCAGTCATGGGCCAGTTGATCGTCCAGCTCATCCCCGACCGTCCTGGGGTCGTCCTCAGCCCGCTCGCCGCTTAGAACTCGACACAGGAAGACCCATGCCTGATCTCTCCGCACAGTTCGCCGGTGTCCAGTGGTGGCAGCTGGTCGTCGCGGTGATCATCGTCATCCTCGGATGGATCGCCGCCCATTTCGTGCACAAGGGCATGGCGGCCCTGCTGAACAGGGTGCCGAACATGCCGGAGGGCTACGTGCAGCCGGTGTCCCGCGGCGCCGAGTACCTCACCATCGCCTTCGGCATCGGCCTCGCGCTCGCGATCCTCGGCGCCAACATCCAGCCGGTGCTCGCCGTGGTCATCCTCGTCGGCGTCGTCATCGTGCTGGTGCTGCGCGGGACCGCCGACAACTTCGCCTCGAGCGTCATGATCCAGTCCAGGCGCACCGTCGAGGTCGGTGACATCGTGCAGGTCGACACCCCGAACGGCCCGATGACCGGCACCGTCACCGAGCTGAACGCCCGCGCGGTGATCCTGGTGAGTTCGGACGGTGCGACCGTGCACGTGCCGAACGCCAAGCTGCTGTCCGACTCGGTCGTCAACCTCTCGTCGCAGGGCAGACTGCGCAGCCAGGTTCAGGTGCGACTCGAACGGCGCGAAGACGACACTGTCGACGCGCTGCTGTCGCGGCTCACCGGAGTCGCAGGCACCGCATCCCCGTCGATCTCGGATCCTGCTGCCACCGTTCAGGCGGTCTCTCCCGAACGGGTCATCGCGACCGTACGGTTCTGGCATCCTCCGACCGATGGCGTCTCTGCGACGTCCGAGGTGGTCCGGGCTCTCAGCGACGCGTTCCACGCCGAGAAGCGCGAGGCCACCGTGAGCAGTGCCGGGGCTCCCGCCCCGCTCACCCCGCCCGACTCGGTCTGAGGACCGCCCTCAGGCGTCCTTCGGCTCGTCGCGCTCGTCCGGCGCGGGGATCTCGCCCGGACGGTAACGCGGCAGTCGGGATGCCGGGATCGCGGCGAGCAGGCTGATACCCGCGAGGATGAGGAATCCGAACCGCAGGGTGCGCAGGCGCTGCTCCTCGTTCAGGAGGACCGCCGCCTCGACCTGGGCGTCATCGGCATCGGTGCGCTCCAGCGCCGAGCGCAGATCGTCGTTGCTGATGAAGTTCACGTTGTCCAGCGGCACCTGCGCCACGAGCTCGGGCGGCAGTTCCGGATGCTCGGCGACGGCGCTGCCGATGCCGAAGCTCAGCGTGGTCACCAGCACGGCGCCCATGACGGCGGTGCCGACGGCCGAAGCCAGGTTCTGGGTCGTGCCGCGGATCGACCCGACATCGCCCGCGAGCTCCTTCGGGGCAGCGGTGACCAGCACGTTGAACACCAGGGTGACCAGCGCGCCCTGGCCGATGCCGAACACGATCAGGCCCAGGATCGTCGGCAGAGTCTCCCAGTTGTTCGTCACGACGAACGACAGCCACACCAGTGCGATCGTGGTCAGCGCGAACGAGAACAGGGCGATCGTGCGCGGAGTGTACTTCTTGTAGAACCGCACGATGAGCGTCGCGGTGACGAACACGGTGAGGTTGAACGGCATCATGGCCAGCGAGGTGTCGAACGGAGTTCGCCCCTGCACGACCTGGATGTAGGTCGGCACGGTGAAGTTCACCGCCGCCTCCATCGCGACGATGATGAACATCGCGTACACGGCGGCGCGCTCGCGCTTGTGGCCCAGCACGCCGAGATCGACCAGCGGCACCTGACCGCGGCGCATCCGCCGCCTGGTCCACAGGAAGAAGCACTGCCCGAACACGATGCCCAGCACGACCAGGATCGGCGCCGGCGACATCCCGCCGATGCTGAACGGCGCACCCTCGCGGGCGAACAGGATGCCCCAGCCGTTCAGGTTGTTGAACCCGACGGTGAGCAGCACGATCGCCGCGCCGATCAGCAGCGAGGCGACCACATCGATCTTGACCTCTGAATTGCCCTTGTCGGAGCGGAGCTTGAAGCTGAGCAGGAAGACCGCCACCGCGATGCCCAGGGTGATCATGAAGATCGGGCGCCAGCCGACGAAAGTGCCCAGCGTGCCGCCGATGAAGAATGCGGTGACGCCCGAGATCGCGCGCGCCGAACCGAGCGAACCGACAGCCGTGGCCTGCTGGTCGCCCTTGTAGTTCTCCGCGATCAGGGCGACCAGCGCCGGCACGATGATCGCCGCCGCGGCACCCGCAAGCACCTGGCCGGCGATCGCCCACCCCATGGTGGGCGCGAGGATCATGATCAGCGAGGATGCCGCGAACACCACGAGCACCGAACGGAAGATGAGCACCCAGCCGATGCGCTGACCCAGCTTCGCGCCGGTCATGACGAGCGCGGCGACGGCGAGGCCGTAGACCACGATGGTCGAGCTCGCGACGGTCGGCGGGACCCCGAAGTCCTGCACCATGCCGCCGAGCGAGATCGGCAGCGCTGCCACGTTGAACGACATCAGCACCTGGGCGAGGAACAGGCCGATCATCGGCACCCAGGACTGGCGCTCCGAAGTCGCGGGGGCTTGCTCTGCGGACGTGGTCATGATGCTGCTCCGTTCTGGGCCGCGCTCCACCGGGCGGAGGCGAACAGGTTGAGTCCGAGTGCGCGGGACAGGTAGGCGCAGGCACGCTGCGCGCGGATGCTGTTGCCTGCCCCGTCGAGCAGAGGGGAGAAAGCGCCGACGGCGCCCTTTCCGGGCGAGATCGCGACCATACCCCCGGATACACCGGACTTCGCCGGCAGGCCGATCTCGAACAGCCACTCCCCCGACCGCTCGTACAGCCCGCAGGAGGCGAGCACCGAGAGTGTGTCACGGCAGACCTCCGCCGAGACCACCTGCTCGCCGGTGAGCGGGTTCACGCCGCCGTCGGCGAGCGTCGCACCCATCACCGCGAGGTCGTGCGCCGTCACCGCCAGCGAGCACTGGCGGGTGTAGACGTCGACGGTCTCGGCAGGGTCGCCGTCCAGTCGGTCGTAGCTCTGCAGCAGCTGCGCGATCGCGCGGTTGCGGTGGTTCGTCTCGGACTCGGAGCGGTACACCTCGTCGTCGATCTCGAGCGATCGGCCCGCGAAGCGGGACAGCCCGTCCCGCAGATGGGCCCAGCGCTCTGCGGCATCCCGGCCCGGCAGCAGCGCGGTCGTGGCGATCGCGCCGGCGTTCACCATCGGGTTCATCGGGCTGCCGCCGTTGAGCTCGACGGCGACGACGGAGTTGAAGGCAAGACCCGTGTTGTTCACTCCCACTCGGTCGTGAACCCGCTCGTGTCCGACGGCGGCGCAGGCGAGGGCGAAGACGAACGCCTTCGAGATCGATTGGATGGTGAACGCGACGTCGGCGTCGCCCACCTCGTGCACCGTGCCGGCCACGCTGACCAGGCTCAGACCGAACCACTCCGGATTCGCCCTGGCCAGCGCAGGGATGTAATCGGCGACGGTGCCCTGGTCATGCCCGGCGTACCGGTCATGCGCGGTGCGCAGGAGCTCGTCGACCAGACCGGCAGCGGGCAGGTCTCCTGTCGAAGAGCGCTGCGTGATGTCCTGGACGTCGGCCTCGAACACGGTTCCTCCTCCGCCGCGGGCTCTCCCGAACCGTCGCGGACAGTCCGAGTCTTCCGCATCCGGTGGCCGCGCCGACACATGACGCGCTCGAAGAGGTGCACCCACGTGAGGATCATGCCGAAGGCGAGGATCTCGAACACGGTGAGAGAGATCCATCCGGCGACCAGCAGCCCCATGCCGACGAGCATCGCCGGTGCCGCGACAAGGGTCGCGATCCGCAGCATCCGCGAGCGGCGCCAGAGACCGACGCGATGCGCGATCAGCAGCACCGCGAACGAGAGCACCACCCCGTTCGTCGCGCGCTCGTGCGCGAGCGGGTCGACCGACAACGGGAACAGACCGATGCTGCTGAGGCTCGCGCCGAGTCCGGCGACGGCGAGCGACAGTAGCGCGGGGATTCTGCCGCGCAGCACGGGGGCTCTGCCGCGCAGCGCGGTGACTGTGCCCAGCGCCGCGCGCAGCGGCACGGCGGAGGCCGCGATGATCAGACCGCTGAGGACGAGACCGCCGTTGAAGAACCCGCTGGACAGGTCATCGGTCATGCCGAGCCTGCTGAAGTAGAGGCGCCACCAGCCGTGATCCGACGTCGTCGCGGCCGACACCGCGATCGCGGCGCACAGCAGCGTGGCGGCCCCGAGCACCCAGGTCAGCCGCGGGGCGCGCTGCAATGACCGCCGGATCGACGCAGTCACGAGGATCACGGCAGTCGTTCGGGTTCGTCGTCCGGGCAGTACGACGCAGAACTGCGCATGACCCATGATTACCGCAAATCGCTGAACGAACAACGATGGTCGACACATTCGCCCGACGCGGAAGACGCTCAGCGCCTGCCGCGCGTGGAATGGCGGATGCCGGTCGGCCGGGATTATGCTCTACGGGCAGTTCTTTCGAGGGAGAGGTCCTTGGGCATCATCGAAACCGTGGCCGCGCTCGTCGGCCTCGGATCCCTCGTCTACCTGGCATACGCGCTGCTCCACCCCGATCGGGTCTGATGGAGTGGTTCTTCGCGGCGTCGGCCCTGCTCACTGCCGCACTCGTCATCGGCCTGCTGTATCGCCCGCTCGGCGACTACATGGCCCGTGTGTTCACCACCGACCGTGACCTGCGCGTGGAAAGGCTGATCTATCGCCTCTCCGGCGTCGATGCGGACCGTCAGCAGTCCTGGCGTCGCTACCTGGCATCCGTGCTCGCGTTCTCGCTGGCCGGTTTCGTGCTCCTCTACGCGATGCTGCGTCTGCAGCCGGTGCTGCCGCTCTCGCTCGGCCTGCCGGGGATGAGCGCAGACCTCGCCTTCAACACCGCCGCTTCGTTCGTCGGCAACACGAACTGGCAGTCGTACGTGCCCGAGCAGACCGTGGGCTACGGAGTGCAGATGGGCGGACTCGCCGTTCAGAACTTCGTGTCTGCCGCCGTGAGCATGGCCGTCGCCGTCGCGCTCATCCGCGGCTTCGCCTCGCGCCGAGGCCGCAGCGGTCTGGGCAACTTCTGGGTCGACCTGGTGCGCGCGAATCTGCGGATCCTGCTGCCGCTCTCGGTGATCACGGCGGTGATCCTGCTCGCGGGCGGCGTCGTCCAGAACTTCTCCGACTTCACCGACATCCGCACCATCGCGGACGGATCGCAGTCCCTGCCCGGTGGCCCCGTCGCCTCGCAGGAGGCGATCAAGATGATCGGCACCAACGGCGGCGGGTTCTTCAACGCGAACTCCGCGCATCCGTTCGAGAATCCCACGGCGTGGACCAACGTGCTGCAGACGATCCTGCTGCTGCTCATCCCGTTCTCGATGCCGCGCACGTTCGGCACGATGGTCGGCGACCAGCGTGCAGGCTACGCCCTGCTGCTGACCATGTCCGTGCTGTTCGTCTTCGTGTATGTGCCGCTCACGGTGTTCGAGCTGCAGGGGGCCGGCACCGCTCCACAACTCGCCGGCGGCGGGATGGAGGGCAAGGAGCAGCGCTTCGGCGTCGTCGCGTCGACCCTGTTCGCCACCGCCACGACCGGGACCACCGGCGGCGCCGTCAACTCGATGCACGACTCGTACACGGCCTTCGGCGGCCTGATGCTGATGTTCGACATGACACTGGGCGAGGTCGCGCCCGGCGGCGCAGGGTCGGGAACCTACGCGCTGATGATCCTCATGGTGATCGCCGTGTTCCTCGCTGCTCTGCTGCTGGGCCGCTCGCCGGTCTATCTCGGCAAGCGCCTCGGGGTGCGGGAGCTCAAGCTCGTCAGCATCGCGATCCTGGTGCTGCCCGTGCTGGCGCTGGGCGGCATGGCCATCAGCTTCGCCGTGCCGACGATGCGGGACGACCTGCTGCGGAGCATGACCAACGACGGCTCCCACGGTCTGTCCGAGGTGATCTACGCGTTCATCTCGGCGGCGATCAACAACGGCTCCGCCTTCGCGGGCCTGAACGCGAACAATCCGCTGATGAACGTGCTGATCGGCGTGATCATCTTGCTCGGGCGCTTCATCCCCATCGCCCTCGTGCTGGCGCTCGCCGGTTCTCTCGCCACGCAGGGGAAGGCCGCCACGGCCGCCGAGCTTCCGCTGCACCGGCCGCAGTTCGTGGTGCTGCTGGTCAGCCTGATCGTGTTCATCACCGTGCCGATCTTCGTCCCCGTGCTGCTGGCCGGTCCGTTCGCAGAGGGGCTGGCCGGATGACCGCGCAGCTGCCCCAGGTGCACGAGCCCGCCGGCGTGATCGCCGTCAGCACGATCGGCACCGTGCTGCTGGACGCTCTGCGCAAGTTCGACCCGCGGTACCTGTGGCACAACCCGGTGCTGCTGCTCACCGAGATCGGCGCGGCGCTGACGACGTTCATCGCGATCGCCGAGCCGTTCGCCGGCGGGGCCATGCCCTCCGGCGGCACGGAGATGCCCGCGGGCTTCACCTGGCTGCTGGCGATCGGCTTCTGGGCCTGCCTGTACACGGCGACCCTCGCCGAGTCGATCGCGGAGGGGCGCGGCCGTGCGCAGACCGAGTACCTGCGACGGTCGCGGTCCGGCACCAGCGCGCGCAGGGTCCTCGAGTACGACCGCGCGAAAGACCCTGCTGCGCGCGAGGCCGCGATCGAGCGCGTCGATTCGCGGGGGCTGCGCCCCGGCGACGTGGTCGTCGTCGAGGCGGGCGAGCTGATCCCCGCCGACGGTGAAGTGATCTGGGGTGCGGCGGAGGTCGACGAGTCGGAGTTCACCGGGCATCCGGGGGCGGTGATCCGTCAGTCCGCCGGCGACCGCACGGCGGTCACCGGCGGCACCCGCGACCTGTCCGACCGGCTGGTGGTGCGGGTCGACGCCGCGCCGGATGCCGGAGCTGTGGAGCGCACCATCCGGCTGGCCAGCCGCTCCCGCCGCCAGAAGTCCCCGATCGAGGTCGCGTTCAGCGCGCTGCTGGCGTCGTTCTCGCTGTCGTTCGTGCTTCTGGTGCTGACGCTGAACGCGGCGGTGTCCCCCGTCGCGCCTCCGGTGTCGATCCCGGTGCTGGTCGCGCTCGTGGTCTGCCTGATCCCGACCGAGATCGCCGCGCTCATGTCGGTGACGGGCATCGCGGGGATGTACCAGCTGCTGCGACACGGCGTGCTGGTCACCTCTGCGAAGGCGCTCGAGACCGCCGGCGACATCACCACGGTGCTGCTCGACAAGACCGGAACGGTCACCCAGGGCAACCGCACCGCCGTGGCATTCCTGCCGGTGGGAGGGAACAGCCAGGAGCGGCTGATGCGCATGGCCGCGGAGGCCTCAGCGGACGACCCGACGCCCGAGGGCGCGTCGACCGTGCAGCTGGCGGCCCGCTCCGGCATCGAGCTGCACCATGCCGTCGTGGAGCAGGGCGTCTTCGTGCCGTTCAGCGCCGCCACCCGGATCTCCGGCGTGGATCTGCCCGACGGCACCGGCATCCGCAAGGGTGCCGTCTCGGCTGTCGTCGCGTGGCTGAAGCAGCAGGGCACGCAGCCCCCTCGCGAGATCATCGCCGAGCTGAAGCAGCGCGCGCAGGAGATCGCCGAGACCGGCGGCACGCCGCTGGCCGTGGCGATCAAGGTCCCGGGCGACCGCGGCCGGGCGCTGGGCCTGATCCACCTGCAGGACGTGGTGAAGGAGGGCGTGCGCGAGCGCATCAGCGGGCTGCACGAACTCGGCGTGCGCACCGTGATGGTGTCCGGAGACCACCGGCTGACGGCGAAGGCGATCAGCGAAGAGGTCGGCATCGACGAGTTCGTGGGTGACACGACCCCTGAGGACAAGCTCGAGATCATCCAGAAGGAGCAGAAGCAGGGACACCTGGTCGCGATGAGCGGCGACGGGATCAACGACGCCCCTGCGCTCGCCCGCGCCGACATCGGCATCGCGATGAACACGGCGACGGCGGCGGCGAAGCAATCGGCCAACATGATCATCCTCGACGACGACCCGAGCCATCTCGTCGACATCATCGAGGTCGGTCGTCGGCAGATGGCGACCCGCGGCGCGCTCATCACCTTCAACTTCGCCAACGACGCGGTGCGCTACTTCACCCTGTTCCCGGCGCTGTTCGTGGGAGTCTTCCCCGGACTGGACGCGCTGAACATCCTGCGGCTGCACACCCCGGCATCCGCCATCCTGTCCACCGTCATCTTCAGCACGGTCGTGATGGGCGTGCTGATCCCGCTCGCGCTGATCGGAGTGCCGTACCGCACCACCGAACTGCGCACCTCGCTCACCCGAAATCTCATCATCAACGGACTCAGCGGCGTGCTGGTGCCGATCATCGCCATCAAGGTCATCGACCTCGTGGTCAGCCTGTTGCCGGGATTCTGAGGAGAACGTCATGGCCACTCGCACGTCACGGTCGCTCAAGATGCTGTGGACCGCCCTGCGCATCACCCTGATCCTCACCGTGCTGCTCGGCATCGCGTACCCGCTGCTGATCACCGGCATCGGCCAGGCCGCGCTGCGCGACCAGGCGAACGGGTCGCTGGTGCACCGGCCCGACGGCACGGTCGCGGGGTCGTCGCTGATCGGGCAGAGCTTCACGGATGCCGCGGGCGCCCCCCTGCCGCAGTACTTCCAGTCCCGGCCGTCCGCGGCGGACTACGACGCGAAGGCCTCGGGCGGATCGAACCTCGGTCCGGAGAGCGAGAAGCTCATTGCGCAGATCGAGGAGCGTCGCACGCAGATCGCGGAATTCAACGGCGTCGCGGCCGATGCCGTGCCGACCGATGCCCTCACCGCCTCGGCCTCGGGACTCGATCCGCACATCAGCCCGGAGTACGCGCGGATACAGATCGGACGGGTCGCCACTGCGCGCGGGATGTCGGCGGAAGCGGTGACGGCACTCGTCGACAGGTTCACCGCGAGCCGCGACCTGGGCTACCTCGGTGACCCCCGGGTGAACGTCGTGGAGCTGAATCTGGCGCTGGATGCCGCATAGCCGGCCTCCGTCACGCAGCAGGAGATCGAGTCTCCTGCGTTCGCTGCCAGACGTGCCAGGCGACACCGACGAATGCCGACAGCATGAGGAGATCGGCTCCGACTGCGACCGCGTCCACCCGCACGACTCTCGCCAGTGGAAACGCTGCGGCCGCGATGCAGAGGAGCGCCGCGGTCCACCGCGGCGCCGATCGAGTGCGCCAGTAGAAGATCCCGAGGATGATCAGGGCGGTGGGAAACATCGGTCCGGCGATCAGCAGCACGGCAGCGCCCGCAACGGGGTAGTCCTTGAAGGTACCCAACGCGGAGCTGTCGGTGGATCCGAGCACGTCCTCGAAGAACCCCTGCAGTCCGAAGGCGATGGTCCCGAACATACCGATCAGTACGAGCAGCAGCCACAGCCACGACGCGGTCGGCAGGGGGCGACGCAGCCTCTGATACTCCCCGATGAGCCCGAACATCCACGGCACCGTCGAGACGGCGATGAGCATCCCGCCGACGCTTCCATAGTGCCCGTCGACCCAGAACAGCGGCGACAGAGCGAAGAGCACAGGACCTGCGACGAGACCCATGGCCTGCACGCGACGAGGCTCCATGACCGGAATGGTATCCGATCGGGTTGGCGGCGCGTTCTGCGGCGACCCGAATCGTCCCGACAGGCTTCAGCGACGCCGTCGCATTCGCCAGTACTCCGGCGGTCCGTCGCTCGGATGCCGCGGACGGTAGGTCTTCCAGGCTGTGAGATAGCGGCGGCCGCCATAGCCGATGGCGATGCCCGTGATGCCGAGCCCGATGATCACGCCGACCGCGACGGCGCCACCGGCGGGCACCCCGAGCACTGTGCAGAGACCACCTGCGAACATGCCGCCCATCGAGGCGGTGACCAGCACGCTGAGCATGAGCGACGACCCGAGCACCTGCTCGAACGATCCGCGCTCGCGCAGGAACGAGTACGTCACCCGCATCCCGAGCTCGTCGTCGTGGATCGATGCGAGGAAGGCATCGGATGCCGCCGGATCGATCTCTGCATACGCACCGCGGATGCGATTCATCGCCGTGACGTACATGAAGTCCTCCTCCGACACTGCAAGGACGCGGATGAGAGTGAGGATGCCGACCACGCTGAGGAAGGCGAGGATGCCGAGCGCCGCGACCGGGAACCAGGTCGTGAAGTGCGTCGCCTGACCGAGCAGACCGACCGTCACGAGACCGGCGGAGACCAGGGTGAGGTAGATCGAGATCCGGGTCAGCACCTCGCTCTGCGCCGTGCTGCGCGCGGCGAGGAGACCCCAGTGCTCGGTCGCGAGGATCTGCAGCCTGCGGGCGAGTTCGGCGTCGTCCCCAGTCGCCATGCTCCATCGTCCCACCGCGAGACGGCGGGCGGAAGTGCGCCTTCAGGCCTGGACCACGCGGCCGCTGCCCGGGAGCGCGCCACCGAAGGTGATCGCCGCGGCCTCGCGAACCGCGTCGTGCCATGGGTCGGCACACCAGTCTCCGGCACCCGTCGCCGAGTGACAGGTCCTGCGCCACCGGTTCACGGCGCGCAAATTGGATAGGTTAGGCTTACCTTTATTCCCGCTCTCTTACCCGAGGATCTCCATGCCTTCTCCCCGCCTGCGTCACGGCGTCGCCGTCCTCAGTCTCCTGACCGCAGGGATGCTCGCGCTCTCTGCGTGCTCCTCCGGAACAACGGAGAACACCGACGCCTCGGCCGACTCCGGCTCCGCGTTCCCCGCGACCATCGAGCACGTCTACGGCAAGACGGTCGTCGAGACCGCGCCGAAGAGCGTCGCGACCGTCGGCTGGGGCAGCTTCGATGCGGCCATCGCCCTCGGCACGATCCCGGTGGCGATCCCGACTTCGGCGTTCGGCGACGCCGACGGCGACGGCTATCTGGAGTGGACCCACGACGCGATCACCGCGGCGAAGGCCGACCTGCCTCCGCTGCACGACGAGACCGACGGCATCCCCTACGAGGAGATCGATGCGACTGCACCCGATCTGATCCTCGGCACGAACTCCGGCCTGACGCAGCAGGAGTACGACACTCTCAGCAAGATCGCGCCGACCGTCGCCTACCCCGGCGCGGCCTGGGGCACCTCCTGGCGCGACTCCACCACGATGGTGGGCACCGCCCTGGGCAAGTCGGCGGAGGCCGAGAAGCTGATCGCCGACACCGAGAAGAGCATCAGCACCGAGATGGCGAAGTACCCGGCTGCCGAGGGCAAGACCGGCATGGTGATGTGGGTGGATGCCAAGGACCTCGGCAAGGTGCAGTACTACACGCCGCAGGACACCCGAGTGCAGTACCTGAACGACCTCGGCTTCGCGACACCGCAGTCGATCAAGGATCTCGCCGCAGATGAGAAGGGCTTCGTCGCCACGATCTCCGCCGAGGAGGCGGACAAGCTCGACGCCGACGTCGCGGTCATCTATGTGCAGGGCGGAGACCTGTCGACTCTGCAGAACGACCCCTTGCTGAGCCGCATCCCCGCGGTCAAGTCCGGAGCCGTCGCACAGATCGACGACGAGGCCCTGCTGATGGCCATCTCCGCACCGACCGTGCTGTCGATCCCGTGGGCGCTCCCGACCTACGCCAAGATGCTCGGCGAGGCTGCCGCACACGCCGGATGACGATCGCCCCCGCACCGACGACGCCCGCGCAGGGCTCGGGTCAGCGCCGCGGCGCGCACCTGAGCCCGGCATGGGCCGTCGTCGTGTGCCTGGGGGTGCTGATCGCGGCTGCCGCCCTTTCACTGGCACTCGGCGCCCGGGTAGTGCCGCTGGATGCGGTGTGGGACGCGTTCTTCCGCCCTGACGGCTCGATCGACCAGGTCGCGGTGCTGTCCCGCGTCCCTACGACGGTCACCGGTCTGCTCGTCGGCGGAGCGCTCGGCATGGGAGGAGCGCTCATGCAGGGAATGGCGCGCAATCCGCTCGCAGATCCCGGGCTGCTGGGCGTCAACGCCGGCGCCGCGCTCTTCGTCGTGCTGGGCATGTCGCTGCTCGGCTGGCAGGCGCCGCTCGCGATCGTGTGGTGCGCCCTCGCGGGTGCCGCGGTCGCGGTCGTCCTCGGCTACGGGGCCGCCGCCGCCAGCCCCGGCGGAGCGACGCCGGTCACCCTCGCGCTCGCCGGCGCCGCGGTGACGGCGATCGCGGGGTCGGTGATCACCGGCATCCTCATCGTCGACCAGTCCACCCTGAACAGCTACCGGTTCTGGCAGCTCGGATCTCTCACGGCGGCGTCGTTCTCGACGCTCGCCCAGCTGGGCGGATTCCTCGCGCTCGGCGCCGTACTCGCCGTCGCGTGCTCCGGGCGGATGAACGCCCTGGCGCTCGGCGACGACGTCGCCCGCGGACTCGGCGTGCGGGTCGGGACCGCACGTGTCACCGCCGTGATCGCCGTCGTGCTGCTGTGCGGCACGGCGACGGCCCTCGCCGGGCCGATCGGCTTCGTCGGCCTGGCCGTCCCGCATGCCGTGCGGTTCCTGGTCGGCGCGGACTACCGCTGGATCGTGCCGCTGTCGGCCGCGGCCGGCGCCGCCTTCCTGCTGATCTGCGACGTGATCGGGCGCATCCTCGCACGCCCCGGTGTGCTCGAGGTCGGCATCGTCACCGGTCTGATCGGCGCCCCCGTCTTCATCGCGCTGCTGCGCAGAAGGAAGGCGATCGGCCTGTGAGCGCACTCGACCTCGGACGCACCGGCCCGCCGGTGCCGGATGCCCCCACCCTGCTGCGCGTCGCACGACGCCGGAGCGCCACGCGCGACGGCATCCTGATCGGTGTCTTCGGCATCGTGGTGATCGCGCTGCTCCTGGTCGCGCTCGTCTTCGGACCGAAGACCATCCCCCTGCCCGACGTGCTGCGCGCCCTGGGCGGACAGACGGTGCCGGGGGCGAGCTTCGCGGTCATCGAGCTGCGCCTCCCCCGTGCGATCGGAGCGCTGCTGGTCGGTGCGGCCTTCGGTCTGGGCGGGATGCTGTTCCAGACGCTGCTGCGCAACGTACTCGCGAGTCCCGATGTCATCGGCATCAGTGCCGGGTCGAGCGTCGCCGCGATCACCGTGATCTCGTTCTTCGGCGCATCCGGGCTGGTGGTCTCCGGCGCGGCGATCGCCGGCGGGTTGCTGACAGCGCTGCTGATCTGGGTGCTCGCGTACCGCCGCGGGCTGTCGGGGCTGCGCTTCGTGCTGGTGGGCATCGCCGTCGCCGCGGCGCTGCAGGCCGTGATCAGCTACGTGCTCACCCGCTCCGACATCAACGCGGCGGAGCAGGCGACGGTGTGGATGGCCGGTTCGCTCAGCCGCAGCCTCTGGGACCAGCTCGGCCCCACCGCCCCGGTGCTCATCGTCCTGCTCGCCGGCTCGCTGGTGGCCGCCACGCGGTTGCCGGTGCTGCGCCTCGGGGATGACTCGGTGACGGCTCTCGGCGCCCGGCCGCAGCGCACCAGGACGCTGCTGATCCTGTGCGCGGTGCTCCTCGTCGCGGTCGCGACCTCGCTCACCGGGCCGATCGCGTTCGTCGCCTTCCTGGCCGGGCCGATCGCGCTCCGCGTGGTTCGTCGGGACTCGGCTCTGCCGGTGGCGTCCGCCCTGATCGGCGCGATCGTCGTGCTCGGCGCCGATGCGGTGGCCCAGCACGCCTTCCCCACAGACCTGCCGGTCGGGGTGGTCACGGGGGCGATCGGGGCGCCCTTCCTGTTGTGGCTGCTGATGAGAGGACGCACTCGCGCATGACGGATCAGACCATGTCGCACTCGCTGGAGGCCCGCGATCTCGTCGTCGGGTACGACGGCGAGCCGGTGATCGACGGCCTCTCCCTCGCCCTGCCCGGCTCCGGGATCACGATGATCGTCGGCGGCAACGGCTGCGGCAAGTCGACGCTGCTGCGCTCGCTCGCCCGGCTGCTGCGTCCGCGCAGCGGGTCGGTGCTTCTGGACGGCGCCTCGATCGCCCGGCTGCCCACGAAGGAGGTGGCTCGTGTCGTCGGGCTGCTCCCCCAGGCGCCGGTGGCACCGGACGGGATCAGCGTGGCCGATCTCGTCGACCGAGGACGTACACCGCACCGGGGCTGGCTCGGCGGCCGCGATCGCCGTGACGACGAGGTCGTCGCCGACGCCCTGCAGGTGACCGGGATGGCCGCCTTCGCCGACCGCCCGATCGACGAGCTCTCCGGTGGTCAGCGCCAGCGCGCCTGGGTGGCGATGGCACTGGCTCAGGAGCCCGACATCCTGCTGCTCGACGAACCGACCACGTATCTCGACCTCGCCCACCAGGTCGAGCTGCTGCAGCTGCTCGTGCGCCTGTCGCGTGAACGAGGAACGCAGGTCGTCGTGGTCATGCACGAACTGAACCTCGCGACGCGATACGCCGACCATCTCATCGCGATGCGCGAGGGGCGGATCGTCGCCGAGGGCGCACCGGGCGACGTGGTGACGGTGGAGCTGCTGCGCGAGGTGTTCGATCTCGAGGCTGTTGTCGTCCCCGATCCTGTCGCCGGCACGCCGATGATCGTGCCGGTGGACGTGCACCGCGGCTGAGCGGCGGTCGCCAGGGCGTAGGCTCACGACCATGGAGGCTCGATGACCGACGCTCCGTCAGACGAGCAGCTGCTGGCGACGGCGGCCGTCGAGTTGTATGCGCTCGCGCCCTCCGCGTTCATCGCGGAGCGCAACGCGCGGGCGTCCGAGGCATCCGATCCTGCGCTGGCGAAACGGATCCGCGCGCTGCCGAAGCCGTCTGTCGCTGCGTGGGTCGTGAACGTGTTCGCGCAGGAGCGGGCGGACCGGCTCGCCCAGGTGCTGCTGCTCGCCGCGGAGCTGCGCGAGGCGCAGGACGATCTCGACGCGGCGGCGCTCGCGAAGCTGGGTCGCGACCGGCGCGCGCTGACCGCGCAGCTCGGCCGAGAGGCCGTGGCGCTCGCATCCGACCGCGGCGAGCGGGTCACGGCGTCGACGTCGGATGCCGTGCAGCGAACCATCACGGCGGCCTTCTTCGACCCGGATGCGGCGGCAGCGGTGGCATCCGGTCGTCTGGTGCGCGAACTGTCCGGCGAGCCGGTCGACCTGGCTGCGGTGGTAGGCGGCGAGGTTCCGGCGCCTGCCGCTGTCAAGGCCATGCCCGAGGACGAGCTGCGCGCTCGGCGTGATCGCAAGGACGCCGAGCGGGCGGTACGCGAGGCCGAGAAGGAGCACGAGCGCGCGGAGAAGGAGGTCGCACGGGTCGCGGCCGCGCGGACGGATGCCGAAGAGCGTGCAGAGCGACTCGAAGCGAGGGCCGTGGAGCTGGCATCCGAGTTGGAGCGGGTGCGGGGCGAGGCGGACGGGGCGCGAGCGCTCATAGCCGCGGCGGTTGCGAAGGAAAGTGCAGCGGCGGAGCGATTCGGTGCAGCGGGGAAGACACTGGAGCGCGCCCGCCAGGAGCTGGCGAGGAAGAGCTAGCGGGGTTCGACGAGTCGGAACATCCCGGTCATGTCCCCCGTCGAGAAGCCGTGCGCGCGATACAGTGCGCCGCCTTCGGGCGTCGCGAACAGACCGACGAACGCCGTGGACGGCGCCGCTGCGGCGATCTGGTCGAGCAGGTTCTGCAGGAGTGCAGTGCCCAGGCCGGTGCGCTGCTGCGCAGGGACGACGGCGAGATCCTGCACGTAGAAGTACTTCACGCCGTCACCGACGACGCGGCCCATGCCGACCGGCGAACCGTCGAGCAGAGCGGTGACGCCCACGCAGGAGCCGGCGAGCGAGTCGCCAAGCGTCGCCCAGTCGAAGGCATGATCCCAGCCCACCTGCTCGGCGATAGTGCGGTGCTCGGCGGCGGTCGGGATGCGGCTCAGGATCTGCCAGTCGGTCACCGAGCCATTCTCCTCCTCCGAGTGCTTCAGTCCGTGCCGGTGAGCAGCCGCCACACGTTCGCGGTCATGATCTGCTCGGTGACCTCGGCGGGGACGCCTGCCGAGATCAGTTGCGGCGTCGTGTCGGTGATCGTCCGGGAGTATCCCGGTCCTCCGCCCGCGATCCGACCGCTCGGCGTGCACACGTCATGAGAGATCAGCAGCTGAGAGCCGAAGCTCCGCCGCACCATCTCGACGGCGTTCGCGATGCGCGCTGCCGCGATCTCGGCGCCTGGAAAGCTCTGCGTGTCGTACATCACGAAGGCCCCGCGCTCGGCGAGCCGCGTGTGGTAATCGACATCCGGGTAGAGGTCGCAGTGCCCGACGCCGACGCGGCGCAGGTCGACGCCTTCCTCCTCGAGCACGTCCAGCTGCCAGGCGCCGACCTCGCTCATGACGGCGTGCAGCACGATGCCGAGCCCGGTCTCGCGCTGGGCGCGAGCGCAGGCGCGCAGCACGCGCTCCTCCACTCCAGACAGGTAGGCGTGGTCGGCGCCGATCTCGCCGATCACACCCGGGCGAATGCCGTCCTCCCCCTCCGCGATGTCGGCCAGCAGAAGCTCGGTGAGCTGAGCGACCGAGAGCTGATTGAAGTCCTCGGGGTAGAAGGACTCCCGGTACCACCCGGTGCCCATCACGATGTGGACGCCGGACTCCTCGGATGCCCGGCGTAGGAGCGCCGGCCGCCGGCCCAGGTCGCCGCTGGTGAGGTCGACGACTGCGCCGCCACCGACCTCCTTGAGCGTCGAAAGGTCGGCGATCGCTCCGTCGAGGTCGTCGAGCGGCCCCTCACCCATGCCGAGCTCCTTGCACAGGATGTGCTCGTGCGGCATCGTTTGCCCGAGCTCGTCGACCGCGAGCGGACCGCGCACCGTCATCACCTGAACACTCGCCATGATCCGAAGGTATCGAGGCGGGGAGGTGCGGTCGTGGGCGTGCAGTGCGGATGACTTGACGAGTAGCGCAGTGTTCGGCGCTGCCGTGATATGCGGAAAGCGCCGGGTCGCGCCCGAAGGAGGCGACCCGGCGCTTCGCGGAGTTCCTGTCAGTCGTCGTAGGCGTCAGTCTGCGGAACGGAGTCCACGACGTCCACGCTGATCGTCTCCGTGCTGGAGAAAGTCCCGTCGGGGACGAACGCCGGGGTCTCGAAGTCGGCGAGCCGCTCCTTGTTGCCGTCACCGACGTAGACAGCACCGCGATGAATCTCGCTCTGCACCGCGATGATCTGCCCCTTCGCCGTGTCGATGGTCAGCCGGTATGTGCCCCATTCGCCCTTGTACTGCACGACGGAGAGATCACCATCGGTCGATACAACCTCCGCTCCGTCAGTCAATGCCAAGGCCCTCAGCACTGTTGCTCGATCCCGGCCGGACGCATTTGCGAAGTCCGCATCCCCCACCACACGCCAGAGCTGGTCGAGGGCAGGTTCACCGGTGGCAGTCCCACCCTCGGCGCTCGCGATCCACGCATCGAGGAATGCCTGCGGATCCTCGGGAATCCTTCCCTGCAGCTTCCCTTCGAGGAACCGCGAACCAGGAGCGCGACCTTCCGTCCGCCAGACCTCGCCGGGAGCCTGCTCGCCGATCTTCGCTGTACCGCCCGGGACGTAGTACTCAGCCCAGGCGGCATCTGCCGCTGCGGTGTCACCATACGCCTGGATCCCGTAGTAACCGCTCGTGTCCTGAGTGACATCATCCGATCGGTCGGCCGACCGGTAGGAGATGTCCGTCGAGCCGGTCAGCACGGCAGCGACCGGGTGGACCGGTACCGCTGAGAACGGCTCCGCATCGGTCTGCCAGCCCTCGTTGAGGTAACTGATGCTCTCACGCACGATCTTCGTGCGCAGGAACTGCCCCTCTTCGAGGGAGGTGTCGTAGAGGTCGACCTGCAGCGCGGCCGCGTTCTCGAGGACCTCCTGCGCGCTGGCCGCCTGTGGGAGCAGCCCTCCGACCAGAGTTCCCGCCACGACCAGACCAGCCGCCAACACGCCGCCACCGATCACCATTCCTCGCGAGGAACGACGGCGGTCTCCCCCACCTGAAGCGATCGCGGCCTCCAGCGACGCCCGCGCCACCGACAGGTCACTGGCACCGGACTGGCGCATCTCGCGCACCTTGTTCATGCTGTCCATACGATTGTTCCTCCGTTCTCGGTTGAAGACCTCACTGCCGACGCCGCCAGTGGCGGCGCAGACAATCGGGCACGGATCCGACTGAGCCGCGATCGCACCGTCCCCACGGGCACCTTCAGGGCGGCGGCAACCTGCTCATAGGTCAGGTCGCCCCACGCATACAGCAGCAGAGTGTCGCGGTCGCGCCGGGAGAGCGCGGCGATCTGCGGGCCCAACGCGCGAATCGCGGCGGCCGCATCGGCCCGCTCAGAGGCCCTCGCCTCTTCGTTCGGCGCGATGAACTCTGTGACCTTCGCCGAAGCCACGAGCCGGCGCCAATGGGCCGACTCCTGGGCGCGGTGTCGATGGATCAGCCGGGTCGCTATCCCGAGCAGCCACGGCTTCGCCGAATCGACCGTGAGGTCGAACTTCGCGCGCTGCCGGAATGCGACCAGGAAGGTCTCACTCAGTACATCGTCTTTCGCAGTCTCTCCAATCCGAGACAAGATGAACGCCTCCACGTCTTTCGCGTGGCGCTCGAAGATCTCAGAGAATCGGGCAGGCGACTCTATGGACGCCTGAATGCACTCGCTGTCTTCGCTCACACTGGATATTGCTTCCCCCGGCTCGTACGGTTCCAAGATCGGTCACGTCGCCGGTAAAAGCCCACCACGAAGAACGGGGAAAGGCGAGCGGTGCGCAGTTCTCGAAGGGACGCGATACCGTCCAGAGAACGGACGAGGCCCTGGTGAGATCTGATATCTCACTAGGGCTTCTCTGTCGGGCTGACAGGATTTGAACCTGCGACCCCTTGAAGGATCCGGTCGATTTCCGGTCTCCGCCGATCATCTCAGGAACTCGCGGATTCCCTTGTGTTTACAGGGAAGCGAGCGGTTCGCTTGGTCCGAGTGTAGCCGGTTGGTGGCGGGTCTTGGCGGGTGAATTAGATGGGTTCTGATGGGTCTGGCTTCGGACTCGCGCCAAGAAAATTGACCGGCTCGAGCGGGATCCGGATGGAGTGGCGGATTACTGATCGGTGGCCAGCGCGCACGATGTCAAGTTGCGTGGAGTCGTTCGGGTTCAGGAGGTTGAGGGACGGCTCAGCGCGTTTGGAACGCCTCGACCTGACAAAGCGTCGGCGGTCGTGCGCGTAGGGAGCCGCTACCGCGCAAAGCATCGAGCGGTGCATATGCGCACTAGACGCCACGCACGACTCGTCCTGCCCGCGCAATGACAGCCAAGGACTCACGACGCGATTCCACGCACGCTCAGCCGCCGACTTGCGCACGAGTCGGTGGCTCCGCCGCGTTGCCGCGATGTCGGAGGCTTCTGCCATGCTGAAGCCCCCTCGCAGCGAGCGGGGACGGAACGATCGGAGAACGTAGTGGCAGATGCCGAGATCAAGAATGTGCGGAAAGACCGGAGCGGTGACATCACGCATGTCGGCGTCACGGGGCGATGGGATTGGCCCGTTGCACAGGTCGTCGCGTCGATCGAATCGCGCAGCAACACGTTCTACGTCAACTGCCCGCAGCGTGCCGACGTCTATGTCGCCCAGACTTCCACTGGACGAAAGTTTCTCAAGACGACGGCGGACACGACGACGAAGAACAACCTGGACAACCTGCCACCGCTGTAGCGGGGACCGGGCCGCGCGGACCGGCGTGCGCACATCCATTGGCAGCCTCAACAGTGCTTAGCGGCAGGCCCTCATACACTCCGCATGCCTGGGCAGACCCACCGCTGGTCGCGCAACGGACGCGCTGAAGACCGGCTTCCGCACGATTGCGGACCTAATGTGTGCTTATGGACAACGGTGAGGACGCAGCGGCACCCGATCCCGTGGTCGATACGGAACACGAGGACGTGATTCTGAGACGCCTGTCGCGTCGCATTCGAGGAGCTCGATCGAACCCATCGCCAAAGCGCCTCCACAGCGCGTTCTTGGTGAGTGACGCGGAGTACTTCTGGGACCGCCACCTCCGGGACCTCGTCAACGACGCCTTGGGGCTTGGTGTCGCTCGCGCCAGAGGCCTCGCGCCGTTCGGGGAGGTGATCGGCGACGCTTTCGAGACGACTCGATACCTGCTCGCTGGCTATATCCAGTTGGCCGGCAAGATGAACGACCTCGCGCTGTCGAAATGGATGCCACAAAGCCATCGAACAGCGCCGAAGGTTCAGGCCCTCGCGCAGCTTCACGCTCGATCACTGATCTTGGTTGAGGAGGTCTTCGTGCTCACGACGATGGGCTACCCGTCGGGCGCGCTCGCTTTAGCGCGGACGTTGCACGAGGTCCGGGTAATCGCGAAGTTCCTCCGCCGCTTCGAGGCAAAGTTGTCTGAACGCTACCTTGAGAGCCACATCGTCGACATGTGGAAGTCAGTCGACGATCTGAGACCGAGTGGGGCCGCGCGCCGGAGCAGCCAATGGCTTGCGGTTGAGCGCGAGCTCGAGAATCGCTTCAATGCGGTCATTGCGACGCACGGTGAGTCCATGCTGATCGAGAACGGGTGGGCGCTACCGCGATTCATCAGGACAAGTGCGCAGACCCGGCACCCGCGTCGGATCCCATTTTCTCGGCTCGAGAATGAGGTGAAGCAGCCGAGCGACAGGGCACGATACCGTTACGCCAGCCGTCACGTGCACGCAACCAGATTGGGCAACATCAGCGCGCTGCGAAGTAGCGACCCAGGTGTCGCCCTCCTCGGACCTCGACCGTACGACCTCGATAGAGCCGCCCTCCAGGCAATGTGGGACGTGCAAGACGTGACGGAATCTCTGCTGCGATCATGCGGGAAATTCACGGATGATCAAGACATCTACTACTGGCTCGAAGCGCTCGACCAGCTCTCCTTCGTGATCCGCGATTCGCTAAGTCACGGTCAAGAGATTCTCGACGACATCTTCCCCACAGACCACGACCAATAGGCCCGCAGTGCCGACGGCGGCATCGGCTTGCGCATCGACGCCGGCACCGGCCCGTTGCCTGCGCGTACACCTGCGGGCACTGAACGGGACTGCTGCACGAGTGGGCGACATCGCACAAGGCTTGCAGGGTGCAGTCCGCTTAACGCGCTGCCCGGTTAGGGATTCGACCGAGCGGTTAGGTACGTCGGGAGCGGGAGTTGCCGGCGAAGGGATCGGCCGACTCGTCGTCGACATGGTCAGTGTGCAAGTAGCATCCCTCCATGGGCCAGAAGCTGCACGAAAGCCTGTCAATGACAATCGCGGCCTGCGATCTGCAATACGTGGCGGGCAGCATTATTTCCGCCAAAGGCCATCCGCGGCTCTGGCCAATGTCCCAATGGGCCGTGATGGTTACGTACGAACTGCAGCAGTCGCTCCGAGATGCGAGTCCTAAGCTTTCGTGGGATCCGGTCATCGCGGAAGCGGCGCGACACGGTGGCAAGTTTTTCGACGGTAAGGGCGATCGGAACCTCACGGCCGTCATGAGCAGCTTCGAGGCACTCATCGCCGCAAACCGAGAAACCTTCTTTCCCGCTACGCGCAGGTTCAAGGTGCTTGACCGACTTCGGGACGACCTATCCGTCATTACCGACGGTGATGAGGTGCTGCTCACGAGCGTCGGCGGACAATTCATGCTGGGCTTTCCGCCGAGCCAACTCGTCGACTTTTCAGCGTGGGGGCCGCACGCCTTGACGCTGATGCGGGGAGTTGGACAGGCCACGGGGCTGGCATTCCCGGATCGTCGACTGGAGGAGTTCGCCGGTCATGGCAACCACAGCGAGACTTCAGTGACTTGGTGGGACGGAAAGCTATCGGAGGTGATTCCGACTACCTTCGCCGGCGAGCTGAGCACGGAGCTCGCGCTATCGCTGATTACGATCCACTCGACCGTGCAGGCGGCATACAAGTGGACGTCGACCGACTGCTGTCCATGGTGCGCCGCTGCAGCACTCAAGCATAGGTTCGTCGTCCTGCACCATGCCGCACGATCAGTCGAACAGTTGCAATCCCGGACTAACCAGATTGGTGGACGATCCGCTGAATACTTGGACGCGCTTTGGGCGGAACCGGACGTGAAACTTGTTACGACCTTGCCATACAGGCGTCTCAGAAACGGTTGGTTCCACCTCGGAATAGGCGACATAGAAGCTCAACTCCCGGCCAAGCCAGATGTGCTCAACGTTATTGAGGCCTACACCCAACAAGCTACTGAGCCATTCGTTCGACTAGTGAATGACGGGCTGGCAACGCTGGCTCGTGGACTCGGCCTCTGGATGGGCGCCTCCGCCAGCGGCGGTGAATCGATGTTTGATCGGCTACGCAAGGTGCGCGTCTGAAATGGTTGACCATTGAGGCGAAGGGCAACTTGGAACCGGCGGAATCCGCAGTTAGCCACGAACCCGAAACGCTGTCGCCAATGCCCGCCTCGGGACGGAGGCGCTCCCTGAGCGTTCAGCGCCCGATATGAGATCCACTTCGACCGCTGACGCTCCCCTAACGGCACCGCCTGAATACGAATGGGCATTTGCTGCGGCGGCAACTGGCCGCGAGGGCGCCAAAGTGATGGATTTTTGATGACCAGATCACATCTCGCCAACTAGAAAGTCCCGGAAACCCTTGAGTTTCCGGGACCTCTCGGTCGGGATGACAGTGTCGGATTGCAGGACATCGTTGACGGCTGATCGCGCGGATGTCGGTGATGATCGTTGACGGGTGGGCTGCGACATCGTTGACGTTCCGGCACGGGTGATCGTTGGCTGCTGAGTCGGGACATCGTTGACGGGTGAAATCGAAGAATCTCGTCATCGTCCGGGCCGTGCACGAGCAGGGCCTCACACGCGCCGAAGCTGCAGCCCGGTACGGGGTGACACGCCAATGGGTGCACACCCTCGTCACCCGCTACGAGAACGAGGGACCCGACGGGGTCGCGCCGCGCTCACGCGCGCCGAAGACCCGCCCAGGGACCACCGGCCCCGTCATCCGAGACCGGATCATCCAGCTGCGGCGCGAGCTGACGTCCTCGGGTGCTGACGCCGGCCCGATCACCATCGCCTGGTTCCTCGCCGACGGCACCCGCGTCGAGATCCTCGACTTCCTCGACGACCACGCCCGCTACCTGCTGGACATCCGCCCCGCCGCCGCGTTCACCGGCCCCATGGTTGTCACCGTCATGACCGAACTCATCGACAGATACGGACCTCCCGCATCCACACTGACTGACAACGGGCTCGTGTTCACCGCCCGCCTGGCCCGCTACAAAGGCGCCCGCGGCGGATTCGAGAAGCTCCTCGCCGCGCACCGCATCCTTCAGAAGAACGGCCGCCCCGGGCACCCACAGACCCAGGGAAAGATCGAACGCTTCCACCAGACCCTCAAACGATGGCTGAAAGCCCGACCACTGCCGAACACGATCAAGGCCCTCGCCGACCTGCTCACCGAATTCCAGACCTGGTACAACACCGCCCGCCCGCATCGCTCCCTCGGACACCGCACCCCCGAGCAGGCCTACACCGCCCTGCCGAAAGCCGCCCCGACCGGCACCACAGACACCACCGAATGGCGATCCCGCACCGACATCGTCGACAAGAACGGCAAAGTCACCCTCCGCTACGCCGGACAGATCCGCCACCTCGGCATCGGCAGAGCCCACACCGGAACCCCCGTGCTCATGCTCATCCACGACCGCAACGTCACCATCAGCAGCATGAACACCAGCGAAATCATCGCCGAGTTCACCATCGACCCCACCCGGGACTATCAGCACAAGAAGCCTTGACCAGCCGCGTCAACGATGACCCGACTCACCAGCAACGCGTCAGCGTCAACCCCACGAACCCACAAAAAAGTCCTGAGCCGCGACTAGTTCGTAAACTATGTCGCGACTCAGGACATCGGTCGGGATGACAGGATTTGAACCTGCGACCCCCTGACCCCCAGTCAGGTGCGCTACCAAGCTGCGCCACATCCCGTTGACACGCGCTTTCGCGCGGGCAACTCCCCTATCCTAGCCGACGCGAACGGGCATCGCGAACCACGCTCTGCCCGGGCGTGGTGGCCTATGTCCGCGGCCCGGCGTAGCGTGCTGACATGGTCACGATCACCACGGAACGCGCGACGGTCGAGCGGTGGGACGATGTGCAGCACTCCCTCACGGGTGGCGGCGATGGAGCATCCTGCCAGTGCATCTGGCCCATGCTGCGCAACAAAGATTGGGAGGCGACGAATCTCGATCAGCGCCGCGAGATGCTCCACGACGAAGTCGCTGACGGCCCGCCGCCGGGCATCGTCGCGTACGTCGACGGAGAGGCGGCCGGGTGGATCCGCGTCGGCCCCCGCCCCGCGCAGGTGCGCCTGGTCAACACGAGGACAATCGTCGGGGCGACATCCGAGCCGCTCGACGACGACAGCGTCTGGGCGGTGAGCTGCTTCGTCGTGCGGCGCGAGCATCGCGGCAAGGGCGTCAACACCGCGCTCCTGGACGCGGCCGTCGAATACGCCGAGGAGTCCGGTGCCCGCATCCTGGAGGCCTATCCGATCGACACCGGCGGAGCGAAGGGGCGCAGCAACGACCTCTTCCACGGAGTGCTGACGACGTTCCTGGCCGCGGGATTCCTGCATTCTGGCGACCTGAAGCCCGGCAGGCCGCTGGTCACGCTCGAACTCTCGCGCTGATCGCGCGGCAATACGATGGAGGGATGCCGCGTCGCACCGCCGCCCGCCTGCTGATCTGGGTGCCCTACATCGTCCTCTCCGTCATCCACGTCATCGCGCTGGCGACGGAGAGCGACCTCGCCGCGCCGACAAAGATGGCGCTGATGCCGCTTCTTGTCCTGCCGGTGCTGCTCGAGGCGCCGAGACTGCGCCCGCGGGCGGTGCTCGCGCTTCTGATCGCGGCGCTGCTGTTCTCCTGGTTCGGAGATGAGGCCGGAACCTTCTTCTCGTGGGGACCTGAACTGCCGCTGATGCTGCTGTTCTTCGGTATCGCACACATCGCCTACATCGTGCTCTTCGCGAAGTATCTCCGGGTGCGGCGCATCCCGTGGTGGACGCTCGTCTACGCGATCTGGTGGGTCGGGATGCTGGTCGTCCTCGGCCCGTCGATCGGAGCACTCATCTTCGCCGTCGCCGCCTATGGGCTGGTGCTTGCCGGGACCGCGACGATGGCCGCGCGCTGCCACCCCGTGATCACGACCGGCGGGGTGTTCTTCCTGATGAGCGATTCGATCCTCGCGTTCCGGCTGTTCCTTCCCGACGCCATGCCTCAGTGGACAAGCCCCGCCGTCATGCTCACCTACACGCTGGGTCAGGGTCTGATCGTGGCGGGCTCGCTCATCGCCGCGCGTTCTCGGGAGGCATCATGAGTGAGGGAGCAGCGCGCGTGGACAGCTGGCTGTGGGCGGTCCGGATCTACAAGACCCGCTCGGCAGCGACCACCGCGTGCCGCGCAGGCCATGTCCGCGTGAACGGCGACAAGGCCAAGGCCGCGCAGTCCGTGAAGCCCGGCGACGAGCTGCGCGTGCGGATCAGCGGGTTCGATCGCATCCTCGTCGTGCGGCAGACACTCACCAAGCGCGTCGGAGCGCCGCTCGCGGCGGCCGCCTACGACGACCGCACTCCCCCGCGCGAGCCCATGGCGATGAACGCCGTCCGGGATCGGGGCGCCGGACGGCCGACGAAGCGGGAACGTCGCGACATCGATCGGCTGCGCGGGCGAGAGTGACTCCCGCCTGTGGATAACTCCCGCGGGGCTTCTGGGATCTCGGTTACCGTAGCCGGGTGACGTCATCTCGCGCCCTCGCTGCTCTCACCGCCGGCTGCCTCGCCCTCGGACTGCTTGCCGGGTGCGCGCCAACGCCGGAACCGAAGCCGACGAAGACGGCGGCGTTCGCGTCGGATGAGGAGGCGTTCGCGGCGGCGAAGAAGACGTATGAGGAGTACAACGATGCGAGCAACGCTCGACGAGCTGGTAACGAAACTCCGAATCCGCAGGACTTCCTGAGTGGGTCCGCTCTTACGGACGACAACAAGGCGATTAAGTTCTTCCTGGAAAATAACGTTCAACCTCGCGGGACCGTCAGCGTTAGGTCATTCACGCCAGACCCGAAGTCATTGAACTCGAGTCGGACTGTGCTCTCCGCGACTGTGTGCCTCGACATCTCCAAGAACCGTCTGTTCGATGCCGACGGACGCGACATCACTCCGGTCGACCGAGCGAACGTAATCTCAACCGATCTTGAAATGCGCTGGGTGAAGAGCTCCTTCGTCATCTCTGCCGAGGCCGAGGGGGATGAAGGCGCATGCGAGTCCTAGGCGCCGCTTCCATCGCGCTTCTCGCGGCGTTGCTTGTTCCGTCCATCGCACATGCAGACTCTCCGCGGGATGACGATCTCCCTCAAGAACTAAGAAACGCTGTCGGCAATATCTCGCATAACCAGGCCACGATCACGTCCACCAAGACCACCCCTGGTAAAGGAAAGCCTTCTAAGCGGCGGGGTATCAGCATTGATATGTCCTATAACGTGCCGCCTAAAGCGCCGCCTCGCTCCGCATTGGATATCTGCCTCGATTCATGGGAGAAGGTGAAGCTCTGTTACAAGCCTGTCGAACAACCCAAGTCCGACAAAGCACCCGCCCCGCCCTCCGCGCCCGGCTTCCCCGCCATCACGATCACCGACCTCGCTGGCTTCGCCCCCAAAGGCGCGGTCCTCACCGGAGAACCAGACAATCTGGGCGTCGCGGGCCTGCCCACCAACATGGTCGCCGACGCCGACGTGCACACCCAGAACGGCACCCTCTTCAACTTCCCCATCGCCGTCCGCTTCACTCCCGCCGGCTACACCTTCGTCAACGGCGACGACACGACTACCAAAGCCAGTACCGGAGGCGCCACCTGGGACGCCCTGCGGCAGGCGCAGTTCACGCCGACGGACACCAGTCACACCTACAAAGAGCGCGGCACCTACACTGCACGCGTCGACGTCGCCTACACCGCCGAGATCGACCTCGGCACCGGCTGGTTCCCCATCACCGGCACGCTCAACACCACCGGCGCAGACCAGCAGATCCGCATCTACGAAGCCCACACCGCGCTCGTCGCGCGCACGTGTAACGAAGACCCGACAGCGCCGGGCTGCTGACCACCGACGACGAGCGACGTCCTTCGTCTCGCTCCGCTCGCTCAGGAGCCGGGAGCGGAGGCAGCACGTCCTTCGTCTCGCTTCGCTCGCTCAGGAGCCGGGAGCGGAAGCAGGACGTCCTTCGTCTCGCTTCGCTCGCTCAGGAGCCGGGAACGGAGACAGGACGTCCTTCGTCTCGCTTCGCTCGCTCAGGACCCGGGGACCCGGCGAGGCGCAGACGCGCTCAAGCCTCCGGAAGCTGGCGCAGCAGCCATCCCGCGGACTCGACGCGACCGCCGGCGGCCTCGACGCGCTCCGACAGCCCGCGATCACTCGTCACGACGATCACAGCCAGGCCTTCGCCCCGCAGACGCAACGTCTCGGCCACGATCTCGTCGTCGCCGCTCGCAGGCGCCCGCACGACGGCGACCCCGCCGTCGCCCTCGACCATCGCCTTCGCGTGGCCCTCCACCACAAACGACACTGACGGATACCAGCGATCCGCCGACAGTCCCAGCGCCGACGCGGCAACACCCTCCGCCGCCCACGCCGACACCCGAGCATGCAGCCGCTCGGCCGCACCTGCCCGATCCTTCCACCAACCGTCCGGCACCGAGCCCACGACGTTTGCGGCATCCACGACGACCGCCGGACGCGCAGAGAGCAACGTCGACAGCCTCGCCCACGAATCTGCGAATCCCGGATGCAGCTCGCGCTGCGTCACCTCCGAGACGGGAACCCACTCCAGCGCCACGCTCTCGGGGTCGCTGATCACCGGTTCGAACGGCTCCTGCACATCCGCGACCACCGTCGTGTACGTCCAGATCCCCAGATCCAGCACGTTCGCGAACCTCGGGCGCAGCGCCCCGTCCGGGATCCCGGCCTCCTCGCGGGCTTCGCGCAGCGCTCCGTCCAGAGCCGATTCACCCTGATGCCGCGCTCCACCGGGGATCCCCCAGGTGCCGCCGAAATGGCTCCAGCCGACTCGATGCTGCAGCAGAACGCCGCGCTCCGCATCGACGGCGAGCACGCCCGCGGCGCCGAAACGCCCCCAGTACTTCTCACCCGATTCCGCCACAACCCAGGCGTCGCCCGGATCGCGGGGACCCAGCGGACGTCGCGGTTCGCCAGGCTCGGGAGGAACGATCGTCATCCCTCCACCCTTTCACAGCGGGCGCACCTGCTGCGTGCCCTCCGTCATCCCCGTTCTTCTGCCGTCACGATGCGTTCCGCAGGCGTGTACCTGAGCAGATTCGTCTCCCGCTGTACGAATCCGACCGATTCGTACAGTCTCAGCGCCGCTTCTCGCGACGGACGCGACGTCAGATCGAGAGTCCGCAGTCCGCGCTCCTCAGCGAGCGAGGTCATGCGGGTGAGCAGCATCCGAGCGATCCCGCGTCCTCGCATCGCCTCGTCGACCGCGACGTCCTCAACGTGCCCCCGAAGACCCGAGGGCAGGGGCAGCGAGACGAACGTCGCCATCCCGACGATCCTGCCGTCTGCGCGCGCGACGATCAGATCCGTCGCATCGTGCGAGACGATCGCGTCGAACCGCGCGCGATCGAAGACCGCCGTGCGGGAGAGCTGCGCGAGCAGCACGGCGAGGTCCTCCGCGTCAGAATCACCGATCGTCGTGAGGATCTCGACCTCGACACCCGCGCCGCTCATCTCAGACCGTCACCCCTGCGCGCAGACGCGATGCCGCGAGTTCCTCGGCCGCCGCCAAAGGCGTGATGCCGCGCACCTCGGCGTCGTCCAGGATCCTGCTCACGGTGTCGCCGATGCCGGCCACCCGAGCCATGATCTCCTCGCTGGTGCCGAGCTGCTTGGCCTCGAGGTCGAGGTAGATCACACCACCCGCGTTCACGACGAAGTCCGGTGCGTAGAGGATACCGCGGCTCGCCAGCCGATCCGCGCCGGACCGCTCGGCCAGCGGGTTGTTCGCCGGTCCGCAGACCGCCTTCACGTCGAGTGCGTCGATCACGTCGTCTGTGAGGATGCCGCCGATGCCCGCGGGCACGAACACATCACCGGGCAGCAGGTGCTCGGTGCCTGGCTCCGCCCAGGTCGCGCCGATCGACGCGGCGAAATCGCGCCGCGCGGGGTTGATGTCGGTGACCGTCAGCACGGCGCCCTCGTCCGCGAGCCGCTGAGCGAGCCGCCCACCGACCTGCCCGAGGCCAGAGATCGTCACCCGACGGCCCGATGCCGAAGCGGAACCGGTGAGCTTCGACAGCACCGCCCGCAGCGATGCGTACACACCGAGGCTCGTCGGACCGGCGGGCTCGCCAGAGCCACCCGTCGCCTGCGGCAGTCCCACCACGTGCGCGGTGCGCTCGCTGACTGTCAGCATGTCGTCGGTCGTCGAGCCCACATCCTCAGCGGTGCGATAGGCACCGCCCAGCAGCTCGACCGCGTCGCCGAGGTCGAGGAACGCCGCGCGCCGCCGGTCCGCGTCCAGCGTCTCGCCGGGCTCGAGCCTGATGACGGACTTGCCGCCACCGGCATCCAGCCCTGCCGCCGCGTTCTTCAGCGTCATCGCGGCGGACAGCCGCAGCGCGTCGCCGAGGGCGTCGCTCCAGTGCGGATACGTCCACAGCCTGGCTCCGCCGAGGGCGGAGCCGAGCACCGAGGAGTGCAGTGCGACGGTGATCATCAGCCCGCTCCGCGGCCCGGTGATCACCTCCACGCGCTCGTGGGTGAAGTCGGGCAGGGGCAGGGTGTGCGTCATCGCATCCTCTTTCGGCGGGCCTCGTGGGCGCAGTCAAGCGGATGCCGGGAGTGGTGGCATCCACCTGCCATCGTAGGCGTCCGTGTCAGCCGCGGTCCATCGCGAGCGCGCGCCTGATCACGTCGGCGTCAGCATCGAGCAGCGCCCGCTCGCGCTCCGGCGCGCGGTGCCCCAGCTCGGTCCAGCCGTCACCCGCCGACCGCGGGATCACGTGCAGGTGGAAGTGGAACACCGTCTGGTAGGCCGCCTCCCCATCGCACAGAAGCAGGTTGATCCCGTCGCAGGGAATGCCCGAGCGGCGCAGCGCTCGGGCGAGCATCTGCCCGACCTCCCAGACGCGCGCGCCCGCATCGGCATCGATGTCCTCGAGGCCGACGACGTGCGCACGCGGGACGACCAGCAGGTGGCCGCGCGTGACGGGGTACCTGTCCATGAACGCCACGACGGTCTCGTCCTCGTAGACGATGCTCGCCGCCTCCTGTCCGCGTACGATCGCGCAGAAGACACAGGTCCCTTCAGCCATGACTACCTCTGGCGGCGCTCCCTGACGCGCATGTTTATGACGATCGGCGTGCCCTCGAACTCGTAGAGCTCACGCAGGCGGCGCTGAATGAACCGGCGGTAGCCCTGGTCGAGGAAGCCGGTCGTGAACAGCACGAATGTCGGCGGGCGGGTCGACGCCTGGGTGCCGAACAGGATGCGCGGCTGCTTGCCGCCCCGCAGCGGGTGCGGGTGCGCTGCGACGAGCTCGGTGATGAACGCGTTGAACTTGCCGGTCGGGATGCGGCGATCCCAGTTCTCCAGGGCCAGCTCGAGCGCGGGCACGAGCTTGTCGAAGTGGCGGCCGGTCTTCGCCGAGATGTTCACGCGCGGAGCCCACGCCACGTGCGCGAGGTCCTGCTCGATCTCGCGCTCCAGGTAGCGACGACGGTCGATGTTCTCCATGTCGTCGTCGAAGAGGCGGTCCCACTTGTTGAACGCGAGCACCAGCGCACGGCCGGACTCGAGCACCATGTCGATGATGTTCAGATCCTGCACGCTGATCGGCTGGCTCACGTCGAGGACGACCACCGCGACCTCGGCCTTCTCCAGCGCGGCCGAGGTGCGCAGCGACGCGTAGAAGTCCGCGCCCTGCTGCAGGTGCACCCGACGGCGGATGCCGGCGGTGTCGACCAGCCGCCACAGCTTGCCGCCCAGCTCGACGACCTCGTCCACGGGGTCACGGGTGGTGCCGGCGAGGTCGTTCACGACCACGCGCTCCTCCCCCGCCGCCTTGTTCAGCAGCGAGGACTTGCCCACGTTCGGCCGTCCGAGGATGGCCACGCGGCGCGGTCCGCCGATCTCGGCCTTCGCCACCGCCGACACGTCGGGCAGCTTCTCCATGATCGCGTCGAGCAGGTCGGCCACGCCGCGTCCGTGGATCGCGGAGACCGGGTGCGGCTCGCCCAGGCCGAGGTTCCACAGCGCAGCGGCCTCGGGCTCCTGGCGTGCGTCATCGATCTTGTTCGCGACGAGGAACACCGGCTTGCCGCTCTTGCGCAGCAGGCGGACGACGTGCTCGTCGGTGGAGGTGGCGCCCACCATCGCGTCGACGACGAACAGCACCACGTCGGAGAGATCGATCGCGACCTCGGCCTGCGCGGCGACGGAGCGGTCGATGCCGCGAGCATCCGGCTCCCACCCGCCGGTGTCGACGAGGGTGAAGCGGCGGTCGAGCCACTCGGCCTTGTACGTGACGCGGTCGCGGGTGACACCGGGGGTGTCCTCGACGACGGCCTCACGGCGGCCGAGGATGCGGTTCACGAGCGCGGACTTGCCGACGTTCGGCCGTCCGACGATCGCGACCACCGGCAGCGCAGGCAGGAACTCGATGCCGTCCTCGCCGAGCGTGACGCCGGCGAGCAGCGCGTCGTCCTCGTCCTCCAGCTCGTAGTCGGACAGCGAGGCGCGCAGCACCTCGGCCCGCTGGTCGGCGAGCTCCTCGTCCAGAGCGGCCATCTTCTCGGCGAGCTGGTCGGGCGCGCCCTCGTACTCCGTCTGCCCTGAGTCGTTCGTAGGGTCAGCCATTTCGTTCTCCTCGGCGTTCGACGATCACCGCGAGTACGGCGTCGACGGTCTGCTGGTAGTCCAGGTCGGTGGAGTCGACGACGTCCACCCCGGGTGCGGCGGTGAGGAAGTCCACCACCGCGCTGTCGCTGCGGTCGCGCTTGTGCAGCGCCTCCGCGACAGCGGCGGCGTTCTCGCCGCCGAGCTCTGCGGCGCGCCGGGCGGCGCGCACTTCGGGTGCCGCGGTCAGCAGGATGCGCACCGGCGCATCCGGGGCGACCACGGTCGTGATGTCACGGCCCTCGACGACGACGGCCGGATACGGCGCCTCGGCGACTAGGCGCCGGAAGACCTCGTTCACCTGCTGGCGCACCGCAGGCACCCGCGCGACGCCGCTCACGGCGGCCGACACACGAGGGTCGCGGATCGCGTCGGTCACGTCGACGTCTCCGACCGCCACGCGGCGGTCGTCGGCGTCGAGCCCTTGCGCCAGCGGGAAGTCGGATGCTGCGTCCAGCACGGCCTGCTCGTCGGCGGTGTCCGCACCGCGCTCGAGCACGTGCCAGGCCAGCGCCCGGTATGCGGCGCCGGTGTCGAGGTAGCCGTAGCCCTGGCGTCGGGCGATCTCCTTCGAGACGCTCGACTTGCCCGAGCCCGCAGGCCCGTCGATGGCGATGAACTTCGCGGCATCCGTCGTAGGGGTGGTGTCAGTCATTCGTGCTCCCTGCGATCCGCCATCCGCGTGCTTCCAGTCCCTCGATCGCGCCGCGCAGCGCCGCGGGAGCGACACTGATCTCGGCCAGGCCGAACTGCGCGCCGGGCGAATGCTCCAGGCGCAGATCCTCCACGTTGACCTCCAGCTCGCCGAGCTCGCCGAACAGGCGGCCCAGCTGGCCGGCGGTGTCGTCGACCATGACGACGAGCTGCTCGAATCGGCGGTTCTGGCCGTGCTTGCCCGGCAGTCTTTCGACGCCCTCGTTGCCGTGCCGGATCGCGTCGGCCATCGTGCGGCGCGAGCCCGGGGCATCCGGTTCGCGCAGTGCGGCGGAGACGTGACGCAGGTCGTCAGCGAGTGCGTCGAGGATGTCGACCACGGGCGCAGCGTTCGCGCCGAGGATCTGCACCCACAGCTCAGGTGCGGATGCGGCGATGCGG
Organism: Microbacterium sp. NPDC057741; assembly: GCF_042798735.1. Lineage (NCBI taxonomy): Bacteria > Bacillati > Actinomycetota > Actinomycetes > Micrococcales > Microbacteriaceae > Microbacterium > Microbacterium sp. NPDC057741. Next base: position 14,166 of record NZ_JBHVJW010000001.1, on the reverse strand, counting down.
GTCGTGTCGCGCACGCCGGGCCCGGCCAGGCGCAGCGCGCCCTCCTCGGCGTCCGCGAGGCGCGCGGCCAACAGGCTGGCGACGACCTGCGGCACGTGCGAGGTCAGTGCGACCGAGCGATCGTGCTCCTCGGGGGTCATCTCCAGCGGCATCGCCCCCACGTCGAGGGCGAGTGCCTCGACGAGCGACAGGTCGGCCGCGCGGGTCTCCTCATCGCGGCACACCACCCAGGGACGTCCGATGAACAGGTCGGCCCTGGCCGAGATCGCGCCGCCGCGCTCGCGCCCGGCGAGCGGATGCGAGCCGATGTAACGGGTCAGGTCGACTCCGCGCTCGCGCAGCGTGCGGTACGGCTCGAGCTTGACGCTGGCGACATCCGTCACCACAGCATCCGGGAAGCTCGCCAGCTCGGCCTCGATCACGTCGGCCGTGACGTCCGGCGGCACGGCGACGACGATCAGTGCGGGCCGATCGTCGGCGGATGCGGCGCGGCCTGCGCCGTAGTCGATGGCGAGGCGCAGCTGTGCCGGCGACGCGTCGGCGAGGACGACGTCGACGCCCTTCGCACGCAGCGCGTGCCCGATGCTGGCACCGAGCAGGCCTGAGCCGACGATGCGCACGGTGCCCGAAACGCGCGACTGCGTCGCGGCACCATGGCCTGGTTCGGTCACTGCTTCTCCTGCACGTCTCCCGGCGTGGCATCCGCAGGGCTTCCCTCGCGCGACAGAGTCAACAGCGCGCCGAGTTCGATTTTACTCAGTTCGCGGCTCTTCCCGGCAGGGAGCGTTCCCAGGTGCAGCGGGCCGAACTGCCGGCGCACCAGGTCGATGACGGGATGCCCCACCTCGGCCATCATCCTGCGGACGATGCGGTTGCGTCCGGAGTGCAGCGTGAGCTCGACCATGCTGGAGCCGCCGCCTGCGCGCGAGGTGTCCAGAAGCCGTGCCTTGTCGGCCTTGATGAAGCCGTCCTCGAGCTCGAACCCCTTGGTGAGTCTCGCGATGGTCTGCGCCGTGACCAGTCCCTCCACCTTGGCGATGTACACCTTCGTGACCCCGAACGACGGGTGCGCGAGCACGTGAGCGAGTTCGCCGTCGTTGGTGAGGATCAGCAGGCCGCTGGTCTCGGCGTCCAGCCGTCCGACGTTGTACAGCCGCTCCTCGTACTCGCCGGTGAAGCGGCGCAGATCGGGGCGACCCTTCTCGTCCTTCATCGAGCTGACGACGCCGGTGGGCTTGTTCAGCATCACGTAGCGCTTCGAGACGTCGAGCTGCACGGCGGTGCCGTCCACGTCGATGAGGTCGTTCTCGGGGTCGATGCGCGTGCCGAGCTCGGTGACCGTGCGCCCGTTCACGCGGATGCGCCCCTCCACGATGTACTGCTCGACCACACGCCGCGAGGCGACGCCCGCGTTCGCCAGGGCCTTCTGCAGGCGGATGCCCTCAGGTGCTTCGTCAGTCATGAGCCAATTCCTTCGTCGAATCCGTCTGCACCGTCGTCGAGCAGCGGTGAGATCGGCGGCAGCTCGTCGAGCGAGTTGATGCCGAGGTTCTGCAGCAGCTGGTCGGTGGTGCCGTAGTTGATGGCGCCGGTCTCGGAGTCGGCGAACATCTCGGTGATGAGGCCGCGCGCGAGCAGCGTTCGCACCACGGAGTCGACGTTCACCGCACGGATGGACGCCACCTGCCCGCGGGTGACCGGCTGCTTGTACGCGATGACGGCGAGCGTCTCCAGCGCAGCCTGTGACAGCCGTGCCGGAGCCTGACCGCCGATGAACTCCGCGATCAGGTCGTCATGGTCGTCGCGCGCGTACATCCGCCACCCGCCGCCGACCTCGCGCAGTTCGAACCCGCGCCGGGGTCCGGCGCCGCGACCGTCGTAGTCGTCCACGAGCGTCTCGAGAGCCTGCCGCACGGCCGGCACCGGCGAACCGACGGCGGCCGCCAGTGCGACCAGCCCGATCGGCTGGTCGACGATCAGCAGGATCGCCTCCAGACGCTCGGTCAGCGGCGTCTCCAGAACCTCTTCGATCATGGAGATGTCATCTGTCTCGCGCACTTCATCGGTCATAGTCGGCTCCCAACGTCGCCAGCATCTCGTCGGACCAGCTCTCGGCGGACCACCGCAGCGTCAGCTCGCCCAGAGGCTCCAGCTGCTCGAAGGACAGCGCGGCGTGCCGGTACAGCTCGAGCACCGAGATGAACCGCGCCACGACGACCCCCGGCTCGGTGGAGCCCGCGACCAACTCGCGGAACGTCAGTGCCTCGGCGCTGCGCAGCAGCGTCACCACGATCGCCGCCTGCTCGCGGATGCTGACCAGCGGCGCGTGCAGGTGGTCGAGCCCCACCGACGGGATCTCCTTCGGGGCGAACGCCAGCAGCGCGAGCGCGGCGAAGTCGTCCTTGCTGAGCGTCCACACCAGTTCAGGCGTCTTCTTGCGGTGCTTCTCCTCGATGGGCACCGCGCGCATGTGCCGACGCTCCTCGCGCTGCAGGCACCGCGAGAACCACGCCGAGACCTCCTTGAAGGCCCGGTACTGCAGCAGGCGCGCGAAGAGCAGGTCGCGCGCCTCGAGCAGCGCGACGGACTCGGCGTCGACCAGCTCGCCCTGCGGCAGCAGACCTGCCACTTTCATGTCGAGCAGGGTCGCCGCGACGACGAGGAACTCGGATGCCTGATCGAGCTCGTCATCGCCGTCGAGATCCTTCAGGTACGAGATGAACTCGTCGGTGACCTTGCTCAGCGAGACCTCGGTGATGTCGAGCTGATGCTGCGAGATCAGGTTCAGCAGCAGGTCGAAGGGTCCGTCGAAGTTCGATAGCGAGACCCGGAAGCCGGATCCCTCGGCATCCTGATTCTGAAGATCCTCAGGCGACGGCACCACGGGACACAAGCTCCCGCGCCAGTCGCAGGTACGCCTGTGCGGCGGGATGCTCGGGCGCGAACTCGGTGATGGGGACGCCCGACACCGATGCGTCGGGGAACTTCACGGTGCGGCCGATCACGGTCTCGAGCACGTCGTCGCCGAACGCCTCAACGACGCGCTCCAGCACCTCGCGGGAGTGCAGCGTGCGCGGGTCGTACATGGTCGCGAGCACGCCGTCGAGCTCGATGGCCGGGTTCAGCCGGTCGCGCACCTTGTCGATGGTCTCGATCAGCAGGGCGACGCCGCGCAGCGCGAAGAACTCGCACTCGAGCGGGATGAGCACGCCGTGAGCGGCGGTCAGCGCGTTGACGGTGAGCAGGCCGAGCGAGGGCTGGCAGTCGATGAGGATGACGTCGTACTCGCCGGCGACCTGGCGCAGCACCCGCGAGAGGATCGTCTCGCGGGCGACCTCGTTGACCAGGTGCACCTCGGCGGCGGACAGGTCGATGTTGGCCGGCAGGACGTCGAGGTTGTCGACGTCGGAGTGCACGATCACCTCGTGCGCATCGCGCTTGGTGTCGAGGAGCAGGTCGTAGATCGTGGGGATGTCGTGCGTCGGGATACCAAGGCCCGCCGACAGCGCGCCCTGCGGGTCGAAGTCGACCGCGAGCACCTTGCGGCCGTACTCGGCCAGTGCCGCCGCGAGGTTGATCGACGTCGTGGTCTTGCCCACGCCGCCCTTCTGGTTGCACAGCGCGATGATGCGCGCCGGACCGTGCGAGGCGAGTGGTGCCGGGATGTCGAAGCCGTGGTAGGGACGACCGGTCGGTCCCATAGGGATGTCGTCCTTGGTCTGCTTCGCCACCGGGTCTCCTGCTCGTCGTGCTCGGTCGATTGTATCGATACGGCTCGACCCGCTCATCCCGGCGCGCCCAGATCGGCGCGCACGGCCTCAGCGCGCCCTCGGATGCGAGGTCGCGTAGACGTCGCGCAGGGTGTCGACCGAGACATGCGTGTAGATCTGCGTCGTCGCCACCGACGCGTGGCCGAGCAGCTCCTGCACGACGCGCACGTCGGCGCCGCCCTGCAGGAGGTGGGTGGCGAAGGAGTGCCGCAGGGTGTGCGGAGACACCTCAGCCGCGATCTGCGCCCGCTCGGCGGCCGAGCGGATGATCAGCCAGGCGCTCTGCCGCGAGAGCGGCGCGCCGCGCGCGCCGAGGAACAGCCGAGCGGACGCCCGACCCTTGGCCGCCAGCTCAGGACGCACCCTGGTCAGGTAGGCGTCCACGGCGGAGCGCGCGTACGAGCCGAGCGGAACGATCCGCTCCTTGTCGCCCTTGCCGCGAAGGCGCAGCACGTCGCCGTGGGCGAGGTCGTCGACATCGAGGGAGACTGCCTCGGAGATGCGGGCACCGGTGGCGTAGAGCAGCTCCAGCAGCGCACGGTCCCTGATGCCGAGCGGTTCCTCCGAGCTCGGCGCCCCCAGCAGGCGCTCGACCTGATCGATCGTGAGCGCCTTGGGCAGCCGGCGCGGCATCTTCGGCGGTCGGATCCGACCGGTGGGGTCGTCCTGCTCGATCTCCTCACGGGCGAGGAAGCGATGCCAGCTGCGCACTGAGGACTGCAGCCGGGCCAGGCTGGTCGCGGCCGGCGGCGGCTCCGCCCCGGCGCGGTCGGCGACGAACGCCTGTACGACGGCGGGGGTGATCTCGGCCGTGTCGCCGACGCCCTGCGCGCCCAGCCACTCCCGGTAGCCCGTGAGGTCGCGCCGGTACGCGGCGACCGTGTGCTCCGACAGGCCGCGCTCGATCGTGACGTGCCGCAGGTACGTGTCGATCGCGCGGTCTAGCTGCACGGCTACTGCCCGGCGGATTCCTGCCGGCGCAGCATCCGCTCGGCCGCGAGCACGCCGATCTGCAGGATGCCGTTGTGCATCTGTCCGGCGAGCACCGCGTCTGCAGCATCCGACAGCGGGACCCAGGCGACGCGGATGTCGGCCTCCTCGTCCTCGCGGTCGTGCGCCTGCGCGGCGCGCGCGACCCCGGTGGCGAGGAAGATGTGGATCATCTCGTCGTTTCCGCCCGGCGTCGTCCAGGACGACACCAGGTGCTGCCAGTTCTCAGCCGTGAGGTCGGCCTCTTCGGCGAGCTCGCGCTTCGCGGCCGCGAGCGGCTCCTCGCCCGCGACGTCGAGCAGGCCCGCGGGCAGCTCCCAGTCACGGTGCCGGATCGGATGCCGGTACTGCTGGATCAGCAGCACGCGGTCCTCATCGTCGAGCGCGACGACGGCCACTGCGCCGGTGTGCGCGACGTACTGCCGCACGATCTCACCGTCGCCGTAGCGCACCCGATCGGAGTGCACGTCCCAGACGCGCCCCTCGTACACGAGGTCGCTCTGCAGCACCTCGGGCGCGAAGGGCTCGTCCCTCAGCTCCTCGGATCCTGAGCGGGCACCGTCCGCCAGGTCCGCGGATCCTGAGCGGGCACCGTCCGCCAGCTCCTCGGATCCTGAGCGGGCACCGTCCGCCAGCTCCTCGGATCCTGAGCGGGCACCGTCCGCCAGCTCCTCGGATCCTGAGCGGGCGAAGCGAGACGAAGGACGCTCAGGACCCGCGGAAAGACGGGAGGACGGATCAGGCCTCGTCATCGCCGAACAGCTCGCTCGAGCGGTGGCGCTCGATGGCCGCGCCGATCAGACCGCGGAACAGCGGGTGCGGCGAGGTCGGGCGCGAGCGCAACTCGGGGTGCGCCTGGGTGGCGATGTAGAACGGGTGCACGTCACGCGGCAGCTCGACGTACTCGACGAGGTCGAGCTCGGGGTTCAGACCCGAGAACACCAGGCCGGCGTCGGCCAGGCGGCCGCGGTATGCGTTGTTGACCTCGTAACGGTGACGGTGCCGCTCGGACGCCTCATCGGAGCCGTAGAGCTCCGCAGCGAGCGACCCGTCGGCGAGGGCTGCCTTGTACAGGCCGAGGCGCATCGTGCCGCCCAGGTCGCCGCCGTCGAGGATCTCGACCTGCTCGGCCATCGTCGCGATGACGGGCTCGGCGGTCTCGGGGTCGAACTCGCTCGACGACGCGCCGGCGATGCCGGCCACGTCGCGGGCGTACTCGATGACCATGCACTGCAGGCCGAGGCACAGGCCGAGCGTGGGGATGCCCTGCTCGCGGGCGAACTTCAGCGCGCCCAGCTTGCCCTCGATGCCGCGGATGCCGAAGCCGCCGGGCACGCAGATGCCGTCGAGGTCGGAGAGCGCCTTCGCAGCGCCCTCGGGCGTCTCGCACGAGTCCGAGGGAATCCAGCGGATGTTCACGTGCGCCTCGTGGGCGAAGCCGCCGGCGCGCAGCGCCTCGGTCACCGAGAGGTACGCGTCGGGCAGGTCGATGTACTTGCCGACAAGACCGATCGTGACCTCGTGCTTGGGGTTGTGCACCGCCTGCAGCACCTTCTGCCAGCGCGACCAGTCCACGTCGGCGGCCTTCTGCGCGAGGCCGAGCCGACGCACGATGTAGGAGTCGAGGCCCTGGTCGTTCAGCGTCGAAGGGATGTCGTAGATGCTCGGCAGGTCGACGGTGTTCACGACGCCCTCGGCGTCGACGTCGCACATGAGCGCGATCTTGGCGAGGTTGCTCTCGCTCACCGGCCGATCGCTGCGCAGCACCAGTGCGTCAGGCTGGATACCGACCTGGCGGAGGGCCGCGACCGAGTGCTGGGTGGGCTTGGTCTTCTGCTCGCCCGAGGCGCCCATGAACGGCACCAGCGACACGTGCACGAAGAACACGCTGTCGCGGCCGAGCTCGTGGCGCAGTTGACGTGCCGCCTCGAGGAACGGCTGCGACTCGATGTCGCCGACGGTGCCGCCCACCTCGGTGATGATCACGTCGGGCTGCGGCTCCTCAGTGGCCTGCAGGCGCATGCGGCGCTTGATCTCGTCTGTGATGTGCGGGATGACCTGCACGGTGTCGCCGAGGTACTCGCCACGGCGCTCGCGCGCGATCACCTGCGAGTAGATCTGGCCGGTGGTCACGTTCGCGGCCTGTGACAGGTTGATGTCGAGGAAGCGCTCGTAGTGGCCGATGTCGAGGTCGGTCTCGGCGCCGTCGTCGGTCACGAAGACCTCGCCGTGCTGGAACGGGTTCATCGTGCCGGGGTCGACGTTGAGATAGGGATCGAGCTTCTGCATCACGACGCGCAGACCGCGCGCAGTGAGGAGATTGCCCAGGCTGGCGGCGGTCAGCCCCTTGCCCAATGAGGAAACGACACCGCCCGTCACGAAGATGTGCTTCGTGGTGAAAGAGGTGTCGTCGGACCGCGCGGCTGAGTTCTGCATCACGGGCTTTTATCCTATCAGTTCGGTGCGGTGCTCAGACCGAGAAGTTCCCGAGCGTGGGTGAGCGCGGCGTCGGAGTCGGGCAGGCCGGACAGCAGTCGCGCCATCTCCCCCTCGCGCTCCGCACCGTCGAGGCGGCGGACGCTGGAGGCGGTGACCGCGCCGCCCGAGGCCTTCACGACGGTGAGGTGGTTCGACGCGAAGGCGGCCACCTGGGCCAGATGCGTGACCGCGATGACCTGTGCGCGCTCGGCGAGCCGAGCCAGGCGGCGGCCGACCTCGATGGCGGCAGCGCCGCCGATTCCGGCATCCACCTCGTCGAAGACGAAGGTCGGCACAGGGTCGACCCCGGCGATCACGACCTCGATCGCGAGCATGACACGGGAGAGCTCGCCGCCCGACGCGCCCTTCGACACCGGGCGCGGATCGGCGCCGGGGTGCGGGGCGAGCAGGATCGCCACGTCGTCACGGCCGTGCGTGCTCTCGGTGCCGGGCGCGACCTCGACGACCAGACGTGCGTCGGGCATGGCCAGGGCGTGCAGCTCCTCGCTGACCGCGGCGGAGAGGCGTTCGGCGGCTGCGGTGCGCAGTCCGGTCAGGGCGTCGGCCGCGGCGTCCACGTCGGCGCGCGCCTGTGTCGCCTCGGCCTGCAGACGCTCGATCCGGTCGCCGTCGTCGTCGAGCTCGGACAGGCGAGCAGAGCCGCTCTCCCACAGCGCGAGAGCCTCGTCGAGAGAGCCGTGCTGCCGGATCAGCGCGCCCAGAGCGGCACGACGCTCTTCGACTGCGGCGAGCTCGTGCGGTCCGGTCTCGTCGAGGTCTGCCAGGTAAGCGGACAGTTGCAGGGCGAGGTCCGCGGCGCGGTAGCCGAGGTCCTCGAGCGCCGCCCCGATCTCGCTGAGCTGCGGGTCGGTCACACGCTCGAGCGCGCGTCGTGCCTCGGAGAGCAGCGCGGAGACATCCGCTTCGCCCTCTTCGCTCGAGATCGCTCCGCGGGCGACGGATGCCGCTACCCGCAGCTCCTCGGCGTTCGCGAGTCGCTCCGCACGCTCGTTCAGCTCACGATCCTCGCCGGGCTGCGGGTCGAGGGCATCGATCTGTGCGAGGTCCTCGCGCAGCCGGGCGGCCTCCTCGGCACGGCGGGCGCGGTTCTCCGTCAGGTCGGTGATCTCCGCGTCCAGCGCGCGCCAGCGCGCGAACACCGCGCCGTAGGTGTTCAGGGCGTCGGCGATCGCGTCGCCGCCGAAGCGGTCAAGGGCGTCGCGCTGCGCGGCGGCTGAGCGCAGCCGCAGCTGGTCGGACTGGCCGTGCACGACGACGAGCTGCTCGGCGAGCGATGACAGCACGCCCGCCGGTGCAGCACGCCCTCCGACGCTCGCGCGGCTGCGCCCCTCGGCGCTCAGGCTGCGCGACACATACAGCTCGGCTGCGTCGCCGGCCGGTTCGAGATCTCCCCCGGCATCCGCGACGATGTCGGCGACCGCACCGTCCGGCGGCACGATCCACACGCCGGCGACGGAGGCCTGCGCCGCTCCGGCACGCACCGCGCCGGAGTCTGCCCTGGCCCCGAGCAGCAGCCCCAGGCCGGTGACGACCATGGTCTTGCCCGCGCCGGTCTCGCCCGTGATCGCGGTGAACCCGGGGCCGAGCGGCAGCACGGCGTCGTCGATGACGCCGAGGCCGCGGATGCGCATCTCCTCGATCATCGGCTGCCTCCCCGCCATCCGGCGACCGGCAGCCGGAACTTGCGCACCAGCCGGTCGGTGAACGGGATCGGATGCAGCCGCGCCAGGCGCACCGGCCTGGACGATCGGCGCACGACGACGCGTGCCCCCGGCGGCAGCTCGTGCGATCGGCGTCCGTCGCACCACAGGATGCCGGTTCCCGAGGTCGACTCCAGCATCTCGATCGCGACGGATGCCTGCGGGCTGACCACGAGCGCCCGCGCGAACAGCGCATGCGCGGAGAGCGGCACGACGGCGATCGCCTCGACGCCGGGCCAGATCACAGGGCCGCCCGCGGAGAAGTTGTAGGCCGTGGAGCCGGTGGGTGTGGAGACCACCATGCCGTCGCATCCGTAGCTGGTGAGGGGGCGTCCGTCGATCTCGACGACGACCTCGATCATGCGCTCGCGGCTGGCTTTCTCGACGGTCGCCTCGTTCAGCGCCCAGGTGTCGTAGACGACCTGGCCGGCGGCATCCTTCACGCGCACCGACAGCGCGAGACGCTCCTCGACCTCGTAGTCGCGATCGATCACACGGCGCACGGCGTCGTCCATGTCGTCGCGCTCGATCTCGGCGAGGAAGCCGACGTGGCCCATGTTGATGCCGAGCACCGGGGCATCCGAGCCGCGCACCAGCTCCGCGGCCCGCAGGATGGTGCCGTCACCACCGAGCACGATCGCGAGCTCGAGGTCGTTCACGCCGATGTCGGCTCCGATCGCGGCGACCTCCGCGAACCGCGGATCGACGGCGATGAGCTCCTCGTGGTCCTCCGCGGCGAGCACGGGACGCGCACCGGCGTCGCGCAGCGCCTCGATCACGCGCATGGCAGCGGCGACAGTGTCCTCCCGGTGCGCGTGAGCGACGACCAGGATGTTCCGCTCGTTCATCGTCCTCCTGCCAGTTCCGCGATGCGCTTCGTCCATTGTGTCGGATCGTCGCCGCCCGCGCCGAGGTGCACGAGATACTCCGCGTTGCCGTGCGTGCCGAGGATCGGCGAGGGCAGGATGCCGCGGATGCCGAGCCCGGCGTCCCAGGCATCCCAGGCGGTGCGCTCGACCGCGTCGACGCGTGTCGTCGGGTCGGTGACCAGCCCGCCGCGCACGGCGGTGCGCCCCACCTCGAACTGCGGTTTGACGAGCAGCACGATGTCGGCGCCGGGCGCCGCGACCTGCGCGACCGCGGGGAGGACATGCCCGAGGGAGATGAACGACAGGTCGCCAGTCACGAGATCGGGGGCTGCTGTCTCGCCCGTCGCCTCGGCAAGGTTCTCCGGCGTCATGTACCGCACGTTGAACCCCTCGACGGAGGTCACGCCGGGGTCGGCGGCGACGGGCGCCGCGAGCTGATCGTGCCCGACGTCGACGGCGAGCACCCGACGTGCACCCCGCTCGCGGAGCACCTGGGTGAACCCTCCGGTGGAGGCACCCATGTCGAGAGCGAGCCGGCCGTCCACCGGGATGCCGAAGCCGTCGAGTGCGGCGATGAGCTTGTGCGCCCCGCGGCTCACGTACTCATCCCCGCCGTCGACGGAGAGCTCGGCGTCATCTGAGACGGGGGTGGACGGCTTCACGACGGGACGCCCGTCGATGCGCACTCGCCCCTCGCTGATCAAGGTGGCGGCATGCGAGCGTGAACGCGCCAGTCCTCGTGCGGCCAGCGCCGCGTCGAGGCGCGTCACCGTTCCCCGGCGGGGCTCGGCCGCTGCTCGGACTTCGGAGCGCTGTCGAGTCGCTTCATGAGTTCGCCGTGCAGTGCGGAGTACGCGTCGGCACGATCACTCAGCGGTTGACTCTCGATCAGACGGAGTCTGCTCCAGAGCGCGTCGGCAGGCTCGTCAGACCGGTGCTGCTCGGCGGGATCGTGCATGTCCCCACCCTAACGCGGGCGACGGACGCCGAACCGGCGCCGCTCGGAAGTGTGCAGAGTCAGGGACGGTGGAACGGGTCGGCGTACAGGCGCTCTGGCACCTCGAAGACGTAGATCGCCGCGCCGCTCCCCCAGATCGCCGCAGCCCCGGCGCGCAGCAGGTCGATCTGTCGCTCGCCCTCGGCGAGGATCTCGACATTCGCGCCCGCCACCCGCACTGCGGCGCCGTTCACATGGAACGCACCGTCCTTCTGCACGGTCTCGGGATACGGCTCGTGCAATTCGCGCAGGTCGCTGAGGATGTACGTCGGCCGCGATCCCTCGGGTGCCGCGAGCACGTGCTTCGGCCGGTCGATGCCGGTGAGCACAAGTGCCGAGTCGATGCCTGCACGGTTCGCGCCGAGGATGTCGGTGTCGAGACGGTCACCGAGGAACAGTGCGCTGCTCGCACCGAAGCGGGCGAGCGCCTCCTCGAAGATCGGGGTCTCGGGCTTGCCGGCGACCGTCGACAGACGGCCGATCGCGGTGTGCACTGCGGAGACGAGTGTGCCGTTGCCCGGGGCGACGCCGCGCTCGCGCGGGATCGTCCAGTCGGTGTTGGTCGAGATCCATGGGATGCCGCCCTCGTCCTCCGGGACCTTCAGCGCGAACGCCGCCTCCGCGAGATCGGTCCAGGCGACCTCGGGGGCGAAGCCCTGCACGACGGCGCTCGGCGCGTCCTCGGCGCTGCGGGTGACCGTGTAGCCGGCCTTCTCCGCTTCGACGACGAGTCCCTCTCCGCCGACGATCAAGATCGTCGCGGGCGCCGGCACCATGGTCGTGAGCAGCCGCATCGCGGCCTGAGGACTCGTGACCACGTCTTCCGGACGCACATCGAGACCGAGGTCGCGCAGATGCGCCGCGACATTCGCATCCGTCCGGGACGCGTTGTTGGTGATGTATCCGAGGCGGGCGCTGACTGACGCGCGGTTCAGGCTCTCCACGGCGTGGGGAAGCGGGCCCGGCCCGGCATACACGACGCCGTCCAGGTCAGCCAGCACGGCATCACGGCCGTCGAGCGGAGTAGTGGATGCGGGAGCGGACCTGCGGAACAGGCCCATCAGGCCTTGCCCTCGTCGGCGGGCTCGTCAACACCGGCCTCGACGAGGATCTCAGCGACCTCCGCGGCGACATCGTCGGCCTTGGGCGCCGGGGCGTCGGCGTCGGCGAGCTCGCCGTCGGCGTCAGCGTCGGCGTCGGCGTCAGCGTCAGCGTCAGCGTCAGCGTCAGCGTCAGCGTCAGCGTCAGCGTCAGCGTCAGCGTCAGCGTCAGCGTCAGCGTCAGCGTCAGCGTCGTCGGTCGCCAGTGCGGCTTCGTCGACCTGCGCGGCAGCGTCGTCGAACTCGGCTGAGGCGTCCTCGACGTCCGAGATCGCGTCATCGGTCTCGCCCGCAGCATCCTCGTCGTACTCGTCGTCGAAGTCCTCGATCAGCCCGTCCTCGACGATGATCTCGTCGTGTTCCGCGGATGCCGCGTTGATGGCGTCAGCCGCGGTCTCGGCGCGCTCGGCCCAGAACTCCGCTTCATCTGTCCGGCCCAGATCCTCGAGCACGGCAGCGCGCGCCGCGAACAGCGCAGGACTCCACTCGAAGGCGCGGTCGGGATCGAGTTCGGGAATCTCCAGCTCACCGAGAGCGAGTTCGAGCTCACCACGATCCATGCGGGCGCCCGACATGGCGATTGCGAGAGCGACGCGCACCTCGGTCGGAAGGGCGGAGCGGTCGACGCCGCGGCCCTCTTCCAGAGCCCGGTCGGGACGGCCGACACCGCGCTCGCTGTCGACGATCAGTGCGATCTGGTCCTCACGGCCGGAGATGCGGCGGTAGGTGCGCAGCTCGCGGAGCGCCAGAGCGAAGTCGCCGATGGCGTATGCCGTGATCGCGACCGACTCGCGCACCACCGGGATGCGACCGGCGCGGCGCGAGGCGGCGAGGGCGTGCTCGTGGGCGAGCTGCGGGTCCTCGTCGATCAGCCGGGCCGACATCGCGAGGTGGCGCGCCACCCGCTCGGCATTCTCCATGCTGAGGGTCTTCAGCTCGTTGCGCGCGGCGGGATGCAGGTCGCGCGGCGTGATCTCGTCGGGAAGCTGCGGCTCGGGAACACGCTCACGCACCGGGGCATACGGGTTGTACTCGCGCTCGGCGCCGCCTCGCTGGGGGGTGTGCGACCGGCGGTCGCCGTCACGGCCGCGGTCATCACGCTGCGGGCGGTCGTTCCGATAGGGGCGGTCGCCGCCGCGGGAGTCGTCGCGCTTGTACGGACGGTCGCCCTGCGGACGATCATTGGAGCGGTAGGGGCGATCGCCCTGCGGACGGTCGTTGGAGCGGTAAGGACGGTCGCCGCCCTGCCCGCGGTCGTTCCGGTAGGGGCGGTCGCCCTGCGGGCGGTCATTGCTGCGGTACGGACGATCGCCGTGCGGACGGTCATTGCTGCGGTACGGACGATCGCCCTGCGGACGGTCATTGCTACGGTACGGACGATCGCCCTGCGGACGGTCATTGCTACGGTACGGACGATCGCCCTGCGGACGGTCATTGCTACGGTACGGACGATCGCCGCCCTGCCCGCGATCGTTCCGGTACGGGCGGTCGCCGCCGCGGGACTCGTCGCGCTTGTAGGGGCGGTCACCCTGCGGACGGTCGTTGGAGCGGTAAGGACGGTCGCCGCCCTGCCCGCGGTCGTTCCGGTACGGACGGTCACCCTGCGGACGGTCATTGCTGCGGTAAGATCGGTCGCCCTGCGGACGGTCATTGCTGCGGTACGGACGGTCGCCGCCCTGCCCGCGGTCGTTCCGGTACGGACGGTCACCGCCGCGGGAGTCGTCGCGCTTGTACGCACGGTCACCCTGCGGACGGTCATTGCTGCGGTACGGACGATCGCCGCCCTGCCCGCGGTCGTTCCGATACGGACGGTCACCGCCACGCGAGTCATCGCGCCGGTAGGAGCGATCACCCTGAGGCCGATCACTCCGGTCGCTCCGGTACGGACGGTCGCCCTGTGAACGCTCGCTACCGCGAGAGCCCCGATCACCAGAACCGTTGCGGTCATCTCTGCTCGAGCCGCTGCCCGAGCGTGGCGCACGGCCGGCCGCGTCGGAGTACGAGCGGTTCTTGCCGTTCGAGGAGCCAGAGCGCGACGAATCCCCGTCCTCGCGACGGTGGTGCTGTTCTTCCGACATTCTGACTCCCTGTAGAGGCTTGTTAACGCAAGATGGCCACCCAACAATGGGTGGCCATCTTACCTAAGAGGAGTTCGGCGGTGTCCTACTCTCCCACAGGGTCCCCCCTGCAGTACCATCGGCGCTGTGAGGCTTAGCTTCCGGGTTCGGAATGTGACCGGGC